>NZ_CP108356.1:4717500-5963383 GCF_036237315.1 Streptomyces sp. NBC_01351 | reverse complement strand
CGAATGCCCTGGGCACCTCGGAATCGGAAACTTGCCAGGCCGTTGGAGGGCTTTTAAGAATGGCGGCCACTCCGGCACCCCTTGGTTCGGGCTCCGGAAGCTTCGCGATCACCGAATGAGGTCACGCATGCAGAGGCATCGGAAGAAGAAGCCCTACAGGAAAATAGTCATCGCCGTCGGTGTTCTGGGAATCGTGGGTGTCCCCGGTGTCGCCATGGCCTGCTGGGACACGCAGGACACCGGTCGGACGCGGGCCGCGAGCCCGCAGGAGAGGCGCCCGTGGCAGTACGCGCCCTCGGCCACCCCGAGTTCTCAGGCGCCTGTGGACGTCCCGCCCCCGAGCAGCCCGCCGGCCGCCTCCCCCAGCAGCCCCGCGGCGTCCGCGCAGCCGGTCGTACGGACGACGCCGCCCCCGCTGCCGCAGCCGACGAAGCCACCGGTCGTCACCCGGCCGCCGGCGCCCGCGCCCCCGAAGACCTCTGCCCCGCCGGCTTCCGGCGCCGCCGCCGCGGTCCTCTCCCTCGTCAACCAGGAGCGCGCCGCCGCAGGGTGCCCGGCCCTCACCCTCAACGCGAAGCTCACCAAGGCCGCGCAGGACCACAGCGCGGACATGGCCGCCCACGGCAACATGTCCCACACGGGCTCCGACGGATCCGACGCGGGCCAGCGCATCACCCGCGCCGGATACGCGTGGAGCTCGTACGGCGAGAACGTCGCTTACGGCTACAGCACTCCCGAAAAGGTCATGGAGGGCTGGATGAACAGCCCCGGCCACCGGCAGAACATCCTGAACTGCTCCTTCAAGGAGATCGGCATCGGCCTGGCGCAGCCGAACCACTACTGGACGCAGAACTTCGGAACAGCTCGCTGACGCTCAGCGGTGGGTGATCCGCCCGCCCGACATCGTGAGGACGATCGGGGCCTCGGCCAGCTCGTCCGGCCCGGCCGTGACCGGGTCCAGTGCGAACGCCGTCAGATCGGCCCGGAAGCCCGGTGCGATCCGGCCCGCCACCCCTTCCTCCCCCGCCGCGAGCGCCGCGTGCGAGGTCATGCCCTCCAGTGCCATCAGCCCGGTCAGGGCCCGGCCGGCCGAGGCCGCCCCGAGCGGGCTGCGGGCGGTGACCAGCACCTGGCGGGCGTCGAAGTCGGCGATCGGCCAGTCGGAGCCCAGTGCGAGGACGGCTCCCGCTTCGCGCAGGTCCCGGCAGCGCCAGGCCCGCGCGGCCCGTTCCTCCCCCAGCCGCTTCGACCACTCGTCGGTGTGGTCGGCGCGGGTGTACGCGGTGTGCGGGGGCTGCATGGAGGCGATCACCCCGAGCTCCGCGAACCGCTCCAGCTGGTCGTCGGGGACGGTCTCGATGTGCTCGATGCGGTGCCGCATCCGGGCCCGTACGCCGATCGCCTCCACGGTGTCGAGGACGTGGCGGACGGCGGCGTCGCCGATGGCGTGGGTGGCCGTACGCACCCCGGCCGCGTCCAGGGCCCGTACCGCCCGGGCGTAGGCCTCGGGGTCGGGCCAGAAGGCCTCGGTGCCCTGGCCGTGGCAGTCGGCGTGCTCCAGCCAGGCGGTGCCTCCCTCGACGGTGCCGTCCATGAAGAACTTGACGCCGCCGACCTGCCAGTCCCGGCCCGTGAGGCGCTGGAGCTCGATCAGCTCGTCGAGTGCGTCGTCGTCGGCGCCCGGCATGCACCAGGGGGCGAGGTTCAGGCGGAGCGGCAGGTGCCCCTCGTACTCGACGGCGGAGAGGAGCGCCGGTACGTCTCCGTCGCCCATGTCCATGACGTGGGCGCCGGTGAGTCCGGTGGCGGCCATGTCGGAGAGGAGCGAGACGAGGCCCGCGCGGCGCTCGGTGGCGGAGGGCTTGGGCACGAGGGCGCTGACCAGGGCCATCGCGGCGTGCTCGATCAGGTGGCCGGTGGGGCGGCCCTCGGGGTCGCAGACGATCTCGGAGCGCTGGGCGAAGGCGCGCGGCCCGGTGATGCCGGCGGCGGCGAGGGCCGCGCCGTTCACGAGCGCGGAGTGGCCGTCGTAGAGGCGCAGGAAGGCGGGGGCGCCGTCCAGGGCCTCCTCGACGAGGGCCCGGTCCACGGGCCGGCCGCCGAACGCGTTGTGGTCGAGGCCGTGGCCGACGACCCAGCCCTTGCTGCGGGCGGCTGTGCGCAGGACGGCGCGGAGCTGGTCGAGGTCCCGTACGGCGGAGAGGTCGGTGCCGGTGGCCATCTCGATGCCCCAGACGGGGTGGCTGTGGGCGTCGGTGAGGCCGGGGGTGAGGGTGGCTCCGCCGAGGTCGATCACCTCGGTGTCGGGGCCGCGCCAGTCGCGGCACACGTCGGACTCCTCCCCCACGGCCACGATCCCGCCGCCGAGGACGGCTACCGCGCGGGCTTCGGGGCGGGCGGGGTCGAGGGTGCGGACGCGGGCTGCGATGAGGACGGTGTCGGCAGCGGGCACGGCGGTCTTCCCTTTCAGATGCGGCACGCTGGGCGGCACCCGACGCTTCGAGGGCCGGGCAGCCGACCCGGAGCAGCAGGGCCGGTGGTCGTTCTCGTCCCAGCAGGCCACACTCCGACGCCTTGACAAGGCGTTCGCTGCGTTCTTCCGTCGCGTCCAGGCCGGTGAAACGCCCGGGTACCCCAGGTTCAAGGGGTCGGGGTGGTTCGACACGGTGGAATTCCCCCGAGACAGGGACGGCTGCCGGTGGGACAGCATTCCGAATGACCGGGTAACTCGCGTCCGCCTCCAAGGCGTGGGACACGTCAAGGTGCACCGGCACCGCCTGGTCAAAGGGCGGGTCAAGACCATCAGCGTGAAGCGCGAGGGCCGACGCTGGTACGTCGTGCTGCAGTGTGACGACGTTGCAGCCCAGCCGCTCGCGGCCACCGGACGCCAGGTGGGTATCGATCTCGGAGTCACACATTTCCTGACTGCCAGTGATGGCGCACACATTGAGAACCCGAGGGCGTCGGCCAAGGTTGCCGAGAAGCTGGTTGCTGCCCAGCGTACGGTCGCGGCATTCGGCCGGACGAGTCGGTCCAAAAAGCGGCGCCAAGCAGCGTCCAAGGTCGCACAACTACACAGGAAGGCGCGCCGCCAGCGTCTCGACCACGCTCACAAGGTGGCGAACTTCGTCGTGCGGGGAGCGGACGTGATTGCACATGAGCGCCTGCGTGTCGCGAACATGGTTCGCCGCCCGAAACCCCGCCCGCGCGCGGACGGCACCTTCGAGCAGAACGGGGCCGCCGCCAAGACGGGCTTGACCAAGAGAATTCTGGACGCGGGTTGGGGGGTGTTCCTGGGCATCCTCGCAAGCAAGGCTGAGAGCGCCGGCCGACGGCTGATCCCAGTGGACCCCCGCAACACTTCCCGCACGTGCCCCAAGTGTGGGCACGTGGACGTGGGGAACCGCGACGGCGAGACCTTCCAGTGCACGAAGTGCGCTCATGTGGACCACGCCGACCGTGTGGGCGCACTCAATGTGCTCAATCGGGCCGGGCTGGCCCTCTGCACAGCGGCCTAGCCGCTGACGCAGGAAGCCCCGGAGCCATCCGAGGGCGGAGTCACGCCGTTGTAGCCGACGACACAAGCGCAACACCACCGATGCCGCACAACGCGGACCATACGCCCTGGTGCACCCTGCAACAGTGGCGGACCGGGATCGCTCAGCGTTCCGCAGATCGCCCCGGCGCTCGGCGTCCAGACCGGTTCCGTGTACCACCACGTGGACGGCCGGGCGGGGGTGATCGAGCTGATCCGGGAGCTGGTGTGCGACCTGATCACCGACGACGCCCTGACCCTGCCCCTGCCCCCGGGGACCCCCTGGGACCGCGCTCTGGAGGACTGGGCGCGCTCCTACCGGGCCGCCTTCGCCGCCTACCCCCGGGCCATCCCGCTCCTGATGACCAACCCGGTGCGCGCCCCGAGGGTCCTCGCCCGCTACGAGCGCGCGGTGGCCCTGCTGCTGGCCGCCGGCTTCGCCGAGCCGGACGTGATGCCGCTCCTGACCGCCCTGGAGAACCTGATCCTGGGCTCGGCCCTCGACCTGGCGGCCCCCGAGGCCATGTGGGAGCCGACGGCGCAGACCCCGCTGCTGGCCGGAGCCCTGGCGGCGGTGGGCCCGGGCCGCCGCGCGGACGCGGCCTTCGACCTCGCGCTGGCGGCGTTCCTGTCGTACGCCCGCACCCTGCGGGGCGCGTCCTAAGATCGTCGTACGACTCTCACATCTGGAGGCCCGTCCGCATGGCTGTCGTCCACCGCACCACCATGACCCCCGGCAAGCTGGAACTCGTCGCGGCCTGGCTCCCGTTGCAGCCCTGGTACGAGGGCCGGCCCGGCCGGACCCCGGAGCTGGCGAAGGCGGGCGGCTTCAGGCTGGACGACCCGGAGGGCGAGGTCGGCATGGAGTTCATGGTGGTCACGGACACGGCGGCCGGAGTGACCTACCACGTCCCCCTGACCTACCGCGGCGCCCCGCTCCCCGAAGGGGAACCCGCCCTCGTCGGCACGTCGGAGCACGGCGTACTGGGCACCCGCTGGATCTACGACGGCACCCGGGACCCGGTCCTGCAGGCCCGGCTCCGCGCGCTGCTGCGGGGCGAGGCGGTCCCGCAGGACCAGAACGCGAGCGACACCCCGGACCCCACGGTCCTGGTGGTCCCGGGCGAGGACGGCCCGACCCTGACGGTGACCCACGTCCTGCGCGCGGACGCCGCCGCGACGACCCCGGGCGGCACCCACGTCACGGCCCCGTGGCAGGACGCGGACGGCAAGCCGAACCGGGCCGTCTTCGCGGCCTTGAGTGCGTAAGGCCGAGGTCACGACGTGTGGGTCTTGAGCCCGTCGAGGATGAGCTTGAGGCCGAAGTCGAGGGCGGGTCTGACATCGCCGTCGTCTTCCGCTTCCACGGCCCCTGATGCCATCAGGGCGGCCAGGGTGGGAAATCGGTCAGGGCTGACCACCCGGGCCAGAAGGGCTCCGTAGTCGGAGCCCGACGGGGCGATCTCGGTGGCGATCCGGGCCAGGTCACGTACGGCGCTGGACACGAACATGGCGGTGGCGACCAGGTTCTCGGCTGCGAGGCCGGACCGGGCCAGGGGTCGCAGGAGGGCCTCGAACCAGGCCAGTTCGTTCGGACCGGTCGGGGCGCCCGTGGTCGCCACGCGCAGCATCCAGGGATGCGCGAGGTAGAACTCCCACGCCGCGTCGGCCCAGTTCAGGATCTCGGCCCGCCACTCCTGCGCCGACTCCCCAGGCGGGGCGCCCTGGGCCCTGTCGGCCATCAGGGCGACCAGCTGGTCCTTCCCGGGGACGTGCCGGTAGAGGGCCATCGCGGTATAGCCGAGCTCGCCGGCGACCCGCTGCATCGACACCGCACCCAGGCCCTCGGCATCGGCCAGTGCGATGGCGGCCTCGACGATGCCACCGACGCTGAGGGAGGACCGGGAGCTCTCCTTCGCCTCCCAGAGGAGCCGGAAGGTGTCCGCCGCTCTCTTGTCCCCTGACACCCTGCTACCGCCGATTCTCCGAGGCCACTCCCGGCCGCCCAGCATAGTGGCGGGCGTTTCGCCGCCGGAGCCGTCCGATGAGGGCGATGCCGACCGCGAGGACCCAGTAGACGTAGAGGCTCGCGACGGTCGCCGTGGTGCCCCAGCCGTTGGCACTGAAGAACTGTCCCGTGTCGTTGCCGAAGTACAGCGACGGGACGAACGCGAGATTGATCAGCGCGATGGCATAGGCCGACCTGGCAGCCCACCGGGGCAGCAGCCCGCTCCGCACGGCGGCGTACCCGGCGGCCACCAGGAACACCGCGGTGAGGATGCGTCCGATCGAGCCGTAGAGAAGATAGGTGCCCGCGGCGGTGATCGTCGGATCGACCGGCTCTCGGGCGGCGATGACCTCCCCGGCCTGCAGGGAGTGCGCGACGAAGGTGACCGCGATGTAGGCCAGTGCCGCGCCGTGGGCAAGGTCCGCAACCCAGCCGCAGGCCGGGTCGGCCTGGCGGATGAGCTCGCGAAGCCCCGTGACGAAGCCGAGGAGCAGTACGAGGACGACGAGGCTGAGCATGATGCGGGTCAGCACGTTGGAGTCGGGCGGCGCCCCGTCGTGGACGAAGTAGAGCGGCACCTCGATGACCTGGAGGGCCGCGAACGCCACTCCGGTGATTCCGGTGAACCTGCGCAGTTGGAGCCCGCCACCTAAACCCAACGATGTATACGTCATATACGAAAGTGTACGCCATATACACGCAGCGCGGGCGGTCGCCTCAGCCGGCACGGCACCGACAGCTGTAAATGACTGGCGCGCTCGGCCCTCACGGACGATCATGCGACGCATGAGTGACCAACCCTCGCGATGGACCCAGGCCACCGTCTACCCCGACATGTGGGCCGACCCGGACAACGACCCTCGTAACAACGAGGAGACCCCGGAGGGCGAACTCGCCACGCTGCAGGACTTCCTGGCGAACTACCGCATCACCCTGCGGATGAAGTGCGACGGCCTGGACCCGGAGCAACTGGCCCGCCGGTCGGTTCCGCCGTCCACGATGTCGCTGCTCGGCCTGATCCGACACCTCGCCGAGGTGGAACGGGACTGGCGCAACTGGATCCTCGACGGTGAACCGCTGTCGTCGCTGTACGGCGAGCCCGACGGGGACTTCAACGGAGCCGTCGCCGACCAGGCCGTGGTCGACGCCTCGTACGCGGACCTGGCGCGCGAGCAGGCCGAGACCGACGCCCTGCTCGCCCAGTACACGGACCTGAGCGTGCGCGTGGGGAAGGACAACGTCTCCATCCGCGAGCTGCTGGTGCACGGGATCGAGGAGTACGCCCGCCACTGCGGCCACGCCGACCTGCTGCGCGAGTGCGTCGACGGCCGGGTGGGCCAGTAGCGGAGTCCGGGGCGTAGCCCTCCGACGGACGCCCCGGTCCCGGCACTTGTCGGGGTCACCGGGGCCGGGCAGAGTGCTGGGTACTCCCGCACTGCTCTGGAGGTCGGCATGGCCCTACCGAAGAACGCATTCGGGTTCACCGTCGTCGGCGTGGCCGGCATCGCCGCGGGCGTCGCGGGTTTCCTCGCCGCGTCCGCCAGGACCCGCGCCGACGACGGCGTCCACCGCGGCGCCGGCGGTCCCGGCAGCTGCGACACCGAGGACGGCGACGTGGTCCGGCCGGCGGGCTCGGACCTCACCGACGTCGGCTGACGTCAGCCCGCGGCGTACCGCACGAACCCGGCCCAGGTGTCGGGCCCGACGGCCAACTGCCGGCCGTCCACGTCCTTGGAGTCCCGCACCAGGACGGCTTCGGGCATCCGCGATCTCGACGCAGTCGCTGCTGTCGCCGGCGCAGGCGACTGGCGACTGGCGACTGGCGACTGGCGACTGGCGTCGAGCCTCTTCGGGGCGTGCACCGTTACGGCGAGCAGATCGCGATGGCCCGATTCGTTGTGGTGACGGTGCTCGGGTTGGTGTTCTGGAACTGGACGGTCCAGCTGTCATCGGGGGTGACAGAGGTTGCTTGGTCGAAGGTGATGGGGAACGTCCTCGTCCCCGCGATGTATCCGCCGGCGATGGCTTTCTGCCCCGCAGGGCACGTTGCGGTGCTCGTCGCGGTACCACCGTTCTGAGCCGGGCTGACGAGGGGCCCGAGCACTCTGGTCGTACCGGCCCCGAGGGCAGCCCCCGTTGCGCCCGTGGCACCGGTCGGCCCGGTTGCACCCGTCGCACCGGTGGCGCCGGTCGAGCCTGTGTCACCCGTAGCCCCGGTAGCACCCGTCAGGCCGGTGTCACCGGTGGCTCCGGTGGCACCCGTGGCACCCGTCAGACCGGCGTCGCCCGTGGCCCCCGTGGCCCCCGTGGCCCCCGTCGATCCAGTGTCACCCGTCGCACCAGTAGCACCCGTCAGGCCGGTGTCACCCGTAGCGCCGGTAGCACCCGTGGCACCCATCGAGCCAGCGTCACCCGTCGCACCAGTAGCACCCGTCAGGCCGGCGTCGCCCGTCGCACCAGTAGCACCCGTCAGGCCGGTGTCACCCGTAGCCCCGGTAGCACCCGTGGCACCCATCGAGCCAGCGTCACCCGTCGCACCAGTAGCACCCGTCAGGCCGGTCTCTCCCGTGGCACCCGTGGCCCCGGTCGGGCCCGTCGCCCCGGTCGGGCCGGGCTCACCCGCCGTACCCATTGCACCGCTGGGGCCTGTGGCACCGCTCGGGCCGGTTTCGCCCGTCGCACCGGTCGGGCCTTGCGGCCCGGCCACACCCGTCGGACCCGTAGGACCCATCGGGCCGACCGAGCCCTCGCCTCCTGGGCCCGTCGGGCCAGTGGCGCCGGTGGGGCCCTGCGGGCCGGTCGGGCCGGTGGCGCCCGTCGGGCCGGGACGGCCGTCCTTGCACCGATCATCAGGCATCCCCGGCAGACCGAGCGGCCCGCCCGCGTCCTCCGAGCCCGGCCTCGTCGGCCGGCAGTCGTCGTCGCCCCGAGGCGCGGCTGCGACTGCGTGCCCGGCGCCTGTCGAGCTCGAAGCCACGGCCGCAACTGCCGGCGCGGCAATTCCCACGAGGACCAGGCTCAGCGAAGCCAGGGTGCCGCCCACGACCCATCGGCTGCTTCGCGGCAGCGGACCCAGACGTGGCTTCGTACCGTGCGGAGAACGCAACGCATCTGCCCTTCCACGAACGCGATCAGGCGCTCCCGTGAAACGAGCGAACGCCGCAAGCTGTCAGCACCTCATCGGTTCACCATGGAGGACGCCTTGAGGGCTCTCCGGTGATTTCATCCCATCAGCGCATCAGCACGTTCGCGGCATCGGCGCGGACAGGGAGGGTAGCGTCGCGATCATGGAACAGTTGCCCAGCACCGCCACGGACCAGGCGCCGGCAGACCCGGCAGCCGCCGACGACGCGCTCGCTTCCCAGCCCATCGGCTACTGGAGCGGCCTGGCGCACACGGCCGTCACCGCGCACCTGCGTGACGCCATGGCCAGGATCGACGTCACCCAGCCCCAGTACTGGGTCCTCAACCGGGTGAACGCCCCGGGCTCGGCGCCCAGCCGCGCGGAGGTCGTCGCCCAGCTGGCGCCGCTCGCCGACGGGGAGCACGAAATCCCCCGGGTCATCGACCAGTTGCTCCACCGGGGATGGCTCCGGGCCGACGGCGACAACGGCACCCGCCTGCACCTCACCGGTCCCGGGGAGGCCGCGCGGGCGCGACTGCGCGAGCTGGTGACCGGGGTACGGGCCGTGGTCCACGAGGGCATCAGCGACGAGGAGTACGTCGCCGCCCTCAAGGTGCTCCGCAGGATGGTGGCCAACGTCGAGGGCGTCGGGGCTTCCCGGTAACCCAGCCGGTACCCCTTCCGGGCATGCCCTCAGGCTGGGATGAGCGCCTCCCACTGCTCCCGGGTCGGGCCGTCGTGCGTGGGCGAGAAGTCCGGGCGGGCGTCCAGCCAGGCGGTGACGTGTCGGTCCACTTCGTCGGTGCCGTAGGCGTCCTTGGCCGGGCGCAGGAGATGGCGCACCTGGGCCCGGGCTCTCATGACGACGGGATCGTCGAAGGCGCAGGCGGCCCGGGCGGCAGCCCGTCGGTCGGAGGGCGGTGAGCTCTCGGCGAGGCTCTGCTCGTTGGCGCGGTCGGCCGTCACCTGCGCGTCGAACCACGGGCGCAGGGCCCGCGCCGTCCAGGCGTGGTAGCCGACGGGGTCCGCGGCGATCTCGTCGGCGTTCGTGGCGAGGTGCTGGGCGGCGAGCAGGCCGAGGGCCACGCCGTGGCCCAGGGTGGGGTTGGTGTGGATGAGGCTGTCCCCGGCGTTGACCAGGCCGGTGACGACGGGCCCGTCATCGTCGGTGAGGGCGGCCCAGCGGTTGTCCAGGCCGGCCATCGCCAGGACGGGCGACCGTGGTTCGGGGGCCAGGTCGAGCCAGGCGGCGGTGGCGGGGAAGCGGCGGGCGGCGGCCTCGAACACGGCGGGGTCGGTGAGCGCGCCGCGGGTCGGATCCCCCGTGGAGAGCACCAGGTGCAGCGCGAAGGTGTCGTTGTCGGAAGGGAAGACGCCGGCGAGCGCGAACGGCGCGGCCGAACCGGTCTTCACCCGCCCGGGGTCGCGCGGGCCGTCGGCACGCAGGCGGTACCAGCGGCACAGGTACGCGATCCCGGTGCGGTGGCTCTCGACCACGGGCGGGCGGCAGCCGGCCGCGATCAGCCAGCCGGGAACCGGCGAGCGACGGCCGGCCGCATCGACGACGAGGTCCGCCGCTTGCGTCTCCGCGCCCACCCGCACGCCGGTGACCCGGGCCGGGCCGCCCTCCCGGAAGGTGAGGCCGTGCACCCGGCAGCCCTGCCGCACGTCGACGGCCCGTTCCCGCCGCACGGCCGCGGTCAGGGCGGCCTCCAGCACGATGCGACGGGTGCGCAGGGTCACCAGGTCCTCGTCGCCGGCCCGGTGCAGCGGATGCTCGCCGAACCAGTCGAAGTCGTGGTACTCCCGGGCTCCGCGTGCCAGCAGGTCCTCGTACACATCGGGGGTCTCGGTCCGCAGTACGGTGCGCACGGGCGCGAGGAAGGAGTGGGGCTGGACGGCCTGCGGGACCCGGGGCCTGTCCCAGTGGAAGAAGTCCTGGTTCGGGTCCTCTCCGGCCTGCCGCGCGTCCTGCTCGTACAACGTGACCGCGTGGCCCCGTCTGCCGAGCATGAGCGCCGTCCCCAGCCCGCTGATACCCCCGCCGATCACTGCAACCCGCGCCACTGAGCTCCCCTTCGCGTCGTGTTGCGGAACGAGCCTAGCGGTTGGTGATCTTCGGTCGGGAACCAGGCCTGTCCGCGGCGGAGTTGCTCACCGCAGGCCGAGCAGCAGCTTCGCCGCCACCGTCGTCCCGTCGGTGCGGATCGTGCCGGCCACGGCGGTGGCCCGGGCGGCGGTTTCGGGGGTCAGGGCCGCATCGAGCGCGGCAGACAGGGACTGGGCGGTCGGGGCCGAGGGCGCGGTCGGGGTCGGCTGGTCGTGGGCCACGCCGATGCCGAGGTCTGCGACGCGCTCGGCCCAGTACGGCTGGTCCGCGCCCTGGGGTACCACGACCTGCGGTACGCCGGCCTGTGCGGCGGTCGTGGTCGTGGCGGCGCTGCCGTGGTGGACGACGGCCGCCGCGCGGCGGAAGAGGGCCTGGTGGTTGACCTCGCCGACGAGGAAGCAGTCGTCCCGGTCGTCGATCAGCGCGAGGTCGGCCCAGCCGCGGGAGAGCACGGCGCGGCGGCCCTGCGCGCGGACCGCCTCGACGGCCGCCTTGGCGAAGTCCTGCGGGGCGCCGACGGGCGTGCTGCCGAGACCCACGTAGACCGGGGCCGACCCGGCGTCCAGGAAGGCCAACAGGTCGGCGGGGAGGGGGCGTTCGTCGGTCGAGGTCCACGCGCCGGTCTGCACGACATCGAGGTCCGTGGGCTGCCACGGCGACAGGGCCGGGTCCGTGGCCAGCCACGGCTGGTCGGTGAAGGCGTAGTCGCGGACGTTGTCCAGTGGCGGCAGGCCGATCGCCGCCCGGCGGGCGTTGATCGCCTCGCCGAACATCGTGTTCGCGATCTGCGCGTCCAGGTCCCACAGCGCCTGATTGTCGGTGGCCCCCTCCGGCAACGTCTGACCGCGCCGCGCGGGCGGCCGGCGGTGCGGCGACGGGAGGGCGACGGGCTGGTGGCTGACGTGCACGAAGCGGATGCCCAGCTTCTCGGCCGCGGAGCGCGCGCAGGCCGCGACCGGCAACGGGCCGGTCACCACCAGCGCGTCGCACCCCTCGGCGGCCGCGCCGACCGTGTCGAACTGTGCGTCCATCAACGCGGCCGCCCGCTCGGCCAGTCCGGCCGCCGAGCCCGGCGTCACCGTGGTCACCAGCGGGCGCACCGGCGCGCCGGCCGGCACCATCTCCACGCCGACCCCGGCCAGCCGCTCCACGAACTCCTCGTCCGGCGGCGCACACACCCGCACCTCCGCACCGAGTTCCCGCAGTCGCACCGCGAGCCCCACCATCGGCTCGACGGCCCCGCGCGATCCGTACGCAGACAACAGCACACGCATTTCCACAACTCCCCGATTTCGTGGGCCTTCCGGCCTGGAACGGCGATTGTGCAGCACGATGTGGATCTTGTGGCAAGGCCCTGACGCTCCGGCCGGACGATGTGATCCAGGCCACACCCTCCGGGTCGATTAGTTCGGTCGTCCCTCCCGGTCATACATGCAACGAGATTCCAGCGCCGCGAGCCCGGCCCCCGGGTGGACGCGGCGAACGAGGAAGGCATGCCATGAGCCACACGATCAGCGCTTCCACCACCGCCGCCCCCGTCACCACCACCCCCATCACGGCCGCGGCCGCTTCCCGGCCCGCGTCGCGGGCACTCCTGGCGTGCGGCGCCGTGGCGGGCCCGCTGTTCCTGGCCGTGGGGATCGTGCAGGGCCTCACGCGTGAGGGCTTCGACTTCACGCGCAACGCCATCAGCCAGCTGAGCCTCGGCGACCTGGGCTGGATCCAGGTCGCCGACTTCTTCGTGGCGGGCGCCCTGATGATCGCCGGCGCGGTCGGATTGCGGCGTGCGGTGACCGTGGGCCCCGGCCGCCGCGCGGCACCCTGGCTGATCGGGGTGTTCGGCGTCTCGTTCCTGGTCAGCGGGGTGTTCGACGCCGATCCGGGCGCCGGTTTCCCGGTCGGCACCCCCGAGTCCGCGACACCCGCGCTGAGCGCGAGCGGCGCGGTCCACATGTTCGGCGGCATGGTCGGCTACCTGGCGCTGTGCGCCGCGTTCCTCGTCCTGGCCCGCCAGTTCGCCGCCCGGGGGCAGCGGGGCTGGGCCATCGCCTGCCGGCTGCTCCCCGTGGGCGTCCTCGCAGGATTCGTCGGGTCCGGCGCCTCCGTCCTGTCCTTCACGACAGGCGCCGCACTCGGCCTCGCCGGACTCACCGCGGTGGCCCTCCGACTGGCGCGCCGCTAGCCGTTCCGCCCGACACACGCAGAACCCTTCCCGAACGACCGAACGACCGAACGACGAAAGGCATGGACGACATGGCTGACTCAATTCAGGGCTCCGCATACTTCCCCTCGATCGAGAAGAAGTACGGCCGCCCGATCTCGGAATGGAAGGGCCTCATCCGGTCCTCTCCCCTCACCAAGCACATGGAGCTCGTCAACTGGCTCAAGTCCGAGCACGGCCTGGGCCACGGCCACGCCAACGCCCTGGTCGCCCACACCCTGGCGGAGGACAAGGCGAAGTAGGCGTTCACGCTCAGGTCATTGCAATATCGCGAACCTTGTCTTTGCATTCAGCGGCAAGCCCATTGCAAGAGTTCCACTCAATTGACCTGCAGCGATGGTGAATTCGAGCCATGACTTGATTGCCCGATCACCGAACGCAACATAGCGTTTCCCGTGTTCTCAAACCAGACGAATCAGGAAGCGAGAGTTCCGTGCGCATAGCGATGGGTGAATTCATCAGCCTGGACGGCGTTGTTCAGGCCCCGGGCCAGCCGGGCGAGGACACCGACGGCGGGTTCGCCCACGGTGGCTGGACCCACCCGTTCTTCGACCCGGAGGTGATGGGCGCCGCCCTCGCCGAGTGGCAGACCGGTACCGAGGCCCTGCTGTTCGGCCGCCGCACCTGGCAGGTCATGGCCGCGGCGTGGCCGGAGCGGGCCGGCGACCCGTTCGCCGACCACATGAACGCCGTCACCAAGTACGTCGTGTCCAGCACCCTCGGCGAGGACGAGCTGACGTGGAACAACACCACGCTCATCCCCGGCGACCAGGCACTGGACCAGATCAAGAAGCTGCGCGAGGCCGACGGCCGCGACCTGGTGGTCATGGGAAGCGCGTCCCTCAGCCGGACCCTGCTGGCCGAGGGACTGGTCGACGAGCTCCGGCTGATGATCATGCCGGTGCTCCTCGGCGGCGGTAAGACCATCTACCCGGTCGACGGCGTGCTCCGCGCCTTCGAGCTCGTCTCCACGGTGGTCAGCGGCACCGGCGTGCACGTGTGTACGTACCGGCCGAAGGCGGCGGCGTAGCCGCTGGTCAGCGGGCGTACGAGCCGATGCCGACCAGGCAGTAGACGTACTGGTTGATGACGGCGCCGTTCAACGTGTAGCGGTAGGAGAAGGCGTACTCCGTCTTGGGGTTGTCGTTGCACTGGTCGAGGTCCGAGGTCATGGGGATGCTCTCGATGACCCGGTAGTGCGCGTCGGACGCCGAGCAGGGGACCTCTTCCACGTCGCTGACGCGCTGGGCGGTCGTCGAGTCCGGTAGCTCCCCGTTGAGGCAGGTCCCCTTGTCGAAGGGGGTGGGGGCCGCTGGACTGGAGGGGAGGACGGGGTCCGGGGCTGCGGGCTCCGTCGTCGCCTCGTGGGTGGGGGTGGCGGAGTAGGTGGGGGTGGGCGCGGGGGCGTACGTGGGGTAGGGGCTCGCCGTCGAGTACGAGGGCGACGGAGTACCGGCGGCCTTGCTGTCGCTCCCGTCCCCGCCCCCGTCGCCCTTGCCGCTGTTCAGCAGGACGAAGCCCAGGATCAGGGCCGGTACGACGCCCAGCGCCACCAGCCATCCACGGGTCCCGGACCGGGGCGCCCGTCCGGGCGGGCCGAGCGGGCCGGGCGGGCCGGGCGTTCCGAAAGCCGTCGGCCCGAACGCGGCCGGTGTGACCACCGTCGGTGCGGGCCCCGGCGGCGGAGCAGCGGCGGCCCCGGTCACCCGGATCCGCAGTAACACCTCCTCGGCCCCGACCCGGACACGGACGAGTTCTCCGTCGCGGCAGGGCGGGATGCGCAGGCGGGCGGGGCCCGTCGGCAGGGTGTGCTTGAGGATCACGCCGAGGGTTGCCTGTTGCGGGGTGAGGGTGATCGGGATTTCCTGCGACGACACCAACTGCTCCATGGGGTGAGGGTGGTACGGAGGCGGTCCTGCGGTCGCGGAAATTGTGCCCGTTACACGCAGGCTGACGCAGACGTTCCGCGAGACGCCTCGACACCGAAGTCATGACCGCGTCAAAACTCTCGTCCTCGCCGGGCAACCGAATCCGACCGGACGGTGGTCAAGAGGGCGAAGGGGGTGCCGATGCACGCCGAGCAAGAAGCTCATTTCCAGTCGTTCGTGGCCGCACGCTGGAACCACCTGGTGCGGACCGCGTACCTGCTCACCGGCGATCCGCACGACGCGGAGGACGTCACGCAGACCGCGCTCGCGAAGGCGTACCGGTCGTGGCGGCGCGTGTCGCGCATGGACAGTCCGGAGGCGTACGTGCGCCGGATGCTGGTCAGTTGCAACAGCGACAGGTTCCGCAAGCGCCGGGTCGCCGAGCGGCTGACGGACGCCGTGCCGGACAGGTCGGTCCGCGACAACGCCGTGGCCTGGGCCGACGAGCGCACCGCGCTGATGGACGCGCTGGCCCAACTGCCCGCGCGGCAGCGGGCGGTCGTGGTGATGCGGTACTGGGAGGACCTCTCCGAGGCCGAAACCGCCGACGTCCTGGGGTGTTCCCCCGGCACCGTCAAGAGCCAGGCCTCCAAGGCCCTGGCGAAGCTGCGCGCCGTTCCCGGACTGGACCAGATCACGACGAGCGCGACGCGCACGACGCGCACGGCATTGAACGAGAGGACGGCGGTCCTGTGACCGGGCAGGATGACTTCGAGCTGAACCTGCGGGAGCGCATGGCCCAGAACGCGGAGACCGTACGGCCCGCGGCCGTGCCGTATCCGGAGATCGTCCGGCAGGGCCGCGTGGAGCAGCGGCGGCGCAGGATGGCCGCGGCGGCCGCGGCGCTGGTCGTGCTGGCCCTCGTACCGGCCACGGCCATCGCCCTCACCGGCGGCAGCTCCGGCAGCGGGCCCGCGGACCGCGTGTCCGTGGCCGGCGGCGGCCCGACCCCAAGCGCGGCTCCTTCGTCTCCCCAGCCGCCCGCCGGGCCGGCCGCCCCCGCGACTCCGGGGCAGCTCGCCGACGGCATCACCCTCCAGGACGCGGCCACCGGGCTGGGGCAGTGCCTGGCGTACGACGTGGAACGCCCCAGCCCGCCGTCGGGGGCCCCCGCGCGGCAGGACCTGGGCAAGGCCGCCGACTACCGGATCCTGCTCGCGCAGCGCAGCACCGGCAACGACAACAGCCCCGGGGACGGCCGGCTGATCGTCGCCGTCAAGGACACCCCGGTACCGATCCGGATCATCTGCACCATCAAGGAGGGCCAGGCGAGCGGCCTGAACATCTCCGCCGGTGCGGACGGGACCCCGGGGGACCGGCCCGTCAGACCGGACATGAACGGCGGCAAGCTCTACCTCCAGCGCCTGACCATGGAAGGCCCGTGGAAGCTGCCCTACCGCTGGGGCAGCATCGGCACCGTCGACTCCCGCGTCACCCGGGTCACCGCCACCTACGGCGGCGCCACCGTCGAAGCCGCCCTCGACCACGGCTGGTTCGCGGCCACCGGAATCCTGGAGAAGCGCGTCACGGAGGCCCCGCGGATCAAGGGCTACGACGCGCAGGGCAACCAGATCTACGACTCGAACCAGGACAAGTTCTACGACAAGCCCATCCCGTAGCCGGGCCCGGGCCCCACGACCCGGGACCTCGCCGCCGCACAGGGGTCGGCGGCGGGGTCCCGCTACGGCCCGTGACGCGGGGCGGTCACTCCCGTCCGGCGAGGACCGGCTCGTCCGACCTCACCGACGGTTCCGGGGCCTTCTCCGCGGCCGGTGGCGTCCCCGTCCCGTCCTGGGTGGGGGACGGCGCCTCCTGCGGGAATCGCCGCGACACGGACTTCAGTACGCGGCGGCCCAGGTTCTGGAAGGGCAGCTCCACCAGGCGGTAACTGAGCCAGCTCACCCCCACCAGCACGGCCATGAACCCGGCGAACAGCACGACCTGGCCCGTCCGGCTCTCGATCGGGTCGCGGCCGTCCAGCATCCAGTGCATGCCGTGGATCACGGGGTTGTGCAGCAGGTAGAGCGAGAAGCTGATCGCTCCGAGCCAGCTGAGCCAGCGCGGGAAACGGCGCTTGCGCAGCAGCATGCCCGCGATGAAGACCGCCCACGCGGCGACGTAGGCGAACGACCACGCCATCCAGGACCCGGTGAACGTCCGCCAGAGCGTCTGCCCGTGGTTGTACATGTAGCCCGTGAGGAATCCGCAGGTGACGACGAAGCCGCAGGTCAAGATGGCCTGGGTGCGCTCGATCTGGCCGTGCTCCCACCGGTACAGCACGGTGCCGGCGAACATCGTCGCGAAGATCATCATGGTTTCGAAGGCCGCGGCCCGGCTGTTGAGGGTGATCAGCACCAGCCCGAGGCCGCCGAGGAGCAGCCCGCCGATCTTGGCCAGGGCGGGCTTTCCGGTCATGATGCAGGCCATCGCCATCACCACCACGGTGGCGCAGGCCAGGACCAGGTGCCGGGTGCTCGCGGGGTCAACGGAGAGCGTGCCGAGAGCGATCCAGCCGCCCAGCACGAGCGCCACGGCCGCGAAGCCGACGGCCAGGCCCGCGCTCTTGCGGTGCCACCCGAGGGCGAACAGTGCCGTGACGAAGTAGTAGAAGACCATCTCGAAGGTGAGGGTCCACAGCACCCCGAGGCCGTTGGTGACGCCCATCATGTCCTGCAGCATGAGCCCGTTGCCGACGAGCGAGAGCAGCGGGTGCGCGAAGACGTAGCTGTCCACCACGGTGTGGTTGCGGGGCAGGATCAGCAGCGAGGCGACCACCGTCAGGATGACCGCCGGGTAGATGCGGAAGACGCGCCCCACCCAGAACGCCCTCATGTCGCCGCGCCGCTCCAGCGAGGCGGGAATGATGTAGCCGCTCACCAGGAAGAACAGCAGGACGCCGAAGACACCGGGGTCCAGATAGTGCGGCAACCGGGTGCCGTAGGGCACCCACTGGAACGGCAGCCCCAAGTGGTACAGCGCCACGGACAGGGCCGCGAGGCCGCGCAGGGCGTCCAGCCAGCCGAGCCTCGACGCGGTCGGGGCGGTACCGCTCTCCGCAGCGGCCCGCGCCGAGCGTCGGCCGGCTATTCCAACGATCGATTTCACCAGGGGAGGCTACACGCGGCGACATGATCAAAAGGCTCTACGCTGCGTGACCTCGGCTACGCCCCGTAGAAGAGTTCGTCCACCACCGCCCGTGCGCGGCGCGTGATGCGGCGGTAGTCGTCCAGCATTTCGCCGACCGTGCCCTCCGCGTAGCCGAGGTAGCGGCCGACCGCCGCCAGTTCCCGGGCGTCGGAGGGGAAGGTGTCCCCGGCGCGGCCGCGGACCAGCATGACCGCGTTGCGGACGCGGGTGGCCAGGACCCAGGCCTCGTCGAGGATCTGGGCCTCCTCGGTCGGGATCAGGCCGGCCGCGTGGGCGGCGGCCAGGGCCTGGCGGGTGCGGGTGGTGCGCAGGCCCGGTTCGACCCAGGCGTGCCGCATCTGGATGAGCTGGACGGTCCACTCGACGTCGCTGAGGCCGCCGCGGCCGAGTTTGGTGTGGAGCGTCGGGTCGGCTCCGCGCGGCAGGCGTTCCGATTCCATGCGGGCCTTGAGGCGGCGGATCTCGCGGACCGCGTCCTCGCCGAGACCCTCCATCGGGTAGCGCAGCGGGTCGATGAGGTCGATGAAGCGGCTGCCCAGCTCGGCGTCGCCGGCCACCGGTTCGGCCCGCAGCAGGGCCTGGCTCTCCCAGGTCAGGGACCAGCGGCGGTAGTAGGCGGCGTAGGAGGAGAGGGTGCGGACAAGGGGGCCGGAGCGGCCTTCCGGGCGCAGGTCGGCGTCGATGAGCAGCGGCGGGTCGGCGGTGGGGAGCTGGAGGAGCCGGCGCATCTCGGCGATGACGGTCTGGGCGGCCTTCGCCGCTTCCTGCTCGTCGACGCCCTCGCGGGGCTCGTGGACGAAGAGGACGTCGGCGTCGGAGCCGTAGCCCAGCTCGTGCCCGCCGAAGCGACCGACGCCGATGACGGCGAAGCGGGTGGGCAGGGTGTCGCCCCACTGGGCCTGTACGGCGGCGCGGAGGGCTCCGGCGATGGTGGCGGCGGTGAGGTCGGAGACGGCTCCGCCGACGCGGTCGACGAGGGCTCCGTGGTCCTCCTCGGCCGGGCTGTCCTCCGTACCGTACGAGCCGATGATGTCGGCGGCGGTGGTGCGGAAGAGCTCGCGGCGGCGGACCCCGCGTACGGCGGTGACGGCGGCCTCCGCGCTGTCGGCGCGGCCGACGGCGGCCAGGACCTCCTGTTCCAGGGCCTCGTGCGTACGGGGGAGGAGGCCTTCGGGGTCGCCGAGCAGGGCGACGGCTTCGGGGGCGCGCATCAGCAGGTCGGGGGCGAGGCGTCCGGCGGACAGGACGCGGGCGAGGTTCTCGGCGGCGGCCCCCTCGTCCCGCAGGAGGCGCAGGTACCAGGGGGTCTTGCCGAGGGCGTCGGAGACCTTGCGGAAGCCGAGCAGGCCGGCGTCCGGGTCGGCGGAGTCGGCGAACCAGCCGAGGAGGACGGGCAGCAGGGTGCGCTGGATGGCGGCCTTGCGGGTGACGCCGGAGGCGAGGGCTTCGAGGTGGCGCAGTGCGGCGGCCGGATCGGCGTACCCGAGGGCTTCGAGGCGCTGGCCGGCGGCGCGCGTGGAGAGCCGGGTCTCGCCGGGGGTGAGCTGGGCGACGGCGTCGAGCAGCGGGCGGTAGAAGAGCTTCTCGTGCAGGCGGCGGACCACGGAGGCGTGCCGGCGCCAGGCCTTGTTGAGCTCGGCGACGGGTTCGGTGCGCAGGCCCAGCGAGCGGCCGAGGCGGCGCAGGTCGTTCTCGTCCTCGGGGACGAGGTGGGTGCGGCGCAGCCGGTAGAGCTGGATGTGGTGCTCCATGGCGCGCAGGAAGCGGTACGCGTCGTGCAGCTGGGCGGCGTCGGTGCGGCCGACGTAGCCGCCGGCGGCGAGCGAGTGGAGGGCGTCGAGGGTGGTGCCGGAGTGCAGGGTGGCGTCGTGGCGGCCGTGCACGAGCTGGAGGAGCTGGACGGCGAACTCGACGTCGCGCAGGCCGCCGGGTCCGAGCTTGAGCTCGCGGTCGACCTGGGCGGCGGGGATGTTGTCGACGACGCGGCGTCGCATCTTCTGGACGTCGGCGACGAAGTTCTCGCGCTCGGCGGCCTGCCAGACGAGCGGGCTTATGGCCTCGACGTACTGGGCGCCGAGGTCGGGGTCGCCGGCGACGGCGCGGGCTTTGAGGAGGGCCTGGAACTCCCAGGTCTTGGCCCAGCGCTGGTAGTACGCCATGTGGGAGGCGAGGGTGCGGACGAGAGGACCGTTCCTGCCCTCGGGGCGGAGGTTGGCGTCGACGGGCCAGATGGTGCCCTCGACGGTGGTCTCGGAGCAGATCCGCATGAGGTGGGAGGCGAGGCGGGTGGCGGCCTGGATCCCCTTGCCCTCGTCCGTGCCGTTGACCGCCTCCCCGACGAAGATCACGTCGACGTCGGAGACGTAGTTGAGCTCGTTGCCGCCGCACTTGCCCATCGCGATGACGGCGAGGCGGCACTGGGCCGCGTCCTGGGGGGCGGCGGCGGAGGCGATGCGCAGGGCCGCGCGGAGGGTGGCGGTGGCGAGGTCGGCGAGCTCTGCGGCGGTCTGGGCGACGTCGATGGTGCCGCAGACGTCGCGGGCGGCGATGGACAGCAGGCAGCGGCGGTAGGCGACGCGCAGGGCGACGGGGTCGTGGGCGTCGGCCAGCCCGCGCTCGAAGTCGGCGAGCCCTGGGTGCAGGTCGGCGGCCTCGTACGTGACCAGGGCCTGCCAGTCGTGGGGGTGGCGGGCGAGGTGGTCGCCGAGCGCCTCGGAGGCGCCGAGCACGCCGAGGAGCCGGTCGCGCAGGGGTTTCGCGGCGACGAGGGTGTCGAGGAGCAGGGGCCGCTCGTCGGGGGTCTGCGCCTCGGCGAGCCGTACGAGCCCGAGGAGCGCGAGGTCGGGGTCGGCGGTGGCCCCGAGGGCGTCGAGGAGCACCGGGTCGGTGCGTACGGAGGCCAGGGCGTCGGTCTCCAGGAGTCGGGCGGCGGTCTGGGGGTCGGTGAAACCGCTGCGCAGCAGCTGGATGAAGGTGCTGCTCCTGCGTCCCGGGACTGTCATCCCGCCGCCTCCTGGATCTTGCCGGTGCCTGCCTGGGGCGAGCGTCTCGGATGAGTTTAGGTTTTCCTGGGTGGGGCTGGGTGTTCGCCCCGGTGGGAAAAGTGTCTCGGTTGCCTTTGCTGTCCTGCCCGGTCTCGGGTGGGGGTGGCGTGGGTGTGCAGGTGGAAGCCTGCGCCGAGTCTGGCCCCGTGTGGCGTGTGCCGTGTAGGGGTGCTCATCGTGTGCGGTGCCTGCCGTCCACGTCGCCGCTGGGTGCGGTGGGTGGGTGGCTGGGGCGGCCGCCCCGCCGGACGCTTTCCACCCGGACCGGTCGATGCCGGTGTTCCGGGTGGGGCGGGGACCCTGCGTCGCTGCCTGGGCACAGGGCGGTTTCTCGTCGGTCCCGCCTTCGTCCGGTCCGCAGCGGATTGCTGCGGACTGTAGGAGGTGGCGGGTCCGGGGTGGGTGGGCTCGGTGTGCTGGACGGGTTGGTCCAGCTCCTGAACCGTGCGGCGGATCACGTACGTGCCGCTCGCGCGGTCCAGGACAGTCAGGTGTTGATGTTGCAGCCCTCGGGCGCCGATGCGCTGCCAGGCGGCGGTGTCCCGGTCCGCGCTGTACCGGCAGTCGGGGTGGGGGCAAGTGGCCCACTTCCACCCCGGCCGGGTGCTGTCGGGGGCGGTGTGGTGACGGAACGCGGTCAGACAGCGCGGACAGAACCTGGAGGTGCCGCGCGCGGGGACGATGACCACGGCTATCCCGTGCCGGGCTGCCTGATGGAGCGCATCCGCCACGATCTGCCCGCGCACCGAGCTGGAGAGGCGGGTGTTGAGGGTGCGGCCCTTGCCGCGGGCCTCCATGTCCCGCAGATCCTCCAGATAGATCACCGATGCCTGCGCGGCCTGGGCGTGATCCACCATGAACCGTGCGGCCGCCTTGGCGATCTCCGCGTTCAGCCGTGCGCGGCGCCTGCTGACCCGTGAGTGTTCGGTGCGTAGCACGGCGAGTTTGGTGACGGTCGCAGGGTCGGGGCGCAGCCCGAGGGCCCGTTGGCCGTCGATGAGGTGTTCCAGGTGCGCGGCTTTGGTCCACAGCTGTTCGGCGTGGATGCGGAGCCGGTCGGCTTTGGCCAGTACCCCGTTCATGCGGAGGAAGACGGGCTGTCCGTCGGTGTGCACGGCCGGTTGGGTGCCACCGGTCAGGGTGAGGGTGCCGCCGGTGAGCAGGGTGTTCAGCCCGTAGTCGAAGGCCACGGCCCGGCTGTGCCCGGAGCGCAGCGTCTTGGGGACGGCGGTGGTGTGTGCGATATCGAGGCGTAGCCGCCCGTCGCGCAGGCGCAGGGTGGGGGCGTGCAGGACAGCGGCGGCGTCGATGGTGGGTGGCAGCCGGAAACGGCTCCGTACCGGGTGCCAGTCGGTACGGGTGCGCGGGTCGGGCCGTACCGGCAGTCGTACGGTGAGCACCGCGTAACGGGAGGGGTCGTCCTCGCAGCGGGCCAGGATGGCCAGCTGCTTGTCGGCGGCGGCCAACACCACCTGACATCCCGCGCCCGGCGCCCCCTCCAACTCGCAAAGATCAACAGGAAGACGCCGGTGCGCGGCGAGGAAACGCAGCACCTGACGGGTACGGGAACGGAAAACAGAGGCGGGCACCGCTGCCCCCTGCGGACAGACGGCCCGCAACGCATCCCACTCCTCCTCGGTGCGCTTGAGCGGATCCCCGGATACGGGCCAAGTGGCCAGGACCCCGTCCACCAGCCCGGCCCGCCATTCAGCCGAACGCAACACCCGCCCTGCCTGCTCCTCAGCAACCCGCCGGACCCGGTCGGGCACATACACCCCCTCCGGAACGGTCGCCGTCCAGCCCAGAGTCCGCAACGCCATCCACGCGTTCGACGGCAACCGCTCACCCGACGGCGCAACGCCCGAAGCAAGCAACGTCAGCTCGGCCCGGCTCCAGTGCCCGCCGATCACCCCGGCGGCCATCGACTCCACCAGCGCGGCCAGCCAGCCCACCCGCTCACCCAGCGCGGCAGTGTTCAGCACCTCGCCAGAAACGGTATCCAGGCCCCGGAACGCCGTCGCGGGTGCGCACGCCACCCGGCCTGTCTCCCCCTCACCCAACGCGATCTTCCCCCGCACACCCACACCCCCCGCCACCGCTTGCGAGCTACTGTCCGATCATCGGACCCACATACGGAACGAGCCCAACCCGACAAGGTCACGCAGCACCACAAGAACCCGTACAGCACCCAGGAAAACCAGACCAACCCAACGACTGCGCGCGACCCTAGCCGTAGCGGCGTTCGAGCCACGGGATGATCCAAGAAGGAGCAGGTCGTCCAGACCCTCGTCGGCGTCCTGGAGTGGTACAAGCCAACGACGTCCGCTCCCAGGACCCGACCCCCGGCCGCTTCCCCAACACCAATCGGTACGTCGACCACCAGGACCACTTCTACGGCGCCCGCTTCGCGCAGCTGGCCACCGCCGCGTACGCGAAGGACGTCAAGGATCGGCCACCCCCAAGACGGTGCTGGGCTGGGTGCAGCCGGAGCCGGGCGCCCCGCTGGGCCCCGCCACCGCCACCGGGCTGCCGGACACCACGCTCCCGCTGACCGCGGCGGGCCGCGAGGGCGGGGTGCGGCTGTGGTTCCGCAAGCCCGGCTCGGGCAACGTCCGCACCGCCCTCGTCACCGGCGACGACGGACTGAAGGTGAACAACCTCACAGACCTCGGCGGACTCCAGGGCTTCGGCTCGGTGACGGCGAGCGGCCACGTGCTCGCGGGCCGCTCGGCGGGCGGTCAGCTGGGCTCGGACGTCGGGTGGGGCCGGCCGTGGGAGCGGTCGCCGCTGATGTTCGTGGGCGCCCCTTCCTCCGCTCTGACCGGCAAGAACGTGGTCAGCCTGGCGGTGGTGGGGCTCGACGCGCGGCTGTACGTGACCTCGTCGGCGGACGCCCCGGACGCGCGGCTGGCGCCGTGGGTGCCGGTGGGCCCTCGCAACACGGCGCCGTAAGGAATACCCCCCTTAAGGGCATAAGCCGCATTCCTCACCAACGAGGCCAAATCCCCACCTAACATCCTATCCCCGGCAGCCAGTTGGTCCACGGGGCGGAACAACGGCGTCCACATTTCGGTCACATATACGGACCAAAAACTCCACAGTGCACAATCACGTCCGGACTTTTTCGGAAAGTGGCAGTCATCGGCGAATCCGGTGAACCAAGTTCCCCGATTTGGCCTCTCTCTGACTGCTCAGCGGTTCTTCCCGCCCGGAACGACCCCCCAAGGCGTGACCTATGCCCATCACCCGTCGCCGCTTCGCGGCCCTGCTCACGGTCATCACCGCGGGCACCACCGGCGTGCTCGCCGTGGCCTCCGCCCAGCAGACCTCCGCCGAGGGCACGTGGCCCCTGCGCCCGGCGGCCGCGCTGCCCGCGAGCGTCACCGCCGGGTCGGTCGTCCAGGTCGTCGCCCATCCCGACGACGACCTCTTCTTCATGAACCCCGACCTCAGCCGCTCGCTGCTCTCCGGCACCCCGGTCGCGACCGTGTACCTGACCTCCGGCGAGGCCGACGGCATAAACCGCGCCACCGGCGGCGCCGCCAAGGACCCGGAGCAGCCCTCCGACCGCGCCCACTACGCGGAGGCCCGGCAGAACGGCATACGTTCCGCCTACGCGCAGATGGCCACCGGCGACCGCACCAGCGCCTGGCGCCGTACGGTCATGTCCACGGCCGGCGGCGGACAGGCCGAGCTCGACGTCCTCATCGCGAAGCCGCACGTCAACCTGGTCTGGCTGCAGCTGCGCGAGGCCCGCACCACCGGCGGGGACAACCCCGACAGCCTGCGCGGCCTGTGGAACGGGCGGATACCGGCGCTGGCGTCCCAGCTCACTTCCGGAACCCCGGTCAAGCAGCACTTCACGTACAGCAAGGACCAGCTGATACAGGCGATATCCGGGGTCCTGGAGCGGTACCGGCCGACGACGATACGCATGCAGGACCCGACGCCCGGCCGGTACGACCACAGCGGCAAGTACACCGACCACCAGGACCACATGTACGCCGCCCGCTTCGCGCAGGCCGGCGCGGCCGCCTACGCGGAGCGGGTCAAGAACCGTCCGCACTTCTCCGTGCAGAACTACCTCGGCTACCACAACGGCACCCTCCCGCACACGCTGGACCCGCAGACCGCCGAGACGAAGACCGGCTTCCTCAAGACCTACGCCTGGCACGACGGCCAGAACTACTGCGGCAGCCCCTCCGGCTGCGGCGACCGCAAGGTCGCCGGCAACCCGACCGGGCGCAACTGGGCCCAGTCCCTGCGCTACAGCCGCGGCGACCACAGCACCTGGATGATCGAGGGCACGCCCGGCCGGCTCTGGGCGTTCGCCACCCTCGACGGGCAGACCGCGTACTGGACCCGGTCCCCCGGCGGTGCCTGGGCGGGCCCGGCGCTCCTCCCCGGCACGGGCATCGACCCGGGCGCGAGCACCGTCCGCTTCGCCGACGGCCGCGTCGCGGTCCTCGCCACCCGCACCACCCTCGGCCGGATACCCGCCGAGTACCGGCGCGAGGTCGTGTACGCCGTCCAGTCCGCGCCCGACGGCCCGTTCGGGCCCTGGCAGTCGCTGGGCACCCCCGAGGGCCCCGACGAGCAGAGCACCTCGGCGATCAGCTCCCCCTCGGGCGCCGTCGACGCGGACGGCCGCATCACCGTCTACCTCCGCGACTCCCGCCGCAGCCTGCGCGCCACCACCCAGCAGCCGGACGGCGGCTTCTCCGAATGGCACCGCGTGGGCGGCGAGGACCTGCAGAGCGACCCGGTCGCGGTGGTCGACTCCGCCGGGCGGCGCCACGTGTACGCCACCACCACGAAGTCGGTCGCGGCCTGGATCCAGCCCACCCCGGGCGCCCCGCTGCAGGGCCCCCTCGAAACGGGCCTGCCGGCCACGACGGTCCCCCTGACGGCGACCCCGGACGGCGCGGGCGTCCGCCTGTACTTCCGCCGCCCGGACTCGGGTGTCGTCCGCACGGCCGTGGTCACGGCGGCCCCCGGCAAGCCCCAGGTCTCCAGCGTCGCGGAGGCCGGCGGCCGGTCCGGCTACGGCGCGGTCGGCGTCGCGGGCCGCCTCGTCTCGGGCCGCGCGAACACCGGCACCATCAGCACCACGGGCCTCGGCGGCCCGCCCGCCTGGACCGAATCCGCCGTCCTCTACGCGGGCGCCCCGGGCGCGGTCCTCGAACTCTCCGGCACCACGACGGCGGTCCTCGGCCTCGACGCGGAACTCCACATCACCACGGTCCCCCGCACCCCGACCTCCCCGATCTGGCACCACGCGGTCCGCTGACCCGCCCCGCTCGCCCCGGCAAGCGCCGACGCCTGCTCCGACAACCACTCAGCCACGCCCAACTACGCGACGCAGAAGGGCTTTCGCCCGGTCACGGAACGAACTTTTACAAGATCAACTCCTGAGGTAGATTCCCCATCACTCACACAATCTTTATGTGACCTCGGAGGTTCATCGTGAAGAAGCTCACCGCTGTCTCGGCAATCGGGCTGTCCCTCGCTTCACTGCTCGCCCTCGCACCCAACGCCTCGGCCAGCGGCGACGGCCGCTGCAACGAGGGCAGGGACGCCTGCTTCCACTACAACTCGGGTGGCGTGGGCGCCTTCGTCGACATCGACGACTGCTGGGGCTACAACCACTCGAACTTCACGTTCATCGGACCCGGCAACGGCGCCGGACAGAATTTGAAGAACAACGCGGCCTCCGTGACGAACTGGACCCACAGCAACCCGCACTACGTGTACTACAACTCCAACCAGCAGGGCCCGCGCCAGATGATCGGTCCCTGGATCACGGCCAACCTGAACAGCACCCTGAAGAACAACAACGCGTCCAGCATCTTCTACGAATCCGGCAACTGCTGATCGTGCTGTCCGACGGGGTTTCCCGAGTCCCGGGAAACCCCGTTCGCCGTGTGCCGCATGGCGACTCGTACGACTCGAATGACAGTGATGCAATGAGAAAATCCCGCCGCACCCCGACACCCGGCCGGTATACGGCCCTGTCGCTCTCGCTCGCCGCGTGCGCCGTCCTCGTCGGCTGCGACACGTCCAGCGGCGACCCCTCGGCGGTCGGCAAGAAGCCGGCACAGGCTGCCGACGTCCCCCGCACCTCCGTCGACCTGGGACTTCCCCTGGACGACTACATGCTGAACGAGTTCGAGGGGTACAAGCTCGCCGAACTCCTACGGGACCGCACGACAGCCTGCATGAAGGAGTTCGGCCACGCCTCCTTCTCCTTCCCTCCCGCAACACCGCCCTCCGTCACCGTCCACAACGAGCGGCGCTACGGAATCACCGATGCGAAGCTGGCCTCCGAAAGGGGCTACCGCGTACCGCCGAAGTCGAAGTCCCAGACCTACGCGGAACCGGAGCTGTCGGCGGACGAGTCGTTCGCACTGACCGGTGGAAGCACCCGCCCCGGCGAGTTCGGGCAGGGAGGCAACGATGCGAACGGCAAACCGGTGCCGCCCGGTGGATGCGCGGGCCGCGCGAACGAGGCACTCGGCTACAAAGCCTCCGACGCACCCGGCAATTCGCAGCTGCTCCAGTCCCTGGACCGCGCCTCCTTCGACCGGTCGCTCCACGACGACCGCGTGAAAGCGGCGCTCGCCCGCTGGTCGGCGTGCATGAAGGAAGCCGGATACACCTACCCCGCCGAACCCTTCTCCGCCAGCAACGACCCGGAGTTCACAGGACCCAGGATCGACCAGAGGGAAAGGGCTGTGGCGGTGGCCGATGTGGGGTGCAAGAACTCCTCCGGACTGCTCAGCGACTGGAAGGCCGTGGAAACCGCCCTGCAGGAAAAGCTGATCGCGGAGGGCGGCACCGACGTCGCCGGCGCGAAGACCCAGACCGCCTCCGTGCGGGCCAGCATCAGGCAACTGGCCCCCTGACCAACCGAACGCCCGGCCCGGCGGCCCGCAGACGGCCCGGGGTGGGTGAGACGGCTCAGGGCCGGTGGCCGAGTGCCACCGGCCCTGAGCGCGGTTCCAGCCCCGGAGGCCGCCTGGGCTGCAACTACAGCACCGGGAGGTTCTTGCGGAGCTCGAAGGCCGTGACCTCCGAGCGGTATTCCTCCCACTCCTGCTTCTTGTTGCGCAAGAAGAAGTCGAAGACGTGTTCGCCGAGGGTTTCGGCGACCAGTTCGCTGCGTTCCATCAGGGCGATGGCCTCGCCGAGGTTCTGCGGGAGGGGCTCGATGCCCATCGCGCGGCGTTCCGCGTCGGAGAGGGCCCAGACGTCGTCGTCGGCGCCCGCCGGGAGTTCGTAGCCCTCCTCGATGCCCTTGAGGCCGGCCGCCAGGAGGACGGCGTACGTGAGGTACGGGTTGGCGCCCGAGTCGATCGAGCGGACCTCGACGCGCGAGGAGCCCGTCTTGCCCGGCTTGTACATCGGGACGCGGATCAGGGCCGAGCGGTTGTTGTGGCCCCAGCAGATGTACGAGGGGGCTTCGCCGCCGGAGCCGGCGGTGCGGGAGGAGCCGCCCCAGATGCGCTTGTAGGAGTTGACCCACTGGTTGGTGACCGCGGCCGTTTCGGCCGCGTGCTTCAGGAGGCCCGCGATGAAGGAGCGGCCCACCTTCGAGAGCTGGTATTCGGCGCCCGACTCGTAGAAGGCGTTGCGGTCGCCCTCGAAGAGGGACAGGTGGGTGTGCATGCCCGAGCCCGGGTACTCGGAGAAGGGCTTCGGCATGAAGGTGGCCTGGACGCCCTGTTCGAGGGCGACCTGCTTCATGACCAGGCGGAAGGTCATGATGTTGTCGGCCGTGGAGAGGGCGTCGGCGTAGCGGAGGTCGATCTCCTGCTGGCCGGGGGCGCCCTCGTGGTGGCTGAACTCGACCGAGATGCCCATCGATTCGAGCATGGTGATCGCCTGGCGGCGGAAGTCCATGCCCACGTTCTGCGGAGTGTGGTCGAAATAGCCTGAGTTGTCCGCCGGGACGGGGCGGGTGCCGTCCAGGGGCTTGTCCTTCAGCAGGAAGAACTCGATCTCCGGGTGGGTGTAGAAGGTGAAGCCCAGGTCGGAGGTCTTGGCCAGGATGCGCTTGAGGACGTAGCGCGGGTCCGCGAAGGACGGGGAGCCGTCCGGCATCAGGATGTCGCAGAACATCCGGGCGGTCCCGGGGGCCTCCGCGCGCCACGGCAGTATCTGGAACGTGCTCGGGTCCGGCTTGGCGATCATGTCGGACTCGTAGACCCGCGCGAAGCCCTCGATCGCGGAGCCGTCGAAACCGATTCCCTCGTCGAAGGCCTGCTCCAGCTCGGCGGGGGCGACCGCGACGGACTTGAGGAAGCCCAGTACGTCGGTGAACCACAGGCGCACGAAGCGGATGTCGCGCTCCTCAAGCGTCCGGAGGACGAATTCCTGCTGCTTGTCCATGCCTTCATCCTCGCAGTTCAGACGGCCTGTGCACCACCTCCCCGAGGGGCGGGCCACAGTCGGGCCGGCCCAGTATCGCCAGCGGTGGTTTCCGCCACATTACGCACCCCCGAAAGCTCGTGACACCCCCGCACTGACCTCCGGCCCGTCATGAGCATTACCATCTGCGCCCATGGGGGGCCGGCAGTACACGCAGCGGGGGCGTCGAGGACGTCCGCCGCTTCGGCGTGCCGTCAGGCCGGCGGCCTTCTGGGGTCTGGCCGGGGCGCTGGTGGCGGTGCTGTTCCTCTGCGCGCGGCCCGTCGGCGGCGAGCACGTGGTCGAGGCCGAGACGCGGGCGCACGCCGTCTGCGTGTCGCCGTACGACATGCCGGGCTGCTCCCCCCTCGCGCACGCGATGCCGGGCGTACTGCCCGCGCCGCAGCCCGCCGCGATGCCGGCGGCCGGCGAGCCCGCGGCCCCCGCCCGGAGCGTCGGGGCGGGGTCGACGCGGCCGCCCGAGCCGCTCGCCCGAGCCCCCGACCTGCATGTGCTCCAGGTGCTGCGGACCTGACAGGTCCGGTTTCGACGCTCCATCCACCCCCCTCAGTCAAAGGAACCAGGGCACATGGCCAGCAGGACCCCCAAGAGCACCGACCCGCAGTCCCGCCAGGCGCGGATAGCCGAGATGCGCCGGGCCGACAAGGCACGCGAGCGGCGCATGAAGGCCATCACGATCACCGTCTCCACGGCCATCGTCACCGGACTCGTCGGCTTCGGCGCCTGGGTGCTGATCGACCAGAAGCAGACCGAGAAGCGCAAGCAGCAGGCCGCGGAGAAGCTCCTCAAGGAGCAGCAGGAGCTCCGCGCGAAGCCCGTCGAGGGCGAGCAGCTGTGGGACGCGAAGACGCTGGGCCGCAACCACGTCGAGACCCCGGTGAAGTACGAGATGAACCCGCCGGTCGGTGGTGACCACCACCCCCGCTGGATGAACTGCAACGGCGACGTCTACCAGAGCGCGGTCCCCGAGGTGAACGCCGTGCACTCGCTGGAGCACGGCGCGGTCTGGGTGACGTACAACGAGAAGGCCCCCAAGGCCGACCTCGACAAGCTCTCCAAGCGGGTGGAGCAGACCCCGTACACGCTGATGAGCCCCGTCAAGGAGCAGACCGGCGCGATCACGCTCAGCGCGTGGGGCAAGCAGCTGACGGTGGAGACGGCGGACGACCCCCGGGTGGCGCAGTTCTTCACCAAGTACGTGCAGGGCGAGCAGACCCCCGAGCCGGGCGCCGCCTGCACGAACGGCCTCGCCAAGTGAGCCGTACGGCCCGCTTGCCGCGTACCTACTGGGTGGCGGGCACGGCCGTCCTGCTGGCGCTGCTGTTCGCGGCGGTGGCCACGATGGCCGCCGCCGCGAACAGCGACGACCGCCCTGCGGTCCCGGTCTCCGGCCCGCCCGGGCTGCGCTCCGCCGACGCGGGATTCGCCCGGGACATGGCGGTGCACCACCAGCAGGCGGTGGAGATGTCCTTCATCGTGCGCGACCGCACCCGGGACGAGCCCGTACGCACCCTCGCGTACGACATCGCCAACACCCAGGCCAACCAGCGGGGCATGCTCCTCGGCTGGCTGGACCTGTGGGGGCTGCCGAAGGTGCTGGCCGACGAGCCCCCGATGTCGTGGATGGGAACCCCCGGCGGCGGGCACGAAGGGCACGGCGGACACGCGGCCGCCCGGCCCGGCGGGCCGCTCATGCCCGGCATGGCCACCAAGGAGGAGCTCACCCGGCTGGACGCCATCGAGGGCCGGGACGCCGAGGTGCTCTACCTCCAGCTGATGACCGACCACCACGAGGGCGGCGTCGCGATGGCCGAGGGCTGCGCGAAGCTGTGCGCGACCCCCGCCGAGCGGGCGCTGGCCCAGGGCATGGTCGACGCGCAGCAGTCGGAGATCGCCCTGATGGCGGACATGCTGCGGAAGCGCGGGGCCGCGCCGCGCGGGTGACGGGACACGCTCGTACGGTGGTGGGAGGCGTCCTGTCACCCGTATGGGCGTGTACTCCCCCCTGTCGGGTCGCGTGGGCCGAACGGCCGAATGACGATGGGGACGCCGCGGCGGAAGCATCCGCGCCCCGCCGTACACGGCGCTTTGGAGGTTGACGCGATGACCACCGCCGGAGAGATCATGCACGCCGGGGCCCAGTGGATCCCCGCCACCGAGACCCTGGACCGGGCCGCACAGCTGATGGCCCGCCTCAATGTGGGCGCGCTGCCCATCAGCGACAAGACGGAACGGCTCTGCGGCATCCTGACCGACCGCGACATCGTGGTCGGCTGTGTCGCCAAGGGGCACGACCCCGCGAAGGTCACGGCCGGTGACATGGCCAAGGGCACGCCGCGCTGGATCGACGCGAACGCGGACGTCTCCGAGGTGCTGGAGGAGATGCAGAGCCACCAGATCCGCCGGCTCCCCGTGATCAGGAACAAGAAGCTGGTGGGCATGATCAGCGAGGCCGACCTGGCCAAGCACCTCTCGGAGGAGCAGATAGCCGGCTGGGCGGAGGCGGTCTACGCCCGCAGCTGATCCGGCGGGCACGCCTGGTGCAGTGCTGCGTTGACGACCGCCCGGGCCACGTGGTCCGGGCGGTCCAGCATGACCAGGTGCCCGGCGGGCTCCGCGACCTCGAAGCGGGCGCCGAGCCGGTCGGCGAGGTCCGCCTGGCGGGCGAGCCAGCCCCGGGCGGAGCGGCTCCCCGTGCCGTCGTGGCCCGCGAGCACGGTCACGGGCGCGGCCAGCGGGTGCGTCTCGCGCAGGCCCAGCACCTCGGCGGCGGTGTCGGGGTAGCGGGCGTTCTCCAGCAGCGCCCCCTGCCAGACCCGGCCCGTGCGGTAGCAGCGGCGTACGAGGTCACGCGCGGCGGGATCCGCCCCGCCGGTCCGCGACGCCCGCACGGTGGCCCGCCGCGCGAGCGGCCCGAACGCGGCGGGCATCCCGACGGCGGTCAGGGCCCGCCCGAGAGCCCGCGCGGCGCCGACCCGGATCCCTGCGGGCAGCAGCGCCCGCGGGGCCTCCTCGACGCTGGAGTCGACCAGCACGAGGGCGGCGGTGCGCTCGGGGTACAGCCGGGCGAAGGCCTCGGCGTGAAACCCGGCGATGGAATGCCCGACGACGGTGACGGACCCGGGGAGGCCCGGGACCGAGCCGGGGCCGGAGGCCGGGCCGGGGCCGGAGGCCGGGCCGGGGCCGGAGGCCGAGCCGGGGCCGGAGGCCGAGCCGGGGCCGGAGGCCGAGCCGGGGCCGGAGGCCGAGCCGGGGCCGGAGGCCGAGCCGGGGCCGGAGGCCGAGCCGGGGCCGGAGGCCGAGCCGGGGCCGGAGGCCGAGCCGGGGCCGGAGGCCGAGCCGGGGCCGGAGGCCGAGCCGGGGCCGGAGGCCGAGCCGGGGCCGGAGGCCGAGCCGGGGCCGGAGGCCGAGCCGGGGCCGGAGGCCGAGCCGGGGCCGGAGGCCGAGCCGGGGCCGGAGGCCGAGCCGGGGCCGGAGGCCGAGCCGGGGCCGGAGGCCGAGCCGGGGCCGGAGGCCGAGCCGGGGCCGGAGGCCGAGCCGGGGCCGGAGGCCGAGCCGGGGCCGGAGGCCGAGCCGGGGCCGGAGGCCGAGCCGGGGCCGGAGGCCGAGCCGGGGCCGGAGGCCGAGCCGGGGCCGGAGGCCGAGCCGGGGCCGGAGGCCGAGCCGGGGCCGGAGGCCGGGCCGGGGCCCTGCCCGGAGGTCAGGCTGGGATCTGTGACCAGGCCCGGGCGGGGGCCTGCCGGTTCCGACGGGGACGGGGGTGTGCCGGGGCGTCCCCGCAGGGCGTCGAACGCAACCGCGCTCGGCCCACCGCCCCCTCGACACGTTCGACGCCCGAGGAGACGCCCCGGCGCGCCCCCGGCCCCGGCGGAACCCGCCCGACCCCGCCCGCCGGCGCAGCCCCCGGGCCCCGGCGGGGCCGGCGGGGCCCCCGAGCCGCCGGTGTCCAGGGCCCCGGCCCGGTACAGGGCGTCCAGCAGGTGGGCGATGCGGTGGGCCTCGGACGCGGCGGTCGGGGGCTCTGTCGGCGGGCCGCTGAGGCCGTGGCCGGGGCGGTCGAAGCGCACGACGGTACGGCCCGCGGCGACGAGCAGTGCCGCGACCGGGTCCCAGTCGAACCAGGCCATGGCCAGCCCGGCGCTGAGCACGCAGACCGGCCCGCTCCCCTCGACCACCACGTGCAGCGGGACCCCGTCCACCCGCACGAAACGGCCCTCGCCGCTCACGTGCGGCGCTCCCTGTGCACGGAGTAGGCGAGCAGGCCCAGCCAGAGCGCCACGAACAGCACCTGGAGCCGCTGCCCCGCGCCCAGGGCCCAGGTGCCGCGCCCGGCCGTGAAGAGCGCTATGGCGGTCAGGGTCCACGCGGTGGCGAGCAGTTCCAGGACGACCAGGACCGGGCCGTAGCGGGCCAGCGGGGCGAGCCGGCCGTAGCGCCGGGCGGCGACGGTGAGGGCCACGATCCCGACGAGGGCTCCGGTCATCGCGAGACTGCTGCTGACGGCATGGGCCTGATGCGTGGCGGGCACGAGCCCGGCGGTCTCCCGCGCGGCACACACCGGGTCCACGGTCGGCGTACAGCTCAGCGGCAGCCAGGCGTCGGCGGCGGTGGCCGCCCCGAACAGGGTGACTCCGGCCCAGCCGGCGACGGACCACGCGCGGCGGGCCTCGGAGTGGCGCAGCAGCCCCAGCAGCGCCAGCAGTCCGCCCGCGAAGGCGAGCAGGCCGGCGCAGAAGTCGGTGGCCCGGAAGAGGCCGCCGAGCGGCTGGTCCTGGGCGGCGAGCTCGCTCACGTACGTCTCGATGGGGTTGAGGCCCGTGGAGAGGACGACTTCGAGCACCCACGCCGTGTAGGCGGTGGCGCCGAGCCCGATCAGTACGGCGACCGGCCAGGCCGTCCACGTCGACGGACCCGTCGACGTCGACCGGACCGTACGGGACGAGGGGCGTATGGAGGGGCCATTAGAGGACATAGTGTGACTAATCCTATGCAGACCCGGCGGTTAATCCGAAGAACGGATACCCACCCCGGGTAGGGTTCCCGACATGACGAGCAGAGCCCGGCGAGCTGCCCCGTGGCCCAGGCCACCGCTGCCCGCCAGGCCCCTGCCGGGCATCGCGACCACCCGCACCCTGAGCCATCCGACTGAGTCCCATGCCTGGGAAGACGCACCCGCCGCCCACTCCGTTGCCTCGGCGGGCCCGCCCGACCCGGCGGCGGACGGTGAGTCGCACCACGCGACCGACATGGATCCGGGGTGCATCTGCCCCACCGGGGTCAAGATGCCGCCCCTCGTCGCCGGACCGGCCGGCTCCCGCGATACCGCGCCGCTCGGGGGCGCGGCCCGCCTACCGGGCCGGTCCGGCGCAGGCCCCGACCCGCCGCGCCCCCGAGCCCCCGCATGCCCGCATGCCCGCACAGTCCCCTCACGACCCCCACCACGAGGTACTCCCGTGCGCTCTCTTCCCTCCCGTCGCGCCGTCCTCGGCGCCTCCGCGGCCCTCGCCGGCTCGGGGCTGCTCGCCGCCTGCGCCGGCGCCGCCGAAGACCACGGCTCCGCGCACCACGGCGCCGCCGCCGAGGCCGCCGCCCCCGGCGACTACGTGGACCCGGCCGGGCCCGAGGTCCAGGCCGCCGAGGCCGCCCGCAAGGCCACCGGACCGCTCACCGAGGTCAAGGTCACCGCCACCGCCACCCCGCTGGACCTCGGCGGCGGGCACGTCTTCCGCTCGTGGGCGTACGGGGACAAGCTTCCCGGCCAGGAGGTACGGGCCACCGCGGGCGGCACGCTCTCCCTGACCCTGGCCAACAACCTCCCCGAGGCCACCTCCCTGCACTGGCACGGCCTGGCGCTGCGCAACGACATGGACGGGGTCCCCGGTCTGACCCAGCGGGACATCGCCCCGGGCGGCTCCTTCACGTACGAGTTCGCCGTCCCGCACCCGGGGACGTACTGGTTCCACCCGCACACCGGGGTCCAGCAGGACCGCGGCCTGTACGCGCCGCTGATCATCGAGGACCCGAAGGAGCCCCTCGCGTACGACAAGGAGTGGGTGGTGGTCCTGGACGACTGGCTCGACGGCGTGGACGGCTCCACCCCGGACGCCGTGCTCGCCGAACTCCGCGGCGCGAACGGCAAGGCAGCGGGCCACGCCGGCCACGGCGCGGCACCCGCGGCCTCACCGACCGGCACCACCGGCCCCTCGCGCGTCCGCATGGCCGGGGAGAGCGACGTCCTCGGCAAGGACGTGGGCGACGTCGCGTACCCGTACTACCTGATCAACGGCAGGGCGGCGGACGACCCTTCCGTCTTCACCGCCCGGCCCGGCGACCGGATCCGGCTGCGCATCATCAACGCGGGCGGGGACACCCCCTTCCGGATCGCCCTCGGTGGCCACGAACTGACGGTCACCCACACCGACGGCTTCCCCGTCGAGCAGGCCAGGACCGGCTGCCTCCTCCTCGGCATGGGCGAGCGGTACGACGTCCTGGTCACCGCGCAGGACGGGGTGTTCCCGCTCACCGCGCTGGCCGAGGGCAAGGGCCAGGCGGCGCTCGCCGTCCTGCGCACCGGGTCCGGTACGGCTCCCACCGCCGCGACCAGGCCGGCCGAACTGAGCACCCGTCCGCTGATGGCGGACCAGCTCAAAGCCGCCGGGTCGGCCGCCCTGCCGGCGCGCACGCCGGACCGTACGGTCTCGATCAGGCTCACGGGCACCATGGCCCGCTACAACTGGGCCTTCGACGGCACCCCGTACACGCCCGACCAGCGGCATCCGGTGCGGGCGGGCGAGCGGGTGCGGCTGGAGCTCAGGAACTCGACGCCCATGTGGCACCCGGTGCACCTGCACGGGCACACCTTCGCACTGGGCGGCGGCACGGGCGCCCGCAAGGACACCTCGGTCATCCTGCCGGGCGGGAGGCTGACGGTGGACTTCGACGCCGACAATCCCGGGCTGTGGATGCTGCACTGCCACAACGTGTACCACTCGGAGTCCGGGATGATGACGGTGCTCGGCTACGAGCGCACGTAAAACGCCGCGTGGGGCGGGGCGGGGGCGTGGCAGGCTTGGCGCGATCACCACAGCGCGACGAACCACGCGACGAACCAAAGGACGCCTCCGCCCGTATGAGCACCCCGCCTAACCCTCCCAGCACGCCGACCGAACCGGCCGGGACGCCCATACCCGAGGGGGCCTCGGTCCCGGCCTCGATCCCGGCCCCAGCGCCCCCGTCGCTGGAGAAGACCCCGGCCCAGGCCCCGGCCCCGTCGCTGGAGAAGATCCAGACGCCGTCCCCGGTCCCGGTCCCGGCCCGAGCGCCGGAGGACGCCCCGGCGGCCCCCGCCGCGTCGCCGTTCGCCCCGCTCACGCCTCCGGCCCCGGTCCCGGCCCACCCCACCGCCCCCGGGTTCGGCGGCCCCACCGCTCCCGGGTTCGGCGCCCCCGCCGCCCCCGGCAACCCGTGGGTGCAGCTGCCCCCCGGGGCCGGCTACACCGGGTACGCGCCGCCCTCCCCGGCCAGCAACGGCCTGGCCGTCGCCGCGGCGGTCGTCGGTGGCATCGGCATCCTCATCGGCCTCATCCCCTTCTTCTTCTGGCTCGGTGGCATCCTCGCCCTGACCGCGATCGGTCTCGGCATCGGCGCCATCGTCCGCTCCTCCAAGGGCGCCCCGAACAAGGCGCTGTCCGTCGTCGGCACGGTCCTCGGCGGGCTCGCGCTCATCGCCTCCGTCGGCGGCATGTTCCTCACCGCCGTCGTCGCCGACGAGGCGGCCGACGGCATCGAACAGCGCAGGAAAGAGCGGCTGTTCGGCGGTGCCACGCCGTCGCCGTCTAAGACGCCCTGGTCCCCCCCGAAGTCGCCGTCGCCCTCCCAGGTCCCCGGCCTGACCAGTGCGCTGCCGTTCGGCGAGACCTTCACGTACCCCAACGGCGTCCAGGTGAGCCTCTCGGTGCCGAAGGAGTACAAGCCGAAGGGCACCCTCGCCCGCGAGAAGGTCGAGAACGCGATCCAGATCACCGTCACGATCACCAACGGCTCGACCGTTCCGTACGAGGTCATCCACGCCGTGCCCAACGTCCGCGACGACAAGGGCATGACCGCCTCGATGGTCTTCGACGTCGCCGGCCCCGGCGGCGGTGTCCCGAGGTTCATCCGTGGCGCGATCATGCCGGGCGAGTCCGCCAGCGGCATCGTGGCCTTCGAGGTGCCTGAGGGCACCAAGAGCATCAGGGCGGACATCTCCCCCGGAGTCAGCCTCGACGACGTCAAGTACGCCGGCCCCGTGGGCTGAGACGGCCCAGCCGTCCGAGGCGTCCGAGGCGGGAAATCACACGGGGTCCAGGACATCGCGTCAGAAAGACGATTAGACTGGGCCGCGTGCCTCAACTTCGTCTCGCTCTGAATCAGATCGACTCGCACGTCGGCAACATCACCGCCAACGCCGACTCGGTCGTCCACTGGACCCGGCACTCCGCCGAGCAGGGCGCCCATCTGGTGGCGTTCCCGGAGATGGTGCTGACCGGGTACCCCGTCGAGGACCTCGCCCTGCGCGGGTCCTTCGTCGAGGCCTCCCGCACCGCCCTGCGCGACCTGGCGGGGCGGCTCGCGGACGAGGGCTTCGGCGAGCTGCCCGTCGTCGTCGGCTACCTCGACCGCACCGAGAAGGCCGCGCCCCGGCTCGGCCGCCCGGCCGGTTCCCCGGAGAACGCGGCCGCGGTGCTGTACCGCGGCGAGGTCGTCCTGCGCTTCGCCAAGCACCACCTCCCCAACTACGGCGTGTTCGACGAGTTCCGGTACTTCGTGCCGGGCGACACCCAGCCGGTGATCCGGGTGCACGGCGTCGACGTGGCCCTGGCCATCTGCGAGGACCTCTGGCAGGAGGGCGGCCGGGTCCCGGCCACCCGCTCCGCCGGGGCCGGACTGCTGATCTCGATCAACGCCTCCCCGTACGAGCGCAACAAGGACGACCTCCGGCTCGAACTGGTCCGGAAGCGCGCCCAGGAGGCCGGCTGCACCCTCGCCTACCTGGCCATGATCGGCGGCCAGGACGAGCTGGTCTTCGACGGCGACTCGATCGTCGTCGGGGCCGACGGCGAGGTCATCGCCCGGGCCCCGCAGTTCTCCGAGGGCTGCGTGCTGATCGACCTCGACCTGCCGGCGGCGCGGGCCGACGCCCCCGAGGGCGTGGTGGACGACGGACTGCGCATCGACCGGGTGATCCTCTCCGAGGAACCGGTGGAGCCGTACGAAGCCGTCGTCACCGGCGGTTACGCCGACCGGCTCGACGACGACGAGGAGATCTACGACGCGCTGGTCGTGGGCCTGCGCGCGTACGTCAGGAAGAACGGCTTCCGCTCCGTCGTGATCGGGCTCTCCGGAGGCATCGACTCCGCGCTGGTCGCCGCCATCGCCTGCGACGCGATCGGCGCGCAGAACGTGTACGGCGTCTCGATGCCCTCGAAGTACTCCTCGGACCACTCCAAGGGCGACGCGGCCGACCTGGCCGAGCGGACCGGCCTGAACTTCCGGACCGTGCCGATCGAGCCGATGTTCGACGCGTACATGGGCTCGCTGGGCCTCACCGGCCTGGCGGAGGAGAACCTCCAGTCCCGGCTGCGCGGCACCATGCTGATGGCGGTCTCCAACCAGGAGGGCCACATCGTGCTGGCCCCGGGCAACAAGTCGGAGCTGGCCGTCGGCTACTCCACCCTGTACGGGGACTCGGTGGGCGCGTACGGCCCGATCAAGGACGTCTACAAGACGGACGTCTTCCGGCTGGCCCAGTACCGCAACCGGGCGGCCGTCGAACGCGGCGAGACCCCGCCGATCCCGGACAACTCGATCGTGAAGCCGCCGAGCGCCGAGCTGCGCCCCGGCCAGGTGGACACGGACTCGCTGCCGGACTACCCGGTGCTCGACGCGATCCTGGCCCTGTACGTGGACCGCGACCAGGGCATGGAGGCGATCGTGGAGGCCGGCTTCGACCGGGAGCTCGTCGCCAGGACCCTGCGGATGGTGGACACGGCGGAGTACAAGCGCCGCCAGTACCCGCCGGGTACGAAGATCTCCGCGAAGGGCTTCGGCAAGGACCGCCGGCTGCCCATCACGAACGGCTGGCGCGAGCGGGCGTAGCCGACGCGGCCGCCGCGCACGCGGAAATGCGGAAATGCGGAAAGGGGCCCCGCCGCACCGGCGGCGGGGCCCCTTCCGTGCGTACTCCCCCGGCCGGACCGGGCTAGACCGTCACTCGCGCCGCGATCGGGAGGTGGTCGCTGCCCGTGCGCGGCAGGGTCCAGGAGGCCTCCGGATCGATCCCGCGGACCATGATCTGGTCGATCCGGGCCATCGGGAACTGCGCCGGCCAGCTGAAGCCGAAGCCGTCGCCCACGGCGCCCTGCGTGGAGCGCATCTGCGAGGTGACCTCGGACAGCGCGCGGTCGTTCATGGTGCCGTTGAGGTCGCCGAGCAGGATGACCTTCTTCAGCGGCTCGGCGGCGAGCGAGGCGCCCAGCGCGTCGGCGCTGTTGTCGCGCTGGTTGGCGGTGAAGCCGGCGTTCAGCTTGACCCGGACGGAGGGCAGGTGGGCGACGAAGACGGCCACCTGGCCCTGGGGGGTGTCCACGGTGGTGCGCATGGCCCGGGTCCAGCCCATCTTGATGTCCACGGCCCGGCTGGAGGACAGCGGGAGCTTGCTCCACACCCCGACGGTGCCCTCGACGGAGTGGTACTTGTACGTGCCCTGCAGGGCCTTCTCGTAGACGGGGACGATGCTGCCCTTGAGCTCGGTCAGGGCCAGTACGTCGGCCCCGGACTTCGCGAGCGATTCGGCCGTGCCGCGCGGGTCGGCGTTGTCGGCGTCGACGTTGTGGGTGGCGACGACGAGGTTGCCGCCGGGGCCGGACTTGTCGGTGACCAGGCCCCCGAAGAGGTTCGCCCAGACCGCGGCCGTCAGCAGTATCGCGATCAGCGCGGTCGCCGACTTCCGCAGGACGGCACCGACCAGCAGCAGCGGCACGGCCAGGCCCAGCCAGGGCAGGAAGGTCTCGGTGAGGCTGCCGAGGTTGCCCACGTCGTTGGGCAGCTCCGCGTGGAACACCATGACCAGGCAGATCAGTACGGAGATCGCGGCCAGCACCAGCCCGCGCCGCCAGATCCCGGGGTCTCTGCGCAGTTCGGCCACCCGGCGCCGGAAGCGGGAGGCAGAGGGCTCGGGCTCCGAGCCGCCGTTCCCCGACTCCGTCATGTACGCCTGTGCCATGCCACTGCCCTCACTGCCGTGCTCGCGCTCCGTCCCCGCCCCTTGACCCTAGGCGATGACCGGAGCCTTCCGTGCCGTACGTCACGACCGCCCTGTGCGGTCGTACGTCCGGGAGGACGAACGCCCGTGCGCCAGGGGTTCCACTTGCTTCCGCTTGTCACGAAACGCGCACATTGCATCCTCCGGGCCCGGCGTGCCCCTCGCGGTACTTCCGCCTTTGGCCACGCGGATGCCACCATGGTGGGTGAGTCCGGGGACGCCGTAAGGGCGCCTCGAGATGACACAAGGAGCAGTTGCAATGACGCACGCCGTTTCGCCTGCCCGCGAACCCGCAGCCGCGGCCTCCCCCACCCTGTACGGAGGCACGGGCACCCGGCGCATCACCGTCCGCGACCTGACCCTCGCCAAGGAACGCGGCGAGAAGTGGCCCATGCTCACCGCCTACGACGCGATGACCGCGTCCGTCTTCGACGAGGCCGGGATCCCGGTGATCCTGGTCGGCGACTCCATGGGCAACTGCCACCTGGGCTACGACACCACGGTTCCGGTGACCATGGACCAGATGACCATGCTGTCGGCGGCCGTTGTCCGCGGCACGAGCCGGGCCCTGGTCATCGGGGACATGCCGTTCGGTTCGTACCAGGAAAGCCCCGTCCAGGCGCTGCGCAGCGCCACCCGCCTCGTGAAGGAGGCCGGAGTAGGAGCGGTGAAGCTGGAGGGCGGCGAGCGTTCGCTGGCCCAGACCGAGCTGATCGTGCAGGCCGGCATCCCCGTCATGTCCCACCTGGGCCTGACCCCGCAGTCCGTCAACGCCATGGGCTACCGGGTCCAGGGCCGCGGCGACGAGGCCGCGCACCGGCTGCTGCGCGACGCGAAGGCCGCTCAGGACGCGGGGGCGTTCGCGGTGGTGCTGGAGCTGGTTCCGGCCGAGCTGGCCGCCGAGGTCACCCGGTCCCTGCACATCCCGACGGTCGGTATCGGCGCGGGTGCGGAGTGCAACGCGCAGGTGCTGGTGTGGACCGACATGATGGGCCTGACCGGCGGGAAGATGCCGAAGTTCGTCAAGCAGTACGCGAACCTCCGGCAGACCATGAACGACGCGGCGAAGGCCTTCGCCGCGGACGTGGTCGGAGGAACGTTCCCGCAGGCGGAGCACGCCTTCCACTGACGGGTTGAACACCGGCCGACAGCCCGCCGACCGTACGTCGGCGGGCTGTCGGCTCGCTGTCGGTCGTCTGTCGGTCGTCTGTCAGTGGCACCTGGTCCCATGGTGGACATGACGCGAAACGACAAGAAGCACAACGCCGTCGAAGTGCGGGGGCTGGTCAAGCACTACGGCGACACCAAGGCGCTGGACGGGGTCGACCTGGACGTCCGCGAGGGCACCGTCCTCGGGGTCCTCGGACCGAACGGCGCCGGCAAGACCACCCTGGTCCGCTGCCTTTCCACCCTGATCACCCCGGACGCCGGCACGGCCACGGTCGCGGGCTACGACGTGGTCCGCCAGCCGCGGCAGCTGCGCCGCACCATAGGCCTCACCGGCCAGTACGCCTCGGTCGACGAGAAGCTCTCCGGCTGGGAGAACCTCTACATGATCGGCCGGCTGCTGGACCTGTCCCGCAAGGACGCCCGCACCCGCGCCGACGAGATGCTGGAGCGGTTCTCGCTCACCGAGGCCGCCAAGAAGGCCGCGATGAACTACTCCGGCGGTATGCGCCGCCGGCTCGACCTCGCCGCCTCGCTGATCGGCAACCCGGCCGTCCTCTACCTGGACGAGCCGACCACCGGTCTGGACCCCCGCACCCGCAACGAGGTGTGGGACGAGGTGCAGCGGCTGGTCGCCGAGGGGGCCACCGTGCTGCTCACCACCCAGTACATGGAGGAGGCCGAGCAGCTCGCGAGCGAGCTGACGGTCATCGACCGCGGCAAGGTCATCGCGAACGGCAAGGTCGACGAGCTGAAGGCCCGCGTCGGCGGCCGCACCCTGAAGATCCGTCCCGTGGACCCGTCGGACCTGCCGGGCATGGCCCGCTCGCTGGCCGAGACCGGGCTCGACGGGGTGGCGGGCACGCAGGCCGTCCCGGACGAGGGCGTGCTGCTGGTCCCGATCCTGAGCGACGAGCAGCTGACCGCCGTGGTCGGCGTGCTGGCCGCCCGCGGGTACGCGATCGCCGACCTCGGCACGTACCTGCCCAGCCTGGACGAGGTGTTCCTGTCGATCACCGGCCAGAAGCCCACCACCGAGACGACCGAGACGACCGAGGAGGTCGCGGCATGAGCACCGTAACCACGACGAAGCCGGCCGGCGCCGCGGCCGCCCCGGCGGCAGGCTCCGCCGCCGTGCCCTCCGAGGGCCGGATCGGCCTGCGGGCCAACCTGCGGCACATCGGCGCGCTGGTGCGCCGCAACGCGCTGCAGATCAAGCAGGACCCCGAGTCGATGTTCGACGTCCTGTTCACGCCGATCGTCTTCACGCTGCTGTTCGTGTTCGTCTTCGGCGGCGCGATCTCCGGCAAGGGCAACCAGGGCGAGTACGTCAATTACATGGTCCCCGGCCTGATGGCCATGATGGGCATGAACATCGCGATGGGCGTCGGCACCGGCGTCAACGACGACTTCAAGAAGGGCGTGATGGACCGCTTCCGGTCCATGCCGATCGCCCGCTCCTCGGTGCTCATCGCCAAGATCGTGGTCGAGCTGGGCCGGATGATGGTCGCCATCGCGATCCTGCTGTCCGTCGGGTTCATCCTGGGCCTGTCGATCAAGACCTCGGTGCTGGAACTGCTCCTCGCCATCGGCCTGTCCGCCGTCTTCGGCGCCTCGCTGATGTGGATCTTCATCCTGCTCGGTCTCACCATGAAGACCCCGCAGGCCGTCCAGGGCATGGCGATGATCGTCCTGATGCCGCTGCAGTTCGGCAGCTCGATCTTCGTCCCGCCGACCACCATGCCGGGCTGGCTGCAGTCCTTCACCGACTACAACCCGCTGTCCAACCTGGCCGACGCGGCCCGCGGGCTGATCAACGGCACTCCGCTCGGCAACTCGGTGTGGATGACGCTGGCCTGGTCCCTCGCCATCACGGCGGTCACCATGCCGCTCGCGGTCCGCAAGTTCCGCCAGAAGACCTGATCCGGCTCGGCCGGCCCGTTCGGATCGCGTCCCGGACGGGCCCCTGACCGGGGGGCGGGTCAGACGAGGGCGGCGGCTTCCTCCAGGGTGAGGCCGCCGCCTTCGGCGTACGCCGCTTCGTAGGCGGTGTCCCCGAGCTCCGCCCGTGCCAGTTCCTCGGCACGGGCGGCGTCCTCGCGTTCCGTGGTGACGGGGAAGTGCGCGAGCGGCAGGTGCGCCCGGTAGGCGCCGAGCAGCCGGGCCGCGTCGTGGGCCCGCCGCGGGCCGCCGAGCGCGGCCAGGGAGAGGGCCGAGGTCATCAGGTACACGGCCGACATCTGCGGGGCGACCATCCGCGCGAGCGGGTCCTCCACGGCTGCCAGGGCCTGGCGCAGGCAGCCGAGCGCGCCCTCGTACCGGCCCTCCTGGTTGTCCAGCCAGGCCATCATGCCGAGCAGGAACGCGTCGAAGATGGCGTACGCGCCGAAGGCGAACTCGTCGCGCAGGATCTGGATCTGGACGCGGGCCGCGTCGATCCGGCCGGTGCGGCCGAGGACGCCCGCGAAGAACAGCCGGGCGGCGGGCATGGCCTCGTTGCCGAACTCCTGCACGGAGGCGACGACCTCGGTGAGGATGGCCTCGGCCTCCTCCATCTGCCCGTCCTCGGAGAGGGCCCCGGCCATCCGCACCCGCAACACCGTCACCTGCGCCTTGGCTCCGAGTCGTTCGGCGTGCTCGATGGCTGCCCGGTAGTCCTGGGTGGCCAGGGCGTACCGGCCCCGTTTCTCGCGGGCCTCGCCGCGGGCGGAGAGGGCTTCGGCGCAGCCCCAGTCGTCGCCGAGCTCCCGGAAGAGGGCCAGGCTCTCCTCGGCGTCGCGGGAGGCGTCGCCGGCCCAGTCGGCCCGGTTGGCGAGGATGTTGGCGCGCAGCTGGAGGGCGGAGGCGAGCTCCCAGCGGTAACCGAGCTCGCGGGCGGTGTGGACGGTCGCGTCGATGACGCGCTGGAGCAGCCCCGGGTCGCCCATGATCATGACGGGGTAGATCCACAGGGAGGCGGGCATCCGGCAGGTCTGCGGGAGCCCGGGCCGGTAGGTGGCGATCACTCCCTCGACCAGGGCCCGTACCTCCGGGGTGTCCCAGGTGGCGTTGGTCTGGTCCCGGGCCGCCAGCCGGACCAGGTGGATCGCCCGCCAGGCCTCGGTGAGCAGCTCGCCGTCGTACGGCGGCGGGGTGTCCACGATCCGCTCGTACACGGGCGCGGCGGGTGTGAAGGGCGGCGCGAAGGGGTCGGGTCCCAGGGGCACGGCCGCCTCCGTCCAGTGCCGGGACTCGGTGCGCAGGTCGTGCATGTGCCAGTACCAGCCGAGGGAGTGGATGAGGCACAGCACCTCGCCGGCGTCGCGGGCGGCGACGGCCCGGCGCAGGGCGGTGCGCAGGTTCTCGTACTCGGTGCCGAGCCGGTCGGCGGCGGCGCGCTGGCCGTGGCCGCGCAGCAGGGGCTCGCTGGTGCGGGCGAGTTCGCGGTAGTGGACGAGGTGGCGCCGCTCGGTGTCCTGGCGGTCGCCCACGGCGCCGGTGAGCTGCTCGGCGGCGTACTCGCCGACGGTCTCCAGCAGCCGGTAGCGCATGGCGGAGCCGTCGGCTCCGGGGGCGGCGACGACGAGGGACTTGTCGACGAGCGAGCCGAGGACGTCGGCGACGTCGTAGGACGGGTCCGCGCACACGGCCTCGGCGGCGGCGAGGTCGCAGCCGCCCGCGAAGACGGACAGCCGACGCAGCACGGCGCGTTCGGGCTCGTCGAGCAGGTCCCAGGACCAGTCGACGACGGCGCGCAGGGTCTGCTGCCGGGGCAGCACGGTCCGGGCGCCGCTGGTGAGCAGCCGGAAGCGGTCGTCGAGCCGATCTGCGATCTGCCGGGGCGTCAGGAGCCGCAACCGGGCGGCGGCGAGCTCGATGGCGAGCGGCAGCCCGTCGAGGCGGCGGCAGATCTCGGCGGCGGCGGCCGGGTCGTCCTCGGTACGGAACCCGGGCCGCGCGGCGGCGCCGCGGTCCGCGAGGAGCCGCAGCGCGACCGGGTCGGGCAGCGGCTCCACGGGCCGCAGGGACTCCCCCGGCACGCCGAGGGGTTCGCGGCTGGTGGCGAGGATCTGCACACCGGGGCAGTGCGCGAGAAGCTCCTCGGCGAGCCGGGCGGCGGCGCCGATGACGTGCTCGCAGTTGTCGAGGATCAGCAGGAGCCGGCGCCGCGCGCAGTGCTCGGCGAGCCGGTCGAGGGGGTCGTCGCCGTGGCGGTCGGTCAGCGCCCGCAGCTCCTCGGCGGCGGCTCCGCGCAGCTTGGTCTCGCGCGCCCCGAGTGCGGCGAGCGCGGCTTCGGCGACGTCGTCCGGGTCGTCCACCGGGGCCAGTTCCACGAGCCACACCCCGTCGGGCCAGTCCCCGCGGGCGCCGTGCGCCTCGGCGGCCTCCTGCGAGAGCCGCGTCTTCCCGGCCCCGCCGGGCCCGAGCAGCGTGACGAGCCGGGCCCGCGCGAGGTCGTCCCCGATGACCCCGATGTCGTCCTCCCGCCCGACGAAGGTGGTCAGGCGCGCCCGCAGATTCCCCTGGCGGGGTGCCGGGTACGGGGCTTGCCCGAGCCCGGCCGCGGTGCCGACACCGCCGGGCGCCTGGCCTGGGTGACCGGCTACGCCGCCGTGGCCTACGGGGTGACCAACTACGGCTCCGTGGCCGGCCGGGTGACCGCCCTGCCCGGTCCCCCCGTGGGCTCCAGTACCGCCGGGCGCCTGGCCCAGGCCGGCCGGGCGGCCGTCGTGGGCCGGGTACCCGGCCGCGCCGGTTCCCCGGTACGGGAGTTGCGCGCCCGGACCGGCCGTGGCGCCGTCGGGAGCGGGTGCGCCTGGGTAGGGGGACCAGGCCCCGGGCCGGGCGGGATCCCCGCCGGGGCCGGGGGTGGCCGGGGCCGCGCTCGGCCAGGGGGGCGGCGGGGACAGAAGGTCGGCGTGGAGGGCGCGCAGCGCCGGGCCGGGGTGCGTGCCCAGGCGGTCGGCGAGGTCGCGCCGGACCGACTCGTACGCGGCCAGCGCCTCGGCGGGGCGGCCCGCGTCGCGCAGGGCGCGGATGCGCAGGGCCTGGAGCGGTTCGTCCAGCGGCTGCTGCGCGCACAGGGCGGTCAGCTCGGGCAGGGCCTGCTCGGCCCGCCCCAGGGCGAGGGCCGCCGCGAGCCGGCTGCGGCGCGCGTCGGACCGTACGGCCTCCCAGCGCTCGGCCTCCCCGGCCGGGTCGGGCAGGTCCGTGAGCGCGGGCCCGCGCCACAGGGCGAGGGCCTCGTCGTACAGGGCGGTGGCCTTGGCCGGATCCCCCGCGGCCAGCGCCGACTCCCCGGCCCGCGCGAGCCGCTCGAAGCGGTACAGGTCGACGTCCTCCCGCTCGGCGGCCAGCCGGTAGCCGCCGTCCGCGGAGCGCACGGCCTCGTGCCCGAGCGCCCGCCGCAGCCGCGCGACCAGTGCCTGCAGGGCGGCCGCGGCGTCGGCCGGCCGGTCCCCGTCCCACACCTCGTCGACCAGCAGGTGCGCCGGCACCACCCGGCCCGGCCGCAGCGCGAGCGCGGTCAGCAGTGCCCGCAGGCGTGCTCCGCCGACGGCGACGGGGGTCCCGTCGTCGCGGATGGCCTGGGCGGTGCCGAGAATCACGTAACGCACCGGCCCATTGTCCCCGTAAGGGCGCCCGGCCCCGACCTCATTTATGCCCAGCCCGCGGGATAGGTTTCGCCGCATGGGTCATCAGGGCAGCCGCAGTGAGCGGCGCATAAGTTCCGTGTTCCTCGGCATCGTCGCCGTCATGGCGGTCACCGGCTGGGCGGTGTGGACCCAGTACGCGACGAGCACCGGCCTCGCCGTCTTCCTCTTCGTGACCTCGGCGTGGATCGTCTCCCTCTGCCTGCACGAGTACGCGCACGCCCGCACCGCCCTGCACAGCGGCGACCTGTCGGTGGGCGCCAAGGGCTACCTGACGCTGAATCCGCTCAAGTACACGCACGCGCTGCTGAGCATCGTCCTGCCGGTGCTGTTCGTGATCATGGGCGGGCTGGGCCTGCCCGGCGGCGCCGTGTACATCGAGCGCGGCCGAATCCAGGGCCGCTGGAAGCACAGCTTCATCTCGGCGGCGGGTCCGCTCACCAACGTGGCGTTTGCCGTCGTGTGCACGGCGCCCTTCTGGCTGGACGCCCTCGACGGCGTCCCGACGGCCTTCCGGTACGCGCTCGCCTTCCTCGCCCTGCTCCAGGTCTCGGCGGCGATCCTGAACTTCCTGCCGGTGCCGGGCCTGGACGGCTACGGGATCATCGAGCCGTGGCTCTCCTACGGCGTCCGCCGCCAGGTGGAGCCGCTGGCGCCGTTCGGCCTGATCGCCGTGTTCGCGCTGCTGTGGATCCCGGAGGTCAACGTCTTCTTCTTCGACGTCGTGTACGACGTACTGTCCGCCCTCGGCGTCGAGAACCGGGAGTCGGGCTGCGGCTACGCCCTCTACCGCTTCTGGCAGGACACCGGCGTCGCCTGCGCGGTCCCCTCGAACTAGGAGGTGCGCGCGGCCTTCTCCGCCTTCGCCTTGCGCAGGTAGTACCAGGCCATGTTGGACGTGAGGCCCGCGAGCAGCACCCACACGATCCCGATGTAGTTGCCCTCGACGAAGGCGACGACGGCCGCGGCCGTCGCGAGGACGCAGACGACTACGGCGAAGACGGCAAGGCGGGGCATGGGGAGAGCTCCTCGGAAACACACTGCACGGGTCGAGCCCTCCCAGTGTCCCCCATGCCCCGCAGTGCTCCCGTAAAGACGGGAAGGAACCGGCGGGGGTCTAGACGTCCGTGATGCGCAGGCCCGCGTGGGCCTTGTAGCGGCGGTTCGTGGAGATCAGGTTCGCCACCAGGGACTCGACCTGGTGGGCGTTGCGCAGCCGGCCCGCGAAGACTCCGCGCATGCCCGGGATGCGGGCGGCGAGGGCCTGGACGAGGTCCGTGTCCGCGCGGGATTCGCCGAGGACCATCACGTCGGTGTCGATCTCGTCGATCGACTCGTCCTGGAGCAGGACCGCCGAGAGGTGGTGGAAGGCGGCGGTGACCCGGGAGTCGGGGAGCAGTGCGGCGGCCTGCTGGGCGGCGCTGCCCTCCTCGACCTGGAGGGCGTACGCGCCCTGCTTGTCGAAGCCGAGCGGGTTGACGCAGTCCACGACGAGCTTGCCCGCGAGGTCCTCGCGCAGTGCTTCGAGGGTCTTGGCGTGGCCCTCCCACGGCACGGCGATGATGACGATGTCGCTGCGGCGTGCGCATTCGGCGTTGTCCGCGCCCTCCACGCCGAGGCCGAGCTCGTCCGCCGCGGTCCGCGCGCGGTCGGCGGCGCGGGAGCCGATGATCACCTTCTGGCCGGCCCGGGCGAGCCGGTAGGCGAGGCCGCGGCCCTGGTCGCCGGTGCCGCCGAGGACGCCGACGACGAGGCCGGAGACGTCCGGGAGCTCCCACGGGTCCTTGACCGGCGGCTTCTGCGTGTTCTCCGTTGAAGTCATGGGGGCGAGGGTACTGCCGAGTAGGCAACAGTCGAAGGGGCGGAAGGGACGGGAACGGGCGGGAAGCGGTCACGTTTGTCCCGTCCATGCGGCAGGATGCCGGTATGGACGCCGTCAGAGTCGCGCTGCTGCGCGAGGTGCTCGCCGGTACGCAGTGGCCGGGCGCCGCGCGCCGTTTCGCCGGGGTGCTGCGGCGTTCCGTCGTACCCGCGGGCGGGAACCTGCTGCTGGTGGGGACCGAGAGCTACGAGCCCTGGCACCTGGCGGCGCACCTGGTGGACGAGGCCGCCTGGTCGGGGCTGCCGGAGCTGGCGCCCACGCTCGTACGCCACCACGTGCTGCCCGGGGAGCCGCCGCACCTGTCGGTGGGGCTGAGCCGGCTGGAGGCGGCCCGGCGCGGGCACACGCTGCTGGTGGTGGCCCCGCAGGAGCCGGGCGAGGGGCTGCTGGAGCGGGTCCACGACGCCCGGCGCGCGGGTGCGACCGTACTGTCCCTGGACGGCGGGGACCCGGATCTGGGCATGCTCGCGCACGACGCGCTGTCGGTGCCGGACGGCGCCGCCATGGGGGCACCTCCATGGGGGTCCCCCCGGACGGAGTCTGGGGGAGGTAGCCGGGGGATGGATCTGGACACCGTGCAGCACCTGGTCAGCGCGGCGGCCGGGGAGAACAGCCTGCCGGTGCAGCGCGGGCCGCGCCGCTTCCGGGACCGGCTGGCGCGGCTGGCCGATCAGCTGACCGCCCCGCCGCCCAGCCGCTGGTAGGAGTCCTAGGGGGCGGCCGTGCCCTCGTCCCCCTCGCGGGACTTGTCGTTCCACTTCGGGTCGTTCTGCCATTCGAGGTTGCGTTCCTCCGCCGTCTCCATGGCTCGGTTCGCCTCCTCGGGCGTCTCGTACGGACCGAAGCGGTCCTTGGCGGGGCACTCGGGGCCTTCCTCGACCTTCTTGTGGACCAGGCAGTAGTACCACTCGCCCGGTTTGCCCACCTGGCGCTTCTTGAACAGGGCCATCTCTGTCGGGCTCCTCTCGATACCGCCGGCGCTGTGACCGCACCGGCGCTCTCTGCCGCCATGCTGCCCCATCCCCGCTGGATACACTCGCTTGCATGTCTGGCCAGTCGCTGCTCGTACCAGGCGAGCTCTCTCCCGCCCGTTCCGTTCCCGGAAACATCCGCCGGCCCGAGTACGTGGGCAAGCCCGCGCCCACGCCGTACACCGGACCGGAGGTGCAGTCGGCCGAGACCATCGAGGCCATGCGCATCGCCGGCCGCATCGCCGCCCAGGCGATGGAGGAGGCCGCCAAGCTGATCAAGCCGGGGGTGACCACCGACGAGCTGGACCGGGTCGCGCACGAGTACATGTGCGACCACGGCGCCTACCCGTCGACGCTCGGCTACCGGGGCTTCCCGAAGTCCCTGTGCTCCTCGCTCAACGAGGTCATCTGTCACGGCATCCCCGACTCCACCGTCCTGCGCGACGGCGACATCGTGAACCTCGACGTGACCGCGTACATCGGCGGGGTGCACGGCGACAACAACGCCACCTACCTGTGCGGCGAGGTGGACGAGGAGTCGCGACTGCTGGTGGAGCGGACGCGCGAGGCGCTGAACCGGGCCATCAAGTCCGTCAAGCCGGGCCGCCAGATCAACATCATCGGCCGGGTCATCGAGTCGTACGCGAAGCGCTTCGGCTACGGAGTGGTCCGGGACTTCACCGGCCACGGCATCAACTCCTCCTTCCACTCCGGCCTGATCATCCCGCACTACGACAGCCCGCACGCCACGACCGTCATCGAGCCCGGGATGACCTTCACCATCGAGCCGATGCTGACCCTGGGCACCCACGAGTACGACATGTGGGCGGACGGCTGGACGGTCGTCACGAAGGACCGCAAGCGGACGGCGCAGTTCGAGCACACGCTGGTGGTGACGGACACCGGGGCGGAGATCCTGACCCTGCCGTAGCCGCGCCGGCACGGATTTTTTTACCGACAAGACGTCGGGAACACATTGACTTAGGCAAGCCTAAGTAGGAGGATCGGGCGTGGCGGACTTGCCGTCACGCCTGTTTCCTCTTCCTGGAGGTCCGTCTTGGACGCCTTCTCTACGGTCATCCGCGTCGCCTCGCACGAGCAGCACACCGAAGCGGAGACGTCGACCTTCATGAGCGACCTGCTCGGCGGGAGGCTCGGGGTGGACGCCTACACGCGCTACACCGAGCAGCTGTGGTTCGTGTACCGGGCCCTGGAGGACGCGGCCGAGTCCCTCAAGGACGACCCGGTCGCCGGCCCGTTCATCCAGCCCGAGCTGATGCGCGTCGCCGAGATCGAACGCGACCTCGCGCACCTGCTGGGCCCCGACTGGCGCTCCGCGGTGACGGCCCTGCCGGCCACCGCGGCCTACGCCGCCCGGGTCGCCGAATGCGCGGCCGAGTGGCCGGGCGGGTACGTCGCCCACCACTACACCCGGTACCTGGGCGACCTCTCCGGCGGCCAGATCATCCGCGACAAGGCGGAGCGCACCTGGGGATTCGAGCGCAAGGGCGACGGCGTCCGCTTCTACGTCTTCGCGGACATCTCCAACCCGGCCGCTTTCAAGCGCACCTACCGGGAGCTGCTGGACGCGATCGCCGCGGACGACCTGGAGAAGCAGCGCATCATCGACGAGTGCAAGCGCGCCTTCGACTTCAACGGAGCGGTCTTCCGCGAGCTGGGCGAGCAGTTCCCCCTCAGCGCGTAGCCCCTCCGGGGAGGTCGGCGGAAAAGGGTCCGGCCCGGTGCGAGCGCACCGGGCCGGACCCTTTCGCGTGCCTAGCCGCGCGGCGCAGGGGCGAAGCGGACGCGGCCGCCGATTTCCACGGTGCCGTCCGGGCCCGGGGCGGTGAGGATCTGGGAGCCCGCGCCCTGGGTGATGTTCAGGGCGCGGTTCAGCTCGGCCGTCAGCAGGATCGCCGCCGAGCCCGTCGCCTCGTCCTCCGCGATGACCCGGTCGGGGCGGCGCGGGAAACCGCGGGCCCGTACCCGGCCCGCGGTCTCGTCCTCCCATGCCCAGGCGTACAGCCAGCCCTCGCCGGGCGGCGGGGCCGGCAGCGCCTCCACCTCGGCGACGGACCCGAACTGCTCGGTGCGCTTGCCCTCGACCCACTCGGGGCGGGCCGTGATCCAGGTGAACTCGCCGTCGTCGCGGGCCCATACGGACCCGGCGGGCGGCTGGAGCTCCTCGATGTCCAGCAGCCACGCGACCCCGACGAGCGGATGCCCCGCGAAGGACATCCGGGTGCCGGGCGTACGGATGTCGACGACCCCGCGCTCGGGGTCGTCGATGAACACCGTCTCGCTGTAGCCCAGTTCGGCGGCGAGGGCCTGCCGCGACGCGTCGTCGGGGCAGGACCGGCCGTCGCGCACGACACCGAGCAGGTTGCCGAAGCGGCCGTCACCCGCGCAGAAGACCTTCAACACGTCGAGATCGTTCACGCGGGCATTCAAGCACGGCTCAGGCGGGGTTCGTGCGCCGCCTGCGCGCGAGGAACACCGCGCGCGCACCGGCCGCGACGACCGTGCCGGAGGTGGCGAGCAGGGGCCCCGCCGGGATGTCGGCGCCGGTCGCCGCGAGGTTCCCGCCGACGGTGCCGGCGCCGCCCGCGGTGCCTCCCGTACCGCCCGAGGCCGGGAGGGCGGCGTCCTTGTCCACCGCCACGGAGAGGGTGATCGGGTCGCCCGCCTTGTACATGGAGCCGGTGGTGCCGTTGGCGAAGAGCGCCGCGCCCTTGGCGGTGAAGGCGGCCGGTACCGCGTTCAGCGCCAGTACGCCGCCCTGGGTCTTGTAGTCGGTCTTCGACAGGTCGAGCGTGGCGAAGGGCAGGGAGTTCACGTACAGGGTGCCGGTCTTGCCGGTGGCCTCGACGCGGACGTCGCCGAAGGTCATGTCGATGCCGTGGGCGGCGTACTGGAAGCGGAGGCTGCCCGCGAAGGTGGCGTTCAGCTTCTGCCTCTTGACGTCGAGCTCGCCCTTGCCGAGGGCGAAGTCGAAGAGCTCGCCGTTCTTGGCGGCGCCGCCGGACGGGGTGATCGTGCCCCCGCTCAGCACGTACCTGCGGAAGGACTCCTTCACGCCCCACGTCAGCTTGCCGCTGAGGATCTTCTGCGGTCCGCCGACGGGGGGCTTCGTGGTGGCGGCCGCGGTCTTCGTCGGGGTCGGGGTCGGCTTCGTCCGGGTGGGCGACGGCGACGGCGACTTGGTCGGAACCGGGGGCTGCTCGAACTCCAGCTTCGCGGTGAGCGGGTCGCCCGCCCTGTTCTCGTACGAGGGCGAACCGAGCGCGTCCGCCGCCGCCTTGGTCAGCGTGGTCGCGAGGTTGGCCGTCGCCGGGCCGGTGAAGGCCACCGCGGCCAGCGGCACGTCCTGCGTGGTCGCACCGCCCTTGGTGACGTCGGCGGTGACCTTCTTGGTCCCGGAGTCGATGCGGAAGTCGGAGAGCTTGACCTCGAAGCCGTGGCCGGTCGGCGGCGCGGGCGAGGAGAAGGTGACGCTGCCCCTGAAGGCCGCCTTCACCACGTGTCCGGCGGCCGGCTCGTACTGGCCGGTGGCCTCGCCGAACCTCAGGCTGCCGTCCTCGTTCTGCCGGGCGCCGTCCGCGACGGTGATGGTGCCGTGGGCCATGCCGGTCACGTAGGCGCGGTAGCTCGCGAGCACGCCCCAGTCGAGGGTGCCGCCGACGATCCTCACCGGCGCTGCGGGGGGCCCGTCCGCGGCCGTGGCGGGCAGGGCCAGGGCGGTGGCGCCGAGGGCGGCGGCGGTCAGGACGGCGGCCGCGAGGGCGATCGGGCGACGGTGGGACAGCATGACTGGGGCTCCTGAGAGACGGGAAGGAAGGAAACGGAGGGAGGTGAGGGGACCGGCAGCTAGCGGGACGCGTCGGCACCGTCATCGGAGCCGGAGCCGGAACCGGAACCGGCACCGGACCCGGCACCGGACCCGGACCCGGCAGCCTCCGCACGGCGCTTGCGGACGACCAGGAAGACGGCGCCGCCGGCCAGGACCAGTACGGCCACCCCCAGGGCCGCGTACAGCCCGGCGTTGGAGGACTTCGAGGTCTTCGAGGGCGTCGCGGCCGTTTCCCCGGCGGGCTGCGGCGCGGGCGCGGGCGTGCCGGTGGAGCCCAGGTCGGGCAGGGCGGGCAGCCGCGCGCTGGAGTCGAGGAGGACCGCGAGCGAGACGGGGTCCATCTCGGTGCCCGCCTTGTACATGGAGTTGAAGGCCTGCGATCCGCCCTCGGTGAGGACGGCCGGTGCTTCGGTCAGGGTGACGAGCGCACCTTCGGTCTTCAGCCCCTTGGCGTCGAACTCCACCAGAGGGACCGCGCTCTTCGTCTGCCCGCCGGACGTGACATCGGCGGACAGCACACCCTTGCCGTTCTCCACCTTCACGGCCACCTTGCCGAGCTTCAGGTCCAGATGCGCGCCGGTGAAGTGGACTGTTCCGGCGAAGGCCGCCTCAAACGTTCCCTTTTGGCCGTCGTACGCGCCCTTACCCTGCGGGAAGCGGAACAGCGCGCCGCCGTCCTGCGCCTCCTCGGCAAGGGTCCACTTGCCCTGACCCACCGAGCCGGTGACGTACTCGCGGAAGGTGCGGCGCACCCCCCAGTCGACGGCGGCGTCGACGAAGCCGCCCGCCTGCGGGGTCGCGGCAGGCGCCTTCGAGGGCTCCGCGGCCGGGGCGGTCTTGACGTCGGCGGAGAGCGAGAGGGGGTCGAGCTGCGCGCCGGCCGCGTAGTAGCCGGCGAACGCCTTGGCTCCCTCTTCGGTCAGCGTGGCGGGGACGTTCGACAGGGTCAGCGGGCTCGCGCCGCCCTTCATGTCCACCCCGCCCAGACCGAGCGTGGCGAACGGAACCTGGGACAGGCTGCTCACGGCGCCCGTGCTCTTGTCCTTGCTGGACACGTCCACGTACAACACACCGCTGCCGCCGCTGATCTTGACGGTGGGCCGGCTGACGCTCATGTCCAGCTCGTACTCCCCATCGCCCTTCTGGTGCCCCTGGAAGGCCACCCCGCCCGAGTACGAAACCTCCAGCGCGCCCGAATCCGGGTCGTAGGTCCCCGCCGCCGAGTGGAAGCGGAACAGGCTGCCACCCACCGTCGCGGCACCGCTCTTCAGCTTGAAAGAGCCTTTCGCGACCGGGCCGGTGACATAACTCTGGAAGGACGATTTGATGCCCCAGTCGAGTCGACCGCCCTGCACGGTGCCCGCCTCGGCGGCGGTGGCCGGGAGCAGCACCCCCAACAGGGCCGCCAGCAGAGCGACGGCGAGCGCGCGGACAGGTCTTGCGGACATGAATGTCCCCTCCAGGGTCTACCAAACTAAGGTTAGGCTAACCTAAGCTAACCCTGGCCGGGTTCGTAACCCCCCGGTCCCGAGAACCTTCAGTCGGACGATCAGGACGGTGCCTTCGTGCCTACGCCCGCCGAGTCACACCGCTTTCCCCGTCTCGCGCTCGCCGTGGCAGCACTGGCACTCGCGCTGACGGCCTGCGGAGGTACGGCCACCCCCCAGAGCCCCACCCCGCACGCCGCCGCCCCGGACCGGGTGGAGCCCCTGACCCCGGCGCCCACACCCGCACTGCCGGTGACCGTCTCCTCCACCGACGGCACCCCGGCGACCATCACGTCCGCGGACCGGATCGTCCCGCTGACCGGCAGCCTCAACGAGATCGTCCACACCCTCGGCCTCGGCGGGAAGGTGGTCGCCAAGGACATCACCGCCACCTTCGAACAGGCCGCTCAGCTCCCGGTGGTGACACGTGGCCACGACGTCTCCGCCGAGAGCGTCCTGTCCCTGCACCCCACGCTCGTCCTGGCGGAGACCACGACCGGCCCCGCCGAAGCGATCCAGCAGATCCGCGACGCCGGCGTCCCCGTCCTCGTCGTCGCCCCGGCCAAGTCCCTGGACGACGTACCGAAGCGCATCACCACGATCGCCGCCGCCCTGGGCGTCCCCCAGGCCGGCACCGAACTCACCCAGCGCACCACGGACCGCATCACAGCGGCCCGCAACAACATCCCGGCCACCACCCCCAAGAAGCCCCGGGTGGCCTTCCTCTACCTCCGCGGCACCGCCTCCGTGTACCTCCTCGGCGGCTCCGACTCCGGCGTCACGTCCCTCCTGGAGGCAGCGGGAGCGATCGACACCGGCAAGGAGTCCGGACTGGGCAAGGACTTCACCCCGATCACCAGCGAGGCCCTGGCAGCCGCCGCACCCGACGCCATCCTCGTCATGTCCAAGGGCCTCGAATCGGTGGGCGGCGTCGACGGCCTCGTCAAGATCCCGGGCGTCGCCCAGACCCCGGCCGGCATGGACCGCCGCGTGGTCACCGTCGACGACGGCGTCCTCCTCAACTACGGCCCCCGCACGGACCAGGTCCTCACCTCCCTGATCACCCAGCTCTACGGCAAGGCCGCCTGATGCCCGACCCGACCACGGCCGAACCGAACCGGACCCCGCCCGCCGGTTCCGACGGAAACGGGGGTGTGCCGGGGCGTCCCCGCAGGGCGTCGAACACAACCACCCTCGGCCCACCGACCCCTGGAAACGTTCGACGCCCGAGGAGACGCCCCGGCGCGCGCCCGGCCCCGGCGGAACCACCCCACCCCGCCCCCCTCAAGCGGCGCGGCCGACGCACGGCCCCGCTCCTCACCACCGCCCTGGCCGCGACCCTGTTCGTCCTCGCCCTGCTCTCCGCAGGAGTCGGCGCGTACGAGATCCCCCTCGGCGACGTCATCGCCTCCGCTCAGCACCGCATCGGCCTCGGCGGGACCCCGCTCGACCGGGTCGGGGAGAGCGTGCTGTGGAACGTACGCCTCCCCCGCGTCACCCTCGCCCTGCTGGTCGGCGCCAGTCTCGGCTGCGCGGGCGCCCTCATGCAGGGCGTGTTCGGCAACCCCCTCGCCGAGCCCGGAGTCATCGGGATCTCGGCGGGCGCCGCCGTCGGCGCGGTCGCCGCCATCGGGCTCGGCCTGAGCTTCCTCGGCAACTGGACCATCACCGCCTGCGCGTTCGTCGCGGGCCTGATCACCGTCACCGCGGTCTACCTGCTCTCCCGCAACGGCGGGCGCACCGAGGTCGTCACCCTCATCCTCACCGGCATCGCCGTCAACGCGTTCGCGGGCGCCCTCATCGGCCTGTTCGTCTTCTTCGCGGACAGCGGCCAGGTCAACCAGATCACCTTCTGGCAGCTCGGCTCGCTGGCCCAGGCGACCTGGCCGAAGGTGCTCGCCGTCCTGCCCTGCGCCCTCGCGGGCCTGGCCGTCGCCCCCTTCTACGCCCGCAAGCTCGACCTCCTCGCCCTGGGCGAGCGCCCCGCCCGCCACCTCGGCATCGACGTCGAACGCCTGCGCCTGGCCCTCATCCTGGTCGTCGCGCTGCTCACGGCCGCCGCGGTCGCCGTGGCCGGAATCATCACCTTCGTCGGCCTGCTCGTCCCGCACCTGCTGCGCATGGCCAACGGCCCCGGCCACCGTTTCCTGGTCCCCGGCAGCGCGCTCGCCGGAGCCGTGGTCCTGGTCGCGGGCGATCTGGCCGCCCGGACCCTCGCCCAGCCCGCCGAGCTGCCGCTCGGTGTGCTGACCGCCCTGCTCGGCAGCCCGTTCTTCTTCTGGCTGCTGCGCCGCACCCGCCGCAAGCAAGGAGGCTGGGCGTGACCCCCACAACCGGCAACGCAACCGGCAATGCAACCGGCCACGCAAGCGGCAAGGCAACCGGCCGAGCGACGGGCAAGCTCGCAAGCCTCCTCACCAGGACCCGGCGGACCGTCCCCGCCCGCCCCGCCCCCGGCGCCCCCTTCGCCGAGCTGACGGACCTGCACGTCCGCCTGGGCGCCCGGGAAGTCCTCTCCGGCATCGACCTCACCGCGCACGCCGGCGAGGTGCTGGCCCTGGTCGGGCCGAACGGCGCGGGCAAGTCCACCCTGCTGGCCGCCCTCGCCGCCGATCTCCGCGCGGCCTCCGGGGAGGTACGGATCGACGGGCGCCCGGTGGGCGACTGGAGCGCCCCCGACCTCGCGCTGCGCCGCTCCGTACTCCCCCAGTCGGCCCAGCTCTCCTTCCCCTTCCCCGTGGAGGACGTCGTCCGGATGGGCCGCGCCCCCTGGGCCGGCACCGCCTTCGCCGACGCCGACGAGGAGGCGGTGGCCACCGCGATGGCCGCCACCGAGGTCACCGGCTTCGCGGCGCGCCCCTTCTCCGCCCTCTCCGGCGGCGAGCGCGCCCGGGTCGCGCTGGCCCGCGTACTGGCCCAACGCACCCCGCTGCTCCTGCTCGACGAGCCCACCGCCGCGCTGGACCTACGCCATCAGGAGCTCGTGCTGCGGATCTGCCGGGAGCGGGCCGCGGCCGGGGACGCGGTGGTCGTCGTCCTGCACGACCTGGGGCTGGCCGCGGCCTACGCGGACCGGGCCGCCGTCCTGCACGACGGGCGGATCGCCGCGGCCGGGCCGCCGGCCGAGGTGTTCGAGGACGCCCTCCTCAGCCGGGTCTACCGACAGCAGGTGGAAGTACTCGCGCACCCGCGCACGGGCGCCCCGCTGGTGGTACCCGTACGCGGCGCGGAAGCCTCTGCCTGACCCGCGCAACACAGGCGCGGCTGAGTGCGCGGAGCGCACTTCCAGCCTCGCCGGCGTGTGAGGCGTGGGGGTCCCCCCGGACGGAGTCTGGTGGGGGCACCTCCCAGCGGTAGCTGGGGGAGAGGGTCTGGGGCGGAGCCCCAGGAGCGGCGCCGCAGGGGATCCATGCCCCGGTGTACGCGCTCACGCGATACGCGCGCCCTCGCCGCCCACGCGGACCCGGGGGTCCCCCGCGCGCAGTTCCACCGTGAGCGTTCCCGGGCGGCCCATGTCCTCGCCCTGGTGGAGGGTGAGCACGGCGTCCGCCGGGACCAGGCCCAGCTCGCGGGCGTACGCGCCGAAGGCGGCCGCGGCGGCCCCCGTGGCGGGGTCCTCGACGACGCCGCCGACCGGGAAGGGGTCGCGTACGTGGAACTCCGCCGGGCCCGCCCGGTGCACCAGCTGGACCGTGACGAGGTCGAGGCGCCGCATCAGGGCCTCCAGCCGGGCGAAGTCGTACGCGAGGTCCGCGAGCCGGGCCCGGGTGGCGGCGCCGAGCACCAGGTGGCGGGCTCCGGCGTAGGCGATGCGCGGCGGGAACGCCGGGTCCAGGTCCGCTTCCGGCCAGTCCAGTGCGGCCAGTGCCTCCGCGAGGTCGGCCGCGCCGATCTCCTCGACGTGCGGCTCGACGCTGGTCAGCGTGGCCCGCAGGCCGCCGCCCTCGCCCGACGCGGTCACCGTCACCGGGACGGTCCCCGCCCGGGTGGCGAGGAGCAGCTCGCCGGGGCCGATGCGCTCCCCGAGCGCCACGGCGGTGGCCACCGTGGCGTGCCCGCAGAACGGCACCTCCACTTGCGGGCTGAAGTAGCGCACGGTGAAGGCGCGGCCGGGCTCACCGCCGAACCCCTCGGGCGGGGCGGTCAGGAAGGCCGTCTCGCTGTAACCCAGCTTGGCGGCGATCTCCAGCATGGCGGCATCGTCGAGCCCGGCGGCGTCGAGGACGACTCCGGCGGGGTTGCCGCCTTCCGGGTCGTGGGAGAAGGCGGTGTAGTGCAGTACCTCAACATGGTTCATGCGGTCATGATCGGTTGCGGCCCCCGCGGTCGCAACGAGGTTGTTCAGCCCCGCCCGATGTACGGCATCGTCGTCGCCATCACCGTCGCGAACTGCACGTTCGCCTCCAGCGGCAGCTCCGCCATGTGCAGTACGGTGCGCGCCACGTCGGCGGCGTCCATCACCGGCTCGACGGCCAGCTGTCCGTTGGCCTGGAGGATCCCGGTCTGCATCCGCTCGGTCATCTCGGTCGCCGCGTTGCCGATGTCGATCTGCCCGCACGCGATGCGGTACGGACGCCCGTCGAGCGACAGGGACTTCGTCATGCCGGTCATCGCGTGCTTGGTCGCGGTGTAGGCGATGGAGTTCGGGCGCGGTACGTGCGCGGAGATGGAGCCGTTGTTGATGATCCGGCCGCCCTGCGGGTCCTGTTCCTTCATCTGGCGGAAGGCGGCCTGCGCGCACAGGAAGGCGCCGGTCAGGTTGACGTCCACGACCGAGCGCCACGCCTCGTAGGAGATGTCCTCCAGCGGCACCCCGCCGGGACCGAAGGTGCCCGCGTTGTTGAACAGCAGGTCCAGTCGCCCGTACCGCTCGCGAACCGACTCGAACAGCGCAGTCACGTCGTCCGGGTCGCTCACGTCGGCCCGTACGCACAGCACGTCGGCGTCCTCGCCGGCCGCCTTCGCGGTCTCCTCCAGCGGCTCGGTGCGGCGGCCCGCCACTGCCACGGCCCAACCGGCCGCAGCCAGGGTCAGAGCCACGGAGCGGCCGATCCCGGAGCCGGCGCCGGTCACCACTGCGATCTTCTTGGCACTTGCGTTCATGGGGCCGCAGGGTACGTCACACCGGGCTCGGACCCCGGGACGTTCCGATAGCTGAGAGCATGGGTCGGTCAGGGGTGCGAAAAGCAGACAAGAGGACTGGAGTTTCCGTATGTCGGAGAGAGGCCCCTCGACGGCCCCGCCGGGCGCCGCGTCGCCCGAATCGCTCCCCACCACCGCCCCCGCCACCACACCCCTGACGGCCGCACGCCGTACCGGACTGCTGGTGACGTTCATACTCGGCGGGCTCACCGCCCTCCCCCCGCTGTCCATGGACATGTACCTCCCGGCCCTGCCGGAGGTCACCACCGCCCTGCGCAGCCCGGCCGCGACCATCCAGCTCACCCTGACCGCCTGCCTCGCCGGCATGGCGCTGGGCCAGCTCGTCATCGGCCCGATGAGCGACAAGTGGGGCCGCCGCAGGCCGCTGCTCATCGGCATGGTCGTCTACGTCCTGGCCACAGCGATCTGCGCCCTCGCCCCCTCCGCCGAACTCCTGATCGCCTTCCGCCTCCTCCAGGGCCTGGCCGGGGCGGCCGCGATCGTCATCGCACGGGCCGTCGTACGCGACCTGTACGACGGCGTCGAGATGGCGAAGTTCTTCTCCACGCTGATGCTCATATCCGGGTCCGCCCCGATCATCGCCCCGCTCATCGGCGGCCAGGTCCTGCGCTTCTCCGACTGGCGCGGGGTGTTCGTCGTCCTCACCGCCGTGGGCCTCGTCCTCACCCTGATGGTCTGGCGCAAGCTGGACGAGACCCTCCCGCCCGAGCGCCGGCACACCGGGGGCGTCGGCTCGGCGCTGCGGACCATGCGGGGCCTGCTCGGCGACCGCGTCTTCACCGGCTACACCCTCACCGGCGGCTTCGCCTTCGCCGTCCTCTTCTCGTACATCGCCGCCTCGCCCTTCGTGGTGCAGGCGATCTACGGAGCCTCGCCCCAGACCTTCAGCCTCCTCTTCGGCCTCAACTCCGTCGGCCTGATCGCCGTCGGCCAGATCAACGGCAAGCTGCTGGTCGGCCGGGTCAGCCTGGACAAGGTGCTGGCCGTAGGCCTGGCAGTGGTCACGATCGCCGCGACATCGCTCCTCCTCATGTCGACCGGAGTGTTCGGAGAGGTCGGGCTGGCCCCGATCTCCGCCGCCCTCTTCGTCCTGATGTCGGCGATGGGTGTGGTCCTGCCCAACACCAACGCCCAGGCCCTGATGCGGACCCCGCACGCGGCGGGCTCGGCCTCGGCCCTGATCGGCACCTCGTCCTTCCTGGTCGGCGCGATCGCCTCCCCGCTGGTCGGCATCGCGGGCGAGGACACGGCCGTCCCGATGGCCCTGGTCCAGCTGGTCTGCGCGGTCCTCTCGGTGGGCTGCTTCCTGACCCTGTGCCGGCCGTGGCAGTCCCGCGAGGCCACCGCCTAGCCGTACCGCGCGGTTCAGCCGGGGCCGCCCACCCGTTCCGACGGGGTCGGGTGTGTGTCGGGGCGTCCCCGCAGGGCGTCGAACGCAACCACGGCTCGGCCCACCGACCCCTCGAACCGTTCGACGCCCGAGGAGACGCCCCGGCGCGCGCCCGGCCCCGGCGGAACCCCCCGACCCCCGCCGACCCCGCCGGCGGCGGCGCGGCCGGGCCGCTGCGCGGAGCCGTTCCCCCACCCCGCCCCTTCCCGAAACCGGGCTCCGCCCCGGACCCGCACCTCAATCGCCGGCGCCGCTCAAAGACCCGGGGCTCCGCCGCGGCTCAAAGACCCGGGGCTCCGCCCCGGACCCTCTCCCCCAGCTACCGCTGGGAGGTGCCCCCACCAGACTCCGTCCGGGGGGACCCCAATCCTCAAACGCCGGACGGGCTGAGTTTCACCCCGCCCCCCGGCCCGGGAGGGCAAAGGCCCGGGAGGGCGAGCGGCGCCGTAAACTTCCCAGGTGAACGCCGCCTCCACCCCCACCACCGCCGAGACCCTCCGCAGCGCGCTCGGCCGGCTGCTCGACGGGCTCCCGCCGAAGCAGGCCTCCGCCGCCGTCGAGCGGCTCATCGCCAGCTACCGGGGGCAGACCCCGACCGACGCGCCCGTGCTGCGCGACCGCTCCGACGTGGCGGCGTACGCGGCGTACCGGATGCCGGCCACCTTCGAGGCCGTACGGTCCGCCCTCGACGGCCTCGCGGAGGCGGCCCCCGGCTGGGCCCCCGGCTCCCACGTGGACGTCGGCGGCGGCACGGGCGCAGCGACCTGGGCGGTGGACGCCACCTGGGACGGCCCCCGCGAGACCACGGTCCTGGACTGGGCGGAGCCGGCCCTCAAGCTCGGCAAGGAGCTCGCGGCGGCCTCCCCCTCCCCCGCGCTCCGCGCAGCGGACTGGCGGCGGGCCGTCATCGGCTCCGGGATCGCGCTCCCCGACGCCGATCTCGTGACGGTCTCCTACGTCCTGGGCGAGCTCACCCCGCAGGCCCGCACCGCGGTCGTCGCGGAGGCGGCCCGGGCCGGTCAGGCCGTGGTCCTGATCGAGCCGGGCACTCCGGAGGGCTACCTCCGCATCCGCGAGGCCCGCGACCAGCTGATCGCGGCGGGGCTGCGCGTCGCCGCGCCCTGCCCGCACGACGGCACCTGCCCGATCGAGGTAGGCCAGGACTGGTGCCACTTCTCGGCGCGGGTCAGCCGTTCCTCGCTGCACCGCCAGGTCAAGGGCGGCTCGCTGCCGTACGAGGACGAGAAGTTCAGCTACGTCGCCGCGACCCGTTTCCCGACGGAGCCGGCCACCTCCCGGATCACGCGGAAGCCGCAGATCCGGAAGGGGCTGGTCCTGCTGGAGCTGTGCGGCCCGGAGAGCGAGGGCCTGGCCAAGGTCAACGTGACCAAGCGCCAGGGCGACCTCTACAAGGCCGCCCGGGACGCCGGCTGGGGCCACGCCTGGCCCCCGCCCTCCCCCGAGGCCACGGACTAGGCCCGCAGCTCCTGCGTACAGCACTTCACGCTGCCGCCGCCCTTGAGCAGCTCCCCCAGATCCATCGGAACCGGCTCGAAGCCCCGGTCCCGCAGCGGTGCGAACAGGCCCGTCGCCTCCTGGGGGAGCAGCACGTGCCGGCCGTCCGAGACCGCGTTCAGGCCGAGCGCCGCCGCGTCCGCCGCGTCGGCGATCAGCGCGTCGGGGAAGAGCCGGCGCAGTACGCCCTGACTGCCCGGCGAGAAGGCCGCCGGGTGGTACATGATCTCGTCGCCGTCGAGGACGCTGAGCGCCGTGTCCAGGTGGTAGAACCGCGGGTCCACCAGGTCGAGGCCGATGACCGGGCGCCCGAAGAACTCCTGCGCCTCGTCGTGCGAGAGCGGGCTGGAGCGGAAGCCCCGGCCCGCCAGGATGTAGGTGGCGGTGACGGCGAAGTCGCCCTCGCCCTCGTTGACGTGGGACGGCTCGTGGATGTCCCGGAAGCCGTGCTCCCGGAACCACCCGAGGTGGATCTCGGCCTCGGCGCTGCGTTCCGGGTAGGCGAACCGGGCGCCGAGCACCCGGCCGTCGACCACCAGGGCTCCGTTGGCCGCGAAGACCATGTCCGGCAGCCCTGGGTCGGGCACGAGGGTCTCGACGGTGTGTCCGAGGGCGCGGTAGCGGTCCCTCAGGCCCTCCCACTGGGCGAGTGCGAGGGGCAGGTCCACCGGTTTCGTGGGATCCATCCACGGGTTGATGGAGTACGTGACCTTGAAGTGTGCCGGTGGGCACATCAGGTAGCGCCGGGGTGTGGCGTCTCTGCGCAAAGAAGGCTCCTCACGACTTACGACGTCGACGTGCGACGAGTGTGGAGAGAATCGTCTCTCCTCAAGCTGGACACCGCAGTGAACTGATTGGGTGGTTTACCGGGCAAGCAGAAGACGAGACGTCTCGGTTGGTAGTTTCGAGCCATGACCAAGACTCCTGACGCCACCCGCCGCAGCGACCGCTCCCGGCAGGCCATCCTCGACGCCTCGCTCGCCCTCGTCGGGGAGGTCGGTTACAACAAGCTGACCATCGAGGCCATCGCCGCCCGCGCCGGAGTCGGCAAGCAGACCATCTACCGCTGGTGGCCGTCGAAGGCGGCCGTCCTCCTGGACGCCTCGCTCGCCCTCTCCGGGGACGCGGAGACGGAGGCCGAGTGGACCGGCTTCCCGGACACCGGGGACCTCGCCGCCGACCTCAAGTTCGTCCTGCGGGCGACGGTCGACGAGTTCGCCGACGAGAAGTACGAAGCCCCCGCGCGCGCCCTGACGGCCGCCGGGGCCACCGATCCCGAGCTCGGCGCGCAGTTCACCGAGCGGCTGCTGGAGCCGCAGCTCGCCCTCTACGAAGCCCGGTTGCGCACCGCCCGGGAGGCCGGGCAGCTCGCCCCGGACACGGATCTGCGGCTGACGGTGGAGATGCTGCTGGGGCCGCTCACGTACCGCTGGCTGCTGCGCACGGCGCCGCTGACGCACGCTTACACGGACGCGCTGGTGGACCGGGTTCTGGGCGGGGTGGCCAACGTCACCGCCGGCTGAAGACCCGCCGAAGACCCCCCGAACACCCGTTGAATTGCGAACACTCGGCGAACATACGTCCTGATTGTGTGGTTATGTGAGGGTTGCCGGTCGCTCATCCCCAACCCCCCGGTCGTCAAGAGCGGTCACCGGGGGCGCAGGATGGTGGGACCATGTGAGGGTCTGCCAGGGTGCCAGGGTCTGCCGGGGCAAGGTTTGGTGAGGGGATAGATGGGGTCTGAGTCCGGCCGCGTCACGCGCGGCGAGCTGAGCAGGTTTTCCCAGTGGCTGCTGCGGCGCCGGAAACCCGCCGAAGAGGACCCCGGACGCGAGCGCGAAGCGCTCCTCCTGTCGGTCGCCGCCGCCGGTCTGCCGCTCGCCCCCGCCGCCCATCCGACCGACCACCGATGTTCGTGCGACCGCATCGGCTGTCCCACGCCGGCCCGACATCCGCTCTCCTTCGCCTGGCAGTCCCAGTCGACCACCGACCGCGCCCAGGTCGAACGCTGGGCCCGCAACCAGCCCGAGGCCAACTTCGTCACGGCGACCGGCATGGTCCACGACGTACTGGACGTCCCGCTGGAAGCCGGCACCGACGCCCTGACCCGCCTGCTGGAGGCCGGCATCGAGGTCGGCCCCGTCGCCGAGTCCGGCGGCACCGGCGACCAGGCCCGCATGCTCTTCTTCACCGCCACCCGCGGCACCCCCGAGGACGAGGACGAGTGGTGGCCCTGCGAACTGGACTGCCACCCCGAGACGATGGACGAGCACCCCGGCCTGCGCTGGCACTGCCGCGGCAGCTACGTCCTGGTTCCCCCGGCGGCCCTCCCCGGTGAGCACGCGGTGACCTGGATCCGCGACATGGAGCACCCGCTCCCGGACCCGCTCACCCTGCTGGAAACCCTGACCGACGCCTGCGCCCAGTACGCGGGCACCACCGACCACGCCCCGGCCGCGGTGGCCTGGCCCCTGGGCCGCTAGGGCCTGTTTCAGGCCGCCGTCACCAGCGCGGGCCGGCGTCCCGGCCTGAGCGCGAGCAGCGTCCCGAGGCCCGCGGCCGCCAGGACCAGCGCGCCCGCGCCCAGCGTCGTCGCGTCCGGGGAGGTCAGCGGCTGGCCGCGCAGCGCCTGCCAGGTCAGCAGGGCCACCACGGCCGCGTACGTACCTCCGGCCACCAGGGTCACCCTCAGCCGCACCCGCTCCTCGCGCAGCCGGGCGTAGCGCGCGGCGAGGGCGGCCAGGACGAGCACGAACAGCGGCAGCAGCTGCATGGCGTGCATGCCGACGAAGTGCGGGATGCGCAGGTCGCCGCCGGTGGTGGACCAGCCGGTCAGCGGCATGCCCGGGCCGCCGTCGGGCACGCCCACGCTGTGCGCGCCGACCAGCGGGGCCTCGCCGTCACCGGCCGCCGCCCGCTGCTCGGGCGTGGGCTGCGTCATCAGGAAGCCCAGTCCGGCACCGGCCAGCGCGAGGACCGCGGAGATCCGGATCGCCCAGGTGGTGGCGCGGTCGGCGAGCGGGGCCCGGAAGAGCAGGACGGCGATCACGAGGGTGGCCGTCCACAGCACCACCACGGTCAGGGCCATGGCGTTGTACAACTCCGAGTCGAGCGGCGTGGTGTGGTTGAAGTGCATCTGCCGGCCACGGAACGTCTGAAGGGTGATCAGCGCCATCTCCATGACGCTCGTGGCGACCACCACCGTGCCCGCCCACCAGGCCGGCCGGTGCAGGCGGGGCCGGGCGCGGCCGAGCAGGGAGATCATCCAGGCCAGGCTCAGTGCGTAACCGACGAACGACACCGAGAACTTGAACGGCTTGGCCCAGATCGGGGCGCCGACGAGCATCCGGTCGTCGAGGAAGAGTCCGACCGCGGAGCCGGCGGCCCAGAACACCATCGCACCGGCGAAGACCACCAGCGGGCGGTGCCACGTGCGTAAGGACGAGAACTCCATCGAGACCTCCAAGACGGGATATGGATAGTGACACTTGCCGCTATCCGGTAGTGCCACTATCTATGATGAGGGCGGCGGAAAACAAGAGCACGAAGACCGAGATCGAGGAACGGACGCGGGCATGCGCATCGGAGAGCTGAGCTCACGGACCGGGGTCCCGGTACCGACGATCAAGTACTACGTGCGGGAGGGGCTGCTCCCGCCCGGTGAGCTCAGCAGCCCCAACCAGGCCAGCTACGAGGACTCCCACGAGCGCAGACTGCGGCTGATCCGCGCCCTCCTGGAGGTGGGCGGGCTCTCCGTGGCCGCCATCCGCGAGGTGATCACCGCGGTGGACGACAAGGACAAGCCGGTCCACAAGCTGCTCGGCACGGTGGCGGATCAGCTGGTCCCGTCCACGGGCCGCGACGAGTCCGACGCGGAAACGGCCCTGGCCCGGACGAAGGTGGCCCGGCTGGTCGCGGACCGCGGCTGGGCGGTGAACCCGGGCTGCCGGGCCGGGGAGGCCCTCGCCTCGGCCTTGGCGGCGCTGTCCCGGACGGGACACGGGCGCTTCGAGGAGGTGCTCGAGACGTACGCCGACGCCGCGGAGCGGGTGGCGGCGGCGGACATGGCGTTCGCGTCCCGGGCTTCCGGCCGCGAGGACCTCGTCGAGTCGGTGGCGGTGGGCACGGTCGTGGGCGACACGATGTTCGCGGCCCTTCGCCGCCTGGCCCAGGAAGACGCCTCCGCCCGCGCGGGCGCCACCCCCTAGCCGCCGCGCCGCCGTGCCGCTGCGCGGGCCTCCGGGTCCGCCCGAGCCCGCGCCTCAATCGCCGGCGCGGCTCAAAGATCCGGGGCTCCGCCCCGTACCCCGCTCCTCAAACGCCGGAGGGGCTGGAATTGCCCTTCGGGCAATCCGGCCCGCTCGAGCGACGGTTGGGCTGCGTGCACGTGCAAGCTCACGCCGGACGAAATCCAGCCCCTCCGGCGCTTGAGGAGCGGGTCTGGGCGGAGCCCAGGGTGCCGCGCAGCGGCACCTTCAGCCCCGCCGGCGATTGAGGCGCGGGGTCTGGGGCAGGGCCCCGGATCCTCGAGCCGCACCCGCGAGCCGGGCGCACCCCGAACCACCCCGCCCCACCGGGAGGTCAGTGGTGGATCTGGGTCACCACCACGTCCAGCGCCCACGCCTTGGCCGGCTTCGCGGGGGCCTCCGCCTCGACCACGTAGCCCAGGTCCCGGAGGGACGTGACCAGTTCGGCCGGGGACGTGGGGGCGATGCCCGCGAGCAGCAGGTCACGGACCAGCCGCCCCTTCGTCGCCTTGTTGAAGTGGCTCACCACGGACCGCTTCTCCACGCCGTCCACCATCTGCGAGTGCAGCACCCGCACGGTCGCCGTCCGCCCCGCGACCTCACCCTTCGGCTTCCACGCCGTCCCGTACGCCGCCGACCGCAGGTCCAGCACCAGCCCCTCCCCTGCGGCCTCCGGCATGACCTCCGCCATCGGCGCCCGCCAGTACGCGCCCAGCGCCCCCAGCCCCGGCAGCTTCACGCCCATCGAGCAGCGGTACGACGGGATGCGGTCGGTGATCCGTACCGCGCCCCACAGCCCCGAGAAGACCAGCAGCGAGCGCTCGGCGAGCTTCCGCGCCTCCGCCGGGAGGTCGGCCAGGCCCAGCGCGTCGTACAGCACGCCCGTGTAGATCTCCCCCGCCGGGCGGGCCGCCGCCGAGCGGAGTTCCAGGTTCTTCGCCACCTCGCCCCGCAGGCCCTCGCTCAGGCCCAGTACCTCGCGCGCCTTGAGCTCGTCGGCCCCGCACAGCTCGACCAGCTCCTCCAGCACCGCCGCGCGGGCCGGGGCCAGCCCGGGCAGCGACAGCGCCTCCGGCTTCAGGGGTGCGCCGGAGCCGCCGGCGGCCTTTCCTTCGGACGGCGGCAGCAGCACGAGCACGGTGGTTCTCCTTCAGTACGGCACGACGCAGGGGATGCGGCCCCCGAGCCAGGGTAGACGGCTCGCCGACCCCGCTCGACCTCCACGGACCCAACCGACGAAACCCCCTGAACCGCGCAAACCGCCCGGCCAGGGCCTAGGCTCGACCCATGCCACGCCGTCAGATGCACATGACCGGCGCAGACGGGGCTGCCCTGCGGGCCGCGCTGCGTGAACTGCGGACGAAGCTGGAGGTGCCCGGGGAGTTCCCGGCGGCGGTCCTCGCCGAGGCCGAGCACGCGGCCGCGCACCCGCGCCTCCCCGAGCTCGACAGCACCGACATCCCCTTCTTCACCATCGACCCGCCGACCTCGGTCGACCTCGACCAGGCCGTGCACCTGGCGAAACGATCCGGCGGCGGCTACCGCGTCCACTACGCCATCGCCGACGTCGCCGCCTTCGTCACCCCGGGCGGCACCCTCGACGCCGAGGCCCACCGCCGGGTCACCACCCTCTACTTCCCCGACGGGAAGGTCCCGCTGCACCCGGCCGTCCTCTCGGAGGGCGCGGCCAGCCTGCTGCCCGACCAGACCTGCCCGGCCCTGCTGTGGCAGCTCGACCTGGACGCCGACGGCCGGGTCGAGACCGCCGACGTGCGCCGCGCCCTGGTCCGCAGCCGGGCCAAACTCGACTACGACGGCGTCCAGAAGGCCATCGACTCCGGCACGGCCGAGGAACCGCTCGCCCTCCTCAAGGACATCGGCCGGCTCCGCGAGGCCCTGGAGCGGGAGCGCGGCGGCATCTCCCTCAACGTGCCCGAGCAGGAGATCGTCGTACGGGACGACTCGTACGCCCTGACCTACCGCGCCCCGCTGCCCGCGGACGGCTGGAACGCGCAGATCTCCCTCATGACCGGCATGGCCGCGGCCGACCTGATGCTGGCCGCCGGCACCGGCATCCTGCGCACCCTGCCGAACGCCCCCGACGGCGCCGTCGGCAAACTGCGGCGCGCCGCGAAGGCCCTGCGGATCGACTGGCCGCACCACGTCCCGTACGCGGAACTCGTCCGCTCCCTCGATCCGCACCGCCCCGCCCACGCCGCGTTCCTCCAGGAGTGCACCGCCCTGCTGCGCGGCGCGGGCTACACGGTCTTCACCGGCGGCGAGACCCCGGACCCGGCGATCCACTCCGCGGTTGCGGCCCCGTACGCACACTGCACCGCCCCGCTGCGCCGACTCGCCGACCGGTACTCCGGCGAGCTGTGCGTGGCGGCGGTGGCCGGGGCCGAGCCCCCGCAGTGGGCGGTGGACGCGCTCGCGGAGCTCCCCGACCGGATGGCGGACGGCACCCGGCTGGCGAACACCGCCGAGCGGGAGTCGGTGGACCTCGTCGAGGCCGCCGTGCTCAAGGACCGCGTCGGGGAGACCTTCGAGGCCACGGTGATCGACGTCAAGGACCGGGAGCCGCTGGTGGGAACGGTCCACCTGGAGGAGCCGGCGGTGGTCGGCCGCGTCGAGTCCGCGCGGGAGGAGCTCCCGCTGGGCGAACGCGTCCGGGTCCGCCTCACACAGGCGGACCCGGGGACGGCGAAGATCCTCTTCGCTACGGCGTAACGGCCTTCGCTTCTTTCAGGGCCGCGACCAGCGCCGCCGGGTCGTCGGCGTGGAAGCGCACGACGCGCGCCTCTCCCCGGGCGCCCAGCGGGCGGGTGAAGGGGAGGGGCCGGGTCAGCTCCAGGGTCACCGTGGTCTGGCTGCCGACGATCAGGTCGAGCACCCCGTCCTCGGAGACGGTGACCAGCCGGCCCTCCGGGTAGCGGCGGTCCACCCGTACGGAGGCCACCGCGTCCGGCGGCACGACGAGGTCGAACAGGGCGCCGTAGCGGATCCGCAGGGACCCGTCGGAGCGGACCACGTGCGGCCGGACGACACAGGCGGCGTGCAGGGCGAGCACGATCAGGACCCCGTAGACGTCGAGGACGAGCACCACTCGGTGCACCGCCGGCCAGGGGATCAGGAAGGCCAGCGCGACGGTCTCGATCACCGACACGAAGAGCATCCCGTACATCATCGCGGTCTGCGGGCCCGTGTACCCGGCGGCGAGGTCCCCGGCCCGCACCCCGTGCTTGCGCCGCAGCGCCCACCACCCGAGCGAGGCCGTGGCCCGCAGCTCGTGCACCAGCAGCCGGCGCACCTGCACGGGTACGACGGCCCGCACGGCCTCCCGCGCGGCCTCCCCGCGCCGCGCACCGCGGGCGCGCCGGTCCGCGTACAGCCGGCCGAGCACCCGGGCCTCCAGCAGCAGCACCCCGAGCACCAGCCCCTCGGCGACGACCAGGGCCCACCCCGGCAGCCGCACCCCGGCGACCAGGCACACGACGAGCAACAGCTCCGCCGGAACCACGGCGGTGACGGCGATCCGGGCGGCGCGCATCCCCCTGACCGCACTCACCGCACTCACCCCACTCACCGCACCCACCCCACTCATCCCACTCATCCCACCCATCCCACTCATCCCACTCATCCCCTCCCCCTCTCCATGAACGCCTCCATCACCCGCAGGACGACCTCCGCCTGCGCGGGCGCGTACTCGGCGAGCAGCGCCTCCTTGAACCCGGCCACGACCGCCCCGTCGCCGCGCACCGCCGCGAACACCTCGTCGGGCACCGCCGCCACGAACTCCGCCGCCAGCCCCGGGATCCGGGGATCGTCGGCCGGGGCCTCGGCCAGCTCGTCCAGCCGCTCGTACAGCCGGAGCACGGCGGGATCGGCGGCGAGCGGTCCGAGCGCGGCGTACAGCGCCTCGCCGCCGGCGCCCGAGGAGTCGAGGAGCTCCAGGTGCTCGCGGTCCATGGCCGCCGCCCGCGAGGCGGTCTCGGGAGCCTTCGCCAGCAGCGCGGCAAGCGCTGGCGACAGCGGCTCGGCGTCCCCTGGCCCGGCGGCCAGCAGCACGGCGAGCCGCCGCCGGCGCTCGGCGAGCTCGGCCTGCTGCCGGGCCAGGTCGGCGTCCAGTTCCTCCAGTACCTCGGCCAGTTCGCGCCCGGCGTCGTCCACGAGTACGTCCCGCACCTCGTCGAGGCTCAGCCCGAGCTCGGTGAGCCTGCGTACGCGGGCCAGCAGGACGGCGTCGCGGACGCCGTAGGCCCGGTATCCGTTGGGGCGCCGCTCCGGTTCCGGAAGCAGCCCGACATGGTGGTAGTGCCGGATCGCCCGGGTGGTGACCCCGACGAGCGCGGCGATCTCTCCGATCCGCATGGCCCCAGTAGAAACCCTGCCGCTGCGTCAAGGTCAAGCGCGACCCTCGCCGCAGGTAACATGGCCACCACGGCAGACGAGTCGGCCGGGCGGCCGCGTCGGGATCCTCGGATCCCGCCGAGGAACGTCCGGGCTCCACAGGGCAGGGTGGTGGGTAACGCCCACCCGGGGTGACCCGCGGGACAGTGCCACAGAAAACAGACCGCCGGGGGCTTCGGCCTTCGGTAAGGGTGAAACGGTGGTGTAAGAGACCACCAGCGCCTGGGGCGACCCAGGCGGCTAGGTAAACCCCACCTGGAGCAAGGTCAAGAGGATCCGTCTTCGGACGGGTCTGCGCGAACGCTTGAGGGCTGCCCGCCCGAGTTCGCGGGTAGACCGCACGAGGCCGGCGGCAACGCCGGTCCTAGATGGATGGCCGTCTCCCCGGCGACCGCGAGGTCACCGGGCGACAGAACCCGGCGTACAGGCCGGCTCGTCTGCCGTCCCCGCTTTGGCCCTGGTCAGAGCGGGGATCCCACTCTTCCCGGCACGGCGGGGGCATTTCGGGAGCGTCTCCGGTACGTGCGACGCGGCCCATTTACCATCTGGTCCGTGTCACCGCTGCCGGACGCGTTCAGCTAGGCAATGACGAAGAGCATGCTGCCATACGCAGCCGGTGATTGGCTCCCCCATCCCGGGAGTTGGGCAGCTACCCGGACGCCGCGGCGGTGTCTGCGTCACCCGTGATGGTGAACGCCGACGAGAACGCGGTGACCTTCACCTCCTCCGCCCCCGCGCCGGTCTCGGCGTAGGTGTCCCAGGTCTCTTCGAACCGGGCGTGACGGCTCAGGCGCGGGACGGTCTTGGGGTCGTGGTTGCCGGACGTGGCGAGCGCGCGGGTGTAGAACCCCTTGAGGTCGTGGAACCGCGCGTCCGGGTCCACCCCGGCCTTCTCCACCGCCTCCCGCCAGTACGGGTGGAACGTCTGGCGGGTCGATCGGCCGGCGCTGGGTGGTCAGTTGTTGAACGAGGCGCACATGTAGTTGGTGGAGGTCCCGTCGCAGTACGTGACTTCCTTGACCTTCACGGAGGCGATGACGGCGGGGTCCTGCTCCTTGATGGTGTGGTCGTAGAAGGTGACGTCGCCGGTCTCGGACTTGCCGACTCCGAGGCGCTTGGCCGACGCGTGGCTTTCTCCGAGGAAGTCGCCGTCCTTGTCGTATGCCTCGAACTTGATCCAGTAGCTGGCGGCCTGGGTGCCGGAGTTGGTGATCTTGTAGTTGGCCTCGTACTTCTTGATGCCGTATTCCGGCTTGTTCCCGGCCTTGGTGATGACCACGTCACCGGTGTGGCCCTGCGACGGGTCTTCCTTGGTGGGCTCGGCCGGCGTCTCCAGGGGCGCCGGGACCCCCTTGCACAGGTGGTCCTTGAACGCCTTGTTGATCGTGTCGGAGTTGGTGGGGGGCTTGTCCTTCGCGAGGGCGTCGGCCCGCTCGTCCTCGGGCAGCGCGCATGCCAGGCGGGTCAAAGTGACCATCTGAGCTATCTCCGCGGCCGTCTTCTTGGACAGCTCGTCCTTGTTGCGGGACTCGTTGAACATGACCTCGAAGAACGCCTTCTCGTCGGCGCTCAGGTTGTCGGCCCGGTAGTCGGTGGGTGCGCTCGCCTTGTCGCTGCCCGTGGTGGTGGTTTCGGGGTTGTTGGTGAGGGCCAAGGTGGTGAGGGCGGTGCCCCCGACGACCAGCGCGAGCGCGGCAACGCCGGTGACGACCTTCGCCGAGGTGGACCACTTTCGGGGCTGCGGTGCGGGTGCCGGCCATGCCGGATCGGCAGGCGATCCAGGGTGCGGGTAGCCGTACGCGGGCGGCTGCGGGGGCTGTGGCGGCATGTGGTCCGGGCTGGGCGGCGTGGACATGGACATGGCGGGGAACTCCAAGTTGTTGGTGAAGGCCCCCGCCGGGTCGTGAGTTCGGGGGCGGGGGCTCCGGGTGGGCGAGTCGGCTGTCGCCGGGGTCAGTAGTGGCGCGAGGTTCGCTTGGCGCGGCGCCAGATCGGGTACCACAGCCCGAACGTCATCAGGGTCATGGTGGCGTGGACGCAGGTCATCAGGCAGCCGGGCCCGTGCATCGTGCGGGTGTGCTGATTGGCGACGTGGACCTGCTGCGGCGGGTAGCCGTATGGCGGGGGCGGGGGCGCGGACTGCTGCCCGTAGTGCTGTTGCGGAGCGTAGCCGTACGGGGGCGGTTGCTGCTGGCCGTGGGGCTGCTGGGGCGGGTACGAGTTCCCGTAAGGCGGGGGTGTCGTCATGGGGTGTGCTCCTGAGTAGGGGTCAGTGCTCGACGGCGAGTTCGGCTGCGCCGGTCTGGGCGTCGTCGCTGATGCGGATGTGCACGCCCCCGGCTTCGAGGATGGCGGGGTTGGTGCCGGACGAGGACGCGAGCTTCCCGGGGGCGTTCTGGTCGATGAACGCGGTCACCTGGGCGGGGTCCAGGCCAGGGAGGGCGAGGGAGGTGACGCAGGTCTTGAAAAAGGTCACCACCACCTGTTCCTCGCCGGTGGCTTCCTGGGCCTTGCAGCGGACGGTGCGGATCGCTCCGTCACTGGCGTAGGTGCCCGCTGTGGCCTTGAGGTAGAGGCCGGGCTCGCTGGCGCGGTGGTTCGTGCCCTTCCAGTCCTTGAAGGCCTCGGGGCCGCCGGGCGGTGAACGTCGCGCCCTTGTCCTCGAACTTGACTCCGGCGCCCTCCATCGCGGTCACCCAGGCGGGGATGTCGCCACCGGACGGTGTCGGCGCGGCGCGGGTCGGCTTCGCGGCGGCGGGCTTGGTCTCGGGCTTCTCGTCCTTCTTGTCGGCCGGTCCGATCATGGCGCCGCAAGCGGCCAGCAGGACGAGACCCAGAACAGGGATGCTGCAACCGAGCGCAATCTTCTTGCCGGTGGACATGCCCTGCTTGGGGGCGGGGTACTGCGAGGGCTGCGGCGGGTACTCGGACATGCGGGGTCCTTGTGAAAAGGATGGTTTCCCCAGGTCATGCGGTGCGGCGCAATGCGGCAGGGGCGGCATCATGTTGACATACCTGCGTCAAAGTTGCACGCGCCTGAGACAGACAGGCGATCAAATCTGTGGTGAGAGGTGAGGCGTGAAGGTCAAGAACAGTGGGAGCGGGGTCACGGTGGAGGACTTCCCCGGCTTCGAGGGCCACAGCTTCATCATCGGCTTCCCTACGGGCGGTTCGAAGCCGAACGGGTTCTACGTCAAGGCTCCGAACGATCAGCCGGTGACCGCGACGTGGCTGCGCCGGCTCCCCCTGGACCGGCTGCTCCGGGTTGCCGCCGAAGCCCGGACGGCCGAAATCGCCGGTCAGGTTCAGCCCGCACCAGCCGCCGAGGGCCGCCCGTACGGCGGCGCCGACGAGCACCTCGCCAAGGTCGCCGAGGTCTACCGGTGGGCGACCGAGCGCAACATCCCACCGCGGCGTGCCATCGCCACCCGGTGGGCGAAGTCGGAAGCGACCGCCGGCCGGTGGATCGCGGAGGCCCGGAAGAAGGGCGTGCTCCCGCCTGCCGGCCGGTGAGCTTGCCGGCGACCCATCGCATTTCTGCGTGGGGGCCGCTCCCGTTTCCGGACCCAGGTGGTGGACGCGGCACCGGCCTGTCGGCGGGCGCAGCGATGACCGTCGTAGCCGGGGTGGACCCGGGGAGTTCACCCTGGTGGTCGGCGCCAAGGCTTCCGCGTACAGACAGGGGCCTTTTCGTTTGCCCGAAACGGGGTGTCCCATCGCCTTCCGCGTGAGCTACAACCCCGGGGCGTTCGGGGGCATTCGGGGGTGTGAACCTCCGTGATCCTCCGTGCGCCCCTGTGGCCTGTCCTTGCAGGTCACACCCGGTCCGCTTCCCGTTTGCGCAGGTCAAAGCGGGGGCGACTCAAGAACCCGGCGTACAGGCCGGCTCGTCTGCCCGTCCCACTCCGTTCGAGGTACCGCGAACACCCCTCGCGGGGGCGCGTCATGAGGCACGCTCGCACTCATGACCGATCACCCCGCCGCGGCCGCCGCCGCCGCGCTCATACGTGACCTCGCCGAAGCGACATCCGCCTCCCGCGACGCTCACGCGAACCCCGCCGACATCGCTTCCCTGACCGGGAGCCTGCTCGACCTCGCACGCCACCTCGAAGACGCGCTGGGCCACCTGGCACGGCAGATCGACCGGAGCGACGACGACTGGGCCACCGCGGACGGAGAGCGAAGGCTCCCCGGCCAGTACGCGCGGGAGGCGAGCGACAAGGTCCGGTCCGCCCAGGCCGACGCCCGCAACATGGCGCGCGCCCTGGGCCGGTCCGTGGAGGCCCTCGGCCATCTCAAGTCCGCACCCTGATGCCGGCACGGTGAACGCCGTCGCCCCCGCCTCCGGAACACCGGTGACGGGGGCGGGGGCCTTTCGGCGCGGGCAGCGGCTACCGCAGGTGCGAGGTGTCGTTCAGCAGCCGGACCGAGGCGTTGCCGTCGGCGTAGTAGGCCACCGCCGAGAGGGAGGCCGCGGAGAGTTCCATGCGGAACAGGGCCTCCGGCGGGGCGCCCAGGGCCAGGCGGACCAGGATCTTGACCGGGGTCACGTGCGTGACCAGCAGCACCGTACGGCCCGCGTGGGCGGCGAGCAGCCGGTCCCGGGTGGCGGATATCCGGCGGGTGGCCGCCATGAAGCTCTCGCCGCCGCCGGTGGGGGCGGCCTTCGGGGAGTCCAGCCAGGCCTGGAGGTCCTCCGGGAAGCGCTCCTGCACCTCGGCGAACGTCAGGCCCTCCCAGGCCCCGAAGTCCACCTCGCGCAGGCCGTCTTCGACGGTGACGTCGAGGCCGAGCCGGTCGGCGACCGCCTGCGCGGTCTCGCGGCAGCGGCGCAGCGGAGAGCAGATGATGCCCTGCACGGTGCCGCGGGCGGCGAGGGCCTCGGCGACGGCCGCCGCCTGTCGCCTCCCGGCGGGTGACAGCTCGGGGTCGGTACCCCCGCTCCCGGAGAACCGCTTCTGCGGGGTGAGCGCGGTCTCACCGTGCCGCAGCAGTACGAAGGTCGCGGGCGCCCCCATGTCGGGGCCCCAGCCCGTTCCGGTGGAACCGGCGGTGCCGGTGGCGGTGCCGCGGGCACCGTCCCCGCCGGTCCCGCCCGTGCCGCCCGCGGTCGCGCCGGAGGCGGCCTGGGCCGTGCCGGCCGGAGGCGTGCCGACGCCGCCTGTGGCGTGCCCGGGCCCGGGCCCGGCTCCGCCGAACAGCGTGTCGGCGCCCGCCGGTTCGGCGGAGCCGCCGCGTGCGGGTGCGGTCGCCGCGGCACGGGTGCGCGTGGCGCCGCCGGAGCCGAGGGCGCCCGCACCACTACTCGTACCCCCGCCGGAGGCAAGGGCCGCGCGGACCGCCGCGGCTCCCGCCGCCGCGTCGCCGGGCGGGCCGGACGGGGGTGGGGTCGACAGGGAACGGGCCGCCGAGTGGTCGAGGGCGGCGGTGGAGGCCGACGGCTCCCACTGCTTGCCGCGCTTGCCCGCGTCCATCGCCTCGTTGGCGAGCCGGTCCGCGTGCTTGTTCTCCTCGCGCGGGATCCACTCGTAGGTCACCTGGGAGGCGGGCAGGATCCGCGCGGCCTCCGCCGCGAGCGGCTTCATGTCGGGGTGCTTGATCTTCCAGCGGCCCGACATCTGCTCGACGACGAGCTTGGAGTCCATGCGGACGAGGACCCGAGCGTCCGGCGCCAGCTCGCGCGCCGCCTTGAGGCCGGCGATCAGCCCCTTGTACTCCGCCACGTTGTTCGTCGCGACGCCGATGAACTCGGCGCGCTCCGCCAGCGTCTCCCCCGTCGCCGGGTCCAGGACGACCGAGCCGTAGCCGGCAGGCCCCGGGTTGCCCCGGGAGCCCCCGTCCGCCTCCACGACAAACCGCGGCATCGGCGACATCGGCGACATCAGATGCCCGAGTCCGCCGTACGGACCAGGATGCGGCCGCAGTTCTCGTGACGGACGATCTGGTCACGGGCGGCGGCCTTGATCTCGTTGACCTCGGCCATGTCGAGCTCCAGCCGGCAGCCCTCGCAGCGGCGCTGGTACAGGCGCGCGGCGCCGACCCCGCCCTGCTTGACGCGGATCTTCTCGTACAGGGCCATCAGGTCGGCCGGCATGGAGCCGACGATGACCTCGCGGTCCTTGATGACCTTGGCGCCCTCGGCGTCGAGCTCACCGGTGGCGGCGTCACGGCGCGCGGTGGCGTCCGTCAGCTTGGCCTCCAGCGCGGAGACCCGCTCCGTCAGCTCGGTGACGCGCTCCTGCGCGGCCTCCAGGCGCTCCATGACCTCAAGGACCACGTCCTCCAGGTCGGCCTGCCGCTTGGCGAGGGAGACGACCTCGCTCTGCAGGTTCGCCAGGTCCCGGGCCGAGACGCCCACGCCGGAGTCCAGTCGCGCCTGGTCGCGGGCGGCGCGCTGGCGCACCTGGTCCACGTCCTGCTCCGCCTTGGTCTGCTCACGGGCCGCGTCGCTGGCCTGCGTCTGCGCGGCGACGAGCAGGTCGCGCTGCTGGCTGAGGTCCTTGGTCAGCGAGTCGACCTCGGCGTGCTCCGGCAGCGACTTGTGCTTGTGGGCGAGCTGAGACAGCCGGACGTCCAGGGCCTGGACGTCGAGGAGTCGGATCTGGTCGGCGGGCTCGGCGTTCAGTTGGGGGCTCCAGAGATAGAAGGTGAGGTGACGGACGGCGCGTGCACCGTCCAGGGGTCGGTGACCGTGCGCGAGACGTGGGTACGCAGGCCCCAGCCGTGGCGCTCGGAGATCGCGTCGAGTTGCGCGGCGGCCTGCTCGCACCAGGGCCACTCGGTGGCCCAGTGCGCGGCGTCGACGAGGGCGATCGGGCTCTGCTCGCGGGCCTCGGACACCGGGTGGTGGCGCAGGTCGGCGGTGAGGTACGCGTCCACGCCGGCGGCGCGGACCTGCGCGAAGAGGCTGTCGCCGGAGCCGCCGCTGACCGCGACGGTACGGATGAGCATGTCCGGGTCGCCCGCCACGCGGATGCCCTGCGCGGTCGGCGGCAGCCAGGCGGCGGCGCGCGCGGCGAACTCGCGCAGGGTCTCGGGGTGGTCCAGTTCGCAGAGCCGGCCCAGGCCGCGGCGGCCGGTGGGGTCGGTCGGGTCGGGCACGAGGGGGCCGGTGATCCGCAGGTCGAGGGCGCCGGCGAGGGCGTCGGAGACTCCGGGGTCGGCGGTGTCGGCGTTGGTGTGGGCCACGTGCAGCGCGATGTCGTTCTTGATCAGCGTGTGCACGACGCGGCCCTTGAAGGTGCCGGCTTCGACGGTGGTGGTGCCGCGCAGGTAGAGGGGGTGGTGGGTGACGACCAGGTCGGCGCCCAGCTTGACCGCCTCGTCGACGATCTCCTGTACGGGGTCCACGGCGAACAGCACCCGGGAGACCTCGGCATCGGGGTCGCCGCAGACGGTGCCGACGGCATCCCACTGCTCGGCCCGCGAGGGGGGCCAGAGAGCGTCCAGCGCGGCGATGACTTCAGAGAGACGGGGCACGGGCCAAGGCTACCGTCCGGGGCGACCATCCTGGTCAGGACCGGCCTGTCACCGCTGCCCGCACCACCGGCCGGACCGCCTGCCGCACCGCCTGCCGCACCGCCTCCCGGGCAAAGGGGGAGGTTACCGGCGGTTGCCGGGACCCGCCTCCTGCCCGGGCCGATCCCGATACTGTCTGCACCAGCAGATCGGACAGGGGTTCGGGGGATCCATGCACGCCGGGGATTTATTGGATGCCCGCTATGAACTGGTCCGGCGCCTCGACGTGGGCGGCATGGGCGAGGTCTGGGAGGGCATCGACCGGCGGATCCGCCGCAAGGTGGCCGTCAAGCTGATCCGTGAGGAGGCTGATCCGGCGCTGGTGCCCGAGCTGGTGTCCCGGCTCGGACGGGAGGCCACGGCCGCGGGGCGGCTCGCGCACCCGCACATCGTCGCCGTGTACGACTACAACAGCATCGAGCAGGACGACGTACCGCTCGTCTACATCGTGATGGAGCTGGTCCGCGGGCGCTCGCTCGCCGAGGAGCTGACCCGCGCGCTGCCGTCCGTACCGCAGGCCCTGTCCTGGGCGGAGCAGATCGCCCTGGCCCTGGAGTCGGCGCACGGGCCGGAGGCGGGGGTCGTGCACCGCGACCTCAAGCCCGGCAACGTGATGATCACCTACGGCGGGCTGGTGAAGCTCCTCGACTTCGGCATCGCCCGTTTCCTGGAGGACAACGACACCCACCACACCCGGCTGACCGGTGCCCGGATGGTCGGCACCCCCGCCTACATGGCGCCCGAGCAGTGCAACGCCGGACCGGTCGACGGGCGTACGGACCTCTACGCGCTGGGCTGCCTGCTGTACACGATGCTCACCGGGCGACCGCCCTTCACCGCCGAGCGCGGGCTGCTCCAGGTCATGTACCAGCAGGTGCACGAGACCCCGCCGCCGCCCGGCGAGCTGCACCCGGGGGTGCCGCCGGGGCTGGACCGGCTCGTCATGGAGCTGCTGGCCAAGGATCCCGCGGACCGGCCGGCGGACGCCGGGGCGGTGGTGGACCGGCTGCGGGGGCTGGCCGCGGAGTTCGCGGCGGCGGCGCACCGGCCCGCCGCCGACCCGCCCCCCTTCGCCTTCCCGCGGCAGCGGGAGTACGAACCGACGCGGCCCGACGCGGCGGCCGCTCCCCCGCGGGACCCGGACGGCGTGGACGACGTGGCCGGCGGGGACGAGGACGAGAACGAGGTCCTGGAGGGCGAGTTCGCCGACCCCGACCCGGCCGAGGAGTTCGCGGCGCGCATCCGGGCCGGGCTGCGCGAGCGGGGTGCCGAGGCGCGCGGCGAGGACGACGCGGGCATCGCCCGGCTGCTGCTGGCCGACCTGATCACGGAGACCATCCGGCTCCTCGGCCCGGACGACCCGCTCACCGTCGAGATCGGCTTCGACCTAGCCTGCGCCTACGCCCGCGACGGGCTCGTCGCCGAGGCGGCCACCCTGCTCGGCGAGCTCGTCCCGCTCATGGCCGAGCTGTACGGCCCCGACGACCGGCGCACCCTGTACGCGCGCTGCCTGCTGCCCTGGTACCTGGCCGGGGCCGGAGCGGTCGCCGAGGCCGCCGAGCTGTACGCCGACATCACCGGCGACCTGCGCCGGGTGCTCGGCGAGACCGACAGCCTGACCCTGCACACCCGCTACCAGCACGTCGCCCAGCTGGCCGGCGCCGGGGAGTACATCCGGGCGGTCCAGCTGTGGCGCACCCTGATCCCGCTGCTCGACGCCGAGCAGCGCACGGTCGGCGAGCTCGGCGCGGACGCCCGCCGCGAGCTGGCCCGGGCCATCCACCGCCTGTCGGGGGACCCGGAGGCGGCGGGCCGACTGCGGGTCCTCGTACCGAACCTGCTGAACCTGCTCGACGCCCGCAGCGAGGACGCGTACGCCGCCCGCACCGTGATCGCCGACTGGATCGCGCAGGCCGGCACCCCCCGGGAGTCGCTGCCCGCGTGGCGGGTGCTGATCCGGGACTGCGCCGAGGAGCTGGGCGAAGGGCATCCGGTGACCCTGCTGGCCCGGCTGCGGCTGGCCGAGCACACCGAGGGCGCGGGCGATCCCGCGGAGGCGGTGGCCCTGCTGACGGAACTGCTGCCGGAACTGGCGGCGGGGGCCGGGCCGCTGGACGCGCCGCAGGGCGCGGAGGCCGCCGAGCTGCTGCTGCGCGGCGGGTACTTGCTCGCGCGGGCGACCACCGCGCTGGATCCGGTGCGGGGACTGCACATGTGGGAGGAGATCGCCCCGGAGCTGGAGCGCGTACGGGGCCGGGAGGACGAGCTGGTGGTGGACGCCCGGCTGCGGCACGCCCTGGCCCTCGCCGAGCAGGGCCTGGCGGCGCAGGCGCTGCCGCTGCTGGACGGGGCGGTGCGGGCACGGCTGGACCTCTTCGGGCCGGACGACCCGCTGGCCCTGCGCGGGCGGTTCGCGTACGCGGCGGGGATCGCGGCGGTCCACGGGGAGGCTTCGGCCCGCCGGTGGTGGCGCGAGCTGCTCCCGGACGCGACGCGCGCACTGGGTGCGAAGCACGCGCTGAGCCTGGCCGTGCGGGAACGGCTCGGACTCGGTGCACATCCCGAGCCAGAGCCGTCCCCGGCGGGGGTCTCCGTCACTTGAGCATCGGGTCACCCCGGACGCCCCGATGCCGCACAGCACAACCGCCTCCTCCACCACAGGTGAATCGCCGGCCGGACACCCGTATGTGTGAAGCGGAGTTGGGGGTGTTGTTCGGCAGGAAGTGCGAAAACTAGCGTCCTCGCCGGAGGTGACGCACGGATGACTGTCTGTGCCATCGATGTGACGACCACGGCCCCGTTCACGATCGCCGCGGACGGGTCGTACGCCGCCCGGCTCGCCGGGGACGGCGAGGCGCTGTACGCGGAGCGCTGGACCCTGGCCGGGGCCGAGGCGTACGCGGTGCCGCTGCCGCTCGCGCAGCCCGAGGAGGCCGACAGCGAGGTGCTCGCGCTGGCCGACGGGCGGGTGCTGATCCACCGTCGGGTCGCGGAGCGGCACGCCTTCGCCCTGCTGTACCCGACGGGCGCGGCGGCCGGGCCCCGGACCGGGGAGCTCCAGCTCGGCTCGGTGGAGGCGGAGGAAGGGCTACGGGTCCGGTTGCTCCCGCCGTGCCCGGACGGGCTCGGCGCCTTCGCCCTGGCCGTCGGCGATGCCGGGACGACGGTGTGGCAGGTGGCGGGCGGCGCCTTCGGTGAGGTGGCCAGGATCCCCGGCCGGTGTTCCGGCGGGGTCTGGCTGGACCGAGCGGGCCGGATGCTCGCCCTGGACCGGGAGCCGGAGGGCGGCGCCGGTGCCGTCAAGGCCGTCGCGGTGGACCTGGGGCGGGGCGGCGAGGTCTCCCCGCTGCTGCAGATCGCCGAGGCCAGCGAGGACCGGCTGCTGCTCGCCGACGCGGACAGCGGGCTGCTCCTGATCCGCTCCGACGCCCCCGGCGAACCGCGCCTCGGGTGGGGGGTGCTGGGCAGCACCCGTCCGGTGCGCTTCCCGGAGTGCCTGCGGCTGGAGGAGGAGACGACCCCGTTCGCGGTGCAGCCGGGCCAGGCCCTGATGCCGGAGACCTGCGGGGTCGCGCTGCGGGTGGGCGAGGCCGGGCTCGCCCTGTGGCGCCCCGCCGACCGGCACGTCTTCCGGCTCGGCTCCCCGGCGGGCTGGCTCGGCGGCACGGGCCTGTGGACCCCCGAGGGCCGCCTGCACCTCCCGTACGCGACCCCGGAGGCCCCGTGCGGAATCCTCGGGATGTCCCTCCCGCCGGCCCCTCCCCCACCGATCCGCCTGGACCCGCCCGCGGCGGCCGCACCCCGGCCGGTCCCGCTGCAGCAGGCCCTGGGGGTCCCGACCCGCTGACCGGCGCCCGTCGGGGCACGCCTTCCGGGGCGGGGCCGGTGTGAGTGCGGCCCGGCCGGGGCCGGGCGCGCGGGTATCCGAAAGAGACGGCTAGCCGTGCTTGAGGCCCAGGACCTCCGCGGCGGCGAAGGTCTCGTTCGCCGGGCGGGCTTCGTAGTGCGGGGTGAGCAGCTCGTCCAGTTCCTCGAAGGAGAAGGCCTCCTTCGAGGTGTCGAACTTGGCCGCCACCTTGGGGCGTTCCATCACGACCACGATCCCGCCGTGCACGACGAACAGCTGGCCGTTGGCCTTCGCCGAGGCCGGTGAGGCCAGGTAGCCGACGAGCGGGGAGACGTGCTCGGGGGCGAGGGCGTCGAGCTTGCCCTCCTCCGGGACCTGGAAGCCGGCGAAGACGTCCTCGGTCATCCGGGTACGGGCGCGCGGGCAGATGGCGTTGGCCGTCACCCCGTACTTCGCGAGGGCCAGGGCGGTGGACGTGGTCAGGCCCACGATGCCGCCCTTGGCCGCCGCGTAGTTCGGCTGGCCGGCCGAGCCGCCGAGGAAGGCCTCGGAGGAGGTGTTGACGATCCGGCCGTAGACCGGTCCGCCGGCCGCCTTCGAGCGCTCGCGCCAGTGCACGGAGGCGAAGTGGGTGGTGTTGAAGTGGCCCTTGAGGTGGACCCGGATCACCGAATCCCACTCCTCCTCCGACATCGAGAAGACCATCCGGTCGCGCAGGATGCCCGCGTTGTTGACGAGGATGTCGAGCTTCCCGAAGGTGCTCACCGCCAGCTCGACGAGCTCGCGCGCCTGGTCGAAGTCGGCCACGTCGCCCAGGTGCGCCACCGCCTGGCCGCCCGCCGCGCGGATCTCCTCGGCCACCTCCTCCGCCGGGGCGGCCGAGGCCTCCCCGGAGCCGTCGCGACCCGGCTGCCCGAAGTCGTTGACGACCACGCTCGCGCCGAGCCGCGCGAGCTCGACCGCCTCGGCCCGGCCGAGCCCGCGGCCCGCGCCCGTGACGATGGCGGAGAGTCCCTCAAGTGGCAGTGACATCCGTACGGTTCCTCTCAGAGCTGGTCGGCGGAGCGTCAGAGTTCGATGCAGGTGCGCAGGGCCACGCCCGTACGCATCTGGTCCAGCGCGTCGTTGATCTCCGCGAGCTGCACCCGGTGGGTGATCAGGCTCGCCAGGTCCACCCGGCCGGCCCGCCACAGGGCGATCGTGCGCTCGTAGGAGCGGAGCACGTCCCCGCCGCCGTACATCGACGGCAGGATCTTCTTCTCGTCGAAGAAGAGCGAGAACATGTCGATCTGGAAGTTGTCGTCCAGCGCGCCCGCGCCGACGATGACGACGCTGCCGCCGCGCCGGGTCATCTTGTAGGCGGTCTGCGCGGTGGCGGACTTGCCGACGACCTCGAAGACGTAGTCGAAGCCCTCGCCGGCGGTGATGCGGTTCTTGGCGTCGTCGAAGGCGTCGGGCGAGACCGCCTCCGTCGCCCCGAACTTCAGGGCCGCCTCGCGCCGCGACTCCACCGGGTCGACGGCGATGATCTGCGCCGCGCCCTGGACCTTGGCACCCTGGATGACGGATATGCCGACGCCGCCGCAGCCGATGACGGCGACCGAGGAACCGGCTTCCACCTTGGCGGTGTTGATGGCCGCGCCCAGGCCGGTGGTGACTCCGCAGCCGATGAGGGCGGCGATGTCGAAGGGCACGTCGTCGGGGATCGGCACGGCGCACGCGGCGTCGACGACGAGCTCCTCGGCGAAGGTGCCGGTGGCGGCGAAGCCGAAGATGTCGCCGCCGGCGCGCTTGAAGTTGGGGGTGCCCGCGTTGACCAGGCTGGCGAGGCACAGGTGGCCCTGGCCGCGCTTGCAGGACGGGCAGTGGCCGCACGGCGGCAGCCAGCAGACGAGGACGCGGTCGCCGATCTTGTGGCTGGTGACCCCGTCGCCGACGTCTGCGATCACCCCGGAGCCCTCGTGGCCCGGGATGAAGGGGGCGGGCTGCGGCAGGATGCCGCTCATCGCGGAGAGGTCCGAGTGGCACAGGCCGGTGGCCTTGACCCGGATCTTCACCTTGCCGGGACCGAGGCCCACGGCCTCCATGTCGTCGACGACTTCGAGCTTGTCCTGGCCGATCTCGCTCTGCAGTGCTGCGCGCACGGTGCGGCTCCTTCTACAAGGTCTGGATTTACGCGTGCTTACGCGTGTTCGACGACGGTGTCGGCGAGGACCGGTGCGTCGTCCCGTTCGGCGGCGGTCACCGACACCTGGACGCGGCCGGGCTCCTGCCACATCCGGATGCGCAGCGTCTCGCCGGGGAAGACGATCCCGGCGAAGCGCGTGCGGTAGGCGCGGACGCGGGACACGTCCCCGCCGAGCGCCGTGTCGACGACGGCCTTGAGGGTCATCCCGTACGAGCACAGGCCGTGCAGGATGGGCTTGTCGAAGCCGCCGAGCTTGGCGAACTCGGGGTCGGCGTGCAGGGGGTTCCAGTCGCCGGAGAGCCGGTAGAGGAGGGCCTGGTCCTCGCGGATGTGCCGCTCCTCGACCCGGTCGGGGGCCCGCTCGGGCAGTTCCTCCTTGGCGGAGGGGCCGCGCTCGCCGCCGAACCCGCCCTCTCCCCGTACGAAGATCTGCGCGTCGCTCGTCCACAGCGGCCCGTCGGCGTCCGCGACCTCGGAGCGCAGCACGATGACGGCCGCCTTGCCCTTGTCGTAGACGGCGGCGACCTTGGAACTGGAGGTCGCCTGCCCCTTGACGGGGATGGGCCGGTGCAGCTCGATGGAGTGGCCGCCGTGCAGGACCATGGCGAGGTTGACGTCGATGCCCGGCGCGCCGAGGCCGCCGAGCATGGCCATGCCGGCGCCGGCGACGGTCGCGAAGCTGGGCAGCACGTGCAGCTTGGATTCGAGCGTGTAGCGCAGCTCGTCGGGGTCGGTCGCCAGGCTCTGCCCGTTCCGCGCAGTACCGGCGCCGAGGCCGAGGTGATAGAGCTGGATGTCCTTGTGGTCCCAGCCGATGTCCCCCTGGCGGGGGTCTGCGGCGAGGGCCTTGGCGGCATCGATCGGCATGAGGATGCTGCTCCCTGTTCTTGGCTCTTGCTCTGGGGCCTTGCTCTGGGGCCTTGCTCTTGGAAGACCTCGGTGCGGCCGTCCGCACCGTCGGCCGCACCGAGGTCGTATGCGGGGCGGCCGGTTCTAGAACGCGTTCCAGTTCCGGCCGGTGAGGGAATGTATAACGCACGCCCCGGCACTTGGGAAGACTCCTGACTTCACGTCAGATAGGGTTTCGGCGTGGATGAAATGCCCGTTGATCACCGCCAGACCCGCGCGCTCCGGGTCCTCCTGGACCCGCCGAACCCGCCCCTGGCGCTCCAGCTCGGCCTCCAGCCGGACATCGAGGTCGTACGGGACCTGACGGCGCGGCCGGTGGTGGCGCTGGTGGAGGAGGTCGCCACCGCGGCGGCCCTGCTCGCGGAGGATCCGGAGTGCCGGGTCCTGGTCCTGACGGGATCGGCGCATCCGGGCCTGCCCGAGGCCGTACTCGCCGCCGGCGCGGCGGGACTGGTGCTGCGGGACGGGCCGGTGGAGGACCTCGCGGACTCCATCCGCCGGGCCTCGATGGGCGAGACGGTGATCGATCCCAGCCTGGGATGAAGCCGGGGATCCGGGGTGAATCCTTTTCGGGCACCCTCGCCTCTTATGCGTGTGCCGACGACTTCGTCGGAACATGACCTGGAGGTTGTCGTGATCGCTGTCATCGCCGGTGCCGTCGCAGTCGTCCTGCTCTGCACGTGCACGTTCGTCGTCCTGCGCAAGCGGGGTCGGGCCCGTGGCTGACCCGACCTGGCCCGCCGCGACGCTGATCGCCGCCGCGCAGCGGGGCGACGTCGACTCGCTCACCGCGCTGGTCTCCGGATCGCACCCGCACGTGCGCCGGTTCGCCCGCACGCTGTGCGCCTCGCCCGAGGACGCCGAGGACGCGGCGCAGGAAGCGCTGATCATCCTGTACCGCAAGATCGGAATGCTGAGGGCCTCGGGCGCCCTGGCGTCGTGGATGTTCCGCATCGTCCGCAACGAGTGCCTGCGGCGCGCCCGGTCGGCGATCCCGCGCGGCCCCGCCCCGGTGCCGGACGACGGCCGCGCCGTGATGTCCGCCGAGGACGAGGTCGTGCTGCGCCTGGAAGCGGCGCGCGTGGCACGGGCGGTCGCCGCGCTGCCCGAGGACCAGCGCAGCGTGCTGGTCATGCGGGACATCCAGGGCCTCAGCGGACGCCTGACCGCCGATGCGCTCGGCATCGGCACCGCCGCGATGAAGTCCCGGCTGCACCGGGCCCGCGCGGCCGTCCAGCTCGCCCTGCACCCTGTCCCGGAAGGCGGCGGTGACGGTGCGGACCGCTGACGGCGGGCGGGACTTCGCGAGCGCCTCCCTGCCCCGCCACCTGGTGCGCGGCGCGGTCGGATTCGGCTCGCTGATCGGCGCCTTCGCGCTCCTTCCGCTGTGGGGGCCGGTCAGCCTGCTGCTGGCGCCGGTCGGGGTGCTGGCGCTGCGCGGGTGCCCGATGTGCTGGGCCATCGGGCTGGCGCAGACCCTTTCCCGGGGCCGGCTGCGGCGTGAATGCGTGGACGGCCGGTGCGAATTGAGGAAGGGCGGGCGATAGGTTGGCCCGATGGGCCTATTCGACAAACTGACCGGCACGCGGCGCCCCGGCAGCGGCATCACGCCCCTGTCCGCCGCGGAGGTCCGGGCCGCGCTGCTTTCGCTCGACGGCCCGGACATGCGGTTCGTCCTCCGCAACGGCACCCCGAAGGAACGCGCCGACCTGGTGGCGGTGTGGCGGATCCCCGAGGGCCCCTGGCACCTGAAGCGCGGCCAGACCCGGCTGCGGCTGGTCCCGGCGGCGCGCGAGGTCCGGGCCCTCGACGAGAAGTGGGAGACCCCGGAGTCCGGGGAACTGACCTTCAACGGGACGGGCCTCAAGTACTCGCGCGGGCCGGTGGGCTCGGTCTCCAAGCAGTGGACGGTCGAACGCGACCAGGACGGCCGCCGCCGCCTGAAGGAGGAGTCCTCCTTCAGCTCCGCGGAGGTGAAGGCCCCCTTGCGCGACGCGGTCCTCGCGGCGGGGTGGACGTGGCGCGGAGTCTTCCGCCCCTGACCTCCCGGCTGGGGTACGGGTGCGGCTCCGCTGCGGGGGCTCCGCCCCCGAGCCCCCGCGGACGGAGTCTGGGGGAGGGTCTGGGGCGGAGCCCCAGGTCCCGGCGGAGCCGGGCTTCAGCGCAGCCGGCCCGCTACTTGCGCAGCAGGGTGACCACCGCCGCCCCGCCCAGCCCGATGTTGTGGGCAAGGCCCACCCTGGCCCCCTCGACCTGCCGAGGCCCAGCCGCCCCCCGCAACTGCCACACCAGCTCCGCCGCCTGCGCCAGCCCCGTCGCCCCCAGCGGGTGGCCCTTCGAGATGAGCCCACCCGACGGGTTGACCACCCACCGCCCGCCGTACGTCGTCGCGCCCGACTCCACTAGCTTCCCCGCCGCGCCGTCCTCGCACATGCCGAGCGCCTCGTACGTCAGCAGTTCGTTGATGGAGAAGCAGTCGTGCAGCTCGATCACGTCCACGTCCTCGATGCCCAGCCCCGACGCGGCGAAGACCTGCCGCCCCGCCGCCGCCGACATCGGCTTGCCGACCACGTCGATGCAAGAGCCCGAGGAGAAGGACTCGTCCGTGTCCGTGGTCATCGCCTGGGCGACGATCTCCACCGCCTTGTCGTGCAGCCCGTGCCGCACGACGAACCGCTCCGACACCACCAGCGCCGCCGCCGCCCCGTCCGAGGTCGGCGAGCACTGGAGCTTCGTCAGCGGCGAGTGGATCTCCTTCGCCGCGAGGATCTCCTCCACCGAGTACACGTCCTGGAACTGCGCGTTCGGGTTGTTCGCCGAGTGCCGGTGGTTCTTGGCGCCCACCGCCGCCAGCTGCGCGGCCGTGGTCCCGTACCGCTCCATGTGCTCGCGCGCCGCGTTGCCGAAGATCTGCGCGGTGGGCGGGGACATCTCGAAGCCGTGCCCGGCCGCCATGATCCCGTAGTGCCGGGCGACGGGCGAGGTCTTGAAGTCGCCCCCGTCCGCCCCGCCCCCCAGCGCTCCGCGCTTCATCTTCTCGAAGCCGAGCGCGAGCACGCAGTCGTTGATCCCGCCCTCGACGAACTGCCGCGCCATCATCAGCGCCGTCGAGCCCGTCGCGCAGTTGTTGTTCACGTTGTAGACCGGGACCCCGCTCAGGCCCAGCTCGTACGCCGCCCGCTGGCCGGCCGTGGAGGCCTGGAAGCAGTAGCCGACCGGCACCTGTTCGACCAGGCCGTAGTCCACCCCCGCGTCCGCGAGCGCCGCGGTCCCGGCCTCCTTCGCCATGTCCCAGTACTGCCAGTCCCGCGACTCCGGCTTCTCGAACTTGGTCATGCCGACGCCCACGATGTACGACTTCATTCCGCTGACTCCTGACTAGTCCCTGGGAAGGCCGAGGATCCGCTCGGCGACGACGTTGAGCTGGACCTGCGTGGTGCCTCCGGCGATGGTCAGGCAGCGGGACATGAGCATCCCGTGCACCGCCCCCTCCCCCGCCCCCTCCCGTACGGCGCCCGCCGGGCCCAGCAGTTCGAGCGTGAGCTCGGCGGTCCGCTGCTGGTGCGGGGTCTGGACGAGTTTGCGTACGGACGCACCCGCGCCCGGCTCCAGCCCCGACACCTGCTGGAGGGTGGTCCGCAGTCCAATGCAGGCCAGGGCGTGCGCCTCGGCGGCCAGTGCCCCGATGCGGGCGCGGTGGGCCCCGTCGAGGTCGGCGGAGCGGGCGATGAGGGCCTCCAGGCCGGTGTCGAAGCTCATCAGGTCGGCCATGTGGACGCGCTCGTTGCCGAGGGTGTTGCGGGCGACCTTCCAGCCGCCGTCGGCCGCCCCGACCAGGGCGTCCGCCGGGAGGATCACGTCGTCGAAGTAGACCTCGTTGAAGAGGGCCTCGCCGTTGATCTCCTTGAGCGGCCTGATGTCGATGCCCGGGCTGTTCTTCATGTCGACGACGAAGTAGCCGAGCCCCTTGTGCTTGGGCGCGTCCGGGTCGGTACGGGCCAGCAGGATCCCGAAGTCGGCGCTGTGCGCGGAACTCGTCCACACCTTCTGACCGTTGATCTTCCAGCCGCCGTCCTCCGTCCGCTCGGCCTTGGTGCGCAGCGAGGCGAGGTCGGATCCCGCGCCCGGCTCGGAGAAGAGCTGGCACCAGGTCAGCTCCCCGCGCAGGGTGGGCAGGGCGTACGCCTCGCGCTGTGCGTCGGTGCCGTAGGCGAGCAGGGAGGGCACGACCCAGGTGGCGATGGAGAGGTCGGCGATCCTGACCCCGGCCTTGCGCATCTCCTCCTGTACGACGAGCTGCTCGACGGGGCCGGCGCCCAGACCGTAGGGCGGCGGGAGGTAGGGGGCCGCGTAGCCGGTCGGGGCCAGGATCCGGCGCGCCGCGGCCGGGTCGAGCCCGCACGCGTCCTCGATGGCGGTACGGGCCCGCGCCCGGTACTCCTCCGCCTCCGCGGGCAGTTCCAGCTTCAGCTCGCGCCGCGCACCGCCCGCGGCGAGGCGTACGGCCCGGATGCGGTGGCCGTCGCCGGAGCCGAGCAGCTGCCGGGCGACGACGGCCCGTCTCAGGTAGACGTGCGCGTCGTGCTCCCAGGTGAAGCCGATGCCGCCGAGGATCTGGATGCAGTCCTTGGCGCAGGAGTACGCGGCGTCCAGGGCGGTGCCGGCGGCGAGCGCGGCGGTGAGCGAGCGCACCCGCGCCGGCTCTTCGGTCGCGTTCGCGGCGTCCCAGGCCAGCGCCCGGGCCTGTTCCAACCTGACGAGCATGTCGGCGCACAGGTGCTTGACGCCCTGGAACTGCCCGATGGGCCGCCCGAACTGCTCGCGCACCTTCGCGTACTCGGCGGCCGTGTGCAGGGCCCAGGCGGCGGTGCCGCAGGCGTCGGCGGCGAAGAGGGTGCAGGCGAGGTCCCGTACGAGGGCCGCGTCCAGTTCCAGTACCCGGTCGGGGCCGGCGGTGACCCCGCGGGCGTGCACCTCGGCGGTGGGGCGGGTCGGGTCGGCGCTGTCGTGCGTACGGATGTCCAGCGCGGCGGCGTCCACCGCGAACCAGCGGGTGCCGTGCGCGGCCTCGGCGGCGAGCAGGACGAGGTCCGCCTCGCCGGCGCCGAGCACGGGCGGCGCGAGCCCGTCGAGGAGGTACCCGCCGCCCTCGACGGCGACGGCCGTCAGCGTCCCGGGCCCCAGCGCGACCGCCCCGACCCGCCCGGCGAGGGGCTCGGCCCCGGCCCGGTCGAGCAGTACGGAGGCCAGCGCACTCGGCAGGTACGCCCCGGGCAGCGCCCCCCGGGCGGCCTCCTCGACGACGACGGCGAGGTCGAGCAGGGTCCCGCCCTCCAGGTGCGGCTCCAGCAGCCCCTGCGCGCCCATCGCGTCCCAGTAGGCGGGCCGCGCGCCGGTCTGCGGCGGGGTGTCGAGCAGCTTGCGCACCTCTTCGGGAGGCACGGCCCGCCCGACCCAGCCGCGCACGGCCTCGGCCAACTCCCGCTGTTCCGCTGTGATTCCGATGCCCATGCGCGGCAGAGTAGAACACGTTCCATTCTGACGGAAGGTCAGATCGGAACGTGTTCCGTTCGCCGCGGGGTGCGGCGGGCGCCCGGCGGGGTCAGCGGGGTACGGACGCCAGCGCGGTCTTCGCCGCCTTCATGGCCTCGGACTCGCACGAGGCCGCTGGGTGTTCCTCACCGCCCAGGGCGACCCGGATGACGAGGTTGCCGTCGCGGACGGCGAGCACGCAGGTCTCGCCCTCCTTGGGCTTGTCCCAGTACGTCTCCTCCCCGATTCCGAGGCCCGGGGCGAACCGCAGGCCCATGCCCGCGTACATGGTGAACCTGCCCTTCTGGCGCGCGGTCCCGCTCTCCCCCGCCGCGTGCCCGATCTCGATCTCCCAACGCACGGCGGCGTGCGGATGCGGGTCCCAGCGGAGCTCCCCGCCCACCTCGTGGGTCCCAAGCCACCGGCACTCCGCGCGGGCGGAGCTCCCGTGGTCGGAGTGGGCGTCGGCGTCCTCGTAGCGGTCGGGCAGCCCGAACTTCGCGGCCACCTCGGAGCACTCGGCCAGTTTCGTGTACCGGTCGGGCTCCACCGGGGCGGTCGGCGACGGGGACGCGCTCGCCTTCCCGCCACCGCCTTCCGCGCCGCTCCCGTCCGGCCGGAGCGCGTACGCGGTGACGCCGAGGCCCCCGACCAGGACCAGCCCCGCCACCGCCGCCCACACCGCCGCACGGGACCTCCGGCCGCCGGACGCCGGGGGCAGGCCACCCGGCGGCAGCACGGCGGTCGGCCCGGCGGGCCGGCGGCGGTCCAGCGGCACGGTCAGGTCCTCCGGACCGGACCCGGCCCCCGTACCCGTACCGGCACCGGCCCCCGCGCGGTCCGGACCACCCCGCACCAGCCCGGCCACCGCCGCCCGCTGCTCGGCGATCAGCCGGAGCACGGCAGGCGGCCACGAGGGCCCCACCGGACCCGCCGGGGCCACCGGCCCGATCAGTTCCAGCAGCCGCGCCGGGCTCGGCCGGGCCCCCGGGTCCTTGGCCAGGCAGGCCTCGACCAGCGGCCGCAGCCCGTCCGGCACCCCCGCCAGCTCCGGCTCGGCGTGCACCACGTTGTACAGGGTCCCCAGGGTGGAGGCGGCCGCGAAGGGGCTGCGCCCGGACGCCGCCATCGCCAGCACCGACCCCAGCGAGAACACGTCGCTCGCCGGACCCGGCTCCTTCCCCTCGGCCTGCTCGGGCGACATGAAGGCGGGCGAACCGACGACCATCCCCGTCTGCGTCAGCTCGGCCGCGTCCCCGCCGCTCTCCGCGGGCCGGGCGATCCCGAAGTCGATGACCCGTACCCCGTCCTCGGCGAGCAGCACGTTGTCCGGTTTCAGGTCCCGGTGGACCAGCCCCGCCCGGTGGATCGCGACGAGCGCCGTCGCCAGCCCAGCCCCGAGCCGCCTCACCACCGCCTCCGGCAGCGCCCCCGCCGCCTCCACCGCCGCGCCCAGCGCCGGCCCGGCCACGAACACCGAGGCCAGCCAGGGCGTGGCCGCCTCCGGGTCGGCGTCCATCACGGCCGCCGTGAACGCCCCGGACACCTTCCGCGAGGCCGCGACCTCCCGCCGGAACCGCGCCCGGAAGGCCTCGTCGGCGCCCAGCCTCGCGTGCACCTGCTTGAGCGCGACCATCCGCCCGTCCGGCCCGGACGCGAGCAGCACCCGCCCCATCCCGCCCCGCCCCAGCTCGGCGAGCAGCCGGTACGGCCCCACCGCCTGCGGGTCGGTCTCCCGGAGCGCCCTCACCGGCGCGGAATCGCCGCTACGGCGCCCCGACCGGCGGTCTTCGCGACGTCCTTGCACCCGTCACCCGGCGGGTGGCCCGGCCCCTTGACGGAGACGAAGGCCATGAGGTTGACGTCCCTGATGTACAGCACGCAGCTGTAGTCGTCCTTGTCGTCCGGCGGCAGCCACATGGCCTCCTCGGCGTAGCCGAGGCCGAAGTCCCGCGAGGTCCTGCCCCTCCCGTAGAACCCCTCGTGCCCCTCCTTGGCCTGCTCGGCCCCGGTCTTGCCCCCCGGCTCGGCGATGAACAGCCGCCAGGCCAGGTAGACCTCGTCGCCGCCCTTGTTCTTCCACACGCACAGGTTGCTGGGCCCGGACCACTTGCCGCCCTTCTCGGTGAATCCGTACCCGCTCGGCGGGTCGAATCCGGCCGGCACGGTGATCCCCACCGCGAGCTCCGGGCAGGTCATCGCCTGCGGCCGGTACCGGTCCTGGACCTGGGAGAGCGGGACGGTTCCGGGCGTCGGCACGTCCTCCGGCACCACCATGAAGTAGGCCCCCTCGACGACCGGCCGCCCGACCGTCAGCCCGCACACGACCAGAGCGGCCACCAGCCCCGCCCCGACCAGCCCCCGGACCTTCCGGCTCCACCTCCGCCGCGGCCGCTCGACCCAGCCGCCCTCCTTGACGGGGGCAGTCCCGCCCTCCGCCCCCACCATCCCCGCGATCTCGGCCCGCTGCGCCGTGATGAGCCCCCGCACCGCCTCCGGCCACGGATCCGCCGACGGCGCGATCCGGCCGACCATCGTCAGCAGCTCCTGCGGCGACGGCCGCGCGGCCGGGTCCTTGGCCAGGCACGGCGCGATGATCCCGCGCAGAGCGGGCGGCACGGCCCCCAGGTCCGGCTCGGCGTTCACGACCTCGTGCAGCAGCCTCGGCACGGAATCCCCGGCGAACGGCGCGCTCCCCGTGCACGCCATGACCAGCGTGGCACCGAGCGCGAACACATCGGCGGCCGGGGTCAGTTCGCGCCCCAGGATCTGCTCGGGCGACATGAACGCGGGCGACCCGATCAGCGCGCCCGTGTGCGTGATCCGGGTCTGGTCCCCGACCGCGCGCACGATGCCGAAGTCGATGACCCGTACGCCGTCCTCGGCGAGCAGCACGTTCGACGGCTTGAGGTCCCGGTGGATCAGCCCGGCCCGGTGCACGTCGGCCAGCGCCTGCGCCAGCCCGGCGGCGAGCAGCCGCACCGAATCCTCCGGCAGGGCTCCACCGGCCTCCAGGGCCTGGCTCAGCGAGGGCCCCGGTACGAACTGCGAGGCGAGCCACGGCGTCACGGCATCCGGATCGGCGTCGACGACGGCCGCCGTGTACGCCCCCGACACCCTCCGCGAGGCATCCACCTCGCGCCGGAACCGCGCCCGGAACCCGTCGTCCTCGGCGAGCTCGGCGTGCACCTCCTTGACGGCGACGAGCCGCCCGTCGGGCGCCACCCCGAGCAGCACCCGCCCCATCCCGCCCTGCCCGAGCACGGCCACCACCCGGTACGGCCCCACCTGACCCGGCTCGGAGTGCCCTAATCGCTCCACGCGCCCTACCCTTCCCCCGTCCGGCTGCGGATCATACAGATCCACCGAAGGGGAGGAACCTCATGGCCGGGAACCCTCGATTAGGGCATGCGCAGTCACCGGAGGCCACCCGGCGGGCCGCCCGAGGCGGCACGCTGATCGGCCTCGGCTGGGCGCTGCGCGCACTCGGAGTGGTCATGGCCATCAGCGGCACGCCAGGCCGCGCCCTCTTCCTCGTACCGACCGAAGGCGTGGCGCAGCTCCCCTGGTGGCTGCGCGTGGTGATCTGGCTCGTGATCCTGGAGGCCGGCTGGCTGGTCTTCGACCTCGGTTCCCGCCTCCTCGTACAGGGAAAGCGGCACACTGCCACGGTCATCACCTCCTTCGGGCAGCTCGCCGGGGTGCCCTACGTGCTCTACCTGCGCCCTTTCGTCCTCGATCCGGTGATGGCCTCGCGCACTCCCGAGCCCGGCAGGCTCTGGCGTGCACCGTTCGAGCTCCGCGGCCTGACCCAGGAGGAGTTCCTGGTCCGGCGGATCGGCCGGCTCGGACGCGTGGTGGCCATCGGCCGGCCCGGCGAACGGCTGCCCCTGATCGGGGCGGAGCGCGGCTACCTCCCGCTCGACGACTGGCAGGACACGGTCGGCGAGCTGATCCGGGGCGCCCACGTCGTCATGATGTCCGCGGCTCCGGGGCCGGGCACGCTCTGGGAGTTCACCGAATCCGTGCGCACCGTCCCGCCGGCCCGGCTGGTCCTTCTGATCTGCACGGGCCCCGAGGTCTACGAGATCTTCCGCTACAAGGCCGCACAGGAGTACGCCGCGAGGTCCGGGCCCGGGTGGCCGCCCATGCCCCACCTTCCCGACTGGCCGACACCGGGCCCTCAGGCCAAAGGCAGGAAGTGGGAGTACCCGCTGCGGGGATACATCACGTTCGACGAGGCCTGGCGGGCGACCTTCACCCCGTTCGAGGTGACCGTCCGCACGTTGCACTGGGGCTGGACCACGGGCCGAGAGGTGACCGCCCAACTTGAGCCATTGTTCGGCCCGTTGGCCGAACTTCCACCAGCCCACTGATGCGGGCCCGCCCCCTTGGGACACGCTGTCCGCCATGGACAACCTTGACGACAGGCTCTGGAACAAGCGCGTCACCCCGGCCGACTACGCGCACAACAGCGAGAAGTACCAGGCCGCGGTGCTCGACCAGTACAAGACCTACGTGGAGATGGCCGACCGGGTCAGCAGCCGGCGGAGCCTCGCGAACACGTTCTTCCTGTCCCTCAACACCGCCGTGGTGGCCGCCGTGGCGACCACCACCACGGGCACCACGTGGCAGGACGTCTCCTTACTGGCCCCACTGGCCGGCCTGATCATCCTGCTGACGCAGTGCCTCACCTGGTTCGTCACCGTGCGGTCCTACCGCCAGCTCAACGCGGCCAAGTTCGCGGTGATAGCCGCCCTGGAGAAGAAGCTCCCCGCCTTCGTCTACTCGGAGGCGGAGTGGCACGTCCTCGGCGAGGGCAAGAACTGGCGTCAGTACCTGCCGCTGACCCACGTCGAACAGTGGGTCCCGCTCATCTTCGCGGCGGCGTACGTCCTGGGGTTCGTCGCCCTCGTGACGTGAGCCCCCGCGATCAGAGCGCCAGCGTGCGCCAGCCCTGGGTGATCTGCTCCCGCACGGCACCCACACCCTGCCCCTGCTGAGCCGTCAGCAGCTCCACCAGGGCCGCACCGTCCGCCGGGCGCCCGGCGGGGTCGATGGTCAGCGCCCGCCGCACGGCGGCCTCCAGCGCCGGGTCGAGCGCCCGCACCGCGGCCAGCCCGGCCTCGTCGGGGCCCGTGTCGACGATCCGGCGGATCACCGCGCCCGTACTGGTCGCCGCGAACGGGCTGGAGCCGTGCGCCGCGCACACCACGCAGCACGCCCACGCCCAGACGTCGGCGGCCGGCCCGACGCCCTCGTCGCCGAACTGCTCCGGCGCCATGTAGGTCAGGGTCCCGGGCCCGCCGCCGGTCCGGGTGAGCCGGGTGCCGTCCACGATCGCCGCGATGCCGAAGTCGAGCAGCCTCGGCCCGGCGGTGGTCAGCATGATGTTGGCCGGTTTGAGGTCCCGGTGGACCAGGCCGAGCCGGTGCACTCCGGACAGCGCCACGGCCAGCGCCAGCGCCATGGCCCGCAGCGCCTCGGGCGAGCGGATCGGACCCTGCTCGCGCAGGTGGACGTCGAGGGGCCGCCCGTCGAGCAGTTCCATGGTCAGGTAGGGCCGCCCGGCGTCCACCCCGGCGTCGAGCACCCGGGCGGTGTACGCCCCGGACACCATGCCCAGCACCTCCGCCTCCCGCTCGAAGCGGCGCAGCAGCTCCGCGTGGTCGAGCAGCTCGGGGTGGATGGTCTTCAGCGCCACCTGCGTCGCCGACCCCTCCCGCCGGGCCAGGTACACCGTCCCCATCCCGCCGGCCCCGATCCGCCCGAGCAGCTGGTACCCGCCGATCGTCCGCGGCTCGTTGGGATGCAGCTGCTGATACGCGACCTGCGGCGCGGGCTCGACACCCCGGTCGACCTGCGTCGGCACGTACGCGGGAGGCTGCGCGGGCCGGGCGGGCGGGGCGGTCTGCGTCGGCGCGTACGACGGCACTGGCGGAGCGGGCTGCACGGCCGGCAGCGGTGCGGCGGCGTTCCGGTACTTTCGGCTGGCCACGAGGGCGACGACCTGGACCACCAGCGCGGCCATGAGCACCCCGATCGGCGCGAGCACGCCGAACACCACGCGCAGGGCGATCAGCCCGGCCAGCCGACGCCGGTTCGAGGGCGACCGCCACACTCCCCGGGACATGCCGAGGGTCAGCAGGTTGCGCTGCGTCCGGAAGTAGAGGAACAGCCAGCCCAGCAGCACCAGCAGCGCGAGGGCTGCGAGCCAGATCCCCAAGCCGCCGAACCCCAAGAGGATCAGGCCGTACCCGTCCACACCACCGGCCGAAAGGATCAACAGCCACATGCCGGGAACGTCGACGTACACGAACCTCGGGATCAGCCACAGGCAGGCGACCCCGACGACCCCCACCGCCAGCTCCCCGAGGACCGCCCCCGAGATCCGCGGCGACGGGTCTCTCCCGCTCTGGGCCGCCAACGCCCGCTGGCGCACGGCCTGCTGGTTCCGCACCAGCAGCGGAAGCGAAACGAGCCGCACCACCAGCGCCGGCCCGCCGTAAACCAGCAGGCCGAAGAGGACGGCCTCCCGCAGCTCCCACATACGCGTCCCTGCACTTTCCCCTGTACGACCCCGTCGACCGCGAGGGGGAGTATAGAGCCGCCGAAATTACCGGGTCAGGGACTCCACGAAGACCGCGAAGGCGGAAGGACTGACGGCGAAGACGGGCCCGCCGGGATTCTTGGAGTCCCGCACGGCGACGAGGCAGGGCTGGGCGGCGACCTCGACGCACTCGCCTCCGGTGTCGCCGCTGTACGAGGACTTACGCCACCGCGCGCCCGACAGGTCCTGGATGGTGTCCATAGCGTTCCTCCATTACGCGGGCGATCAGTGCCGCCGATTTCTCCACGGAGAGCGCGGCGGCCTGCAAGTGATCGTAACGGAGCGAACCCTCCCTGAGGGCCTGTGGATTGGCCGTCATATGCCCCTGCACGAAGTCCTCGGTATAGACAAGGTCCGGGTCGTCGTCGAATCGCAGGAGAGTGAACGACCCAAGCTGCCCCGCATGCGCACCCGCCTCGAAGGGCAGGATCTGCACCTGCACCCACTGCTGCCTCTGCAGGTCCAACAGGCGGGCGAGTTGGTTTCGCATGACCCCCCGGCCGCCGACTTCCTGATGCAGCACGGCCTCGCTCATCACCACCCACATCAGTGGCGGGTTCTCGCGTACGAGGATGCGCTGCCGCTCCATCCGAGCGGCCACCTTCACGTCGAGGTCATCCCCTTTCCACACACCGAGCACCGCGCGGGCGTACTCCTCGGTCTGCAGCAGTCCGTAGACCAACTGAGCCTGATACGAGGAGATGTACTCGGCCCGCGCCTCCATCTCCGCATACGCCTGGAACCAACTCGGCAGCTGACTCCGCAGCACCAACCCCACCAGCCGGGCAAACACCCCGTCCGTCCCCAGGGCCGCGTCCACCCGATTCGAGAAGTCCCGGGTCGGCACCTTCTTCGCCGTCTCTATCTGCCCGATCAGCGAGGCCGTGCAGAAGAGGCTGGTGCCGAGCTGCGCCTGATTGAGCCGGGCATCCTCCCTCAGCCGGCGGAGTTCGGAGCCGTAGTAGTCCAGCGGAGACGCGCTGGGATCGAGATCGCGGACGTTGACCATGGGACGGTCACCCCCAAGCACACGCCGTACGGCGTTCGTTTCACGTCATAGCCGAGCGTAACCACGCCACCGCACGCTGGTGACATGAATCACGCAACTGACCACCCGCCAGCGGAAATTGGCGCCGGCTACCGCATGGGCTTCACCGTGAGTGAGCACTCGGCCCGGCACATGCGGCGCATCCTGCGGGCGTACCTCACCCACTGGGACCTGCCCCACCTGGCCGACGGCGCCGAGCTCGCGCTGACCGAGCTCGTCGCCAACGTCGTACGCCACGTCCCCGGCCGGGCCTGCACGGTGCTCATCCTGCGCCGGCCCGAGGGGCTCCGCGTCGAGGTGACGGACAGGGACCCGCATCCACCTCACCCCGTCCGCGACGGCGACCCGCACGCGGAGGGCGGGCGCGGGCTGCTGCTCGTCGAGGCGGTCACCGACCGCTGGGGCACGGACCCGCTCCCCACGGGCAAGGCGGTGTGGTTCGAGTGTGACGCGGATCGCTGACCCGCCTCGGGCCGCCACCGCAACCATCGCCCCTGGTCACCGGTCTACGTTCGCGATCTTCCTGACCAGTCGACCACCTGAAGGACCCTGCAATGCCCTCGTACGTACGCAACGCCCTCGCCGCCCTCACCGTGGCCGCCGCAGCCGGTGGCGGCCTGCTCCTGCCGGCCGGGACGGCGGCCGCGGCCCCGCTCCCCGCCCCGAAGGCGGACTTCAACGGTGACGGCTTCGCCGACGTCGTCGTGGGCACGCCGAGCGCGAGCGTCGGCGACGTGAAGTACGCGGGCCAGGCGGTCGTGCTCTACGGGTCCGCCTCCGGGATCACGCCCTCCAAGCGGCAGCTCCTCACCCAGGACTCGCCCGGCATGCCCGACAGCGCCGAGTACGGAGACGCCTTCGGCAGCGTCAGCACCGTCGGCGACTTCGACGGCGACGGCTTCTCCGACCTGGCCGTGACGGCGGACCTGGAGGACGACGGCGCCGGCCGGCTCACGGTCGTCTGGGGATCCAAGAACGGCCTGACCGGCGGCGTCACGCTCGACGACCCGGCCCCGCTCTCCGAAGCCGACGACGAGCGGACCTGGCGCATGTGGGGCGGGAAGCTCACCGCCGGCGACTTCGACGGGGACGGCAAGGACGAGCTCGTCGTGGCCGCCGCCACCAACGCGAACGCCAACAGCACGCTCCACACCTTCAGGAACATCGCCAGGTCCGGCCCGCAGCCCGCGCCCGTGAAGACCCAGCTCCCCTTCCGCCTCACGCACTACCTCGAAGGCATCGTGAGCGGGGACGTCAACGGGGACCGCCGCGACGACCTGGTGCTGGGCGGAGTCGTGTCCAGCCTGAACCACTACGTGCCCGGCAGCCCCACCGGCCTGGTCCCCGACGCCGCGAAGCCCCTCGGGGCCGGTTTCGCGCAGGCCGTCGGGGACATCAACGGCGACGGGTTCGCCGACGTCGTCATCGGTGACAGGGGCGCGGCCAAGGGCGGCCGGATCCTCGTCTCGTACGGTTCGGCCGCCGGACCGTCCGCGAAGCCGGTGGCCATCCACCAGGACACTCCGGGCGTACCGGGCGCGGACGAGCAGGGCGACGGCTTCGGCGTCTCCCTCTCGCTCGGCGACGTCAACGGCGACGGCTTCCAGGACCTGGCGGTCGGCTCGTACGGGGAGACCGTCGGCACCGTGGCGCTCGCCGGAGCCGTCCACGTGCTCCCGGGATCGGCGGCGGGCCTGGTCACGAGCAAGGGTGCGGTGGCGTTCAACCGCTCCTCCGCTGGGGTGCCCGGGGACGCGCGGCGGGCCGAGCAGTTCGGCGCCGAGGTCAAACTGACGGACGCGAACAAGGACGGCAAGGCGGACCTGATCGTCGGCGCGTCCGACGCGGACGGGGTCAACAGCGGCTCCGTCACCTACCTTCCGTCCACCGGCACGAAGATCGGCGGGACGGGCTCGCGGCTGATCCTGCCCGCCCAGGTCGGCCTGGCCCCGACCGCCGGCCTCGGCTTCGGAGCGCACTTCGACCACTGACCGGCCCCCGCCCTGGTCCGCTACCGGGCGGTAAGGCACCATGGGCCGCCACCGTCTTCGTCAACGTCAGACACGCTCACGCCGGAGGACCCCATGGCCGCCACTCCCAAGCCGGAGACCCTCGCCGCCTTCGAGGCCGCCAAGGGGTTCATGCCCGTAGGGGAGGGCCTCGCCCTGTACGAGGCGGCCACGGCCGCCGCCGCGCTCGGGCTGCCGCTGCTGGAGGTCGGGACGTACTGCGGGCGCTCCACCATCCTGCTGGCCGACGCCGCCCGCGAGGCCGGGGTGGCGGCCCTGACGGTCGATCACCACCGGGGCAGCGAGGAGCAGCAGCCCGGCTGGGAGTACCACGACCCGACGGTCGTGGACCCGGAGATCGGGCTGATGGACACCCTGCCCACCTTCCGCCGCACCCTGCACCGGGCCGGTCTCGAAGAGCACGTGATCGCGATCGTCGGCCGCTCCCCGCAGGTCGCGGCCGCCTGGGGCGGCCCGCTGGGCCTCGTCTTCATCGACGGCGGCCACACCGACGAGCACGCGTCGGGCGACTACGAGGGCTGGGCCCCGCACGTGGCCGTGGGCGGCACGCTCGTCATCCACGACGTCTTCCCGGACCCGGCCGACGGCGGCCAGGCCCCGTACCGCATCTACCTGCGCGCGCTCGCCTCGGGCGCCTTCGAGGAGGTCTCGGTGACGGACTCCCTCCGCGTGCTGCGCCGCGTCGGCGAGGGCGTCTGACGATCGGCCCGACCCCGGCGGGCATATAAGCACACCACGCCCTCGGATGGCGCAGAGCACAGACCGACCCGGGCTCCCGGTCTAGCATCGCGGCGTGCGCTACGAAGACAGCCCTCAGCCCCCCGAGTCCGCCGACTCCCCCGCTCCGGCCGGCCCGGACCTGCCCTGGTTCGCGCGCCGCTCCACCCTCGTCGTGGGGGTCGCCGCGCTCGCCCCGGCCTGCCTGGCGGGCTGGATGCTCACCCAGGTCCTGACCGGCGCCGGGCCGGAGCGCCACGACGCCAAGCAGCCGAGCGCCGGGGCGGCCCCCGCCCCCGCGCTCGCCTCCGCGCCCGCCGCCCCGGCCAAGGGCCAGGTCAAGGGGCCGCTCACCGGGAAGACCGTCGTCGTCGACCCCGGGCACAACACCGGCAACTTCGAGCACACCGACGAGATCAACCAGCAGGTGGACATCGGCACGAACCGCAAGGAGTGCGACACCACCGGCACCACCACGAACTCCGGCTACATGGAGGCCGAGTTCACCTTCGACGTCTCGCTGCGCCTGCGCGAGGCACTGGAGGCGCAGGGCGCGAAGGTGGTCCTCACCCACGAGGCGGACCGCTCGTGGGGCCCCTGCATCGACGAGCGCGCCCGCATCGGCAACGAGGCGAAGGCCGACGCCGTCGTCTCCGTCCACGCCGACGGGGTCTCGGCCGGCAACCGCGGCTACCACGTGATCCTCCCCGCCAAGGTCAAGGGCGGCGGCGCGGACACCTCGGCGATCGTCGGGCCGTCCCGGCTGCTCGGCGAACGGATCGGCTCGAACTTCGCCCGGACCACCGGATCCGACCCCGCGAACTATCTCGGCAGCGGCACCGGTTTGGTCATCCGCGACGATCTGGGCGGACTGAACCTGTCAACCAGGCCCAAGGTGTTCATCGAATGCGGCAACATGCGTGACGCCAAGGACGCGGCGCAGATGACGAGTCCGGAGTGGCGGCAAAAGGCGGCCCAGGGAATCTCGGACGGCATCGTCGCGTTCCTCGGGGGGTAGTCCCTTCGGGAGTCCCGCCGGGACTCGGTCGCCGCCCCGATCCACTCGGGCGCGGGGAACCTCCGTACCATGGTGCCGCCCGCCCGCTCCAGACACGTACTGCGACCGCGGCACCACGAGACGACCGAGACCGAGAAGGACACCTAAGACGTGAACATCCGATCCCTCACTCGAGGCGACGGCGTGGTGATCGGAGCAGCGGCGCTGCTGTTCATCGCCTCGCTCCTCGATTTCCACTCCGCCACACTCGTCTCCGCGAACGCGTGGAACACCGACTTCAGCGGCCTGGCCCTGCCCTCCGTGTTCCTGCTCGGCTTCATCGCCGCCGGTCTGCTCGTCGCCACCCGCTTCGTGCCCGAGGGCCGCAAGATCGTCGGTCTGCCGCTGTCGGCGTGGGGCACCGTCCTCGCGGTCTCGGCCGCCTGGTCGGCGCTGTGGACGCTGATCCTCAACGGGTCCAACGGCGCCGGTGCGATCCTCGGCTTCCTCGCCGTCGTGGCCCTGGCGGGCGTCGCCCTCGCCGGTGCGAAGGTCCCCGCGCTCGCGGGGCCGCTCGTGCCCGAGCAGCGGCCCGTCGCGGCCCCGCCCTACGGCGGCCAGCCGCAGCCCGGCGCCGGGTACGGATACCCGGGCGCGCCGGATGGCCAGCAGGCCCAGCAGGCCCAGCCGTACGGCAACACCCCGCAGCCGGTCCCGCCCTACGGCGGCACCCCGCAGGACACGGGCCACCAGACGCCCGCGCCCGCGCCGGCCCCGGCCCCGGCCCCGGCCCCTGCGGCGGACTTCGCCCCGTTCTGGTTCGCGGTCCCGGTGGCCCGCCCCCTCTTCGCCGAGGACGGCTCCCCCAACCCGATCGCGGAGCTCGCCCCGGGCACCTGGTACCTGGCCGTCGAGCAGCGCGGCCCGAACACCCTGATCGCCCAGACCCAGGACGGCCGCCGCGGCATCCTGAACGACACCTCGGGCATCCAGCGCGGCTAGCTCCCGGCCCCGCACCGACGGCCCCCCGCCCTTCCGGGCGGGGGGCCGTTGGCCTACAGTCACCTGACGCACCGTCAGGAACGGCTTCGCGGAGGGGATCGTACATGCGCCTCGGACTCGCACTCGGCTACTGGGGCCGCGGCCCCAACCCGGGCCACCTCGACCTCGCCACCGAGGCCGAGAACCTCGGCTACCACTCCGTGTGGACCGCCGAGGCCTGGGGCTCGGACGCCTTCACCCCGCTGACCTGGATCGCCGCGCACACCTCGCGGATCCGCCTCGGCACGGCCATCGCCCAGATGGCCGCCCGCACCCCGACCGCCACCGCCATGCACGCCCTCACCCTGGACCACCTCTCCGGCGGCCGGATGATGCTGGGCCTGGGCCTGTCCGGCCCGCAGGTCGTGGAGGGCTGGTACGGGCGCCCCTTCCCCGCGAGCCCGCTCACCGCGACCCGCGAGTACGTCGACGTCATCCGCCAGGTGCTGCGCCGGGAGGGCCCGGTCGCCCTCGACGGCCGCTTCCACCAGCACCCGTACCGCGGCGAGGACGGCACCGGCATCGGCAAACCGCTCAAGCCCATCACCCACCCGCTCCGCGCGGACCTGCCGGTCCTCCTCGGCGCGGAGGGGCCGAAGAACATCGCGCAGACCACCCGGATCGCGGACGGCTGGCTGCCCCTGTACTGGTCCCCGACCCGCACGGACGTCTACCAGGCCTCGCTGACCGACCTCCCCGACGGGTTCATGATCGCACCGATGGCCCGCGCCAAGGTGTGCGACGACGTCGCCGAGGGACTGCTGCCGGTCAAGGCGATGCTCGGCTTCTACATCGGCGGCATGGGCCACGCCGCCCGCAACTTCCACGCCGACCTCATGGCTCGGATGGGGTACGAGGAAGAGGCCCGCCGCATCCAGGAGCTGTTCCTGGCCGGGCGCAAGGAGGAGGCGGTGCTGGCCGTCCCGGACGCGTTCGCCGACGAGATCTCGCTGATCGGCCCCCGGGAGCGGATCGCCGAACGCCTCGAACTGTGGCGCAAGGGCCCGGTCACCGACCTCCTGCTGACCGCCCCGGACCCGCACACCCTGCGCGTACTGGCGGAGCTCAACAGCTGAGACCGCACGGCCAAGTCATGGCCACCCGCGCCTCGTTGACGCCTACACCCATCCGGTAGATTCCTGGGAACTGATTCCAATTCCAACGGGGCTGACGTGTTAGAGCTGACGGGGAGCGGCGCCGAGCCGCTGGAGCCGGAGGATCCGCGCCAGATCGGGCAGATCCCGCTGGCGGGCCGGCTGGGGGCCGGCGGTATGGGACGGGTGTACCTCGGGGTCCAGGACGGCCGGTACGTCGCCGTCAAACAACTACTGGCCTCCGTCGTCGGCGAGGACAAGGACTTCGTGCGCCGCTTCGGGCACGAGCTGGACAACCTCGCCCGCCTCCCCGAGGGGGCCACCGCCCCCCTCCTCGGCAGCGACCGCGACGCCCGGCCCCCGTGGTTCGCCACCGCGTACGTCCCCGGGCTCACCCTGCGCGAAGCCCTGGAGCTGAACGGCAGCCCCCTGCCCGCGGACGCCCTGTGGCTGCTGCTGCGGGAGGCGGCGGCCGGCCTGGCGCAGGTGCACGCGCTGGACATGGTGCACAGGGACCTCAAGCCGTCCAACGTCATGCTGACCGTCGACGGCCTCACCCTCATCGACTTCGGCGTCGCCCGGGCGGCCGAGCAGTCCCAGCTGACCCGGACCGGCATGGTGGTGGGCACACCCGCCTACATGGCACCCGAACAGGCCTCGGGCACCCGGGGGTTGAGCGGCGCCACCGACATCTTCGCGCTGGGCTCGGTCCTCGCGTACGCGGCGAGCGGACGGCCGCCCTTCGGCGACGAGTCGGGGCACGGCGTGCTGTACCGCATCGTCCACGAGCAGCCCGACCTGGAGCCGCTGCGGGAGCTCGCACCGGACCTGGCCGACCTCGTCGCCACCTGCCTCGCCAAGGACCCGTCGGACCGCCCCACCGCCGCGGATCTCCTCGAACACGCCACGCGGCAGGGCCCGTTCGCGGCCCCGCTGTGGCCGGGCCCCGTCCACGAGCGGCTGTCCGAGCGGGCCGCCTTCGCCGCGGACGTCCAGGAGATCGACCAGCCGACGCTCCCGCTCGCGGGCGGAACGCCGGAAGCGGAGAAGGCGCCGGCGGCCGAGGACCCGACCGAAAATCCGGAACCGGAGGTCATACCCCCGGCCACCCCCACGCCCACCCCCACGACGCCCGAACCACGCCCGGAACGCCGCCGCCGCATCCGCGTCGTCCTCGCGGCCGTCCCCGTCGTCGTGGTCGCGGGCGGTACGACCCTGGCCATCCAGTACCTGCCGAACGTCTCCTCCCCGCCGCCCGCGGCCGGCAGCGCCCCGCAGTCCTCCGTATCGGCTCCCGCCGACCCGGCGGGCGCGGCACCGGCCGGCACCTCGTCGGGACCGGCATCACCCTCCCAGTCCCCGGCGGAGGGCAAAACCGAGGACGGCGCCCAGAACGCGCAAGGCGGGGCGGGCGACCCCAACGCCTCGGGCGCCGGCGGCACCGGCACCGGCACCGGCACCAGCGCAGGCACCGGAACCGGAACCGGAACCGGCCCGAGCGGCGGCGGCAGCCAGAACGGCGGCTCCTCAGGCACCAACACCGGCACGGGGACCTCCGCAGGTCCCGCCCCCTCCCCGCCCCCGACCACCCCGAAGACCACGACCGCCCCGCCGCCCGCCTCCGGCACCCACCGCTTCCGCAACGGCTCCAACGGCAAGTGCATCAGCCAGGTCTACGGCTCCTCGAGCTTCGGTGAATGCACGGACTCGAGCACTCAGTGGACCGTCCAGAGCCGGCCCGACGGAAGCTTCAAGCTGGTCAACAAGCAGAGCGGCGGCTGCCTGTACTCCAACGGGCTCGGTCAGGCCGTCTTCGTCGGCACCTGCTCCTCCCAGGACACCAGCCAACTGTGGCGCAACGGCTCCGGCGGCAGCCTGGTGGCCGACCTCGGCGGCGGCTGCCTCGACCTGGGCATGACCAGCGGCCTGGTGACGTCGAGCTGCGTCGGGGACGCCTCGCAGCGCTGGACCAAGCAGAGCTAGCCGGTGGTCTCCGGGACCTCGGGGGCGTCGTCCTGCGGCAACGCGCCCAGCAGCTCCCGCAGGTCCAGCGGCATGACGGCGATCTCCATCGTCCCGCCGCCCTCGTAGGCGCAGGTCACGATCCGCGAGCCGGGGTTGATGGAGATCCCCTCCCGCACGGAGGGGGCCCGCACCGCGGTGGCGCGGCCACCGGGCAGCGGCACGGGCTCGCCCCGCCCCGGGACCCAGCGGGCCGCGCCCTGGTCGACGTACAGCCGGCCGGACCGCCAACGGCCCTCGCCGGCCGGCCGCCGCGCCATTCCCGGGATCCCGGGAATGGGCCCGGCGGCCACCCGGCTCAGGTGCTTGCGCCGCATCAGCCAGCCGACCCCGGCCGCGCCGGCCGCCATCACCACGTACTCGATCATGCGGCCATTGAAACAGCCGGGCCCGTCCAGTCTGGTGCCCCGCCGGACCGGCCGAGGCCGGCGTGTGCCGGGCGCCCCCGCAGGCCCGGACAGGGCTGGCTACGCGTCATGGTGCCCCCGCCGGCCCGGACGGGGCCGGGTGTGCGGTGGGGCGTCCCCGCAGGGCGTCGAACACAACCACCCTCGGCCCACCGACCCCCCGACACGTTCGACGCCCGAGGAGACGCCCCGGCGCGCTCCCGGACCCGGCCGGGCCGGCACCACACCGACCCCGCCCCGGCAGAGCCCGCGCCGAAGCGAGCCGCGCCCTAGCCGCCCAGCTCCGACGCGCTCGGAACCTTGTCCGTGACCTCCGCGCCCGCGCTCTTCCCGGCGTCCTTCACGTTGTTGATGATGTTCTCGAAGGCGCCGACGTCGGCCTCGCCCGCCTCGCCCTTGCGCAGCTTCGTACCGAGGTCCTTGAGGGAGTCGATGCCCGCCGTCAGCGGGGCGACCGCCTTCGACAGCAGCTCGTCCCCCTTAGCGTTGTTCACGGCCGCCTTGAGCCGGTTGTACGTGAACGCGCCCGCGAGGCCCGCCTTGACGAGCGCGAACTTGCGGCCGTCCGCGCCCTCCTTGAACTTGCCCTCGCGGTACGGCTTGACGATCCACTGGTACGTCGCCCCGGCCGCGAGCCCGGCGTTGGCGACGAACCGCGTCTTCGCGAACTTCTGCGCCTCTTCCGCGCTGGTCGGCGTGGCCGTCCCCGTCACGGTCGTCGCGCTGGTGTCCTTGTTTTCGCTGCCGCACGCGGTGGTCCCGGCGATCAGCGCGGTGGACAGCAACACCGCGGCCAGGGCGCGGCGGAGTCGGGCGGTACGGGGTATGGACACGGGTGCCTCCGGGGGCTGGGGGATCTTCCGCAGCCTCGCCCGGGGCGCCCGGTTCCGCCACTCGGGGGACCCGTTCGGGGCCCCTTCCGGCCCCCTCCCCCGCTACCCGCCCAGCTGGGAGAGGCTCGGGACCTTGTCCGTGACCACGGCGCCCGCGTCCTTGCCCGCGTTCTTGACCCCGTCGATCACGTCCTGGAAGGCGTCGATGTCGGAATCACCCGCCTCGCCCTTGCGCAGCTTGGTGCCGAGCCCCTTGAGGGAGGCAATGCCGGCCGTCAGCGGGCCCATCGCCTTCGACAGCAGCGGGTCGCCCTTGGCGTTGTCGGCGGCCGCCTTGAGCCGGTTGTAGGCGAAGGCGCCCGCGAGGCCCGCCTTGATGAGCGCGAAGGTACGGCCCTTGGCGCCCTTCTTGAACTTGCCCTCGCGGTACGGCTTGACGATCCACTGGTACGTCGCCCCGGCCGCGAGCCCGGCGTTGGCGACGAAGCGCGTCTTGGCGAACTTCTGCTTCTCGGCGGAGGTACTGGGCGAGGGCGTCGGGGCGGCCGCCTCGTCCGCCTCTCCGGCGGCCGGCAGGGCGGCGGCGAGGGCCGCCAGCTCGGCGGCCGAGGCCATGGAGATCTGGCCCCCCTGGGCCTCGGTGGAGCCGCCACCGCCGCTGCCGCACGCGGTGGCTCCGGTGAGCAGCGCGGTGGACAGGAGCACTGCCGTGAGGGCTCGGCGGAATCGGACAGTCGTGGGCACGGACACGGTTTCCTCCGGGGACTGAGGCGTCCCCCGCACCCTCCCCCCGCCCCTGAGGAGGCGCAACTCGGCGGACCCGTTCGGGTTTACGACCCCAACGGGCGGCAAGACGCGCAGCATGCCCACACACACGCGAGTAAGAACCCGAGGAAGCAATCAGGCGGGCCGGGCCGTCGCCCTGGTGGCGGACATGCTCGCCCTCGTGATCGTCCTGTGGATCCTGCTCTACCTGCTGGACGCCAACCAGGGCAACGAGCTGGTCGCCTTCGTCCACGACGCCGCCAGTTGGCTGGCCGGCTGGTCCTACGACCTGTTCACCTTCAGCCGCGAATGGGTCCAGGTCGTCATCGGCTACGGCCTGGCAGCAGTGGTCTACGTCCTGGTCGGCCACGCCGTCGCCGGCTGGCTCTACCGCCGTTGAGGCCGTCCCGTCCCGATCAGTCGCAACAGTCCGGCTCAAGCCCGGCCGGGAGCGAGGTCCCGCCGAACACCTGGGTGGTGGCCTCGTCCCCGCCCAGCGCCGCGACGGCCAACAGCAGCGACCCGGCCGTCCAGGTGGTCTGCTCGACCGGCCAGACCGCCTTGTCCTGGAACACGTAGCCCGTCCAGTACATGCCGTTGTCGGCGCGCAGGTGCCCGATCGACCGCAGGATCTCCAGCGCCCGGTCCGACTCCCCCGTCGCCCACAGCGCGAGCGCCAGCTCGCAGGACTCCCCGCCCGTCACCCACGGGTTCGGCAGGACGCACCGCACGCCGAGGTCCGGGACCACGAACTCGTCCCACCGCTCCTCGATGCGCGCCTTCGCCTCGGCGCCGGTCAGGGCGCCGCCGAGGACCGGGTAGTACCAGTCCATCGAGTAGTGGTTCTTGTCGAGGAACCGCTCCGGGTGGCGGCGTATCGCGTGCCGCAGCGCGCCCACCGCGAGCTCCCAGTCGGGCTGCGGCTCCTCGCGGTGCTCGGCGACGGCCAGCGCGCAGCGCAGCGCCTGGTGGATGGAGGAGGACCCGGTGAGCAGGGCGTCGGTGACGGCCGTGCCGTCCGGCTCCCGCTTCCAGCCGATCTGGCCGCCGGGCTGCTGGAGGGCGAGCACGCACTCGATGGCCGCGTAGACGGTCGGCCACATCCGGTCGAGGAAGGCGTCGTCGCCGGTGGCGAGGTAGTGGTGCCACACGCCGACGGCTATGTACGCCGTGAAGTTGGACTCCCGGCTCGCGTCCTGCGGCTGCGCGGTGTCGACGCCGTCCGCGCGGTCGGCGTAGGCCGCGTACCAGGAGCCGTCCTCGTTCTGGTGCCGGGCCAGCCACGCGTAGGCGCGCTCGGCGGCCTCGTGCTCGCCGGCCACGTCCAGGGCCATCGCGGCCTCGGTGTGGTCCCACGGGTCGAGGTGGTGGCCGCGGAACCACGGGATGGCCCCGTCGGCGCGCTGCCCGGCGAGGATGCCCGCGGCGGTCTCGGCGGCCTGCTCGGCCGTCAACACCCCGTCGAGGACGAGGTGTTCGGTGCGCTCCGGCGAGCTCACTTGGCTGCGCCCGCAGCGTCCGCGGAGCCCGCGGCGGCCGCGTCGCCCACGGCTGCCGCGGCGTCCACGGGGAGGTGCGGCTTGGTCGCGTACGCCACGAAGCTCTTGCCGATGACCGGGTTGAGGGCCTGCTCGGCGAGCCGCGTGAGCGCGGGCTTCTTCATGATGTCCCAGACCAGGAGCTTGTGGTACGCCTTGACGGGCAGCGCCTTGTCGTTGTCGACGCCGAAGGCGCACTTGAGCCACCAGTACGGGGAGTGCAGCCCGTGCGCGTGGTGGGTGCCGTACGGCTTGAGGCCGGCCGCCTCCATCTTGCCGAGCAGTTCGTCCGCCTTGTAGATGCGGATGTGCCCGCCCTCGACCTCGTGGTACGCGTCGCTCAGCGCCCAGCAGATCTTCTCGGGGCCGTAGCGGGGGACGGTGATCGCGATGCGCCCGCCGGGCTTGAGCACGCGCACCATCTCGGCGAGCACGCCCTTGTCGTCGGGGATGTGCTCCATGACCTCGGAGATGATGACGACGTCGAAGGAGTCGTCGGGGAAGGGCAGCGCGAGCGCGTCGCCCTCCATGGCGGTGGCGGTGGCGCCGGCCGGGGCCTCACCGGCCTCCTTCATCGCCGCGAACCACTTGGCGACCTCGCGGATCTCCTCGCCGTTGCGGTCGAGCGCGACCACCTGGGCGCCGCGCCGGTAGCACTCGAAGGCGTGCCGGCCTGCGCCGCAGCCCAGATCGAGCACGCGGTCGCCTGCGGCGAGCGGGAACCGGGAGAAATCGACGGTCAGCACGGGGTCCTGCCTTCGCGGTCGCGGGGGTGGTGAGGGAGAAGCGGAGTCTGGTGGAACGTCACCGCGGACGGCGGGTCACCGTGGGCGGCGGGTGCGGGCGGCAGCGGCCTGCTCGATGGCGGCGCGGTAGTGCGCGGCCGTGCCCTCGGCGGCCTTGGCCCAGGTGAACCGGGTCAGTACCCGCTCCCGCCCGGCGGCGCCGAGCCGCGCGCGCAGCTCCGGGTCGCCGAGCACCCGGCCCAGCGCGACGGCCAGCGCGCCCGCGTCGCCCGGGGGCACCGCGAGGCAGCTCTCCCCGTCGGGGCCGGTGACCTCGGGGATCGCCCCGCCGGTCGTGGCGACGAGCGGGGTGCCGGTGGCCATGGCCTCGGCCGCCGGCAGGGAGAAGCCCTCGTACAGCGACGGCACACAGGCGACCTGTGCACTGCGCACCAGGTCCACGAGCTCGGTGTCGGTGATCCCCTTGACGAAGCGGACCGCGTCCTGGAGCCCGTACGTCTCGATGGCGCGGGCGACGGGGCCCTGCTCGGCACGCTTGCCGACGACGACGAGGTGCGCGTCGGGCTGCTCGGTACGCAGCTTCGCCAGTGCCTCGACGAGGTGCACGAGCCCCTTGAGCGGGACGTCGGCACTGGAGGTGGTGACGATGCGGCCCGGGACCTCGGCGACGGAGGGGTCCGGCGACCAGAGATCCGTATCGGCGCCGATGTGCACGACGTGGATCCGCTCGTCGCGCACACCGAGGTGCTCGGCGATCTCCTGCCTGGAGGACCCGGACACGGTGAGCACGGAGGGCAGCCGCCGCGCGACGCGCCCCTGCATGCGCGTGAACCCGTACCAACGGCGCACGGAGGCCCGCCGCCTGCGGTCCTTGGCGGCGGCGAGGTCGAGCTTGCGGTCCACGGTGATGGGGTGGTGGATCGTGGTCACCAGGGGCGCGCCCAGGTCGCCCAGCAGGCCGTACCCCAGGGTCTGGTTGTCGTGGATGACGTCGAACTCCCCGGCGCGGGCGGCCAGATGCCGCCGGGCCCGCAGGGAGAAGGTCAGCGGCTCGGGGAAGCCCCCGGTCCACATGGTGCCGACCTCCAGGGCGTCGATCCAGTCCCGGTACTCGCCGCGCTTCGGCGTGCGGAAGGGGTCGGGCTGCCGGTAGAGGTCGAGGCTGGGGAGCTCGGTCAGCGTGGCACCCGTGTCGAGGACGGGGTACGGCTGCGCGCCGATGACCTCGACGGAGTGCCCCAGACGTACGAGCTCGCGCGAGAGGTGGCGGACGTAGACGCCCTGGCCGCCGCAGAACGGGTTCCCCTTATAGGTGAGGAGTGCGATGCGCAGCGGGCGGTCGCCGTCGGTGGCGGAACCCGCGAAAGGGCTCGTCACCATGGCCTCAGCGGTCACTCTCGGCCCCCTTCATCCCTGCACTTTCGCCGGAGCGTAACCGCTCGGATAATGTAGAACAAGTTGCAGACTTGATCCGTTGAAGACCATTGAATCTACCGGCCGGAAACCACACCGTAAGAGGCGGAGCAGGTGATTCGCGCCACGACTCCGACGCCTGAGATGCTGGCCCCGAACCAGTCCACACCCGCCTCACGCACACCCCCCGCAACGACACGGAACACGACGGACCGCGACGGAACGCCAGGAACGGGACACATGACACCGGAAGCGAAGAACCTCGCCACCACAGTCACCACACCGGCGTCCCCTCCCCTGACGGAGCGCCAGGAGGCGCGCCGCCGCCGGATCCTGCACGCCAGCGCCCAGCTGGCCAGCCGTGGCGGCTTCGACGCGGTGCAGATGCGCGAGGTCGCGGAGTCCTCCAGCGTCGCCCTCGGCACCCTGTACCGCTACTTCCCGTCCAAGGTGCACCTCCTGGTCGCGACCATGCAGGACCAGCTCCAGCACATGCACACCACGCTGCGCAAACGCCCCCCGGCCGGCGACGACCCGGCGGCCCGGGTCGCAGAAACCCTGATGCGCGCCTTCCGCGCCCTCCAGCGCGAGCCGCAGCTGGCCGACGCCATGGTCAGGGCCCTCACCTTCGCGGACCGCAGCGTGAGCCCCGAGGTGGACACGGTGTCCCGGCTCACCACGGCGATCATCCTGGACGCGATGGGCCTGGACGCCCCGCCGACGGCGGAACAGCTCTCGGCGGTCCGGGTCATCGAACACACCTGGCACTCGGCCCTGATCACCTGGCTCTCGGGCCGCGCCTCCATCGCCCAGGTCAAGATCGACATCGAAATGGTCTGCCGCCTGATCGACCTGACGTCACCGGAAAAGTCCTGAAGCTGCCGTAGGGGGGCGGGGTGGGGGGACGGGTCCAGGCGCGGGTGGGGTACGGGTCCACGCGCGGGCGGGGCCGTGCTGTGGGGCGGGGTCGGGGGCTCGGGGGTTGGCGGGACCTTCACCGGGCGGAATCAGGGAGGGCTTGGGGGTTTCCCGTCAGTCTCATCGTCCTTCCGTGTCGTGACGGCCTGTCAAGGGCGCTCCTCCTTCGTCGTCGCGTCGCTTCGCGATGGCCTTCGGCCACCCTTGACAGACCGCCCCGCCCCGGAAAAACGAAGACTGCCGGGAAACCCCCAAAAGAACGGGCCGGGCCAGTACTTCCAAGGACGGGCCCGTCAGGGATCTCCGACCCTGCTCCGGGAGGAGGCAGGCCCGGCCCCGGGCCCTCCGCCCCGGCCTCCGGGCCGGGCAGTCGGCCGGCCGTCATCAAACAGCGACCACAAGCACCCCAGCCCCCTTCAGGCGCGTCAGATCGCTACGCGCTCCTCCATGACGGCGTCCGCCGCCCGTCTTGGGCTGGTACCCGCACCAAACAGCGACCAGGAGCACATCAGCACCCGACAGGCGCGACAGATCGCTACGCGCTCCTCATGTCTCGGCGCCCGACGGCCGTCTGGGGCTTGTGTCTCCGACGTAGCCTCTCCGGGTGACCGATGAAGCCGATGTCTGGAAGCGATTCACCTGTCTCTTGCCCACCGCCGACGCCGATGAAGTCCAGGGATGCCGGGGCATCGGGGAACAGGAGGCGGGGCTGGATCTGCTGGTGGGAGCCCTACTCAAGCACCAGGTGCCCCTCAGCGAAACCACGCGGGCGGAGATCTCCGTCGTGGCCGAGACGTGGGGAGTGCGGGAAGCAGTCTCTCCTCGCCTCCTGGACTGCCCTGGTGATGGCCTGCCCGCTGCCCTGCTCCTGGTCGAAGGCCCCTACACCCTCGAACTCATCGACCCAAAACTGGCCGGCTTCCTCCTCGTCCCTTGGATTCGCTGCACGGCCTCCGGTCGTCTTCTGATCCGTGCTCATGCCGAAGAGCCCTGGGGGCTCTCCCTCATCCCCGAGCACTACGCCGTCCTGGCCTCCGAACAGGGGCCATCACTCCGGCTCTTCGACTCCTCCGCCGCCTGGGAGGCTCTTCAGGAACTCGCATCCTGATCGCTGACAATGGCGGCGTGGAGTCAACCGATCAGATCATCGTCGCTTTGGATTTCGACAGCCGTCGAGCGGCTGAGCAGGTCGTCGACCTCCTGGGTGACGAGTGCCGTTTCTACAAGGTCGGGTTGGAACTGCTCACAGCGGCCGGACCCGACCTCATCCGGTCCCTCGTCGCCAAGGGCAATGAGGTCTTCCTGGACCTGAAGCTCTTCGAGATCCCGAACTCCGTTGCCGGCGCGGTCCGTGCGGCAGGGACACTGGGCGCGTCGATGGTGACGGTCCATGCCATGGGCGGCACCGACATCATGGCCGCCGCTGTCACCGCAGCCCGAGACTTCCCTCGCCTACGTGTCCTGGCCCTGACCGTGGTCACCAGCATGACCGGCTCCGACCTCGCCGACATCGGCGTCAATGCGTCCACTGAGGAACAGGTACTGCGCCTGGCCAGGCTGGCCGACGACGCCGGATGTCACGGCGTGATCGCATCACCTCAGGAAGCCGCGCACCTGCGACATGCGCTGGGATCCGATTCCCTGATCGTCACGCCCGGCGTCACGCTGCCCGGCGTATCACAAGCAGAGCACGCCCGACCCGGAACACCACGTGCCGCCATGGCCGCCGGTGCGTCACACATCGTCGTGGGCCGTTCGGTCACCCGTGCCGAAGACCCCGTGGCAGCGCTCCGACTCATCCGCGCCGACTTGGGTGTGTGACCAGCCCCAGACGGCCGTCGGGCGCCGAGATGTGAGGAGCGCGTAGCGATCTGTCGCGCCTCTCGGGTGCTGATGTGCTCCTGGTCGCTGTTTGGTGCGGGTACCAGCCCAAGACGGGCGGCGGACGCCGTCGTCGAGGAGCGCGTAGCGATTGGTGGCGCCTGTCGGGGGCTGGGGTGCTTGTGGTCGCTGTTTGGCGAGGGCCGGCCGACTGCCCGGCCCGGAGCCCGAGGGGGCGGGCCCGGGCTGGGGCCTGCCCCCTGCCGAAGCAGGGCCGGACATCCCCGACCGCCCCGCCCCTTTCCTTTGTCCCCCGGCCCGTTCTTTTGGGGGTTTCCCGGCAGTCTTCGTTTTTCCGTGGCGGGACGGTCTGTCAAGGGTGGCCGAAGGCCATCGCGAAGCGACGCGACGACGAAGGAGGAGCGCCCTTGACAGGCCGGCCCGACACGGAAGGACGATGAGACTGACGGGAAACCCCCAAGCCCTCCCTGATTCCGTTCAGTGAAGGTCCCGCCAACCCGAACCCCACCCCCGCCCCCGCCCCCCCTACTCCTCCGGCGGGAACACCGGTTCGCCCGTCTCCGCCAGGGTGATCATGATGGCCTCCACCGGGCAGCCCTCCGCCGCCGTCAGGATCGGTTCGTTCGCGTCCGACTCCGGGGTGCGGGGGTGGGATTGGCGTGCCGAGTCCAGGACGAAGCCGTCCGGGGCGTGGTTGACGCACATGCCCGAGCCGATGCAGACGCCCCGGTCCACCTCGACCTGCCAGCGGTCACCCATCGCTCACTCACCGGCCCCGGCAGCGCCCGATGAATACCCGGCCGGCAGGTGGATCATCTTGTGTTCCAGGTACTCGGACAGGCCCTCCGGGCCGAACTCCCGCCCCACGCCGCTGTTCTTGTAGCCGCCGAAGGGGCCGAGCATGTCCAGGCTGAAGGTGTTGACGTTGAAGGTGCCCGTGCGCACCTGCCGTGCGAAGTCGATGCCGTGCTCGACGTCGCCGGTCCAGACGCTGCCGCTCAGTCCGAACTCCGAGTCGTTGGCCACCCGTACCGCCTCCGCCTCGTCCCCGTACGGGATCAGGCAGACGACCGGGCCGAAGATCTCCTCCTGGGCGATCCGCATCGAGTTGTCCACGTCGCCGAAGAGGGTGGGCTCCACGTACCAGCCCCGCTCCAGGCCGGCCGGGCGGCCGCCGCCGGAGAGGACCTTGGCGCCCTCCTCCTGGCCGATGCGGATGTAGTCCAGCGAGCGCTGCTGCTGGCGCTGGGCCACGAGCGGGCCGAGCTGGGTCGCCGGGTCGAGCGGGTCGCCGACGACGAGCGCCCCGGCGGCCGCCGCGAGGGCCTCGGCCACCTCCTCGTAGCGGCTGCGCGGGGCGAGGACGCGGGTCTGGGCGACGCACGCCTGGCCGTTGTTCATCCAGGCGGCCGGGACGATGCCCGCGATGGTGGTGTCGAGGTCCGCGTCCGGCAGGATCACGGCGGCGGACTTGCCGCCGAGTTCGAGGGTGACGCGGGTCAGGTTGCGCGCGGCGACCTCCATCACGCGCTTGCCGGCGGCGACGGAGCCGGTGAAGGCGACCTTGTCGACGCCGGGGTGGCCGACCAGGTACTCGCTGACCTCGCGGTCGGCGGGCAGGATCGACAGCACGCCCTCGGGCAGGCCCGCCTCCCGGGCGATGTCGGCCAGGATGTAGGAGTCCAGCGGGGCTTCCGGCGAGGGCTTGAGGATGACCGTCGAGCCGGTGAGCAGGGCAGGCGCGAGCTTGGCCGCGGCCACGAACTGCGGGACGTTCCACGGGATGACGGCCGCCACGACGCCCACGGGCTCGCGGCGCACCAGGATCGGGCCGAGCACGCCCGCGCGGCGCTCCTCGTACGGGTAGGCGCGCGCGACGGTGATCGCGGCGTCGTAGACCATCATCGGGCCGAGCGCCTGGGCGAGGATGCTCCAGGAGTACGGGGAGCCGTTCTGGGAGCTGATCGAGCGGGCGATCTCCTCGTGGCGGACGGCGATGGCGTCCTTGATCCGGGAGACGACGGCGATGCGCTCGTCCAGGGTCATCCGCGGCCAGGGGCCCTCGTCGAAGGCCTTGCGGGCGACGGCCACGGCGCGGTCCACATCCGCCTTCGAGGCGTGCGGGACGGAGCCGATGACCTGCTCGGTGTGGGGGGAGACGATCCGGATCGTGTCGGTGCCCAGCGGATCCGTCCACTCCCCGCCGATGAACAGTTGTCCGTGTTCCACGAGCTCGGTCATGGCTGAGGCCTCCTGCGGCTTGGCGTTGCAGAACTGATACCAGTTCTAGTTCTAGGAGTCCACGGCCAGGACAGAAGAGCGGAGAAGATCCAACGACTAGTCAGGAAGCCGGAGAAGTGGTCGACTTGGGCTACTAGTGGAACACGTTCTTATTCGAGCTCGGTCGAGGCAGGGGACGGCGCATGGCAGCAGAGGACGCAGCAGAGGACACTGCACACACCACCGATCACGGCGGCGGCGTGTGGGGGATCAAGGTCCCCATCCCCGACAACCCGCTCGGCCACACCCTCGTCCACGTCCTCGACACCGACCGCGGCCCGGTCCTCGTCGACACCGGCTGGGACGACCCCGAGTCCTGGGACACCCTCGTCGCCGGCCTCGCCGCCCTCGGCATCGCCGTCGCCGACGTCCACGGCGTCGTCATCACCCACCACCACCCCGACCACCACGGCCTGTCCGGCCAGGTCCGCGAGGTGTCCGGGGCGTGGATCGCCATGCACGCCGCCGACACCGAGGTCGTCGTACGCACCCGGGCCTCCGAACCGGGCGTGTGGTTCGACTACATGAGCGAGAAGCTCGCCGCCGCCGGAGCCCCCGAGGCGCACATCGCCCCGCTCCGCGCCGCCCGTACGAGCGGCCGGATGCGGACCCTGCCCGGGCTGCGGGCCGCCGTCCCCGACCGGGAGATCGTCCCCGGCGAGCTGCTCCCCCTCGCCGGGCGCCGGCTGCGCGCGATCTGGACCCCCGGCCACACCCCCGGCCACGTCTGCCTCCACCTGGAGGAGACCCACCCGGCGAACCTCCCCGGCAACGGCCGCCTCTTCTCCGGGGACCACCTGCTGCCCGGGATCTCCCCGCACATCGGCCTGTACGAGGACCCGCAGAGCGACCGGGTCACCGACCCCCTCGGCGACTACCTCGACTCCCTCGAACGCATCGGCCGCCTCGACCCGGCCGAGGTGCTCCCCGCCCACCAGCACGCCTTCACCGATGCGCCCGGCCGCGTGCGGGAGCTCCTCGACCACCACGAGGAGCGGCTGACCGGGCTGTGGGCGCTGCTCGCCGAGCCGCTGACCCCGTGGGGGCTGGCCGAGCGGATGGAGTGGAACCGGCCCTGGGAGCAGATCCCGTACGGCTCCCGCAACATCGCCGTCTCGGAAGCGGAGGCCCACCTGCGGCGGCTCGTGAAGCAGGGCCGCGCGGAGGCCGTCCCGGGCACGGACCCGGTGACGTACCGGGCGCTGTAGGCGACCGCCCGGGAGGGGCGGTACCAGACGCGGCACGGGGCGCGCCCCCCAGTGGCTGGTAAGGGGCGCCGGGGCCCGGTGCCACCGTGCCCGCAGGCTACGGGCCGGTACAGTGAGCGGGTCGTCCTCACTTCCGTACGGGGGGAAGCCGGTGCGAATCCGGCGCTGACCCGCAACCGTGACACGCCCCGGCTCCTGTCGGGCGGAGAGCCGGAATGCCCCGTACCGGAGGTGCGCGGCTCGTGCCGCCGGGTCCTCCGGCGGCCGGCACCGTCGAGGTAAACGGAGCCGGAGCCCGGTGCCTTCGCGTGCCTGCCTCCAGTTCCCCCAGCAGGAGAGGCACCACCCGCCCCCATGAACGTCCGCCGCAGCGCCGCCACGCTCGCCGCCTCCGCCGTGCTCTGTGTGGGTGCCGCCCCCGCAGCCCTCGCCGACACCGCGTCGCCCTCCCCGTCCGCACCGCCGGTGGTCCCCTCGGGTCTGTACGGCAAGAACGACCCGACGTACGACGGCGTGTGGCGCCAGTCCTTCGCGCTGCTCGCCCAGCACACCGTCGGCGTGAAGCCCGCCCAGCAGGCCGTGGACTGGCTCGTGGGCCAGCAGTGCGCGAACGGCGGTTTCGCCGCGTTCCGCGCGGACGCCTCCGGGGCGTGCGAGGCGACGACGATGTTCGACACGAACGCCACCGCAGCGGCCGTCCAGGCGCTGAAGGCGCTCGGCGGCCAGGACGCGGCGGTCAAGAAGGGCACGGACTGGCTGAAGGCGGTCCAGAACGAGGACGGCGGCTGGTCCTACGTCCCCGGCTCCCCGAGTGACGCCAACTCCACCGCCTTGGTGATCAGCGCCCTCGCGGTCGCGGGCGACAAGCCCGCCGAGGTGAAGTCGAAGGCGGGCAAGTCGGCCTACCAGGGCCTGGCCGCCTTCCAGCTCGGCTGCGCCACCGACCCGGCCACCGACCGGGGCTCCTTCGCCTACCAGCCGGTCGACGGCAAGCTGATCGCCAACGCCGACGCCACCGCCGCGGCGGCACTGGCCGGCCTCGGCAAGGGCTCGGCCGTGGCCCTGTCCTCGACGGACACCCCCGCCGCGCCGCTGACCTGCCCGGCGGCCTCCGCCGACGTGGCGGCCGACCCGGCGGCCCTGGCCCAGGGCGCGGCCGGATACCTGGCCGAGGCCCTCAAGAAGGACGGCCACCTCACGGCGGTCACCCCGGGCGCGGACCAGCCGACCCCGGACACCGGCAACACCGTCGACGCGGTGATCGCCCTGGCCGCGGCCGGGCACAAGCAGTCGGCGGCGGGTGCGCTGGAGTGGCTCAAGGGCAACTCGGCGGAGTGGGCGAAGGGCAACCCGGCGGGCCTCGGCACGCTGATCCTGGCCGCGCACGCGACGGGCACGGACCCGAAGGCCTTCGGCGGCACCGACCTCGTGTCGGCGCTGAACGCGACCGGCCCGGCGCCGCAGGGCGCGGACTCGGCCGCGACCGACGTCGACGCCGAGAAGGACAAGCCGTCCGGCGGCCAGAGCGTCTGGTGGATCATCGGCGCGGGCGCCGCGGCCGGCGTGGGCATCGGCATCCTGCTGAGCGGCCGCCGCAAGAAGAACCAGCTCTGATGCGTCGCCGCCGCCTCCCGCTCCGCATATCCGTACGCACACCGCTGCTCGCCGTGCTGCTCGGCGCCGTCCTGGCCGTACTGGCCGCGTCCCCGGCGCTGGCTTCGAGCTACCGCTACTGGTCGTTCTGGGACGGTGGGGCCGGCGCGGCCGGCGCGGCCGGCGCGGCCGGCGCGGCCGGCGGCGGACCCTGGTCGTACGCCCAGGTGGGCCCCTCTATGGCCCGCCCGGCGGACGGTTCCGTGCAGGGTTTCCGCTTCGCGGTGAGCAAGGACGCGGCCGCGGAGGCGGCGCAGCCGCGGGCGGCGGCGGACTTCTCGGCGATCTGCGGGGCGACCCCGGCGGCCGAGGGGAAGAAGCGGGTGGCGCTGGTCGTCGACTTCGGCCTCCCGGCGGACGCCCCCTCGGGCGAGGCCCCGCCGCAGGAGGCCCCGCGCACGGCCTGCGCGGTGGTGGCCCCGGAGGCCTCGACCGCGGAGGCCCTCGCCTCGGTGGCGAAGCCGCTGCGCTACAACGGCGCGGCGATGCTGTGCGCGGTCTCGGGCTACCCGAAGCAGGGCTGCGGCGAACCGCTGGCCGACGGCCCGACACCATCGGCGTCCCCCGCCGTGGCCGCACCGGCCGCGGACGAGGGCGGCCCGTCGGCGGGCCTCGTGGCCGGCCTCGCGGCGGTGGCCGCCCTGGCCGCGGCCGGCATCTGGCAGTCCCGCCGCCGCGCCCGATGACGGGCCCGACGCCGGGCCCGGCCGGGCCGGCGGGGCAGCCACTGTCCGAGCCCGCCCGCGCCACCGTCTCCCGGGGCTCCGCCCCGGACCCCGCTCCTCAATCGCCGGAGGGGCTGGATTTCCGCTCGGCGGAACCCGCATCGCCCGCGAGGCAAACGGGCCCGCAGGGCGACGGCACCGCGCAGGGCGCTGACGGCGAAGACGTCCGCGCCGGGGCCGGCGCGAGGCTGCGCGGCCCGCACCTCTCGGCTGACGGCGGCGAAAATCCAGCCCCTCCGGCGTTTGAGGAGCTGGGGGCACCCCCAGCGGTAGCTGGGGGAGGGTCTGGGGGCGGAGCCCACAGGATCGGGAAGGGGCGGGGAGGGGACGGCTCCGCGCAGCGGCAACCCGCACCCCGCCCCGGCCTGCCGGCCCGCCTGCTCCGCCGGAGCAAGCCCACCCCCGCCCCCACCGGACCCGCACCCGGCGACACGCGACCGGCCCGGCGGAGCCCCGCCGCAGCGGGTGAGCCCCCGCACCAGCCGACGTACAAGTACAAGAAATGGCAGGCTCCGCTCGCCGGCCGGGCGACGGCCCTGCACGCGGGGGCCTGGTGGCTGTGGGCGCTCGGGCTGGCCACCGCCGCCTCGCGGACCACCAACCCGCTGCTCCTCGGGCTGATCGTCGGCGTCGCCGGGTACGTGGTCGCGGCCCGCCGCACGGACGCGCCGTGGGCGCGCTCCTACGGGGCGTTCCTCAAGCTCGGTCTGTTCGTCATCGGCCTGCGCCTCGTCTTCTCCATGCTGCTGGGCTCCCCCATCCCCGGCTCGCACACCCTCTTCACCCTCCCGGAGGTCCCGCTGCCCGCGTGGGCGCAGGGCATCCGGTTCGGCGGCAAGGTCACCGCCGAGCAGCTCGTCTTCGCCTTCTACGACGGCGCCAAGCTGGCCGCCCTCCTGGTCTGCGTCGGCGCCGCGAACGCCCTCGCGAACCCGGCGCGGCTGCTGAAGTCGCTCCCGGCCGCCCTGTACGAGGCGGGCGTCGCCGTGGTCGTCGCCATGACGTTCGCGCCGAACATGGTCGCCGACGTCGTCCGCCTGCGCACCGCCCGCCGGCTGCGCGGACGCCCCACGGGCGGGGTGAAGGCGATCCTCCAGATCGGCCTGCCCGTCCTGGAGGGCGCCCTGGAGCGCTCCGTCGCCATCGCCGCGTCGATGGACGCCCGCGGGTACGGGCGCACCGCCGACGTCCCTCCCGCCGTGCGGCACACCACCAACGTCCTCACCCTCGGCGGTCTGCTCGGCATGTGCGCCGGCACGTACGGGCTGCTGGCCGCGGAGGGCGCCGCGTACGGGCTGCCCGTGCTCGGCATCGGTCTGCTGCTGGCCCTCGGGGGCCTGCGGCTGGGCGGTCGCCGGTCGGTGCGGACCCGCTACCGGCCCGACCGCTGGGGGCCGCGCGCCTGGCTGGTCGCCGGATCGGGTGCGACCGTCGCCGCGCTCCTCGTCTACGCGGGCACGCGCGACCCTGCCGCCCTGCACCCGGGCGTGGTGCCCCTGGTCGCGCCCACGCTCCCGCTCTGGCCGGCGGCGGCGATCCTGATCGGCCTGCTGCCCGCCTTCGTGGCACCCGTACCGCCCGTACCGCCCGTACCGCCCAAGGAGACATCCCGTTGATCCGCTTCGAGCAGGTGTCCGTCACCTACGACGGCGCGGCCGGCCCCTCCCTCCAGGGCGTCGACCTGGTGATCCCGGAGGGGGAGCTGACCCTCCTCGTCGGCCCGTCGGGGGTCGGCAAGTCCACCCTGCTGGGTGCCGTCTCCGGGCTGGTCCCGCACTTCACGGGCGGCACCCTGCACGGCCGGGTGACGGTCGCGGGCCGCGACACCCGCACCCACAAGCCGCGCGAGCTCGCGGACGTGGTGGGCACGGTAGGCCAGGATCCCCTCGCGCACTTCGTGACGGACGTGGTGGAGGACGAGCTGGCGTACGGCATGGAGTCCCTGGGCCTGGCCCCCGCGGTGATGCGCCGGCGGGTGGAGGAGACCCTGGACCTGCTCGGCCTGAACGAACTGCGCGACCGCCCCATCGCGACGCTCTCCGGCGGGCAGCAGCAGCGGGTGGCGATCGGCTCGGTGCTGACCCCGCACCCGAAGGTCCTGGTCCTGGACGAGCCGACGTCCGCGCTGGACCCGGCGGCGGCGGAGGAGGTCCTGGCGGTGCTCCAGCGCCTGGTCCACGATCTCGGCACCACCGTCCTGATGGCGGAGCACCGGCTGGAGCGGGTGGTCCAGTACGCCGACCGGGTGCTGCTCCTGCCCGCCCCGGGCGCGGAGCCCGTCCTCGGCTCCCCGGCGGAGGTCATGGCCGTCTCCCCGGTCCACCCCCCGGTGGTCTCCCTGGGCCACCTGGCGGGCTGGTCGCCGTTGCCGCTGTCGGTCCGCGACGCCCGTCGCGTGGCGGCGCCGCTGCGTACCCGTCTCGCGGCTGCGGGGAACCCCGCGCCCCTGCTGTCCGCTCCCGCCCGCGGCGCCGTTTCCCGGGGCTCCGCCCCGGACCCCGCTCCTCAATCGCCGGAGGGGCTGGATTTCCGCTCGGCGGAGCCCGCATCGCCCGCGGGGCAAGCCGGCCCGCAGGGCGCCGGCGCCGCGCAGAGCGCCAGTGCGGGACCTGGCGCGATGCTGCGCGGCCCGCACCTCTCCGCTGACGGCGGCGAAGATCCAGCCTCGCCGGCGTTTGAGGCGCTGGGGGCACCCCCAGCGGTAGCTGGGGGAGGGTCTGGGGGCGGAGCCCCCAGTTTCGGGAAGGGGCGGGGAGGGGACGGCTCCGCGCAGCGGCAACCCGCACCCCGCCCCGGCCTGCTGGCCCGCCTGCTCCGCCGGAGCCAGCCGCCGAGCCACCCCGCAACCGCAGCCGCCGGCACCGGCACCGGCACGGAAGCCGTGGCCGAGGCCCGGAACCTCGGGGTCCGCCGCGGCCGCACGGAAGTGCTCCGCGGAGTCACCCTCACCGTCGCGCCCGGCGAAACCGTCGCCCTCATGGGACGCAACGGCGCCGGCAAGTCCACCCTGCTCGCCGCCCTCGTCGGCACCGTCCCGCCCGCCACCGGCGAGGTGACCGTGGGGGGCCGCGCCCCCCACCGCACCCCGCCGCCGGAGATGGTGCGGCGCGTGGGTCTCGTACCGCAGGAGCCCCGCGACCTCCTCTACGCCGACACCGTCGCCGCCGAGTGCGCCGCCGCCGACTCCGACGCGGGCGCGGCCCCCGGTACCTGCCGCGCCCTGGTCACGTCACTGCTCCCGGACGTCCCCGACGACACCCACCCCCGGGACCTCTCGGAGGGGCAGCGCCTCGCCCTGGCCCTCGCCCTGGTGCTGACCGGCCGCCCCGCGCTGCTGCTGCTCGACGAGCCGACCCGCGGTCTCGACTACGCCGCCAAGGCCCGGCTGATCGAGATCCTCCGCGGTCTCGCCGCCGAGGGCCACGCCATCGTCCTGGCCACCCATGACGTGGAGCTCGCCGCCGAGCTGGCCCACCGCGTGGTGATCCTGGCGGGCGGGGAGGTCGTCGCGGACGGCCCGACCGCCGAGGTGGTCGTCTCCTCCCCCGCTTTCGCGCCGCAGGTCGCGAAGGTCCTGGCCCCGGGCCACTGGCTCACGGTGAGCCAGGTCGCCGAGGCCCTGGCGGCCCCGCCGCAAGCGCATCGACCCCCTGAACCCCCGACTGCGGGAACCGCCCCCGGGACGGCCCCCGCATGAGCCTTCCCCCGACCCCCGGAGCGACCGGCGGAGCGACCGGCAGGGCGACCCGCGGCGCGACCCGCCCCGTCCGCATCGGCCCCCGCGCCGCCGTCGCCCTCGTGCTCGTCACCCTCATCGGCATCGCCGCCTTCGGCTGGCCGCTCCTCGCCGACGGGCAGTCCGGGCTCGCGCACTCCCAGGACGCCCCCTGGCTCTTCGCCGCACTGCTCCCCCTCCTGGTGGCCGTCGTGGTCGCGACCATCGCGGACAACGGCATGGACGCCAAGGCGGTGGCGATGCTCGGCGTGCTCGCGGCCGTCGGGGCGGCGCTGAGGCCGCTGGGCGCGGGTACGGCCGGCCTGGAGCCCATGTTCTTCCTGATGGTGCTCAGCGGGCGCGTCCTCGGGCCGGGCTTCGGTTTCGTCCTCGGCTCCGTGACGATGTTCGCGTCCGCCCTGCTCACCGGCGGTGTCGGCCCGTGGATGCCGTTCCAGATGCTGGCGCTCGGCTGGTTCTCGCTGGGCGCCGGGCTGCTGCCCGGTCCGGAGCGGATACGGGGTCGGGCGGAGCTGCTGATGCTGGCGACGTACGGCTTCGTGGGCTCGTTCGCGTACGGCACGATCATGAACCTGCAGGGCTGGGTGATCCTGCAGGGCATGGGCCAGGGCGTCTCCTTCCATCCGGGGGACCCGGTGGCGGCGAACCTCGCGCGCTTCGTCGCGTACTGCCTGGCGACTTCGCTGGGCTGGGATCTGGGGCGGGCCGCGCTGACCGTCGTCCTGACGCTCACGCTGGGGGCCACGCTGCTGAAGGCTCTGCGGCGGGCGACTCGGAAAGCTGCCTTCGACGCGCCCGTTTCCTTCGATTCCGGGGTCCGAAGCGCCCTCGACCACGCCCCCGAAAGGGGTACGAACGGCGACAGAGGGTGAGATTCGGGGCTCTCAGCGGTGACCCGCCCCACAGGACCCAGGTCACATACGAACCTGAATAGTAGTCCTTAAGCACCCCATATGACCCCCTTCGCACCGCCCTTCACCTGCGGAAACCCCGACCCCCACCCGGGCGGGACGTTCCGCCCCGGCTGCGAGGACCACTAGTAAGAGGGGTCTTTGCCAGGGGGTCCGGGCGTCTGTAGAACTGGATGAGTCGCAAGGCGGCATGGGTGCTTCACCCGCCGCCGACGAACCCCTCTCCTCCGCGTGAGTGGCTCACGCATGTCTTCGACATGCCCGCGACCGTCCTTGTCCCCTTCGGAAGGTCCCTCCGTGTCCAACGCCGTCATCCGCCGCATCGCCGCTTCCAAGAAGACCCTCGCGGGTACCGTCCTCGCCCTGGGCGTCGCCGGTTCCATGCTTGCCGCGGTTCCCGCGCAGGCCGCCCCGATGAGCGCCAAGGCGATCGCCCAGCAGATGATCAAGGACCCGGCCCAGTTCGCCGCGTTCGACCGCATCGTCAAGCACGAGAGCGGCTGGGACTACCAGGCCACCAACTCCTCTTCCGGCGCGTACGGCCTGATGCAGGCCCTGCCGGCCTCGAAGATGTCCTCCGCGGGCACGGACTGGAAGACCAACCCGGCCACCCAGATCAAGTGGGGCCTGGACTACATGAACGAGCGCTACGGCAGCCCGGTCGAGGCCTGGAACTTCTGGTCCGCCAACCACTGGTACTAAGCCACCAGCCGCAGCAGCAGACATACGAGGGCCCCGGCGGCCGACCTCCCCAGGTCCGGCCACCGGGGCCTTCTGCATCCCATCCCACAGGGTTCAAAGGCGCCGATCGGGCGCTCGCGCGACGCTCACTAGCTCACGCGCTCACAGGCGCTGGATGATCGTCCCCGTCGCCAGCGCACCGCCCGCGCACATCGTGATCAGCGCGAATTCCTTGTCGCGGCGCTCCAGCTCGTGCAGCGCGGTGGTGATCAGTCGGGCGCCGGTGGCGCCGACGGGGTGGCCGAGTGCGATGCCGCCGCCGTTGACGTTGACCTTCTCCAGGTCCTGGTCGAAGACCTGGGCCCAGCTGAGGACGACGGAGGCGAAGGCCTCGTTGATCTCGACGAGGTCGATGTCCTTGAGGGACATCCCGGCCTTGCCGAGCACGGCCCGCGTCGCGTCGATCGGCCCGTCCAGGTGGTAGTGCGGGTCGGCGCCGACCAGGGTCTGGGCGACGATGCGGGCGCGCGGCTTGAGCTTGAGGGCCCGCGCCATCTTGCGGGAGGCCCACATCACGGCGGCGGCCCCGTCGGATATCTGCGAGGAGTTCCCGGCGGTGTGCACGGCGGTCGGCATGACCGGCTTGAGCCGGGCCAGGCCCTCCATGCTGGTGTCGCGCAGGCCCTCGTCCCGGTCGACCAGGCGCCACATGCCCTGTCCGGCGGCCTGCTCCTCCTCGGTGGTGGGCACCTGCACGGCGAAGGTCTCGCGCTTGAAGCGCTCCTCGGCCCAGGCGGTGGCGGCCCGCTCCTGCGAGAGCACCCCGAGCTTGTCGACGTCCTCGCGGGTCAGGCCCCGGTTGCGGGCGATGCGCTCGGCGGCCTCGAACTGGTTCGGGAGGTCGACGTTCCACTCGTCCGGGAAGGGCTTGCCCGGGCCGTGCTTGGATCCCGAGCCCAGGGGGACTCGGCTCATGGCCTCGACCCCGCAGGCGATGCCGATGTCCATGACCCCGCCGGAGATCATGTTGGCGACCATGTGGTTGGCCTGTTGCGAGCTGCCGCACTGACAGTCCACGGTGGTCGCGGCGGTCTCGTACGGGAGTCCCATGGCGAGCCAGGCGTTGCGGGCGGGGTTCATCGACTGCTCGCCGGCGTGGGTGACGGTGCCGCCGACGATCTGTTCGACGCAGTCGGGCTGGATTCCGGTTCGGGCGAGCAGTTCGCGGTAGGTCTCGCCGAGCAGGTAGGCGGGATGGAGGTTGGCGAGCGCGCCCCCGCGCTTGCCGATGGGGGTGCGTACGGCTTCGACGATGACGGGTTCCGCGGCCATGAGCTCGTCCTCTCCTGCACTGTGCCGGCGCGGCGGGCCGTCCCGGCGCCCCGCCCGAACTAGTACGCGTTCTAGTTCTCCCCGCAGTTTTATGACCTGGGGGCCCGCCACGCAAGGGTCTTGCACGCGGCCTGCACGGATTCCACACGCAACAGGTGCTGCGCCGACCCTTGTCACATCTAGAACTCGTTACTACCTTCAAGCCAACTTCTGATGGGCCGTCAGACTTTGGAGTCGCCCGATGTCCTGCCCCGCGCTGCCCGAAGGCTTCGACGCCACCGACCCCGACCTCCTCCAAAGCCGCGTCCCGCTGCCGGAGTTCGCGGAACTCCGGCAGACCGCACCGGTGTGGTGGTGCCCGCAGCCCCGGGGTGTCACCGGCTTCGACGACGAGGGCTACTGGGTCGTGACCCGGCACGCGGACGTCAAGTACGTCTCCACGCACCCGGAGCTCTTCTCCTCCACCACCAACACGGCGATCATCCGCTTCAACGAGCACATCCAGCGTGATGCGATAGATGCCCAGCGTCTGATCATGCTGAACATGGATCCGCCGGAACACACGCGCGTGCGCCAGATCGTGCAGCGCGGCTTCACCCCGCGCTCGATCCGCAGCCTGGAGGAAGCCCTGCGCGACCGCGCCCGGAAGATCGTCGAGGAGGCCGTCGCCGCCTCGGCCGACGGCAGCTTCGACTTCGTCACCCAAGTGGCCTGCGAACTCCCGCTCCAGGCCATCGCCGAACTGATCGGCGTACCGCAGAAGGACCGCGCCAAGATCTTCGACTGGTCGAACAAGATGATCGCGTACGACGACCCCGAGTACGCGATCACCGAGGAGGTCGGCTCCAACGCGGCGGTGGAGCTCATCGGTTACGCGATGAACCTGTCCGCCGAGCGCAAGGAGTGCCCGGCCCAGGACATCGTGACGCAGCTGGTGGCCGCCGAGGGCCAGGGCAACCTCGGCTCCGACGAGTTCGGCTTCTTCGTGCTGCTGCTGGCCGTCGCGGGCAACGAGACCACGCGCAACGCGATCAGCCACGGCATGCACGCCTTCCTGACCCACCCCGAGCAGTGGGAGCTGTACAAGGCGACCCGCCCGTCCACCGCCGCGGAGGAGATCGTCCGCTGGGCCACCCCCGTGGTGTCCTTCCAGCGCACCGCCACCCAGGACACCGAGCTGGGCGGCCAGAAGATCAAGGCGGGCGACCGGGTGGGGATGTTCTACTCCTCCGCCAACCACGACCCCGAGGTCTTCGAGAACCCGGACGCCTTCGACATCACCCGCGACCCGAACCCGCACCTGGGCTTCGGCGGCGGCGGTCCGCACTTCTGCCTCGGCAAGTCGCTGGCCGTGATGGAGATCGACCTGATCTTCAACGCGCTGGCCGACGCCCTGCCGGACCTGCGCCTGACCGGCGAGGCCCCGCGCCGCCTGCGCGCGGCCTGGCTGAACGGCATCAAGGAGCTCCGGGTCAGCCGCGGCTGACCCGTGAACCAGGACGGCAGGGGCCGCCTCCTCCCACGCCCCGGCCCCTGCCGTCCGTCGGCCCCGAGTGGCGCTCGTGCCGGGGCGGGCGGATCCTGACAGGACGCGGCGATCCACCGACGGGGTGCCGGGGCGGTGTGTCATTCCACCCCGGCACCCCGTCGGCGTTCCGCCGTCATCCGCCGCCACCCGCCGCCATCCCGGGTGAGGAGACACCATGTCCGCCACCGCGTTCGACGAGCTCGCCAAGGCCTTCCGGGGCCCCCTCGTACGGCCCGGCGACAGCGGCTACGAAGAGGGCCGGCGCATCTGGAACGGCTCCATCGACCGCCACCCCTCCCTCATCGCCTACTGCACCGGCGCGGCCGACGTGATCGCCGCCGTGCGCTGCGCCGGCCCCGCCGGCCCCGCGGCCGGGCTGCCCGTCGCGGTGCGCGGCGGCGGGCACAGCTTCCCCGGCCAGTCGGTGTGCGACGACGGCCTCGTCATCGACCTCTCCCTGATGAAGGGCATCCGGGTCGACCCCGCGACCCTCACCGTCCGCGCCCAGGCCGGGGTGCTCCTCGGCGAGCTGGACCACGAGACGCAGGCCTTCGGGCTGGCCGTGCCCGCCGGGATCGTCACCCACACCGGGCTGGCGGGGCTCACCCTCGGCGGCGGCATCGGCTGGCTGATGCGCAAGTACGGGCTCACCATCGACCAGCTGCTCTCGGTGGACCTGGTCACCGCCGACGGCACGCTCCTCAAGGCGAGCGAGGACGAGAATCCGGACCTCTTCTGGGGCGTGCGGGGCGGCGGCGGCAACTTCGGCGTCGTCACCGAGTTCGAGTTCCGGCTCAACCCGGTCGGGCCCGTCGTCCTTGCCGGTCCGATCGTCTGGAACATGGCGGATTCGGCCCGGCTGATGCGTTTCTACCGCGACTGGATCACCGACGTGCCGGACGACCTGACGACGGCCGTGATGCACCGCAAGGCGCCGCCGCTGCCGTTCGTACCGGCGGAGCTGCACGGGAAACCGGTGGTCATGGTGGTGTGCTGCTACGCCGGCCCGGTCGAGGAGGGCGAGGAGGTGCTGCGGGCGCTGCGCGGGTGGGGGCCGCCGCCCGTACTGGACCTGTGCGTGCCGAAGCCGTTCACCGAGCACCAGGCCATGTTCGACGCTTCGTTCCCGCACGGCCGCTGGTACTACTTCAAGTCCTGCGACGTGGACCGGCTCGGTGACGAGGTGATCGACACCGTCGCGGAGCACGCGGCGCGCATCGTCTCCCCGTTCACCGCCTTCCCGATCTTCCAGCTGGGCGGCGCCATCAGTGGTGTCGGCGAGGACGAGACGGCCTTCGGCGGGCGCGGCGCCGGCCACACCATCAACATCAACGGCACCTGCGAGGGCCCCGAGGGCTTCGAGCAGGAGCGGGAATGGGCGCGCGGCCTGTGGTCGGCGCTCGCGCCCCACCGGACGGGGGTCTACTCGAACTTCCTGATGGAGGAGGGCGAGGAGCGGGTCCGGGAGGCGTACGGGCCCGAGAAGTACCGCCGGCTGAGGGAACTCAAACGGCGCTACGACCCGGGCAACCTGTTCCGCCTCAACCAGAACATCCCGCCGGCCGCCTAGGCCGGGCGCAGCGGTGCCTACGTCCGGGCAGGGGCCTTGACCTGCTGGTCGGAGCCCTCCGCGGACCCGGTCCGCTGCACCGGCACCGTCAGCTGGAGCCTGCGCGGCCCCGACAACAGGTACACGAGGCCGAAGCCGGCGGCGATGACGGCCGCACCTCCCACCGCGTCCAGCACCCAGTGGTTCGCGGTGGCCACGATCGCGCACACCGTGATCAGCGGGTGCAGCGCCCCGAGGAGCTTCTGCCAGCCCTTCGGAGCCAGCACCACGATCACGACCCCGCACCACAGGGACCAGCCGAAGTGCAGCGAGGGCATCGCCGCGTACTGGTTGGAGATCGCCGTCATGGCCCCGTACGAGGGGTTGGCGAGGTCCTGCGGTCCGTGCACGGTGTCGATGAAGCCGAGCCCGGGCATCAGGCGCGGCGGCGCGAGCGGGTAGAGCCAGAAGCCTATGAGCGCGAGGACGGTGGCCAGGCCCAGGGAGGCCCGGGCCCAGCGGTAGTCGCCGGGTCGGCGCCAGTAGAGCACCGCGAGGATCGCCAGCGGGACGACGAAGTGGAAGGAGGTGTAGTAGAAGTTGAAGAACGCCTCCAGCCAGGGCGTTCGCACCACGGCGAGGTTCACGGCGTGCTCGATGTCGATGCCGAGCACCTTCTCGATGCCGAGGAGCTGGCTGCCGTTGCCCTCGGCGAGCGAGCGGCTGGTGGGGGCCGCGGCCCGGATGTGCGAGTACAGGGAGTAGCCGACCCGTATCAGCAGCAGTTCCAGCAGCAGGTTGGGGCGGGACAGCACGCGCCGCCAGAACGGCAGCAGCGGCACCCGCGCCCACCGGGCGGCCGCGGGACGGCCGTAGGCGGTCGGGACGGGCTCGCGCCAGTACGGCGAGGAACGTGGCAGGAACGGTACGGCGCAGGCCGCCGCCAGCGCGGTCAGCAGCAGCACGTTGTCCCGTACGGGCGCCAGCGCGGCCAGGTTCGGCAGCAGCACCGCGCTCGGCAGGCTCATCGCCAGGACCACGGCCACCGGCCACACGGGCCGGTCCGCGGCCCGCTTGCCGACTTTGCCGGCCACCGCGAGCAGCACCCACAGCAGCTGGTGGCGCCAGCCGGTCGGGGCCACGGCGACGGCCACGCAACCGGTGATGGCGACGGCGAGCAGCAGCTGGCCGTCGCGGGCGTAGCGGGCGGCGCGGCGCAGCCCGAAGAACACGACGGCGCCCGCGAGGGCGACGTAGAGCAGGATCTCGACCGGCCCGGTCAGCCCGAAGCGCAGCAGCGCGCCGTGCAGGGACTGGTTGGCGAGCCCGTCGGGGGCGCCGCCGAGGCCGCTGCCGCCCAGGTGGTCCACCCAGTACGTCCACGAGTCGCGCGGCAGCGACGCCCAGGACAGCGCGGTGGCTCCGGCGAAGGTCACGGCGGCGGTCCGCGCGGTGGGGCGGCGCCCGGACAGCCAGAGCAGCGGGGCGAACAGCAGCAGCGCGGGCTGCAGGGCGGCGGCGAGGCCGAGGAGGAAGCCGGCCGGGCGCTCGCCGGGCACGCGGAAGACGGCCAGGAGCACCAGCAGCACGGGCAGCACGGCGGTCTGCCCGGGCGAGGCGGCCTCGCGTACGGGCAGCGACACCATCAGCAGCGCGGTCAGCACGGGCGCGGCCAGCAGCGCGGTGCGCCGCGGGACGGGGTCGGGCAGGCCGCGCGCGGCGACGAGCCCGATGGCGGCGACGAACAGCAGCGTCACGCAGGTCCAGGCCACCTCCAGCGAGGGGGCGGCGAGGGCCGTGAACGGCTTCAGCACCAGCCCGGCGAAGGGCGTGCCGGTGAACTGGCCGGTGTCGTACAGCGTGCCCGGCAGGCTGCCGGGGAGGTGGAACCCGCTCAGCCACTCGCCGGGTGGCACGCTCAGCACGGAGGCGGCCTGTCTGACGCCGAGCACGCCCGCCAATGCCCACAGGAGCAGGCGTGCGGCCCCGAGCCTGTCGCGACCGCCTATGACCCCGGCATGTCCGTGTCCACCACTGTGCTCCGCCGCGTTAGCCACGCCTCGCCGGCCTCCCGCCCAATTGACCGCAACCCTGACTTCGCCTGGCTGCCGCGCTTCATACCGCGTTTCATACCGCGCTGTTCATTACCCGGACGACGATATCCCGGGTCGGATACCTAGGATGGCCCGCATGAGCATCGTGAAGATCAACGCGCTGACCGTACCCGCCGAGCAGCGGGAGGTGCTGGAGCAGCGGTTCGCCTCTCGGGCGGGGGCCGTGGAGTCCTCCGACGGCTTCGAGTGGTTCGAGCTGCTGCGCCCGGTGGAGGGCACCGACCAGTACCTGGTGTACACGCGGTGGCGGTCCGAGGCGGACTTCCAGGCGTGGATGGAGGGTCCGATGAAGGCGGCCCACCAGGGCGGCGGGCAGGGTGGCGGCGAAGGCGGCGAGCGGCCGAAGCCGGCGGCTTCCGGGTCCTCGGTGTGGTCGTTCGAGGTCGTGCAGCAGGCGGCGCCGAAGAAGGCCTGAGACGGCGGGAGGCCCGGGGCGCGCGTCCCGGGCCTCCGGTCTCACACCGTCGCTCGTCAGCTCCAGAAGACGTCTTCCTCGTCGATGTCCTGGGTGCACTGGTCGATGTCGGTGATCTTGCCGCCGACGATGGTGAAGAAGAGGCCTTCCTGGACCTCGATCCCGCGGTCGCCGCGGTCGGCGCGCGCCGTGTGGAACGACATGACGTGCCCGCGCCCGTCCGCCAGCACCGCGTGCAGGTCGATCCGGAGGGTGCCCTTCGTCTCCTCTCCGAGCCGGCGGTAGAGGTCCATGACGGCCTCCCGCCCCTTGTGGTGCCCGGAGAGCGGGTTGTTGCCCGGGACGTGGTGGATGGCGTCGGCCGTGAACAGGGTGCTCAGCGTCTCCAGGTCGCCCTTGGAGAAGGCTTCGTAGCCGCGGCGGACCAGGACGGCGTCAGGATGCTTGGACATGGCATTCCACCCTCCATTTGCACTATTTTCCCTTTTTCTCATCATCGGTCCGTGCCTGTGGATATTCCACGCGGGAGATCCGCCGCGGACTCCACAATGGCGCCATGGACACAAAGACGATCAACACGAACACCGGCACCTGGACCGTGGTTCCCGAGCACTACGACACCCCCGATGCCGTCGTCCTCCTCCGCGCGTACTACGCCGAGGTCGCCGGCCGGTACTGGAAACGGTCCGTGACCGAGGCCGAGATCGACCAGGGCATCCTCGAATTCCCTGCCGACGGGCTCATCCCGCCAACGGGCCAGTTCGTCGTCGGCCGACTGGCCGGCGAGCCCTTGGCGTGCGGCGGCTTCCGGATGCTCGACCCGGTCACCGCCGAGCTCTCCAGGGTCTACGTCGACCCGCGCACCCGCGGTACCGGCGGCGGGGCGGCGCTGCTGGAGGTCCTGGAGGCGGAGGCGCGCGCGCTGGGCGCGGAGCGGGTCCGGCTGGACACCCGGTTGGACCTCGTGGAGGCGCGGGCGCTGTACGCGCGGCACGGGTACCGGGAAATACCCGCGTACAACGCCGGCGCGTACGCCGAGGTCTGGTTCGAGAAGCGGCTCGTCTGATCGCCGTCGTCTAGTGCGCGGCGTGGTCCCGCCGGGGAGCGGCGTCGTAGGGCTCCTCGGCGTCGCATCCGCACAGCTCCGCGTTGATCTCGCGCACCAGCTTGTCCAGATCGGTCGGGCGGTCCGGGCCCCACCAGTCGCCGAGCAGCTCGGCGAGGGATTCCTGGCGCGCGGCCGAGAGCTTGGCGGCGGCCTCGCGGCCCTGGTCGGTGAGGACGAGCGGCAGCCCGTCGCGGACGGCGAGGCGGCGTTCCTCGATCTGGCGGGCGGCGTCGGTGATGGCCTTGAGCGGCACGATGGTGCGTTCGGCGAGCAGCGCCGGTTCGGCGGAGCCGTACTTGTTGATCCGCAGCAGCAGCCAACTGGCGGCGGGGAGCAGGTCGTAGCCGGCCTTCTCGGTGATCTTCTCGTAGACGTGACGGCGGCCTTCGCGGGTGCCGAGGACCGACAGCGCGCGGGCGACCTCGTCGCGGGAAGAGCGCTGGACGGGGTTGGAGGCGAGGGTCTCGGACACGTCGGGCGCGGTGACCGAGCCGCGGAGCTTGTCCTCCTTGAGGAACCAGGCGACCACGAAGGCGATCAGGACGACGGGCACGGCGTACAGGAACACGTCCGTGATGGCGGTGGCGTAGGCGTCGAGCACGCGGGGGCGCAGCTCCGCGGGGAGCACGGTGATGGACCGGGGGTCGGCCTCCAGCTGTTTGACGCCGGCGCCGGTCGGCAGCTGGACGCCGGCGAGGGCGGTGGCCAGTTTGTCGTCGAGCCGGTTGGTGAAGACCGTGCCGAAGATCGCGACGCCGAAGGAGGCCCCGATGGATCGGAAGAAGGTGGCACCGGAGGTGGCGACGCCGAGGTCGGCGTAGCTGACGGCGTTCTGCACGACAAGGACGAGTACCTGCATGACGAGGCCGAGTCCGACGCCGAAGACGAAGAAGTAGGCGCTCATCTCCCAGGTGGAGGTGGTGCGGTGCAGCTGGTGCAGCAGGAGCAGGCCGACCGCGGTGACGGCGGTGCCGGCGATCGGGAAGACCTTCCAGCGTCCGGTGCGGCTGACGATCTGGCCGGAGGCGGTGGAGGAGATCAGCATGCCGAGCACCATCGGCAGCATGTGGACGCCGGACATGGTCGGTGAGACGCCCTGGACGACCTGGAGGAAGGTCGGCAGGTAGACCATCGCGCCGAACATGGCGAAGCCGACGACGAAGCTGATCACCGAGCAGAGGGTGAAGGTGCGGATGCGGAAGAGCTTCAGCGGCAGGACGGGTTCGGCGGCCTTCCGCTCCACGAAGAGGAAGGCGGCGAGCAGGACGGCGCCGAGGACGGCGAGGCCGACGATCCGGGCCGAGCCCCAGCCCCAGGTGCCGCCGAGGGAGGCGACGAGCACGAGGCAGGTGGCGACGGAGGCGATGAGGAAGGTGCCGAGGTAGTCGATGCGGTGCTTCGAGGAACGCACCGGGATGTGCAGGGCGGCGGCGATGACGACGAGCGCGACGAGACCGATGGGGAGGTTGATGTAGAAGACCCAGCGCCAGGAGAGGTGGTCCACGAACACGCCGCCGAGGAGGGGGCCGAGCACGCTGGTCGCACCGAAGACGGCGCCGAAGAGGCCCTGGTACTTGCCGCGTTCGCGGGGCGGGACGATGTCGCCGACGATCGCCATCGACAGCACCATCAGTCCGCCGCCGCCGAGGCCCTGCAGGGCTCGGAAGCCGATGAGCTGCGGCATGTTCTGGGCGAGGCCGCAGAGGGCGGAGCCGATGAGGAAGAGGACGATGGCGTACTGGAAGAGCTTCTTGCGCCCGTACTGGTCGCCGAGCTTGCCCCACAGGGGGGTGGCCGCGGTGGAGGCGAGCATGTAGGCGGTGACGACCCAGGACAGGTGGGCCATGCCGCCGAGGTCGCTGACGATGGTCGGCAGGGCGGTGGAGACGATGGTCTGGTCGAGGGCGGCGATGAGCAGGCCCAGCAGCAGGGCGCCGATGGAGACGAGTACCTCGCGGGATGCGTGCTCGGCGGTGGGGCCGCGATTCTCCGGGCCGGGACCGGGGTCCATGGCCTCCGTGGTCACATCCTGAGCCATCGACTCCTCCTCAGGTCTCAGGCCGGATCAACATCTCCATCCTGAGCGGTGTGTCCGGTTATGGCCTGTCGGACGGTTGGGCGGGCCTTGACGCGTCTGGATAATCGCTGGCAGTGGCCAGGGAGGGATTCCAGTGAGCGGTGAACACTGTCCGGATTGCGGCGCCGTCGTCGGTGCCGGCTGCGGCTGTGCGCCGGATGCGGGGTTCAACCCGTTGCGCATCCGCCCGTACGTGACGTTGCCCGACCCGGGCGAGCCCGAGCCCCCGCTGCCCCCGCAGCCGGTGACGGGCGTGGTCGCGGCGGCCGTGGCACCCGACGGCACCCCGCCGTACGGCATACCCGGGGCGCCGCCGGCGCAGCCGTGGCCGAATGCCGCGGAGCCCTCGGGGCCCGCGCTGTCCTCGGGCGACGCGGCGGAGACCGTCCAGCTCCCCGCGATCCCGGCGGAGGGCACGGTGCCGGCCTCCGCCTCCGCGGAGTTCCCGGTGGCGGGTGCGACCGCTGCGACTGCGGCGTTCCCCGCGGCCGAGGGGTTCCCCGGGGCGGCGACCGCCGCGTTCCCGGCGTTCCCGGGTGCGGCGGCCGGATCGGATGGCGGAACGGGTGGGGGCGGGGGCGGGGGCCCGGAGAAGCGGCTCGGCGGTCGGGCGTCGCGGCGGCTGCTGCCGCTGCTGCTGGGCGCTGCGGCGGTGGTGGCCCTCGGCGGGACGGCCCTCGCGGTGTGGGTGCTGCCGGAGTCCGCCGGCAGTGATACCGCCCTGCTGGACGCGAAGGCGTCGGCGCCCCCGGCGATCGCCCCGGCCACGTCTTCGCAGGCCCCCTCCCCGAGTGCGTCCGCCTCGGCGTCGGCTTCGCGTTCCGCGTCGCCGAGCCCGTCCAAGTCGCCGTCGCCGAGTGCCTCGCGTTCGGCGACGTCCGCTCCGCCGAGTCCGTCGGCGAGTGCGAGCCGTTCGCCCAGCCCGTCGAAGCCGCCGGCCACGTCCGCGCCGACCCTGCGCTACGGGGACTCGGGCCCGGAGGTGGAGAAGTTGCAGCGGTTGCTGGCGGCGCAGGGGCTGTTCTCGTACAAGATCAACGGCAAGTTCGACTGGCGCGTGGAGAACGCCGTGTCGACCTTCCAGTTCAACAACGACATCGACGAGGAGTGGGGCGTCTACGGTCCGATCACCCGCCGGGCGCTGGAGGGGTGAGGCCCGCGCCGTCGGCGGCTCCGGCCGGCGATTGGCGTAGACCGCGCTCTTTTTGTATCGTGGTGGAACAAAGTGGTTCCGTCCTCACTCCCTGACCGGTGGACGGAACCACTTGTTCTCTTTTCCCGCCCGTCTGGAGCCCAGCCGATGCCGGCCAGCACCACCACCACCGCACCCGTAGTCCTGACCGCCAAGGCCCTGCTCCTGGACATGGACGGGACGATCGTCAACTCCGACGCGGTGGTCGAGCGCTGCTGGCGCGACTGGGCGGTGTCCCACGGGCTGGATCCGCAGGAGGCCCTGAAGGTGGTCCACGGCCGCCAGGGCTACGCCACCATGGCCGTGCTCCTGCCGGAGCGCCCGATGGAGGTCAACCACGCGGAGAACGCGGTGATGCTCGCCCGCGAGACCGCCGACGTCGACGGCGTGGTCCCCGTACCCGGCGCCCCCGAGTTCATGGCGTCCCTCGCCGGCCTCCCGCACGCCCTGGTGACGTCCGCCGACGCCGCCCTGGCCACGGCCCGGATGACCGCGGCCGCCCTGCCGATGCCGGAGATCAGGGTCACGGCCGAGTCCGTCGGGGCCAGCAAGCCGGACCCGGAGGGCTTCCTCAAGGGCGCCGCCGCCCTGGGCGTGGACCCGGCCGACTGCATCGTGTTCGAGGACTCGGCCGCCGGCATCGCCGCGGGCCGCGCGGCGGGCATGCGCGTCATAGGGATCGGCCCCCGTGCGGCCGCCCACACCCCGACGGCCCACGCGGAGGACCTCCGCTCCCTGCGCGTGACGGCCACCGCGGACGGATCGATCGAGGTGACGGTGATGGTGACGGCATCGGCGGTCGCGACGACGGGTTCCGCCGCCTGACCGGGGACCGGCACCCCCCGCTTCAGCCGAAGCGGCCCTCTACGTAGTCCGACGTGCGGGGGTCGGAGGGGGTGGAGAACATGGCCCCGGTGGGACCGTGTTCGACGATCCGGCCCGGAGTGCCCTGTTCCGCGAGGAAGAACGCGCACTGGTCGGAGACCCGGGCCGCCTGCTGCATGTTGTGCGTGACGATCACGATGGTGACCTCGTCGGCCAGGTCGCGGATGGTCTCCTCGATGCGGCGCGTCGAGGTCGGGTCCAGTGCCGAACAGGGCTCGTCCATCAGAAGGATCTTCGGCCGGACCGCCAGCGAGCGGGCGATGCACAGCCGCTGCTGCGGACCGCCCGAGAGGGCGCCAGCGGGCGTCCGCGAGCCGGCGGCCGCGTGCGTACACGTCCTCGCCGTCGAGCAGTACCTCGCCGGCCAGTTCGGCGCCCGGGATCAGCTCGTGCATGCGGAGCCCGTAGACCACGCTGGGCACCGCGGCCATCAGGTCGACGAGGCTGATGAGGGTCTGCTTGAGGCGGCGCGGCGCGTACTCGGTGATGTACAGCGCGGTGCCGACGGCGAGCGGCAGCGCGAAGCTGATCGCGACGACGCCGATCAGGACGGTGCCGGTGAGGACCGCGGCGATGCCGAAGTTGTGGGAGTCCGGCTCCTACGCGGCGGCGGTCAGGAAGGCGGGGCCGGCGTCGCGCAGGGCCTCCAGGGCGCGGCCGCCGAGGAAGACGCCGACGAGGGACATGATGAGCAGCACGGCGGCGCCGGAGCCGCGGGCGGATCCGCGGAAGAACCGGTCGGCGGGGTCGCCGCCCTTGGCGAGGGGCCGGGGCGCGGTGCCGGGGTCGGGGGTGGCGTCGACCACGGTGGTGGTCGGGGTGGTCGCGGTGCTCACAGCAGGCCACCCCCGCGGACGGCCAGGCCGGGCGCGTCCCCGGCACCGGGCAGGCGCAGGCCGCGCAGCCGCCGGGTGTAGCTGACGCCGGAGGCGACCTGCGCCTCGGTGACGGCGGCCAGGAAGAGCTGGAGGCTGTGCCGGCACTCGCGCTGGCGGCGGAAGGTGCGTACGGCGACGGCGACGCAGGTGTCGTCGAGCGTGAGCTGCCAGGTCCAGGCGCCGATTGCCGTTGCCGGCGGCGGTGGCAGTGCTCGTGGCGGTGGTCGTGGCCACTGCAGTGGTGGCGGCAGCGCTGGCCCCGGAGGACATCACCACCATCGCGGTCCCCCGCTCGGCCTCCGCCCGCAACCGCTCGACGGAGGCGCAGCAGGCCGCGAGGCTGCTGTGCACCCGCGGGCTGCGACCGAGTTCGTGGTTGTTCGCACCGACCAGACGCCAGGTCACGGCGTCGGGTGCGGCCCCCGCGCCGTCCTGGCCGGAATTACCCCCCGAGGTCTGACGTCGCGCGACGTCAACCCCTGACACGAACAGAAAGCGTGGCCGAGACACCGGGCCGCCCCCCTTCCCCACAAGCCGCACGTGGCCGGAAATCGGCCACCCACCCACGGCCGCGGGCATGAGAATCCACGGGGCGTAGCGCTATGGGGCACACGGATTGGTGAAGCAGAAACGAGAACATGTGAACGAGAAGAGGGGGTGCCCGGCGGCGGGCAGCGGCGGTGGGCCGCCGCGGGCCACCGGATCAACGGGTGCCGGGCCGCACCCCCCGAGCGGCCCGGCACCCGAGAGCGGCCGTCAGCCCGCGATCGCCTCGTACAGCGAGAACACCGCCAGCGCCGCCATCACGCCCGCCGCCACCTTGGTGATCAGCCGCAGCGGCACGTACTTCATCAGGGTGCGCCCACCGAGGATGCCGATGGCGGCGACCGCCCACAAGGCCAGGACGGCACCGAGGCCGACGGAGACGGGGTTGTCGTAGCGGGCGGCGAGGTTGGCGGTCATGATCTGCGTCAGATCGCCGAACTCGGCCACCAGGATCAGCATGAACCCGGCCCCGGAGACCTTCCAGAAGGACTGGTCCGCGGGCGGCTTGACCTCCTCGTCCTCGTCGTTCTTCTTCAGGAGCAGCATCGCCGCGCCCGCGAGGAAGAGGACGCCCACGACGGCCTGGACGAGCCGGTGCGGGAGCAGGGTGAGCACGCTGCCCGCGGCGATGGCCAGCGCGACGTGCACGGCGAAGGCGGCGGCGACGCCCGCGAAGACGTACGAGGCGCGGTATCGGGTGCCGAGCATCAGGCCGGCGAGGGCCGTCTTGTCGGGGAGTTCGGCGAGGAAGACGACGCCGAAGGCGATCGCCATGACGCTGAAGCTGAACACGGGGTGGAACCTCGATCGGTCGGGCAGGACGCCAGCGGCACCGAGAGACCTGGGGTGTGTCAGGGGTCGCTTCGGCTCGGCGGCGCCCTGGTTTTGCGTACGCGCGCACGAACGCGCTTCCACATGGACAGGACACTGCGGCCGAAGGTCTCGCTGGCCGACCGCTTCCGCGGCCTGCCTCCGGGCGCCGGCTGGAGTGACCCAGCAGTATGTCGACGGTCCGGCGAAGAGCTACTCCCCTTCTGCTCCGTACAGGGTACGCGACGCCCGCGCCCGCCCGTAATGGACCTTTGGTCCCGAACTCGCCCGGCCATCCCTCCCCTTCGTTCCGGAATCTCAACTTCCGTTTGAAACAAGGGGCTTGTACGACTTGATGTGACGTGCACATGTCGCCAGGCTGTCACCTGGCGCCCATCCCCGCGAAACCCGGCGCCGACAGCATGGCCGCGCCCCACCCGGGGCCGCACGGCCACGTCCCCCCACCCAGGGAGCCCCTCATGGCACTCATGTCCAACATCTACGCGCGTCGAATTGGCGTGCTCTCGTCAGCCGCGGCGATAGCCGCGCTCACCTCCCTCATCACCGCGCCCACCGCCCAGGCCGCCCCGCCCACCCCCATCAGCGCCTCGGCCGCCCGCTCGTACCTGGCGACGGTCACCCCGCGGGCGGAAGGTTCCGGCTCCGGCTACAGCCGCGACCTCTTCCCGCACTGGAGCACCGTCTCCGGCTCGTGCAACACCCGCGAGACCGTCCTCAAGCGGGACGGCGTCAACGTCGTCCAGGACTCCTCCTGCGCCGCGGTGAGCGGCAGCTGGTACTCCGAGTACGACGGCGCCACCTGGACCGCCGCCTCCGACCTCGACATCGACCACGTCGTCGCGCTCTCCGAGGCCTGGCGTTCCGGGGCCAACTCCTGGACCACCTCCAAGCGCCAGCAGTTCGCCAACGACCTCTCGCGACCGCAGCTCATCGCGGTCACCGACAACGTCAACCAGGCCAAGGGCGACCTCGACCCCGCCGAGTGGCTGCCCTCGCGGACCTCCTACCGCTGTACGTACGCGCGGATGTGGGTCCACGTGAAGCAGTACTGGGGCCTCAGCATGGACTCCGCCGAGAAGACCGCGCTGGTGAACGTCCTCAACGGCTGCTGATCTTTCCCCTGCCTCTCCCCCGCCAGGGGGAGGCGCGGCTCCCCCTCCCCGTCGTACCGTGATCCAAAGGGCTACGGAGGAGGGGGAGTTCCATGGCCGGACTGCGTCTGGGGCCACTGCTGCGCCACGTCGACTGGGATACGGGCCGGTCGGCCACCATATGGGTCGAGGCGGACCGGCCGTGCACGGCCGAGGTGCGGTGCGCGGACGGGGCGGGCGGCAGCGTGCGCACCTTCCAGATAGCCGGCCATCACTACGCGCTCGTACCGGTGACGGGCCTGAGCCCGGGGGCGGTGACGGAGTACGAGGTGCTCCTCGACGGGGTGCGGGTGTGGCCGCTGCCCGACAGCCATTTCCCGGCGAGCACCATCAGCACCCCCGCGGTGGTGGGCTCGGTGAGCTCCGGCCGGCCCGGGCCCGGGCTACGCGTCACCTTCGGCTCCTGCCGGCAGGCCGCGCCGCCCGCGGGACGGCACGGGCGGCACGGTCCGGACGCCCTCGACACCCTCGCGGCACGGCTGGCCGCCGACCCCGAGGCGGTGCGCCCGGATCTCCTGTTGCTGCTCGGCGACCAGGTGTACGCGGACGCGCTGTCGGAGGACACCCGTGCGTGGCTGGCCGCCCGCCGGGATCTGCGGGAGGCGCCGGGCGCGCAGGTCGCGGACTACGAGGAGTACACGCGGCTCTACTACGAGTCCTGGCTCGATCCGGAGATCCGGTGGCTGCTGTCGACGGTGCCGAGCCTGCACATATTCGACGACCACGACGTCATCGACGACTGGAACACGAGCGAGGCCTGGCTGGCGGAGATGCGGGCGACTCCGTGGTGGCGGGAGCGGGTGCTCAGCGGGCTGATGTCGTACTGGGTCCACCAGCACCTGGGCAACCTCTCGCTCGCCGAACTGGAGGCCGACCCGCTGTACGCGGAGATACGCCGGACCCCCGACGGCACGGAGCCGCTCCGGGCCTTCGCCTCCGCGGCGGACGCCGATCCGGCCACGGTGCGCTGGAGCTACCGGCGCGACTTCGGCCGGACCCGGCTGCTGATGGTGGACACCCGGGCTGCGCGGGTGCTGGCCGAGGACGGGCGGGCCATGCTCGACCCGGCCGAGCGGCAGTGGCTGCGCGACAACGCCCTGGCCGGGCACGGCGGTTACGACCACCTCCTGATCGGGTCCTCGCTGCCGTGGCTGATGCCGCCGCTCATCCACGACGCCGAGACGTGGAACGCGGCGGTCTGCCGCGGGGAGCGCGGGCCGCGGTGGGCCCGGATCGGGGAGAACCTGCGCCGGCGCAGCGACCTGGAGCACTGGGCGGCGTTCCCGGCCTCGTTCGCGATGCTGACGGACCTGATCGAGGAGGTGGCGACGGGACCGCGGGCACCGGCGACGGTGGCGGTCCTGTCCGGGGACGTGCACCACGCGTACGTCGCCGAGCCCCGAATACCCACGACGGCACGGGTGTTCCAGCTGACGTGCTCGCCCGTGCACAACTCCATCCACACCGCGGTGAAGTGGGGCTTCCGACTGGGCTGGTCGCGGGCGGGCCGGTGGCTGGGCCGCGGCTTCACCCGCCACGGGCGCACGGGCCGGCCGCCGCTGAGCTGGCGGCGTACGGGTGGGCCGTGGTTCGGGAACCAGCTGATGACACTGACCCTCTCGGCCCGGACGGCGCGGCTTCAGCTGCAGCAGGCGCGCAAAAGGAGCCGGAGCAGCGCCGAGCTCGTGACCCTGCTGGACCGGGAGCTCACCGAGCCGGCGTAGCCGGTGGCACAGTTGACACACTTGAGGCGAGGGGCGCCCCCGGGGGTTCAGGGGGCGGCCGCCGGGCGTACGCTGTATGGCTGTCAGCCGCTCCTGCCGCTCCCCCGCGACGTCGCGGCGCTTCATGCCGCAGCACGTCAACCGGACTGGGGAGTCCCGCCTTGTTTGAGACTCTGGGGTCGCTGACCGCGAGCCCATGGATCTACGCCGTGGTGGCGGTGTCCGTCGTGCTCGACGTCTTCCTTCCGGTCCTGCCGAGCGGGGTCCTGGTGATCACCGCGGCGGCTGCCGCGGCGGCTGCCGGCGCGGCGGGGCCCGTACCGGTGACCACCCAGGTGCCGGACATCCTCGCCCTGCTCGTGATCGCCACGACCGCGTCGGTGCTGGGTGACATGGCGGCGTTCCGGCTGGCCCGGCGCGGCGGGGCCCGCCTGGACCGCGCCATCGCCCGCTCCCGCCGCCTGACCCGGGCCCACGAGCGCCTGGGCACGGCCCTGGCCCGCGGCGGCGGTGCCCTCGTCGTGATCGCCCGCTTCGCCCCGGCCGGCCGCTCGGTGGTGTCGCTGGGCGCGGGCAAGACCCACCGCAAGGTGAAGGACTTCCTGCCGTGGTCGGTCCTGGCGGGCATGGCCTGGGCGGGCTACAGCGTGGCCCTCGGCTACTTCGGCACCCAATGGCTGGGCACCCAATGGCTCGGCACCGCCCTCTCGCTGGTAGCGCTCTTCGCCGCAGGCGCCCTGGCGGCCTTCCTCATCCGCCGCCCCACACCGGCAACGTAACCACCACCGCACCCACCTCGCCCTGACGAGCCCCACCCCGGGGCCGAGCCCACCGGTTCGGGCAGGCCGAGCAGGGCCAGGCCGCCGCCCCATGACCCGTGGTCGGCCGGGCATACCCAGCCCCTCCGGCGTTTGAGGAGCGGGTCTGGGCGGAGCCCAGGAGGCCCCGCGCAGCGGCCCTGGCCCCGCCCACTCGCACCCCGTGCACGCGAAGGGCTGAGCTGGGCGCCCCCCGCCGACGCAGCCGGTGCGGGTGGGGGTGCCGGCGGAGGGTGGCCCCGCCCGGCCCCACCCGGCTGCACCGCACCCCACCACGCAGCCGGCCCAGCGCAGCGGTTCGGCTCCCCCGGGCGGAGCAGTGGCTCACCCGTTCACCCGGCCCCGCGCGCCGCGCTGCGTTCGGGCTCCTAGCGTCCACAGCACGGTGCGCAACCGAATCCGCGTCACATCCGTGCCCTGGCCGCGCCGTTTCGAGGAGTCCGAGGAGTTCTCTCCATGCACGCAACGCCGCCGCCCGCCAAGCCCCCCGCCTCACCCACCCAGCCGCACAGCAGCCGGCACGGCACCGGCACCGGCACCCGCCGACGCGCAGCAGCCCTCGCCGCCGCGGCCCTCGCCGTCGCCGCCGTCACCCCCGCCACGCTCGCCCACGCCTTCCCCTCCGCCACCGTCTCCCCCAGCACCGTCGCCCCCGGCGGCCGCGTCGCCCTCAACGTCGCGGGCTGCGGCACCAAGACCGGAAGGGCCTCCTCGACCGCCTTCGGCGACGTACGGCTGACCCCGGGCAACCTGGAGGCCACCAACCTCTTCGGAAGCGCCACCGTCTTCCGCAACGCCTCCACCGGCACTCACCGGGTCCTCTTCGAGTGCGGCGGCCCCGGCGGCGAGCGCGTCACCGTCGCGCTGCAGGTCATCTCGGGCGCCGCGCGCGGCGGGACCGGCGGCAGCATCGGTTCCATGAGCCCGGGGCAGATCGTCGCGGGCGGAGCCCTCGCCGCCGGGGCGCTGGGCACCGGGGTATGGCTCCTGCGCCGGCGCTCGACGGCCTGAACCCTTCGCTCCCCCCACTGCGGGGGTGGCCGTCGGCCCCGCCCTCCTCGGGACCTTCCCCACTCCCGCCCCGCGCCGCGCCGGCCTCTGTCAACGGTTCCGAGCGCGTCGGCCGGCCCCCCTCGGCGTCAGGCCGAGACGCCGGCGCCGGCGGCCTGTCCCCGGACCTGGAGGCCGTCGAGCAGAGCCGCCGTGGCCTCGGCGACGGCGTCCACGGCCGCCTCGAACACGTCGTGGTTGTGCGCGGCGGGCGCGCGGAATCCGGACACCTTCCGTACGTATTGCAGCGCGGCGGCGCGGACCTCCTCCTCGGTGGCCTTCTCGGGGATGGCGGGCGGGCGCAGGGTCTTAATGGAACGGCACATACCTCCACTATGCCGGGGGCAGTTCCGCCCCGGACAGCTTCATGATGAGCCCGGCCTGGATCCGTCCCCGCAGTTCCCGGTCCTCGACGGCGCCGAGCAGCCCCATCGCCTGCCGCATGGTCGCGGCGGCCCGCCGGTCGTCGCGCAGCGAGGCGGTCTGGTCGGCCATGTGCCGGAGCGCGATGTCGGCCCGCCGGTGGAACAGCTGCCCGATCAGGGTCACGACCAGTCCCAGGGAGCCGGTCACGATGCCGAGGTACAGGTCCCCGCTGGTCTCGGCCTTCCACACGGCCAGGCCCACCCCGAAGAGCAGGATCAGCGCCCCCGCCCCGGCGAACAGCTGGCTGGTCGCGAAGCTGCTCCGGGCCTGGGTCAGCCCGTAGGCGTAGTACTCGACGAGCAGCGGCGTGAACTCGTCCCGCCGGTCCTCCGCTCGCGCCACGGAAGGCCGTACGGCGCCCACGTCCTCGAACTTCGACGCCCCCGGCCACACCCCGCCCCCGGGCACGGGCACCCCCGAAACCCCCGGCTCGGCCCCCGGCTCAGCCCCCGGCTCCGGCCCTACCCCGGCCTCCGCGAGCCGCGCGAGCAGCCGCTCCCTCTCCTCCTCCCGCCGCCGCTCGAACCCTTTCCCCCAACCCCACACCAGCCACTGGCCCATCCCCCGACGATCCCATGTGCCCGCATCGCGGCCAAGGGGGCGGAGCCCTGTGGCACAGTGGCCCGGTTGATGTGGTCTCGAACGCATGGGGGTGTGCGGGTATGACGGTGCTCGGCAAGGGCGGGAACACGGCCATCACGGCGGAGCGGCTCACCGCTTCCCTCCACTGCACGGGCGCTCCCGTGGACCTCAGCGCCCTCCTCGTCACGGCGGACGGCAAGGTCCGGTCGGACGACGACATGGTCTTCTACAACCAGCCGTCGGCCGAGTCCGGAGCCGTCCGCCACCTCGCCGCCGACACCGCCGGGCCCGAACGCATCGAGGTGGAGCCGGCCGCCCTGCCCGCCGACGTGGACCGGGTGGTCCTGATCGCGAGCTGCGACCCCGAGGACGCCGCCCGCACCTTCCGCGAGGTGAGCGACGTACGCGTACAGGCCACCCAGGCCGGCGCGGAACCGGCTGATCCGGTGGAGTTCCTCCCGCCGCCGCTCACCGACGGCGAACGGGCCGTCCTCCTCCTGGAGATCTACCGCCGGGGCACCGACTGGAAGCTCCGCGCCATCGGCCAGGGCTACGCGGACGGCCTGGCAGGCCTGGCCACGGACTTCGGCGTAACGGTGGCAACCCCGGACCCCACACCGGCCCCCACCCTGACGCCCACCCCCACACCGGCCCCCACACCCACACCCACACCGCCACCCCCCTCCCTCCTCAAGGCCCCCCTCGGCAAGATCAGCCTGGACAAGGGCGGCCAGGCCTCCATCAGCCTGGACAAGCAGGACCGCGAGCTGGTGGTCACCGCCACCCTGGAATGGGACGGCGGCAGCGAGCAGCGCCGCAAGCGCGGCGCCGACCTCGACCTCTACGCCTTGTTCGTTCCTGCCTCACAGACCCTGCGGGGCGGCGCCGCGGAACCGGGCACCCTGGTCAAAACCGGCCCGACCTCGCAGAAGAACACCGAGGCCGTCTACTACAAGAACCTCGGTTCACTACTCGAACCCCCGTTCATCAAACTGGACGGCGACGCACGCGAGCCCGGCTGCGAAACCCTCCGCATCACCCGTCCGGAGCAGCAGGGCTACGTCCTCCTCTGCGCGTACTCGGCCGTCAGCAACGGCTTCGGCTCCTTCCGCAGCTTCGGCGCCCACGTGGTCGTCACGGACGGCCGCGGCTCCACGGTGACGGTCCCCCTGTACGAGAACACCAAGACGCGCTACTGGGTGGCCATAGCCCTCGTCGACTTCACCGCCCCGGACGGCGTGGCCATCCGCCACATCGAGGCGTACAGCGCCCGCATGACCGAACGCCGCCCGGTCCTCCACGCGGACGGGACGATCCAGATGAACGGCGGCCCGGTGGAGTTCAAGCGCCCCGGAACCTAGACTGACGAAGCCAGGAAAGATCCCCAAAAACAGGGAGATGTCCAGTATGGCCAAGCGAGGAAACAAGAAGCGCGCCCGCAAGAAGAAGAAGGCCAACCACGGCAAGCGCCCCAACGCCTGAGCGCAGCGCCCCAACACACGCCGTAAGGCCCCCCACCGGCACCGGAGGGGGGCCTTGGCGCTACCGGCGACGACACTTCCGCCCCCGAAACCCCCTCTGCCGGCCCGGCAAAGCAGGGTTCACGCTCATTTCCTCGCGTTACGGCTGACGCCGGAGGCGATCTGGGAGACGCGCGGCACGGAGATACCGAGGACGCCGGCCACCTCGGCCAGGGACCGGGTGCCTCGCAGCTCGATGACGGCGGCCTGCCTGGTCGCACGGAGTTCGGCCTGAAGCGCGGGGACGGCATCGAGGACCGCTCCCACCGCGCGGGCACGGTCGGCGGGATCCGGGATGGCCGCCAGGTCCGCGATCACGGAGCGGATCGCGTCGACGGCAGGGGAAGTCTCGGTCACGAATTTAAGGCTACCCCTAGCTCCCGTGCCGCCCTCACTCGTCGTCGCACCGCTCCAGGACCAAGCCGAGGGACCCGTCCTCCAACCCGTTGCCGTCTTCGAGGTGCAGGTGACTCCCATCGGGAACGCCCTCCCCGGCGAGCACCAGCAGATGACCGGCAAGCGTCCTGAGACCCGCGGCGTTCGCCTCGATCACCACCTCTCGCCCCAGCCCCCGCACCTCGATCCGCGCGTCCGCCTCCCACCTGAAGACTTGCGCGACACCATCGGTCACGGCCGCGAGTTGGGTGCTCTCAACGGGAGCGCTGCTGGAATCAGAGGTCATGGAGCCCATCATGCCGCTCAGGGCACACGGCCCGGAGGCGGCTCGTCTCCCCCAGGGAGGCACCTGCGGCGAGAGACATCTGGACGCAAAAGACCCCCCGCCATGATCGGCGAGGGGCCTTCCAACTGGTGGGCGCGGACGGTTTCGAACCGCCGACATCTGCTTTGTAAGAGCAGCGCTCTACCCCTGAGCTACGCACCCGTGGATGAGTGGACAGCCTACATGCCGGGCACACCCCCCACGCAAACCCGTTCCTGTAAGGGACAATGGACCGGGGCACGGCTGGCGCGGACGCGGTACGGGAGTGGGATTGTGACGACGGCATCCCGGCGGTGGTTCGGCGGGCGGGACGAGAGTCGGCGGGCTGACGCGCAAGCGGCGAAGGATGCCGCCGCGGCGGCGTTCTACGAGCTGGACACCGCTCAGCGGGATCTGCGGATCTCCATCGAGACGATCGCGGCCGCCGACGGCTCGCCCGCCGGGCGGCAGGCGACCGAGGGGTTCGCGGCGCTGGGGCGGCGGATCGACCAGGTCAGCCACGTGTACATCGAGGCGGTGGACGCGCACGACCTGGACCGGGCGGAACTGGAGGCCTCGGTCGCCGCGCGGGCCCGGGAGGAGCTGACGCGGGCCCGGGACGAGCTGGTACGGGTCAAGGGGGAGCTGGACCGGTTCGCGCAGGGGCTGCAGCCGCTGCTGGACAAGGCGGAGACGCAGCTGGCGCGGGTCGCGCCGGCCCGGGAGCGGGCCAAGGCGGCGCTGATCGGAGCCAGTGACGCGCTGGACGCCGTACGGGCCAAGGGGATGCGGGCCGATGATCTGGCGGCGCGGCTCGCCGCGCTGGGGCCGGAGCTGACCAAGCTGAACCAGGGCGCGGCCCTGCACGGGGTGCAGGAGACGGTGCAGCGCGCGGACCGGATCCTGCGGGACGCGGAGGCCATACGGGTCGAGGCGGCGCGGCTCCCGGAGCGGGCGGCGGAGATCGACCGGCGGCTGGTCAGCCTGCGGACGCGGGCGCAGGCGCTCCGCAACCGGGCGGACCGGGTGGATCCGGTGCTGAGCGAGCTGCGGCGGCGGTTCAGCGCAGCGTGCTGGCAGGACCTGCAGCAGGTGCCGGACCAGGCGGTACGGGACGTCGCGCAGGCGGAGGAGCGGCTCGGGGAGGCCGGGCGGGCCCGGGACGAGCAGCGCTGGGCCGACGTGGGGGCGCTGATCGAGGCGGTCCGCACCGCGCTGGACGCGACCGACGAGGCGGTGTCCGCGGCGCAGGACCGGCTGACCCGGCTGGAGGCGGTGGCGCGGGACCCGCAGGCGGAGGTGGACCGGACCAGGTTCGCGATCCGGGACGCGCAGCGCCTGGCGATGGCGGGCCGCAGCGTGCCCGATCCGCGGCACGCGCGGCCCCTGGACGAGTCGGTGGCGCGGGTGCAGAGGGCGCTGGCCGCGCTGGAGGGGCGGCACCCCGACTACTGGCACTTCCTGCAGGAGATGGAGGAGGTCCGGATGGCGGTGGGCCGGGTCGTGTCGGACATCCGGGACCAACGCGGCGCCGGGTGAGGAGTTGTCCCGGGGGCGGCCACGGCGGATGCTGGAGGTGGCGGTCGGGCGTGTGACGGGCCCGGGTTGCCGGGGGCGGAGTAGAGGAGGGCGGTATGGCTGCCCATGCGTTCCATACGTCCCGCAGGTTCCGCAGGTCCCGTGACGAGTCTCGTGGGTCTCGCGCGGCGGTTCGTGCGCGCCCGGTACCCCCTGCGGCGCAGGAGCCCTATGTGGCCCACGCGCTCTACGGGTGCACCGAGCCCCACGCGCACTATGCGCCGTACGTGCCGCACGAGGACCGTGCGCCCAGCGCGCCACAGGAGCCCCACCGGTGGCTGCAACGCGTCCTGCATCCCGTCAACGCCCGACTCGATGAGCACCTGCCCTCCGACCACAAGCTCAGCAAGGTCTACCGGGCCGGTGCCGGCCTGACCGGGCTGCTGCTGGTCGCCTTCGGCATCCTGGGGCTCGTCGACCGGATCGGGTTCTTCGACACGGGCGGCGACACGGTGCTCGCGCTGAACACCAACGGCGCGCTGAGCGTCCTGTCCATCTGCATCGGAGGGCTGCTGTTCGTCGGGATGGTGATCGGCGGAACCTTCGCCTCCACCCTAAACATCGTGCTCGGAGTGGCGTTCATCCTCAGCGGCTTCGTCAATCTGGCCCTGCTCGACACCGGCTTCAACTTCCTCGCCTTCAAGATCCCGAACGTGCTGTTCAGCTTCGTCGTCGGCGTGATGCTGATGTGGTTCGGGATGTACGGGCGGGTGGGCAGCGCCCTCCCGCACGACAATCCGTACTGGCGCGCCCGCCACCCCGAGCAGGCGGCCCGGGAGAAGCAACAGGCAGCGGCGGTAGTACCGGTGGACTAGAGCTGTCGACCATGGTCGTGCTCCGCCTCCGCGTAGCGGCCTGCGGCCCGGTGCACCTCGCGGTCGCGGGCCGTGCCAGGCCGGCCGGACACCACCTACCCTGTGCCCATGCCTCGATACGAATTCCGCTGCCGGACCTGTGACGACACCTTTGAGGTCAGCCGGCCCATGGCCGAGTCGTCCGCGCCCGCAGACTGCCCCGCCGGGCACGCCGACACCGTCAAGCTGCTGTCCGCCGTCGCCGTCGGCGGCACGAGCAGTGCCCCCGCGCCCGCGATGGGCGGCGGGGGCGGGGGCTGCTGCGGTGGAGGTGGATGCGGCTAGGCCGGAGCCACGGACACGGCCACGGCCACCCGCTTGCGGGAGAGCGTGAGGCCGTCCGAGATCGCCAGCAGGACCGACTCCATGCGGGTGTCCGCCGAGACGTGGTCGTTGAAGGCGCGGACGCCCGCCGTGGCCGAGTCGGGGTCGGCCGACTCGTCGAGGACCGTGCCGTGGTACAGGGTGTTGTCCGTGACGATCAGGCCGCCGGGTCGCAGCCTCGGCACGAGCTCCTCCCAGTACGCGATCTGGTTCTGCTTGTCGGCGTCGATGTAGGCCATGTCGACGTGCGGTTCGGCCGGCATCGCCCGCAGGGTGTCCAGCGCCGCGCCGATGCGCAGGTCGATGCGGTCCGCGACGCCCGCCGCCTCCCAGGCCTCGCGGCCGTACGCCGTCCACTTCTCGGAGACGTCGCAGGCGACGAGTCGGCCGTCCTTGGGGAGGGCCTGCGCCATGGAGAGGGTGGAGAAGCCGGTGAAGGTGCCGATCTCCACGATGTGGCGGGCTCCCGTCAGCCGGACCAGGAAGGCCAGCAGCGGCCCCTGCTCCTCGGCCGACTGCATCCCGGCGACGTCGGGGAACTCGGCGTACGTCGTCGCCACCAGCCCCCGCTGGATCGCGTCCAGCGGGGGGTTGTGGTCGAGCATGTACCGGTAGAGCTCGTCCGTGATCTTGGTCGTATTGCCCTTGGTCATGCGGTCAGTGTCGCAACCGCGCGGCCGAATGCGCGGACGATTTCCTCACCCGCCGCGACTCCGGCCTCCGTGAGGGCCGTCACGTTCGGCGCCGTCCACGCCGCGTCGGCCAGCTCGCCGTGGCCCGGGCGCCAGGCCGCGTCCGCCGCGAGCAGCAGGTCGGCGTCCAGCAGCGAGTCACCGGCGGCGAGGGTGGCCGTGGCACCGGTACGGCGGGCCACCTCGCGCATGGCCGCGCTCTTGGTCAGCGGGCGCGGGACGGCGTAGATCTTCCGACCCTGGAGCGAGATCGTCCAGCCGCGGGCCTCCGCCCACTCCGTGAGCGCCTTGAGCCACTCGTCCGGCACCAGGGCCCGTTCCACGACCAGGTACGCGAACAGGTCCTCGGCGACCCGCGCCTTGCGCAGCCACGCCGGGTCGGAGACCGCCAGCAGGTGCTCGTGGACCTCCTCCAGCGGGGCGCACTCCTGCGCGAGCCGCTTCGCCACCGCGCGCCGCCAGTCCCGGTCGGGCACCCCGTCGACCAGCAGCTGCCCGCCGTTCGCACAGATCGCGTACGGGGCCGGGCGGCCGGGGAAGCGGATGCGCTGGTACTGCTTGCGGGTGCGGGTGGTGGTCGGGACGAAGACGACCGAGGGGTCCTCCTTGAGCTCCGCCAGCAGCGCCGCCGCCGTCTCCGTCATGTAGGACAACGGCTTGCTCTCGTGGACCTCGACGCACAGCAGCCGCGGGGCCTCCGGGTCGGGCATGGTCAGCGCGAGGGCGGCCGTCGAGTAGATGAGCGTACGGTCGAGATCACTGGCTACGAGGACAGTCACTTCGAGGCCACAGCCTTTCCGTCGGCGCCGGTGGCGCCGCGCGTGAATCGGGGGTGAATGAGTCCTACGCACGTGTAGGGGAGCCCGTCGACCTCTTCCACCGGGACCCCGCGCTGCTCGGCGAGGAGCCGTACGTGGTCCAGGTCTGCCCCGGCGCCACGCTGCGCCAGGATCTTCCACGGGACCCGGCGCAGGAGCACGCGGGTGGTCTCGCCGACGCCAGGCTTGACGAGGTTGACGTCGTGGATGCCGTACTCCTCGCTGATCCGCTCGACGGCGGCCCAGCCCACCCAGGTCGGCGTGCGGTCGGCCGCGAGCAGTTCCTTGACCTCGTCGTCCACGGCGTCGGCCACCTCGTCGAAGTGGGCGGCGACAGTGTCGACGAAGTCGACGGAGACGTCCGCTCCGGCGAGCTCGCGGTAGTACTTGGCGCCGTGGAAGTCGGTGGGACCAACCAGGTCGGACCTCAGCACGGTACGGGAGATGAGACCGGAGACGGTGGAATTGAGACAGGCGGACGGGATCAGGAAGTCCTCCCGGGTGCCGTACGTCTCCACGCAGGACCCCGGGTCGGCCAGGACCACGATCTCCGGGTTGAAGCCCTCGAACTCGGCGAGGGCCACGCGCAGCTCGCGGGTGATGGCGCCCTTGCCCGTCCAGCCGTCCACGAAGACGACGTCGGCCGGGTCGTGGTGGGCGGCCAGCCAGCGCAGGGCGGTGGCGTCGATGCCGCGGCCGCGCACGATGGAGACGGCGTAGTGCGGCAGGTCCAGGCCGTGCCGTGCCTGGGCCCAGCGGCGCATCAGGACGCCGACGGGGGTGCCGGCGCGGGCCAGGGAGACCAGGACCGGGGACGGGGTGCGCTCGGCGAGGACGGTCTCGGTGACCGTTCCGACGGCCCGGGCCATTCGGGCGGCGGAGGCCTTGAGCGCGCTCTGGTAGAGCTCCTGGTACTGCGGGGACGGCTGGTACTCGACGGGCAGGGACTCGGCGTAGTGCGCGCCGCCGGCCTGTATCGCCTCCTCGCGCTCCTCCGTCGGGGCCTCCAGCTCGACGTCGGAGAAGTCCTGGAGCAGCCAGCCGACGTCCTGTGCGGAGTACGAGGAGAAGGCGGGGCCGCGCAGGGGCTCGGGCATGATCGGCTCCTGCCGGTCGGGTACGTAGGACGGGACGACGGCGAGCACGACGCGGCCGGTGTGCGGGGCGAGGGCGTCGAGCAGGCCGGTCCGGAGTTCGGGGGTGTCGCCGGCCGAGTCGACGACGGCGACGACGGCGTCGAAGCCTGCGCCGGCGACGTTGTAGGCGTACCGGTCGCCGGGGCCGTCGGCCGGGACGTCGTGGGCCGGGAAGACGAGCCGGGTGCGGATGGCGTAGCCGGGGTCGTCGACGGCGAGCACCGGCGAGCGGGTGGTGGTCGAGAAGCGGACCTCGGCGGCCGCGCCGGCCTCTTGCAGGGCCTTGGCGAGGCGGAGGGGGGCGTACATCAGCTCTTCGTTGCCGAGTACGAGGACCCGTCCGGCTTCCGTACCGAGCGCGGCCGTGAGCTGGGCGGTGAGGGCCGGGAGGGCGGCCTCCAGCCGGGTGCGGTGCTCGGCCGTGAAGCCGTGGCGGCCTCCGTCCGGAACGCCGATGGGCCAGGCCAACTCCAGCCTCGCCGTCGTTTGAGGCGCGGGGTCCGGGGCAGAGCCCCGGCGAACGGCCCGCAGCCGGTCGGCGGCGGCACCCTCGTACTCCTCCACCAGGGCCTGGCCCCGCTCAAGGACCCCCTCCGGGAGGGAGACCGTGCCCGAGGCCAGGGATATCAGGTCCACGCGGGCGCCTATCTCGGCGGCGAAGGCCGCGAGGCGGGCGCGGTCGGCCGGGGAGCGCATGTCGACCAGGGCCACGACCACGTAGTGCGTGCGCGGGTGGCGGGCGTGGAGGTCGCGGATGGTGTTCAGGACGGTGTTGCCGGTGGAGAACTCGTCGTCCACCAGGACCAGCGCCCCGGAGCCCGCGAGCAGCTTCGGGTCCTCCGGCAGCAGCAGGTGCGAGGTGGCGTGCGAGTGGGACTCCTCGAAGCCGCCGGCCGGCTCCACGCCCGGGACCGGGCGGCGGGTGGAGTGCAGGTAGGGAGCGGGGCCCAGGCCGTCGGCCACGCAGTGGCCCAGCCCGGTGGCGGTCTCCGCATAGCCGAGGACCACCGCCGAGGCGGCCGCTTCCTCGCCGAGCAGCGCCCGTACCCGCTGTCCGAGCCCGTAGCCGGCGGCGTACACCGTCGTCGGGGACTGCGGGACGTGCTTGCCCAGCACCTGCGAGACGAGCAGGTGCGCCCGCTTGGGGTTGCGCCGCAGCGCCAGCCCGAGGAGTTCCGTGAGCCGCGGGCCGGCGGCGGCCGCCTCCGCGGCGCCCGCCGCGGCGTCCTCCGCGTCCTCCAGCCGTACTCCCAGGCGGTCCGCGACCCACGTTCCCGACCACACCGTGTCGATCTTCTTGCCTTCCTTCGTACCGTGCTCCGTCACCGGCCCGCTCACACCTGGAGCCCGGCCGTGAGGAGGTCGACGAAGCCGACCTCCTCCTTCGCCACACCGAAGACCTCGGCGCGCAGCATGGTGCGCTCGGCCCAGGCCCGGTGGGGCTTCACCTCGTTCATCTTGTTCGTATACGAGGAACGCAGCACTCCGCCGCCGCCGCGCTCGGGCCGCAGGATGTCCTGGGCGTCGCTGAACTCCTCGTGGGAGACCACCGACAGTGCGTGCACGGGCGTGACGTGGGCGGGGTGGATGCAGGTCTTGCCGAGCAGCCCGTTGGCCCGGTCGAGTTCGATCTCGCGCAGCAGCCCGTCCAGGTCGTGCTCGATGAGCGCCGTGCGCAGTTCTTCGACGCCCTCCTCCAGGAAGGGGCTGCGGCGCAGCTGGGGCTTGAAGAGGCGCTGCTGGCTGCGGAAGTACTCCCAGACCGGGCCGGTGACCGTGAAGCCGGTGCCGTCGGCGCGGCTCAGTACGTTCACCACGTCCGCGATGACGCCCGCCACGATCTGGACGTCGTACGCGGTCATGTCGGGGGTGCGCCGCAGGCCGTAGGCCGAGCAGAAGTCGGTCACGCCGAGCCGCAGGGCCAGGACGCGCTCGCGGTGGGCGTTGACGGTGCGCGAGATCCCTGCGAGGGCCTCGCTGCGGGTTTCGAGGTGGAGGAGGTCCGGGGTCTCCAGGACCGGCATCGCGTACAGCCGGGCGAGTCCGCTGGCGGCTTCCGCCCCGGCGACGGCGTCGAGGAAGGCGGTTCCGCGGCTCTCGGTGAACTTCGGGAGCACGAATCCGGCCAGGTGCCGCGCGGTGCCCCCGAGGCGGCCTACGAGGTCGGGTATCTGCTCCGGCGTGCGGACGCGGATGAAGAGCAGCGGGTGCTCGGCTTCGTCCGTGCCGTCGGCGTCGAGCGCGGCGAACTGCCGGACGAGGTTCTCCTCGGCGCCGACGACGTCCGCGTCGCTGATGGAATCCTCCAGGCAGAGGACCATGGAGACGACGCCCCGGCCGGCCTGCTTGCGGATGTCCGCGGCGAGCGCGGGGCGGGTCGCCGGGCTGTACAGGGTGGCGCCGAGCGCCGCCGCGAGGATCCGGGCCGGTGAGGCTCCAGTGAACTCCGCCGGTTCCTGGTGGAAGAGGTCCTTACGGACGCTGGGCGATATGTGCCCAAAGTGACGCATGTGCTTCCCCCGTACTGCCTCGGCGGCCCAACTGGCATGGCCGGTAATAGTACGTACGAACGTGGGTCAAAAATTCCTCAAGCACATGAAGTTCAGGTAACCCCCTTGCACCATGCCCAGGTCTTTCGTTTGAGACAAGGCCTTACGGGGGGCCGCATTGTCCCGCTCCACCCCGGGAGGGCAGGATGACGGGCATGACGCACGCGATGCAGAAGGGCTCGAACATCCCGGTGGCCGCCGTGGCGGTCCGGGCGGTGCTGCGCTGGACCGGCGGCCCCGAGGTCCCGGACGTGGACGCCTCCGCGCTGCTCGTGGGCTCCGACGGCCGGGTGCGTTCGGACGAGGACTTCGTCTTCTACAACCAGCCCCGGCACCCCTCCGGAGCCGTCTGGCGGCTCGGCAAGAAGCAGCTCGGCGACGCGATCACCGACGCCGTTCAGGCGGACCTGCGCACGGTGACCCCGAGCGTGGACCGGATCCTGGTGGTCGCCTCCGCCGAGGACATGCCCTTCGAGCGGGTGCGCGACCTGCGGATCCTCCTGTACGACGCCTCCGCGACCGGCGGCTCCGATCCGCTGGCCTACTTCGACGTACGGCCCGAGACCGGCGCCGAGACGGCGCTGATCTGCGGCGAGCTGTACCGCCGGGGCGACGGGTGGAAGTTCCGCGCGCTCGGCGAGGGCTACTCCAACGGGCTGGTGGGGCTGGCGACCGACCACGGGATCTCGGTCGACGAGAACGCCCCCGACCCGGCGGCCCAGCCCGCGCCGGGACCCACCTCCGAGCAGACCGCCGCGATGGCCCCGCCCACGCAGGCTCCGCCGGCCGTCCAGCCGGCCTACGGGTACCCGCAGCCGGTGTCCCCGGCCCCGGTGCCGGGTCCGGGCGGCGATCCGACCTTCCGGCTGCCGGTGCAGGGCCCGCAGTTCATCCGCCGCTGAGGCCTGCGCGTACGCCCCGCCGGGAGCTCCGGCGGGGCCCCGCACAGGGCCCGGCGGACCCGCGGCCCCGCCGGGCCCGCGGCGCCGCCATGCGGTCGGGTCCGTCCCTCAGGCCTTGGTGCTCTTGTAGCCCCGCCCCCACTGGAGCCCCCAGCCGTACAGCCGGTCCAGCTCGGCCTGGAACCCGTAGACGAACTTCACCTCGCGCCGCACGATCAGCTCGCCCTTGACCTTCTCGAAGGACACCACGGCGCAGGAGCGGGCCTCGGGGTGCCGCTCCTCCAACGCGATCTCGATGCGCGGTCCGGAGCTCGGGAAGAGGGTGACCAGGGCGTGCGTCCGGTCGAAGGCCGGGGTCTGGTCGTAGATGTAGACGAAGAACAGCAGCCGCTTGATCTCATCGGCGTGGTCGAGGTTGACGTAGAGGGTCTCGCCCGACGCCGATCCGAAGCGGTCGTCGCCGCTGAGCTTCACGTACGGCGGGTCGTTGATGTCCCCGAGGAGGTTGCCCAGCGGCTGTACCGCACCCCGGGTGCCGTCGTTGAGTTCGTAGAGACAGCCGAGGTCGAGGTCGACGTTGACCATGCCCTGGGTGTGCGCCTGCACCATGTCCGGCTTGAAGAGCTTGAACGGGTGCCGGAAGAGCTGCCCGCTCTGGCCCGAGCGGCCGCCGATGTCCGAGGTGCGCATGCGCCAGGACAGGTTGACGCGCAGATTCCCGTGGACCGCCCCCTGCTTGGTGAGCGACACCGTCGGATGTCGTTTGGTCAGCTCGATCGCGTTCGACGAGGCGCTGCCGGACTGGAACTGGCCGGCCCGGCTGCCCAGGATGCCGTCGAAGAATCCCATCCCCTACCCCCTGATACGTACGGAAGCGGGGCGGCCCGGCGGGTCCGTGGGGACCCGGGCCGCCCCGCAATGGAGCGTTCCGCATTACCGCCGAGGTCATGCCTCCGCGGCGGAACCCTCCAGTTCCAGCTTCTTGTTGCGTCGCACCGAGGACCAGAAGGAGCCGGCGATCAGCACCACGCCGACGAGGCCGGTGATGATCTCGCTGATCTCGTGCTGGATGGTGACGAGCAGGATGAAGGCGAGCGCGCCGATCGCGTAGTGCGCGCCGTGCTCCAGGTAGACGTAGTCGTCGAGGGTGCCCTGGCGGACCAGGTAGACCGTCAGCGACCGGACGTACATGGCGCCGATGCCGAGGCCGAGCGCCATCCAGAAGATGTGGTTGGTGATGGCGAAGGCGCCGATGACCCCGTCGAAGGAGAACGAGGCGTCGAGGACTTCCAGGTAGAGGAAGAGGAAGAACGCGGCCTTGCCGGCCAGGCCGACGGCGGAGACGGGCTTGCCCGCGGCCTTGGCCTTCTCCTCTTCCTCGTGCTCGCGCTCCTCTTCCTCCTCCAGCTTGTCCTCGAAGTACGAGGACAGGCCGCCGACGATGAGGTACGTGATCAGGCCGGCGACGCCGGCGAGCAGCACGGTGGCGGACTTGTCCGCGTGGCCGGTGCTGGTGTGCGCGTTGACCGCGAAGGTCATCGCCGAGACCAGCAGCGCGATCAAGGCGATGCAGACCGACAGCATGTCGACCTTGCCGAGCTTGGCCAGCGGGCGCTCCAGCCAGGCGAGCCACTTGTGCTCCCGCTCCTCGAAGATGAAGTCGAGGAAGATCATCAGCAGGAACATGCCACCGAAGGCGGCGATGGCCGGGTGGGCATCCGTGACCAGGGCCTCGTACTGCTCGGGGTTGTCCAGCGCCAGCTGGATCGCCTCGATGGGGCCGACCTTGGCACTGATGGCGACGATCGCCACCGGGAAGACCAACCGCATACCGAAGACGGCGATCAGGATGCCGACGGTGAGGAAGATCTTCTGCCAGAAGGCATTCATCTTCTTCAGGATTCCGGCGTTGACGACCGCGTTGTCGAAGGACAGCGAGATCTCGAGGATCGACAGGATCAGTACGACCCCGAACGCCTCCCACCCCCACTGCCACGCGGCAAAGGCAAGGCCGATCGCCGTGATGGCGAACGACCAGCCGAAGGTTTTCAGAACCACTGGCACCTGGCACCCCATGCGTCTTGAACGGCTTTACGAAACGTTGACCCCGAAGTCTAGAGCGATGCCTCGGAGGCCCGACGCGTACCCCTGCCCCACCGCACGGAACTTCCATTCACCGCCGTAGCGGTACACCTCGCCGAAGATCATCGCGGTCTCGCTGGAGGCGTCCTCGGAGAGGTCGTAGCGGGCCAGTTCCTGGCCGTCCGCCTGGTTCACCACGCGGATGAAGGCATTGCTGACCTGGCCGAAGCTCTGACGGCGGTTGTCCGCGTCGTGGATGGAGACCGGAAAGACGATCTTGTCCACCCGCTCCGGCACCTTGCTCAGGTCGATGATGATCGATTCGTCGTCCCCGTCACCCTCGCCGGTGAGGTTGTCCCCGGTGTGTTCGACGGAGCCCTCGGGGCTCTTGAGGTTGTTGTAGAAGACGAAGTACTCGTCCCCGAGCACCCGGCCGCTGTTGCACAGCAGCGCGCTGGCATCGAGGTCGAAGTCGGCGCCCGTGGTGGAGCGCGCGTCCCATCCGAGGCCGATCAGAACCCGGGTGAGGTTCGGTGCGGCCTTGGACAGGGAGACATTGCCCCCCTTGGCGAGTGTGACGCCCATGTTGTGGTCCTCCCCGGACGACGGTGTGGCGGTGGCGGTGTGGCGGTGGTGCGGCAGTGCGGTGTGGCGGTGGCAGAAGCCGGTCCGGCGCCGTACACACAGTGCACGGCGCCGGACGGGTGGACTGCTCTTCGACTCAGACGTTGACGCCGAAGTCCTGCGCGATGCCGCGCAGGCCCGAGGCGTAACCCTGGCCGATGGCGCGGAACTTCCACTCCGCGCCGTTGCGGTACAGCTCGCCGAAGACCATCGCGGTCTCGGTCGAGGCGTCCTCGGAGAGGTCGTACCGGGCGAGCTCGGTGTTGTCGGCCTGGTTCACGACGCGGATGTACGCGTTGCGGACCTGGCCGAAGCTCTGCTGACGGGCCTCGGCCTCGTAGATCGAGACCGGGAAGACGATCTTCGCGACGTCGGCCGGGACGCCGGTGAGGTTGACCTTGATCGCCTCGTCGTCGCCCTCGCCCTCACCGGTGGTGTTGTCACCGGTGTGCTCCACCGAGCCGTCGGGGCTCTTCAGGTTGTTGAAGAAGACGAAGTTCGCGTCGCTGGCGACCTTGCCCTGGTCGTTGGTCAGGATCGCACTGGCGTCGAGGTCGAAGTCACCACCGGTGGTGGTGCGAGCGTCCCAGCCCAGACCGACGATGACCGCCGTCAGGTTAGGCGCGGCCTTGGTCAGCGAGACGTTGCCGCCCTTGCTGAGGCTGACTCCCACGGGTCCTCCATTGGGTTCTGTGTGGGGCAGTGCCCCGTCGTGCGCTTGCAATCGGATCAACGTTCCGATCCTAGTGACGGGTTCCCGTCCCACAGGGGGGTTTTCAGAGGCTGTCGAGCGCCTTGATGTACTCGTTGAGATCACGGGCGTCGGGCAGACCGTTGACCACGGTCCAGCGCACGACGCCGTCCTTGTCGATGATGAACGTGCCCCGGACCGCGCAGCCCTTCTCCTCGTCGAAGACGCCGTAGGCGCGGGAGGTCTCGCCGTGCGGCCAGAAGTCCGACAGCAGCGGGTAGTCGAGGTTCTCCTGCTCCCCGAAGACCCGCAGGGTCGGCACGGAGTCGTTGGAGACCGCGAGGAGCTGCACGTCGTCGTTCTGGAAGCGCGGGAGCTGGTCGCGGAGCTCGCACAGCTCGCCGGTGCAGACGCCGGTGAAGGCGAACGGGTAGAAGAGCAGCACGACGGCCTTCTCCCCCCGGAAGTCGGAGAGCCGCACCGTGGCGCCGTGGTTGTCCTTGAGCTCGAAGTCCGGGGCCTTGTCGCCGACCTCGATCGCCATCTCTCGCATCCCTTCGTTCCCGCATCCCTGCGTTGGGCTGTTCGGGTGAGTCAAAGCCTAGGGCCTGGGACGCCCCGGGTCCGGGAACGCACACACCCCGCCGACCGGGGTCACCTGGTAGGCGGGGTGTGATTGCGTGTCCGCTCGGCTGCGGGTGCGGCTCAGCGCTTGGTCTTGGCAGCCGCCGTCTTGGGCGTCACCAGCTTGGTGGCGGCCCATTCCTTGCCGACGCTGACGCTCCTGGTCTGCGACAGGCCGGCCGTTTCGGCGGCCTCGCTGATGTCGCTGGCCTCGACGTAGCCGTCACGGCCCGTCTTGGGGGTCAGCAGCAGGATCAGGGCAGCGTCCTCGACCAGCTCTGTGGCGTCGACCAGCGCATCCGTCAGGTCGCCGTCGTCCTCCCGGAACCACAGCAGGACCGCGTCAGCGACGTCGTCGTACTCCTCGTCGACGAGTTCGCCGACGAGCTCCTCGACGGCATCACGGAATTCCTGATCGGCGTCGTCGTCGTAGCCGATCTCCTGGACCACCTGTTCGGACTGGAAACCCAGCCGGGCGGCCAGGCTCTCCGCGTGGTCCGCGGTCGCGCTCACGGGGTGCCTCCTGCTCATGTTCGGTGAATGTCTTCGGCGGCGCGCGTACGCGCAGCATTGGGCGTAGTCCACACGGGCGCGGCGGATCGCGCAAGTACCCGGCCGCCGAGACCGTCGAAACGGTGACGATTACGGCCGTCTCGCCGCAACTTTCAGCCTTCCCGTGTGCACCTCTGGTGATTCATCCCACACCATTCCAGCTCATTCGGCATTGCTTGAGGACTTTCCTACCTGTTTGAGGGACGAACGGCCTTACGAAGGCGCTGCCCGGCTTGGGCGTAAGGTTGCGATTTGGCCGGAACCGCCACCCGTCCCACCGTTACACGCCCCCTACGTTCCCCGCCGACTCCGGGGATTACCCGGTGGTAAAGATGACGATCCCGGCCGAGCGTAAGAGCATGGGAGGCGGCGAACACAAGGCACGACTCCCCCGACAGCGAAGGAACAGCGTGGCTTCCGCATCCGATCGCAATCCGATCATCATTGGCGGCCTGCCGAGTCAGGTCCCGGACTTCGATCCGGAGGAAACGCAGGAGTGGCTCGACTCGCTGGACGCAGCGGTCGACGAGCGGGGCCGTGAGCGCGCCCGCTACCTGATGCTGCGGCTGATCGAGCGGGCCCGCGAGAAGCGCGTGGCCGTGCCCGAGATGCGCAGCACGGACTACGTCAACACCATCGCCACCAAGGACGAGCCGTTCTTCCCCGGCAACGAGGAGATCGAGCGCAAGGTCCTGAACGCCACCCGGTGGAACGCGGCCGTCATGGTCTCGCGCGCCCAGCGTCCGGGCATCGGCGTCGGCGGTCACATCGCCACGTTCGCATCCTCCGCCTCCCTCTACGACGTGGGCTTCAACCACTTCTTCCGGGGCAAGGACGAGGGCGACGGCGGCGACCAGATCTTCTTCCAGGGCCACGCCTCCCCGGGCATCTACGCCCGCGCCTTCCTCCTGGACCGGCTCACCGAGCAGCAGCTCGACGCGTTCCGGCAGGAGAAGTCGAAGGCCCCGTACGGCCTTTCCAGCTACCCGCACCCGCGTCTGATGCCGGACTTCTGGGAGTTTCCGACCGTCTCGATGGGCCTCGGTCCGCTCGGGGCGATCTACCAGGCACGGATGAACCGGTACATGGAGGCGCGCGGGATCGCGGACACCTCCAAGTCCCACGTATGGGCGTATCTCGGCGACGGCGAGATGGACGAGCCGGAATCGCTCGGGCAGCTGTCCATCGCCGCTCGCGAGGGCCTGGACAACCTGACCTTCGTCGTCAACTGCAACCTGCAGCGCCTCGACGGCCCGGTCCGCGGCAACGGGAAGATCATCCAGGAGCTGGAGTCGCAGTTCCGCGGCGCCGGCTGGAACGTCATCAAGCTGATCTGGGACCGCTCCTGGGACCCGCTGCTGGCCCAGGACCGCGACGGCATCCTGGTCAACAAGATGAACTCCACCCCGGACGGGCAGTTCCAGACGTACGCCACCGAATCGGGTGCGTACATCCGTGATCACTTCTTCGGCGGGGACCAGCGGCTGCGCGCGATGGTCGAGAACATGACCGACTACCAGATCCAGCACCTGGGCCGCGGCGGTCACGACCACAAGAAGGTCTACGCGGCGTACGCGGCGGCCAAGGCCCACAAGGGCCAGCCGACGGTGATCCTGGCGCAGACGGTCAAGGGCTGGACGCTCGGCCCGAACTTCGAGGGCCGCAACGCGACACACCAGATGAAGAAGCTGACGGTCGACGACCTCAAGCGCTTCCGCGACCGCCTGCACATCCCGATCACGGACGCGCAGCTGGAGAGCGGCGCCCCGCCGTACTACCACCCGGGCCCGAAGTCGCCCGAGATCCAGTACATGCACGACCAGCGCAGCGCGCTCGGCGGCTACGTGCCGACCCGTGTGGTGCGCGCCAAGCCCCTGCAGCTGCCGGGCGACGCGACGTACGCGGCCGCCAAGAAGGGCTCGGGCCAGCAGTCGATCGCCACGACGATGGCCTTCGTCCGCATCCTGAAGGACCTGATGCGGGACAAGGAGATCGGCAAGCGCTTCGTGCTGATCGCGCCGGACGAGTACCGGACCTTCGGCATGGACGCCTTCTTCCCGAGCGCCAAGATCTACAACCCGCTGGGCCAGCAGTACGAGGCGGTCGACCGCGACCTGCTCCTCGCGTACAAGGAGTCCCCGACCGGCCAGATGCTGCACGACGGCATCTCGGAGGCCGGCTGCACGGCCTCGCTGATCGCCGCGGGTTCGGCGTACGCGACGCACGGCGAGCCGCTCATCCCGGTCTACGTCTTCTACTCGATGTTCGGTTTCCAGCGCACGGGTGACCAGTTCTGGCAGATGGCCGACCAGCTGGCGCGCGGTTTCGTCCTGGGCGCGACCGCGGGCCGGACCACCCTGACGGGTGAGGGTCTCCAGCACGCCGACGGCCACTCCCAGCTGCTGGCCTCGACTAACCCGGGCTGCGTCGCGTACGACCCGGCCTACGGCTACGAGATCGCGCACATCGTCCAGGACGGTCTGCGGCGGATGTACGGGCCCGAGGCGGAGGACGTCTTCTACTACCTGACGGTCTACAACGAGCCGATCCAGCACCCGGTCGAGCCGGCGGACGTCGACGCCGAAGGCATCCTCAAGGGCATCCACCGGGTGTCCACGGGGACGGCGGGCACGATCGGGGCGCAGATCATGGCCTCGGGCGTGGCCGTGCCGTGGGCCCTGGAGGCCCAGCGGCTGCTCGCCGAGGACTGGAACGTGCGGGCGGACGTCTGGTCGGCGACCTCCTGGAACGAGCTGCGCCGCGAGGCCGTCGAGGTGGAGGAGTACAACCTGCTCCACCCGGAGGAGGAGCAGCGCGTCCCGTACGTGACGCGGAAGCTGTCGGGTGCGGAGGGTCCGTTCGTGGCGGTCTCCGACTGGATGCGGGCGGTCCCGGACCAGATCTCGCGTTGGGTGCCCGGCACGTACACCTCGCTGGGCGCGGACGGTTTCGGCTTCGCGGACACGCGCGGTGCGGCGCGGCGCTTCTTCCACATCGACGCGCAGTCGGTGGTCCTGGCGACGCTCACGGAGCTCGCCCGGGAGGGGAAGATCGACCGCTCGGTGCTGAAGCAGGCCGTCGACCGCTACCAGCTGCTGGACGTGGCCGCGGCCGACCCGGGCCCGGCCGGCGGCGACGCGTAGCCGTCTCAAAGCAGAGCCAAGGTGCCTCCGGTTCTACCGGGGGCACCTTCGTTTCAGGCGTTCCTTACGATGCTCCGCATGAAGGAATCCTCCATCCTGACGCGCTGGGAGCGCCGTACGCAGGCTCCGCTGCTGGTGTTCGCCGTGGCCTTCGCCGTGGCGTACGCCGTGCCCATCGTGGCGCCCGACGCGGATCCGGCGGTGCATCGGGCCTGCACCTACGCGGAGTGGGCGGTGTGGGGGGCGTTCGCCTTCGACTACCTGGTGCGCCTGGCCCTCGCGAGGGACCGGAAGCAGTTCGTCCGGTCGCACTGGCTGGACCTGGCCGCGGTGGTGCTGCCGCTGGTCCAGCCGCTGCGGCTGCTCCGGCTGGTCGCCACCCTGCTGCTGGTGGGCCGGCGGGCCCGGATGGCTCCGCAGATCCGGCTGACGACGTACGTGGCCGGGGCCGTCGTGGGGCTGCTGATGTTCGGCTCGCTCGCGGTGCTGAGCGTGGAGCGGGATGCGCCCGAGGGGAACATCAAGAACCTGGGCGACGCGGTGTGGTGGTCCTTCACCACCATGACGACCGTCGGCTACGGGGACCACTCCCCCACCACCGGCCTCGGCCGGGTGCTGGCCGTCGGGCTGATGCTGTCGGGGATCGCCCTGCTCGGTGTGGTCACCGCGAACATCGCCGCCTGGTTCATCGCCCGTTTCGAGCGCGACGACCGGGCGGAGCGGCTCCAGCTGGCCGCCCTCCAGGAACTCCAGGCGGAGGTACGGGCGCTGCGCGCCGAGGTCGCCCGGCTGGGTGGCCCGGCGGCCGACGTACCGGGGCCCCCGCCGGGGGCCCCGGCGCCGCGCGCGGCTAGTGCTCCCACACCTTGAACGCCCTGACCTGGTAGGGCGACTGGGGCAGCCAGACCCCGTCGCCCGGGTAGGTCTGGAACTCGCCGGTCTCCGCGCACTCGGCCGACTGGTAGGTGGTGACCGGGCGCCCGGTCCGGTTGGTGAGGGACTGCGCGGTGGTCCCGGCGGGCAGTGCGGTGCAGCTGTTGATGTCCAGGCCGCTCAGCTCGAAGGCCTGCCGCTTGCCCTTGAACTCCGCCTTCGCCCACAGGCACAACTGCCCGGTGGCGCAGCCGGTCAGCGTCGGCGGTCCGGCCGCGTGCGCGGAGCCGGTCGTGCTCGGGATCAGGGCGGTCAGGGTCAGGGCGAGGACGGCGAAAGTGGTGTTCCACGTACGCATGACGGGTCAACTCCTTGTGGACGGGCGGCTCCCGGACCGTTTCCGGGGCTTCGTCGACACCACGCTGACCTGCGAAGACGGTCGGGCGGAAGGGGCCCCGGGCAGCTCCACCCTGATAGGCGACAGCCCCGCCGGAACCGTCCGGCGGGGCTGTCGTACGTACGGAGTTGACGCCTCCGGGGTCGGGGAGCGGCGGCTCAGATGTGGGCCGCGCCCGCGCCCTGGGAGGCGTTCTCACCGCGCTTGGTGAAGCACGCGACGACCGCGGCGAGCACCGCGACGACGCCCGCGACGGTGAAGGCGGTGCCCATGCCGTCCACGAACGTGGTGTGGGCGACCTCGGTGATCTTCTGCGCGATCTCGGGCGGGACCCCCTGGGGCACCGGGGCGATGCCGACCTGGATGCCCATCTCGGCGCCCTCGATCTGCTCCGGGGTGAGCGGCGGCAGCTCGGCGGCCCGCCAGTTGTCCCCGAACGAGTTGCTCACCGTACTGGCCATGACCGCGCCGAGGACGGCGGTGCCGAGGCTGCCGCCGACCTGCATGGCGGCCTGCTGGAGCCCGCCGGCCACACCGGACAGCTCCAGCGGGGCGTTGCCGACGATGACCTCGGTGGCTCCGACCATGACGGGCGCGAGCCCGAGGCCGAGCAGCGCGAACCAGAGGGACATGGTGAGGGTGCCGGTCTGCGGGGTGAGCTGCGCCATCCCGAAGCAGGCGGTGGCGGTGGCGGCCATGCCCGCGACGAGCGGGATGCGCGGGCCGACCTTGGTGATGGCGGCGCCGGCCAGCGGGGAACCGATGATCATCATGCCGGTCAGCGGGAGCAGGTGCAGTCCGCTGTCGACGGGGCTCATGCCGTGCACGTTCTGCAGGTAGAAGGTGACGAAGAACAGGCCTCCCATGAAGGCGAAGGCCATCAGCACCATCAGCACGGTGCCCGCGGACAGCGGCAGCGAGCGGAACATGCCCAGCGGGATCAGCGGTTCGGAGACCTTGGTCTCCCAGAACGCGAAGAGGAAGAAGCCGAGCACGGAGCCGGCGAGGAACAGCACCGTGCGGGAGTCGCCCCAGCCCCATTCCGCGGCCTTGATCAGGGCCCAGATGAGGGAGAACATCGCGGCCGACAGCAGCAGGACCCCGAGGACGTCGAAGGAGCGCGGGGCGTTCGCCGCCCGGTGGTCGACCAGGATGAACAGGCCGAAGATCAGCGCGACGATGCCGACGGGCACGTTGATGAAGAAGACGGACTGCCAGCTGACGTGCTCGACGAGCAGGCCGCCGACGATCGGGCCGGCCGCGGTCGAGGCGCCGATGACCATGCCCCAGATGCCGATGGCCATGTTGAGCTTCTCGGCGGGGAAGGTGGCGCGCAGCAGGCCGAGCGCGGCGGGCATCAGCAGCGCGCCGAACAGGCCCTGGGCGACGCGGAAGGCGATGACGAGCTCGACGCCGGTCGACAGGCCGATCGCGGCGGAGGAGAGCGCGAAGCCCGCGATGCCTATGAGGAAGGTCTGGCGGTGGCCGAAGCGGTCGCCGAGCTTGCCCGCGGTGATCAGGGAGACGGCGAGGGCCAGCAGGTAGCCGTTGGTGATCCACTGCACCTCGGCGAGCGAGGCGTTCAGGTCCTGCTGGATCGCGGGGTTGGCGACGGCGACGATCGTGCCGTCGAGGGTGACCATCATGACGCCGATCGCCACGGCGAAGAGGGTCAGCCAGGGGTGGCCGCGCAACCCCGCGCGGTCCGGAGCGGGGCCTGAATCCTTGGCCAGGGTGATCTGACTAGTCATGCGGACAGGCTAGTGACAGCGACTGACACTTCACAGACGGGTTAACGAGACAGTAACTGTCAGGTCTGTCACAGGTACCCTGACCGCTCACTCAGCGTCAGATCAGCGTTCTTCAGAAAGGACCCCTGCGGTGATGACCGACACCGCTGCCGCCGAGAGCGGAGCCGCCGGCGGACTGCGCGAGCGCAAGAAGCGGCGCACCCGGGACGCGCTGCTGCGCGCCGCACTGCTGCTCTTCGTCGCCCAGGGGTACGAGCGGACGACGGTCGACGAGATCACCGACGCGGTGCAGGTCTCCCAGCGCACCTTCTTCCGCTACTTCGCCAACAAGGAGGAGGTCGCCTTCGCCGTCCAGGAGCAGGTGGAGTCGCACTTCGTCGCGGCGCTGCGGTCCCGGCCGGCCGGGGAAGGCCCCTTCGAGGCGATGCGGGGAGCGGTCCTCGACGCGTGGGACACCCTCGACGAGGCCATCTCGGAGGTGGTCCCGGTCGACCTCTACATGCGCACCTATCAGCTGATCGAGTCGACCCCGGCGCTGCTCGCGGTGCACCTGCGGCGCTCGACGGAGCTGGAGGAGCGCGTCGCCCGGCTGATCGCGGAGCGCGAGGGGGTGGACGTGGACACCGACCCGCGACCCCGGGTCGCGGTCGCGGCGTTCACCGGCGTGATGCGGGTCACGGGGCGGCTCTGGGGCCAGGGCGAGGACACCAGCGTGGCCGCGATCCGCCGGATGACGGAGACCTACCTCGACCAGATCGGCCCGGCCCTGTCCGCCCCCTGGCGCCGTCCGGCCTGAAATCGCCCCACGCCCACGGCCCGCCGACGGTGACGCGCCCGTCCGGGCCCGCCACCTGGGCGGCCGGGTCGCCGGGGCCGGAGTCCGGGTGGGCCCGGCCGTGGCCGGGCGCGCGCCGGGGCGTCTCCTCGGGCGTCGAACGGTTCGAGGGGTCGGTGGGCCGAGGGGGTTGCCTTCGACGCCCTGCGGGGACGCCCCGCCACAAACCCGACCCCGTCCGGGTGGGCGTACGGGTGCCACGGTCGGCCGTGAGGCGCGTCACCCGGAGCGCTGCGGCGGGGAGGTGTCTCTTACGCTGGCCGTAGTGAACGTGCCCGGCCCCGCCCACCCCACCGCCCTCGGCGCCGAACCGCGCCCTGCCGCCCTGCGCACCCTGCTCGCGCTCGCGGTGGTCTTCGTGCTGCTCGCCACCACCGGCTGGACGGCCGTGCACCGCCCCGAGGGCGGCACCCCGCTGCGGGCCGCCGCGCTGGCCGCCTGGGCGAGCGCCCGGATCGACGGCCGCCCGGTACCCCCCGCGAACGCGGACGCGTCGACCGTGGCCCGATTCTTCGCCGGCCTCGACGGCGCCGCGCGGGCCCGCCTCACCGAGGCCCACCCCCTCGTCGTCGGCAACCTCGACGGGGCCCCCACCGCCACCCGTTACCGGGCCAACCTGCTCGGCCTGCGGCAGGCCGGCCGGGTCGAGGAGGCCCGTGGCCGCGATATCGCCCTCACCCCCGCCGATCGCGCGACGGCCGACCGCCGCGCCCACCGCTTCGCCTCGCTCGCCGAACCCGGCCGGCAGATCCTCGCCTTCGACCCCACCGGCACCGGCCTGGTCGCCGAGGTCTTCGGCGACCTCCAACGGGCCCGCCGGGTCTCGGTGATCGTCCCCGGCGCCGACACCGACGTGATCACCTTCGAGCGCACCCAGCGCCACTTCACCGCCCCCGTCGGCATGGCCGAGTCCCTGTACGAGGCCCAGCGCGCGGCCGCGCCCGGCAGCCCGACGGCGGTCATCGCCTGGGCCGGCTACAGCGCCCCCACCGGGGTCGGCATGGACGCCGCCACCGGCCGCATGGCCGTCGACGGCGCCGCCCGGCTGAAGTCGCTGACCGGCGCCCTGCCCGGGGATTCCGGCGTGGCGCTGTTCTGCCACAGCTACGGATCGGTGGTGTGCGGGGTCGCCGCGCGCGAACTGCCCGCCCGGGTCACGGACATCGTGGTCGCGGGCAGCCCCGGCATGCGCGCGGAGAACGTAGACGGGCTGCACACCTCGGCGCGGGTCTGGGCCACCCGGGACGAGGGCGACTGGATCGCGGACGTACCGCACCTGGAGGTCGGCGGGCTGGGCCACGGCGCCGACCCGGTGTCCCCGGGCTTCGGCGCCCGGCTGCTCTCCTCGGCCGGGGCCAAGAGCCACGCGGGGTACTTCACGCCCGGCACGGACTCGGTGCGCAACTTCGCCGAGGTCGGAAGCGGCGCGTTCGGTTCCATCAGCTGCGCGACCGGGGACGACGCGTGCCGACGCGGAATTTCCGCGGCAGAGCAGGGCTGACGCGCGTAGAGGGCCCGAAATCGGGCCCCGCAGTGAGGGGGACGCGCGGGGGTGCCTCCCTTTACGATGTGCCGCATGGGTGACGTACTGGCCGGAAACCATGCCGTCTGGGAGTTCGACCTCGACTCGGACTCGATGCTCATCCGCTTCGCACGGGGGATGCGAACGCCAAGGCTCTTCCACGCCCTCGGCCCACGCCGGATCCCCCTGGAAGCGGTGTCCGGGGTGACCGTGACCGCCGGGAAGCGGGACTCGGTGGTGCTGCGCGCCGTCCCTCGGCCGGGTGCGGACCCGCTGATGGAGGCCGCCGCCGGGCAGCTGCGGGAGGCCTGCGACCCGTACCGGCTGGTGCTTCCCGGTGAACGGGCCGCGCACGCCGCCGCCTTCGCCGAGGCCCTGGCGTCCCGGCTCGGGCCGGATCCGGCCGAGCCGTGCGAGCGCTTCCTGGTCGAGGTACCGCAGCCACCGCTGCACCTGAAGGCGTACGACGCGCGGGTGGGTTTCGACGGGTCGGCGGTCGACTTCCACTGGTCCCGTACGGGTGCCACGAGCACCAAGTGGAAGGCCTGCGACCAGCGTTACCCGCTCTCCGCGCTCACCGGCGTGGAGTGGCGCTCCCCCGAAGGGCCCGGCGGCCACCTACGGCTGCTGGTGCGGGACGCGGCCGCGGATCCCCGGCCGAGCCATGACCTCGCGGCGGCCGTCTTCGCCGTGGGGTACGGCGCGGTGCACGAGTCACTGCCGTTCGCCGCCGCCGTCCTGGCCGGTGTGAAGAGCCGAGCGGCGGTGTCCTCGGTCCCCCGGGCCCGGTCCGGCGACGACCGTTTGCGGCACCTGAGCGAGCTGTACACGGCGGGGCTGCTGACGGACGCCGAGTACGCGGCGCTGCGGGATCGTTTCTCCGCCGAGTCGCTGTAGGCGCGGGGCGGAGCCGCTGCGCGGAGCCGTCCCCTACCCGCCCTTCCGGCGTTCCCCGGGGACTCCGCCCCGGACCCACCCCCGCGCCTCAAACGCCGGCGAGGCTGAAAGAACCGGACTCTGCCCGGCCCCGGTCCTCAAACGCCGGGCGATCCAGCCGCGCCTGGCGGACGGCATCGGCCAAATCCAGCCCCGCCGGCGTTTGAGGCGCGGGGTCCGGGGCGGAGCCCCGGCGGCGGCGGCGCGGTCGGACCTCAGACCTCCCGGACCACCGAGGTGAAGGTCATGTCCGGGTAGCGGTCCCCCGCGACGCCCGCGGCGATCGGCTCCAGGAGGGCCAGCTCCGCCGCCGTGAGGCGGATCCGCGTCGCGGCGGTGTTCTCGCGGAGGCGACCCGGCTTGCGGGTGCCCGGGATCGGGATCACGATCAGGCCGTGTACCTCCGCCCGCTGCCCCACCCACGCCAGGGCGACCTGCGCCGCACTCGCCCCGTGCGCCTCGGCGACCTCCCTGATCGGGGCCAGCAGCGCCCCGTTGGCCTTCGCGTTGTCCCCGCTGAACCGCGGCTGGTGGCGCCGGAAGTCGCCTTCCGACAGCTCGGCGGCCGCGTCCGCGAACGCCCCCGTCAGGAAGCCCCGCCCCAGCGGGGAGTACGGCACGAAGGCCACGCCCAGTTCCGCCGCCGCGCCCACCGCGCTGCGCTCCACGTCCCGGCTGAAGAGCGACCACTCCGACTGCAGCGCCGCGATCGGGTGGACGGCGTGCGCCTCGCGCAGCTCCGCGCCGGTGACCTCGCTGAGCCCGAGGTGGCGGACCTTGCCCTCGGCCACCAGCTCCGCCATCGTGCCCACCGACTCCGACAGCGGCACGGCCGGATCCCGCCGGTGCATGTAGTAGAGGTCGATGACGTCCACGCCGAGCCGGCGCAGGCTGGCTTCCACCGCCCGCCGGACGTACGCGCCCTCGTTGCGGATGGCCCGGTGGGCCGGGTCGTCGTTCCGCTCTATGCCGAACTTGGTGGCGAGGGTGATCTCGTCCCGGTGCGCGGCCACGAACGGGGCGAGGAACTCCTCGTTGGCGCCCCGCCCGTATACGTCCGCCGTGTCGAAGAGGGTCACCCCGGCGGCCAGCGCCGCGTCCAGCGTGTCGCGGGCCGCCGCCTCGTCGGTGCGCCCGTAGTACTCGCTCATGCCCATGCAGCCGAGGCCCTGGACGCCGACCAGCGGGCCGCCCTTGCCGAGTTCGGCCCGCTCGATCCGTTCGATGTCTCCGATGTGCTTCCGGTCCGTCATGGCCGTGCCTTCCCCGAGTAGATGCCGATCTTGTAGTCCAGTACGGCGAGCGCGTCCGTCAGCTCCGTGAGCCGCGCCCGCACCTCGCTCCGCGTCCGTTCCAGCAGCGCGCGGCGCTCGTCGACCGTGTGCTCGCCCTCCCGGACCAGCTCGGCGTAGCGGACCATGTCCGCCACCGACATCCCGGTGGCCCGCAGCTTGCCGACGAAGGCCAGCCAGTGGAGGTCTTTGTCGCTGAAGCGGCGCTGCCCCGAGTGGGAGCGGTCCACGTGCGGCATGAGTCCGATCCGCTCGTACCAGCGCAGGGTGTGCTGGGTCAGACCGGTCCGGGCCTCGACCTCGCTGATCGTGTACCGCGTCTGCGTCAGGCTCTGGCTCATGGCCCCACGCTAAAACCCTTGAGTGCACTCCAAGCAAGTAGGCTCGGCGGCATGGAGAGCGTGGAGGGCGTCAACAGCATGGAAAGCCTGCGGATCATCGATTCCTGGCCGGTGGACACGGCCGCGGCGGCCGTCGTACGCGCCGACGGGACCCTGGCCGGTTCCCACGGGCCCGTCGACCACCGCTTCGCGCTGGCCTCGGTGACCAAGCCGCTCGCCGCGTACGCCGCCCTCGTCGCGTACGAGGAGGGGGCGATCGAGCTCGACGAGCCGGCCGGGCCCGAGGGGTCGACGGTCCGTCACCTCCTCGCGCACACCAGCGGCCTGGCCTTCGACGAGCACCGGGTGACGGCCCCGCCCGGGGACCGCCGGCTGTACTCGAACGCCGGTTTCGAGGTGCTCGGCGACCACATCGCCAAGGCCACCGGGATCCCCTTCGCCGAGTACCTTCACCAGGCGGTCTTCGAGCCGCTCGGCATGGCGTCCAGCAGCCTGGAGGGCTCTCCCGCGAAGGACGGCGTCTCCACCGTCACGGACCTGCTGCGCTTCGCCGCCGAACTGCAGGCGCCCCGGCTGCTCGACGTCCGCACGGTCGCGGAGGCCACCTCCGTCGTGCACCCCGGCCTCAAGGGCGTCCTGCCGGGCTACGGGCACCAGTCCCCCAACGACTGGGGGCTCGGCGTGGAGATCCGCGACGGCAAGTCCCCGCACTGGACGGGCGCTTCCTCCTCGCCGCGCACCTTCGGCCACTTCGGCCAGTCGGGCACCTTCCTGTGGGTGGACCCGGACGCCCGCGCCGCGTGCGTGGCCCTGACGGACCGCGCCTTCGGCCCGTGGGCCGTCGAGGCCTGGACCCCCTTCACCGACGCGGTCCTGGCCGAGCTGCGCAAGCGTTAGGCGGGCAGCTCCCAGATCAGCACTTCCCCCGGGGATCCGGCGGTGACCACCAGGCCCTCCTCGCCGGTGATCCGCACCGAGTCCCCGGGGCCCAGCTCGGCCCCGTCCAGCCGCAGGTCCCCGCGCACCACGTGCAGGTACACCCGCTCCGCCGCCGGTACGGGGACCCGCTCGCCCGCGCCGGGCCGCCGGACGTGCAGGACGGCGCCGGCCGCGGGGAGCTCGTAGGGCGCGGAGTCCGGGACGCCCTCGACCACCTCGTAGGAGGGTTCCCCGCCGGCGGTCAGCGGCGCGAGCCACATCTGCACGAAGCGCAGCGGCTCCGTGCCGTCGTTGCGCTCCACGTGCCGCGCCCCGGATCCCGCGCTGAGCCGCTGTACGTCCCCGGGGCGGACCAGGCCCTTCTCGCCGGTGCTGTCCTGGTGGGTGAGTTCGCCCTCGACGACCCAGGTCACGATCTCGGTGTGGCTGTGCGGGTGCTCGTCGAATCCGGCGCCCGGGGCGAGGGTCTCCTCGTTGCAGGCCAGGACGGGTCCGAAGCGCAGATTGTCCGGGTCGTAGAAGGATCCGAAGGAGAAGGCGTGGCGGCTGGTGATCCCGGCTGCCGGGTCCCCGCCCTCGTACCGGTCATCTCCGCGGCGCACATCAATCATGGGGGCCACCGTAGCGCCGGCGCGGCGGCGGGCACGGGACCGGACTCCGCGCAGCCCCGCCGATAGGGCAGTCTTGTCACGTGCCCCAACCCGAACGTGAGCATTCCCCCGCGACACGAGCCGCGCATCCCGCTCCCGCCCATCCGCACACCGCGACGCTGCGCCGACTGGAGAAGTCCTCCGGCCGGCTCGCCGCCAATGCGATCGCGCGCATGGACGAGACCCTGCCGTGGTACCGGGCGATGCCCCCGGAGAACCGGTCCTGGATCGGCCTCGTCGCACAGGCCGGCATCGCCGCGTTCACGGAGTGGTTCCGGCACCCGGAGACCCCGCAGGCGATCTCCACGGACGTCTTCGGGACGGCTCCCCGCGAGCTGACCCGGGCCATCACCCTGCGCCAGACGGTGGAGATGGTCCGCACGACGATCGAGGTCATGGAGGCCGCGATCGACGAGGTGGCCGCCCCGGGCGACGAGCAGATCCTGCGCGAGGCGCTGCTGGTGTACGCCCGGGAGATCGCCTTCGCGACGGCCCAGGTGTACGCGCAGGCCGCCGAGGCGCGCGGCGCGTGGGACGCCCGGCTGGAGTCCCTCGTCGTCAACGCGGTGCTGTCCGGCGAGGCCGACGAGGGTGCGCTGTCGCGGGCGGCGGCGCTCGGCTGGAACTCCCCGGAGCACGTGTGCGTGGTGCTCGGCACCGCGCCGGAGGGGGACAGCGAGCTCACGGTCGAGGCGATCCGGCGCGCGGCCCGCCACCACAAGCTCCAGGTCCTCACGGGCGTGCTCGGTGACCGCCTGGTCGTCATCGCGGGCGGCAGCGACAACCCGATGCAGGTCGCGAAGTCCCTGATCGGACCGTTCGCGGCCGGTCCGGTGGTGGCCGGTCCGGTGGTGCCCGACCTGCTGAACGCGACGAAGTCGGCGCAGGCCGCGGCGGCCGGACTGAAGGCCTGCACGGCCTGGCAGGACGCCCCGCGACCGGTGCTGGCGGACGATCTCCTGCCGGAGCGCGCGATCGCCTCGGATCCCGCTGCCCGTGAGCAGCTGGTAGAGGAGATCTACAGACCGCTGGAGGAGGCCGGGTCCGCGCTCCTGGAAACGCTGAGCGTCTACCTGGAGCAGGCGAGCAGCCTCGAAGGGGCGGCGCGGATGCTGTTCGTGCACCCCAACACGGTGCGCTACCGGCTGCGACGTGTGACCGACGTCACCGGTTGGTCGCCTTCGGATGTCCGCTCGGCGTTCACGCTGCGGATCGCCCTGATTCTGGGGCGCCTGGCCGACGGGGATCCGCAGTCCTAGACTTTTGTCGGACATCAACAATTACCCCGACCGTTCTTGGTCCCTGTCCCCACCGGCGGCAGGGGCCATCCACAAGAGAGAGTGTGAGGGTGCTCGTACTCGTCGCTCCCGGCCAAGGCGCTCAGACGCCCGGCTTCCTGACTCCCTGGCTCGACCTTCCCGGTGCCGCCGACCGCGTCGCCGCGTGGTCGGACGCCATCGGGCTGGACCTTGCCCACTACGGCACGAAGGCTGACGCCGACGAGATCCGCGACACGGCCGTGGCCCAGCCGCTGCTGGTCGCCGCGGGTCTGCTGTCCGCTGCCGCGCTCGGTTCCTCTTCGGCCTTCGGTGCCGTCGCGGGCCACAGCGTCGGCGAGATCACCGCCGCCGCGTACGCGGGCGTGCTGTCCGAGGCCGAGGCACTGTCGTTCGTACGGACGCGGGGCCTGGGCATGGCGGAGGCCGCCGCGGTCACCGAGACCGGCATGGCCGCGGTCCTCGGTGGTGACCGCGACGTCGTCGTCGCACACCTGGAGAAGCTGGGCCTGACCCCGGCCAACATCAACGGCGCGGGCCAGATCGTGGCCGCCGGCACCATGGAGCAGATCGCTGCCCTGGAGGCCGAGAAGCCCGAAGGCTCCATGAAGGTCGTCGCCCTCAAGGTCGCGGGCGCCTTCCACACGCACCACATGGCCCCGGCGGTCGCCACGCTGGAGGAGGCCGCCAAGGCCCTCTCCCCGGCGGACCCGGCCCTGAAGTACGTCTCCAACAAGGACGGCGCCGTCGTCACCTCGGGCGCCGATGTAGTCGCCCGCCTGGTCGGCCAGGTCGCCAACCCGGTCCGCTGGGACCTGTGCATGGAGACCTTCGGTGAGCTGGGCGTCACGGGAATCATCGAGCTCTGCCCCGGCGGCACCCTGACGGGCCTGGCCAAGCGCGCGCTGAAGGGCGTGCCGAGCGTCGCCCTGAAGACGCCGGAGGATCTCGACAAGGCCAAGCAGCTCTTCGCCGAGCCCGCGGCCTGAGAGAAGGAGCCCACAAGCATGTCCAAGATCAAACCGGCCAAGGGCTCCCCGTACGCCCGCATCCTCGGCGTCGGCGGTTACCGCCCGGCCCGTGTGGTGCCCAACGAGGTCATCCTGGAGACGATCGACTCGTCCGACGAGTGGATCCGTTCCCGTTCCGGCATCGCGACGCGCCATTGGGCCTCGCCCGAGGAGACCGTCGCCGCGATGTCGGTGGAGGCCTCCGGGAAGGCGCTGGCCGACGCCGGCGTCTCGCCCGAGCAGATCGGTGCGGTGATCGTCTCGACGGTCTCGCACTTCAAGCAGACCCCGGCCGTCGCGACCGAGATCGCGCACCGGGTCGGTGCGATCAAGCCCGCCGCCTTCGACATCTCCGCCGGCTGCGCCGGGTTCGGCTACGGCCTGACCCTGGCCAAGGGCATGGTCGTCGAGGGCTCGGCGGAGTACGTGCTCGTCATCGGCGTGGAGCGGCTCTCGGACCTGACCGACCTGGAGGACCGCGCGACGGCCTTCCTGTTCGGTGACGGCGCCGGCGCCGTGGTCGTCGGTCCCTCGGACGAGCCGGCCATCGGCCCCACGGTGTGGGGTTCGGAGGGCGACAAGTCCGACACCATCAAGCAGACGGTGCCGTGGGACGAGTACACCGGCAAGGGCGGCGGCGAAAAGTTCCCGGCCATCACGCAGGAGGGTCAGGCGGTCTTCCGCTGGGCCGTCTTCGAGATGGCCAAGGTGGCCCAGCAGGCGCTCGACGCCGCCGGGATCACCGCCGACGACCTGGACGTCTTCATTCCGCACCAGGCAAACATGCGGATCATCGACTCGATGGTGAAGACTCTGAAGCTGCCGGAGCACGTGACGGTCGCCCGTGACGTGGAGACCACCGGCAACACCTCGGCCGCCTCGATCCCGCTCGCTATGGAGCGGCTCCTGGCGACCGGAGCGGCGAAGAGCGGCGACACCGCGCTCGTCATCGGCTTCGGGGCGGGACTCGTCTACGCCGCGACGGTCGTTACCCTCCCCTAGGGCCGGGATACGTTCCCAGCCCTGTTCCACCTCAGTAGCTATAGAAGGAGCGCCACATGGCCGCCACCCAGGAAGAGATCGTCGCCGGTCTCGCCGACATCGTCAACGAGATCGCGGGCATCCCGGTCGAGGACGTCGAGATCGACAAGTCCTTCACCGACGACCTGGACGTCGACTCGCTGTCCATGGTCGAGGTCGTCGTCGCCGCCGAAGAGCGCTTCGACGTCAAGATCCCGGACGAGGACGTCAAGAACCTCAAGACGGTCGGCGACGCCGCGGACTACATCCTGAAGCACCAGGACGCCTAAGTCCGACCAGCGTTTGTCGCCACCCGGCGGTGGCGCCGTGACAATTCAGCACCCCCTGAGACGTGGAGAAAGAATTCCTGTGAGCCCGACCAATCGCACCGTGGTCGTCACCGGTATCGGCGCAACCACTCCGCTGGGTGGCGACAGCGCTTCGACCTGGGAAGGTCTGCTTGCCGGCCGTTCCGGCGTGAAGCCCCTCGAGGGTGAGCGCTTCGCCGAACTCCCGGTTCGTATCGCCGCCCAGGCCGCCGTGGACCCGAGCGAGGTCCTGCCCCGCCCGCTGGCCCGCAAGCTGGACCGCTCGGCCCAGTTCGCCCTCATCGCGGCCCGTGAGGCCTGGGCCGACGCGGGTTACACCGCTCCGGCCGGCGAGGACGAGTCCATCGTCCCCGAGCGCCTGGGCACTGTCATCGCCTCCGGCATCGGCGGCGTGACGACCCTGCTCGACCAGTACGACGTACTGAAGGAAAAGGGCGTGCGCCGGGTCTCCCCGCACACCGTCCCCATGCTCATGCCGAACGGCCCGTCGGCCAACGTCGGCCTGGAGGTCAACGCCCGTGCGGGCGTGCACACTCCGGTCAGCGCCTGTGCCTCCGGCGCCGAGGCCATCGGCTACGCCGTCGAGATGATCCGTACCGGCCGCGCCGACGTGGTCGTCGCGGGCGGCACCGAGGCGGCGATCCACCCGCTGCCCATCGCCGCGTTCGCCAACATGATGGCGATGTCCAAGAACAACGAGAACCCCGAGCAGGCTTCCCGCCCGTACGACAAGGCCCGTGACGGCTTCGTACTGGGCGAGGGCGCGGGCGTCGTGATCCTGGAGTCCGCCGAGCACGCCGCCGCGCGTGGCGCCCGGGTCTACTGCGAGGTGCTGGGCCAAGGTCTGTCCGCGGACAGCCACCACATCGCGCAGCCGGAGCCCACGGGTCGCGGTGTCGCGGCCGCGGTGCAGAACCTGCTCGACAACACGGGTCTCGACCCGGCCGAGCTGGTCCACCTGAACGCGCACGCCACGTCGACCCCGCAGGGTGACACGGCCGAGCTGAAGGCCCTGCGCAAGGTGCTGGGCGACGACCTCGACCACATCGCGATCTCCGCGACCAAGTCGATGACCGGTCACCTGCTCGGTGGCGCCGGCGGCATCGAGACCGTCGCGACCGTGCTGGCGCTGTACCACCGGCTGGCCCCGCCGACGATCAACTGCGACGACCTGGACGAGGACATCGACGCGGACATCGTCCGCGACGAGCCGCGCAAGCTGCCGGCCGACGGTCCGATCTCCGCGATCAACAACTCCTTCGGCTTCGGCGGTCACAACGTGACCCTGGCGTTCCGCAGCGTCTGAGTTCTGTACGTACGAAGGGCCCCGCCCGGCAGATGCCGGACGGGGCCCTTCGCACGTACAGAACTCAGACCACTTGGTGGAGCCAGCGGACCGGGGCGCCCTCGCCCGCGTAGCGGAAGGGCTCCAGTTCGTCGTCCCAGGGTTTGCCGAGCAGTTTGGCGATCTCCGCCTCCAGGTCGGTCTCACCGCGCGCCGACCGGGCGAGGGCGGCGCGCAGCCGGTCCTCCGGGATCAGGATGTCGCCGTGCATGCCGGTGACGGCGTGGAAGATGCCGAGTTCCGGGGTGGAGCTGTAGCGCTCGCCCTCGGAGGTCGGGCAGGGTTCCGCGGTCACCTCGAAGCGCAGCAGGTGCCAGCCGCGCAGCGCTGAGGCGAGTTTCGAGGCGGTGCCCGCTTCGGCCTGCCAGGAGAACTCGGCTCTCCAGGTGCCGGGGGAGGCGGGCTGCCGGATCCAGTCGAGGTTCACCCGCACCCCGAGCACGCCCGCAACAGCCCATTCCACATGCGGGCAGAGCGCGCGCGGTGCGGAATGCACGTACAGAACTCCACGTGTCGTCACCGGGACCTCCAGTGTGGGACGAGGTCAGGAATAAACTCCAGAAAACGGACAGTATGTGACGTGATGTAATGTAACGGAAATTATTTGACATTGCGCTACGGGACTTGCGGCCGAAACGCCACGGGAAAAAGCTACCGTGCGCCGGGGGTCATGGTGTGACGTACGGTCGCTCCGAGGCCCGTAAACACAGAGCTTTCACTCAGCAGGACCCCCCGAACCACGCGGGGACGACGAGGAGGGGACCTTCCCATGCGCACCACCCCCGCACGCCGTCGCGCGCGCCGGGCATTCGCGGGCGCGGGCGCGACGGTCGTGCTGCTGGCCGGGGCGGTGACCGGATGCAGCTCGGGCGGGTCGGGCGACGAGGGTGAACAGGGGGCGCAGGCGGCGCCGCGCTGGAACACCGCGCCCGCCTCCATCGCGGCGGTGGGCGACTCGATCACCCGTGGTTTCGACGCCTGTTCGGTCCTGGCCGACTGCCCGGAGGTCTCCTGGGCCACCGGCAACGACCCGGAGGTGCGCTCCCTGGCCTCGCGCCTCATCGGGGACGCCGAGGCCCCCGCGCGCAGCTGGAACCACGCGGTGACCGGCTCGCGCATGGCGGACCTGCCGCAGCAGCTGGCCGAGGCGGCCGGGCACAAGCCCGACCTGGTCACGGTCATGGTGGGCTCGAACGACGCCTGCCGGCCCACGGCTTCGGCGATGACTCCGGTGGCGGATTTCCGGGCCGGTTTCGAGAATGCCCTCGCGGGACTGCGGGCCGCCTCGCCCACCTCCCAGGTGTACGTCTCCAGCGTTCCGGACCTCCAGCGGCTGTGGGAGCAGGGCAAGGACAGCCCGATGGTGCGGCAGATCTGGAAGCTGGGCATCTGTCAGTCGATGCTCGCCGACCCGCTGTCGGCGGGCTCGGGGGCGACGGCCCGGCGGGAGCAGGTGCGGGCGCGGGTGGTGGAGTACAACGAGGTGCTGCGCGAGGTCTGCGCGAAGGACTCGCTGTGCCGCTACGACGGCGGAGCGGTGTTCCAGTACCCCTTCTCGGCGGAGCAGTTGAGCCGCTGGGACTGGTTCCATCCGGGCAAGGACGGGCAGGCGCGGCTCGCGGAACTGGCGCACCGACAGGTGACGGCGGCGCAGCCGCCGCGTTGACGCTCACATGCGCGAAGGACCGGGAGAAGGTGTCAGGACCTTCCCCCGGTCCGGCTCCGCATCACCCCCAACAGGGGTGATTTCCGGCCATACGGCGTGTCACGCGAGGTCGAGCGTCGCCGTCAGTCGCGTGTCGCCGTGCGAGTGGCTCGCGCGGACCTCGTAGGTGCCGCCGATCCGCTGCCAGCCGCGGGCCGCCTCGTCCCAGATCTCGAAGGCCCGGGCGGGCAGGGCGATCTCGGTCTCGACGCTCTCGCCGGGGCCCGCCTCGACGCCCGCGAAGGCGGCCAGCCAGCTCGCCGGGCGCTCCACGGCGTCGGAGACCGGGGCGAGGTAGATCTGTACGACCTCGCGGCCGGGCCGGGTGCCGGTGTTGGTGAGGCGGACCCGGACGGTGTCGGCGGTGGCCTCCAGGGACTCGTACGCCCAGTCGGTGTAGCCGAGGCCGTGCCCGAAGGGGAAGGCGGGCTCGACGGACTGCGCCTCGTAGGCGCGGTAGCCGATGAACAGGCCCTCGGAGTACTCCAGGCGCCCCTCGGTGGGGACGACCTCGGTGACGGGCGCGTCGGCGAAGGCGGCGGGCCAGGTGGTGGGCAGTCGCCCGCCGGGCTCCGTGTCGCCGAGGAGTACGTCGGCCAGCGCGGCCCCGCCCTCCTGTCCGGGGAACCAGGTCAGGAGCACGGCGCCGACCTCGTCGCGCCACGGGAGCTCGACCGGGGAGCCGGCGTTGACCACGACCACCGTGTTCGGGTTGACGGCGGCGACGGCACGGACCAGTTCGTCCTGGCGGCCGGGAAGGCGGAGGTCCTTGCGGTCGAAGCCCTCGGACTCCACGCGCTCGGTGGTGGCGACGACCACGACCGCGGTGTCGGCGGCCCGGGCGGCTTCCACGGCCTCGGCGATCAGCGCGTCGGCCTCGCGCTGCGGGCCGAGGTGGAGCAGCGAGAACATGATCGCCTTGAGCGGCAGCGCGGTCATGTCGGGGACCTGGTAGGTCAGCGAGACCTCGACCGGCTCCCCCTCGGTGAGGGTGACGCGGGCCCGCTCGTTGGGGGCGCCGAAGAAGGCCTCGAAGGGGTCCGCCTCGTTGCCGAGCTCCTGGACGCCCTCCCACACGGTCTCCCCGCCGACGGTGAGGGTGAAGGCGCCGAGCCCGCGGGTGCCGAAGGCGTGCGCACCGTTATCGCGCGGCAGGAACGTTCCGGTGACCTCGATGCTCGCCATCGTCTCGTACGAGGCGCCCTCGGGCAGGTCGTCGCCGATCCACTGGACCTGGCCGGAGGGCAGGCTGCCCTCGCCGAGGACGGCGCCGGAGGCGTCGCGGCAGACCGCGCGCAGCTCGAAGCCCTTGTCGGCGGGGGTCAGTTCGTCGGAGGGGTCGGCGCCGACGGTGAAGGTGAGTGCCCCTTCGGGGAGGGCCGCGGTGAGGCCGTCGAGCGGGGAGACGATCCGCTCGGGGAAGACGGTGGCGGAGCCGCCGCCGAGGACCCGGGCGTCGCGGGCCGCGGCGCCGATGAGGGCGACGGTGCGGCCGGCGGCGGTGTCGAGCGGCAGGGTTCCGTTCTCGTTGCGCACGAGGACGAAGCCGCGGGCGGCGAGCTCGCGGGCCAGGGCCTGCCCGTCGATCGGGGCCGGGACCTCCTCGACCACGGCGGGGGCGCCCGCCAGGGCGCCGACGCGGGCCGCGAGGCGCAGCACGTTGCGGACGGCCGCGTCGACGGCGGACTCGGGGACCTCACCGGCGCGCACGGCCTCGGCGAGGGCGGGTCCGTAGACGGTCTGCGGGCCGGGCATGGCCACGTCCATGCCGCCGAGGATGTCCCCGGTGGTGGACCGGGCGGCCATCCAGTCGGACACGTTGTACCCGTCGAAGCCCCATTCCGCGCGCAGGACTTCGTTGACGAGGTAGGTGTGCTCGGTCATCGTCGTGCCGTTGACCCGGTTGTAGGCGGTCATGATGCCCCAGGGGTGGGCATTGGCGACGATGGCCTCGAACGGGGCCAGGTACACCTCGCGCAGCGGGCGCGGGGCGATGACGCTGTCGACGGTGAACCGCTCGGTCTCCGCGTCGTTGCCGACGAAGTGCTTGACCGTGGTGCCGACCCCGCCGTCCTGGACGCCGTTCACGTAACTGCTGCCGATGGCGCCGGTGAGGTAGGGGTCCTCGGAGTAGCACTCGAAGTGCCGGCCGCCGAGCGGGGATCGGTGCAGGTTGACGGTCGGGGCGAGGAGGACGTGGACGCCCTTGCGGCGGGCCTCCTGGGCGAGGAGCCGGCCGGCCCGGCGGGCGAGCTCCGGGTCCCAGGCCGCGGCGAGCGCGGTGGGCGAGGGCAGCGCGATGGAGGGGTCGTCGGCGGTCCAGCGCACCCCGCGGACCCCGATGGGGCCGTCGGACATGACCAGGGACTGCAGCCCGATCTCGGGGAGCGCGGGCAGGGACCACATGTCCTGACCGGAAAGCAGACGGGCCTTGGTGTCGAGATCCAGCTTGTCGAGAGCCGCTTCCACGGCGTCTTCGCGGATCTGCTCGTTCTCGCGGACCTGATCGGCATCGGTCACGGCCGTGCCTCCTCGTTGAGTGCGGTGCGGGTGCTGTGCGGTGCCCCCATCGTGGACCCGTTCCCTGTAGAACGGTAGGGTTCGTGATGCGTTCGTGATGTACGCATGCCGTACGGTCCTCTGGAGGCCGTGAAGGGAATGGGGTGCGGGGCGATGGTCCGAGCCAGGAGCGAGGAGCGCCGCGAGCAGATCGTCCTCGCGGCCCTCGAAGTGATCGCGGAGCGCGGCTACCGGGGAGCGTCCCTGGCCACCGTCGCCGAACGCGTGGGCCTGACCCAGCAGGGGCTGCTGCACTACTTCCCCACCAAGGAGGCCCTGCTCGTCGCGGTCCTGGAGGAACGCGACCGGTGGGACACGGGCGGCGGCTCGCGCGCCGCGGCCGGCAGCTGGCGCCTCGACCTGCTGGACTCGCTGGTCGAGTACAACGCCATGCGCCCGGGCATCGTGCAGACCTTCTCGGCGCTGCTCGGCGAGAGCGTCACCGAGGGACATCCGGCCCGCGAGTTCTTCACCGAGCGCTACGAGCAGGTCCGCCGGGAGATGGCTTCGGTACTGCGCGCCGAGTTCGGCGAGCGCCTCCCGTCGGGCCTCACCCCGGAACAGGCGGCCCCGCTGCTGGCGGCCGTGAGCGACGGGCTGCAGTTCCAGTGGCTGCTCGCCCCCGAATCGGTGGACATGCCGGCCTCGTTCCGCGCCTTCCTGACCCTGTTGCGGGGCCCTTCGCCGACCCCCGGCGCGTAGCCGCCCGATCCACCCGGGCATCCTTCTCCCGACGGACTACCGGGGGGAGTTGGGGATGGAAACGGAAAAGAAGGTCGCTTGGTCGGAGCTGTTCTTCGACCTGGTGCTGGTGTTCGCCGTGACACAGGTCTCGGCGCTGCTGCACCACGACCACGGCTGGGCCGGCACCGGGCGGGCCGTGATCGCCTTCGTTCCGATCTATTGGGTGTGGGTCGGCAACACCGTGTACTCCAACACCCACGACGCGGACCGGCCGCTGAACCGGCTCGGGCTCTTCGGGGCCGGGCTGTGCGGCCTGATGATGGCCCTGGCCCTGCCCGAAGCCTTCGGCGACCGCGGGCTGCTGTTCGCCGGGGCCTACTTCTGCGCCCGCCTGCTGCTCGCGGCGCTGGCGCACGGCGGCGGACGGCGCCCGAAACTGACGCCGGTCACCCTGTCGGTGCTGGTCAGCGGCCCGCTGCTGCTCGCCGGCGGGTTCCTCGACGGAAACGCCCGGATCGCACTGTGGGCCCTCGCCGCCGCCGTGGACCTGGCCGCGCCCCGGCTGACGCGCCGCAACATGATGCGCCTGGCCTTCGATTCGGGCCATCTCGCCGAGCGGTTCGGCCTGTTCGTGATGATCGCGCTGGGCGAGTCGATCGTGGCGGTCGGCGCCCCCGTGGCCTCCGCCGCGTCGCTCGGCGCCGGCACGCTCGCGGCCGTCGCCCTGGCCTTCGTCCTCGTGTGCAGCCTGTGGTGGGTGTACTTCCACCTGGCCGCGGGCGCCGTCCGGCACGGGCTGGAGACGGCGGCCGTACGAGCGGACGTGGCCCGGCAGGTCCTCTCGTACGGGCACCTCTCGCTGATCGCCTCGATCATCGCGGTGGCCGTCGGCATGGCCGAGGCCGTCGCGCACCCCGGCGAACGGCTCCCGCTCGGCGTGACCGCCCTCCTCTACGGGGGCTGCGCCCTCTACCTCGCCACCTTCGGGTACACGCGCTGGCACCTGTTCCGGTCCTGGTCGCTGACCCGGCTGGTGACCGCGGCGGCCACCCTGGCCCTGCTGCCACTGGCCGCGCTGCTGCCCTCGCTGGGCGCGCTGCTGCTCCTGACCGCGGTGGTGACCGCCCTCAACCTGACGGAACTCACCCTGCTCCGGACCCGGGGCGAGCGCCTCGAGGGGCCGGCGCCCGTGGCTTAGGCCGGTTCCCGCCCGGCGAGGGCGACGGGCGATTCGAACTCGGCGGGATCCGCTTCTCGTTGGGGATCTGCTACGACAACCACTTCCCCGAGCTACCCGGCCGCGGCGCCGACGACGGCTGCCGGGTGCACCTGGCGAGCTCCTTGTACGGGACGGGCGGCGGGATCCACGAGCGGGCCACCGTCCACCCCGGGATCGCGAAGGAGCACGGCCTGTACGTGGTCCTCGCCAACCACGTCGGCCCGGCGGGCCCGTGGACCGGCTGTGGCGGCTCGGCCGTCTGGGCCCCGGGCGGGGAACCGCTGGCCGTGGCGGACGACCGTACGCCGTCCGTGGTGACGGCCGATGTGATGAGCTGGTCGGTATGAGCACCTTCGAGACGATCACGGTTCCGGAACACCTCCACGGCTACCCGGGAGTGGCCTACGGCGGCTACGTGGCGGGGCTGCTCGCCGCCCGCGCCACCGCGGACACGGTACGGGTGGACTTCCGGCGGCCCGTGCCCACCGAGACTCCGGTCCGGCTCGCCGGGACCCCCGGGGGCGGCTGCGAGGCGACCGACGGCGAGCTGCTGCTGGCCGTGGCGACCCCCGCCGCCTTCGAGGGCACGGACTCCCCCGAGGCACCCTCCTGGGAGCAGGCGGTGGCGGCGGCCGAGGCCTACCGGGCGGCCCCGCCGGCAGGGCAGGTCGACTGCTTCGGCTGCGGCCTGGACCGGACGCCCGCCACCGGGCTGCGCCTGCACTGTGGGGTCGTGCCGGGCGGCGGGATGGTCGCCACCGCCTGGACCCCCGGCCGGGAGCTGGGCGGCGCGGACGGGATACTGCCGGCCGAGCTGGTGTGGGGAGCACTGGACTGCCCCGGGAACGCGGCCGGGCGCCTGCTCGACGGCCGCCCGGCCGGCGCGGTCACGGCCGCGCTGACCGCCCGGCTGCTGCGGCCGGTGCCGGTGGGCGAGGGCCTGGTCTCGTACGCCTGGCTGCTCTCGGGCTCGGGCCGCAAGTACACGGTGGGCACGGCCCTGACCACCGCCGAGGGAGAACTGTGCGCGGTCGGCGAGGCGCTGTGGGTGCAGCCGCGCGCCTGACCGCCGGCGCTACGCCGTGACGGGGAGGAGGTTCTGCGCGCCCCACTGGCCCAGGGCCTCCAGCGCCGTGTTCAGCCCCTGGCCCAGTGGGGTCAGGGAATACTCGACGCGCGGCGGAACCTCCTCGTACACCTCGCGGTGGACGAGGCCGTCCACCTCCATCTCGCGCAGCTGGGCGGCGAGCACCTTCTCGGAGACGCCGGGGACGAGCCTGCGCAGTTCACCGAAGCGGCGCGGGCGCTGGTCCAGCTCCCACAGGATCGAGACCTTCCATTTGCCGTCGATCACGGACATCGCCGCGGCGATCCCGCAGTGATCCGCACCGGGCCTCTGTGTCAGTGCCATCGGTCACACCCCTCCCCACCTGCTCGCTCACCTCGGGGTAACCACCCACTCCGAAGTGCGTACTTGAGAGCCTCACGGCCTGCCACCAGGCTAAACCGCATGACCGACAACACACCCCGAAACTCGCTCACCCTCCTCGGCCTCGGTGACATGGGCACCGCCCTCGCCCGCACGTGGCTCGCCGCCGGGCACCGGATCACCGTCTGGAACCGCACCGCCGCCAAGGCCGAGGCACTCGCGGCCGAAGGGGCCGACGTCGCCACCAGCCCCGCCGAGGCGGTGGCCGCGAGCCGGCTCGTCGTGCTCTGCCTGCTCGACGACGCCTCCATCGGCTCCGCCCTGCAAGGGGTCGACCTGACCGGCAAGGACCTGGTCAACCTCACCACCGGCACCCCGGCCGAGGGGCGCGCACGGGCCGCCTGGGCCGAGGAGCGCGGGGCCCGGTTCGTGGACGGCGGGATCATGGCCACGCCCACGATGATCGGCGTCCCCGAGGCCGGGGGCTACGTCTTCTACAGCGGCTCGCGCGCCCTGTTCGACACCCACCGGGCAGCGCTGGAGGTCCCGGCCGGGGCCCGGTTCGTCGGCGAGGACCCCGGTCACGCCGCGCTGCACGACGTGGCGCTGCTCAGCGCGATGTACGGGCTGTTCGCCGGCATCTCGCACGCCTACGCGCTGATCGACGGCGAGGACATCGCCCCGAAGGACCTGGCTCCGCTGCTGTCCGAATGGCTCGGCGCGATGGGCTTCTTCGTCGGGAGCACCGCCGAACGGCTGACCTCTCGGGACTTCACCACCGGGGTGGTGTCCAGCCTGGCCATGCAGGTCGCGGCCACCGGCACCCTGCTGCGCACCGCCGAGGAGCAGCGGGTCAGCCCCGAGCTGATCTCCCCGTACCTGGAACTCATGCGCCGCCGGCTGACCGCCGATCCGGCGGCCCACGGCGGGGAGGACACGGCCGGGGCGATCACCCTGCTGAAGCGGTAGCTACGAGTAGGCGGGCGGGGGCGGGCCGAAGCCGGTGGGCGCCTCGGTGGCCGGGGGCTCGGAGGGCTCGTCGTCGACGTTCATCAGGTCGCGCACCATCAGCGTGGCGCCCGCCACCGCGCCCGGCATCAGGAACACCGCGACCAGCGGCACCAGGAACGCCAGCACCAGCGGCACGCCGAAGCCCAGCACCAGCAGCCGTCGCGAGCGCAGCAGGACCAGTCGCTCGGGCAGCTCCACCTTGCGGCGCTGGAGGGCGACGGAGGTCAGCTCCTGGGTGAGGAAGTAGCCGGAGACGCAGAACCCGAGCACCGGGACGACGGTCTGCCCGATGACCGGGATGAAGCCGAGGGCGAAGAGCAGGAGCCCGTACAGGACCACCCTGCCGAGCACCTTCACGCTGTCCCGGGCCGAGACCCACAGTTCCAGCCAGAGCGGCATCCCGGACTCGGGGGCCTCGCCGCCCTCGCTACGGTCGACCTGCTCGGAGAGGGACTCGTAGAACGGCTGGCCGATCAGCAGGGTCACGGCGGTGAAGGTGATGACCGAGAGGAAGAGCCCCAGGCAGATCACCAGGGCGGTCAGGAAGCCCCGGAAGAGGCCGATCCAGGGCGAGGCCCAGTCGTCGGCGAAGGGGGTGGCCCAGGCCGTGAAGTCGTCGGCGCCGTAGCCGAGGCCGATCAGCGCGCCGGCGTACAGGACGAGCGAGACCAGCCCGGGCAGCAGCCCGAAGCCGAACCAGCGGCCGTGCCGCAACACCCATCGCTGTCCGGCCAGCAGATACCGGAAGCCCCGCGCAAGATCACCCATGGGGGCAGTTTAGGACCCCCCGTTGACGGCGAAGGCCGCACCCCGACGGGGTGCGGCCTTCGGCGAGCGGGTGCCGGATCAGACGGCGAGCTCGACGGTGATGTTGCCGCGGGTGGCCTTGGAGTACGGGCAGACCTCGTGGGCCTTCTCGATGAGGTCCTTGGCGGTGGCGGCGTCCACGTTCGGGATCACGGCGGAGATCTTGACGATCAGGCCGAAGCCCTCGTCGTTCTTGCCGATGCCGACCTCGGCGGTGACGGTGGAGCCGGAGATGTCGGCGTTCACGTTCTTCGCGACGACGCCCAGGGCGCCCTGGAAGCAGGCGCTGTAGCCAGCGGCGAACAGCTGCTCCGGGTTGGTGCCGGCGCCGCTGCCACCGAGCTCCTTCGGCGGGTTCACGACGACGTCGAGCGACCCGTCGTTGGTGGCGACGCGGCCGTCGCGGCCGTTCTCGGCGGTGGCGACAGCGGTGTACGCGACGTCGGACTGCTGGATCGACATGTAAGAAAATCCTCCTGATAATCGTCGCGACTCGCGCCCACGGTCACAACGGTGTGCAGAGAGCCTAACCGGTGAAAGAAACGATCATCTTTCCGGTGTTCTCGCCGCGCAGCATTCCCAGGAACGCGGAGGTCGCGTTCTCCACGCCTTCGACGACCGTCTCGTCGTACCGGAGCTCACCGGAACGCAGCCATCCGGCGACGTCCTGGACGAACTGCTGCTGGAGGCCGGCGTGGTCGTTGACGAGGATGCCCTGCAGGCGCAGCCGCTTGCCGATGACCTGCATCAGGTTGCGCGGACCGGGGGCGGCCTCGGTCTCGTTGTATCCGGCTATCGCCCCGCACAGGGTGGCGCGGCCGTTCACCTTCATCGAGGAGATCGCGGCCTCCAGGTGGTCACCGCCGACGTTGTCGAAGTAGACGTCGATGCCCTCGGGGGCGGAGGCGGGGAGCTGCTCGGCGACGGGGCCGTTCTTGTAGTTGAAGGCGGCGTCGAAGCCGTACTTCTCTGTGAGGACCGTCACCTTTTCGTCCGAGCCGGCGGAGCCGATCACCCGGGAGGCGCCCTTGATCTTGGCGAACTGGCCCACGAGGCTGCCGACGGCACCGGCCGCGCCGGAGACGAAGACGGAGTCGCCCTCCTTGAAGGAGGCGACCTCGAAGAGGCCGGCATAGGCGGTCAGGCCCGGCATGCCGAGCACGCCGAGGTAGGCGGAGAGCGGGGCGAGCGAGGCGTCCACCTTGGTGGCGAACTTCGCGTCGAGCTCCGCGTACTCGCGCCAGCCCAGGTGGTGCAGGACGTGGTCGCCGACGGCGAAGCCCTCGGCTGCGGAGGCGACGACCTCGCCGACCGCGCCGCCCTGCATCGGCTCGTCGAGCTGGAACGGCGGGATGTACGACTTCACGTCGTTCATCCGGCCGCGCATGTACGGGTCCACGGACATGTGGAGGTTGCGTACGAGGATCCGGCCGGCGGCGGGCTCGGCCGACACGGGCACCTCGCGCAGGGCGAAGTCCTCGGCGACGGGCCAGCCCTGCGGGCGACGGACGAGGTGCCACTCGCGGCTCACGGCGGGGATCTCAGACATGCGGCGCTCCTGGTAAGAACGGAATTGCTTCACTAGGTGAAACAACCATGCGCCTGGATATTTCATGTTGTCAAGTAAGTGGGTACTCTGGATCCATGCCCAGTCGTCGCACAGACCCAGTGACCATCGAGGTCGTCGAACTCATCGGCGACGTCGTGGCCCGCTACCACATGGAGTACGAGCACGCGGCCGCCAGCCACCAGCTGACCGGCGCGCAGGCCAAGGTGCTCACCATGCTCGCCCTGGATCCGATGCCGATGCGCCGCATCGCGCAGAAGCTGCGCTGCGAGCCGTCCAACGTGACGGGGATCGTCGACCGGCTGGAGACCCGCGGCCTGGTGGAGCGGCACCCGGATCCCGCCGACCGCCGGGTGAAGCTGGCCGCCCCCACCGAGGAGGGCCGGCAGACCGCGGAGCGGCTGCGCGAGTCCCTGGACTTCGCCCGCGAACCCCTCTCCGGGCTGTCCCCGGCGGAGCGGGCGGTGCTGCGGGACCTGCTCAAGCGGATGCTGGGCGGCTAGCCGCCGCCCCTACCAGCACTTCCAGCCGAGGAAGCCGCAGTCCTCGGGCGGCGCGGGCGGCGGCGAGGGCGGGGGCGGGGGCGGGATCAGCGACTGCTGGTTGCCGGTGGGGCTCTGCGTCGGCGTGCCCGACACGGTCGGCTTCGCGCTGCCCCCGACGCGGGACGTCGCGGACGGCGATGCCGACGTCACGGGCGCGGGGGCGGAGGACACCGGCGCCGGCTGCGCAGCGCCTCCGGAAGGCGCCCCGGTACCGCTCTTCTTCGTGGGCCCGGCGGCCACCTTGGCCGTGGCCTTCCCGGACGGGCCCGTGGGCGCGCCGGAGGTCGGCAGGTCGGGCAGCGGGGCGGGCTGCTGCGGGCCGTCGTCGGTCAGCACCACCGTGGAGGCACGGTCGCTGCGCTCCCCGTCCCCGAGCACGTTGACCGCCAGCAGCGAGGCCGCGCCGGCGATCACCACCCCGAGCGCGACGGTCAGCGTCGTACGGCTGCGCTTGCGGCGCGCGCTGCGGCGGCGCGCACCGGCCCGGCGCTCGTTCGGGGCGGACAGGGTGACGAGCGAGTCGGCGTACACGTCGGCCAGGGCGGTCGGCGTGGTCGACGCGGTCGGCGCCTCGGGCATCGGCGGCACCGCCGCGGCGGGCGGCGCGGCGGGCAGGTACTCGGCCGGGGTTCCGCACCCCGCGCACGCCAGTGCGCCATTGAGGTGCCTCCGGCAGGCGTGGCAGTAGTTCATGGCGCCCGCAGGCTACGTGGTCCCCGGCCACATCCGGATCCCGGGAACGTAAGGATCCTGTGTGGAATCGTTCCCTCCATGACATCCACCGGGACATTCTTCGGCCCCGCCGCCTTCCAGTTGGTGCTGTTGCGGCGGATGGCGGACTTCCAGCCGGAGCTCGCCGACGAGGCCCGCCGCCGGCTCGGCGCCACCCTCGCGGACCAGCGGGAGGCGAACAAGCGCTGGCAGGCCATGGCGCGGTCACCCCGCTCCCGCGGCGCCCTCGCCCGCTACCGCTCGGTGCTCGGCCCTCCGGAGTCGACCGAGCGGCGCAGGATCGGCGACCTGGAGTGCGAGGCCCTGCTGTGGCCGGTGCCGCTCTGGCCCGACCTGCGCTTCGAGGTGCTGGCCGCGCCGGACGGAGCGGTGTGGAACGAGTGGCTGGTCCGGGCCCCGGGCGCGCGCGGGCCCGTACTGGACTCGCCCGAGGACCTGCGGCCCTGGTCGGCGACGGTGGACGAGGTGGCGCGGGCCTTCGCCCCGGTCCGGCCGATGGAGGGCACCGCGCCGACCCGCTGGCGCCTCGCCTTCGAGGTGCTGGAGCGGCCGTGCGTGGCGGAGTTCACGTACGGCCTGCTCCAGCGGGTCTCCCTGCCCGGGGAGGGTTAGGACGCGAGGAAGGCGCGGACGCCCGCCGAGGTCCCGTCGTCGCCGAGCAGGTCGTTGTGCTTGAGGCAGCCGACCGGCGTGTTGGCCGCCCCGGTCAGCGGGACGCTGTCGTCCGGGTTGACGACTTCGTCGCAGTTGGACCAGAAAGTCGCGTACTTCACGGCGCCCGGGGTCTCGTCCCCGCCGTTCAGGTTCTTCACGACGTACGACCCGGGGGTCATGTCCCGGCACGCCTGGTCCCACAGGGCGCAGGCCCAGGCGGTGGAGGTGCCGCGGTTGGGTCCGGCCAGCGAGACCCAGTGGTCCACGGCGGCCCCGCCGCCGCCGAACTTCACGTACCAGCGGCTCACCAGCGAGCCGAAGGAGTGCGAGACGACGTCGACCTTGGCGGCGCCGGTCTGCCTGCGGACGTCCTCGACGTAGGCGGCGAGCCGGCCGGAGAGGACCTCGTTGACCGACTGGTGGGTGTCGTAACCGAAGGAGAAGAGCTCCGAGTCGGCGTACCCGGCGGCACGCAGGTCCCCGCGCAGGGCTCCCCAGACGCCCGGATCCGCGTTGTAACCGTGCACGAAGACCACCGGATTGCGCGATGACGCCTGGTCGGCGGCCCCGACCACCCCCCGGTCGGCGGCACGGGCGGCCGCGGGCGCGAGCAGCGCCAGGCACAGCGTCAGGAGGGCCAGCAACCTCTGGCGGGTCGTCAGCATCGGGTCCCCTTTACCTTGTTACGCGCGAGTAGCGCGTGCGGTGCGGGCATCGTGTTGCCTGTCGGTACAAAAATCCACCCCCATGCAGCCGCGACAGACCCCCCGACCGGAGCAGCACAACGGGCGGTTAGCCCGAAATGCCCGAGATGATACGAAAAGCGACCGGCAATTCCGCCGGTCTTCTTGCGTCAGCGCTCTCGGGAGGATCTGCCGTGACCGTCAGTCTTGAGCAGTTGCGCCGCTGCCACGTCGCCGTCGACCTGGGGGCGGCGAGGACCCGCGTGTACGTCAAGGGCGCCGGCCTCGTGGTCGACGAGCCCAGCTGCGCCGCGGTGAACACGCGGACCGGTGCACTCATCGCCGTGGGGACCTTCGCCGAGCGGATGACCGGCCGCACGCCCGACTACATCCGGGTCGTGCGCCCCGTCTCCGGCGGCACCGTCGTCGACATCGAGATGGCCCAGCGCATGCTGCGCCACCTGCTCGGCGAGAAGCTGCGCCGGGCCCTGCGCCGCAAGCCGCGGCTGCGGGCCGCCGCCTGCACCCCGCACGACGCGGACCCCCTGGCCCAGCGGGCCGCGGTGGAGACCCTCGTCGGGCTCGGCGCCCGCCGCGTCGAACTCGTCGACACCCTGATCGCGGCGGCCGTCGGCTGCGGACTGCCCGTGGAGCAGCCGACCGCGACGATGATCATGGTGTGCGGGGCCGCGGCCACCCAGGTGGCCGTCCTCTCCCTCGGCTCCATCGTCACCGCCGTACGCATCCCCGTCGGCGGCGAGGCCATCGACCACGCCGTCGTCCAGCACCTGCGCCACGCCCACGAGCTGATGCTGCCCAGCCAGGCCGTCCGGCCGCTCCAGCTGGCCCTGCACGGCAACGGGATCAACGCCGGAGGCCCCGCCTCCACCCTGATCCACGGCCGCGACGTCGCCACCGGGCTGGCCCGCTCCGTCCACGTGGACACCGCCGCCGTACGGAACGCCATCCACACCCCGCTGACCGCCGTCCTCGACGGCATCGGCAAGGTGCTGCGGGACTGCCCGCCGGACCTGGTCGCGGACCTGACGGACCGGGGGATCATGATGGTGGGTGGCAGCGCCCTGCTGCCCGGACTGGACCAGATGCTGCGGGACGCCACCGGGATGCCGGTGGCCATCGCGGAACGGCCGGACGTGTGCGCCGTGCTCGGTCTCGGCGCGATGCTCGAAGGGAAGATCGCCCCCATGGTTCTCAACCCACTGGCCGAATGACGAACGCCGGGCAGGAGCCCGCGGAGGAGACGGCCGGCCTCCCCGTGCTGCTGGACGCGGTGCTCAGCGTCGGCTCCGAGCTGGAGCTGCGCACCACCCTCCAGCACATCGTGGACTCGGCGGCCGAGCTGTGCGCGGCGCGGTACGGAGGGCTCGGGGTCGTCGACCCCGAGCGCGTCCGGCTGACCGAACTGTTCACCTCCGGGATGACCGAGGAGCAGCGGGCCGCGATCCCGCACCTGCCGGACGGCCGCTCCGGCGTGCTCGGCGCCCTCGTCAGTGACCCGCGCCCGCTGATGCAGGACGACCTCACGCAGGACCCCCGGTCGGTCGGCTTCCCGCCGGGGCACCCTCCGATGCGCAGCTTCCTGGGCGTCCCGATCCGGGTGCACACGGAGGTGTTCGGCAACCTCTACCTCACCGAGAAGCGGGGCGGCGGGTCGTTCACCGACGAGGACCTCGCGCTGCTGCGGGTGCTGGCCTCGCAGGCGGGGATAGCGATCGGCAACGCCCGGCTGTACGAGACCGCGCGCCGCCGGGAGCGCTGGATCGAGGGCGCCGCCGCCGTGACCACCACCCTGCTGGCCGGCCGGCCCGCGGCGGACGCGCTGATGTGCGTGGCCGAACGGGCCCGGCTGCTTGCGGACGCCGCGGCCGGGGTGGTGCTCCAGCCGACCCCCGAGGGCGGCATGGAGATCGTCGCCGCCTCCACCCACGGGGACCCCGGGGGCCTGGTCGGCACGGCCATCGCCCCGGGCAGCCCGGTCCTGAGGCAACTCCTGGGCGGTGAGCCGGTCTTCATAGAGGACTCGGCGACCGACCCCCGGATGACCACGCACGTCCGGGAGCGGTTCGGCCCCAGCATGATGCTTCCGCTCCAGAGCGGCGGCCAGCTGATCGGCACCCTCGCCCTTCCGCGCGCCCGCGGCGGTCCCGCGTACGACGCGGTGGACCGGCTGCTGGCCTCGCAGTTCGCCTCCCAGGCCGCGCTGGCCCTGGTCCTGGCGGACGCGCAGCACGACCGCGAGCAGCTCGCGGTCTACGAGGACCGCGACCGGATCGCGCGGGATCTGCACGACCTCGTCGTGCAGCGGCTGTTCGCGACGGAGATGATGCTGGAATCCACCCGGCGGCGCTCCTCGAACGCGCCGAGCGGGGACACGGTCGGCGAGGAGCTCAGCCGCGCCGTCGACGAGCTGGACTCCACCATCCAGGAGGTCCGGACGGCCATCTTCGCCCTCCAGCAGCCGCCGACCGACGCCCCGACGACCTTCCGGGGCCGGGTCCTGCGCGAGACGGGCGGGGCGGCGGTACTGCTCGGCTTCCAGCCGTCGGTGCACTTCGCGGGCGCGGTGGACGCGCTGCTCCCGGAGCCGGTGACCGGGGACCTGCTCGCCGCGCTGCGCGGCGCCCTGGCGGCGGCGCACCGGCGCAGCGACGTCGCCTCCATCGACGTGGAGATCGACGCGACGCCGACCCGGGTCCGCCTGACGGTCGCGGACGACGGCCGTACGGAATCGGGTGCGCGGGGGACGACGGTGACGTGGGAGTCGGCGCTGTAGCCCTCCCGGGCGGGGTCGGGTCGGGTACGCGCTTCGGCTTCGCCGGGCTTCGTGGGGGCCGGGCACATTCCAGCCTCGCCGGCGTTTGAGGCGCGGGGTTCGGGGCGGAGCCCCGGTCTTTGAGGCGCAGCCTCTCAACCAGCCCCGCGGGACCCGGCGGAGCCACTGGCGGCGCGGAGGGCGATGCGGGTGCTGGACTGGGCCACGCCGGCCTCCCGTTTGAGCCGCCGCAGCAACGCGTCCAGCGCGGCCGGATCGGCGGCGCGGGCCCGTACGAGGTAGTCGTACTCCCCTGTCACGTGGACCACTTCCGTGATCCCTGGCAGTTTGACGACCTGCTGCTCGAACTCCTCGTTGGTGGTGTCCTGGCGCAGCGTGAGGTCGATGAAGACCACGAGCCCGCCCCGGGTGTCGGCGGCGGGATCCACGACGACGGTGAACCCGCGGATCACCCCCTCCCGGCGCATCCGGCGCACCCGGTCGGCGGTGGCGTTGGCGCTGAGGCCGACGCGGATGCCGAGGTCCCGGTACGAGATCCGCGCATCCTCCTGCAGGATGCCGAGGATTTCCCTGTCTAGGCGGTCCATGCCGCGATTCTCGCAGTCGGGCCCGATATTCGCCCGCGTCCGCGGCCCCGGCCCCCCGAACCTCTCGGCATGACCGAACTCCTCTCCCCCACTCTGGGCGGCGCGGTGGCGGGCCTGGGCGTGGCGATGCCGATGGGCGCGATGAGCGTGCTGCTGCTCCAGGAGGCGTTGCGCCACCGCCGCACGGCGATCGCCGCGGCCGCGGGCATCGCGACGGTGGACCTCGCCTACGCGGCCCTCGCCACCGCCCTCGGCCCCTGGGTGGCCTCCCACATCTCCCCGATCGAACCCTGGGTCCGACTGACCTCCGCCGTGATCCTCCTGACCATCGCCGGCCATGGCCTCACGAAGGCAAAGCCGGCCTCGCCGGCGCTTGAGGCAGCGGGTCCGGGGCAGAGCCCCGGGGCGGAACCCACCCCGCGCCCCCGGCCGGGCAAGGCCTTCGCGCGGTACGTCGGGCTGACCGCCCTCAACCCCACCACCGCCCTCTACTTCGCCGCCCTCACCACCGCCCAGGGCGCGACCCTGCGCACCGGCGCTGCCGGAGCCGCGTTCCTCTTCGGCGTCGGCGCCGCCTCGCTCCTCTGGCAGCAGTCCCTCGTCGCGCTCGGCGCCCTCGCCGGCACCCGCATCTCCGACACCACCCGCGTATGGACCTTCCGCCTCGGTTACGGCCTGGTGGCCGCCTACGCCCTCAAGATCGCCTTCCCGCTGCCGACCCTGGGATGACGCTCCAAGGAGTGGTCAGGGAGCGGTCAGGGACCACTCAGGGGTGCCCTCGGGGTCATGCCTGGTACGGCCCGGCATCCCGGTCGACATGATCGGTGCATGACCAATCGACCGACCCTCACCCGGGCCTCCTTCGTCACCGCACCGCTGTGCCTCCTCGCCTACGGCGCCATCCGGCTCGGCGATCCCGACCACGGTCCGGGCCCCGCCTGGACCGTGGGCCACATCGCGCTGCTCGTGGGGGTGTTGCAGTTCGCCCTGGTCTTACCGGCCCTACGCCGGATGACCGGGCCCGGCGGCGGAGCGGCGGGGCGGCTGAGTGCCGGCGTCGGCCTCCTGCTCGGCCTGACGGGCACCCTGGCGGTCGTCGCCCAGGCCGCCATCGACCTCGTCGTCGGGTTTCGCGCCTCCGACCGGCCGGGAATGGAGCGGCTCTTCGAGGAGGTCCAGAGCCACCCGGGGGTGCTGTCCGCCGTCTACACCGTCGGCCCGGTGCTGTTCTACGTCGGCCTCCTGTGGCTCGTGGTCCAGCTCGCCGTCCAGCGGCGCGTCAGCCCCTGGCGGCCCGTCGCGGTGGTGCTGGGTACGGTCGCCATGGCCGTCAGCCTCGACCTGCTGCCTCTCGGCGCCCTCCTCTTCGCGGCGGCACTGTTTCCCCGGGGCCTCCCCCGCACCCCCTAGGGTGACCCCGTGACGACGACCCGCCTCTCGGCCCGCGCGGCCATCGCCTCCGTGACCGATCCCGGTAGCTTCGCCGAACTCCCCGTCCCCCAGCGGGAGTCACCGCCCGACGGGCCCCTCGGCTGGGCCGGCTACGACGACTCACGGGCCCGTGCCGCCGAGCGGACCGGCGAGGAGGAGTCCGTCGTCGCCGGAACCGCCCGCATCGGGGGCCACGAAGCGGCCGTGATCTCCTTCGAGTTCGGGTTCCTCGGCGGTTCGCTGGGCCGGCGCACGGGAGACCGGCTCGAGGCCGCGTACGCCCACGCCCGCGCGCACCGCCTCCCCCTCGTCTCCCTCATCGCCACCGGCGGCTCCCGCATGCAGGAGGGCATGCTCGCGCTGACCCAGCTGCAGCGCGTGGCCCGCCAGTGCGTGTTGACCCGGGCTGCGGGGCTGCCCCAGGTGGCCGTGCTGCGCGATCCCACCACCGGTGGCGGCTGGGCCACCCTGGGGGCCGGGGCCGACGTGGTGCTCGCGCTGCCGGGGGCGCAGGTCGGTTTCGCGGGCTCCCGGGTGCGCCCGGCGGACGCCGATCCGGCGGCCTACTCCGCCGAGGGGCAGTACGCCGCCGGGCACGTGGACGCCGTCGTCCCCCCGGCCGAACTCCCGGCGACGCTGGCCGACTGGCTCCGGGTGCTGACCGCGCCCCGCCCCGCCGGGCCCGTCGAGCCCCCGGCCGCGCTGGCCTGGGGGCACCTCCCAGCGGTAGCTGGGGGAGTAGCGGCTCCGCAGACCGGCTGGGACGCCGTCCAGCAGGCCCGGCACCCCGACCGGCCGCGCGCCGGGGCGTACCTGGACGCGTACTTCGCCCTCCGCCTGCCCCTCTCCGGGGACCGCGCGGGCGGCACCGACCCCGGCATGCTGTGCGGGTTCGGGCTGCGCGAGGGTCGGGCCGTGGCGTACGCCGCCCAGTGCGGCACCGCCACCCGCCCGGCGGGCTACCGTACTGCCGCCCGCGTGATCCGGCTGGCCGACCGGCTCGGCATCCCGGTGCTCACCCTGGTCGACACCCCCGGCGCGGCCAACGACGCCGCCGCCGAGCACGCGGGCGCCGGCGCGGCCATCGCGGACACCTTCGCGGCGCTGGCCGGCGCCACCGTCCCCGTGTCCACCCTGCTCATCGGCGAGGGCGGCTCGGGCGGCGCGCTCGCCCTGGCGGCGCCGGGGAACACCTGGGTGACCCCGGACAGCTACTTCTCGGTGATCGCCCCGGAGCTGGCGGCGGCCATCCTCAAGCGCCCGGCGACCGCCGCCCCCGCCACGGCCGACCAGCTGCGCATCCGCCCCCAGGACCTGGTGGCCCTGGGGGTGGCTCGCGGAATCGTCACTGCCGGGGACTAGAACCTGCGCTTCGGCAGCTTCACGTCCGCCGTGTACAGGCGGGTGATCTGCTGCGGGAACTCGTTGTCGTCACTGGCCAGGAGCAGCCGCACCCGCCCGACCCCGTCGTAGTCGGTGACGACCAGGGCCTCGACGTTGTCGACGAGGGGGTGGTTCTGCGGCAGCTTCGACGGGGCGCCCAGCGTCGGGCAGTCGTCGAAGTCCCCGATCGGCGTCTTGCGGGCGAGCCGCAGCCCCGGCCCATCGGCCAGGGTCGCCACCTTCGAGGTGTCGCTCGCGAACAGCGGGTCGGCGACGTACAGCCGCACGGTGATCGCGAACTCCCGCGTGAAGCCGCGCTCCAGCACGATCAGCCGCCCGTCGCGGGTGGGAGCGAGCTCGACGAGGCCGTGCCCCGCGTCCACCGGGTAGGCGTACTGGCGGCCGAGGACGAACTCCCCGCCGCGCCGCTCCCAGGTCTGGATCCGCTGGAGGGTCCGGCCCTGCGCGTCCTTGCCGTCACCGGCCAGCCCGCCCTCGACACCCGCGACCAGCGTGTGGCCGCCGGGCAGCAGGGTCAGCGACTCGAAGGTCGTGTTGAAGGCGGCCCGGCCCTCCGGTGCGAGGCGGAAGTCGTCCGGGATCGGCAGCGTGCCGAGCACCTGACCGTCGCGGCCGTAGCGCCTGATGGCGGGCGCGAACTCGTCCGTGATCAGGTACGACCCGTCGCGGTCGACGACGATCCCCTCGGAGTCGACCGCCTTCCCGGCGCCGTCCGTCAGCGGCAGCCGCGCGGTGGCCGCGGCCGTCGGGGTGTCCCCGCGGCCCACCTTCAGCGAGTACAGGGCCGACTTGTCGGAGACGGCCGCGACCGTGCCGTCCTTGTCGAGCGCGAGAGCGGAGATCCCGCCGACCAGCCGCCCGTCGAGCGTGGTCTTGTCCAGGGAGTCGGAGTAGCCCGCGACGGAGAGGTACGGGGAGCAGGCGCCGCCCCCTCCGGCCGGCCCGGCCGCGGCCGCGGCGGGCGGCACGAGCGTGCCGCAGAGCGCGGCGGTGGCCACCGCGGTGGTGGCGAGCGTACGAAGGCGCATGAAGGCCTTCCTCCTGGTTCGACGGATGACGCGAGGGTTCTGAACTTTGAACTGCCGAACTGTCATATGTCGGATCGAAAGAAATCGGAAGGCCTCGCAACACGACGGCAACGAACCGGCCAACTGCCCTTCACAACCGGCCGGATCGGGCGAAAACCCCCGGGCTGGTGCCCACGTGCCGCCCGAAGTGCCGCGCCAGGTGCGCCTGGTCGTAGAACCCCGCCGCCACGGCCGCCTCGGCAGGCCGCATTCCGGCCAGCAGCAGCCTCCGGGCCACCGCCACCCGCCGCCCGGTGAGGTACGCGTGCGGCGGCAGTCCGTACGCCGTCCGGAAGCTGCGGATCAGCTGCGTGGAGTGGACGCCCCCCAGCTCGGCCGACGCCTCCTCCAGCGTGATCCCCTCGACCACCCGCGCGTCGAGCAGCTCCCGCAGGCGCCCGGGGAGCCCCTCTCCCGGCGGCCCGGGAGCCTCCTCGCGCCCGGTCAGCCACCGGTGCAGCCGCTCCCGTACGAAGACCAGCCGCGACTCCGCCTCGAAGGGGTCGCCCCGCTCCTCCAGCGCCAGGTGCAGGCCGTGCACGCGCTCCCGCAGCGCGGGATCGTCCAGCAGCGGGGCGTCCACCGCGGCCCCGGTCAGCCGCTGCGGCAGCACGGAGGTGTCCAGGTACAGCACCCGCTTGCGGAAGCCGCCCTCGGTCACGGTCCGCCCGTCGTGCACCACCCCGGGCGGCAGCAGGGCCACGTGGTCCGAGACCCCGACGCCGTGCCGCTCCCGGTCGAGGGCGAAGTCGACGCGCCCGCCGTCCAGGATCATCAGCGCCCAGGTGTCGTGCACGTGGGCGGGGTAGGCGTGCTCGGTGAAACGGGCGTGGAAGACCTCGGCGATGCCCTTCACCGGCGGCTGCCAGGCGGAGACGGTGCCGAGCGGTCGTATGGCGGCCATGTCAGGAACGTACAAGACCGCCACCCGGTCGCCCGGGAGTCTGTCCACATGACGACACCGGAGATCGAAAAGGTCAACATCGCCGAGAAGCTGGCCGGTTTCACCGAGCAGTGGGCGCAGCGCCGCATCGCGCGGGTCAACGACTACGAGGTCAAGGTCGCCAAGCTGCAGGGCGAGTTCGTCTGGCACACCCACGAGGACACCGACGAGCTCTTCCTCGTGATCAGCGGCACCCTGACGATCCGTCTGCGCGACGGGGACGTGACCCTCGGCCCCGGCGAGATGTACGTCGTCCCGCGCGGGGTGGAGCACTGCCCGGCCGCCGACGAGGAGGTCGCGATCCTGCTGTTCGAGCCGGCCGGAACGTCCAACACCGGCGACGCGGGCGGCGCCCGGACCCGGGAGGCGGTGGACGCCTAGTCCGTCCGCCCGCCGGGGACGGGTGCGTGCCGGGGTGTCCCCGCAGGGCGACGAACACACCCCCCTCGCCCTCCGACCCCTGGAAACGTTCGGCGCCCGAGGAGATGCCCCGGCGCGCACACGGCCCTGGCGGAACCCACCGACCCCTTCCCGCCCAGCGGTCCCAGCGATCAGGCCTGCGGCGACCGCGCGTCGTAGCGGGCGAAGCCGCGCCACCGAAGGGCGAGCAGTCCCAGCACCAGCACGCACCCGAGTCCCCCGCCGGTGACCGCCACGGCGGGGGAGGTCAGGTCGGCGACGGTCCCGGCGAGGAAGTCCCCGAGCCGGGGCCCGCCCGCGACGACCACGATGAAGACGCCCTGGAGGCGGCCCCGCATTTCGTCCGGGGTGGCGGCCTGCATCATCGTGCTGCGGAACACCATCGAGATGGTGTCGGCGCAGCCGGCCAGGGCGAGGAAGAACAGCCCGAGCCACAGGTTCCGGGTCAGCCCGAAGACCGCGACGGCCAGCCCCCATCCGGCGACGGAGATCAGGATCGCCAGCCCGTGCCGGCGCACCCGCCCCTGCCAGCCGGAGAACAGGCCGCCGAGCAGCGCCCCCACGGCGGGCGCGGCCACCAGCAGGCCGACCGTCTTGGCGTCGCCGCCGTACCAGAGCACGGCGATGGCGGGGAACAGCGCCCGGGGGTGTGCCAGCACCATGGCGGCCATGTCGGAGAAGAAGGTCATCCGGATGTTGGGCCGGGTCCCGAGGAATCGCAGGCCGTCGAGGACGGAGGCCCTGCCCCGCGCGCCCTCGGCGCGGTCGGGCTTCATGGCGGGCAGCAACCACATCGCGTAGAGCGCGGCGAGGAAGGTGACGGCGTCGATCAGGTAGGCGGCCTGGTAGCCCCACCAGCCGACGATGAACCCGCCCAGCATCGGGCCGATCATGGTCCCGGAGGTCATGGTCACGGAGTTCAGCGCATTGGCGGCGGGCAGCTGCTCGGCCGGCAGCAGCCGCGGGATCATGGCGGACCGCGCCGGTCCGGCGAGCGCCCCGCACGTCGCCTGGAGCGCGACGACGGCGTACAGGAACCAGACCCGGTGGTAGTCGAGCAGCGCGGCCGCTGCGAGCGCGATCGACAGTCCGGTGGAGCCGAGGGCGCTGTAGAGGCCGAGCTTGCGCCGGTCCAGAGTGTCGGCGATGGCGCCGGCGTAGAGCCCGAAGGCGACGAGCGGGACGAGCGCGAACAGTCCGACGAGCCCGACCGCGAAGTTCGACCCGGTGATCTCGTACACCTGGAGCGAGATCGCGAGGGCGGTCATCGCCTGCCCGAGCCAGGAGATGGTTGCGCCGACCCACAGCCGCCGGTAGTGCACGGAGGTTCTGAGCGGGGTCAGGTCGGCGAATATTCGCCGTCGGGGGCGGTCGGGTGGCGCGGTCGTATGGGGCACAGCGGATGATAACCACCGGCCGGCCGGCCCCCTCGGTTCCGTCCACGGCGTTCACACACCGGCAACAGTCGCCCCACCCGGCTCCGGGGTTCCGTCGCGGGCGCAATCTTGCCGGTAACTCGCCACTATCACCGGACATTTGACCGAATCGTCGTGCGCTACTCACCTCTCGTTCAGCTCATGATGAAAAGACTCGTATGTCCAGGGAGGCGTAGTGATCGAACCTGGCAACAGCACCACGAGCACCGGCACCGCGCGGAACACGGTGCGCACCACCGTCCCCCTCACCGTCGGAGTCGAGGAGGAGTTCCTCCTCGTCGACGCCCGTACCTTCCGGGTGGTCCCGGCCGCCCCGCTCGTCCTGGCCACGGCCGGCGGGCTGCCCGGCGAACTGCACGCCGAGGGCACCCGCTACCAGGTGGAGATCTCCACCCCGATCGCCCATTCGACCGATTCGCTGCGCGCGGAGCTCGCCGCGCTGCGGCGCACCCTCGGCCGCGCGGCCCGCGCCCACGGCTGCCGGCTGCTGGCCGCGCCCTCGCCGGTCGTGGCCGTGGAGGGGCCGCTGCACCTGACCGACGACGAGCCGCGCCAGCGCGAGCAGCACCGCCGCTTCGGCGCGCTCACCGACACGCTGGTCAGCTGCGGCCGCCACATCCACATCGGCACGCTCGACGTGGACACGGCCGTCGCGGTGTCCAACCGGGTCAGACCCTGGCTGCCGACGCTGATCGCGCTGGCCGCCAACTCGCCGTTCTGGGGCGGCCGTGACACGGGTCACGCCAGCTGGCGGGCCATGGCCTGGTCGGGCTGGCCCTCGGCGGGCCCGCCCCCGCACTTCACGTCCACGGCCCACTTCCGGCGCTCGGTGCAGACCCTGCTCGGCTCCGGGGCGGCCCTGGACACGAAGATGGTCTATTGGGACCTCCGCCCCTCGGGGAACTGGCCGACGCTCGAATTCCGGGCGCCCGACATGTCCCCGGACATCGACGGGGCCGTCCTGCAGGCCGAGCTGGCCCGCGCCCTGGTGGCGACGGCCATGCGGGAGGTCGCCGAGCAGCGCCCTGATCCACCCGTACGGGACGACGTACTGCGCCTGGCGCGCTGGCGGGCGGCCCACGACGGACTGGAGGGCTTCGGCCTGGACCCGTACACGGGCACGGAGCTCCCGGCGGCCGATCTGGCGGAGGCCCTGCTCGACCTGGTCGCCCCGGAACTGGCCGCCGCCGGCGACCTCGACCACGCGGCCAAGACCCTGGCGTCCCTGCTGCGCGACGGCTCGGGCGCCCACCGCCAACGCGCGGCCTTCGCGCGCCGCCAGGACCTGGGCGACGTACTGCGCCATCTCACGGACGAAACGGAGAACTTCTGACGCACACCCGGCCGGGGGCGGCCCCAAGCCCTCCCCGTCAACCCCCAGAACACGCCAAAGCCGCAGGTGCGATCGTTTCTGCACCTGCGGCTCGCAGTGGGGCGGGTGGGACTCGAACCCACGGCCGACGGATTATGAGTCCGCTGCTCTAACCGGCTGAGCTACCGCCCCTTCACGGCGTGGCGCGTACATGTGTGCGCGCCGTCTGCCGCAGCATAGCCGCTCATACGATCTCCTGCCTCGGATGCCTCGCATGATCGGCTTGGCCTGTTCAGAGAGACCGTCCTGAGGGCTGCCCGGTTCCAGAACGAGGCAAAAAAGAAGAGGACCCGCCGGGGGCCCTCTCCTTTTCTTACCTGCTCCCCCGACTGGACTCGAACCAGTAACCTGCCGATTAACAGTCGGCTGCTCTGCCAATTGAGCTACAGGGGACCGCGCTCCCCCGACTGGACTCGAACCAGTAACCTGCCGATTAACAGTCGGCTGCTCTGCCAATTGAGCTACAGGGGATTGCTGCGGTGCATCGAACGGCCCACCTCCGGCCTTGCCGGGGGGCGAGCGCCCGTTGCGAGTCATAGATTAGCGCAAGCAGGGGGGTGCTCCGCCAATCGGTATCGACAGCAGGCCGGGCACCACACGACGAAGGGTGACAGGCATGCGGTACAAGGTCACGTTCGCGGTCGGACTGGCCCTCGGTTACGTGCTCGGGACCCGGGCCGGGCGCGAGCGGTACGAGCAGCTCAAGAAGTCCGCTCGGGAGTTCGCGCAGAACCCGGCGGTGCGCAACGCCGCCGAGACCGCCGGGCAGACCGGCCGCGTCTACGCCGGGAAGGCCTTCGCCGCGGTGAGCGAGAAGGTCGGCGACGCCGTGCCGGACTCGCTGGCCCTGCGGGTGCGCGGGCTGCGCGACCGGGTCGGCGGCGGTGGCTTCGAGGACGACTGGGGCACCAGCAACACCTGAGATCGGTGCGGTACGCGTGAGGTTCCCGGGACCTGTGAGGTTCCGGGTACTCCGCAGAGGTCAGGACCGGTCATATGTGCGGCAGAATTCTCCGCATGGGGATAGTCGCCGGGCTGGACAGCTCTTCAGCCTTCACTCGCATCGTCGTCTGTGACACCGACACGGGTGCCGTGCTGCGCCAGGGCTACGCGCCCCATCCGCAGCCCACGGGCGAACCCGACGGCGGCAACCCCCACGAGACCGACCCCCAGGCCTGGCTGCTCTCCCTCGGCGAGGCCGCGGGCGGCGGGCTCCTCGAAGGGGTCCAGGCCATCGGGGTCTCCGCCCAGCAGCACGGGCTGCTCCCGCTCGACTCGCAGGGCAACCTCGTACGCGCCGCCCTGGTCGGCAACGACAAGCGCGGCCAGGTCGCGGCCGCCGACCTCACCGACGCGCTCGGCGGCCGGCAGGCCTGGACCGAGGCGGTGGGCTCGGTCCCGCACGCGGCGCAGCCCGTCGCGAAGCTGGCCTGGCTGGCCCGCACCGAGCCCGAGGCCGCCCGCCGGGTGGCCGTGCTGATGTCCCCGCACGACTGGCTGGTGTGGCAGCTGCTGGGCCGGCCCGCCCGGCGGACCACCGACCGGGGCGGCGCCTCCGGTACCGGCTACTGGTCGGCGGCGACCGGATCCTGGCGGCCCGACCTGGTCGAGCTGGCGCTCGGCCACCGGGCGCTGCTGCCCGAGGTGCTCGGCCCCGCCGAGGCCGCCGGGACCACGCCCGAGGGGCTGCTCATCTCGGCCGGCACCGGCGAGACGATGGCCGCCGCGCTCGGGCTGGGGCTCGGCCCCGGCGACGCCGTGGTCTCGCTCGGTGCCTCCGGTTCGGTGATGGCGGTGCACCACGAGGCCCTGTCGGAGCCGGGCGGGCTGATCACCTCGCTCGCCGACGCCACCGGCATGCACCTGCCCGTGGTGAACACCTCCAACGCCGTACGGGCCCTGCGCGGCACCGCCGAGCTGCTGGGCACCGATCTGGAGGGGCTGAGCGAGCTCGCGCTGAAGTCGACCCCGGGCGCTCACGGACTCGTACTGCTCCCCTATCTGGAGGGTGAGCGGACGCCGAACCTGCCGCACACCGCCGGGACCCTGTCCGGGCTGCGCCGGGACTCCATGAAGCCGGAGCACTTGGCCCGGGCCGCCTTCGAGGGCATGCTGTGCGGGCTCGTGGACGCACTGGACGTGCTGCGTTCGCGCGGGGCCGAGATCCGCCGGGTGTTCCTGCTGGGCGCGGCGGCGGAGCTGCCCGCCGTACAGGCCGCGGCGCCGGGGCTGTTCGGGACGCAGGTCGTCGTACCGGCGCCGGCGGACTACGCGGCGCTGGGCGCGGCGCGGCAGGCGGCGTGGACGCTCGGCGTGGCGCAGGGCACGCTCGCCCCGCACACCCCGCCGGTCTGGCCGGCCGCGACGGCGCAGGTGTTCGAGCCGGGCGAGGACCTGTCGGCCGGGCAGGCGGTGCGCCAGCAGTACGTGGCGACGCGGGACCAGATCCACCCCGGCGCGTTCTAGGGCGCCGCGGAGGTAGGTCCAGGTCCGGGGGCGCAGGCCTGCCTACGCCTTTTGACCGGGCTTTGCGAAATACGTTGGGGATCGTGGGGCCGATTGGCCCAAGATGGGGTGAACCCCCTCGATCATGCCGACCGGAGCCTGCGCGTGCTCATACGACTTCTGCGGACCCACCTCCGTCCGTACAAGAAACCCATCGCCGCGCTGGTGCTGCTGCAACTGCTGCAGACCAGCGCGAGCCTCTACCTGCCCACGCTCAACGCGGACATCATCGACAACGGTGTCGTCAACGGGGACACCGGCTACATCCTGCGCTTCGGCGCACTGATGCTCGGCGTCTCGCTCGTCCAGCTCGTCTGCAACGCCGGGGCCGTGTACTACGGCGCCCGTACCGCGGCCGCCGTCGGCCGCGACATCCGCGGGGCCGTCTTCGACCGGGTGCAGAGCTTCTCCGCGCGGGAGCTCGGCCAGTTCGGCGCTCCGTCGCTGATCACCCGTACGACGAACGACGTCCAGCAGATCCAGATGCTGGTGCTGATGACCTTCACGCTGATGGTCTCGGCGCCGATCATGTGCGTCGGCGGCATCTTCATGGCGCTCTCGCTCGACGTGCAGCTGTCGGGCGTGCTGCTCGCCGTGGTCCCCGTGCTCGGCCTCTCGGTCGGCGCGATCGTCTTCAAGACGCGGCCGCTGTTCCGGCAGATGCAGGACCGGCTCGACACCGTGAACCGGGTGCTGCGCGAGCAGATCACCGGTAACCGGGTGATCCGGGCCTTCGTCCGCGACGACTACGAGAAGGACCGTTTCCGCGACGCCAACGCGGACCTGACCGGTGTCTCGCTGGCCGCGGGCAAGCTGCTGGCGTACATGTTCCCGACCGTGATCCTGGTCGTGAACATCTCCAGCGTCGCCGTCATCTGGTTCGGTGCGATGCGCATCGACAGCGGCGACATGGAGATCGGCCAGCTGACGGCCTTCCTCGCCTACCTGATGCAGATCGTCATGGCCGTGATGATGGCCACCTTCATGTTCATGATGGTGCCGCGCGCCGAGGTCTGTGCCGAGCGCGTCCAGGAGGTCCTGGACACCCACTCCAGCGTGGTCCCGCCCGCGGACCCGGTGCGCGAGCTCTCCCGCCACGGGCTGCTGGAGCTGCGCGGTGCCGACTTCCGCTACCCGGGCGCCGAGGCCCCCGTGCTGCGCGGGGTGAGCCTGGTGGCGCGCCCCGGCGAGACCACCGCCGTGATCGGCTCCACCGGAAGCGGCAAGTCCACGCTGCTGGGTCTGGTACCGCGACTGTTCGACGCGACCGGCGGCGACGTACTGGTCGACGGGGAGGACGTGCGCCGGCTCGACCCGGAGCTGCTGGCCAGGACGGTCGGCATGGTCCCGCAGAAGCCGTACCTCTTCTCCGGAACGGTCGCTTCCAACCTCCGTTACGGGCGCCCCGACGCGACCGACGAAGAGCTCTGGCACGCCCTGGAAGTGGCGCAGGCCAAGGACTTCGTGTCCGCGCTGGAGGGCGGGCTCGAAGCCCCCGTCACCCAGGGCGGCACCAATGTCTCCGGCGGCCAGCGCCAGCGCCTGGCCATCGCCCGGACGCTCGTGCAGCGGCCGGAGATCTATCTGTTCGACGACTCCTTCTCGGCCCTGGACTACGCGACGGACGCGGCGCTGCGCGCGGCGCTCGCCCGCGAGACCGAGGACGCGACCGTGGTCATCGTCGCCCAGCGGGTCTCCACGATCCGTGACGCCGACCGGATCATCGTGCTCGACGAGGGCGAGGTCGTGGGCGAGGGGCGCCACCACGAGCTGATGGCCGGCAATGAGACCTACCGGGAGATCGTGCTCTCCCAGCTGACGGAGGCGGAGGCCGCATGAGCGGGCCCGGAGGACGGATGATGATGGGGCCGGCCCAGCGGACCCTGGATTTCAAGGGATCGGGCAAGCGGCTGCTGGGCCAGCTCGCGCAGGACCGGGCCAAGCTGTGGGGCATGGTCGCGGCCGTCGTCGGCAGCGTCGGCTGCGCGGTGGTCGGCCCGAAGATCCTCGGCGAGGCCACCGACCTGGTGTTCGCGGGGATCGTCGGCCGCGAGCTGCCGGCCGGCATCAGCAAGCAGCAGGCGCTGGACGGGATGCGCGCCAAGGGCGAGGGCGGGATGGCGGACATGCTGTCCGGCACCGACTTCACCCCGGGCAAGGGCATCGACTTCGGCGCGGTCGGGGTCGTGGCGATCTGGGCGCTGGTGGTCTTCGTCCTGGCCGGTCTGCTGATGCTGGTGGCGACGCGGCTGTCGAACCACGTCATGAACGGCACCGTGTACCGGATGCGCGAGGAGCTCCAGGCGAAGCTGTCGCGGCTGCCGCTCTCGTACTTCGACCAGCAGAAGCGCGGCGAGGTGCTCAGCCGGGCCACGAACGACATCGACAACATCGGGCAGACGCTCCAGCAGACGATGGGGCAGCTGCTGAACTCGCTGCTGACCATCGTCGGCGTGCTCGCGATGATGTTCTGGATCTCGCCGCTGCTGGCGCTGGTCGCGCTGGTGACCGTACCGGTCTCGGTGTTCGTCGCGGCGAAGATCGGCAAGAAGTCGCAGCCTCAGTTCGTCGCGCAGTGGAAGACGACCGGCGCGCTCAACGCCCACATCGAGGAGATGTACTCGGGGCACAACCTGGTCAAGGTCTTCGGCCGGCACAAGGAATCCGCGGCGGTCTTCGCCGAGCACAACGAGGCGCTGTACCGGGCCACGTTCAAGGCGCAGTTGGTCAGCGGGTTCATGCAGCCGGTGATGTTCTTCATATCGAACATCAACTACGTGCTGGTCGCGGTCGTCGGCGGTCTGAAGGTGGCCTCGGGCACCCTGTCGATCGGTGACGTGCAGGCCTTCATCCAGTACTCGCGGCAGTTCTCGATGCCGCTGTCGCAGGTCGCGTCGATGGCGAACCTCGTGCAGTCCGGCGTCGCCTCGGCGGAGCGGGTATACGAGCTGCTGGACACGGAGGAGCAGGAGCCGGACGCGGAGGTTCCGGAGCGTCCGGAGGTGCTGCGCGGGCAGGTCACCCTCGACAAGGTGGCCTTCCGCTACGAGCCGGACAAGCCGCTGATCGAGAACCTTTCGCTGACGGTCGAGCCGGGGCACACGGTCGCGATCGTCGGCCCGACGGGCGCCGGCAAGACCACCCTCGTCAACCTGCTGATGCGGTTCTACGAGGTCACGGGCGGGGAGATCGGCCTGGACGGCGTGGACATCGCGAAGATGACCCGCGAGGAACTGCGCGGCTCCATCGGCATGGTGCTCCAGGACACCTGGCTGTTCGGCGGCACGATCGCGGAGAACATCGCCTACGGGGCTTCGCGCGAGGTGACGCGCGCCGAGATCGAGGAGGCGGCGCGGGCGGCCCACGCCGACCGCTTCGTCCGCACGCTGCCGGACGGCTACGACACCGTGCTGGACGACGAGGGCGCGGGCGTCAGCGCGGGCGAGAAGCAGCTGATCACCATCGCCCGGGCGTTCCTGTCGGACCCGGTGATCCTGGTCCTGGACGAGGCGACGAGCTCGGTCGACACCCGTACCGAGGTGCTGATCCAGAAGGCGATGGCACGGCTCGCGCACGGCCGTACGTCCTTCGTGATCGCGCACCGGCTGTCCACGATCCGCGACGCGGACGTGATCCTGGTGATGGAGAGCGGCTCGATCGTGGAACAGGGCACGCACGAGGAGCTGTTGGCCTCGGGCGGCGCGTACGCGCGGCTGTACGCGGCGCAGTTCGCGCAGGCGGTGGCCGAGGTCGACTAGGCAGAACGCCCGGGTGGGCCGGGTGGGCCGGCGGCCGGCCCTGGTAGGTCGGCCGGGCCTGGTAGGCCGACCGGGCCGGTTCGGTCGGCGGGTGGGGGCGGCTCCGGCCGTCCCCACCCGCCGGCTCACGCCGGCTGGAGGCCGTCCAGTCGCCGCGCCAGGTCCTCCAGCGGCAGCTCCGGTACGGTCGCCAGCACCACCCCGGCCAGGCGCACCGCCGCCGGCGAACCGGAGCAGGCCCGCAACAGGGTCGCCCGTACGTCCGGGTCCCAGCTCTCGGTGTCCACCCCGCCCAGCAGCTCGAACAGCACCAGCGCCTCGGTGTCGTTCAACCGGCGCGGCCCGGCCGGTTCCTCCACCGGCTCGACCTGCTGGATCTCCGCCACCGCCGCCGGCACCGGCAGCCCGGCCGCCGCCACCAGCGCGGCCCCGTCACGCTGCGCGCCTCCCAGCGCCTGCACGATCCGCCGTAACGAGTCCGCTCGCGGTTTCGCGCGCCCGCGCTCCAGGTTCCCGATCGCCCGCGCGCTGAGTCCCGACCGTTCGGCCAGTACTTCCTGGGTCAGGCCCACTCGCTCGCGCGCCCCGCGCAGCAGCCCTCCGAATAACTCCCGACGCTCTTCCATCCCCATATCCCCCCGGATGCGACTAGGTCGGATTTCACCATAGGTAAGTCACAGGTCACTCACGATGTGTGTGATGTGAATCATTTGCGAAATCGACACAATTGCGGATGAAGCAGTCTCACGATCTCGAACTACGAGACATTTGGGACCAGTGGCGATCTGCCGCCCCAGAAGTTCCGGCCCAAGTTCCTGGTCACTCCGGCGCTCCCGGGCAAGGATCTGTGCCGTGCGAACCACCTTGCGTTGCGCACACGTTGGCCCCGCCGTGCAGGGCGAGGCCCACGCGTTTCACCGCTCCGTCGCACCACCGCTCAGTCTTCAGCCACTCAGTGGCACGACCAGAGGAGCACTCACATCATGGCATTCCGCAAACACGTTGCGGCCCTGGCCCTCGCCACGAGCGCCGCGTTCGCCGGAACCGTGGTGGCCGCCGGCCCGGCAGCCGCCATCAACCGCGTCGACACGGCCACCTGCAACGCCCGCAGCGACTTCTTCACTCTCTGGAACTCTCCGCCGAAGGTCTGCTTCGCCAACAACGGCTCGATCAGCGTCGCGATCTACAACGTGTACCAGGTGGACACCGGCAACAACAGCGGGTCGTTCATCTGGAAGAGCACCAACGGTTCGTCGTACCGCACGTATTACAGCTCCTGGAAGTCCATCGGATTCAGCCCGAGGGTCCGGGTCGACTGGATCTCGATCACGGGCCGCTGATTCCGGCGACCTCATGGTGGGCACCGTTCCGTACGGTGCCCACCCACCGGCCCTCGGGCAGCCAGACCCGCCACGCGCACCGGAAAGAGGCAACAGGCATGGGACGCCGCTCCCTGTTATTCGTCACCGGCATCATCGCCCTGGCCGCGACCGCGTGCGGCGGCGGCGACGGGCAAGGGACTACGGCGGTCCCCAGCCTCGGCGCGACGCCGACGATCACCGATCCCGGCCAGATCACCCTGCCGACCGACGCCTACATGGTGACGACGGCGCAGATCAAGCAGGTGACGCAGGCCCAGGACGCGGTGACGGCCGAGTGCATGCGCGGTTTCGGACTCACCGCGCGCCCGACCCTCACCCTAGGGCTGGACGACGCACCGAAGGAGCGGCTGACCCGCAGCATGCTCTACGGCTACTTCGACGTGGAGAAGGCCAAGACCCACGGGTACGACCGCGGTTCGGGCATGGCCGACCAGGGTGCGGCCGGAAACGGTGCGGGGGGCACGCCGCCCACCGCGGCCGAGGAAATCGCGATGAGCGGGAACGACCCGACCACACAACAGCCCGTGCCCACCCTCGACGGCAAGCCGGTACCGCCCGGCGGATGCGGCCAGAAGGGCCGCGACACCCTCAAGGCCGACCAGCTCATCATCAGCGACGCGGCGCTCCCCGACGGCGGGCCCAAGATTCCGGCCGGCGATCCGCGGATCGTCGAGGCCTACGCCAAGTGGTCGGAGTGCATGAAGGGCAAGGGGTTCGAGTACAAGGACCCGATCGCCGCGGTGACCGACCCGAAATGGGCTGCCTCGGCCCAGGCGGGGAGCACCGGTCCGGCCGGCCCCGACGAGATCGCCACCGCCACCGCGGACGTCGAATGCAAGATCGCCAACAACACCGTGGGCGTCGTCGTCGCCGTACAGACCGCCTACGGCAAGAAGTACGTCGAGGACAACTCCACCAAACTCACCGCGTACCGGCAGCAGATCGACGACCTCGTCCGCAAGGCCGCCCAGATCACCGCCGGCGGCCAGACGGGGTGACGGTCGTCGCGGCCCGCATGCTCGCTTACGTCCGTCCGACGGCCGGGTGGCGACACTCTTGTGGAGTGAAGTCCACGTGGAGACAGCCTTGTTGAAACTTGGGAGCACGGCCGTCGAGACCGACGGCGACAACACTTCCCCGCCGGCCCGTTCGCGTGCCGCAGGCCGCCGACGGGTACTGGGCCTCGTTGCGGGCGGGGCGGCCCTCGTCGCGGTCGGCGGTCTGGGGGCCGCCACCCTGGTCAAGTCCCCCGCCGAAAGAGCCGCGCAGGCGGCGCCACCCGCCAACAGTCTGCTCACCGCTCCGGTCACCAGCCAGGTCCTGAACCGGTCGGTGTCGGCCCGGGCCGTGGTGTATCCGCCGGCCCAGTACAACGTGGTTCCGTCCCCGGCCTCCGCCGACGTCACCCAGTTGTACGTCTCCCGGCTGGAGGTGAAGGCGGGTGACACCGTCCGGCCGGGCCGGCTGCTCGCCGAGGTGTCCGGACAGCCGCTGTTCGCGCTGCCCGGGCCGGTGCCCGCGTACCGGGACATCAAGCCCGGCAGCACCGGTCCCGACGTCGCGGAACTCCAGGCGGCGCTGGCCGGGCTGGGCCACTCGTCGCGGTCCGACGAGAAGGGGGTCTTCGGCCCCGGTACGGCTCAGGCCGTGACCGGGTTCTACCGCGCTCTGGGGTATCCGGCGCCGACCACGGGCGCCACCACCCAGCAGGCCGTCGACGCCGCGCAGAAGGCGGTGGACGGCAGCCGGCAGGCGCTCGACGCCCTCGTCCGTCCGGGCCCGCCCGCGTCCGGCGACGCCCGCAAGCAGACCGACGCCGCGAAGAAGCAACTGGCCGACGACCAGGCCGCACTCGCCAAGGCCCGGGCGGTGCACGGGCCGATGGTGCCGGCCGCCCACGTCCTGTTCCTGCCGGTGCTGCCGGCCTCGGTCACCGCGGTGAACGGCGCGGTCGGCGAACCGGTGTCCGGCACGCTCCTGTCCCTCACCAGCGGAGGGCTGAACGTCACCGGCCAGCTGACGCCGAACCAGGCGTCGGGGATCAAGCCGGGCATGGCCGTGGAGGTACTCGTCGAGGACACCAACACCGTGCTGACCGGCACGGTCGCGAGTGTCGGCGCGCCCACCACCACACCGCCCGCCGGGCGGGTCATCACCCTGGGCGGCGCGGCCCCACCGGCGGCCGGCGGGGGCGCCGGGACGGGTGGCGGGGCCGGGACGGGCGGCACAGGCGGCGCCGCGTCGGGCGGCGGTGCATCGGGCGGCGTGCCGGGCGGTGGGGGCGGCGGCGCGGCGCAGCCGGGTGGCCAGCCGGGAGCGACGAGTTACATTCCCGTCGCGATCACGCCGAGCGCTCCGCTGCCGGCCGCCCTGAACGGCAGGAACCTCCGCCTCACCGTCCTCAAGGACAAGTCCGACACCCCCGTCACGACCGTCCCGGTGGCCGCGATCTCGACCAACGCTGCGGGCCAGACGTCCGTCACCAAGGTGGGCGCCGGCGGCGCCCGGACCACCGTGCCGGTGACCACCGGCGTGACCGCCGACGGCATGGTCGCCGTCACGCCGGCCGCCGGCTCCGAACTCCGGCCCGGTGACCAGGTGGTGGTCGGCAAGTGACCACCTCGCCACCCGATGCGGGCCCGGCGGGCAGCGAGCCGCCCGTCACCGGGCCGCCGGTCACCGAGCCGCCCGTGATCGCCCTTTCCGGCGTGGGCCGCACCCACCCCGGCAAGCCGCCCGTGGTCGCACTGCACCCGTCCGACCTGACCGTCCGCCGGGGCGAGTACCTGGCCATCACCGGGCCCTCCGGCTCCGGCAAGTCCACCCTGCTCTACCTGCTGGGCTTGCTCGACACCCCCACCGCGGGCCGCTACGAGCTCGACGGCATCGACACCGGCGCGCTCCACGACCGGGACCGCTCGACCCTGCGCGGGCGCCGGATCGGGTTCGTCTTCCAGTCCTTCCACCTCCTTGCGCACCGCACCGCCGAGGAGAACGTGGTGCTCGCCCAGATCTACAACCGTGCCCCGGCCCGCACCCGCCGGGCCGCCGCCCTGGCGGCGCTGCGGCAGGTCGGCCTCGGCCACCGCACCGACGCACTGCCCGGCACCATGTCGGGCGGCGAGCGCCAGCGCGTCGCGATCGCCCGGGCCCTGGTCAACCGGCCGAGCCTGCTGCTCTGCGACGAGCCGACCGGCAACCTGGACTCGGCCAACGCCGAGGCCGTACTGGCCCAGTTCGACGAGCTGCACGCGCAGGGGTTCACCCTGGTGGTGATCACCCACGACCCGGCCGTCGCCGCCCGGGCCGGCCGCCGGGTAGCCATCCGCGACGGGGTGCTCAGCGAGACGGGGGCTTCGGCCGACACCGGGGCTTCAGCCGGGACCGGGGCCCATACCTCAGCCGGAGCCGAGGTGGCCCCCTGATGGCCCGCGCCCGCAGCGTGCTGCCCGATCCGGCCTCCCGCCTCGGCCTGGGGGACCTGCTCTCCGAGGCTCTCTCGGGGGTGTTGCAACGCCCCGGCCGGTCGGTGCTGACCATGCTGGGTACGGTGCTGGGCATCGGCGCGTTCGTCGCCGTGCTCGGCCTCACCGCCACCGCGTCCGGCCAGATCGGCGAACAGTTCAGCCTGACCAAGGCCACCACCGTCAACGTGAACGACCGGCCCCGGACCGACGGTGTCGCCCCGGGCGGCAATCCGCCGAGCAACTTCCCCGAGGACACCGACCGCCGGCTCGCCGCGATCGACGGCGTCCGGGCCGGCGGCGTCTGGTGGCCGGTCCCCGCGGCCCCGGCGGTGTCCAGCCGCCCCGGCGGCGAGAACCAGGGCACCGGCCTGACCCTCTTCGCCGCCACCCCGGGCGCGGTCGCCGCGATGGAGCCGACCCTCGTCGCCGGGGTCGGCATGGACCCCTTCGTCCAGCAGACCGCCCAGCCGGTGGTGCTGCTGAGCCAGGCCGCCGCCAAGCGCCTCGGCGTGAGCCGCCTGGACGCCCAGCCCGCCGTGTTCATCGACTCCGTCCCGTACACGGTGATCGGCATCTACTCGGACGTGCAGCGCCAGTCCGGTGCGCTGCTCGGCATGGTCATCCCCGCCAGTACGGCGCTGGAGCGGTTCGGGAACCCCGGCACCGAGCCGGACCGCGCGGCCCAGGCCCTGGTCTCCACCAGGATCGGCGCCGCCTCGGTGGTGGCCGCGCAGATCCAGCCCGCCCTGCGGCCGGACGCGCCGGACGCCTTCACGGTCGTGGAGCCGCCCGATCCGCACAGCCTCCAGGACAAGGTGACCTCCGACCTGACCGGCCTGTTCCTGGCCCTGGCCGGGATCTGTCTGCTGGTGGGCGCGGTCGGCATCGCCAACACCACCCTGGTGGCCGTGCTGGAGCGGACCGAGGAGATCGGCCTGCGGCGCTCGCTCGGGGCACGGACCGGCCACATCGCCACCCAGTTCCTCACCGAGTCCACCGCGCTCGGCACCCTGGGCGGCCTGATCGGCACCAGCCTGGGCGTGGTCACCGTGGTCGCCGTCGCCGCCGCCCGGGACTGGACCGCCGTCCTCCAGCCCGCCGCCACCCTGCCGGCTCCACTGATCGGCACCGTCGTCGGCCTGCTGGCGGGCCTCTACCCGGCCCTGCGCGCCGCCCGTACGGACCCGCTCAAGGCGCTCCGAAGCGCCTGACCCACCGGTCCGGTCCGCCCCACTCAGTCCAGGTATCCCCTGAGCTGGTCGGCGAAGGCGTGGTCCCGCAGCTTGTTGAGGGTCTTGGACTCGATCTGGCGGATCCGCTCGCGGGTCACGCCGAAGATCCGGCCGATCTCCTCCAGGGTGCGCGGCCGGCCGTCGGCCAGCCCGTACCGGAGCTGAACCACCTTGCGCTCCCGCTCCCCCAGCGTCGACAGCACCGCTTCCAGGTGCTCGCGCAGCAGGAAGAACGCGGCGGACTCCACGGGGGACGCGGCGTCGCCGTCCTCGATGAGGTCGCCGAGCGCGACGTCGTCCTCCTCGCCGACCGGTGCGTGCAGGGAGACCGGCTCCTGGGCGAGGCGGAGCACTTCCATGACCCGCTCGGGGGTCAACTCCAGCTGAACGGCGACCTCTTCGGCCGTGGGCTCGTAACCGCGCTCCTGGAGCATGCGGCGCTGTACGCGGACGACGCGGTTGATCAGCTCCACGACGTGGACGGGCACGCGGATGGTCCGGGCCTGGTCGGCGAGGGCCCGGGACATCGCCTGCCGGATCCACCAGGTGGCGTACGTGGAGAACTTGTACCCGCGGGCGTAGTCGAACTTCTCGACGGCCCGGATGAGCCCGAGGTTCCCCTCCTGGACGAGGTCGAGCATGGTGAGCCCGCGGCCCACGTACCGCTTCGCGACGGAGACCACGAGCCGCAGGTTCGACTCGATGAGCCGGCGCTTGGCCATCCGGCCCATGACGACGAGCTTGTCGAGGTCGACGGCGAGTTGGGAGTCGAGGTCGGGGGTGCTGCCGAGCTTCTCCTCGGCGAACAGACCCGCTTCGACGCGCCGCGCGAGGTCGACCTCCTCGGCGGCGGTGAGCAGCGGGATCCTGCCTATCTCACGCAGGTACTGGCGGAACAGATCGGCGGACGGCCCCGCTCCGCTGCTTCCCGCACGGTCCCCGCTGCTGCTGCGCCTGCGCTGCGCGGGCACCGGTTGCTCGATCAGCTCCAGCACCTCGGGCCCGGGTTCGGAATCGCCTTCACCTTCGGCTTCGGCTTCCGATTCGGCTTCGGGCTCTTCGTCCACGGCTTCGACCTCCGAGGACTCGCTCTCGTTCACGGTCAGGGTCCGGGTCTGCACGGGGGCGACCTCCAGGGCTCCGAGGACGGGGGCACCGAACTTCAGTGTGGGGTACGACACATCACGGCCACGAGGGGCGTGCGAGCACTTTCTGAGTCCGGCGCGTGACCGATGGTTACCCCCGGGCGGTTATCCCGATGCGGATCGGACGCATGTCCGAGAAGATCGGCTCCATGTCCGAGTACGAGACCCACGTGACGGTGCGCTGCCCGGACGCGGAGGAGCTGGCCCGCCTCGACGCGTGGGCGGGGGCACGGGAGTTGAAGGTGACGCACATCCTGCTGGCCCGGGGCCGGATGGTGTCGCAGCCGATGCTGACCCTACGGGACCGCACGGGGCACGAGCGGCTGGTGCCCGAGCTGCGGGCGGCAGGCTTCGACCCGGTACGGATCAAGGTGGAGACGGCCCCCTGGACAACGGACCGCCCGGGCCCGGGCGGCGGCTACTTCGAGCACCACCTGAAGCTGCGGCTGCCCGCCGCGTACGACCACGCGGCGCTGGAGTCCCTGGTGGTCCCGCACGGGGCCCACCTGTCGTGGAACGCGCGCCGGATGCTGCCGGGGGGCGGGTCGCACGAGCGGTTCGTGACGCAGCGGTGGCGGGGTACGGCGGCGGAGGCCGGGGCGGCGTGCGATGCGCTGGCCGCCGCGCTGGGCTCGGCCGGGTACGAGATCCGCTCGGAGGAGCGGGAGTTCGTGTTGTACGACAGCGACCTGTCGGTGGACGACGGGTGGATCGAGGAGCGGACGAGATGAGTTCGTGGTCGGAATTCGGCATGCGGAGTACGCATCTGCCGCAGGAGCCGCTGGACGACGCGACGCGGGCGGCGCGGCACCTGCCGCTCACGCTGCGCCCGGTGGCCGGTGACGACGTGCGGCAGCGGGCGGTCTTCGACCCGTCCCTTCGGCACAACTTCCAGGCCTACCGGGCCGGTGACCCGGTCTTCGACGACCCGGCTCGCACGGTCGCCTGGGCGCGGGCACGGCGGGCCGCGATGGACGCCGTGCTGCTGGCGCTCTCCGAGTCCGAATGGGTGGACTCGCTGGTGCTGCGCGGAAGCGTGCTCCTGGCGGACCGGTTCGGGGCGGCGGCCAGGGAGCCGGGCGACCTCGACTTCGTCGTCGTGCCGCAGACCTGGGCGATGGAGGACGGGCGGACCACCAGGATGCTGGAGGGCATCGCGGCGGCGGCCGACGGGCGGGCGGGGATCAAAGCCTCGGGGGCGGTGTGCGAGGACATCTGGACGTACGACCGGGTGCCCGGACGCCGGATGATCCTGCCGTGGTCCGCGCCGGGACTGCCGGACGGGCAGGTGCAACTGGACTTCGTCTTCAACGAGAAGCTCGCGGAGCCCCCCGAGCGGGTCGAGCTGTCCTGCGGGGCGACGGTGCTCGCGGCGACGCCCGCCCTGTCCCTGGCGTGGAAGGTGCTGTGGCTGATCAGCGACCGGCATCCGCAGGGCAAGGACCTGTACGACGCGGTGCTGCTCGCGGAGCGCTACCACCTGCCCAACGCCCTGGTGCAGGAGGTGTTCCGGGAGGCCGGGGAATGGCCCTACCCCAACGCGGAACTGGAGCTCGCACACATCGAGTACCTGATCCCCAACGGCTACGTGGGCGCCGAGTGGGAGCACTTCGAGGCGGAGTACCCGCACTTGGCCGGCCCCGGGGAGGAGGCCTTCGTCGCCCGCCTGGCCGAGGCTCTGCGCCCGACGTTCACGGACGCCTCCTAGGCGGGGCCGATCCCCCTTCCCTTGATCAATCCCGGCCCGGGGCGGCATCCGCCGGCTCGACGCGGACCGCGCAGACTTTGAACTCCGGCATCCGGGACGTGGGGTCCAGGGCCGGGTTGGTCAGGGTGTTGGCGCGGCCCTCGCCCGGCCAGTGGAACGGCATGAAGACCGTGTCCGCGCGGATGGCGTCCGTGATGCGGGCCGGGGCCACCGCGCGGCCGCGGCGGGAGGTGACGGCGAGGGGGGCGCCCTCGACGGCGCCGATGCGGGCGGCGAGGCGGGGGTGGAGTTCCACGAACGGGCCGGGGGCGGCCGCGTTGAGCTCGTCCACCCGGCGGGTCTGGGCCCCGGACTGGTACTGGGCGACCACCCGGCCGGTGGTGAGGAGCACGGGGTACTCGGCGTCGGGGACCTCGGCGGCCTCGCGGTGGGAGACGGGGACGAAGCGGGCCCGGCCGTCGTCGGTGGCGAAGCGGTCCAGGAAGAGGCGGGGCGTGCCCGGAGCGCCGTCCGGGCAGGGCCAGAAGACGCCCTGTTCGGCTTCGATGCGGGCGTAGCTGATGCCCGAGTAGTCCGCGGGGCCGCCGGCCGAGGCGCGGCGCAGCTCGTCGAAGACCTCCTCGGGGGCGGTCGGGAAGCCCTTCTCCACGCCCAGGCGGGCGGCGAGTTCGTGCAGGACGTACAGGTCGGTGCGGACTCCCGGCGGCGGGCTCAGGGCACGACGCCGGAGCAGGACGCGGCCCTCCAGGTTGGTGGTGGTGCCGGTCTCCTCGGCCCACTGGGTGACCGGGAAGACCACGTCGGCGAGGGCCGCCGTCTCGGAGAGGACGACGTCGGCGACCGCGAGGAAGTCGAGGGAGCGGATGCGGTCCTCGATGTGGGCGGCGCGGGGGGCGGAGACCACCGGGTTGGAGCCCATGAGGAGGAGGGCCTTCACGTCCGTGCCGAGGGCGTCGAGGAGTTCGTAGGCGCTGCGGCCCGGGCCGGGGAGGTCGGCGGGGTCGATGCCCCATACCCCGGCGACGTGGGCGCGGGCGGCCGGGTCGGTCAGCTTGCGGTAGCCGGGGAGCTGGTCGGCCTTCTGGCCGTGCTCGCGGCCGCCCTGGCCGTTGCCCTGGCCGGTGAGGCAGCCGTAGCCGGAGAGCGGACGGCCGGCCCGGCCGGTGGCCAGGCACAGGTTGATCCAGGCGCCGACGGTGTCGGTGCCCTTGGACTGCTGTTCCGGGCCGCGGGCGGTGAGCACCATGGCGGATTCGGGGGCGCAGAAGAGGCCGACCGCCTCGCGGAGCTTCGGGACCGGGACGCCGGTGATGCGTTCCACCAGCTCGGGCCAGTGGGCCATCGCGGCGGCCCGGGCCTCCTCCCAGCCGGTGGTGCGCGCGGCGATGAACTCCTCGTCCGTACGGCCCTCCGCGACCACGAGGTGCAGCAGGCCCAGGGCGAGTGCGAGGTCGGTGCCGGGGCGGGGGGCCAGGTGCAGGTCGGCCTGCTCGGCGGTGCGCGTACGGCGGGGGTCGATGACGATCAGGGTGCCGCCGTTGGCCTTCAGCTCGGTGAGGTAGCGCAGGGCGGGCGGCATGGTCTCGGCCAGGTTGGAGCCGACGAGGATCACGCAGCCGGTGCGGGGGACGTCCTCCAGCGGGAAGGGCAGCCCCCGGTCGAGCCCGAAGGCCCGCTGGTGCGCGGCGGCGGCCGAGGACATGCAGAAGCGGCCGTTGTAGTCGATCTGCGAGGTGCGCAGGGCCACCCGGGCGAACTTGCCGAGTGCGTAGGCCTTCTCGTTGGTGAGCCCGCCGCCGCCGAACACCCCGACGGCGTCGGGACCGTACGCCCGGCCCGTGCGGGCGAGGCCCTCGGCGACCCGGTCGAGGGCCTCCCCCCAGGTGGCCGGTTCGAGCCGTCCTGCGTGGGTGCGGACGAGCGGCTCGGTCAGGCGCACCCGGGAGGAGAGCACGGCGGGGGCGGTACGACCCTTGCCGCACAGCGCCCCCCGGTTGACGGGGAACTCCGTCCGCTCCTCCACCGTCACGCCTTCGCCGCCCGGCTCGGGGCGGAGGTTCATGCCGCACTGCAGCGCGCAGTACGGACAGTGCGTGGCGGTGACGGAGTCCGAGGTGTGCATACGGCCCAGCGTGCGTCGGCGGTGTTACGCCGACCGCCGCCCCGCGTTACAAGTCCGGGTGCTCCCCCTCAGCGCCGCCGGTCACCTGCGGTGAGGCCCGGCGCATCGGGGGCCGGCCGAGGATCTCGACGTAGACGATCCGGCCGTCGATGACGTCGAGGATCAGCATGCCCCGCTCCGCCAGGAGGGATTTCCGGACGCCTGCCGCCGACGGGCGCCGGGCACGGCACACGGCGTACGTCCTACTGGCCGGTCAGGTACTTCACGGTCAGGCCGGCCGTCCAGCCGCCGTCGACCGCGAGCTCGGCGCCCGTCATGTATCCGGCCGCGTCCGAGAGCAGGAAGGCGATCGCCGCGGCGATCTCTTCGGGGACTCCGACCCGGCCCAGCGGGGCGCCCGGGTAGTTGCCCTCGCCGGTCTGGATGCCGATCGGCGCGGTCATCGGGGTCAGCGTCATGCCGGGGTGAACGGAGTTGACGCGGATCTTCGCCTCGGCGAGCTCGACCGCGCCGATCTTCGACAGGCCGCGCACGCCCCACTTGGAGGCCCCGTAGCCGGCGGTGAGCGCGAGCCCGGTCAGGCCGGCGGCGGAGGATATGTTGACGATGGAGCCGCCGCCGTTGGCGCGCAGCAGCGGGATCGCGGTCTTGATGCCGATGAACACGCCGACCAGGTTGATCTCGAGGACCTGGCGGAAGTGCTCGACGCTCTCGTGCTCCAGGAACTGGCCCGTGGAGATCCCGGCATTGTTCACCAGACCGTCGATCCGGCCGAACTCGGCGACCGCGTGCTCCAGCGCCGCCGCCCAGTCGGCCTCGCTCGTCACGTCGTGCCGGATGAAGCGCGCCGCGTCGCCGAGCTTGGCCGCCGTCTCGGCGCCCTCCGCCTCCAGCACGTCCGTGATCAGCACCTTGCCGCCGCCGTCCACGACGGCCTGCGCCGCCGCCGCACCCAGACCGCGGGCTCCACCGGTGATGACGACGACCTTGCCGCTCAGATCCACAACAGCCACGGTTCCACACCCCTGCTCGTACAGACAGATCGGTATATGACTAATCGGCATAGCCGACGCCGTCGTCAGTCTGCCAGAGCGGCCAGGACCCGCGACACCCCCTCTTCCTTCGGCCCCAGGAACCGCGGCTCGGGCTTGAAGACCGCGTCCAGCGCCGCCTTGCCCGCCGCGAACACCTCGCGGGTCCCGCCGTAGTACCAGGTGGCGTCGTGCTCGTCGTCCACCCCGACCCCGTACGACTCCACGCCGGCGGCCTGGCACAGGGCCACGGCCCTGCGTATGTGGAAGCCCTGGCTGATCAGCACGGCCCGGTCGACCCCGAAGATCTCCTTGGCCCGCACGCACGAGTCCCAGGTGTCGAAGCCCGCGAAATCGCTGACGATCCGGTCTCCCGGCACCCCCTGCCCGGTGAGGTAGGTGCGCATCGCGTTCGGCTCGTCGTACTCGGTGCGACTGTTGTCCCCGGTGACGAGGACGACCTTGACCTTCCCGGCCCGGTACAACTCGGCCGCGGCGTCGAGCCGGTTGGCCAGATAGGGCGTCGGCCTGCCGTTCCACAGCCCCGCCCCGAACACCACGGCCACCTCACCGGCCGGCGCCTGCGCCGTCGTCCCCAGCCGGTCGGCGGCCGCCGCATGCGTCCACGCCGACGGCAGCAGCGCCAGCACGCAGCCCGCCATCACCGCCTGCACGCCCCACCGCCGCGCCCGGACCCCCCGCGGCAGCCTCGGCCGCCGACCCGCCACCGACTTCGCCCAGCTCTTGACCCCCATGACCGCTCCCCCTGTGCACCCACGCCTCACACTTCGTTCGCACACATTGACGATCAGCTCCCCGCGCCCAGTTCCGCCGAGGCCACCTTTCACTCGTACGAATGACCGGGTGAGCAGCCGGAAAACACCCGTCACCCCGGCGCAACGCAGCGGCAACCTGCGGCGCGCAGGATCGGTTCATGACGGAGCCGGTGCACCCTCCCGCCATCCCCCTTCCCACCCTGAACCCGCCCCTCCCCTTCGGCAGCACGGCCGAGCTGCTGACCCGGATAACCACCCAGCTCGGCACGCAGCTCAGCGGGCTGCGGCCGCCCCGCGCCCGCCCCCACGGAGACCGCCCATGCAGCAGCAGCCCACCCTCGTCGCCGTGGCCCACGGCAGCCGGGACCCGCGCGCCCTGCACACCGCCCTCGCCCTCCTCGACCGCGTCCGCGAGCTCCGGCCCCGCCTCGACGTCCGCCTCGGGCACATCGAGCTGAACCTGCCGCTGCTCGACGACACCCTGCGCGAGGTGTCCGGCGCGGCGGTGCTCGTACCGCTGCTGCTCGGCCGCGGCCACCACGTGAAGCGGGACCTCCCCGCGGCCGCCGCCCGGGCCGCGCACCTGCGCACCCGGGTCGCCGCACCCCTCGGCCCGCACCCGCTCCTCGTCGAGGCCCTGTACGAACGCCTCGTGGAGTCCGGCTGGACCCCGAACCCCGGCGCGGCCGTGGTCCTCGCCGCGGCCGGGTCCCGCGACCCCGACTCGGCCGCCGACACCCGCCGCACCGCCGCCCTGCTGTCCGAACGCCTCGGCGGCGCCCCCGTGGTCCCCGCCTACGCCTCGGCCGCCGCGCCCACCGTGCCGGACGCGGTCCGGGCACTGGCCGCCCGCGGCCACCACCGCATCGCCGTGGCCTCGTACTTCGCCGCACCCGGCCGCTTCGCCACCCAGTGCGCGTCGGCCGCGCCCGCCCTGGCCGCCGCCCCGCTCGGCGACCACCCGGCCCTCGCCCGGCTGCTGCTCCACCGCTACGACGAGGCCCGCGCCCTTCCCGTCAGCCTCGTTCGGCCGGAACTCGTCTCCGCCTGATCCCGGTTTGTCAGAGGTTCCGGTTACCGTCTCTTCGTGACTCCACCCCCGCCTGAGAGCGCGGGCTTCCTGCGTCGGCGGCTAGGCCCCGGCACAGAGGGCCAGCCCGGCCCTGCTGAGGACGTTCAAAGCTCCGACGTGGTCGGCGTTCGCGAGGAACCCGCATGCGGTGCACTCGAACTTTGCCTGGGTGGTGCGATTCTCCTTGGCAGCGTGCCCGCATTCGGGGCACGTACGGGAGGTGTCGCGGGCATTGACCGGGATTACTCGGCGACCGGCGCTCTCAGCCTTGTCCGCCAGGATTCCCAGAAAAATGCCCCAACCCGCGTCAAAAACGCTTCGACTCAAGCCCGCTTTCGCAGCTGCTTTGTTCGGCAGGAAGTTGCCAGGCCGTTCGGGGTCGGGCCTGGGCGCCGGCGCTTTGGTCATGCCCACCGTGTTGAGCCGCTCATGTCCGATCACGTCGTACTCACGTACGAGATCGAGGGCGACTTTGTGATGGTGGTCCAGACGCTTCCGCCGGATCTTCGCATGCAGCGTGGCGACCTTCCGCGCCGCTGCCCGGTGTGCCTTGGTACGGCGCCCCGTCCGCTTGGGGAACGTCGCCAGGTGGCGTTGCGCTTCGGCCAGGGACTCAGCCGAGGCTTCGAGAAGCCGTGGGTTGGCAACGTGCACACCGTCGGACTTGGTCAGGAAATGCGTTACACCCATGTCGATACCAACCTGGCTACCCGTCTGCGGAAGCGGCTCGGCCGGAACATCGCCGCAGGTGAGAATCAGGTACCAACGCTTGCCCTCACGCCTGACGGCGACCGTCTTGACCTGGCCGCGTACCGGCCGGTGCTGGTGGACCCTGATGTGTCCGACGCCTTGCAGACGCACCCGGGTCTGTGGGCCAAGCGGGGTGGAGTCCCAGCGGCAGCCGTCCCCGTCCCTGGGGAACACCACCGTGTCGAAGTGCCCCACGCCCTTGAATCTGGGGTAGCCGGCTGTCCGCCGGTCCTTGACCCCCTCGAAGAACGCGGCGAACGCCTTGTCGAGACGGCGCAGCGTGGCCTGCTGCGAGGAGAACGACCAGCGCCCCTGTCCCTCCGGATCGAATGCCCGGATCTCCTTGAGCTGCGCCGACTGATCCCCGTACCTGACCGTCGTCTTCGAAACGTGCCGGTAGGCATCGCGGCGTTCCTGCAAGGCTCCGTTGTAGAGGGAGCAGTGATCCCTCAGCATCTCGCCCAGAGCGATGTTCTGGCCCACGGTGGGCCGCATCAAGAACTTGTAGGCACGCATCATCCGACCCACCCCCTCAACGTCCACCATGGTCAAATCCGGTGCCGTCAACCTATCGGCCACCACGATTCCCCCCACCCCGCCGAAGCTGGTGGTCCCCTCGAAAGAAGGACTGATGGAAGGCACCGCGCACGCCCCCGCAGACGCCCAGGACGACCTCTACGACGCCTCCGCCACCGAACGCTGGGCCGTCGAGCCCGACAAGCGGCCCGGCCGGACCGCCTTCCAGCGCGACCGGGCGCGCGTCCTGCACTCCGCCGCGCTGCGCCGGCTCGCCGGAAAGACCCAGGTGGTCACTCCCGGCACCCGCTCGTACGACTGGGACGCGAGCCCCCGCACCCGGCTGACCCACTCCCTGGAGTGCGCCCAGGTCGGCCGGGAGCTCGGCGCCGCGCTCGGCTGCGACCCCGACCTCGTCGAGGCCGCCTGCCTCTCCCACGACATGGGCCACCCGCCCTTCGGCCACAACGGCGAGGAGGCGCTCAACGAATTCGCCAAGGACTGCGGGGGTTTCGAGGGCAACGCCCAGTCGCTGCGGCTGCTGACCCGCCTGGAGCCCAAGCGGTTCGTGCCCGATCCCGAGCGCGGCGGCGAGCTCGTCAGCGTCGGCCTCAACCTCACCCGGGCCTGCCTGGACGCCGCCACCAAGTACCCGTGGGCCCGCGGGGACCACCCCACCGACCCCGGTTCGGTGAAGTTCGGCGCGTACGAGGACGACCTGCCGGTCTTCGAGTGGCTGCGCCGCGGCGCGCCCGCGGACCGCAAGTGCTTCGAGGCGCAGGTCATGGACTGGGCGGACGACGTCGCGTACTCCGTCCACGACTTCGAGGACGGTCTGCACGCCGGCCACCTCGACCCCAACCTGCTCCACGCCGAGCCCGAGCGCGCCGCGATCTGGCGGGTGGCCATCGGCCGCTACGTGCCCGCCGACACCTCGCCCGACGAGCTCCGTGAGGCCCTCGACCGGCTGATGGAGCAGGAGTGGTGGCCCCACGGGTACGACGGCTCGGCCGTGGCCCAGTCCCGCCTGAAGGACGCCACGAGCCAGCTCATCGGCCGTTTCTGCCTGGCCGCCGAGGGGGCCACGCGGGAGGCCTACGGCAGCGGTCGGCTGACCCGGTACGGCGCGGAGCTGGTGGTCCCCCGCGCCGCGCGCAACGAGTGCGCGGTACTGAAGGCGGTCGCGGACCTCTACGTCATGCAGCGCGACGAGCAGGAGCGGATCCGCGCCGACCAGCGCATCGTCCTGGCCGAACTCGCGGAGGCGCTCCAAGCCCGCGCGCCCGAGGGGCTGGACCCCCAGTTCCGGGCGATCTTCGACGCGGCGCCGGACGAGAAGGCCAGGAAGCGGGCGGTCATCGACCAGATCGCGTGTCTCACCGACGCATCCGCACGTTCGCTGCACGCGCGCCTCACGCAGCGCACGCGACGCGCCGAAGGGTGAGCTGATCGGGCCACTCCCCCTTCACGCGGCAGGCTCATTGCGGGACGCTCGCATGTGGTCGCATGTGGCGGTGAGGTTATGAGGAGGCATCACGTGGTCGACGCACACCGGACGTTCGTCATCGTCGGGGCGGGGCTGGCCGGGGCGAAAGCGGCCGAAACGCTGAGGTCCGAGGGGTTCACGGGGCGGGTGATCCTGATCGGCGACGAGCGCGACCACCCCTACGAACGTCCCCCGCTGTCCAAGGGCTACCTCACGGGCAAGGAGGAGCGCGAGAGCGTCTTCGTCCACGAGCCGTCCTGGTACGCGGCCTCCGACATCGAGCTGCACCTCGGGCAGCCCGCGGTCCACCTGGACCGCGAGGCCAAGAGGGTGGTCCTCGGCGACGGCACGGCGCTGCACTACGACAAGCTGCTGCTGGCCACCGGGGCCGAGCCGCGCCGCCTCGACATCCCGGGCACGGGCCTGGCCGGGGTGCACCACCTGCGCCGGCTCGCCCACGCGGAGCGGCTGAAGGGCGTACTGGCCACCCTCGGCCGGGACAACGGGCACCTGCTGATCGCGGGCGCCGGATGGATCGGCCTGGAGGTCGCCGCGGCGGCCCGCGGGTACGGCGCCGAGGTGACCGTGGTCGAGCCGGAGGCGACCCCGCTGCACTCGGTGCTCGGTCCGGAGATCGGCCGGCTCTTCGGGGACCTGCACGCCGAGCACGGGGTGCGCTTCCACTTCGGGGCCCGGCTCACCGAGATCGTCGGCCACGACGGCATGGTGCTGGCCGCCCGTACGGACGACGGGGAGGAGCACCCGGCGCACGCGGTGCTCGCCGCGATCGGGGCGGCGCCACGGACCGCGCTCGCCGAGACCTCGGGGCTGGCCCTGGTCGACCGGGAGCACGGCGGCGGGATCGCCGTGGACGCCTCGCTGTGCACCTCGGACCCGGACGTCTACGCGGTCGGGGACGTGGCGGCCGCCCACCATCCGGTGCTCGGGACCCGGCTGCGGGTGGAGCACTGGGCGAACGCCCTCAACGGCGGGCCTGCGGCGGCGCGGGCGATGCTGGGCCAGGAGGTCGCGTACGACCGGGTGCCGTACTTCTTCTCCGACCAGTACGACGTGGGTCTGGAGTACTCGGGCTACGCACCGCCGGGCGGCTACGACCAGGTGCTGATCCGCGGGGACGTGGGCAAGCGCGAGTTCATCGCGTTCTGGCTCTCGGAGGGACGGGTGCTGGCCGGAATGAACGTGAACGTGTGGGACGTGACCGAGCACATCCAGGCTCTGATCAGGTCAAAGGCCCCGGTTGACCGCGACGCACTGGCGGATCCGTCCGTTCCGCTTGAGTCTCTGATCCCGGCATGACGGGCCCCTGGGGGGCCTGACGGGTTTGTCGGTGCCCGGCCGTAGACTTCACGGGTGGCAGGACGGATCAATGACGACGACGTGAAGGCGGTACGGGACGCGGTCCCGATCGACGCCGTGGTCTCCGACTACCTCCAGCTGCGCAACGCGGGCGGCGGCAACCTCAAGGGCCTCTGCCCCTTCCACGACGAGAAGTCCCCGTCCTTCCAGGTCAGCCCCAGCAAGGGGCTCTACCACTGCTTCGGCTGCCAGGCCGGCGGGGACACCCTCGACTTCATCATGAAGATCGACCACCTCTCCTTCTCGGAGGCGGTCGAGCGGCTCGCCGGCCAGGCGGGCATCACCCTGCGGTACGAGGAGGGTGGCTACACCGCCGGCACCAGCGGCCGCGGCGAGCGCATCCGGCTCGTCGAGGCCCACAAGGCGGCCGCCCAGTTCTACGAGGAGCAGCTGGGCAGCGCCGAGGCGGAGATCGGCCGCAGGTTCCTGGCGGAGCGCGGCTTCGACCAGGCCGCGGCCGCGCACTTCAGCGTGGGCTACAGCCCGGCCGGCTGGGACCACCTGACCCGCTTCCTGCGCGGCAAGGGCTTCAGCGACAAGGAGCTGATCACCTCCGGGCTCGCCCAGGACAGCCGCAGCGGCAAGCCCATCGACCGCTTCCGCGGCCGGCTGATGTGGCCGATCCGCGACATCAGCGGCGAGGTGGTCGGCTTCGGCGCGCGCAAGCTGCGCGACGACGACAACGGCCCCAAGTACCTGAACACCCCCGAGACGGCGATCTACAAGAAGTCCCAGGTTCTGTACGGCATCGACCTGGCGAAGAAGGAGATCGCAAAAGGCTCCCGGGCCGTGGTGGTCGAGGGTTACACGGACGTGATGGCCTGCCACATGGCCGGGGTCACGACCGCGATCGCGACCTGCGGCACGGCCTTCGGCGGGGACCACATCAAGATCCTGCGCCGGCTGCTGATGGACAACGCAACCGCCGAGGTGATCTTCACCTTCGACGGCGACGCGGCGGGCCAGAAGGCCGCGCTGCGGGCCTTCGAGGACGACCAGAAGTTCGCCGCGGAGACCTCGATCGCGATCACCCCTGGCGGCATGGACCCCTGCGACCTGCGCCTCGCACAGGGGGACGCGGCGGTGGCCTCCCTGGTGGAGTCGCGTACCCCTCTCTTCGAATTCGCCCTGCGGCACCTCGTCGCCCGGCACAACCTGGAGAACCCGGCGGGGCGCGCGGCCGCCCTGGACGAGGCGGCTCCGGTCGTCGCCAACATCAAGAACATCGCGATCCAGCACGAGTCGGCGGTCCAGCTGGCGGGCATGCTGGGCATCCGCGACGAGCAGTTCGTGGTCAAGCGGGTCGCGCAGCTGGCGCGCTGGGCGCGGGAGCGCGGGAACCAGCCCCAGCAGCAGGGCCGCGGCGGCGGCCGGCAGCAGTCGTACGAGTCCACCTCCGCGCCCGCCGCCCAGCCGGCCGGGGGGCCCGCGCTGAACCTGCGCAGCCCGGCCCACCGCACCGAGCGCGAGCTGCTGAAGCTGGCGCTGCAGCGGCCGGCGCTGGTCTCCCCGGCCTTCGACGCCTATGGGATGGACGAGTTCACCGCCCCGCCGTACGCGGCCGTGCGCCAGGCCATCCAGGACGCGGGGGGCGCCTCGCTGGGCACCGAGGACTACCTGGCCCGGGTCCGCGAGGCCGCGCCGAACGACACCGTGCGCGCGCTGGTCACCGAGCTGGCGGTCGAGGCCATCCACGCGAAGACGGTGGACGAGATGTACGCGGGCGTCCAGCTGGTCCAGGTCCGGCTGCGCGCCGTGGACCGCCGGGTGCACGAGATCCAGGGCACCCTGTCCCGGCTGGGCTCACAAGCCCCGCCGGAGCAACTGGCCGCCGTACAGGAGGAGCTGTGGGTGCTCCAGCAGTACGGCCGACGCCTGCGCAACCGGGGCGCCGAGGGGCTCTAGCGCCCCGCCCTAGCGCCGCAGCCAGTCCCCGCCCGGTATCTCGGTGCCCGACTCCGTCAGCCGGCGCGCCAACGGCGGGGCCGCCAGGTAGACCCAGGCGCGGACGGGGGTGCCGTCGGGGCGCAAGACGTCGCAGGCGATCCGGTCGTACACGTTCCCCGGGCGACCCGGGCCCCGGTACTCCTCCAGCAGGTCCAGCGCGGCCAGCAGCTCCCCGTACGCGCCCGGTGTGGCGGTGATCAGCTCCCCGATGACGGCCGAGCCGCGCCGCGTCACCGCGTACGGATAGCCGGGGCCGTCGTAGAGCGCCGCGTCCGGGAGGCTCGCGGGCTCCTCCGCGGCCGTGCGGCCGCGCAGGAACAGGTCGTGGTTGACCTCGCCCGGTCGCAGCGTCCCGTAGACGAAGAACGGGAGCGGGGCGGTGGGATCGTATGGCCGGACGGCCGATGTCACGGGGCTCTCCTTCGGGTAGGGCGCGGCGTCCGCGAGGCGGGCCGAAAGTCCCGACTTTCCGCCGTCACTCCACCGTACGCACCGCTGTTACACAACCTCCCGGTGGCCGTGACCCCCGCCGTCTAGCGTCGGTCCCCCGATCCCTCCCGCCTCACGGTTCCCTCTTCCATGACACCTTCGTCCCGCCGTTTCTCCGCCGCCCTGCTGTGCCTGTGCGCGGCCGCCGGCGGCTGCGCCGCACCCGGCGGGCTCGGGGCGGCATCGCCCGCGCCTCCCGTGTCCATGCAGCCGCGCCCCGAACCGCTCTGGCCGGCCTGGACCGAGGCCCCCGGCGCTGCGGTGGGGCGGCGGGAGCCCCCGCCGATGCCGCTCAAGAACGCCCCCGCGCTGGCTGCGAACGGTATGGCCGGGGTGGACCCCAAGAAGGTCGCCGAGGCGGACCCCCGGATGAAGCCGTACGTCGGCAAGGCCGAGGCCATCCAGGCGCCGGGCCGGGTCGGCATCCGTCCGCCCGTCTACAAGGACCTGACGGGCGACGGGAAGCCGGATCTGATCGTCGCTGCCGACACGCCGACCGGGCGCTCGGCGCTCAGCGTCTACTCGGTGGCCGGCGGAAAGATCGTCTCCGTCCTCCTCACGATCGGCCGGCAGCTGACGGCCGAGTCGATCGGCTCCGACCTGCTCGTCCGCATAGCCGCCGACGACGGCTCCGAGCAGGCCGTCCGCTACCACTGGGACGGCGACCGGATGACGGTGGTCAACGACGAGCGGACCTTCCGCAAGCCCCAATCCGAGTGCGCCGTCGAATCCCCGGCGCCCAGCGCCTCCGCGCAGAACGGGCGGAACACCCGGTGAGAGCCGCCCTGATCCGCTGCCGGCACCTGGTGCGGGCCCTCGGCCTGCGCTGGAAGATCTCCGTGCTGCTCGCCGTCGGCTGCTCCCTCGTCGCGGTCGCCATCGGGCTCCTCATCCACGAGGCGCGGGCCCGCCAGATCGGCGACGCGGCGCGCGCGAGCGCCACCGCCCAGCTGATCAGCGTACGGAAGCTGTACGAGCTCACCGGCCGGCTCGACTTCGACATGGGCGGCGACAGCGACGGCCGGATCGACTCCCCGCGGCTCCCGCCCGCGCTGCGGGCCTCGGCGCTCGCCGGGCAGCGCAGCACCTACCTCGACATGTCGGGCCCGGACCCGGCGGTGTGGGCGGCCCGGCCGATCGGCGGGGAACACGTGCTCTCCGTACGGCAGTCGCTGGCGGCCGACCGCGCCGAACTGGCCGACCTGGACCGGGCGCTCGTGGCGTACGGGGCCCTGGTCGTGGCGCTCGCGGCGACCGGCGGGGCGCTGCTCGCCAGCCGCCTGAGCCGGGAGCTGCGGACGGCGGCGGAGACGGCCCGCCGGATCAGCGCGGGCGAACTGGACGCACGTATCGGGCCGCCGGGGCTGCCGGGGAGCCGCGACGAGGTCGCCGAACTGTCCTCGGCGGTCGACACGATGGCGGCCAGCCTCCAGCAACGGCTGGAGGCCGAGCAGCGGTTCACGGCGGACGTGGCGCACGAGCTGCGGACCCCTCTGACGGGCCTGCACACCGCCGCCGAACTGCTGCCCGCGGGGCGGCCGACGGAGCTGGTCCGGGACCGGGTCGCGGCACTGCGGAGCCTGACCGAGGACCTGCTGGAGGTGGCCCGGCTCGACGCGAACAGGGAGGAGGCCCAGCTGGAGGCGCACCGGCTGGGTCCGCTGGTGGAGTCGATCGCGCGGCGCTCGGGGGTGCCCGCGAAGGTGGCCGGCGCGGCGGAGGAGGCGTACGTGCGCACCGACGTGCGGCGGTTGGAGCGGATCCTGACGAACCTGCTGGCCAATGCCCGGCGGCACGGCGGGGACCCGGTCACGGTGACGGTGTCGGGTACGACCGTGACGGTCCGGGACCGGGGTCCCGGTTTCCCGGAGCGGGTGCTGCGCGAGGGCCCGCAGCGGTTCCTGACGGGTACGACCGAACGCGGCCAGGGCACGGGGCTGGGCCTGACGATCGCGCTCGGCCAGGCGCAGGTGATCGGAGCCCGGGTGACCCTCGCGAACGCGGAGCCCTCGGGTGCCGTGGCCACGGTGTCGCTGCCTCCGGCGTGAATCGTCCGCGCCCGTGGGACGCGAGCTCACCCGGACGGGGTGGGGTTCCACGAATGGCCCCTCGGTACCGCTGACGTGCGCAAACACGGGGCGGCGGGCCGAGCGGGGCGATATCTGACGAGACATCAGCAGGCGCTCTCGGGGAGGGCCGGGTTACCTCGGAGACACGACCCCGTGTCTCCAGGAGAACCCCATGCGCCGACGTACCGCACACGCGCTGACCGCGACCGCGCTGACCGCCGCCGCGTTCACCGGCCCGGTCGCCGGTGCGGTCGCGGCCGCGGAGCTCGGCATGGTGGCCTTCGCGCCCGGGGACTTCGCCCCGCTGGAGGTGTGGCCCAAGTCCGCCGCCCCCGGCGCCACGGTCACCGTGAACACGAAGGCCTGCGGCCCCGGCAGCCACGCCGAGGGTGATGCGTCCACGGTCGGCGGCGGCCGGTTCAAGCTGGTGCCCACCACCCACAAGGAGGTGGTCGTGGGGCAGTTCCAGGTCGCCCGCGGCACCCGCCCGGGGACCTACGACATCGGGGTGACCTGCGCGAACGGCAAGTTCGCCACCGGCGACCTGGTCGTCACCGAACGCGGCCCCCAGGGCCACGTCCACACCGGGGTGGGCGGTGGCACGACCACAACCACCGACCCCGCCAAGATCGCGGCGGGAGCGGCCGTGCTGGCCGCGACCGCCGTCGGCGGTACCTGGCTCCTGCGTCGCCGGGCGAGCGGCACGCGGAGCTGACGGACGCCCACCGCGGCTCCGGCCGCGGTCCGACCGGTACCGTCCCCCGTCGCCCTCCCCGCGAGGTCCCCCCCGTTCGCGGGGCGGGCGACGGCCAGTCAGCCGACACGGACGCCGAGGGGGAATGCGCATGGGTGGGGGCCAGAGGGGATTGCGGGGTCACGGCGGCCTCGTCGCGATCGCCGCCTGCGTGGGCATCTGGCTCGTGTCGAGCGGTTCCCGCGAGCCCGTCGGACCGCCGCTGCCCTCCCCCGCCGAGGCCCTGACCGCCGCCGGTGACGCCGGCCCGGGCCTCGCACCGCTCCCCGGCTCCCCTCCCCGGCGAATCCGGATCCCGTCCATCCGGGTCGACGTCCCGCTGACCGGACTCGGCCTGGAGCCGGGCGGCAGCCTCGAAGTACCGCCGCCCTCACGGCGCGACCTGGCCGGCTGGTACCGCGAGGGCACCACCCCGGGCGCCACCGGTACCGCGCTCGTCGCGGGGCACGTGGACGATTCCGCCGGCCCCGGGGTCTTCTATCACCTGGGCGCGCTGCGCCGCGGGGCATCGATCGAGATCGCGCGCGCCGACGGCCGTACGGCGGTGTTCACCGTCCACGCGGTCGAGGTCTACGACGCCGTGGCCTTCCCCGACAGCCGGGTGTACGGGCCTTCGCCGCGCGCCGAGCTACGGGTGATCACCTGCGGCGGCGGCTTCTCGCCGGGCACCGGGTACCGGGGGAACGTGGTCGTCTTCGCGCACCTCACCGGGACGTACTGAGCGGGCCCGGTCAGCCCCACTGCTCGAAGCCGAGCTTCACCACGAGCGCGCCCACCACCGTCAGCAGCACCCCGCGGACGAATCCGCTGCCCTTCTTGAGCGCCATGCTCGCGCCGACCATGCTGCCGGCGAGGTTGAACGCCGCCAGCAGCGCGGCCAGCTGCCACAGCACCATGCCCTGGTAGGCGAACATCGCGAGCGCCCCCGCGTTGGTGCAGGTGTTGACGATCTTGGCGGTCGCGGAGGCGGCGACCAGGTCGAGGTGGAGCACCGCGGTCAGCGAGAGCACCAGGAAGGTGCCGGTGCCGGGTCCGAAGAGGCCGTCGTAGAAGCCGAGGCCGAGGCCGACCAGGCCGATGGCCAGCAGTACCCGTCGGCGACTGACGGGCGAGGCGGCGGGGGCCGCGCCGAAGGCGGGCCGGAAGAGCACGACCCCGGCGACGAACACCAGCACCACCATGATCATCGGGCGGAGCGTGTCCTTGCTGATGCCTCCGGCGATCGCGGCGCCGCCCATCGAGCCGAGGAGCGCGGCCACCCCGATGCGGACGGCGAGCTTCACGTCCATCGGGACCTTGCGCAGGTACGCGACGGCCGCGCCCCCGGTGCCGACGATGGCGACGGCCTTGTTCGTGCCGAGGACGGTGGCGGGGTGGGCGTTCGGCAGGCCGAGGAGCAGGGCGGGCACGAGCAGCAGGCCGCCGCCGCCCACCACGGCGTCGATCCAGCCGGCCGCCGCGGCGGCCACGCACAGCACGATGATCATCGTTGTTGATATGTCAGGCACAACCCGACCCTATGCACCTGTCAGGCGCGGGTGTCGTCAATCCCCGAAAACTTGCGCAAAGGTTGAGCTTTGCCGGTCCGCGACCCGGTCCGGGGCCACCGGCGCCGCCGGGTCCACGGCCGCCGTCAGCACGCTCGCGGCCAGCACACTGGCCAGCCCCAGCCCGACCGCCAGGCGCTGCGCGGGCCGTACGGAAGCCAGGACGGACGGCCTGCTCGGCCTGCGGTGCCGGGCCTTCGGGACCGCGGCGACGGGCACGGACAAGGGGACGTGGAGCGGGTGGCGCATGAACGCGGAACCTCTCGGGGAGCTGATCGGGGAACTGATCGGAAGCCGATCAGAAGCTGAAGCACTCGGCATGGATGCGCCCCTCGGGCACCCCGGCCCGCAGCAGCGCGGCCCTCGTCGCGTCGGCCATCCCCGGCGGCCCGCACAGGTACACGTCCTGCTCGGCCAGGTCCGGCACCAGCGCGGACAGCGCCTGCGGAGCGAGCGGATCGTAGGCGGCGCCCGACGGCCCGAGGAGGTAGTGCAGCCCCGCCTGCCGTTCGGCGGCGATGGCCTCCAGCTCGGAGCGCAGTACGAGGTGCTCCTCGGCCCCGGCCCGGTAGAGGAGGGTGATGTCCCCGGGGCCGCCGGGCAGGGTCTCGAACAGGGCCCGCATCGGGGTGATGCCGACCCCGCCCGCGATCAGCAGCACCTTGGGCCGGGTCCGCCGGGCGGCGGTGAGCGCGCCGAACGGCCCCGTGGCCAGGACCCGCGTGCCCGGGCGCAGCCGGCGGATCCGCCGCGAGTGGCCGCCGAGCCCCTTGACGGTGATCCGCAGGGTGTCCCCGTGCACCGGCGCGGACAGCGAGAACGGCAGGGCCGTGTGCCACAGCCGCCGCTCCAGGAACCGCCAGCGCAGGAACTGCCCCGGCTCCGCGCGCAGCTCCGCCAGGTGCTCCCCGCGGATGACGACGGAGACCACCCCGGGCCCCTCCGCCCGTACCTCCGCGACCCGCAGCGCGTGCCGCAGGGCCTGGCGCCCGGGGACCACCACGCGGTACCAGACCAGCAGGACGGCGACCACGGTGTGGGCGAGCGCCCAGAACCAGGCGACCGGAGCGAGATCGGGCCCGGCGAGCTGGTGCACGAAGCCGAGGGCGGCCGCGAGGTACACCAGCAGGTGGACCCCGCGCCAGGTTTCGTGCGACACCCGGCGGCGTACCGCCCGGGCGGAGGTCACGCCGACCGCGACCAGGAGGACGGTCCCGGCCGCGGCGGCGGCGAGCGCGGGGAAGCCGAGCAGCTCCCGGACGGCGGAGACCACATCGACCTCCTCGTGCACGGCGTATCCGAGCAGGGCGAACAGCCCGTGCCCGAAGCAGAGGAGCAGGACGTGGCGGCCGCCGAGGGCGTGCCATCGGGCGAGCCGGTCGGCGCCGACCCCGTGCTCGACGGCGGGCACCCTGGCCATCAGGAACAGCAGCACGAGCACCCCGTAGCCGGCGAGCAGCCCGGTCAGGTGCGCGGCGGTGGCGAACAGCGCGTCGGGCCGCGCCGAGGGCCGCACCTGCACCGCCCAGAGCAGGGTCACCACCCCCGCCCCGGCCGCCACCCCGCCCCTCAGCCGCACCACAGCATCTTGCATACGAAGCACGCTAAGGGCCGGGGCGGCGGTGTGGATGATCCTTAAGGCGGCGTTGAGGGAGGCCTCACGGACCCTTAACCCGGACGCTGAGGTCGGCGTTCCGTCCGGGTAACAACAACGATGCGGCGGGGAAACAGCAGCCGCGCACGCTCATGGCATGACCTCGAATCAGCGTGTGGTGGTGATCGGCGGCGGCCTCGCGGGCCTGCGACTCGCCGCGCGGCTGAATGGCGCGGCGGCGGTGACCGTCCTCGGCGAGGAGAGCCACGTCCCGTACAACCGGGTGCTGCTCGCCGAGGTCCTGGCGGGCCGGTACGCACCGGAGGTGACCGCCCTCCCGGCGGTCGGCCCGGAGCTGCGGCGGGGGGTCCGCGCGGTCCGCGTCGACCGCGCCGAGCGGACGGTCCACTGTGACGACGGCGCGGCGCTGCCGTACGACACCCTGGTGCTGGCCACCGGCTCGAACGCGGTGCTCCCGCCGCTGCGGGGGCTGTTCGAGCCGGAGGGGCGGGACCTCCCGGACGGGGTCCACGCCTTCCGCACGATGGACGACTGCCTCGCCCTGTCGGCGGCCGTACGCCCCGGGGTGCGGGCAGTGGTGATCGGCGGCGGCCTCCTGGGCGTCTCGGCGGCCCGCGCGCTGGCCGCGCGGGGCGCGCAGGTGGTCCTCGCGCAGCAGGGCGAGCGCCTGATGGAACGCCAGCTGGACGCGGACGCCTCCGCCATGCTCCACGCCCACCTGACCGCCCTCGGCGTGGAGATCCACACGGAATGCCGGGTCCGCGGCCTGACTGTTGCGTCTGTGCCGGAGCCGCACCGGGCAGCCGACAGCAGCCAGAATCCAGCCCCTCCGGCGTTTGAGGAGCGGGGTCCGGGGCGGAGCCCCGGCAGCCGGGCCGCACGGGGCAACCGCCGGGTCACCGGGGCCGAACTGGCCGACGGCTACCGGCTCGACGCCGATGTCGTCGTCCTCGCCTGCGGCGTACGGCCCCGCATCGGCCTCGCCCAGGCCGCCGGGCTGGAGATCCGCAAGGGCATCGTGGTCGACGACCAGCTGCGCACCAGCGACCCCCGCATCCACGCCATCGGCGACTGCGCCGAGCACGCCGGCCAGGTGTACGGCCTGGCCGGACCCGCCCTGGAGCAGGCCGACGCCCTGGCCGCCACCCTCACCGGCCGGCCCGCGCACTACACCGGCACCCGCGCCCTCACCCGCCTGACCCTCGCCGCCGACGGCGACCGGTCCCTCGACCTCGCCGCCTTCGGCGAGACCACCCCGCGCCCCGGCGACGACGTGGTCCACCTCGCCGACGCCACCCGCCGGACCTACCGGAAGGTCGTCCTCCGCGGCGACCGCCTCGTCGGCGGGGTGCTGCTCGGCGAGCTCTCCACCGTGGGCGCCCTCGCCCGCACCTGGGAGGGCGACGAACCACCGCACGACCTGTTCCACCTGCTCACCGACGACGGAGGCCACTGACATGACCGTGACCGAGCCCTTGCCCACGATCGTGCTCATCGGGCACGGCATGGTCGGCCAGCGCTACCTCGAGGCGCTCGCCGAGCGCGGGGTCACCGCCACCCACCGGATCACCGTGCTCTGCGAGGAGCCCCGGCCCGCCTACGACCGCGTGCACCTGACCTCGTACTTCTCCGGCAGCACCGCCGAGGACCTGTCCCTGACGCCCCCCGGCTTCATGGCGGAGCACGGCATCGCCCTCCACCTCGACGACCCGGCCGAGCACATCGACCGGGACGCCCGCACCGTCACCTCCCGCTCCGGGCAGGTGTTCCCGTACGACGTCCTGGTCCTGGCGACCGGCAGCTATCCCTTCGTGCCGCCCATCTTCGGCAAGGACGCGCCCGGCTGCTTCGTCTACCGCACCATCGAGGACCTCCTCGCCATCGAGGAGTACGCGAAGGGCAAGGTCTCCGGCGCGGTCGTCGGCGGCGGGCTCCTCGGGCTGGAGGCCGCCGGCGCCCTGCAGGGGCTCGGGCTCGCCACCCGCGTCGTCGAGTTCGCCCCGCGCCTGATGCCCGTACAGGTGGACGAGGGCGGCGGCGCGGCCCTGTTGCGCACCATCGAGAACATGGGCATCACCGTTCACACCGGTGTCGGTACCCAGGAGGTGCTGACCGGCGAGGACGGTCACGTCAGCGGGATGCGGCTGACCGACGGGTCCGCGATCGACACCGATCTGGTCGTCTTCTCCGCCGGTGTCCGGCCCCGCGACCAGCTGGCCCGTGCCGCGGGGCTGTACATCGGCGAGCGAGGCGGCATCACGGTGGACTCCCACTGCCGCACCTCCGACCCGAACGTCTACGCGATCGGCGAGTGCGCCCTCGCCGTCGACGGCCGGGTCTACGGCCTGGTCGCCCCCGGCTACGAGATGGCCGAGACCGCCGCCGAAGACCTGCTGGGCCGCGAGAAGGAGTTCACCGGAGCCGACCTCTCCACCAAGCTCAAGCTGCTCGGCGTGGACGTGGCCTCCTTCGGCGACGCCCACGGCACCGCCCCCGACAGCCTGGACGTCGTCTGGTCCGACTCCCGCTCCGGCGTCTACAAGAAGCTGGTCGTCTCCCCCGACGGGGTCCTCCTCGGCGGGGTCCTGGTCGGCGACGCCGACTCGTACGGCCTGCTCCGCCCGCTCACCGGGAGCGTGCCGCCCGTCGCCCCCGAGCAGCTGGTGCTGCCCGCGGGACTCGGCGCGCCCGTCGCGCTCGGCCCGTCCTCGCTCCCCGACCACGCGGTGATCTGCTCCTGCCACAACGTCACCAAGAAGGCCATCACCGCCTGCTCCACCCTCCCCGAGGTCAAGAAGTGCACCAAGGCGGGCACCGGCTGCGGCGGTTGCCTCAAGGTGATCGGGCAGCTGCTGCCGGCCTCCGCCGACAAGGGGCTGTGCGGCTGCTTCCCCTTCACCCGCGCGGAGCTCTACGAGATCGTCCGCACCCGCCGCCTGGCCTCGTACGAGGAACTCCTCGACGGGCACGGCCGCCCGGAGGCCCGCGGCGGTGACGGCTGCGAGGTCTGCAAGCCCACCGTCGGCTCGATCATCGCCTCGCTCGCCCCGACCCTGGGCGCGAGCGGCTACGTCCTCGACGGCGAGCAGGCCGCGCTCCAGGACACCAACGACCACTTCCTCGCGAACATGCAGCGCAACGGCTCGTACTCGGTCGTGCCTCGCATCCCCGGCGGTGAGATCACCCCCGACAAGCTGATCGTGATCGGCGAGGTGGCCCGCGACTTCGGCCTCTACACGAAGATCACCGGCGGTCAGCGGATCGACCTCTTCGGCGCCCGCGTGGACCAGCTCCCCCGGATCTGGGCCCGGCTCGTCGACGCCGGCTTCGAGTCCGGACACGCGTACGGGAAGGCCCTGCGGACGGTGAAGTCCTGCGTGGGGCAGACCTGGTGCCGCTACGGGGTGCAGGACAGCGTCCGGATGGCCATCGACCTGGAGCTGCGCTACCGGGGACTGCGCGCCCCGCACAAGCTGAAGTCGGCGGTCTCCGGCTGCACCCGCGAGTGCGCGGAGGCCCAGAGCAAGGACTTCGGGGTCATCGCGACGGCCGCCGGGTGGAACCTGTACGTCGGCGGCAACGGCGGGGCCACCCCGCGCCACGCCGATCTCCTCGCCCAGGACCTGTCCGACGCCGAGCTGGTCCGGCTCATCGACCGGTTCCTGATGTTCTACATCCGCACCGCGGACCGGCTGGAGCGGACCTCCACCTGGCTGGAGCGGCTGGAGGGGGGCCTGGGGCACCTGCGGGACGTGATCGTGCACGACTCGCTCGGGCTGTGCGCGGAGCTGGAGTCCCTGATGGCCGACCACGTGGCGCACTACCGGGACGAGTGGGCCGAGACGCTGCAGGACCCGGAGCGGCTGCGCCGGTTCGTGTCCTTCGTCAACGCGCCCGGCGCCCCCGACCCGACGGTGAAGTTCGTGCCCGAACGCGATCAGGTCAAGCCCGACCTGGCCGTCCTGACGATCGGAGGAGTCCGATGACCGTGGAACTGCAGGTGGCGGAGGGCTGGCTGACGGTGTGCGAGCTGTCCTCGCTCGTCCCCGGGCGCGGGGTGGCGGCGCTGCTGCCCGACGGGAGCCAGGCGGCGGTGTTCGTCGACCGCGCGGGGCGCACGTACGCCATCGGGAACCAGGACCCCTTCACCGGGGCGCAGGTGCTCTCGCGGGGCCTGCTGGGAGCGGCGGCGGGCCGGCCCTTCGTGGCCTCGCCGCTGCTGAAGCAGCGCTTCGACCTGGAGTCGGGGCGCTGCCTGGACGACGAGGAGGTGGCGGTCCGGACGTACCCGGTGCGGACCGCCGCGACCTCGTAGGCGGCGCAGGGGCATCAGCCTTCGATGGCGGCCGGGTCCATCCAGACGTACTCCCAGACGTGGTGGTCGAGGTCCTCGAAGGCGCGGCCGTACATGAAGCCCATGTCGATGGCCGCCCGCGGCTCGGTGGCGCCCGCCGCGAGGGCGGCGTCGACGACCTCGTCGACCTTGGCGCGGCTGTCGGCGGTCAGGGCCACCATCACCTCGGTGGTCTTGGCGGCGTCGGCGACCGGCTTGGTGGCGAACCCCTCGAACTTCGCCTCGGTCAGCAGCATCGCGAAGATGGTGTCGCTGATCACCAGACAGCCGGCGGTCTCGTCGGAGAACTGCGGGTTGAAGGAGTAGCCGAGCTTCTTCCAGAAGGCCTTGGCGGCTTCCAGGTCCTTGACCGGCAGGTTGACGAAGATCATCTGGGGCTGGGACATCTCGGTCTCTCTTCTCTCGCGCGGTGTTCGCTGCTTTCGAGGGGTAGACCGGGAACCCGGGGGAAACTCATCGCTCCCCGCGAAGCTTTTCGAGATTTCTCCTCGGCCCGGCCCGACGGGGCGAAACCACAGGTCAGACCAGTGAGCGCAGTTCGAGGGCGGCCAGCGGGATGAAGCCGAGGCCGTCCTCGCTCTCCATCGACACGTCCCGGCCCGCGAGCCGCTTGTGCAGGGTCAGCGCGATCCGCTCGCCCTGCGCCTTGGCCCGCTCCGCGTAGGGCCCGTGGTGCAGGCCGTCGATGGTCGCGTGCCACAGCTGCACCCAGCGGCCGAAGTCCGCGGCCGTCATGGCCCGCGCCGAGTTCAGCGCCGTGTGCGGGGCGAAGGCGTTGCGCCGGTAGTCGGCGGTGCGGAAGAGCGCGCGCTCCCAGAAGTCGGTGATGCGCGGCAGGTGGACCTCCAGGTCCGTGCCCGCGATCTCGGTGAAGAAGGGCCCGATCCGCGCGTCGGCGAAGGCGGCCGTGTAGAAGCGGCGCAGCACGACGTCGAGGTCGGCGCGGCCCGAGATGTCGGCGTCGGCGGCGAAGTGGTTCATGATTCCACCATCCTCTCCTACCGGCGGCCTCCCCAGGGGAGAAAGTCCCACCGTGCCGGGGCGTACGGCTCGCAGTAGCGTCCGGTCATGGCCGTCAAGAAGATCACCGAGAAGCTGTGGGACGAGGCCCTGGCCGCCGAGACCGGCCGGGACTGGTCCGCGTGGTTCGCCGAGCTCGACGGGTGGGGTGCCACCGGACACACCCACACCGAGATCGCGCGCCGGCTCGTGGAGGAGTACGGGGTGAGCGGCTGGTACGCCCAGTCGGTCACGGTCGGCTACGAGCAGGAACGCTGGGGGCCCCTCCCAGCGGTAGCTGGGGGAGATGCGCGAGGTCGGGCAGTCCTGCGACGGCGACTGGCAGGCGAGCACCTCGCGCACGGTGGCCGCGGCCGCCGAGCGGGTCACGGGGGCCTTCACGGACGCGGCGGTGCGCGAGCGCCGGCTGCCGCACGCGGACTTCTCCGTCCGCACGCACCGGTCCGGCAAATCCGTCACCGCGGACTGGGACGGCGGCAGCAGCCGTATTTCCGTCTATCTCACCCCCAAGGGCCCGGACCGTACGCAGGTGGGACTGGGCCACACGAAACTGGCCGACGCGGATGCCGTGGAGGTCTACAAGGCCTTCCGGAAAGAGCGGCTCGGCGCTTTGAAGTCCCTGCTGGAGGATTGAACTCACAGCGGTCGCTCATGCGTAATGAGGAATTGACGTCACGTCAACTCAAGGCTCCTAGGTTCCTCGACGCGTGCGACCCCGCGCCCGACCGGGTGCGGGGCCTTCCTCCCACAGGAGTGACCGTGGAACGTCGTACCTTCCTGCGCGGTGCCGTCATCGGCTCGTCGGCCGCCGCCTTCGGCGGGACGCTGATGCACGGGGCCGCCTACGCGGCGCCCGCCCAGCCCGGCGCCGGGCCCTACGGGGCCCTCGGCTCGGCGGACGCGAACGGCATCATGCTGCCGGCCGGGTTCAGCAGCCGGGTGATCGCCCGGTCGGGCCAGAACGTCGGCTCCACCTCGTACAAGTGGCACAGCGCCCCCGACGGCGGCGCGTGTTTCGTCGACGGCACGGGCTGGATCTACGTGTCGAACTCGGAGATCAACCCCGCCGGCGGCGCGAGCGCGGTGAAGTTCAACTCCTCCGGCACCATCACCAGTGCCTACCGGATCCTCTCCAACACCCGGCAGAACTGCGCGGGCGGCAAGACCCCCTGGAACACCTGGCTGTCCTGTGAGGAGGTCAGCCTCGGCTACGTCTACGAGACCGACCCCTACGGCGTGAACGCGGCCGTCCGGCGCTCCGCGATGGGCAAGTTCAAGCACGAGGCGGCCGCCGCCGACCCGGTGCGCCAGGTGATCTACCTGACCGAGGACGAGTCCAGCGGCTGCTTGTACCGCTTCGTCCCCACCACCTGGGGAAACCTTTCCTCCGGCACCCTCCAGGTGCTCGTCGCCGGCACCGCCACCTCGGGCTCCTTCACGTGGCAGAACGTCCCGGACCCGGACGGCTCCCCGACGACCACCCGCACCCAGGTCTCCGGTTCGAAGAAGTTCAACGGCGGCGAGGGCTGCCACTACGCCAACGACACGGTCTGGTTCACCACCAAGGGAGACAACCGGGTCTGGCAGCTGAACCTCACGAACAACACGTACGAGCTGGCCTACGACGACTCGCTCGTCCCCGGCGGCGCGGCCCCGCTGACGGGCGTGGACAACGTCACCGGTTCCTCGTACGGCGACCTGTACATCGCCGAGGACGGCGGCAACATGGAGATCTGCCTGATCACCCCGGACGACGTGGTGGCCCCCTTCCTGCGGATCACCGGCCAGTCCTCCTCGGAGATCTGCGGCCCGGCCTTCTCCCCCGACGGCTCCCGCCTCTACTTCTCCAGCCAGCGCGGTACGAGCGGCAGCTCGACCGGCGGCATCACGTACGAGGTGACGGGCCCGTTCCGCGTCTGACCTTCGGCACGTGCCGCTTCAGCCCCGCCGGCGTTTGAGGCGTGGGGGTCCCCCCGGACGGAGTCTGGTGGGGGCACCTCCCAGCGGTAGCTGGGGGAGAGGGTCCGGGGCGGCGCCCCGGCAACGGCGCCGCGCCCTGACTGACGGCCGCACCCCGGCGGGTTCAACCCACCGGGGTGCGGCCACGTCACGACGCCACGGCCCCACCCTTCAGCAGCGCGGCCCCCAGCGGCGTCACGGTGTGCAGCACCGCGTTCCCGTGCCGCAGCGTCGTCACCAGCCCCGCCTCCCGCATCACGCACGCGTGCTGGCTCGCGGAGGCCAGCGAGACCCCGGCGCGCCGGGCCAGCTCGCTCGTGGTGGCCCCGTCCCCGATGGCCCGCAGCACCACCGAGCGGGTGTGCCCGACGAGCTTGCCCAGCGTGCGGACCCGCTGCTCCTCCACCGCCGGCCGTGCCCCCTCGCCCCCCGTGGGCGCCGAGGCGAGCTGCGCGGCGGCCGGGTAGACCAGCACCGGCGGCAGCTCCGGGTCGTGCAGGGTCACCGCGGTGCGCCGGCAGAAGAAGGACGGCTGGAGCAGCAGCCCGCGCCCCCGCAGCCGGACGTCCCGGTCCACGGGGTAGTCGCACTCCAGCACGGGCGCCCGCCAGCGCAGCATCGGCGGCAGCGAGGCCAGCAGCTCGTCCGCGCCCCCGTCCAGCAGGGCGCGCCCGCGTGCGGCCCGCTCGGCCTCGATCTGGGCCTGGATGTGGGTCCAGTACGGCTCGACGGCCGCCCGGTGGTACGCCCGCAGCTCGCCCAGCAGCCTCGGCAGGTGCTTGGTCCCGTCCTCCATGAAATCCCGGAGCCTCGGCGGCATCACCGCGGTACCGGCCCCGCCCAGCAGTCGCATCTCCCGCCGCATCCGCTCGGGGCGGATCCCGCGCAGGGCGTCGAGACCGACGTCCCACCCGTACCGCCCCTCGACGGGTGTCAGGAAATCGGGAAAATAACCCTTGCTCGGTATAAGCATACCGAGCATGCGTGTTTCACTGTTCAACCTGATTCTGGATTCCGTCCGCCATTCACCGAACAACCGGACATCTCGCCGGTCTCTTAAGCGATGAAAGCTGAGAATCGTTTCCCACAACGCATCGGGACGCCCTGCCATCCGTACGCGTGCCAGGTCCACTCCAGTGAAATGGATACGCAGCACCGAACCCCCACCTGTGCAACCGCAATCCCCCCGCCCCATGAGTATGCATGCCGTCACACGTGGTCACCACGCCCTTTCGGCCACAGTTGAAACCCCTTTCGGCAGAGGCGTGACAACCGAAATCCTGTACTCCGCCGGGCACACTCCGATGCGACCGAAACGCTCCGCGAAGGCCGTGGGGGGCTTTGCGGGGCCTGGCGGTCGGTCGCACGGGAAGCGCCGACGTGCCCGGCAGAATGACAGCGGCGGTGGACGGGTGGGGATCCGTCCACCGCCTGCTGGCGTAAAGATTTGTTGAACAAGTGAAAATAGGCGCGTCTGCCCTCGGGGGTCAGGGATCCCGGGGGCAGACGCGCCGTCTTGGGGGCCCTTCTCAGGGCCGGGGGTCAGCGGCTGTCGCTGCCCTTCGCCTCGGCGGCCGCACGGCCGGCCTCCAGGCGCGCCACCGGGATCCGGAAGGGCGAGCAGGAGACGTAGTCGAGGCCGACCTCGTGGAAGAAGTGGACGGACTCGGGGTCACCGCCGTGCTCGCCGCACACGCCGAGCTTGAGGTCGGGGCGGGTGGCCCGGCCGGCCTCGACGGCGCTGCGGACCAGCGAGCCGACGCCGTCCCTGTCGATGGTCTCGAAGGGCGAGACCCCGAAGATGCCCTTCTCCAGGTAGGCCGTGAAGAAGCTGGCCTCGACGTCGTCGCGGGAGAAGCCCCACACGGTCTGGGTCAGGTCGTTCGTGCCGAAGGAGAAGAACTGCGCGGCCTCGGCGATCTGGCCGGCGGTCAGGGCGGCGCGGGGCAGCTCGATCATCGTGCCGATGGACAGCTTGAGGCTGGTGCCGGTGGCGGCCTCGACCTCGGCGATGATCGCGTCGGCCTCCTCGCGGACGATCTCCAGCTCCTGAACGGTGCCCACGAGCGGGACCATGATCTCGGCGCGGGGATCGCCCTTGGCGTTCTTGCGCTCGGCCGCGGCCTCGGCGATCGCCCGGACCTGCATGGCGAACAGGCCGGGGATGACCAGACCGAGGCGGACGCCGCGCAGACCCAGCATCGGGTTCTGCTCGTGCAGCTTGTGCACGGCCTGGAGCAGGCGCAGGTCGTTCTCGTTGGCGTCCTTGCGGGACTCGGCGAGGGCGACGCGCACCGACAGCTCGGTGATGTCGGGCAGGAACTCGTGCAGCGGCGGGTCGAGCAGGCGGACGGTGACGGGCAGTCCGTCCATCGCCTCGAAGAGCTCGACGAAGTCCTTCTTCTGCAGCGGCAGGAGGGCACTCAGTGCCTCCTCGCGCTCGCCGTCGGTGTCCGCGAGGATCAGTCGCTCCACCAGTTCACGGCGCGAACCGAGGAACATGTGCTCGGTGCGGCACAGGCCGATGCCCTGGGCGCCGAAGCGGCGGGCGCGCAGCGCGTCCTCGGCGTTGTCGGCGTTGGCGCGCACCCGCAGGCGGCGGACGCGGTCCGCGTAGGCCATGATCCGGTGCACGGCGGCGACGAGCTCGTCGGCGTCGTCGGCGCCGGCGTGCATGCGGCCCTCGAAGTACTCGACGACCGGGGACGGTACGACGGGTACCTCACCCAGGTACACCTTGCCGGTGGAGCCGTCGATGGAGACGACGTCGCCCTCTTCGATGACCGTCTCGCCGACCGTCATGCGGCGGCGCTTGGTGTCGACGTCGAGCTCCTCGGCGCCGCAGACACAGGTCTTGCCCATGCCGCGGGCGACGACGGCGGCGTGCGAGGTCTTGCCGCCGCGCGAGGTCAGGATGCCCTCGGAGGCGATCATGCCGTCCAGGTCGTCCGGGTTGGTCTCGCGGCGGATCAGGATGACCTTCTCGCCCGAGCGGGACCACTTGACGGCCGTGTACGAGTCGAAGACGGCCTTGCCGACCGCCGCGCCCGGGGAGGCGGCGATGCCGCGGCCCAGCAGCGTCGTCTTGGCATCGTCGTCGAAGCGCGGGAACATCAGCTGGGCCAGCTGGTGCCCGGTGACGCGCTGGAGCGCCTCGGCCTCGTCGATCAGGCCCTGGTCCACGAGCTGGGTGGCGATGCGGAAGGCGGCGCCGGCGGTGCGCTTGCCGACGCGGGTCTGCAGCATCCACAGCTGGCCGCGCTCGATGGTGAACTCGATGTCGCAGAGATCCTTGTAGTGGGTCTCCAGCGTGGTCATGATCGTGATGAGCTGGTCGTACGAGGCCTTGTCGATGGCCTCCAGGTCCGCGAGCGGCACGGTGTTGCGGATGCCCGCGACCACGTCCTCGCCCTGGGCGTTCTGGAGGTAGTCGCCGTAGACGCCCGCGTGGCCGCTGGCCGGGTCGCGGGTGAAGGCGACGCCGGTGCCGGAGTCGGGGCCCAGGTTGCCGAAGACCATGGAGCAGATGTTGACGGCGGTGCCCAGGTCGCCGGGGATGCGCTCCTGACGGCGGTAGAGCTTGGCGCGGTCGGTGTTCCACGAGTTGAAGACGGCCTCGACGGCGAGGTCGAGCTGCTCGCGGGCGTCCTGCGGGAACTCGCGGCCGGCTTCCTTCGCCACGATCTTCTTGAAGCGCGTGACGAGCTTCTTCAGGTCGGCGGCGTCGAGGTCGGTGTCGACGGTGACCTTCTTGGCGGCCTTGGCCTCTTCGAGGGCTTCTTCGAAGAGCTCGCCGTCGACGCCGAGGACGGTCTTGCCGAACATCTGGATGAGGCGGCGGTAGGAGTCCCACGCGAAGCGCTCGTCGCCGGACTGCTTGGCGAGGCCCTTCACCGACGTGTCGGAGAGGCCGATGTTGAGGACGGTGTCCATCATGCCGGGCATCGAGAACTTGGCGCCGGAACGCACGGAGACCAGCAGCGGGTCGTCCGACTGGCCGAGCTTCTTGCCCATCTTCGTCTCGAGGGCGGCAAGGTGGGCGCTGACCTCGTCGCGCAGCGCGGCCGGGGCCGTACCGCTTTCGAGGTAGACCTTGCAGGCCTCGGTGGTGATGGTGAAGCCGGGAGGGACCGGGAGACCAAGGTTGGTCATCTCGGCGAGGTTGGCTCCCTTGCCGCCGAGAAGGTCCTTGAGGTCGCGGTTGCCCTCGGTGAAGTCGTAGACGAGCTTCTGATCTTTGTTTTCCGACACGGGTCTCGACTCCTCGAGGCTCGGTGGCTGCCCTGACGGCCAGGAACATACCCAGATCGAAGGCTTCTGGGTATGTCCACTTGGTCGACATGCGGCTGTAACCACCCGTGCGCCAGCAGATCGAAAGTAACTCACGGGTAATGCGAACGTACGAAAAGCCTTCACAAGCCGAAGGGAGAGGGCCCATTTGGGCCGGAATCCCGCTCGGATGAGCGATCATCGATACATTTGCGTTCAAGACTTGAACGCACAAAGGGTGGCACCCAGTGCCACCCTTTGAAAGTCTTACCCGTGACTTCAGTGCTCATCTGAGCGAAACCTCACCCATGCGTGGCGTATATCACGCGCCACGCAGGGCGATTTGTCAGCCGCCGGAGGTGTCCAGTTCAGCGTCCTCGCTCACACCGGCACAGTCGTACGGGTCCTTCAACCAGCCCTCCGGCAGGACAACTCGGTTGTTTCCGGACGTCCGGCCGCGCGGGCCGTCCGCACTCTCGGGCCATCCCTGATCCAGATCCAGCTCGCTCAGATGAGCGTCCAGCTCGGCCAGCGAAGAGGTCACCGCGAGCTTGCCCCGCATCTCGGAACCCACCGCGAAGCCCTTGAGGTACCAGGCCACGTGCTTACGGAAGTCGATCACCCCGCGCGCCTCGTCCCCGATCCACTCCCCCAGCAGCTGCGCGTGGCGGTGCATGGTGGCCGCGACCTCGCGCAGCGTCGGCTTGTGGAAGTCCTCGGGGCGCCCCTCGAAGGCCGCCACCAGGTCGTTGAAGAGCCACGGCCGCCCAAGGCAGCCGCGCCCCACGACCACGCCGTCGCAGCCGGTCTCCCGGACCATGCGCAGCGCGTCCTCAGCGCACCAGATGTCGCCGTTGCCGAGCACCGGGATCTCCGGCACGTGCTCCTTGAGCCGCGCGATGGCCTCCCAGTCGGCGGTGCCGCCGTAGTGCTGGGCGGTGGTGCGCCCGTGCAGGGCGATGGCGGTGATCCCCTCCTCGACGGCTATCCGGCCGGCGTCGAGGTAGGTGAGGTGCTCGTCATTGATGCCCTTGCGCATCTTCATGGTCACCGGCAGGTCGCCGGCGCCCGCGACGGCCTCGCGCAGGATCGCGCGCAGCAGGTTCCGCTTGTAGGGCAGGGCCGAGCCGCCGCCCTTGCGGGTCACCTTGGGGACCGGGCAGCCGAAGTTCAGGTCGATGTGGTCGGCGCGGTCCTCTTCGACGATCATGCGGACCGCCTTGCCGACCGTCACGGGGTCGACCCCGTACAGCTGAATCGAGCGCGGCTTCTCGGTCTCGTCGAAGTGGATCAGCTGCATGGTCTTCTCGTTGCGCTCGACCAGGGCGCGCGTCGTGATCATCTCGCTCACGAACAGCCCCTTGCCGCCCGAGAACTCCCGGCAGAGGGTACGGAACGGGGCATTGGTGATACCGGCCATGGGCGCGAGCACCACCGGGGGCTGCACGGTGTGCGGGCCGATCGCGAGGGGCGGGGGGAGCGTGGTCATCCGCCCATTGTCCCGCATGCCGGAGCCATGGGTGCGGACGTACCATCGGCCGCATGATCGAGACGAGTTCCCGGCAGCGCACGCTCGTCCTGGCGATCTGCTGCATGAGCCTGCTGATCGTCAGCCTCGACAACACCGTCCTCAACGTCGCGCTCCCCACCATGCGCAGCGACGTGCACGCCTCGGTCGCGGGCATGCAGTGGTCGATCGACGCCTACACGCTCGTGCTGGCCTCGCTGTTGATGCTCATGGGGTCCACAGCGGACCGGATCGGGCGGCGCAAGGTGTTCGTCACCGGCCTGGTGCTCTTCACCGCCGGTTCCCTGCTGTGCTCGCTGGCCCCCGGACTCGACTGGCTGATCTTCTTCCGGATGGTCCAGGCGGTCGGCGGCGCGATGCTCAACCCGGTGGCGATGTCGATCATCACCAATACCTTCACCGATCCGGCCCAGCGTGCGCGGGCCATCGGCGTGTGGGGCGCGGTCGCGGGCATCTCGATGGCCGCGGGGCCCCTGATCGGCGGGCTGCTGGTCGATTCCGTGGGCTGGCGCTCGATCTTCTGGGTCAACCTGCCGATCGGCATCGCGGCGCTCGTGCTGACCCTGCGCCACATCCCCGAGTCCCGGGCCGCCCGGCCGCGGCGCCCGGATCCGGTGGGCCAGGTGCTGGTCATGGCCCTGCTCGGCTGCGTGACGTACGGGATCATCGAGGCGCCGGCCGCCGGGTGGCGCTCGCCGCTGATCATGGGATGCGCCCTGGTGGCCGTCGCCTCGCTGGTGGGGCTGCTGCTCTACGAGCCCCGGCGCGCGGAGCCGCTGATCGATCTGCGGTTCTTCCGGAGCGCGCCCTTCAGCGGGGCGACCGTGATCGCGGTCAGCGCGTTCGCGTCGATGGCCGGCTTCCTCTTCCTGAACACCCTGTACCTCCAGGACGTACGGGGGCTGGACGCACTGCACGCCGGGCTCTACATGCTGCCGATGGCCGCCATGACCTTCGCCGTCGCTCCGCTGTCGGGGCGGCTGGTGGGCAGCCGCGGGCCGCGGCTGCCGTTGCTGATCGCCGGCGCCGCGATGGGCGGGAGCGGGCTGCTGTTCGCCGCCTTCCGGGGCGAGACGTCCACCGCGCTGCTGTTCACCGGGTACGTGCTCTACGGCCTCGGCTTCGGCATGGTCAACGCTCCGATCACCAATACGGCCGTCTCCGGGATGCCGCGCTCCCAGGCGGGCGTGGCCGCCGCCATCGCCTCCACCAGCCGCCAGACCGGCAGCACGCTGGGCGTCGCCGTCGTGGGCGCGGTGCTGGCGGCCGGGATGGCGGGCGGGCGCGGGTTCGTCGAGGCGGCGGTCCCGGCGTGGTGGATCATCACGGTGTGCGGAGCGCTCGTGCTCGTGCTGGGCGCGGCGACGACCGGGCCCTGGGCCCTCGGCACGGCGGACCGCACGGCCCGCGCCCTGGAGGAGCCCGTCAGTGCGGCGGCGGAAGCGGGCGTCCCGCGCGGGTAGCGCCCCGGCCGGCCGCTATTCGTCGCACTTGAAGTCCTCGGCCGAGGTGTTGACCCGGTCGAGGAGGCCGCGCAGGACCTCGCGCTCCTGACCCGACAGACCGGCGAAGATGCCGTCCTCGACCTCGTCGAGGGCGGCGTTCGTCGTGCCGAGGGCGGCTTCGCCCGCCGCGGTGATGACCACGTTGTGGCGACGGCGGTCGGCGGGGTCCCGGCGGCGTTCGGCCAGGCCGTCGCCCTCCAGGTCGTTCAGGATCCCGACCAGCACGCTCGGGTCCACCTCCAGCCGCTCGGCGAGCGCCCGCTGGCTGATGGGGCCGTCCTCGAGGTGCATCAGCGTCATCGCGTGCCGGGGGGTGAGCCCGGCGACGCCGAGCGCCCTCTTCATGCGGGTCTGGGTGACCGATCCGTGCCAGGCGAGCAGCAGGCCCAGCCGCTGCGGGGGGTGCGATCCGTCCTGATCTGCCGTCATGTGTCACATCGTAGCAATGGAGGAATGATTGCATCGATCATATCGTTGATGATATTCAATGATTAGCCATCACCGATCGTTGGAGACTCCTCATGTTCATCGCCTACGCCGTCGTCGGCGGTCTGCTCGCCCTGGTGCTCACCGCCTCCGCCACCTTCACGCTCCAGCGCAACGACCAGATCGTCGCGAGCATGCAGAAGGTCCAGGTGCCGGACTCCTGGCTGCCGCGACTGGCCACCCTGAAGGCCGCCGGAGCGATCGGCCTGGTCGCGGGCCTGTGGATCACTCCACTCGGGATCGCCGCGGCGACCGGCGTGACCCTCTACTTCATCGGCGCGGTCATCACCCACCTGCGCGCCAAGGACTACGAGCTCGCACCGGCGGCCGTCCTCACGGTGGTCGCGGCGGCCGCCCTGGCGCTGCGGATCCTGTCCTGACGCCCGACACTGACGAGTGACAGATATTGAAATCTGTCACTCGTCATGCCATTCTCGTTCCATGACGACGAACGAGAGCACCATCACGACCACTACCGGCACCCACCGCACCCTCGGCAGCACCGGCCCCACCGTCTTCCCGCTGGGGCTGGGCTGCATGGGGATGTCCGCCCTCTACGGGACGGCCGACCGCGCCGAGTCCATCGCGACGATCCACGCCGCCCTGGACGCGGGCGTCACCTTGCTCGACACCGGCGACTTCTACGGCATGGGGCACAACGAACTGCTGATCAACGAGGCCCTGCGCACCGCGCCCGCCGCGGCCCGCGAGAGGGCGCTGACCAGCGTCAAGTTCGGCGCCCTGCGCACGGTCGAGGGCGGCTTCACCGGCTACGACGGCCGGCCCGAGGCCGTGAAGAACTTCCTTGCCTACTCCCTCCAGCGGCTCGGCCGGGACCACATCGACATCTACCGGATCGCCCGCGTGGACCCGGCCGTGCCGATCGAGGAGACCGTCGGGGCCATCGCCGAGGCGGTCGAGGCCGGACACGTGCGCCACATCGGGCTCTCCGAGGTCGGCTCGGACACCCTGCGCCGGGCCGCCGCCGTGGCCCCGATCTCCGATCTGCAGATCGAGTACTCGCTGATCTCCCGCGGCATCGAGGCCGAGATCCTGCCGACCGCGCGCGAGCTCGGCATAGGCGTGACCGCGTACGGAGTGCTCTCCCGCGGCCTGATCAGCGGCCACTTCACCCGGGACCGCGCGCTGGGCCCCGGCGACTTCCGCGGCATGAGCCCCCGCTTCCAGGGGGACAACCTCGACCGGAACCTCGATCTGGTCGACGCGCTGCGCAAGGTCGCCGAGGGCAAGGGGGTCACCGTCGCCCAGGCCGCCATCGCCTGGGTGCTCGCCCAGGGCCCGCGGCAGGGCGTCGACATCGTGCCGCTGGTCGGCGCCCGGCGCCGGGATCGGCTGGACGAGGCACTGGGCGCCCTGGAGATATCCCTCGGCGCCGGAGACCTGGCCGCCATCGAGGAGGCCGTGCCCGTCGGCGCCGCGGCAGGGGAGCGTTATCCGGCGGCGCAGATGGCCCACCTGGACAGCGAGCGCTGAGCTGGCGGTACGGTCGTACCCATGTCCCCCGCCGCGACCGAGCCCCTGACCCCCGAGCGCATCCTCGAAACCACCGAGGACGTGCTGCGTCGCTTCGGCCCGGCCAAGGCGACCGTGGTGGACGTGGCCCGTGCCCTGGGCGTCAGCCACGGCAGCGTGTACCGGCACTTCCCTTCGAAGGCGGCGCTGCGCGAGGCGGTCACGGACCGCTGGCTCGCCAAGAGCGTGGTCATGCTGGAGGAGATCGCCTCGGCGCCCGCCGAGAGCGCACCCTCCAAGCTGGAGGCCTGGCTGGAGGCGCTCTTCGCGGCCAAGCGCCACAAGTCGGGCGACGATCCCGAGCTGTTCGCCACCTACACGGTGCTGCTCGCCGAGAACAGCGGTGTGGTCGACTCGCACCTGCACGAGCTGATCGACCAGCTGGCCCGGATCATCGCCGAGGGCGTGGCGGCGGGCACGCTCGCCGCGGACGACGTGCCCGCGGCGGCCCGCGCGGTCTTCTACGCCACCGGGCGCTTCCACGACCCGCAGTACGCGGCCGACTGGCACTCGCCCACGATCATCGCCGAGTTCGAGGCGGTCACCGCCCTGGTCATCCGGGGTCTGCGCGCCTGACCCGTCGCTCCCTCGGCGCGTTTGGCTTGTACACGCCACACGGTGTCCTTACGGTCCCCCTACCGCACGCATCAGGCACGTCCAGGGGGAACCATGTCAGTCCAAGAAGCACGACCCGAACCTCCCGCCCGCTCCGGGACCGCGACCGCCCTTGGCTGGATCCTGACCATCGGGCTCAATGTGGTCGCGCCGATCATCACCTACCGCACGCTCGTCGACGACCACGGGTGGAGCGAGTTCTCGGCGCTGCTCCTCAGCAGCGCCTGGCCGGTGCTCGACAGCGTCATCAGCCTGGCCTGGCGGCGCAAGCTCGACGAATTCGCCGTCGTCACCCTGGTGTTCATCGCGATCACGGCCGTCGTCTCGCTCGCCGGCGACCACTCGGCCAGGAGTCTGCTGATCAAGGACTCGGGCATCACCGGGCTGTTCGGGTTGCTCTGCCTGGCCACCCTGTTCGCACCGCGCCCGCTGATGTTCTACTTCGGCCGCAAGTTCGCCACCGACGGCACCCCGGAGAGCACCGCCTGGTGGAACGGCCTGTGGCAGTACGAGGGTTTCCGCACCACCCTGCGCACCATGACCCTGGTCTGGGGCGTGGCCTACGTGATCGAGGGGCTGGTCCGGATCGTGCTGGCGTACGTCCTGGACACCAAGACCATGGTGGTCCTCAGCCCCGTCCTGCTCTACGCGGTGCTGGGCGCCCTGGGCGTCTGGACCGCCCTCTACGGAAAGCGGTCCCAGGCCGAGGGCGAGCGCCGCGCGGCCGAGGCCGAGGCGACCGAGGCGGCTGCCGCCGAGGGCCGTGCGACGGCCTGAAGCACGGGAAAGACCGGTGGCCCGGTGCGCGACATGCGCACCGGGCCACCGGTCCTTCCAACCGTGCCGGACCTAGCAGCCGAGGAGGCGGCTGCCGAGGTAGGTCTGGATCTGGTCCAGGGAGACGCGCTCCTGCTTCATGGTGTCGCGCTCGCGCACGGTCACCGCGTTGTCGTCCAGGGTGTCGAAGTCGACGGTGACGCAGAACGGCGTACCGATCTCGTCCTGGCGGCGGTAGCGGCGGCCGATGGCGCCCGCGTCGTCGAAGTCGATGTTCCAGTTCTTGCGCAGGTCGGCGGCGAGGCCCTTGGCCTTCGGCGACAGCTGCGCGTTGCGGGACAGCGGCAGGACGGCGACCTTGACCGGGGCCAGGCGCGGGTCGAGGCGCATCACGGTGCGCTTCTCCATGACGCCCTTGGCGTTCGGGGCCTCGTCCTCGTTGTACGCGTCGAGCATGAAGGCGAGCATGGCGCGGTTGACACCGGCCGCCGGCTCGATGACGTACGGGGTGTAGCGCTCGCCCGACTCCTGGTCGTGGTAGATCAGGTTCGCGCCCGAGGCGGCGGAGTGGGCCTTGAGGTCGAAGTCCGTGCGGTTGGCGACGCCTTCGAGCTCGGAGAACTCGTTGCCACCGAAGTTGAAGCGGTACTCGATGTCGGCGGTGCGCTTCGAGTAGTGGGACAGCTTCTCCTTCGGGTGGTCGTACCAGCGGATGTTCTCCTCGCGGATGCCGAGGTCGCGGTACCAGTTCCACCGCTCGGCCATCCAGTACTCCTGCCACTGCTCGTCCTCGCCCGGCTTGACGAAGAACTCCATCTCCATCTGCTCGAACTCGCGCGTGCGGAAGATGAAGTTGCCGGGGGTGATCTCGTTGCGGAAGGACTTGCCCATCTGCGCGATGCCGAACGGGGGCTTCTTGCGCGAGGTGGTCTGCACGGTGGCGAAGTTGGTGAAGATGCCCTGGGCGGTCTCGGGGCGCAGGTACGCCTTGGAGCCGGTGTCCTGGGTCGGGCCGAGGTGGGTCTCCAGCATGCCGGAGAACTGCTTGGGCTCGGTGAACTGACCCTTCACGCCGCAGTGGGGACAGTTGACGTCGGCGAGGCCGTTGGCGGGCAGGCGGCCGTGCTTGGCCTCGTACGCCTCTTCCAGGTGGTCCGCGCGGTGCCGCTTGTGACAGGCGGTGCACTCGGTCAGCGGGTCCGAGAAGGTCGCGACGTGACCGGAGGCCACCCAGACCTCGGGGGCCAGGATCACGGACGAGTCGATACCGACGATGTCCTCACGCCCGGTGACCATCGCCTTCCACCACTGGCGCTTGATGTTCTCCTTGAGCTCGACACCCAGCGGGCCGTAATCCCAGGCGGCCTTGGAGCCGCCGTAGATCTCACTGCACGGGAAAACGAAGCCACGGCGCTTGCTCAGGCTGACGATGGTGTCGATCTTGTCGGCGGCCACGGTGCTCTCTTCATTACGAGGACGAACGGCGAAGTCTTTAGGTTACCGGCGCCCGCACCTCCCCTTTCAAATCGGGACCCCCCTTCCACGCCCCCTCCGCGGGCCCCTCACCAGCGTTTTTGACAATCGTTTCCATCTTTGATGAAAATGGATGTCATGAACGTACGACGCCTCATACCCACCGCCGCCCTCGCCGCCGCCGTCGCCCTCGGTGCCACGGCCCTCACCGCCTGCTCCGGCGCCACGGCCGCCGATGGCGGCAAGGACGGCAAGCTCGACGTGACGGCGTCGTTCTACCCGATGCAGTTCCTCGCCGAGCAGATCGGCAAGGACCACGTGAAGGTCGACATCCTGACCAAGCCGGGCGTCGAACCGCACGACCTGGAGATCACGCCGAAGCAGGCCACGAAGCTCGGCGAAGCCGACGTGATCCTCTACCTCAAGACCCTTCAGCCCGCCGTCGACAAGGCCGTCGCCCAGTCCGGCGTCAAGAACATCGTCGACGCCGCCGCCCTCACCAAGCTGGAGGCCCACGGCAGCGAGCCCGGCCACGGCGAGGCCGGCCACGAGCACACCGACGGCGACGAGCACGCCCACGAACAAGAAGGGGACGGCCACGCCCACGGCGAGGCCGGCGAGGACCCGCACGTCTGGCTCGACCCCACCAAGTACGCGGAGATCGCCCAGGGCGTCGGCGCGGCCCTGAAGAAGGCCGACCCGGACCACGCGGCGGACTACGACAAGAACACCGCCGAGCTGGTCGGCAAACTGGGCGCGCTGGACACCGAGTTCAAGGACGGCCTGAAGAACACGGCCACCAAGACCTTCATCACCACCCACTCCGCCTTCGGCTACCTCGCCGAGCGCTACGGCCTGGACCAGGAGTCGATCTCCGGGGTCGACCCGCAGTCCGAGCCCAGCCCGGCCCGGATGAAGGAGCTCCAGGCGGTCGCGAAGAAGGACAATGTCTCCACGGTGTTCTTCGAGACCCTGGCCAGCGACAAGACCGCGAAGAGCCTCGCGGGGGACACCGGCCTCAAGACCGATGTCCTCGACCCGCTCGAGGGAATCACCGACAAGTCCCAGGGCGCTGACTACTTCGAGGTCATGCGGTCCAACCTGAAGAACCTCCAGAAGGCGCTCGGAGCCAAGTAATGACAGCAGCAACGGAGGCGCGAGCCATGCAGTCCACGCCCCGACGGGACGACGACCAGCCCGTCATATCCCTGCGCGGGGCCACGGCCTCGCTCGGCTCGCGCCCCGTGCTGCGCGGGATCGACCTCACCGTCCACCGCGGTGAGGTCGTCGCGCTGCTCGGAGCCAACGGCTCCGGCAAGTCCACGGCCGTCCGCGCCGTGGTCGGCCAGGTCCCGCTCACCGACGGCTCCCTCTCCCTCTTCGGCACCGACTTCAAGCGCTTCCGCGACTGGTCGCGCATCGGGTACGTCCCGCAGCGCACCACCGCCGCCAGCGGAGTCCCTGCCACCGTCCGCGAGGTCGTCTCCGCCGGCCGGCTCGCCCGCTCCCGCTTCGGATTCCTGCGCAGGGCCGACAAGGCCGCCGTGGAGCGGGCCCTCGCCCTCGTCGACATGGAGTCGTACGCCGACGCCTCCGTCGACGCCCTCTCCGGCGGCCAGCACCAGCGCGTACTCATAGCCCGGGCCCTCTCCGTGGAGCCCGAACTGCTGATCATGGACGAGCCGATGGCCGGCATCGACCTCGCCAACCAGGAGGTCCTCGCGAGCGCCGTGCGCGAGCAGGTCGCCGCCGGCACCACCGTCCTCCTCGTCCTGCACGAGCTGGGCCCGCTGGAGCCGCAGATCGACCGCGCCGTCGTCCTGCGCGACGGCTGCGTCGTCCACGACGGCCCGCCCCCGGAGGCCGTCGGCCAGCACGCGCTGCCCGGCCACGACCACGTACACCCCCACGCGGCGCACGACGCCGAGCCCCTGCGGACGGGACTGCTGAGCTGATGGACATCCTCGACTCCCCCCTCATGGTGCGCGCGCTGATCGCCGCCGCCCTGGTGGGCATCACCGCGCCCGCGATCGGCACCTATCTCGTCCAGCGCCGCCAGGCGGTCATGGGCGACGGTCTCGGCCACGTCGCCATGACCGGCGTCGCGCTGGGCTTCGTGCTCAACACCAGCCCGGTCTGGATGGCCACCCTGGTCGCCGTCCTCGGCGCGACCGTCATGGAGTACATCCGCTCCCGCGGCAAGACCAGCGGCGACGTCGCGCTCGCCATGCTGTTCTACGGCGGCCTCGCCGGCGGCGTCATGATCATCAGCGTGGGAGGCGGTTCCACGAGCAATCTCCTCAGCGCCATGTTCGGCTCGATCACCACCGTCCTGCCCGAGGACGTCATCGCCGTGGTGGTCCTCGCGGCGTTCGTCCTCGCCGTCACCCTCGGGCTGCGCAGGCAGCTCTTCGCCGTCTGCCAGGACGAGGAGTTCGCCCGGGTCACCGGCCTGCCGGTGCGCGCGCTCAACCTGCTGATCGCCGTGACCGCCGCGGTCACCGTCACCGTCGCCATGCGCATCGTGGGCCTGCTGCTGGTCAGCGCCCTGATGGTGATCCCGGTGGCGGCCGCCCAGCGCGTCACCCGCGGGTTCGCCGCGACCCTGTCGCTGTCCATGGTGATCGCCCTGCTGGTCTCCCTGACCGGGACGGTGACCACGTACTACGTCAACGCGCCCTCCGGTGCGACCATCGTGCTGCTCGCCATCGCCGTCTTCATGGTGATGACCGCCGTGTCCACGCCGCTGGCGCGGCGGCGTGCCAGAGCGGCCCGCGCCGCCGAAGAGGTGTGCACCCGGGACGACGTGAAGGTCTAGGGCCTGCCGTCGCCTGGCACAATGACCGGAGGCCTATACGAGGAGGAACCGGTGGCGACTGCGCCTGGCGAGATGAACGCGCCAGTACGAGGACGATCCACCCGGCAGCGAGCCGCAGTGGCGGCCGCGCTGGACGAGGTGGACGAGTTCCGCAGCGCCCAGGAACTCCACGACATGCTCAAGCACCGTGGCGACTCCGTGGGCCTGACCACCGTGTACCGCACTCTCCAGTCGCTCGCGGACGCCGGTGAGGTCGACGTCCTGCGCACCAGCGACGGCGAGTCCGTCTACCGCCGCTGCTCGACCGGGGAACACCACCACCACCTGGTCTGCCGCAAGTGCGGCAAGGCGGTCGAGGTGGAGGGCCCGGCGGTGGAGAAGTGGGCGGAGTCCATCGCGGCCGAGCACGGCTACGTGAACGTGGCCCACACGGTGGAGATCTTCGGCACCTGCGCGGACTGCGCCGCCGCGGCGTCCTAGACCCGCGTCAGGTTCCCGTCCAGGATCGCCCGCAGCCGGTCCGCGTCCTCGGGGGCCGCGAGGCCGCGCTTGGGCAGCACCATCACCATGATCGCCTGCTTGTCCCCGGAGAACACCGCGAAGTGGTCCGGCGTCTCGGCGTAGTGGGCCAGAGCGGCCCACTGGTGGTGGCTGGAGGACCGTGACCCGGTGACGGCCACCCCGTCTCCGTCGACGACCGCCCTGCAGTCGCCCGCCGCCTCCAGCACCCCCCGGTAGGCCCGGGCCATGATCCGGTGGCCGGAGAACACGAACACCCAGCTGAACACGATGACCGTGAGCAGCCCCACCGTCACGGGGGCCACCTCGCCGTCCTGCACGATCATCGCCGCGGCCGGCACGGGGCCCAGCAGGCCCGTGTAGATCCACGGCCGACGCTGACGGCGCCCGGCCCGGGTCTTGTTGCGGGCGCGCAGCGCCTCGGCCATGTCCGCCGTCGTCGGCGTGTAGTGGAGCTCGACCGCCTGTCCACCCGCTGCCGGCTCGTGTATCCGGTACAGCTGATCCCCACCCATGTCGTCCATGAGCGGGGATCCTAAGGGAGGGGGGTCAGCCCGCCGCGCCGGGGCCCTCGGGCTGGTTCGGGACGGCGCCGCCGAAACGGCGGTCGCGCTGGGCGTACTCCAGGCAGGCCGCCCAGAGGTTGCGGCGGTCGAAGTCGGGCCACAGCACGTCCTGGAAGACCATCTCGGCGTAGGCGCTCTGCCAGAGCAGGTAGTTGGAGGTGCGCTGCTCGCCGCTGGGCCGCAGGAAGAGGTCCACGTCCGGCATGTCCGGGTAGTAGATGTACTTCGCGAAGGTCTTCTCGTTCACCTTCGACGGGTCCAGCTTCCCGGCCGCGACGTCGCGGGCGATGGCCTGCGCCGCGTCCGCGATCTCCGCGCGGCCGCCGTAGTTCACGCAGAAGTACAGGGTCATCGCGTCGTTGTCGACGGTCTGCTCCTGGGCGATCTGGAGCTCCTGGACGACCGACTTCCACATCTTCGGCATGCGGCCGACCCAGCGGATGCGGATGCCCAGCTCGTTCATCTCGTCGCGGCGGCGGCGGATGACGTCGCGGTTGAAGTTCATCAGGAAGCGGACTTCGTCGGGCGAGCGCTTCCAGTTCTCCGTCGAGAAGGCGTAGAGGGAGAGGTTCTTGACGCCCATCTCCAGGCAGCCCTTGAGCACGTCGAGCACGACGCCCTCGCCGACCTTGTGGCCCTCGGTACGCGGCAGACCGCGCTCCTTGGCCCAGCGGCCGTTGCCGTCCATGACGATCGCGACGTGGTTCGGGACCAGTTCGCCGGGGATCTTCGGGGGGCGCGCACCGGACGGGTGCGGCTCGGGAACCTTGTACTCGCGGCGAGAGCGTCCCAGAATCCCGCGTCGTGCCATGTGCCCAGCTCCTATTTCTCGACGTATCGCAGGGAGCGTAGCCCGCGCTCCAGATGCCAGTGCAAATAGGCCGAGACCAGCCCGCTGCCCTCCCGGACATGCCTCGCCTCGCAGGCGTCGGCATACCCCCAGTCGCCCGTCAGCAGCGCGCTGAGCAGGGCGATGGCCTCCGACGAGGGTACGACGCTGCCGGGCACCCGGCAGTCCCCGCATATCACCCCGCCCGCGGCGACGGAGAAGTGCCGGTTGGGGCCGTGGATCCCGCACTTCGCGCAGTCCTGGAAGCTTGGCGCGTAGCCGTTGACGGCGAGGGAGCGCAGCAGGAAGGCGTCGAGGATGAGATGCGGTTCGTGTTCGCCGCGCGAGAGGGTGCGCAGGGCTCCGACGAGCAGCAGGTACTGCTGGACGGCGGGCTCGCCCTCGTTCTCGGCGAAGCGCTCGGCGGTCTCCAGCATCGCGGTACCGGCGGTGTAACGGGCGTAGTCGGTGACGATGCCGTTGCCGTACGGGGCGATGATCTCGGTCTGGGTGCAGAGCGGGAGGCTGCGGCCGATCAGCTCGTTGCCGCGCGCGAAGAACTGCACGTCGGCGTGGGAGAAAGGTTCCAGCCGGGCCCCGAACTTGGACTTCGTACGCCGTACCCCGCGGGCGACCGCCCGGACCTTGCCGTGGCCCCGGGTGAGCAGCGTGATGATGCGGTCCGCCTCACCCAGCTTCTGGGTGCGCAGCACGATGCCGTCGTCGCGGAACAGACTCATGGGCCCATTGTCACCTGTACGGGCACAGCGATGGCCCCTCGTCCGGATGAGCGTCCGGACGAGGGGCCAGCACCCCTTGGGAGGATCAGGAGGAGGCGGGCGTCTCCGTCTCGTCCGCCTTCTCGGCGCCGGCCGGGGCCTTCTCGGCTCCTACCGGGGCCTTCTCGGCGCCAGCCGAAACCTTCTCGGCGTCGTCCGCGGCCTTCTCGGCTCCGGCCGGGGCGGCCACCGGCTGGAGCGGCAGCTCGGCCTTCGGAGCGTCGTGGGCGTCGTCCTTGCCCATGCCGTTGAAGACCAGGTTGAGGACGATGGCCGCAGTGGCACCCAGGGTGACACCACTGTTGAGGAGCGAGGACAGGTCCCCGTCCATGTACTTGTCGCTGAAGAAGACCGGGACGGTCGCGGGGAGCAGCGCGAAGGCGAGGGAGACGCCGACGATCAGCGCGTTCTTCTCCTCCTTGAGGTCCACCTTGGCCAGGGTCTGGATACCGGCCAGGGCGACCATGCCGAACATGACGGTCGCGGCGCCGCCGAGGACGCCGTGCGGGACGGCGGCGACGATGGCGGCGGCCTTGGGCAGCAGACCCAGGATGATCATGAACACGCCGGCTGCGACGACCACGAACCGGCTCTTGACCTTCGTCATGCGCACCAGGCCGACGTTCTCGGCGAAGGCGACGTACGGGAAGGAGTTGAGGACACCACCGAGGGCGGTCGCGGCACCGTCGGCACGCAGGGCGCGGGCCACGGTCTCGCTGTCGACCTCCTTGCCGACGATGTCACCGACGGCGTAGGTGTCGCCGGTCGTCTCGACCATGGTGATCAGCATGACGATGAGCATCAGGACGATCGGGAACCACTCGAACTTCGGCATGCCGAAGTGGAAGGGGGTGGTGACACCGATCCAGTCGGACTGGCTGACGTCGCCGAACTTCGCGTCCCCGAGGAGGAAGGCCACGGCGGTGCCGACGACCAGGCCGAGGAGGATCGAGATGCTGGAGAGGAACGGCCGGCCGATCTTCATCAGGACGAGGATGAAGAGCATCGTGCCGCCGGCGTAGGCGAAGTTCTTCGGGTCGCCGAAGTCGGGGCTGCCGAGGCCGCCCGCCGCGTCGTTCAGGCCGACGGGGATCAGAACGATGCCCAGAACGGTGATCACCGTGCCGGTGACGACCGGCGGGAACAGCCGCATGACCGTCTTGAAGGCCTTGGCCGGCAGCCAGGCGAAGGCGAAGGTCGCGATGCCCGCGGTGATGACCGCGCCGTAGATGACGAGCAGAGCCGCTGTACCACCCCCCGCGCCGAGGCCGATGGCGATCATCGGGGAGACGGCCGTGAAGGTCACGCCCTGGATCAGTGGCAGTCGCGCGCCGATCCGGCCGATGCCGAAGGCCTGGATGATCGAGGCGATACCGCAGGTGAACAGGTCCGCGTTGATCAGGTAGACGAGCTCTTGAGGGCTCAGCTTCAGCGCGTTGCCGACAATGATCGGGACGATCACCGCGCCGGCGTAGAACGCGAGTACGTGCTGGAAGCCGTACAGCGCGAGCTTGGGGAGGGGGAGCACCTCGTCGACCGGGTGCGTGCTCTGCTCTCCACTGGTGGAAAGCCGGGCGGCGACACGTGCCATCTCTGCCTTGCCCTTCAATGAGGTAGGTAATTGAGAGGAGATCTGGTTATCCCCGGCCGGAGTGGGTCGCTATCCCGTTGATCCGCCGGGGTTGTCAGTGCGTTCACGTTGATGTGCATCGAGGCCGCGCCGCGCTGGCGGCGCCTTCTCGTCGTGTGACCGGAATTGAACGCCTGTGTGGGGCCTCACAGATATCGTCGACTTACACAAATTGTTGACTCTCCTGCGAGGCTGCTCTGTAGGTTTCTACAGTGGTGCGGGTTCCTCCGGCGGGGTATGCGCAGAGCCCTCCAAGGGGCACCGTTCCGTCTGCGCGGCAGCGAAGGGCACATGCCCTGACGTGCGGTTACCGGCTCCTGGAGCGCTCGGCGACGCGCAATCGGAGGCACGACTCCGGCCGTCCAACTGGTGGACTCCCGGTGTGTGGAGGAGTCGCGTCCGGCGTTCACATGACGTTCACGGGACCCGAAATCGGCCCTGCGAGGCCGGATCGTTACGTCCTGGGGGCGTGATTCGGACGGATCGCGTCCGCTCAGCGGGCGCCCAACACCTGCATCGCGCCGTTTAGCCGCTTACCGGATCGCTCCACGCGGTGAGCGATCCGATGGCGGGGCACGCATCGCCGGCCGTCGGCCTCACCGCCCAGGGGGTCGCCGACGTGCGCGGTTCATCGCCGGGACGCCCCGGCAAGGCCGGTCAGGGTGCCCGGACCGCCGACAGCAGCCGGCCCACCTCGTCCACGTCGATGCGCAGCGCCGCGCCGACGGTGGAGAGCACCTCGCGCTCGGCCGGGGTGTACGGGCCGTCCGCGAGTGCGATGCGGGCGCCCTGGAGCAGGATCGACTCGCGCCCCGGTCCCGCCAGGTGCGGTGCCAGCGGCTCCAGGGCCTCGTGGAGCTCGATGGACAGTGCGGCCCCGCAGCACTCGGGGACGTCGTACAGCCCGAGCCGGCCCTCGTCCGCGGTCAGCGCCGCCACGAGGGCCTCCAGCTGCTCCTCGGTGCAGTCGGGGAACCCGGCGGCCCGTACGGCGCCCACCGCGGCCTCCAGCGCCCCGCGGGAGGCCGTCCCGCCCGCCGCGAGCACGGCGAGGCTCACGGTGTGCACGGCGTCGCGCAGCATCGCCGTGAAGCGGGTGGTGGTGAGGTGGTCCAGGACCTCGGTGTCGAAGCGGTCGCGGCAGCCCTGGCACTCGACGATCGGCCCGGCGTGCCCGCGCGGCAGCAGCGGCACCCCGAGGACGGTGAACCTGCGGCGCCCTGTGCGCCTGCGGTAGTTGCGGTCGCCACCGCAGGAGGGGCAGAAGAACTCCCCGTCCCCCACGGTGCTCCAGGTGGTACGGATGCCCCAGACCGTCAGCTTCCGGCCGTCCCCACCACGAACTGGCAGCACGTCGCACCTCCGTAACCTTCCGGCAACATCGCCGGGTTGGCGTGATGTTAGCCACATAGATGAGGCCGCGTCAGTCGTGTGACAGGACAACATGTCCCACCGCCCGGACTTGGCCGATCCGTGCCCCCCACCGCCGAGCCCTAAGGTCTGCCCCATGAACGAGAAGTCCTGCCTGGTGACGGGCGCCGCGAGCGGGATCGGCCGGGCCACCGCCGCGCTGCTGGCCCGCTCGGGGGCCCGGGTCACCGCGGCCGACATCAATGGCCCCGGCGTCGAGTCCCTGCGTACATCGCTTGCCGCCGAGGGGTTCGGCATCACCACGGTGACCGGTGACGTGTCCGATCCGGAGGCCAACCTCGCGATGGTCGCCGCCGCGGTCGGGGCTTACGGACGCCTCGACGTCGCCGTGGCGAACGCCGGGGTGCTCCCTCTTTCGGATGTACGGGAGACCAGCCCGGAGGACTGGGACCACGTCATGGCGATCGACGGCCGCGGCATGTTCCTCACCTGCAAGTACGCCATCGAGGCGATGACCGCGCAGGAGCGGCCCGGCGGGGCGCTGGTCTGCGTGTCCTCGATCTCGGGGGTGGCCGGGCAGGCCCGGCAGGCCGCGTACGGCCCGGCGAAGTTCGTCGCGTCGGGGCTGACCAAGCACCTCGCGGTGGAGTGGGCGGCGCGCGGGATCCGGGTCAACGCGGTGGCCCCCGGCACCATCCGTACGGAGCGGGTGCTGGCCCTGGACGACGAGCCGGGCGGCCCCGAGTACCTGGCGGAGATGTCCGCCGCGCACCCGATGGGCCGGCTCGGCGAGCCGGAGGAGGTGGCGCGGGTCATCGCCTTCCTGGCCTCCGACGCCGCTTCGTTCGTGACGGGCGTGGTGCTTCCGGTGGACGGCGGCTACCTGGCCCGCTGAGCGCGCTGGGCCTGCTGACGCACCCCGGCCGGGAACGGCGGAACCCCGCCCCTCCGGGAGGAGGGACGGGGTTCACCTACGAGGTGTTCACCTACGAGTGGGTCAGCGGCCCGCGCGGTTGACGGCGGAGATGACCGCCTTCAGGGAGGCGCGGGTGGTGTTGGCGTCGATGCCGATGCCCCACAGGACCCGGCCGTCGATCGCGCACTCGATGTACGAGGCGGCCACGGCGGAGGCACCCTCGCTCATGGTGTGCTCGGTGTAGTCCAGCAGGCGGGCGTCGACGCCGATGCCGGCCAGCGCGTCGAAGAAGGCCGAGATCGGACCGTTGCCGGTGCCGTCCAGAACGGTGTCCACGCCGTCCACGACCGCCTCGACGGTCAGCGTGTCCGTGCCGTCCTTGTCGGTGGTGGTCTGGCCGGAGCGCAGCTGGATGCGGCCCCACGGGTTCTCGGGGTTGGGCAGGTACTCGTCCGCGAAGACCTCCCAGATCGCCTTCGGCGTGACCTCGCCGCCCTCGGCGTCGGTCTTGGCCTGGATGATCCGGGAGAACTCGATCTGCATGCGGCGCGGCAGGTCCAGCTTGTGGTCGTTCTTCAGGACGTACGCGATGCCGCCCTTGCCGGACTGCGAGTTGACCCGGATGACCGCCTCGTAGGAGCGGCCGACGTCCTTCGGGTCGATGGGCAGGTACGGGACCGCCCACTCGATGTCGTCGACGGTGACGCCCTTGGCGGCCGCGTCGGCCTCCAAGGCGTCGAAGCCCTTCTTGATGGCGTCCTGGTGGGAGCCGGAGAAGGCGGTGTAGACCAGGTCGCCCGCGTAGGGGTGGCGCGGGTGGACCTCCATCTGGTTGCAGTACTCGCTGGTGCGGCGGATCTCGTCGATCTGGGAGAAGTCGATCTGCGGGTCGATGCCCTGCGAGAACAGGTTCATGCCCAGCGTGATCAGGTCGACGTTGCCGGTGCGCTCGCCCTGCCCGAACAGGCAGCCCTCGATGCGGTCGGCACCGGCCATCAGGGCCAGCTCGGCGGCGGCGACGGCGGTGCCGCGGTCGTTGTGGGGGTGCACGGAGATGCAGATGTGCTCGCGGCGGGTCAGGTTGCGGGCCATCCACTCGAAGCGGTCCGCGTGCGTGGACGGCGTCGAGCGCTCCACGGTGGCGGGCAGGTTCAGGATGATCTCGCGGCCCTCGGACGGCTGCCAGACGTCGCAGACGGCCTCGCAGACCTCCAGGGCGAAGTCCAGCTCGGTGTCGGTGAAGATCTCCGGGCTGTACTGGTAGCCGAAGGTGGTCTCGGGGCCCAGCAGCTTCTCGGCGTACTCCATGACCAGGCGGGTGCCGTCGACGGCGATCTGCTTGATCTGCTCCTTCGAGCCGCGGAAGACCACGCGGCGGAAGGTCGGGGCGGTCGCGTTGTACAGGTGCACGGTGGCGCGCTTGGCGCCGACCAGCGACTCGACGGTCCGCTCGATCAGGTCCTCGCGGGCCTGGGTCAGTACGGAGATGGTGACGTCGTCCGGGATCGCGCCCTCTTCGATGATGGAGCGCACGAAGGCGAAGTCGGTCTCGCCGGAGGACGGGAAGCCGACCTCGATCTCCTTGTAGCCCATGCGCACCAGCAGGTCGAACATCTCGCGCTTGCGTGCGGGGGTCATCGGGTCGATCAGCGACTGGTTGCCGTCGCGCAGGTCGGTGGAGAGCCAGCGGGGAGCCTTGGTGACGCGGGCGTCGGGCCAGGTGCGGTCGGAGATGTCCACCTGCTCGTACTGGCCGTACTTGTGGATCGGCATCCCGGAGGACTTCTGGCTGTGGGTCGCGTTGGTGATGGGCGTGGGGCGACCGACAAAAGGCTGCTGGCTCATGGCGTTGGGCTCCTCGCGTGTCCGCGTGTAGTTCGCTGGGACGGCCGACGGCGGTCGTAAAAACCGCAACACCAAACTCCGCGGGGAGGGGGTCGGCCTACGACTACAGACCCTCGCCGCGGCAGCTAAGGAGAAGCAGCCCGATACGCATGATGGGCCGAGCCTAACCGAGCCGCGCCGTAAGGCGAGGACGTGTTTCAGTATGCAAGACCCGAGAGTCCGATTTGTACCGAATGTGACCTAGACCTCCATTCTCCCACCGGAGTCGGTTCGATCCGTCAACCCGGCGATACGGCTTTCGGACATGCGAATGAATCATGGTCGCGGGTAGTGACACTGCAGTGACCCGCTGCCACATTTCCGGACATGAATGCCTCCCACGCTCACCGTCACCCCGTCTTCTGCACCGTCGTGCCGCCGCACCTGCTCGACAAGGCCTCCCTGTCCGCGGACTCCCGGCGCGCCGACCTCGCCCAGCGCACCCTCGAACACGACTCCATGCTGCGCACCCGCCGCCGGGTCACCGCCGTCCGCGGGATCGCCCCCGCGCTCGGGGCGCCCGTCTCCGACGAACCGAGCCGGACGATCTACGACGCCCAGCACCGCACCCGGCTGCCCGGGAAGAAGGTGCGCGGCGAGGGCGACCCGCTGGACAAGGACGCCACCATCAACCGGGCGTACGCGGGGCTCGGGGCCACGTTCGAACTGTTCCTGAAGGGCTTCGGGCGGCGCTCGATCGACGACTCCGGGCTCGCGCTGGACGCGACCGTCCACTACGGCGAGGAGTACAACAACGCCTTCTGGGACGGGCAGCAGATGGTCTTCGGCGACGGGGACGGGGACCTCTTCCTCGACTTCACCGTGTCGATCGACGTCATCGGGCACGAGCTGACCCACGGGGTCACCCAGTACACGGCGAACCTGGCCTACCTCGGCCAGTCCGGCGCCCTGAACGAGTCGATGTCGGACGTCTTCGGCTCGCTGATCAAGCAGTACTCCCTGGAGCAGACGGCCGAGGACGCCGACTGGCTGATCGGCGCCGGGCTGCTCGGGCCCAACGTCACCGGGGTCGCGCTGCGCTCGATGAAGGCCCCCGGGACGGCGTACGACGACGACGAGCTCGGCAAGGACCCGCAGCCGGCCACGATGGACGACTACGTGACCACCAACCGCGACAACGGCGGGGTGCACATCAACTCGGGCATCCCCAACCACGCCTTCTACGTCGCCGCCACCGAACTGGGCGGCAAGGCCTGGGAGCGGGCCGGGCAGATCTGGTACGACACCCTGACGGGCGGGGAGCTGGCCTCGAACGCCAAGTTCACGGACTTCGCCCGGCTGTCCACCGCCGCGGCCGCGGCCCGGTACGGGGACGGCGGCACGGAGCACCGGGCGCTGCAGAAGGCGTGGTCGGTGGTGGGCGTACCGATCGTGGGGTAGGACGACTGCCATGCGGATTCAGGTGGTGCGGACGGGCGGCTTCGCGGGCATCGAACGGCGGGCCGAGGTGGACACCTCGGGCCGCCCGGACGAGGACGAATGGCGGGCGCTGGCCGGGCGGGCGCTCCGGCCGGGCCCGCCGGGCCATTCCCCGGAGTCCCCGGCGGGCGTGCGGGACGGGTTCTCGTACAAGATCACGGTGGACGGGCGGACGGTGTCCTGTCACGACCCGAACCTCTCGGACGCGCAGCGGACACTGATCTCCCGGGTCCTCAAGGAGGGCGCCTGAAACCGGGCGCCTGAAACCGGGGTGCCGTGGCGACACCGCTTTGCTTGGATGTCCGGATGACAACGATCTTGGACTCGCTGGAGCGGTACTACGACACGGTGCCCCGGGTGGGCGGCGCCCGCGCCGAGGACTTCGGCCCGCTGACCCTGTTCGTCCAGGAGGGCGCGGGCTGGCAGTACTACGCGCGGCCCGCGCTCGGCGGCGCGGCCGATGCCACCCCGGCCGACGTGGAGCGGGTTCTGGAGCGGCAGCGGGAGCTGAAGGTCCCCGAGGCCTTCGAGTGGGTGGCCGAAACCAGCCCCTCGCTGCGGGCCCCGGTGGAGGCGGCCGGACTGGACGTCCACGCGCACCCGCTGATGGTCCTGGACGCCGAGGCGGTACGACTCCCCTCGCATCCCGGCGTACGCCTCCTCGACGCGGACGACCCGCTGCTGACGGCGGCGGTGACCGTCCCGGCCCTGGCCTTCAGGGTCCCCGGCACGGCGGTCGGCGAGGCCGGCCCGGGCGAGCTGGCGGCGGCGGTGGCCGACCCGTCGGCGCAGGAGCGCCGCGACCGGGTGTCCGGGATGCTCGCGTCGGGCCGCACCGCCATGGCGGCGGCCGTACGCGACGGCGTGGTGCTCTGCTCGGGCCAGTACATCCCCGTCGGGGACGTCGCGGAGGTAGTGGCCGTCGGCACCCTCCCGTCGGCCCGCCGCCAGGGCCTGGCCCTCGGGGTCACCGCCGCCCTGGTCGCCCGCGCCCTGGAGCAGGGAGCGCGCACCGTCTTCCTCTCGGCCGGCGACGAGGACGTGGCCCGCATCTACACCCGCATCGGCTTCCGCAGGGTGGCGACGGCCCTGATCGCGGAGCCCCCGGCGGCGTAGCCGCGTCGGCCGAGTTTGCCGTATCGGCAAGAAGGTTTGCCGGATGTCCCGGGCAGGCGGAGCATCGGAGGGACGCAGACCGCAGAGGAAGAAGGCCCCCATGCAGCAGCACGAGCACGCCCCGGCCCCCGCTCACGCCCACGTCCATGCCCCCGCCCCCACACCCGAGCCCGACGGGGGCGCGGAGTTCTGGGACGGCCGCTACAGCGAGAGCACCCGCATCTGGAGCGGCAAGCCCAATGCGCTCCTGGTCCGGGAGGCCGAGGACCTCACCCCCGGCCGGGCCCTGGACCTCGGGTCCGGGGAGGGCGCCGACGCCGTCTGGCTGGCCCGGCGGGGCTGGCGGGTCACCGGCACCGACATCTCGAAGGTCGCCCTCGGCCGGGCGGCCGAGCACGCCGCCGAGGCGGGGGTCGGCGACCGGATCGACTGGCAGCGGCACGACTTCTCGGAGTCCTTCCCCGAGGGGGAGTTCGACCTCGTCTCCGCGTGCTTCCTGCACACCTACGGGGACTTCCCCCGCGCCCGGATCCTGCGCACCGCCGCCGCGGCCGTGGCCCCCGGCGGAATCCTGCTGGTGGTCGGCCACGCGGGCGGACCGTCCTGGGCCCCGGACGCACACCACCCGGGGATCGAGTTCCCCACCCCCGAGGAGGTCCTCGCCCAGCTGGAGCCGGCGGAGGGCGCGTGGGAGGTGCTGCGCGCGGAGGAACACGTACAGGAGATGACGGGCCCGGACGGCCTTCCCGGGACCCGTCCGGACAACGTCCTCACACTGCGGCGGCTGCGCTAGCGACTCACGGCCTGCCGCCCGATCGGCCGACGGACGGAGTCCGGCGCGGCATGCCGAAACCCGGGAAGCCCGCCAGGGCCGAGCGGTGCGAGGCGTGCGTCGAGAGGATCAGAAGCCGAGCTTGCGGAGCTGCTTGGGGTCCCGCTGCCAGTCCTTGGCCACCTTCACGTGGAGGTCGAGGAAGACCGGGGTCCCGAGCAGCGCCTCGATGTGCTTGCGCGACTTCATCCCGACCTCCTTCAGCCGGGAGCCCTTCGGGCCGATGATGATGCCCTTCTGGCTGGGCCGCTCGATGTAGACGTTCGCGTGGATGTCCAGCAGCGGGCGGTCCGCCGGGCGGTTCTCGCGCGGGATCATCTCCTCGACGACCACGGCGATGGAGTGCGGCAGCTCGTCGCGAACGCCTTCCAGCGCGGCCTCGCGGATCAGTTCCGCGACCATGACCATCTCGGGCTCGTCGGTGAGGTCGCCCTCCGGGTACAGCGGCGGGCTCTCCGGCAGCATCGGCGCGATCAGGTCGGCCAGCAGCTGGACCTGGCTGTCGCCGACCGCCGAGACGGGGACGATCTCGGCCCACTCGAAGCCCAGCTCCTCGGCGAGCTGGTGGACGGCGATGAGCTGCTCGCCCACCACCTTGGACTCGACCAGGTCGGTCTTGGTGATGATCGCGATCTTGGGGGTCTTCTTGATCGCCGCGAGTTCCTTGGCGATGAACTTGTCGCCGGGGCCGAGCTTCTGGTCGGCCGGCAGGCAGAAGCCGATGACGTCGACCTCGGACCAGGTGGTCCGCACGACGTCGTTCAGCCGCTCGCCGAGCAACGTGCGCGGCTTGTGCAGGCCGGGCGTGTCGACGAGGACGAGCTGGGCGTCGGGGCGGTGCACGATGCCGCGGACGGTGTGGCGGGTGGTCTGCGGCCGATTGGAGGTGATCGCGACCTTGGTACCCACGAGTGCGTTGGTGAGGGTCGACTTCCCCGCGTTGGGGCGGCCGACGAAGCAGGCGAAGCCCGCACGGTGCGGGCTGGTGGACTCGGGGGAACGATCGCTCATACGGGCCATTCTCCCCGATGCGGCTCCCAGCGCCGACCAGGCCACGGTGACGAGGGCCACCAGGGCCGTGAGCAGGGGGTGAGCGGCGTACTCGGCGCTGCCCCGGGCGGTGGTCCCGTCGGCGCGGGCCCGGACGGTCACCTCGGCCCGTTCCACGGCGGGCGGGCCGTCCCAGCGGGCGCCGAGCCGGACCTCCTGACCCGGCAGCAGCTCGGCGGGCAGCCCGTTCAACTCGCCCTCGACGAGCGTCCGGCCGAGGGCCCCGGTGGCGGTGAGGGTGGCGCGGGGCCGGAGGGTGACGTTGCCGATGTTGTGGAGCGTGTACGAGATCTCCGCGCCGCCGCCCTTCTCCTCGACCCGAACCCCCTCGACGGCGAGCGCGGGGGCGGTCGGGCCGGTCACCCGCAGGTACAGCCGGGCGGCGACGGCCTGCTGCACGCCGATCCCCTGCGGGGTGGCGGCGGGGGACCGGTCTTCCAGGGCGACGATGGCGCCGGGATGATCACCGGGTTCAGCCCGCTCGGGGACGGTGAGGGTGAACCCGACGCTGACCGCTGAGCGGGCCGGGACGGTGACCAGCTCCCGGTCGAGCCGCGCCCAGGCGGCGGTGGCCCGGCGCGGCTCGTCGGGCCCGCGGAGGGCGAAGCCGCCATCGCGGGCGGTGTTGTAGGCGTCGGCGGCGTAGAGCCGGAAGGTGCGGGGGCGGTCGGTGCGGTTGGCGAGGGTGACGGCGTCGGTGACGGCCCCGCCTGGTGCGGCGGCGAGGTAGAAGTACGGCCGCTGCCCGACGCCTGTGGCGGCGGGCAGCACGGACCACTGCCCGTTGTCGGCGGCCACTGCCGTCCCGGCGACCCCGAGCAGCAGGGCGGCCAGCGCGAGCCCGGCCGCCACGTGCCGCAGGGCGCGCGCCGGCGCGGCTGCCGCTGCGCGGGGCCTTCCCCCACCCCGCCCCTTCCCGAAACCGGGCTCTGCCCGGACCCGGTCCTCAAACGCCGGACGGGCTGACCCCCCAGCCCCGCCGGCATTTGAGGCGCTGGGGGTCCCCCCAGCGGTAGCTGGGGGAGGGTCCGGGGGCGGAGCCCCCGAGGGGTCCGGGTCGGAGCCCCGGGAGCGGCGGCCGGGGTCGCAAGCCCCGGTTTCGGGAAGGGGCGGGGAGGCGACGGCCCCGCGCAGCGGCCCGCCCACCCGCACCTGCAGCCGCAGCCGCACCGGCACCCGCACCTGCCAGGCCCCCCTCACGACAGGGTCAGCGTCAGGACCGCCGTGTACGCACCCGGCGGGGTATACCGCGGAACCTCCAGCGTGACCCCCGCGTCGATCGTGAACGTCCCGCCCACCACTGCCGCGTCGGCAGTGGACGCCAGCACCGCCCCCTCCGGCCCCACCACCCCCGCACTCCCCACCGCGCACGCGCTGGGCCCGGCCACCACCACACACCGCGGGGTCCACGACAGCGAAGCCCCCGGGATCCGCACGCCGCCCGGCCCCGTGAAGTCGGTGACCTTGCCGATCAGGGACCACCCGGCGGGCCCGCCCCGCGCGTCGGTGACCGTGACCGTGCCGATCCGCCCCGGCGCCGCACCCCCGTCGCCGTACGGGACCGCCCCCAGGGTGATGTCCTCGCCGGTCTGGGTCATGGCCAGCACGCCCGCCTCGACAGTGGCGACGACCCGCTGGGAGGCGGTCGGCGCGGCGTCGATGACCGCGTACGCCGCCGGGCCCGAGCCCTGCCGTGCCGTCCAGGCCGCGCCCTCGTAGGCGACCACGGCCGTCGTCGCCTTGTCCGTGACCGCCAGCTCCGCCACCGCCACGCCCCCCGTGTCGGCGGTGGCGGTTACCCGGTCTGCGGTCTCCGCGGCGCCCGCCCGCCCGGCGACCGTCACGGCCGCGCCCGGGGCGAACCCGGCGGCGGTGACCTTGACCTTGGCGCCCCGCTTCCCGGAGGCCCCGGCGAGGAAGACGCTGCGCAGGTTGGCCGTGGGCAGCTCGCTCGCGCTGAGGCGCGCCGAGACCGGCACGGCGGAGGGTTCGGCTGCGGGGGTGCAGGTGGTGTCCAGGTCCACCGGGTGGCTGGTGTGCAGGGTGTACGCGCCCGGGGCGAGGGCGGTCTGCCCGGGGGCGGTGACGGTGAAGGTGCCGGTCATGGTGACGGCGGGCAGGGCCGCGCCCGCCTGGACGGGATCGTTCTGCTTGGCCCCGACCACGGTGACCTCCCCGCTCTGCGCGCCGGAGAGCAGGACCCGCCCGGTCGGGGTCAGCGCGTCGGCGGGCAGTTCGGTGCCCGCCGGGTTGACCGCGGGCGTGGTGGCCACGTGGTAGGTCACGGTGACGGTGTCGCCGACCTGCGGGGCCGGGTTGTCGACGGTGATCCGGGCGGTGGTCGGCCCGTCGGCGGGCGGGAGCCCGGCCTCCTGGGGCGGCAGGCAGTGCGTGGGGAACTCCACCTGTCCGGCCGGCCCACCGGTCGACACGCCCCCCTCGGCCGCCGCCGGTGCGCTCAGCGCACCCCCGCTCGCGGCCGCGAGCACGGCCATTCCGACGGCTGCCGACCATCTCCGGCCCGGCTTCCCTCTCCCGCTGCGCGCCCCTGTTCGCACTTCCCGCCCCCTGGGTTCCGTGCCGCCGACAGGGGGCCATTCACGAGCGGGCGGCGGAAGAAGTCAATGCACGGACCCCCCATCAACTGATGGCCCATCAGGAGATGGCGAGGTCACACGGCGGGGTCACACGGCGGGGTCGGGCGACGGATCAGATGACGGAGTCGGACGGCGGAGTCGGAGTCCCGCCCGCCGCCCGGAAGGTGCGCCGGTAGGCCGTCGGGCTCACCCCCAGCACCGCCTGGACGTGCTTGCGCAGCGACTGCGCCGTCCCGAAGCCGCTCTCCCGCGCGACCTGCTCCATCGAGAGCTCGGTCTGCTCCAGCAGCGACCGCGCCCGCTCCACTCGCCGGCCGAGGATCCACTGGCCGGGGCTGACGCCCGACTCCTCCCGGAACCGGCGCGTGAAGGTCCGTACGGACATGGACTCCTGCCGGGCCAGGTCGGTCAGCCGCAGCGGTTCGTGCAGCCGGTCCAGCACCCACGCGCGGGCCGCCGTGGTCGTGGCGAGCTGCGGCCCGGGCACGGGGCGTTCGATGAACTGGGCCTGCCCGCCGTCCCGGTGCGGCGGTACGACGGTCCGCCGGGCCACCTCGTTGGCGACGGCCGCGCCGTGGTCGCGGCGCACGATGTACAGGCACAGGTCCACTCCGGCGGCGACTCCCGCGGAGGTCAGCACGTCCCCGTCGTCGGTGTAGAGCACCCCGGCGTCCACCCGTACGGCCGGGAAGAGCCGCTGGAAGTGCTCTGCGGAGGCCCAGTGGGTGGTGGCCGGGCGGCCGTTCAGGTAGCCGGCGGCGGCCAGCACGTAGCCGCCGGTGCAGATGGAGACGAGCCGGGTGCCCGGCCGGATGTGCGCGAGGGCCGCGGCGAGCTCGTCGGTCAGTGTGCCGTGCTCGTGCACCGGGCCCAGCTCGTACGAGGCCGGCACCACCACCGTGTCGGCGGTTGCCAGCAGCTCGGGGCCGTGCTCGACGTGGATCGCGAAGTCGGCGTCGGTGCGCACCGGCCCGGGGGCGAGTCCGCAGGTGAGGATCTCGTACAGCGGCCGCCCTGCGGGGTCCTTCGCCCGGCCGAAGATCCGGTGCGGGATGCCGAGCTCGAAGGGGAGCAGCCCGGCGAGCGCGAGGACGACGACGCGGTGCGGGTACGGCTGCGAGTTCGACTCCGAGTTCGGCTTGGGCTTCGACTCCATGGCCCGATCGTAGCGAAGCATGACGGTCAGGCCACTGTCGTAGGGGGGTCCCCGGCGCGGAAGCTGTCCGAGTGACGCAGACAGCCCCCGCCTCCACGGCCACCACCCCACCGGTCCCCCGCAGGCCCGGACGCATCCACCGCGCCTGGTTCGTCGCGGCCGTCGCGTTCGTGACGATCATCGGCTCCGCCGGTTTCGCCTCGCTTCCCGGACTGCTCATCGAGCCTCTGCACGCGGAGTTCGACTGGTCGCGGGGCACCATCGGCCTCGCCGTGTCGGTGAACCTCGCGCTGTACGGGATCACCGCGCCGTTCGCCGCCGCGCTGATGGACCGCTTCGGCATCCGCCGGGTCGTGGCGCTCGCCCTCCTCGTCATCTCCGGCGGTTCGCTGGCCACGGTGTGGATGACGGCCGCCTGGCAGCTGGTGCTGTTCTGGGGCGTGCTGGTGGGCCTCGGCAGCGGCTCGATGGCCCTGGCCTTCGCGGCGACGGTGACCAACCGCTGGTTCACGGCCCGGCGCGGCCTGGTCACGGGCATCCTGACGGCGGCCGGGGCCTCCGGCCAGCTGGTCTTCCTGCCGCTGCTGGCGTGGCTGGTGGACCAGCACGGCTGGCGCCCGGCGACGGTGACGGTCTCCCTCTCGGCGCTGACCGTCGTCCCGTTCGTGTGGCTGCTGCTGCGCGACCACCCGGCCGATGTGGGGCTCGCACCGTACGGGGGCGAGTACGCCGCCAAGCCGGCCCCGGTCGCGGGCGCGGCCCGGCGGGCGGTGACGGTGCTGTTCAAGTCCGCCCGCACGGGGCCGTTCTGGCTGCTCGCCGGCACCTTCGCAATCTGCGGGGCCTCGACCAACGGACTCGTGCGGACCCACTTCGTACCGGCCGCCCACGACCACGGCATGCCGGTGACGGCCGCGGCGGGACTGCTGGCGGTGATCGGCGTGTTCGACGTGGTGGGCACGGTGGCGTCCGGCTGGTTCACGGACCGCTTCGACGCCCGGCGCCTGCTGGCCGTCTACTACGCGCTGCGCGGGGTGTCCCTGCTGCTGTTGCCCCTGCTGCTGGCGCCGTCGGTCCGGCCGCCGCTGATCTTCTTCATCGTCTTCTACGGCCTGGACTGGGTCGCGACCGTCCCGCCGACGATCGCCCTGTGCCGCGAGCAGTACGGGGACGACGGCGCGATCGTCTTCGGCTGGGTCCTGGCCTCCCACCAGATCGGCGCGGCGGTGGTGGCTTTCCTCGGGGGCCTGGCCCGGGACGTGTTCGGCTCGTACGACGTCGTCTGGTACGCCTCGGGCGCGCTGTGCGCGATGGCGGCGCTGATGTCGATGGCGATCCGGGGCCGTTCGCCCGGACCGGCCCTCACGGCGACGGCTCGCTGAGGAGCCGCCGCCGGGCCGCCTTGGGGCCTACGCTCCGGCGGGCGTCGTGGACTTCAGGGTGCCGTCCGGGGCGGCCAGCAGCACCGGGGTGTCCGGGCCGCCCAGGTCGCGTACGGCCGCGCGGTCGGCTTCGGCCGGGGCCTCGGCGGCGCTGACGACGGCCGCAGCCTCCAGGGACTGAGCCCCGCTCGCCACGGCCATCGCGACGGCGGTCTGCAGCGCGCTCAGCTTGAGGGAGTCGAGCTCCACCGTGCCGGCGACATAGGTGCGGCCGGTCTCGTCCCGCACCGCCGCCCCCTCGGGCACGCCGTTGCGGGCCCGGGCGCTGCGCGCGAGCGTGATGATCTTGCTGTCCTCGGGGTCGATCCCGGTGCTCTCGGTCATGGGCGAAAGCATATGGAGCGCCCCGGCCGGGCCGTGCAACGGCCCGGCCGGGGCGCCCTCCCCTCCACGCCCCGTTTCCCCCCGGGGACACCACAAACCTAAGCGGAACATAAGAAAACCCTGCGCTCCAAAGGTCCCGAGCCCTTGCGACCTTCGACCTTCCCCGATTCCGCTCCGTGAGATCAGGGCCGGTCGAGCCGCAGCCGCTCCGCCCTCGGCAGGCCCGCGACCACCAGGTCGTACGAGTCCTCCACCAGCTCCCGGACCATCTCGTCCGGCAGCCCGCCGGGCCCGCCCACGGTGACCGTGTTCCAGTGCCGCTTGTTCATGTGCCATCCCGGCACGATCGCCTCGTGCTCCGCCCGCAGCCGCACCGCCGACTCCGGCTCGCACTTGAGGTTGACCTTCAGCGGCTCGGCGTCCAGCGCCGACAGCGCGAACATCTTCCCCAGCACCTTGAACACCGAGGTCTCCGGCGTGAAGGGGAACTCCTCCACCGCCGCGTTGAAGCCCAGGCAGAACGCGCGCAGCTGCTCCGGGGTCATTCGCCCTCCTCGCCCTCGCCCGCGGCGGGGACCACGGGCTCCACGAGCACCGTCACGATCTTGTTCCGGCGCCCCGCCGGGGATTCGGCCGTCAGTCGCAGCGGTCGTCCGTCGGGCAGTTCCAGTACCGCCGAGGCCCCCGCGATCGGCACCCGGCCGAGCGCCTTGGCCAGCAGTCCGCCGACCGTCTCCACGTCCTCGTCGTCGAAGGCCTCGACCTTGAACAGTTCGCCCAGATCGGTGATGTCGAGCCGGGCCGTGACCCGGTAGCGGTCCTCGCCCAGTTCCTCGACCGGCGGCAGCTCCCGGTCGTACTCGTCGGTGATCTCGCCGACGATCTCTTCCAGGATGTCCTCGATGGTGACGATGCCGGCCGTGCCGCCGTACTCGTCGATCACCACCGCCACGTGGTTGCGCACCTGCTGCATCTCGCGCAGCAGATCACCCGCGTTCTTCGTGTCGGGCACGAAGACGGCGGGCCGCATCGCCGTCGAGACCAGGTCGGACTCGGACTCCCGGCTGATGTGGGTCTTGCGGACCAGGTCCTTCAGGTAGACGATCCCGACGATGTCGTCCTCGTTCTCGCCGGTCACCGGGATGCGCGAGAAGCCGGAACGCAGCGCGAGCGTGGTCGCCTGGCGGATCGTCTTGTACCGCTCGATGCAGATCAGGTCGGTGCGCGGCACCATCACCTCGCGCACCAGCGTGTCGCCGAGCTCGAAGATCTGGTGAACCATCCGGCGCTCGTCGTCCTCGATCAGCGATTCCTTCTCCGCGAGGTCCACCATGGCGCGCAGCTCGGCCTCGGAGGCGAACGGCCCCTTGCGGAAGCCCTTCCCGGGCGTGAGCGCGTTGCCGATGAGGATCAGCAGCTGCGGGATCGGCCCCATGACGCGGGCGAGCGGGACGAGGACGTACGCGGCCGCCGTCGCCGTGTTCAGCGGGTGCTGGCGGCCGATCGTGCGCGGGGAGACGCCCACGGCGACGAAGGAGACCAGCACCATGACGGCGATGGCCACGAGCAGCGCGGTCCAGTTCTCGCCGAACTCGTCGAGGCAGACGTAGGTGACCAGCACCCCGGCCGCCATCTCGCAGGTGACGCGGACCAGCAGCGCCACGTTGAGGTAGCGGGTGGGGTCCCCGGCGACCTGGGCGAGCTTCTCGCTTCCGCGCCGGCCCTCCCGTACGGCCTGCTCGGCGCGGAAGCTCGAAATGCGGGCGATGCCGGACTCCGCGCACGCCGCGAACCAGGCAACCACGACCAGCAGCACCGCTCCGGTGATCAGCTGGGGGGCGTTCACGAGACGGTCGGGGCCGGTGACGGACCGGTGATGCCGCGCTCGGAGCGCCAGCCGTCGACGATCGCCGCCTGGAGGCCGAACATCTCGGCCTTCTCGTCCGGCTCCTCGTGGTCGTACCCGAGCAGGTGCAGCACCCCGTGGACGGTCAGGAGCTGGAGCTCCTCGTCCATGGAGTGCTGCGTGGGTGCTTCCTCGCCCTGCTTCTTGGCGACCTCGGGGCAGAGCACGATGTCGCCGAGGAGACCCTGCGGGGGCTCCTCGTCGTCCTTCGTCGGCGGACGGAGCTCGTCCATCGGGAAGGACATGACGTCGGTGGGTCCGGGCAGGTCCATCCACTGGATGTGGAGCTGCTCCATTGCGTCCTCGTCGATGACGATGACGGAGAGCTCGGACAGCGGGTGGATCCGCATCCGGGTGAGCGCGTAGCGGGCGATGTCGAGGATCGCCTGCTCGTCGACCTCGGTTCCGGACTCGTTGTTGACGTCGATCGACATGGTGCGCTGGGTTCTACTTCCGCTGATGGCCGCCGGGGGCCTGCTGCTGGCTGTCGTCGTACTTCTCGTACGCGTCGACGATACGGCCGACCAGCTTGTGCCGGACGACATCCTCGGACGTGAGCCGCGAGAAGTGGATGTCCGGTACCCCGTCGAGGATCCGCTGGACCTCGCGCAGACCGCTCTTGGCGCCGCCCGGCAGGTCGATCTGCGTGACGTCGCCGGTGACGACGATCTTCGAGTCGAAGCCGAGCCGGGTCAGGAACATCTTCATCTGCTCGGCGGTCGTGTTCTGCGCCTCGTCCAGTACGACGAAGGCGTCGTTCAGGGTCCGGCCGCGCATGTACGCCAGCGGCGCGACCTCGATCGTGCCCGCCGCCATGAGCCGCGGGATGGAATCGGGGTCGAGCATGTCGTGCAGCGCGTCGTAGAGCGGCCGCAGGTACGGGTCGATCTTGTCGAAGAGGGTGCCCGGCAGGAAGCCGAGCCGCTCCCCCGCCTCCACGGCCGGCCGGGTCAGGATGATCCGGCTGACCTGCTTGGACTGCAGGGCCTGCACCGCCTTGGCCATGGCGAGGTAGGTCTTGCCGGTACCGGCGGGACCGATGCCGAAGACGATCGTGTTCTTGTCGATCGCGTCGACGTACCGCTTCTGGTTGAGGGTCTTGGGACGGATGGTGCGGCCGCGGCTGGAGAGGATGTTCTGGGTGAGCACCTCGGCGGGCGTCTCGTCCGGGCCGTTGCCGTTCTCACTCGACTTGAGCATGGCGATCGAGCGTTCCACTGCGTCCTCCGTCATCGGCTGCCCGGTGCGGAGCACCAGCATCATCTCGTCGAACAGGCGCTGGATCAGAGCGACTTCCGCCGCCGCACCGATCGCGCTGACCTGATTGCCCCGAACATGGATGTCGGCCTTCGGGAAGGCCTTCTCGATCACGCGCAACAGGGCGTCACCCGAGCCGAGCACGCTCACCATCGGGTGCGCGGCCGGAACGGTGAAGTGGGCTCGCGCCTGCCCCGGCGCCGGGATGTGGGCTGTCGATGTCTGAGTCATGGGCCGGCACTGTGGCCTGCACATACCTCCCGCTGAGGGGCCGCGCCGTTCGACGACCTCCGGAATACCAAGCCTACGACGCCCCGGCGGCATCCCCGAGAGGTTTTCTCCGCCGTGAAACGGGCGCTACGCGGAGTGCCGGAAACCGATCGTCGGCACCGCCCTGCGGCGCGCGGCCGGGGTCGACCCGCGGGGGACCAGGTCGTCCAGGAAGCCGTACCGGCCGCGCAGCTCCTCCGGGGCGGTCCGCCACCAGTGGGCGACCTCCGGCCAGCCGGGGGCCGACAGGGAGCCGCCGAACTCCTGGACCGACAGCGCTGCCGTCAGCCCGGCGAAGGCGAGGCGGTCCGCCAGCGGCCAGCCGGCCAGGGTGCCGGTGACGAATCCCGCCACGTACACGTCGCCCGCGCCCGTCGGATCCAGCTCGTCCACCGTGATCCCCCGGACCTGCGCCGTCTCCCCGGTGCGCCCGTCCACCGCGTACGAACCCTCCGCGCCCATCGTCACCACCGCGATCGGCACCTTCTCGGCCAGCGCCCGGGCCGCCGCCCGCGGACAGTCGGTCCGGGTGTACCGCATCGCCTCGCCCGCGTTCGGCAGGAAGGCCTCGCAGTGCTCCAGGTCGGCCAGGGCCCCCAGGTCCCACCGCCCGCTCTCGTCCCAGCCCACGTCCGCGAAGACCCGCGAGCCGCGCCGGGCGGCCTCCCCGATCCACTCCTCGCCCCGGCCCGGGCCCAGCGAGGCCACGGCCGCCCGGGCCCGCGGCGGGCACTGCGGGAACGGCCCGGGGCCCGCCGGGGGCGGTGCCTCGTGGCCGTGGGAGACCATCGTGCGCTCGCCCTCGTACGCCATCGAGACCGTGACGGGGCTGTGCCAGCCGGGGATGGTCCGCGACATCGAGAGGTCGATGCCCTCACCCTGCTCGAGCGCGTCCCAGCAGTACTCGCCGTAGTGGTCGTCGCCGAAGGCCGCGGCCAGCGAGGTGCGCAGGCCGAGCCTGGCCAGGGCGGTGGCCATGTTGGCGACGCCGCCGGGGCTGGATCCCATGCCGCGGGCCCAGGACTCCGTACCGCGCACGGGTGCGGAGTCGAGGCCCGTGAAGATGATGTCGAGGAACACCGTTCCGGTGAGGAAGACGTCGCAGCCGGGCTCGTCGGGGTCCCGCACCGGACCGAGCGGGTCCACTGCGGCTGAGGGGTCCTCGAAGCTGTCCCGACTGGTCACGGCGTGCTCCCCGTTCTGGAAGGGTCGTTTCTGCAGCGGAAAGCTGCCAGTCCCGCCCTCCTGAGCCAGGACCAAAACCAAGTGTGGCGCAGATCACCACCGGAACGTCCTCTTCCGCAACACGGGCCCCACCCGCCTCAAACGCCGGAGGGGCTGGATTTGCGCACCGGCCCCCACCCGCAGCCCCCGCCAGGGCCGGGGACAGCCGAGCCCCCCGCAGGGGACCCGCCTAGCCCCGCTTGGGGAGCGGCACCCGCACCAGGTCCGCCGCCACCGTCAGCTCGCCCTCGAAACCCGCCTCCCGGGCCTCCTGCTCGAACGCCGACGCGTCCGTGTACCGCTGCGAGAAGTGCGTCAGCACCAGGTGCCGGACGCCCGCCGCCATGGCGACCCGCGCCGCCTGACCGGCCGTGAGGTGCCCGTGCTCGGCGGCCAGCGCAGCCTCCGCTTCGAGGAAGGTCGACTCGATCACCAGCATGTCGCAGCCCTCCGCGAGCGCCTCCACCCCCTCGCACAGCCGGGTGTCCATCACGAAGGCGAACCGCTGCCCCGCCCGGGGCTCGCTGACCTCGTCCAGCGACACCTCCCCGAGCCGCCCCTCGCGCTGGATCAGGCCCACGTCCGGACCCTTGATCCCGTGCCGCGCGAGCAGCTCCGGGACCATACGCCGCCCGTCCGGTTCGGTGAGCCGGTAGCCGAAGGACTCCACGGGGTGCGAGAGCTTCCGCGCCTCCAGGACGTACGAGGCCCCCCGCGCCACCGGCCCGTCCTCGGCCACCGGTTCCTCCCGGAGCGCCACGGTCTCCCGGTAGGCCGTCGCGTACCGCAGCCGGTCGAAGAACTTCTGCCCGGACGCCGGGTAGTGCGCCGAGACCGGGTGCGGCACCCGGTCGAGGTTGATCCGCTGGATCACCCCGGCGAGCCCGAGGCTGTGGTCACCGTGGAAGTGGGTGACGCAGATCCGGTTGATGTCGTGCGCGGCGACCCCGGCGCGCAGCATCTGCCGCTGGGTGCCCTCGCCCGGGTCGAAGAGGATGCCCTCGCCGTCCCAGCGCAGGAGGTAGCCGTTGTGGTTGCGGTGCCGGGTGGGCACCTGGCTGGCGGTGCCCAGCACCACGAACTCTCGTACGGACATGTCTGTTCCGGACCGGGCTATCCGGGCGGCCACTGGAGGCCGCGGCCCCCGAGGACGTGCGCGTGGGCGTGGAAGACGGTCTGGCCCGCGCCCGCGCCGGTGTTGAAGACGATCCGGTAGCCGTGACCGTCGACCTTCTCGTCTGCGGCGATCTGCCCCGCCTCGCGCAGCAGGTCGGCGGCGATGGCCGGCTCGGCCGCCGCGAGGGCGGCCGCGTCGGGGTAGTGCACCTTCGGGATGACGAGCACGTGCGTGGGCGCCTGCGGGTTGATGTCCCGGAAGGCGACGGTCGTCTCGGTCTCCCGGACCACCGTCGCCGGGATGGCCCCCGTGACGATCTTGCAGAACAGGCAGTCGGCCTGCGGTTCCCCGGCCATTGCTGAGCCTCCCGTGACGTTGATCAGTCCGGGCATCGTATCGGCCGCCACCCGCACCCCGTCAGAACCGGCGGCCCGCCAGAACCCGGGGCCCCGCGAGAACCAGGGGCCCCGCCAGAGCCTGCGGCCCCGCCAGAACCGGCACCCCCCTCAGGACCACCGCCCCGTACGCGCCAACAGCACCGCCGTCGCCGCCGTGCCCGCCGTGGAGGTCCGCAGGACCGAGCGGCCCAGCCGGTACGGGTGCGCCCCCGCCTCGGCGAAGGCGGCCAGCTCCTCCGGAGAGACCCCGCCCTCCGGGCCGACCACCAGCACGACGGAGCCGGCCGCCGGGAGCTCCGCCGCGGCCAGCGCCCCGGAGGGGGTGTCCCGGTCCTCGTGCAGGACCATCGCCAGGTCGGCGCCGGCCAGCAGCGCCGCCACCTGCTTGGTCGACATGGCCTCGGCCACCTCCGGGAAGCGGACGCGGCGGGACTGCTTGCCCGCCTCCCGCGCCGTGGCCCGCCACTTGGCCAGGGACTTGGCACCCCGGTCGCCGCGCCACTGGGTGATGCACCGCGAGGCCTGCCACGGCACGATCGCGTCCACGCCGGTCTCGGTCATGGTCTCCACCGCCACCTCGCCCCGGTCGCCCTTGGGCAGGGCCTGGACGACGGTGATCCGGACGGCCGGTTCGGCCTCCTCGAAGACCCCGGACACCGAGACGACGAGCCGGTCCTTGCCCTCCGCCGCCTTCACCACGGCTTCGGCCCAGCGCCCGCGGCCGTCCGCGAGGACCACCGCCTCGCCCGGGTTCAGCCGCTTCACGGAGACCGCGTGCCGGCCCTCCGGGCCGTCCAGGACGAACTCCGGCCCCGCGGGGACCTCTTCGACCACGAACACGGGGGCGGTCATGACGCACTCCTCATCTGCATGTCCTTCAACGCTCTCTGTGCCTCGGCCAGTTCGGCCGCCAGCACCTCCACCAGCTGTCCCGCCGGCAGCGCCCGCGCCAGCCGGTGCCCCTGGCCCGCCCACAGCGCCATGCCCTGCGGGTCCCCCGCCGCGGCGGCCGCCTTGCGCAGCCCCGAGGTCAGGTGGTGGACCTGCGGGTACGCGGCGGGCGCGTAGGGCCCGTGCTCGCGCATGAAGCGGTTGACCAGGCCCCGCGCCGGCCGCCCGGAGAAGGCCCGGGTGAGCTCCGTCCGTACGAAGAGCGGGTCGGTCAGCGCCTTCTTGTGCACCGGGTCCGCTCCCGATTCCGGGCAGACCAGGAAGGCCGTGCCGAGCTGGGCCGCCGCCGCGCCCGCCGCCAGCAGGGCCGCGATCTGCGAGCCCCTCATCAGACCGCCCGCCGCGATGATGGGGAGCGCGACCGCCTCCCGTACCTGGGCCACCAGCGCGAGCAGCCCCACGGCCGCCGTGCCGTCCGCCTGGGGGTCGTCGCGGTGCGTGCCCTGGTGGCCGCCGGCCTCGACGCCCTGGACGCAGACGGAGTCGGCTCCGGCGTCCTGCGCGGCGCGGGCCTCCTCGACGGAGGTCACCGTGACGACGGTGTACGTACCCGCCTTGCGCAGGGCGGCGAGGGCCTCGGGCGCGGGGCAGCCGAAGGTGAAGGAGACGACCGGGACCGGGTCTTCGAGGAGGATGGCGAGTTTGGCGTCGTAACCGTCGTCGCTGGTGCCGATGATCTGGTCCTCGGCCAGGGAGATCGAGTACCAGCTGGCCTCCCCGGCGAGCTGCCCCCGGTACGCCTCGACGGCGGCCGGGTCCACGTAACCGGTCTGCGGCATGAAGAGGTTGACGCCGAAGGGGCGCCTGGTGAGCGCGCGCACCTGCTTGATCTCGTGGTACATGCCGTCGGCGGTCTTGTAGCCGCCGGCCAGGAACCCCAGTCCGCCCGCTTCGCACACGGCCCCGACGAGCGCGGGGCAGGAGGCGCCGCCCGCCATGGGCGCCTGCACGATCGGATACGGCGAGAGACCGTTCGGTGCCGAGGACATGGACTGCATCGTGCCATGTCCCGCTCAGCGGGCCGAATCACGGCATTCGCCTGGCATAGTCCGCTTCCCGGCCTGGCCGAAAGCCGCGCGCGCCCCCGCCGCCCACCACACGCCGGGCATGCGCGAAGCCCGGCGGGGAATGATCCCCCGCCGGGCTCCTGCGCGTACGTACGGGCCGGTCAGCGGCCGTTGAAGGCGTCCTTCAGCCGGCTGAACAGACCCTGCTGCCCCGGTGCGAACTGGCCCGTGGGCCGCTCCTCGCCGCGCAGCTTCGCGAGCTGGCGCAGCAGGTCCTCCTGCTGCGCGTCCAGCTTGTTCGGAGTGGTGACCTCGACGTGGACGATCAGGTCGCCGCGCCCGCCACCGCGCAGGTGGGTGACACCGCGCCCGTGCAGCGGGATCGCCTGGCCGGACTGGGTGCCGGGCCGGATGTCGATCTCCTCCATGCCGTCGAGGGTCTCCAGCGGGCACTTGGTGCCCAGGGCCGCCGCCGTCATCGGGATGGTCACCGTGCAGTGCAGGTCGTCGCCGCGCCGCTGGAACGTCGCGTGCGGCAGCTCGTGGATCTCCACGTACAGGTCGCCGGCGGGGCCGCCGCCGGGGCCGACCTCGCCCTCGCCCGCGAGCTGGATCCGGGTGCCGTTCTCGACGCCGGCCGGGATCTTGACCGTGAGGCTGCGGCGGGAGCGGACCCGGCCGTCGCCCGCGCACTCGGGGCACGGGGTCGGGACGACGGTGCCGAAGCCCTGGCACTGCGGGCAGGGGCGCGAGGTCATGACCTGACCCAGGAAGGACCTCGTGACCTGCGAGACCTCACCGCGGCCGCGGCACATGTCACACGTCTGCGCCGAGGTGCCGGGGGCGGCGCCCTCGCCGGAGCAGGTGGTGCAGACGACGGCCGTGTCGACCTGGATGTCCTTGGTCGTCCCGAAGGCCGCCTCGTCCAGCTCCAGGTCCAGGCGGATCATGGCGTCCTGGCCGCGGCGGGTCCGCGAGCGCGGGCCGCGCTGCGAGGACTGGCCGAAGAAGGCGTCCATGATGTCGGAGAAGTTGCCGAAGCCACCCGCTCCGAAGCCGCCCGCGCCGCCGCCGCCCGAGGAGGACAGCGGGTCGCCGCCGAGGTCGTAGACCTGCTTCTTCTGCGGGTCCGACAGCACCTCGTAGGCTGCGTTGATCTCCTTGAAACGCTCTTGCGTCTTGGGATCGGGGTTCACATCCGGGTGCAGCTCGCGCGCGAGCCGCCGGAATGCCTTCTTGATCTCGTCCTGCGATGCGTCGCGGCGCACGCCGAGAACGGCGTAGTAGTCCGTGGCCACTTACGACTCCGCCAGGATCTGTCCGACGTAACGTGCCACTGCGCGTACCGCTCCCATCGTTCCGGGGTAATCCATGCGGGTCGGTCCGACCACGCCGAGTTTGGCGACGGCTTCGCCGCCCGAACCGTAACCGACCGAGACGACCGACGTGGAGTTCAGCCCCTCGTAGGCGTTCTCGTGCCCGATCCGTACGGCCATGCCCGACTCACTGGCCTCGCCCAGCAGCTTGAGGAGCACGACCTGCTCCTCCAGCGCTTCGAGCACCGGCCTGATCGTCAGGGGAAAATCGTGTCCGAAGCGGGTGAGATTGGCGGTGCCGCCGATCATCAGCCGCTCTTCGGCATCCTCGACCAGGGTTTCGAGGAGCGTCGCGAGCACGGTGGACACCGTGGCGCGGTCCTCGGCCTCGAAGGATTCGGGCAGGTCCTGGACGAGCGGGGGCACGTCGGTGAAGCGACGGCCGACGACCCGGGCGTTGAGCCGGGCCCGCAGATCGGCGAGGGAGGCCTCGCCGAAGGGGGTCTGGCAGTCGATCAGCCGCTGCTCGACGCGCCCGGTGTCCGTGATCAGTACGAGCATCAGGCGCGCGGGAGCGAGCGAGAGCAGCTCCACGTGCCGGACGGTCGACCTGGTCAGGCTGGGGTACTGGACGACGGCGACCTGCCGGGTGAGCGTGGCGAGCAGCCGTACCGTGCGACCGACCACGTCGTCGAGGTCGACGGCGCCGTCGAGGAAGTTCTGGATGGCCCGCCGCTCGGGGGTGGACAGCGGTTTGACCCCCGCCAGCTTGTCCACGAAGAGACGGTAGCCCTTGTCGGTGGGGATCCGGCCGGCGCTGGTGTGGGGCTGGGCGATGTAGCCCTCGTCCTCCAGCACGGCCATGTCGTTGCGCACGGTGGCAGGCGAGACCCCGAGGCGGTGCCGCTCGGTGAGCGCCTTGGAGCCGACGGGCTCCTCCGTCCCGACGTAGTCCTGGACGATGGCGCGCAGCACTTCGAGTCTGCGTTCGCTGAGCATCGCGCACACCTCCGGCTGTGGTCCGTTGCCCTGTTCGTTGGCACTCTGGGCGTTCGAGTGCCAGAGATCCCCCGCTCAGTGTACGTGCGGGTAGTACGCCCCTAGCAAGGGAGGCCCGCCAGGGTAGCGTCGCCGCATGGACGTGCGTTGGGAAGAGGCGGGCTGGGAGCGGCTGACCGGACGGGTCGGCCGCAGACGGCTGCCGGTGTGGGACTGCACGGTGGGACTGGTGGTGGGGGACGCGTCGGTGCTCCTCGTGGACCCGGGTTCCAGCCTCCGGGAGGGGGCGGAGCTGCGGGAGCAGGCGGAGCGGCTGACGGGCCGCCGGGTGACCCATATCGCATTCACCCACGGACATTTCGACCACGTACTGGGGGCCGCCGCCTTCTCCGGGGCCGAGGTGTACGGGGCGGTGGGCCTGGCCGGCGTGCTGTCGACGGGCCGCGAGGGGCTGCGCGCGAGCGCGGTGCGGCACGGCCTGGCGGAGGCCGAGGCGACGGAGGCCGTCGAGCAGCTGGTGCTGCCGCGCCATCCCGTGTCGGGCGAGTGGACGCTGGACCTGGGCGGGCTGCAGGTGCTGCTGGCGAACGTGGGGCCGGGGCACACCGGGCACGATCTGGCGGTGTTCGTGCCGGGCGGGCGCGAGGTGGTGTTCTGCGGGGACCTGGTGGAGGAGTCGGGCGAACCCCAGGCGGGCAGCGACGCGATCGTCACCCAGTGGCCGGCCGCCCTGGACCGGCTGCTGTCGCTGGGCGGGGACGACGCGCTGTACGTGCCGGGTCACGGAGCGGTGGTCGACGCGGGCTTCGTCCGTGCGCAACGCGCCACACTGGCGGCCCTTTTCGGCGTGTCGTAGCCGTGATCGCCTCACCTCTCCTACCCTCGGCCGGATGCGCGAGTACTCCCCCGACCTGACCCCACAGTGGAAGCGCCCGAAGCCCGTACCGGAGGTGGCGGCGGAACCGGACCTGGTGGTCGAGGTGGCCGGTACGGACTTCTGCGGCGCGGTGGTGTCCTGCGAGGCGGGCACGGTGATGCTGGAGGACCGCTTCGGCAAGCGCCGGGTCTTCCCGCTGGAGCCGAGCGGCTTCCTGCTGGACGGAGCCGTGGTCACCCTCACACGCCCCTCACGCGGCCCCTCCGCCCCCCGCCTGACCGCCTCGGGCTCGATCGCCGTCCCGGGGGCGCGGGCGCGCGTGGCACGGGCCGGGCGCATCTACGTGGAGGGCCGCCACGACGCGGAGCTGGTCGAGAAGGTCTGGGGCGACGACCTGCGCATCGAGGGGGTGGTGGTGGAGTACCTGGAGGGCATCGACGACCTCCCGGCCATCGTCGCCGAGTTCGCCCCGGCCCCCGACGCCCGCCTCGGCGTCCTGGTGGACCACCTGGTCCCGGGCTCCAAGGAGTCGCGCATCGCGGCCTCGGTGAACTCCCCGGACGTCCTGATCGCAGGCCACCCGTACATCGATGTCTGGCAGGCGGTGAAACCGTCCGCCCTCGGCATCCCGGCGTGGCCGGTGGTCCCGCGCGGCCAGGACTGGAAGACGGGCATCTGCCGGGCGCTGGGCTGGCCGGAGAACACGGGCGCCGCGTGGCAGCACATCCTGTCCCGCGTGACGTCCTACAAGGACCTGGAGCCGACGCTGTTGGGCCGCGTGGAGGAGCTGATCGACTTCGTCACGGCACCGGTCTGAGCTACGGCAGGGTGCCGAACTCCGCGGTGTCGAGCGTGACACCGAGGACGTCGAGCGGGACCGGTTCACCGAACTTGCTGGTCCGCTCGGTCCGGTAGTCGGCCTCTTCTCCGGCGCCGAAGGGTTCGGTGAGCACCACGCACTTGGCCTGGAAGGGGTCGATGATCAAATAGGTGGGGATGCCGCCCGCCGCGTAGATGGACCGCTTCGTCACGTAGTCGCGGAGCTTGCTGGTCTTGGAGACGACCTCGACCACCATCGCCAGAGCCGGGGCGGGCACCAGACGGCCCGACTCGGGCGCTGCCTCGGTCGGCAGGACAACGAGGTCCGGCTGCGGCTCGGACGACTCCGCCGGAATGTCCACGTCCTGCGTCTGGAGCGGGTACCAGCGTCCCACGGGGATCTGCCGCTGGACGAACAGGACGATCAGGTTGTGTGGACCACGTCGGGCCCCGCCATGATCACGATTTCCCCCCTGAGGAGCTCAACCTTGACCCCCTCGGGAGCCTCGAAGCTCTCGAAGTACTCGGTCATCCGGCGATCATCCACAGCGGTCATCTCCGTGCCCTCCACTTCTGCCGCCGGGTATGCGACAGAAGGCTATGGACAGGCTAGGCCGCACCTGCCCTCATTCGCAGTGATTCACTCCGTGGACTGATCAGTCCACCAGGTCGCGGACCACCGCGTCGGCCAGCAGACGCCCGCGCAGGGTCAGGACCGCGTGGCCCGCCTCGTACGGGCCCGCCTCCAGCAGACCGTCGGCCAGTGCCCGCCGCGATGCGGCGAGGCCCGCTGGGGCCAGCAGGGACAGCGCGACGCCGTCCACCAGCCGCAGCTCCAGCAGGATCCGCTCCACCCGCCGGTCCTCCTCCGACAGGAGCTCCCGCCCGGCGCCCGGGGAGCGGCCCTCGGCCAGCGCCGCCGCATACGCACCCGGGTGCTTCACGTTCCACCACCGCACCCCGCCCACGTGCGAGTGCGCGCCCGGGCCCGCGCCCCACCAGTCGGCGCCGCGCCAGTACAGCTCGTTGTGCAGGCAGCGCCCGGCCTCCGAGGTGGCCCAGTTCGAGACCTCGTACCAGTCGTAGCCGGCCGCGGCCATGACCTCGTCGGCGATCAGGTACCGGTCCGCGTGCACGTCGTCGTCCGTCATCGGGACCTCGCCCCGGCGGATCCGGCGTGCCAGCTGCGTGCCCTCTTCCACGATCAGCGCGTAGGCGCTGATGTGGTCCGGCCCGGCGCCGAGCGCGGCAGCGAGGGACGCCCGCCAGTCCTCGTCCGACTCCCCCGGGGTCCCGTAGATCAGGTCGAGGTTGACGTGCTCGAAGCCGGCCGCCCGCGCCTCCGCAACGCACGCCTCGGGGCGCCCCGGGGTGTGCGTGCGGTCCAGCACCTTCAGGACGTGCTGCTTGGCGCTCTGCATGCCGAAGGAGATCCGGTTGAAGCCGCCGGCGCGCAGCTCGGCCAGGTACTCCGGGTTCACGGACTCCGGATTGGCCTCGGTGGTGATCTCGGCGTCCTCGGCCAGGCCGAACTCGTCGCGGATCGCCGCGAGCATGCGTACGAGGTCCCCGGCGGGCAGCAGCGTGGGCGTGCCGCCGCCCACGAACACCGTGCGCACGGCCCTCGGGTCGTCCCCGAGCACCTTCCGCGCGAGGCGGACCTCGTCGATCAGGGTGTCGGCGTAGTTCTCCCGCGAGGCGAGCACGCCGCCGGTGCCCCGCAGCTCGGTGGCCGTGTAGGTGTTGAAGTCGCAGTACCCGCAGCGCGTGGCGCAGTACGGGACGTGCAGGTAGAAGCCGAGCGGCCGGTCCCCCGCACCCACCAGGGCGTGCGACGGCAGCGAGCCGTCTTCGGGCATGGGTTCACCGTCGGGCAGTGCGGAAGGCATACCCCCATCATCCCGCACCCGCCGAAGATCCAGCCCCGCCGCCGACCCAGCCCGGGGCACTCCCAGCCCCGCCGGCGTTCGAGGCGCGGGGTCTGGGGCGGAGCCCCGGCACACGACCCACACCTCCCAGCCCCGCCGGCGTTTGAGGCGCGGGGTCTGGGGCGAGCCCCGGGACACGGCCCGCAGGGAACCACGGCACGGGAAGGGCGGGGTCCGCGGGGCGGTCCACCGCCCCGCCCCCACCGAGCCCGCGGCAGGCGTCACGCCTCGCGCGAGCCCTCGTACATCTCCTCGATCAGGTGCTTGAACTCACGCTCGACGACCGGCCGCTTCAGCTTCAGGCTCGGCGTGAGGTCGCCGTGTTCCACGTCCAGGTCGCGCGGGAGCAGCCGGAACTTCTTGACCGTCTGCCACCTCTGCAGGCCGTCGTTGAGGGTCTGCACGTACGTCTCGATGAGCCGTACCGTCTCGGGCGCGGCCAGCACCTCGCCGTACGTCTTGCCCGCCAGCCCGTTCTCGGCGGCCCACGTCAGGATCGACGGCTCGTCGAGCGCGATCAGCGCCGAGCAGAAGTTCCGGTCGGCGCCGTGCACGACGATGGTCGACACGTACGGGCAGATCGCCTTGAACTGGCCCTCGACCTCGGCCGGGGCGACGTACTTGCCGCCCGAGGTCTTGATCAGGTCCTTCTTGCGGTCGGTGATGCGCAGGTAGCCGTCGGCCGACAGCTCGCCGATGTCGCCCGTGTGCAGCCAGCCGTCGGACTCCAGGACCTCGGCGGTCTTCTCCGGCTGCTGGTGGTAGCCCTGCATGATGCCGGGGCCGCGCAGCAGGACCTCGCCGTCGTCGGCGATGCGGACCTCGGTGCCGGGGAGCGGCTTGCCGACGGTGCCGGTGCGGTAGGCCTCGCCCGGGTTGACGAAGGAGGCGGCGCTGGACTCGGTGAGGCCGTAGCCCTCCAGGATGTGGATGCCCGCGCCCGAGAAGAAGTAGCCGATCTCGGGCGCCAGGGCGGACGCGCCGGAGACGGCGGCGCGCAGGTTGCCGCCGAAGGCCTCGCGGAGCTTCGAGTAGACCAGCGCGTCGGCGATCTTGTGCTTGGTGGTGAGGCCGAAGGGGGCGGTCTTGCGGCCGGTGCGCCGGAAGTTGTCCTGGGTGACCTTGGCGTACTCGCGGGCCACGCCGACCGACCACTGGAAGATCTTGTACTTGGCGCCGCCGCCGGCCCGGGCCTTGGCGGCCACGCCGTTGTAGACCTTCTCGAAGATGCGCGGAACGGCCGCCATGTACGTCGGCTGCACGATCGGCAGGTTTTCGATGATCTTGTCGATACGGCCGTCGACGGCGGTGACGTGCCCGACCTCGATCTGGCCGGAGGTCAGCACCTTGCCGAAGACGTGGGCCAGCGGCAGCCACAGGTACTGGATGTCGTCCGCGGTGATCAGGCCGGTGGCGACGGTGGCCTTGGCCATGTACGACCAGTTGTCGTGCGGCAGCCGTACGCCCTTGGGGCGGCCGGTGGTGCCGGAGGTGTAGATGAGGGTGGCGAGCTGGTCGGCGGTGATGGCGCCGATCCGCTCCTTGACGGCCTCGGGGTGCTTGGCGAGGTAGTCGGCGCCGCGCTTCTCCAGGTCGGCGAGGGAGAGCACCCAGCCCTCGGGGTCGCCGTCCTCGGCGATCGCGTCGGCGGCCTCGATGACCACCACGTGGGCGAGGTGCGGCAGGTCGGCGCGGCGCTCGCGGGCCTTCGCCAGCTGCTTGCCGTCCTCGGCGATGAGGATCCGGCTCTCGGAGTCCGAGAGGATGAACGCCGATTCGTCCGCGTTGGTGCTGGGGTAGATGGTGGTGACCGCTCCGCCCGCGCACATCACGCCGAGGTCGGACAGGATCCAGTCGACCCGGGTGTTGGAGGCGAGCGCGACGCGCTGCTCCGGCTGGATGCCGAGGTCGATCAGGCCCGCGGCGATGCCGAAGACCCGCTCTGCGGCCTGGCCCCAGCTGAGCGACTTCCAGTCGTCGGGGCCCTGGCCGTCGGCCGCGGGCACCGGGAACCGGTACGCCTCCTTGTCGGGCGTCGCGGCGACGCGCTCCAGGAAGAGTGCCGCCACAGTGGGCGGGCGGTTCTCGATCAAGGTCTGTGTGTCGCTCACGGACGTCCTCCGGACCACGCGGCAGGGCCTGTCATTCAGGGCGGTGACTCAGGGCTTGTAACTGGCGAGTAACCATCGAGCAGTGATCAGAGTAGGGGCCCTCCGCCCGGCGCGTAAGAGCTGCCGAGCGGCCGATTCATAACGAAACAGGCCCCCGGGCATCTCCTCGGGGGCCTGTCTCGTACACAACGGTTACCGCGGGGCTACTTCTTCTTGCCGCCGGACTCGTCGCTGGACAGCACGGCGATGAAGGCCTCCTGGGGGACCTCCACTGAGCCGACCATCTTCATGCGCTTCTTGCCTTCCTTCTGCTTCTCCAGCAGCTTCCGCTTACGGGAGATGTCACCGCCGTAGCACTTGGCGAGGACGTCCTTGCGGATGGCGCGGATGGTCTCGCGGGCGATGACGCGGGAGCCGACGGCCGCCTGGATCGGAATCTCGAAGGCCTGCCGCGGGATGAGCTCGCGCAGCTTGGCGACCAGGCGCACGCCGTAGGCGTAGGCGGCGTCCTTGTGGCAGACGGCGGAGAAGGCGTCGACCTTGTCGCCGTGCAGCAGGATGTCGACCTTGACCAGGCTGCCGGACTGCTCGCCGGTGGGCTCGTAGTCGAGGGAGGCGTAGCCGCGCGTCTTGGACTTCAGCTGGTCGAAGAAGTCGAAGACGATCTCCGCGAGCGGCAGCGTGTAGCGGATCTCGACCCGGTCCTCGGAGAGGTAGTCCATCCCGAGGAGGGTGCCGCGGCGCTGCTGGCAGAGCTCCATGATCGCGCCGATGAACTCGGAGGGCGCGAGCAGGGTGGCCCGGACGACCGGCTCGAACACGTCCGAGATCTTGCCCTCGGGGAACTCGCTCGGGTTGGTGACGGAGACTTCCTTGCCGTCTTCCATGACGACCCGGTAGACCACGTTCGGCGCGGTGGCGATCAGGTCGAGACCGAACTCGCGCTCCAGGCGCTCGCGCACCACGTCCAGGTGGAGCAGGCCCAGGAAGCCGACGCGGAAGCCGAAGCCGAGGGCCGCCGAGGTCTCCGGCTCGTAGACGAGCGCGGCGTCGTTGAGCTGAAGCTTGTCCAGGGCCTCGCGCAGGTCCGGGTAGTCCGAGCCGTCGAGCGGGTAGAGGCCCGAGAAGACCATCGGGCGCGGGTCCTTGTAGCCGCCGAGGGCCTCGGTCGCGCCGTTGTGCAGGCTGGTGATGGTGTCACCGACCTTGGACTGACGGACGTCCTTCACGCCGGTGATGATGTAGCCCACCTCGCCGACGCCGATGCCGTCGGCCGGGGTCATCTCGGGCGAGGAGACGCCGATCTCCAGCAGCTCGTGCGTGGCGCCGGTGGACATCATCCGGATGCGCTCGCGCTTGTTGAGCTGGCCGTCGACCACACGCACGTACGTCACGACACCGCGGTACGAGTCGTAGACCGAGTCGAAGATCATGGCGCGGGCCGGGGCGTCCTTGGGGCCGACCGGGGCCGGGACCGTGGCGACGATCTTGTCGAGCAGCACGTCCACGCCGAGACCGGTCTTCGCCGAGACGCGCAGGACGTCCTCCGGCTGACAGCCGACCAGGTTCGCGAGCTCCTCGGCGAACTTCTCCGGCTGGGCGGCCGGCAGGTCGATCTTGTTCAGGACCGGGACGATCGCGAGGTCCTTCTCCATCGCCAGGTACAGGTTGGCGAGGGTCTGGGCCTCGATGCCCTGGGCCGCGTCCACCAGGAGGACCGTGCCCTCGCACGCGGCGAGGGAGCGCGAGACCTCGTAGGTGAAGTCGACGTGCCCGGGGGTGTCGATCATGTTGAGGACGTGGGTCTTGCCCTGGTCCTCGCCCGTGGTGGGTGCCCAGGGCAGTCGGACCGCCTGGGACTTGATCGTGATGCCGCGCTCACGCTCGATGTCCATGCGGTCGAGGTACTGGGCGCGCATCTGCCGCTGGTCGACCACACCGGTGAGCTGGAGCATCCGGTCGGCAAGGGTCGACTTGCCGTGGTCGATGTGCGCGATGATGCAGAAGTTGCGGATCAGCGCCGGGTCGGTACGGCTCGGCTCGGGCACGTGGCTGGGGATCGCGGGCACGCAGTGTCCTGATTCTCGGTCGCAGTCGGAACGCGGAACGAAGTCTGAAGTCCTCCCATGGTCCCATGGACGGGGCAGTGCGCTCGGTTTGGGCCGCCAGGAGCGTGCCTGGTAGCCTGGGCAGCTGTGTCTCGTATGCCCTCTCAGCTGTCGGGACACAATCCGAAGATCAAACTCTGAACCTGAAAAGGCTCTTTCGTGGCGAACATCAAGTCCCAGATCAAGCGGAACAAGACGAACGAGAAGGCGCGCCTGCGCAACAAGGCCGTCAAGTCTTCGCTCAAGACCGCGATCCGCAAGGCCCGCGAGGCCGTCGTCGCCGGTGACGTCGAGAAGGCCACCGTGGCTTCTCGCGCCGCCGCGCGTGCGCTCGACAAGGCTGTCTCGAAGGGTGTCATCCACAAGAACGCCGCCGCCAACAAGAAGTCGGCGCTGGCCATCAAGGTTGCCTCCCTCCAGGGCTGAGCTCTCGATGTGATCGCCGGGTAGGGACCCAGCGGGCCCTCTCTCCCGCTCCCGACCGGCACCCCGCGCCGCACACGAAGCGTTCGCCACGCGGGTGCGGCGCAACAAAGGCAGTGACCGAAGGCCCCGGCCTCCACCCTTCCCCAGGGTGGTGGCCGGGGCCTTCGCGTTGTCCGCTCATCCGCGGACGGCGGCGAGCACGGTCGAGGTCAGGACGTCCGGGGCGTCCGACGGGTCCAGCCGGCCGGCCTGCACCTCGGCCGCGGCGGCGTGGACGAGGCTGTAGACGACGGTGACCAACCAGTCCGCGGAGAGGTCGGAGCGCAGCTCGCCGGCCTCCTGGCCGCGGACGATCAGCCGGCGGACCGGGGCCAGGATCCGGTCGTGGCGCTCGCGGAGCCGCTCGGGCGGGAACGCGGTGGAGACGGCGGCGAAGACGGCGGAGTGCCGGTCGAGGAGCCGCCAGGAGGTGCGGACGAGCCAGGCGAGGTCGCCGCCGTCGGCGAGGGCCGCGGCGGCTTCGGCCTCGGCCCGGTCGAAGGCGGCGTCGAGGAGCGCTTCGCGGGTGGCGAAGTGGGAGTAGAGCGTGACCCGGCTGACTCCGGCGGCGCGGGCGATGGCGGCCATGCTCGCCTGCGGGTCGGCGAGGAAGCAGTCCAGGCCGGCGTCGACGATCGCGGCGGCGTTGCGCTCGGCGTCGGCGCGGCGGGGCCGGGGGGTGGGGGCGTCGTCGATGACCATGGAACCAAACTTAACACCACTGTTCACATTCCACAGGCGGAGCTGCATACTCAATCCTTAACACCTCTGTTAACTTTAGGAGCGGCTTCGCCATGCCCTCGCACTCCCACTCACAGGCATACGCCCCGTCCCACGGCGCCGCACATCCGCATCGATGGCGCCTGCTGGCCCTGCTCTGCCTGGCCCAGTTCATGCTCATCGCGGACGTCACGGTGGTGAACGTGGCCCTGCCCGTCATCGGCGCCGACCTCGCGCTCTCCGACGAGGGCCTCACCTGGGCCGTCACCGCGTACACGCTCTTCTTCGGCGCCCTGCTGCTGGTGGGCGGACGGCTGGCCGACCGGTTCGGGGCGCGGCGGATGTTCCTGGCCGGGCTGACGCTGTTCACCGCGGCCTCCGTGGCGTCCGGCCTCGCGGGGACGGGCGGCACCCTGATCGCGGCGCGCTCCGCGCAGGGCATCGGCGCGGCCCTGCTCTCGCCGGCGGCGATGGCGCTGGTCCTGGCCCTGTTCGAGGGCCCGGCACGGCACCGCGCCCTCGGCGTGTGGGCGGGGGTCGGCGGGGCCGGCGCGGCCGTCGGGGTCCTGCTCGGCGGGATCCTGGCCGACGGGCCGGGCTGGCGGTGGATCTTCTACGTCAACCTGCCCGCCGGGATCCTGGCGCTGATCGCCGTCCCGCTGCTGCTGGGGCACTCGCTCCGCACCCCCGGCAAGAGGTCTCCTCTCGGGCTCGCGGGAGCCCTCCTGCTGACGGCGGCTTCCGCCTGCCTGGTCTACGGGCTGACCGAAGGCTCCTGGCCCTGGCTGGCCGGAGCCGCCGCGGCGGGCCTGCTGCTCGCCCTCGCGGAGCGCCGGAACCCGCACCCCCTGCTGCCCTCCGCCCTCCCGGGCCGCCGAGCCCTGCTGGGCGGGAGCGCCGTGATGCTCGGGGCCGCCGGGCTGCTGGTAGCGGGGTTCTACGTCAGCTCCCTGCACATCCAGCACACCCTCGGGCGCAGCGCGCTCGTCACGGGGCTGGCGTTCCTCCCGGTGGCGGTGGCGGTCATGGCCGGCGCGCACCTGGGCAGCGCGGCGGTCGTGCGCTTCGGCTGGCGCCGGGTCGGTGCGACGGCCTTCGCCCTGGCGGCGGCGGGCGCCGCGCTGGCCCCCACGGGCGGGCTCTGGACCGGCCTGGTCCCCGGCTTCGCCCTGCTGGGGCTCGGTCTCGGCGGGGCCTTCGTGTGCGCGACGACGGCCGCGCTCTCCGAAGTCCCCCCGGAGCACTCCGGGGTGGCCTCCGGCCTGGTGGGCACCTCGCACGAACTGGGCGCGGCCATCGGCGTCGCCGCCCTCGCCTCCGGCGGCTTCAGCACCCTCCCCGTCCCGGCCCTGGCCCTCGCCCTAGCCGCGGCCGTCCTCCTGCCGACCGGCCGCCCCAGCCCCACCGCAGCCCGCTCCATGGCCCACTGACCCAGGGGCTTTGCCGGCCGGTCCGCCCCCTCAGCGGCCCGTCGCCGAAGCGAGTGGCCTATCGACGCTGGGGGCGGGCGGCGCGGGCCACCGCCACGACCGCCTTCTCCAGGGCGTACTCGGGGTCGTCGCCGCCGCCCTTCACTCCCGCGTCGGCGGCGGCCACGGCGCGCAGGGCGTCGGCGACCCCGTCTGCGGACCAGCCGCGCATCTGCTGGCGGACCCGGTCGATCTTCCATGGCGGCATGCCCAGGTCCCGGGCGAGGTCGCCGGGGCGGGCCCCGCGCGGGGCGGAGGCGAGCTTGCCGATCGCGCGCACCGCCTGGGCCAGCGCACTGGTGATCAGGACCGGGGCCACCCCGGTCGCCAGGGACCAGCGCAGGGCTTCGAGGGCTTCCGCCGCCCGGCCCTCGACGGCCCGGTCGGCGACCGTGAAGCTGGAGGCTTCCGCGCGGCCCGTGTAGTAACGGCCCACCACGGCCTCGTCGATGGTGCCCTCGACGTCCGCGCACAGCTGCGCCGCCGCACTCGCCAGCTCCCGCAGGTCGCTGCCGATCGCGTCCACCAGGTTCTGGCAGGCCTCCGGGGTCGCCGAGCGGCCCAGCGTGCGGAACTCGCCCCGTACGAACGCCAGCCGGTCCGCCGCCTTGGTCATCTTCGGGCAGGCGATCTCCCGGGCGCCGGCCTTGCGCGCCGCGTCCAAGAGGCCCTTGCCCTTGACCCCGCCCGCGTGGAGGAGGACGAGGATGATCTCCTCGTACGGCGCGTCGAGGTAGGCCTTGACCTCCTTGATGCTGTCCGCGGACAGGTCCTGCGCGCCCCGCACGATCAGGACCTTGCGCTCGGAGAAGAGCGAGGGGCTCGTCAGCTCGGCGAGCGTGCCGGGCTGGAGCTGCTCGGAGGAGAGGTCGCGTACGTCCGTGTCGGCATCGACGGCACGGGCGGCCGTCACCACCTCCCGTACGACACGGTCGAGCAGCAGGTCCTCCTGCCCCACCGCGACGGTGAGCGGAGCGAGTGGGTCGTCGGTTGAGTTCTTCCTGGTGGCCATCGACTCCAGCATCCCACGCGGCACTGACAGCCCACCGCCTCGCGGCCCCGCTCACCGAATACTTGAGAATGGTCACGTGAACGTGCGACATGTACTCGTCCTGCCCGACCGCGACGCCGCCGAGGAGGTGGCGCAGGAGGTCGTCGACCGGTTCGGCCTCCCGGAGGAGCCCCAGTTGGTCCGCGACGCCCTGGCCGGCGAGGACGATGCCGAGGACGCCCAGTGGCTGGTGGTCGTCGAGGACCCGCGGGAAGGGCTCGACCCCACCGCCCTGGACGCCCTCGCCGCCGAGTACGAGGGCTGGCTGGAGGCCCCGTAGGCGCCGGGGCCCCTCGGCGCCCTCAGGCCTTGTGGACAGCCTGCACGTCCAGCGTCACTTCCACGCTCGATCCGATCGCCGCGATCCCGTGCGCGAGCATCGACTGCCAGTTCAGGGTGAAGTCCTCGCGCTGGAGTTCGGCGGTGGCCCGGCAGGCTGCCCGCTGTTCGCCCTCCATGCCCGTGCCGAGTCCCAGGTACTGGGTGTCGAGGGTCACGGAGCGGTTCACCCCGTGGAGGGTGAGGGCGCCCGCGACGGCCCAGCGGCTGCCGCTGCGGTGGATGAAGCGTTCGCTGTAGAACTCCACCGTCGGGTAGCGGACCGCGTCCAGGAAGTCCCCCGAGCGCAGGTGGTCGTCCCGCATCCGCATACCTGTGTCGATGCTCGCCGCGTCGATGATCACGTGCATGGAGGAGTCCTCCATGCGCTCGGCTATCCGGACGGCGCCCGCGAACGTGTTGAACCGGCCGCGGATCCGGGCCATGCCGATGTGCCGGGCAGTGAAGCCGATCGTCGAGTGCGTCGGGTCGAGCTCCCAGTGGCCGGGCTGCGGAAGCAACGGCGGCTCCACGGCGTCGAGGACGATCTCCCCGGTGCCGGGCTGCGCCGGGCCGCCCACCAGCGTCGCCCCGTGGAACGGCGCGTACCCCTCGGCCGTGACGGAGAGCCGGTACTCCCCTTCCGGCACCGTCGCGGTGATCCCGCCGTACGGGTCGGTCTCCCCGCTGACGATCCGCCGGCCGATCGGGTCGGTGAGCTCGAACGCGGCTTGCCGGATCGGCTGGTGGACGCTGTCGAGCACGCGGCAGCTGAGCAGCCGCGCCGTCGGCGGCAGCGTCAGTGTCGCGGATGTGGGCGGGCTGGAACTTCCCGCCGTCTCCGTCCCCCGTCGTCGTCCGAACATGGCTGACGCACCCCCGTGCTGTGTGGACTTGGACCGTGCTGGCGAAGAGGCATTCGATCATGCTGTCGGGTTGTGGGCAAACAGAATGTTCGCGCCCGGTATGCCCGCGCCGCCTTCGCCGCCGATTGGCCGGAAATGCCCGCAGCAGCGAGCCGGATCCGGTGACCGCGACGGAGCCGTCCGTGTCGGTGCGCAGTACGGTCGCCCCCGACTCCCGCAGCCGGGCCAGCGTGCCGGGCGCGGGGTGCCCGTAGCGGTTGCCCGCGCCGACCGGGACGACGGCGAGGCGCGGCCGGATCCGGGCCTGCAGCTCCGGGTCCTGGTGCGCGGAACCGTGATGGGCGACCTTGAGGACGTCCACCGGCCCCAGCTCCGGATGGTCCCGCAGGAGCGCCCGCTGGGCGGGTGGTTCCAGGTCGCCGAGCATGAGCAGGGTCACTCCCCCGGCGCGCACGAGCAGGGCGACGCTCGCGTCGTTGGGCCCTTCGGAGGGTGGTCCGACCGGCGGCGGCCACAGCACCTGCCACTCCAGCGGCCCCGCCCGGCGCCGCTCCCCCGCCGCCGCCCGCACGACGGGCACCCCGGCGGCGGCCGCCGCCCGACGGACGAACTCGGCCTGCGCGGGCGGTTCGTCCAGCCCCGTGGTCTGGATCACCCCCACGGACCTGCCCCGCAACACCCCGGCCAGGCCCGCCACGTGGTCGGCGTGAAAGTGCGTCAGCAGCAGCATCGGCACCCGCCGTACCTCGAGGGCCCGCAGGCAGTCGTCCACCGGGCCGGGCTCGGGGCCGGCGTCCACCACCAGTGCCTCCCCCGGGCCGATCTCGAGTACGGCGGCGTCCCCTTGCCCGACGGCGCACTGGACGTAACTCCAGTCGGGCGGAGGCCAGCCCGTGAGGGTACGGGTCAACTGCGGCGGCCGCAGCACGGCCAGGAGCAGCACCACCGCCAGGGCGGAGCAGAGCCACCGCCTGCCGCCGAACCGGGCGATCAGCACCACGCCGACCACGGTCACGGCGGCCAGCAGCAGCCCGCCGGCGAGCCCGCCCGGCCAGGGCAGCTCCGCCCCCGGCAGCCGCGCCCCGGCCCGCGCCACGGCGGCGATCCACCCGGCCGGCACCCCCGCGCACCGGGCCAGCAGCTCCGCGGCGGGCATCCACACGGGGGCCACCGCCAGGGCGGCGAAGCCGAGCACCGTCGCCGGACCGGCCGCCAGCTCGGCCAGCAGGTTGCACGGCACGGCCACCAGGCCGACCCGGGCCGAGAGCACGGCGACCACCGGCGCGCACACCGCCTGGGCGGCCGCCGCGGCCCCCAGCGCCTCGGCGAGCCTGGATGGCACCCCGCGACGGCGCAGGGCCTCGCTCCACCGGGGTGCCAGGGTCAGCAACGCCCCGGTGGCCAGGACGGAGAGCAGGAATCCGTAACCGCGGGCCAGCCACGGGTCGTACAGCACCAGCAGCAGGACGGCGGCGGCCAGCGCCGGGAGCAGGGACCTGCGCCGCCCCGTGGCGATGGCCAGCAGGGTCACGGCCCCGCAGGCCGCGGCCCGCAGCACGCTCGGCTCCGGCCTGCACACCACCACGAACCCGAGCGTCAGCGCCGCCCCGCACACTGCGGTGGCCCGCAGCGAGAGCCCGATCCGAGGGGCCAGCCCGCGCCGCTCGGCCCGCTGCGCGCGGGCCGGGGGCCCGATGAGCAGGAACAGCACCACGGTCAGGTTGGACCCCGAGACGGCCAGCAGGTGCAGCAGGTCAGTGCTCCGGAAGGCCTCCTTCAGGTCGGGCGGCACCCGGGAGGTGTCCCCGACGACCAGCCCCGGCAGCAGGGCCCTCGCATCCGGGGCGAGCCCCTCGCTCGCCTCCCGCAGCCCCGCCCGCAGCCGCCCGGCGATCCGCTGCGCGGCATCCGGGCCGCCGGTGACCTCGGGCGGGGTGTCACCGCCCGGCCTCAGCAGCGCCACGGCCCGCTCCCCGCCCCTCGCCGGGGCCAGCCGGGCGACGACCACCACCCTGGTGGAGGGCAGCAGCCGGGCCCATTGCGGATGCCCGGCCAGCACCCGGACCGGGGTCTCGACCCGGGTCCGTACCCCGTCGGGCCCGGTCAACCGGGTCACCACCGCGTCCAGCACCACCAGGGGCGGCCCGCTGCCGCCCCGGGAGACCTGCGGATCGGAGCCGACGGTCAACTCCGCGAGAACGCGGGCGTGCTCCCGGGCCAGCCCCTCGACCGGCCCGGCCCGCGCCTCGGCCCGGTGCAGCCCGGCCACCCCGGCCCCCGCAGCCGCACACAGCAGGGCGGCGGCCACGGCCGAAGCCGCCCTCCACCATGGCCCCGGGCGCCGGCGCCCGGCCAGGACCAGCAGCCCCGCGCCGAGCACCCCCAGCCCCACCCCGGCGGCGGTCCAGGAACCCGGCGCGTCCAGCGCCACGGCGGCCGCCCCCCAGGCGGCCACGGCCGGCACCACGAGACGCAGGTCCACCGGCCCCGCCTCCACCGGCCGCCCCTCCGGCGGCCGCGGATCGTTCAGGGCCCCGCCCACCGCCCCCGAGCCCGGAAGGCCCTCGGGTCGGCCCCTGCGGCCACCCCCGGGGCCGCTCACGGCCGCACCAGGGGGCGCAAGTCGGCGAAGCGGCGCTCACCGATGCCGTTGACCTGGCGGAGGTCCTCAACGGTGCGGAAGCCGCCGCGGGCGGTGCGGAAGTCCACGATGTGCTGCGCCAGCACGGGCCCCACCCCCGGCAGCCCGTCCAACTGGTCGACGGTGGCCGAGCCGAGACTGAGCGGCCCCGCCCCCGGACCCCGACCCGGCCCTTGACCGCCACCCCCACCCGGGGGCGGCGCCGGAGCGCCCACCAGCACCTGCTCGCCGTCCACCAGCACCCGGGCCCGATTCAGCCCGGTGATGTCCGTGCCCGGCCGCACACCCCCGGCGGCGGCCAGCGCGTCCTCGACCCGCGAACCGGCGGGCAGCCGCAGCACCCCCGGGTCCCGCACCTTCCCGCTGACGTCCACCACGATCCGCACGGCACCCACCACCGGCGCCGGGGCCCCCGCAGAAGCCGCGGCCGCGGCCGCCGCAGGCACCACCCCCGGGGCGACCACCGCCGGAGCGGTCACCGCACGCGGCCGGGCCGACCAGTACTGCTGAGCGGCGAACCCGACGGCGGCGACCAGCACCACCGCCACGGCACCCACCGCGCGCGGCTCCACCCCACAGCGGGCCTGGAACCACAACGGCAGCCGCTCCCGCACGGCGAGCCCCCGCGCCGCCCCGGCAGGCAGCTCGGGAGGCAGGCCGGCAGGCAGCTCGGCGGGCAGGCCAGCAGGCAGCTCCGCAGCTTCCCCGCGCGGTGTGTCGACCGCCGGCGGACTGCTGCCTCCCAACAGGGCTTCCGCCCGACGGCGCACCGCCTCCGGATCCCGGTGCGGAGCATGGAGATCCCCGGAAGCCCGGTGGCCACGGCGAGACCACAGACGGCCACGCCTCCGACCGGACCCGCCACTGCGGCTACGGCCACGGCTGTCGGAGAGAGGGCTACGGCCCGGTCCGCTGGTGGGGCCCGACGGATACGAGATACGCGTTCGAAGAGTCATGCCACGACCGTAGGGGCCCACCCGGAATCCCGTTCGGAGCCCTCAATTCCGGTGGACAACAGCCCCGTTGTGGATATCTCCGCCACCCTCCCGGGTGACAGGAGGCCGGTCAGCGCGGCGAGACGACCGCCGCCAGCAGCCCCGGCCCCGTGTGCGCCCCGATCACCGCGCCGACCTCGCTGACGTGAAGTTCGACCAGGCCCGGAATCCGCTCGCGCAGCCGCTGGGCGAGCTTCTCGGCCCGCTCCGGGGCCGCCAGGTGGTGCACCGCCACGTCGACACTGCCCGACCCGGCGCGCTCGACGGCCAGTTCCTCCAGCCGCGCGATGGCCTTGGAGGCCGTGCGCACCTTCTCCAGCATCTCGATCCGCCCGCCGTCCAGGGTCAGCAGCGGCTTCACCGCCAGCGCCGAGCCGAGCAGCGCCTGCGCGGCGCCGATCCGGCCACCGCGCCGGAGGTAGTCGAGGGTGTCGACGTAGAAGTACGCCGACATGTCCGCCGCCCGCTTCTCCGCGGCGACCACGGCGTCGTCCACGGAACCGCCCGCCTCGGCCACCTCGGCGGCGGCCAGCGCGCAGAAGCCGAGCGCCATCGCGACCATTCCGGTGTCCACGACGCGCACGGGCACGGCCGCGGTCCGCGACGCGACCACGGCGGCGTCGTAGGTACCGGAGAACTCGGCGGACAGGTGCAGGCTGACGATGCCGGTCGCCCCGGCGTCGACGGCGGCCTGGTAGGCCCGCACGAACTCCTCCGGGCTGGGGCGGGAGGTGGTGACGGAGCGGCGCTTCTGCAGGGCCAGGGCGAGGCTGCGCGCCGAGATCTCGGTGCCTTCCTCGAGCGCCTCGCCGCCCAGCACGACGGTCAGCGGGACGGAGGTGATTCCGTGCCGCGCCATGGCCGGTTGGGGCAGGTAGGCCGTGGAATCGGTGATGATGGCGACATGGCGGGACATGAGCCGGAGGTTACCGCCAGTGGGGGTGCGACGGCAGCCTGACCCCTCACCGGGGTTTCAGCGTGCCCTGCAGGAGGGCTCTCCCGCCCCGCCCCGCCTCAGGTCGTGCTCTCCGGCCTGCGCGTCTTCTGCCAAGGGTACGGAGTCGCCGGCGCGGCCGGATTCAGAGCCGTGGGGGTCTGGGCCGGGGCCGGGGTCTGCGCCGACGTCTTTGCCGAGTTCGGCTGCGGGGCCGCGCCGGAACGGCTGCCGCCCTGAGCAGGAGCCGTTCCGGCCGCCTGCGCCGCGTCCCAGGCCGCCGCGGCCGCCGCCAGCTCGTCCACCGACTCACGGGACCAGTCCCGCAGCGCCCCGGACTCGACCTCGATCTGCGCCGACAGCACGGACAGGTCGTCCTCCGCGAACCGCCGGGCCCGGTCGCGCGCCGCCCACCGCAGCGACTCCGCGGCCTGTGTGATCTTGGCCGTACGCTCCCGCAGGTCGGGCAGGAGGTCGGCGGTGCGCTTGCGGTCGGGCTCCTGCTCCAGCCGCTTCATCTCGTCGTCCAGCTCGTGCCCGTGCGCGCTCAGCCGCTCGAACAGGCCGATCGACTCCTTGAGCGAGGCGTCCGCCCGGACCCCGTCGTGCAGCGCCTGCTGCGTGGACCGCATCGACGTCCGCAGGTCGATCCGCAGCTGTGCCAGCGACGCCGTGACCCCGATCTGGCCCAGGCTCTTGGCCCGCAGCGTGGTGTCCTCGACCGTCCGCCGCGCCTGTGTGATCGTACGGTCCACACCTCGCTTGGTCGCCTTCACCACCTTGACCGTCGCGTACGCGCCCAAGCCCAGGAAGGCGAAAAGCACCATCAGCGCGAAGATGATCAACGCGGCCTCCATGAGTGTCCCTTCCCCAGTCCCCGCAATTCGTTGTCCGTCCCCTCAACCGTAAACGCCACGGGCAGGCCAGGGGTTCCAATCGAACCCCCAACCTGCCCGTACGGGAATACCCCTAGACGCGTCGGATGACGTCAGACGCCATCCGACGATGCCAGACGACCGCAAACGACCTCAGACGACCTCAGACGACCTCAGACGACGATGTTCACCAGCTTCGGCGCGCGCACGATCACCTTGCGGATCTCCGCACCGGCCAGCGCCGACACGACGCCCTCGTCGGTCAGGGCCAGCTTCTCCAGGTCCGCCTCCGAGATCGTCGGCGGCACCTCCAGGCGCGCCTTGACCTTGCCCTTGATCTGCACCACGCACGTCACGGTCTCGTCCACGACGTACGCCGGGTCCGCGACCGGGAAGTCCTGGTGGACCACCGACTCACCGTGGCCCAGGCGCTGCCACAGCTCCTCCGCGATGTGCGGGGCCAGCGGGGCGACCAGCAGCACCAGGGCCTCGGCGACCGACCGCTCCAGCGGCCGGCCGGCCTTCGTCAGGAAGTTGTTCAGCTCGGTGATCTTCGCGATGGCCGTGTTGAAACGCAGCCCCGCCATGTCCGAACCGGCCCCGTCGATCGCCTTGTGCAGCGCGCGCAGCGTGTCCTCGCCCGGCTCGCCGTCCACAACGGTGACGGCGCCCGTCGACTCGTCGACGATGTTGCGCCACAGGCGCTGCAGCAGCCGGTACTGGCCGACCACGGCGCGGGTGTCCCACGGACGCGAGACGTCCAGCGGACCCATAGCCATCTCGTACAGGCGCAGCGTGTCGGCGCCGTACTCCTCGCAGATCTCGTCGGGCGTGACGGCGTTCTTCAGGGACTTGCCCATCTTGCCGTGCTCACGCTTGACGGGCTGGTCCTGGTAGAAGTACCCGCCGTCGCGCTCCTCGACCTCGGCCGCGGGCACGTAGACGCCGCGCGCGTCGGTGTACGCGTACGCCTGGATCATGCCCTGGTTGAACAGCTTGTGGAACGGCTCCGCCGAGGAGACGTGCCCCAGGTCGAACAGCACCTTGGACCAGAAGCGCGCGTACAGCAGGTGCAGCACCGCGTGCTCGGCGCCGCCGACGTACAGGTCGACGCCGCCGTGCGGCACACCCTCGCGCGGGCCCATCCAGTACTGCTCGATCGCCGGGTCGACCAGGGCCGACGCGTTGTTCGGGTCCAGGTAGCGCAGCTCGTACCAGCAGGAACCGGCCCAGTTCGGCATGGTGTTGGTCTCGCGCCGGAAGGAGCGGGTGCCCCGGCCGTCGCCCAGGTCCAGCTCGACGTTGACCCACGACTCGTTGCGGGACAGCGGGGTCTCCGGCTTGGAGGTGGCGTCGTCCGGCTCGAAGGTGCGCGGCGAGTAGTCCTCGACCTCCGGCAGCTCCAGCGGCAGCATCGACTCGGGCAGCGAGTGCGCGACGCCGTCCTCGTCGTAGACGATCGGGAAGGGCTCGCCCCAGTAGCGCTGGCGGCTGAACAGCCAGTCGCGCAGCCGGAAGTTGACCGTGCCCTCGCCGATGCCGCGCTCGGCCAGCCAGTCGGTGATCACGGCCTTGGCCTCGACGACGCCCAGGCCGTCCAGCGAGATGCCCTCGCCCGTGGAGTTGACCAGCTTGGCCTCGTAGGAGGCGAAGGCGTCGTCCCACTCGGCCGGGTCGGTGCCGCGCCCGTCCGAGGGCTGCACGACGCAGCGCATCGGCAGTTCGAAGGCGCGCGCGAACTCGAAGTCACGGCTGTCGTGCGCCGGGACGGCCATGATCGCGCCGGTGCCGTAGCCCATCAGCACGTAGTCGGCGATGAAGACGGGGACCTTCTCGCCGCTGACCGGGTTGAGCGCGAACTCGCCGGTGAAGACGCCGGTCTTCTCCTTGGCGTCGGCCTGCCGCTCGACGTCCGACTTGGCGGCGGAGAAGGCGCGGTACGCGGCCACGGCCTCGGCCGGGCTGGCGTGCCCGCCGGTCCACACCTCGCGGGTGCCCTCGGGCCAGGCGGCCGGGATGAACTTCTCGACCAGCGGGTGCTCGGGCGCCAGCACCATGTAGGTCGCGCCGAACAGCGTGTCCTGGCGGGTGGTGAAGACGGTGATGGCCTCGTCGCCCAGCGCGAAGTCGACACGCGCGCCCTCGCTGCGGCCGATCCAGTTCCGCTGCTGCAGCTTGATTGCCTCGGGCCAGTCCAGCGCGTCCAGGTCGTCGATCAGCCGGTCGGCGTACGCGGTGATCCGCATGTTCCACTGGCTCAGCCGGGACTTGAAGACGGGGAAGTTGCCGCGCTCGGACCGGCCGTCGGCGGTGACTTCCTCGTTGGCCAGTACGGTGCCCAGCCCGGGGCACCAGTTCACGGGCGCGTCCGAGGAGTACGCCAGCCGGTACTCGTTCAGTACGTCGGTCCGCTCGCCCGCGGTCAGCCCGGCCCAGGCACGCCCGCCGGGGACCTCGCGGGAGCCGTCCTCGAAGGCGGCGACCAGTTCGGCGATCGGGCGGGCCTTGGCCGCGTCGGTGTCGTACCAGGAGTTGTAGATCTGCAGGAAGATCCACTGGGTCCACTTGTAGTAGTCCGGGTCGATCGTCGCGAAGGACCGGCGCTTGTCGTGGCCCAGGCCCAGGCGGCGCAGCTGGACCTTCATGTTCTCGATGTTCGCCTCGGTCGACACGCGCGGGTGCGTGCCGGTCTGCACGGCGTACTGCTCGGCCGGCAGGCCGAAGGCGTCGAAGCCCAGGGTGTGCAGGACGTTGTGGCCGGTCATCCGCTGGTGGCGGGCGAAGACGTCGGTGGCGATGTACCCGAGCGGGTGACCGACGTGCAGGCCCGCGCCGGAGGGGTACGGGAACATGTCCATGATGAACTTCTTGGGCCGCGCGACCATCGCCGCCGCCTGAGAAGTGGTTCCGGCCAGGTCACCGGTCGGGTTCGGGGCCTCGTACGTGCCCTGCGCGTCCCATACGTCCTGCCAGCGTGCCTCGATGTCGGCGGCCATGGCAGCCGTGTAACGGTGCGCCTCGGCCGCCTCGGGGGCCGGGGTGTTCGTCTCGCTCATGATTCCTGAAGCTCCATCGATCGTCTCTGCCGTCTCTGCCTGCCCAAACGAAAAAACCCCTCGCACAGGAGGGGGCGCCGCGCCGGTGCCGACCGTCTCGAAGGGTCGGCGCTGATCAGCGCGGCTCGGTAAGCAGAAGGCGTACGGCACGCATGGCGTCAGGGTACCGCAGCGGCCCCCGCCGACGCTCTGCCGTTCCACACGGCGACACGGAGCGGCACAACGAGAAGCGGGCCACCCGATCCGGGTGGCCCGCTTCTTTACTGTGGAGCTATGGAGAATTGAACTCCAGACCTCCTGCATGCCATGCAGGCGCTCTACCAACTGAGCTATAGCCCCTTGTCCTACTTGCCGCTTCGGTTCCCCTTGTCCGGTTCCCCTTGGCGACGTCCCAAACATTACACGGTCATGGCCCTGGTCCAAAAATCGGTTTCCACCGGCCCGGAGCCATGCCCGATTTGTACCTTCTCGTCACGCTCGCGCGAACTGGTAGAACCGCTTGAGCGTGCAGTGCTCGTCGAGCAGCCGGCCGTAGATCGGCTCGCCCTCCAGCTCACGGTACGTCTCGATCGGGTCGCCTTTTATGATCAGCGCCCGCGCGCATTCCTCGCACCAGTACTGGTAGTCGGGGTTGACCGGTTCCATGTCCCGCACGATCGGCGTGCCGTTGTTGCACCAGTCGCACCGCCGCCGGTGTGCACCCATCCGTCAGCGACTCCCTCCCGCGTCGGGCCGTCGACTCCCCCTCCGGCGGTCCGATTCTGCCATGCCGGTGCGGGCCAGGTCAGTAAGCGCAAAGGGTACAAAAGCAAGGATCCCGCCCCCTGTTGGGGACGGGATCCTGATTGTGGAGCTATGGAGAATTGAACTCCAGACCTCCTGCATGCCATGCAGGCGCTCTACCAACTGAGCTATAGCCCCGCTCTCCGCGGCGCTTCCCCCGTTTCCGGTGTTCTTCGCTGCGAACAAGAAGAACTCTAGCCTGTGACCAGCCGGAAAGTGAAATCCGGGTCGGAGCCGCCCCGCGGAAGGGCTCAGTCGTCGTCGCCGAGCACCGGTTCCGGCAGCGTGCCGGCGTTGTGCTCCATCAGACGCCAGCCGCGCGCGCCCTCACCGAGGACGGACCAGCAGCAGTTGGAGAGCCCGCCGAGGCCCTCCCATTGGTACGCGTCCAGGCCCAACAGGCGGCCGATGGTCGTGCGGATGGTGCCGCCGTGGCTGACCACGACCAGCGTGCCGTCCTGCGGCAGCCGGTCGGCGTGCTCCAGCACCACCGGCGCGGCGCGGTCGGCGACCTCGGTCTCCAACTCCCCGCCACCTCGACGGACCGACTCGCCGCGCTTCCACGCCGCGTACTGCTCGCCGTACTTCGCGAGGATCTCGTCGTGCGTGAGGCCCTGCCACTCACCGGCATAGGTCTCGCGCAGCGCCTCGTCGTGCACCACGGGCAGACCGGTGATGGCGGCCAGCTCCGCAGCCGTGTCGGAGGCCCGCCGCAGGTCGGAGGCGACGATGGCGTCCGGCTTCAGTGAGGCGAGGAGCCGAGCGGCGCGGCGCGCCTGCGCCACACCCATCTCGGTCAGCTCGATGTCCGTGGAGCCCTGGAAGCGGCGCTCCAGGTTCCACGAGGTCTGGCCGTGCCGCCAGAGGACGATCTTCCTACCGGACTTGCCCGTGTCGGTCGTGCTCAGAACAGATCACCGTCCAGGTCCTCGTCGCCGGCGGCCTCGCGCAGCTTGGCGTGCTCCTCGGCCTTGCCGAGGGTGAGCTTGGCGTCCTCGGGCAGCTCGATCTCGGGGCAGTCCTTCCACAGGCGCTCCAGCGCGTAGAAGACACGCTCCTCGCTGTGCTGCACGTGGACGACGATGTCGATGTAGTCGAGCAGGATCCAGCGGGCGTCGCGGTCGCCCTCGCGGCGCACCGGCTTGGCGCCGAGCTCCTTGAGCAGGCGCTCCTCGATCTCGTCGACGATCGACTTGACCTGGCGGTCGTTGGGCGCCGAGGCGAGCAGGAAGGCGTCGGTGATCGACAGCACGTCGCTGACGTCGTACGCGATGATGTCGTGCGCGAGCCGGTCGGCCGCCGCCTGGGCGGCGGTGGTGATGAGCTCGATGGAGCGGTCCGTGGCGGTCACTGGCCATGCTTTCGGGTTGGCGGGCAGATCCATACAAGGGTCTCACGTACCGCCGACACCGCCCGCGCGGAAGGTCCCGCGCGGGCCCAACCGGCCCCCGTTCCCGCCTCGCGCCCAGGTCAGGACGTTTTGTAGTCCTTGCCCAGGATCACCACGACCTCGGCATTGACCGCGTTCTCGGCCTTCTTCACGACCGTCTCGGGCAGCCCCAGGGTCTTGGCGACCTCGATCGCCCGGCCCTTGGCCGCGTCGTCCTGGTACGTGATCTGCGAGGTCGCGGCCGGCTTGTCGGCCTTGCCGCCGTCCACGAAGGTGTAGCCGCCGTTCAGCAGCGCCGCCTTCGCCGCGACCTGCGTCTTGTCGTCGCCGGTGGCGTCCTTGAGGCCGACGCGCGGTGCCGCGCCGGGCTGGGCCTCGGCGACGGCGCCGCCCAGGACCTCCTTGACGACCTTCTTGTTGGCTTCGTCCGTGAGGGTGCCGTCCGCCTTCACCGCGAGGACGTCGGTGCGGTACTCGCCCACCTTGGCGTGCGCGCCGAGCCGGGAGAGGAGGGCTCCGAGCGTCTGCGCGTTCAGCGCCGGGTCGAGGATCTGGCCCATGCTCTCGACGGTCACCGCCGCCGCCTTCGGGTCGCCCGGGACCTTGCGCAGCACCGCGTGGAGCACCTTGCCCACGCGTTCCAGCTGCTTGGCCTCCGGCTCTCCCTGGGCGCGGTACGTGGCGTACGCGACGGCCATGGGGCCGCTCAGGCTCTGCTTCTGCCCCTGCCCCACGGCCGGGGCCTTGGCCGCGTCGTCCGCCGGGACCGCGGTGTCGGTGTCGACCTCGATGCCGCCGACGAGCTCGACCAGGTTCTCCAGGAAGGGGGTGTCGAGCCGCCAGGTCCCGCCGATGTGGGTGCCGAGCACCGAGTCGAGTGCCTCACGGGTGCCGAGGCCGCCCTCTTCGACGGCCTTGCCGAGCGCCGTGGTGCTCCCGTCCTGGCCGGGGACGCCGAGGGAGTTCGGCAGCAGGACGGTGGCGCCCTGCTTGGTGGTGACGTTGTCGACGAGCAGCGCCGAGGCGGTGCCGCCCTTCTTGGTGTTGTGCAGGTGGACGACGATCATGTCGCGCTTCTGCGCCCCGGCGTCGGCGGTCGCCGCGTTCTTCTTCTCCCCGGGCCCGTCGAGGAAGGGCAGCTTGCCCGCGTACCAGAGGTAGCCGAGGCCGGCGACGACGAAGAGGGCGAGGACGACGATCAGCGCCACGACCCGGTTGCGGCCGCGGCGGCGGGCCTCCTCGCGGCGTTCGGTCCGGCTCTCGGTGAACTTGAGCCAGTCGATGACGTCCTCGGAGTCCTCGTCCGGCTGGTCGATGAAGGCGAACATCTCGGTGCGGTAGTCCCGCCCCGCCTCGGACTCGCCTTCGGGCCGGCGCGGCTCGGGGACCTGGACGGCCGGGCGCTCGGCGGGCGCCGGCGGGGCCTGCTGGGGCTGCCGCGCCTGGTGGGTCTGGTGAGCGGGGTGGGCCTGGGGCTCCGGGGCGGTCTGCTGCGGGAGCCACTGCTGGGTCGCTTGGGTGTCGTAGCCGTTGTCGTAGCCGTACCCGGCTGCCTGCTGGTGGTCCTGCCGGCCGTACTCCTCGGCGACCTGCTGCTGCGGCGGGTAGTACTGCTGCTGTTGCTGCCGCTGCTCGCCGTAGCCCTGGTAGCCGTACTGCTGCTGCTCGTACTGCGGGGCCTGGGGTGCCTGAGGGGCCTGCGGAGCGGGCCGGGCCGGGTACTCGGGCACCTGGCCGTACACCGGCCGCCCGTAGGCGTCATAGCCGATGAGCTGCTGCTCCTGGGCGCCGTACGCGTCGTACGGATCCTGTCGGTCGTTCACCGCGGGGCCCCTCTCTCCGGAAGCTCAGGCTCCCCGGTACAGCTCACGCTTGTCGATGTAGCGCACCACGCCGTCGGGCACCAAGTACCAGACAGGATCCCCCTGGGCCACCCTCGCACGACAGTCCGTGGACGAAATCGCCAGTGCCGGCACCTCGACGAGCGAGACGCCGCCCTCGGGCAGTCCGTCGTCGGTGAGCACGTGGCCCGGCCGGGTGACTCCGATGAAGTGGGAGAGCGAGAAGAGCTCGTCGGCGTTCCGCCAGGTCAGGATCTGGGCGAGCGCATCGGCACCGGTGATGAAGAACAGGTCGGCGTCGTCGTTCAGTGCCTTCAGATCCCGCAGGGTGTCGATCGTGTACGTCGGCCCGCCGCGGTCGATGTCGATGCGGCTCACCGAGAACTGCGGGTTCGACGCGGTGGCGATCACCGTCATCAGGTAGCGGTCCTCGGCGGGCGAGACCGCGCGCTGCGACTTCTGCCACGGCTCGCCGGTCGGTACGAACACCACCTCGTCGAGGTGGAAAAGGGCGGCGACCTCGCTGGCGGCCACCAGGTGTCCGTGGTGGATCGGGTCGAACGTCCCGCCCATCACGCCGAGCCGGCGCTTGACCGGGCCCGTAGGCACTTCCTGCTCTCCCATGAGCGCAGAGCCTACTGGCCCAGTGGGCGCGCCGGACAAGGCTCTAGCGGTCGCGGTTCAGGCGCGTGGTCACCCAGAGCATCAGCATCAGGATGACGAACGCCGCACCGCCGGTCAGGTACGGGCTCAGGCTGTCGTGGTTGCCGCCGTGCTGCTCGGCCCCTCCCGAAGCGAGGACGACCAGGTTGTGGGCGGTGGAGGAGAGGCTCATCAGGCAGGTACCTATCGAGTCGGGGAGCGGGCGGAGACTTCGCTCACATCGTATGCGGGGGCCTGGGGCACGCTCACGCCGACTCAGGCGTTGGAGAGGATAGACGCATTGCGAGCCAGGTCGACCCAGGGGAGGGCGCTATGACGGAGACAGAGCACGGACGGGCACCGGCGAGGGACCGAAGGAGGTTCCCCGGCATCTCGTCGCGGGCGTACGAGCATCCCGCGGACCGCTCGGCGCTGGTGGCGCTGCGCAAGCTGAGCGGCTTCGACACGGTTTTCAAGGCACTCAGCGCGCTGCTGCCCGAGCGGAGCCTGCGACTGCTGTTCCTGTCGGAATCGGTGCGGGTGGGCGAGACGCAGTTCCCCCACCTGTACGCGATGCTCCGCGACGCCTGCTACATCCTGGACCTGGAGAAGGTCCCGCAGATGTACGTGCAGCAGGACCCGAAGCCCAACGCCATGTGCATCGGGCTCGACGAGCCGATCATCGTGGTGACCACCAGCCTCGTCGAGCTGCTCGACGAGGAGGAGATGCGGGCGGTGGTGGGCCACGAGGTGGGCCACGCGCTGTCGGGGCACTCCGTGTACCGCACGATCCTGCTCTTCCTGACGAACCTCGCGCTGAAGGTCGCGTGGATCCCGCTGGGCAACATGGCGATCATGGCGCTGGTGACCGGCCTGCGGGAGTGGTTCCGCAAGTCCGAGCTCTCGGCGGACCGGGCCGGGCTGCTGGTGGGACAGGACGTGCAGGCCTCGATGCGCGGGCTGATGAAGATCGCCGGCGGCAACCACCTCCACGAGATGAACGTGGACGCCTTCCTGGCCCAGGCCGATGAGTACGAGTCGAGCGGCGATCTGCGCGACTCCGTCCTGAAGATCCTCAACGTGCTGCCCCGCACGCACCCCTTCACCACGGTCCGGGCGGCCGAGCTGAAGAAGTGGTCCGAGAACCGCGACTACCAGCGGATCATGGACGGCCACTACCCGCGGCGGGAGGACGACAAGGACACCTCGGTGACGGACTCCTTCCGGCAGTCCGCCGCGCACTACGCCGACTCGGTGCGCACGAGCAAGGATCCGCTGATGAAGCTGGTCGGCGACCTCGCGGGCGGCGCGGGCGACCTGGGCGGCAAGCTCCGCGACAAGTTCACCGGGGCAGCCGGCGCGGGTTCCGGGTCGGGGTCTGCGCCCGGGGCCGGGTCCGCCGAGGGCAAGGACGACCGGGGGGCTACGGGCCAGGGCTGACCGGGGTGACCGTCGGGGTCGGGGGCGGCGCCAGTACGCCGCAGAGCCCGGCGGTGCGCCTCGGCCGGCCGCTGGCGTACGGGTCGCTCGCGGCCGGTCCGACCGTGGTCGGACCGGCTCCGGCCAGGACCGGGCGGAAGCCGTCCGCCGGGTCGTGGGAGCAGTCCTGCGGCCCGGCCATCACATAGGCCGAGACCAGTTCCGCCCGGCGCGCGGTGAGGTCCTCGCGGTCGAAGCGCAGCCGCAGCTCGCGCCGGACCGTGAAGAGCGAGGCGCCGTCGGCCGCGGCCGGGGCTCCAGTGGCCGGGCGTACCGCGTACACGAAGGTGTGGTCGGTGATCACCTCCAGCACATCGGCGCGCACCTCGTCGAAGGCGAGGGTTCCGCTGACCCGGACCCGGGAGTCGGCCATTACGGCGGTGCCCGGGTCGAAGCGGACCAGCCAGCCGGTGGCGGCGTGCCGGCCGTCCCCGGAGGGCGAGCTCACGCTGCGGTCGAACTGGGCCAGCTGGTCGGGGTCCAGCAGCACCCTGACGGGCCGGGACGCGGAGCCGGACAGGACGTCGGGGTCCAGCGAGGACTGCACCAGGTAGTCCTTGGCGATGGACAGCGCGGCGACGACCTCGCTGTCGGTGAAGTGGTGGGTGCGGCGCACGGCCGGGAGGGTGATCCCGGCCGCCCCGACGCGGTAGTCGGCCGCGGGGCTCGTCGCGTACAGGTCCACCGGGCGGCCACCGGGTACGGCCGTGGTGGGCGCGAGCGGGACGACGGTGCTGCTGAGGGCCGCGGCGGGGCCGACGGACGGCGGGACGTAGGGGTTGCGCAGCCCCATGTAGACGGCGGCCGCGAAGGCACTGGCGATGAGCAGCACGAGCAGCATGCCCTGCCGGGCGCCCCTGCCGGGCGTGCCGGTGCCCGAGGTGGGGCCGCTGCCCGACCAGATGGAGCGGCTGCGCACGGCCCGGGCGTGCTCGCCCATGCGTTCCTGAGCGGAGTACTCCTGGAGCCGGGCAGCCCTCACGAAGTCCTCGTCGAACACCACCGACCGGTATTCGTCCGCTCGGAACTCCTCGTCGCCCCCGCCCATGCCCTCGGGGGTGCCGTCGGGTGGATCTCCTGGAACGGCCATCGCTTCTCCCGCTGTCCCCGCTTCAGAGAAGCCCCCACCTCCGGCGTACGCGCGTGGGGTCGTACCTTCAGGGTTGGCGGCCGGAGGGGTGCGTAAACGCGCCGACGCCGGTGACTTCCCTCAACGGCGTACTGGCGGGCGCCGGCGCGGGATCCGCCTCGCCCGAGGCGCTGCGGTACACGGCGCTGAAGGCGAGGGCGATCATGCCGAGGCCCATGACGAAGGCGAGCACCCAGGCGACCGGGCGCAGCCACGGGGAGCGGCCCCGGTACGGGCGCAGGCTGCCGCCGTAGGCCCCGTACGGGGCGTCGGGGTGGAGGTGGCCCCGCTCGCGGTCCCAGCCGTGGTCGTCGGCGTCGTACCCGTCCGGGTGGCCGTAACCGTAGCTGTCGTAGTCGTCGTCGCCCGTCCAGCCGCCGGCGACGGCTCGGGCCGCTTCGGCCTCCGCGCGCGCCCGGTCGGCCGCCCGCTGGCGCTCGGCGGCGCTCGGTTCATGGATCTCGGCGTTCCGGACGAAGGCCTCGTCGAACACCACGGAGGCGAATTCCTGTTCCGCGCCTCCGCGGTCGTCGTCGGGCTCCCCGTCGTCCGGGAACGGCTTGCCCCCCACGTCGTCCGGCACGGAACCAGCGTAGACCTGGGGGGCCGCTTTGGGCAGGGTGTGCACCGAATCCGGCCACACCGTGTTCGCCCTTCGACTACCGAACGTGACCGTCGCCGGTGACGATGTACTTGGTGGAGGTGAGCTCGGGAAGGCCCATGGGGCCCCGGGCGTGCAGCTTCTGTGTGGAGATTCCGATCTCGGCGCCGAAGCCGAACTGGCCACCGTCGGTGAACCGGGTGGAGGCGTTCACGGCAACCGTGGTCGAGTCGACCAGCTGGGTGAAGCGGCGCGCGGCGGCCTGCGAGGTGGTGACGATCGCCTCGGTGTGACCGGAGGTCCAGCGGCGGATGTGGGCGACGGCGTCGTCGAGGGAGTCCACGACGCCGGCGGCGATGTCGTAGGAGAGGTACTCGGCTGCCCAGTCCTCGTCGGTGGCGGGGAGGGCGGTCGCCTTGGAGTCCGCGGCGGCGGCGAGGACGCGGGCGTCCGCGTGGACGGTCACGCCGGCGTCGGCGAGGGCGTCAAGGGCGCGGGGCAGGAAGGCGTCGGCGATGTCGCGGTGCACGAGGAGGGTCTCGGCGGCGTTGCAGACGGAGGGCCGCTGGGCCTTGGAGTTGATGAGGATGTCCACGGCCATGTCCAGGTCGGCCTGGGCGTCCACGTAGACGTGGCAGTTGCCGGTACCGGTCTCGATGACCGGGACGGTGGACTCTTCGACGACCGTCTTGATGAGGGAGGCGCCGCCGCGCGGGATGAGCACGTCGACGAGGCCGCGGGCGCGCATCAGCTCGCGGACGGACTCGCGGGACTCGCCGGGGACCAGCTGGATCGCGTCGGCGGGCAGGCCCGCCCCGGCGATGGCGTCGCGGAGGATGGCGACGAGGGCGGTGTTGGAGGCGTAGGCGGAGGAGCTGCCGCGCAGGAGGACCGCGTTGCCGGACTTCAGGCAGAGGGCGGCGGCGTCGACGGTGACGTTGGGGCGGGCCTCGTAGATGATGCCGACGACGCCGAGCGGGACGCGGATCTGCCGGATGTCGATGCCGTTGGGGAGGGTGTTGCCGCGGACGACCTCGCCGACGGGGTCGGGGAGGGCGGCGACGTCGCGCACGTCGGAGGCGATGGCCGCGACGCGGTCCGGGGTGAGGGTGAGACGGTCGATGACGGTCTCGCTGGTGCCGGCGGCGCGGGCCTTGTCGGTGTCGACGGCGTTGGCTGCGATGATCTCGGCCGTACGGGCCTCCAGCGCGTCCGCGATCGCCAGCAGGGCCGTGTCCTTGGCGGAGCGCGGGAGCGGGGCGATGGTGGCGGCGGCCGTGCGGGACCGGTGCGCGGTGGCGAGGACGGGTGAGGTGGCGGGGGCGGCATCGAGCGAGGTCATGCCGCCAGGGTAGTCCCCGGGACGGGGTCGGCCGATGGGGTTTCCGGCCTGCGAGACGGCTCGCGCCGGGCCGGTCCCGGGTCGGTTGGGGCCCGGGGGCGGGTCGCTGCGACGGGCCGCTGCGCGGAGCCTCTCCCCGCCCCGCCCTTCCACCGTTCCCCGGGCTCCGCCCGGACCCGGTCCGCAAACGGCGGACGGGCTGGAAAGGACCTGGGGCTCCGCCCCAGACCCCGCTCCTCAAACGCCGGCGGGGCTGGCGGGGCACGGCCGGGGCTGGATGGGGCGGCTCAGTACGGGTGGACGCCCACCGGGTGGGCCGGAGGTGGGCCGTAGCCTTCTGCGACGCGTTGGTGGTACGTGGCGCGGTCGATGACCTCCAGCCCGACGATCTCCCAAGGGGGGAGCTGCGCCGAGGAGCGGTGTTCGCCCCAGAGCCGGAGGGCGACGGCCGCCGCGTCGTGGAGGTCGCGGGCCTCCTCCCAGTAGCGGATCTCCGCGTGGTCGTCGGCGTAGCGGCTGGTCAGCAGGAAGGGGTGGTCGTGGGCCAGTTGTTCCAGCCCGCGCCGGACGTCGGACAGTGGCGCCGGCTTTCCGGAGACGCTCAGGGTGACGTGCCAGAGGCGGGAGGCTTCGAGGGAGGATTCGCCCCTCTCGTCCCGCCCGTCCCCGCCGTCACCGTCCCCCGTGCCGACGCTGGTCAGCGCTCGTCTCACCAGCCGCCTCCTGTCTCCGCTGCGCGTGTCCGCCGGACCCCTCACAGTTGACCAGTCCACGGGCTGCCGCGCGGCGGTTTTGCCGAACCTCAGCCCTGCAGGAGGACGAGATCGTCCCGGTGGACGACCTCCCGTTCGTACTCGGGTCCGAGTTCCGCCGCGAGCTCGCGGGTGGAGCGGCCGAGGAGCTGCGGGAGCTCCTTGGCGTCGAAGTTGACCAGGCCCCGGGCGATCGGGCGGCCGTCGGCGGAGCGCAGTTCGACCGGGTCGCCCGCGACGAAGTCGCCCTCGACGGCCGCGATGCCGGCGGGCAGCAGCGAGCTGCCGCGTTCGGTGACCGCGCGGACCGCGCCCTCGTCGAGGACCAGGTGGCCCTGGGGGGTCGACGCGTGCTGGAGCCACAGCAGCCGGTCCGCCGAGCGGCGTCCGGTGGCGTGGAAGTGCGTGCCCGTGGCGCGCCCGGCCAGGGCGTCGGCCGCCTGGCTGGCGGAGGTGAGGACGACGGGGATGCCTGCCGCGGCGGCGATCCGGGCTGCCTCGACCTTGGTGACCATGCCGCCGGTGCCCACGCCCGCCTTGCCGGCGCTGCCGATGGTGACGTGCGCGATGTCCTCGGGCCCGCGGACCTCGTCGATGCGGGTGGTGCCGGGCAGGGACGGGTCCCCGTCGTAGAGGCCGTCCACGTCCGAGAGGAGGACGAGGAGGTCCGCGCGGACGAGGTGGGCGACGAGGGCGGCCAGCCGGTCGTTGTCGCCGAAGCGGATCTCGTCCGTGGCCACGGTGTCGTTCTCGTTGACCACGGGCAGGGCGCCCATCGCGAGGAGCTGGTCCAGGGTGCGGTAGGCGTTGCGGTAGTGGGCGCGGCGGCTGGTGTCGTCCGTGGTGAGCAGCACCTGGCCGACGCGGATGCCGTAGCGGGCGAAGGAGGCGGTGTAGCGGGCGACGAGCAGGCCCTGGCCGACGCTGGCAGCGGCCTGCTGCCGGGCCAGGTCCTTGGGGCGGCGGCGCAGTCCGAGCGGGGAGAGTCCGGCGGCGATGGCGCCGCTGGAGACCAGGACGATCTCCTTCTCGCCGCCGCTGCGGGACTTGGCCAGGACGTCGACCAGTGCGTCCACCCGGTCGGCGTCGAGTCCGCCGGCCGCCGTGGTCAGGGAGGAGGAGCCGACCTTGACCACGATTCTGCGGGCGTCCACGACACCTTGCCTAGCCGCTGACACGTCTGTCCCCTTGCCCCTTGCCGAATTCCGTGAATGCCTGCCGCCTCAATCTACGGTGTGGCGCACGGCGGCCGCTCCGGGGTTTCAGACCGTGGACTTGGACTCGGACTCGGACGTGGGCTTGGTTCCGGCCGACCCCGACTCCGACCCCGACTCCGGCTGCTCGGCGCGCGCGGCGGCCGTGCCCGGCACGAGGATCTTGCGGGAGAGCACGAAGGTGAACGGGATCGCCACGACGGCCGCCACCAGCGGGGCGATCCTTGTGTCCATCCCGGCCCAGGCCACGAGGGCGTAGAGCCCGACGGACTGGATCACGTAGTTCGTGACGTTCGTCAGCGGGAAGAGGAGGAACTTCTTCCAGGTGGGACGGGTCCGGTACGTGAAGTAGGTGTTCATGAAGAACGAGCCGACCATCGCCAGCACGAAGGCGAGGCTGTAGGCGGCGAAGTACGGCATCCACGGGTGCAGGAGCAGGTAGAGGCCGAAGAAGGTGGCGGTGTTGACCCCGCCCACCAGGGCGAAGCGGATGATCTGGCCGAGCTGTTCTCGTCTGCTCATCGGGCGCTGCGCTCCACGATCGTGGCCTGTGCCGCCGTGGCGGTTCCCGAGACCGGGTCCACGCCGTGCGATTCCTTCACCAGGAAGTGCGGGCGCCGCTTGGTCTCGTAGTAGATGCGCCCGATGTACTCTCCGATCAGACCCAGCATGATCATCTGCACGCCGCCGATGCCGGCGATCATCGCCACGATGGTGACGTAGCCGGGCGACTCGACGCCGTTGGTCATCGCCATGATCGTGATCCACAGGGCGTACAGGCCGGTCAGGGCGACCAGCGAGACGCCGAGCCAGATCCCGATGCGCAGCGGCCGGTTGTTGAAGGAGATCAGGCCGTCCATGCCGTAGTTCAGCAGGGAGCCGAACTTCCACTTGGTCTCGCCGGCCTCGCGCTGGGCGTTCTGGTAGTCGAAGTGGACGGTGTCGAAACCGATCCAGGAGAAGAGGCCCTTGGAGAAGCGGTTGTACTCCGGCAGCGACAGCAGGGCGTCCACGGCCGGACGCGACAGCATGCGGAAGTCGCCCACGCCGTCGGTGAGCTCGACGTCGACCCAGCGGTTCACACCCCGGTAGTACAGGCGGCTGAGCGCGCTGCGGAGCTTCTTGTCGCCCTCGCGCGTGCGGCGGGCGATGATCTGGTCGTGGCCCTGGCGGTAGTAGTCGAGCATGGTCGCGATGAGCTCCGGCGGGTGCTGGAGATCCGCGTCCATGATCACGACGGCGTCGCCGGTGGTCTCGCGCAGGCCGGCGAGCATGCCGGCCTCCTTGCCGAAGTTGCGGCTGAAGGAGACGTACCGGGTCTGCTCGCCGTATTCGGCGGCGATCTTCCGGAGCTTCCCGAGGGTGCCGTCGCGGCTGCCGTCGTCGACGTAACAGACCTCGTACTCGACGGGGAGGGAGTCCAGGACCCTGCGGATCTCCGCGTCGAAGCTGTCGATGACCGCTTCTTCGTTGTAGCAGGGGACAACTACGGACAGCTTCGTCATGAACACTTCCTGCTGGCTCCGAACGGGTGATTGTGGGCGACAGGACCCGCCACTCACCGTCTTCCTTAGAAGTATGCACGGCGGTGGTTGGCGGACGGCCCGCCGAGGTCGGCCTGCCTGAGCGGAGGGCGGCGCACGGTAGCTTTGACGGGATAAGCGGAATGAGCGGAACGAAACGAATCGAAGGGATCGAGGTGCACGTGCCCGACGTCTCCGTGGTCGTCATCGTCTACAACGACGCAGAGCGTCTGTCGACAGCAGTCCGGTCGGTATTGGACCAGACCCTGCACGGGGTCGAAGTCGTGATCGTCGACGACTGCAGCAAGGACCGCTCGTTCGCGGTCGCCCAGGAACTGGAAGCGGCGCATCCGGGGAGAGTGCGGGCCTTCCGGCTGCCGGAGAACAGCGGCGGCTGCGGTGCGCCCCGCAACCACGGCATCCAGCAGGCCACCGGCACGTACGTCATGTTCCTGGACAGCGACGACGTACTGGAGCGCAACGCCTGCCGGAACATGCTGGACGCGGCCGAGCGGACCGGCTCCGACCTGGTCTCGGGCATGTGCGTACGCGTGCACCTCGACAACCGGTGGGGCAAGACCACCGAGTGGTACCCCTGGATCTACTCGCGCACGCGCACCCTGGAGTCGATCACCGAGTTCCCGGACCTGCTGGTCTACGACACCCTCTCCACGAACAAGTGCTACCGGCGCGAGTTCCTGCTGGAGCAGGGCCTGGAGTTCCCGGTCGGGATCCACTACGAGGACCTGCTGTTCTCCGCGCAGGCCTACGTGGCCGCCCGCCGCATCACCCTGATCCCGAACCACGTCTACTTCTGGAACGTGATCGAGAAGGCGGCGGCGAAGTCGATCAGCAACCGGCGCCACGAGATCGCGAACTTCGTCCACCGGATGGAGATCCACCGCCGCGTCGACGAGCTGCTCGCCTCGAAGGGCCACACGGACATCAAGTCCGCGAAGGACGCCAAGTTCCTCAAGCACGACCTGGTGCTGCACCTGCGCGACCTGCCCCTGCTCAGCGACGAGTACCGCCAGGAGTTCGCCCGCCTCGCCAACGGCTACCTGGCCGGCATCGACCCGGTGGCGTACGAGAACGTCACGTACCTCCAGGCGATCTGCGCCTACCTGCTGGGCAAGGAGGACTGGGACAACCTGCTCCCGGCCGCCGACGCCATGACCAACAAGGGCCGGCTCTCCTCCCCCCTCGCCGAGCGCGACGGTCGCGTCTACTGGTGCGCGGAGCACATCGACGCCGCCGACACCGACGACGCCGACGAGGCCCGCCGGATACTGGACGTCACCGGGCAGGGCTTCCACACCGCCCCGCTCACCTCCCTCCAGCTAGGCAACCGCCTCACCTCCTACGAGGACGACGGGCGCGGCACGGTCACGCTGTCGGGCGCCGTCGTGAACCCGCTGGGGCGGATCCCGGCGGACGCGGAGCTGAAGGCCTCGCTCGAATTCCGGGCCCGCCGGCAGATCGGCGTGCGTTCTTTCAGCTTCCCGGTGGCAACCGTGCGCCACGCCGGTGACACGATCGAGTGGACCGGCACCGCCGACGTCGGCTCGACCGTCCGTCCCCTCGGCATCATCGACGCCGTCTGGGACGTCCGGCTGAAGCTGACGGCCGGAGGCGAGAAGATCACCACCCGCGTCTCCGTCGGTGGGGTCGACCTGGAGTCGGCGGCCCGGCTGCGCGTGCGGCCGCGGCTGACCCGGCTGGTCTCCGACCGCTTCGAGCCGGAGATGACCAAGAAGGGCAACCTCTCCTACGTCCTGACCGCCGAGAGCGCCGCCGCCGTCCGCACCCAGTCGCTGATCAACAACGCCATACAGGGCAAGGCGGCCAACGTGGTGAAGCGGGGCCTGCGCAAGGCCCTGCGGGCCCGCCGGAACCTCGGCTCCGGCGAGCAGAAGGTGAAGGTCTACCACGAGGTCTTCTCGAAGCTGCCGATCAAGAAGGGCACGGTCGTCTTCGAGAGCCACATGGGCAAGCAGTACAGCGACAGCCCGAAGGCGATCTACGAGGAGCTGGTGCGCCAGGGCGCGCCCTTCGAGGCGATCTGGTCGTACGCGGGCGGCAAGCCCACAGGCTTCCCCAAGGAGGCCACCCTGGTGCGCCGTTGGAGCTGGGCGTACCTGCGGGCGCTGGCCCAGGCCGAGTACTGGGTGGACAACCAGGGCTTCCCGCTGGCCCTGACCAAGCGCGCGGGAACCACGTACATCCAGACCTGGCACGGTTCCGCGCTCAAGCGGATGGGCTTCCACGAGCCGCGCACGAAGGCGCAGGGACGGGCCGGCCAGGACCGCTTCCAGGCGGCCGTCGACCGCTTCGACCACTTCCTGATCCGCTCCGAGCACGACGCCCGCACCCTCGCCAAGGGCTTCCGGCTGCGCGACGAGGTGCTGCTGCGCAGCGGTTACCCGCGCAACGACGCCCTCGTCGAGGCGCACCGCAGCGAGGCGCACAGCGGTGAGCGGGTGCGCGGGCCGCTGGCCGCCGAGCTCGGCATCGACCCGGAGAAGAAGGTGCTGCTGTACGCGCCAACCTTCCGGGCAGCCGCCGACGGCACCGTCGAGGGCTTCGTGTTCCCCTTCGACGTGGAGGAGTTCGCCGACCGGCTCGGCGACCGCTTCACGCTGCTGGTGCGCACGCACTACCTCAACAGCGTCTCGCTGCCGCCGTCGGTCGCGGGCCGTGTCGTGGACGTCTCCCGGCACCACGACATCACCCCGCTGCTGGCCCTCGCGGACGGGCTGATCACCGACTACTCGTCCGTGATGTTCGACTACGCCCTGCTGGACCGGCCGATGCTGTTCTTCGCGTACGACTACGAGAAGTACGCCACGGACATCCGCGGCACCTACTTCGACCTGAAGGAGAAGGCACCCGGTCCGGTGGTCGCCAAGGCGGACGAGCTCCTGCAGGCGCTGTCGGTCTTCGAGGAGGCGGACGCCAAGTACGCCGAGGCGCGGCAGCGTTTCCTCACCGAGTTCGGCGAGTACGACCGCGGGGACGCCGCCCGCCAGATCGTCGAGAAGTTCTTCACCAGGAGCGGCAAGTGAGCCGGGAAATCTTCATCGTCTCCAACAACGTCGACGAGCTCGGCGGCGTGACCACCTGGTCCCACCAGATGGCCCGGCTGTTCACCGAGCGCGGGCACCGGGTCCACATCGTCGGCATCGCCCCGGTCCCCGAGCAGATCCGCCAGACACTGCCGGCGGACCTGCCGTACGAGATGACCACCCTGTACGACGCCCACCCGCCCTCGGCGCGCAGGCTGCGCGGGATCAAGGGCCGGCTGAACGCGCCCGAGCGGCGCCGGCAGGCGGCCCGGCGGGCGAAGATGCGGGCCAAGGCGGAGCGGCTCACCGAGCTGTTCCGCGCGGCCCGCCCGGGCAGCGTGGTCATCGTCACCCAGGTCTGGGCGATGGAGTGGGTGGCCCTCGCCGACACCAAGGGGCTCACCGTCATCGGGATGAGCCACGAGTCCTTCGAGGCCAGCCAGAAGTCGACGCGTGGCGAGCGGGTCCGCCGGTACTACCCCGAGGTCGACCGGCTGCTGGTGCTGACCCCGGAGGACGCGGACCTGTGGATCCGGGCGGGCATGGAGAACGTGGGCAGCATGCCGAACCCGCTGCCCTTCATGCCCGACTCCCCCGCGCCGCGCACCGAGAGGGTCGTGGCCTGCGTCGGCCGCCTCGCCTTCGAGAAGGGCGTCGACCTGCTGCTCGACGCCTGGGCGGACGCCTCCCCGCACCACCCCGACTGGGTTCTGCGGATCTACGGGGCGGGCGTGGAGGAGCCGGCGCTGCGGGCGCACTGCGCCTCGCTGGGGCTGGACGAGTCCGTGCAGTGGATGGGCAGCACCGACGACGTGCTGGGAGCGCTGCGCGGGGCCTCGGTCTTCGCGCAGGCCTCGCGTGCCGAGGGCTTCCCGATCACCCTGCTGGAGGCGATGGCGGCGGGCCTGCCCGTCGCGGCCTTCGATTGCGCGCCCGGCGTGCGGGAGATCGTCCGGCACGGTGAGGACGGGCTGCTGGCCCGGCTGGGCAACACGATGGAGCTGGCCGGGCACCTGGACGCCCTGATGACCGACGCGGAGCTGCGCGACCGGCTCGGGGACACCGCGTTCCGCTCGGTGCAGCGGTACTCCAGCGCCGAGATCACCGACCGGTGGGAGGAGCTGTTCTCCTTCCTGGAGCGCTAGCAACACCCGCGGACATGGAGCCGCCCGCCCCGGAACTCGTCCGGGGCGGGCGGCTTTCACATGGTGTCCCGGGCTCGTCAGACCGCGTGGACGTCCTTGTGGCGGTCCTTGTGGGCGGCGGCCTTCGCGGCCTTGTTGGCCTCCCAGCCCGCCCAGGCGGAGGTCACCATGGCACGGACGTCGTGCCGGGCCTTCCAGCCCAGCACGCTGGTGATCTTTTCGGCCGAGGCCACGACCTTCGCCGGGTCGCCGGGGCGGCGCGGGCTGATCACCGGGGGGTGCGCGTGCCCGGTGCTCTTGTTGAGGAGGTCTACCATCTCGGCGACGGAGACGCCCTCGCCCCGCCCGATGTTGACGGTGAGGTCCTTGTAGTCCCTGGCCGCGGCCCACTCGGCGAGCTTGTGGGCCGCCGCCACGTGGGCCTCCGCGAGGTCCTCGACGTGGATGTAGTCGCGGATGCAGGTGCCGTCCGGCGTCGGGTAGTCGTCGCCGAAGATGCGCGCGCCCTCGCCCTTGTCATAGCGCTCGAAGACCATCGGGACCAGGTTGTAGACGCCCGTGTCGGCGAGCTCGGGGGTCGCGGCGCCCGCCACGTTGAAGTAGCGCAGGCAGGCGGTGGAGATGCCGTGCGCCCTGCCCGCGGCGCGGACCAGCCACTCGCCCGCCAGCTTCGTCTCGCCGTAGGGGCTCAGCGGCGCGCACGGGGTGTCCTCGGTGACCAGGTCCACGTCGGGCATGCCGTAGACGGAGGCGGAGGAGGAGAAGAGGAAGTTGCGGACGCCGGCCTCGGCCACGGCCTGGAGCAGGACCGTGAGGCCCTGCACGTTCTCGTGGTAGTAGTGCAACGGCTTCTCGACGGACTCGCCGACCTGCTTCTTGCCCGCCAGGTGCACCACGCCGGTGATCTTGTGCGCGCGGATGACCGCGTCCAGCGCCAGGCGGTCCAGGACCGAGCCGACCACCAGCGGAACGCCCTCCGGCACACGGTCCTCGTCGCCCGTGGAGAGGTCGTCGAAGACCACGACCTTCTCCCCCGCGAGCACCATCGCGCGGACGACGTGCGAGCCGATGTATCCGGCGCCACCGGTGATCAGAAAGGTCATGTGCAGCTCCTGGTCCTGTCTGGGGTCGTGCTCAGCGCGACGCGTAGCCTGCCCTCGCCCGGCCGATCCGGTTCTGTACGAGGTACAGCGCACCCGCCGCGCCGGGCGCGAGGCGCAGGGCGAGCGAGCCCGAACCCGTCCGGTACGGCTGCGTCAACAAAACACCGTACCGGCTGCTGGGCAGGGCGCGGCGCCGCAGCAGACGGCCCCGGGGGCGCAGGGAGGTGAGCAGGGAGCTTCCGTCCTCGCACTCCACCACCACGCCGACGTTCCACGCCTGGAGCCTGCGCAGGCCCATGCTGCGGCCGGTGGCGGCCAGGTCGGCGAGGCGGAAGGGCAGCACCACCGACCAGCCGCCCTCCTCGTCCGGGGTGAGGTGCACGGGCTTGGCGAGTACCGGATCGCCGCCGGCGCGGGGCAGGAAGCGCAGCTGCGCGGTCCGCGGGCCGGCCGCCGCCAGCCGCCCGTACAGGTCGTGCAGCCGCAGCCGGACGGCCGCGTTGCCCGCCGGTTCGGCGTCTATGGTCACCGGCAGCGCGTCCGTCGGCAGCTCGCGCAGGCCGTCCAGCTCGATCGGGAGCTCCTCGCTCCACACGGGCACCCCGTCGGGGCCGGTCGCGTACGGGGGCAGCAGCCGCGGCGGCTCGGCGGCGAAGCGGGTCAGCCGCTCGACGTCGGCGGGCGGGGTGGCGGTGGCCCGCAGCACCCGTACGACCCAGCGCGCGTGCGGGGCGGCGGCCTCGACGGCGGCCTCGTCGAAGGTGTCGAGGTACTCGCGGGTCAGGGTCCACCAGGCGGCCTGGTACTCGGGGTCCTTGCCGAGCTCGCGCAGGTACATGCGCAGGTCGTACTCCAGGAACTTCACCTGGCAGGCGAGGCCCAGATCCGGGGAGGCCGCGGCGAGGGTCCGGGAGGCGGTGCGGTGGGCCTCGATGCGGGAGCGCCAGTTCCCGACGTCCTTGCGGTCCAGGGAGATGGACACCTGGGCGGCGGCGCGGCGCACGTGCCACACGTAGACGAGGTCGTCGATCACCGCGATGCGGGGGGCGGCGGCCAGGACGCGTGCGGTGAAGACGAAGTCCTCGTAGATGAAGCGGCCGTCGGGAAAGCGGATCGAATGCTCATCCAGGAATGACCGCTCGTACAGCTTGTTGACGCAGAGCGTGTCGCGGACCAGCTCGGGCCGGTCCGCGGGCCGGTCGATCACATCGCCCGCGGTGTACAGCCCGGGCATCCACGGCACGTCGTGGTGCTGCGGCAGCTCCCGGCGTACGCACGCGCCGACGGTGACTGCCGCCCGGTGCTCCACGGCCGCGCGCACCAAGGCGTCGGCCGCCCCCGGGGGCAGCACGTCGTCGCTGTCCAGGAACAGCACGTACGAGGAGGTCGCGGCCGCGATCCCGTCGTTGCGCGGGGTCCCGCACCCGCCACTGTTCTCCGTACGGTGTACGGCCTTGAGGCGCGGGTGGCGGGCGGCCAGCTCGTCCAGCACGCGCGCGGTGCCGTCGGACGAGGAGTCGTTCACCGCGATGACCTCGGCGACCACCGGGCCCTGGGCGAGAGCCGAACCGACGGCTTCGCCCACGAGCTCGGCATCGTTGTACGCGATCACCACAACGGAAACGGTGGGTAGATTCGTGCTGCTCACCCGGTGGATCCTAGGCGACCTGGGTAAACAGCAGATCAAGACCGCCCGGCACCCGGGCACCGCACGAACACGGCCGGGTCAGAAGGGACGGAACTCGTCGTACTCCTGCTGCGCCGAGTCCCCGCGCTTCGCGTCCTTCTCCTTGCGGCGCTGCGTGGCCGGACGGGGCTCGTCCAGACGGTGGTCCTCGCCACGGCGGCCCAGCATCTCGGCGCCGGCCATCACGGTCGGCTCCCAGTCGAAGACGACCGCGTTCTCGTCGGAGCCGATGGCCACGCCGTCGCCGGCGCGGGCGCCGGCCTTCTTCAGGGCCGCCTCGACGCCGAGGCGGTTGAGACGGTCCGCGAGGTAGCCGACGGCCTCGTCGTTGTTGAAGTCGGTCTGGCGGACCCAGCGCTCCGGCTTCTCGCCGCGGACGTTGTAGACGTCCTCGACCTCGTCGTAGGTGATGGTGAAGCCGGAGTCGTCCACGGCCTTCGGGCGGATGACGATGCGGGTCGCCTCCTCCTTCGGCTTGCGGGCGCGCGCCTTGGCGATGACCTGGGCGAGGAAGTAGGAGAGCTCCTTGAGGCCCGTGCGGGCGACCGCGGAGACCTCGAAGACCTTGTAGCCGCGCGCCTCCAGGTCCGGTCGGACCATGTCGGCGAGCTCCTGGCCGTCCGGGATGTCGACCTTGTTCAGGACGACGAGGCGCGGGCGCTTCTCCAGGCCGCCGCCGTAGAGCTTGAGCTCGTTCTCGATGGCGTCGAGGTCGGCGAGCGGGTCGCGGTCGGACTCCAGGGTGGCGGTGTCCAGGACGTGCACGAGGATCGAGCAGCGCTCGACGTGGCGCAGGAACTCCAGGCCGAGGCCACGGCCCTGGCTGGCGCCGGGAATGAGACCCGGGACGTCGGCGATCGTGTAGACCGTCGAGCCCGCGGTGACCACGCCGAGGTTGGGGACCAGGGTGGTGAAGGGGTAGTCGGCGATCTTCGGCTTGGCCGCGGAGAGCACCGAGATGAGCGAGGACTTGCCCGCGCTCGGGAAGCCGACGAGCGCCACGTCGGCGACGGTCTTGAGCTCCAGGACGATGTCGCCGGCGGTGCCGGGGACGCCGAGGAGCGCGAAGCCGGGCGCCTTGCGGCGCGCGGAGGAGAGCGCGGCGTTGCCGAGGCCGCCGCGGCCACCTTCGGCCGCGACGTAGGTGGTGCCCTGGCCGACGAGGTCGGCGAGGACGTTCCCCTCCTTGTCGAGGACGACGGTGCCGTCCGGGACGGGCAGGATCAGGTCCGTACCGTCCTTGCCGGAGCGGTTGTCGCCCGCGCCGGGCTGGCCGTTGGTGGCCTTGCGGTGCGGGCTGTGGTGGTAGTCCAGCAGGGTGGTGATCGCCTGCTCCACCACAAGGATCACGTCACCGCCACGGCCGCCGTTGCCGCCGTCGGGGCCGCCGAGCGGCTTGAACTTCTCCCGGTGAACGGAGGCGCAGCCGTGGCCCCCGTTACCCGCGGCGACATGCAGCTCGACGCGGTCCACGAAGGTGGTCATGGTTGTTCCTCCAGATACAGCGGGGATAGTCCGGAAAATCCGGTGGCAGGCCTTGCTGCCCATTAAACGTGTCTATGTGACAACGCGCCGAGGGCGGACCTCTCTTCCCGGCTGACGCCGGAAAGAGCTGAGATCCGCCCTCGGGAAGTTACGAACGCTTGATCAGCAGGAGCTGGATCAGGCGGCCGGAACGATGTTGACGACCTTGCGGCCACGGTGCGTGCCGAACTGGACCGCACCCGCCTGCAGCGCGAACAGCGTGTCGTCGCCACCACGACCGACACCCGAACCCGGGTGGAAGTGGGTGCCGCGCTGGCGGACGAGGATCTCACCAGCGGAAACGACCTGACCGCCGAAGCGCTTCACGCCGAGCCGCTGGGCATTGGAGTCGCGCCCGTTCCGGGTGGACGATGCGCCCTTCTTGTGTGCCATGTCTCAGTCCCTCTTACTTCGCAGCCGCGGGGATACCGGTGACCTTGATCGCCGTGTACTGCTGGCGGTGACCCTGGCGACGGCGGTAGCCGGTCTTGTTCTTGTAGCGCAGGATGTCGATCTTGGCGCCCTTGTGGTGGTCCACAATCTCGGCCGTGACCTTGATACCGGCCAGGACCCACGGGTCGCTGGTCACGGCGTCGCCATCGACAACGAGCAGGGTCGAGAGCTCGACCGTGTCGCCAACCTTGGCAGTGGAAATCTTGTCAACCTCAACGATGTCACCAACAGCAACCTTGTGCTGGCGACCACCGCTGCGCACGATGGCGTACACGCGGATCTCTCTCTCGCTCGATTCGGGAACCCCTGAAGCCAGCCGGCCCCGCAGTGAAACCGCAGACCGGCCTCTCCCACACCGCGAGGCGGTACGGGAGGTGAGGTGCTCAGTGGACGGCGTGCTCATAGACACGCCAGCGACCCAGGTTACGGGGCCGGGTCGGCAGGGTCAAACCGGGGGCTCGGGCCCGTGAACGCCTCCCGGATCCGGGCGAGCAGCGCGTCCGAGAACCCTCCGGGACCGGGCGTGACGACGGTTACCAGGGAGAAGCCGGCCCCCAGCAGACGCACGTCGTAGGGCGTGTGGCGGAAGCCCTCGTCCCCGTACGGATCCTCCATGGCCGTCACCCGCAGCGACTCCCACGAGGCCTTCTCGTACAGGACCGAGAAAGGGCCCTCACCGCTTCCGTCGAGCCGGTAGCCGTGGTCGTCCCACCAGCCCGGCATGGACTCGTCGCGGGCCACCAGGAGCTCCGCCGCCTCCTCCGGCAGTTCGAGGCCCGCCGGTGCCCACGGATGGAACCCGTCTCCTCCCACGAACGCCACCCGGAGCCCCGGCCGATCCTCGGCCCAGGACGCGAGGAAGCGCGCGATCGCCGGAGCGGGCGGCCCGTGGACCACGAAGACGTGATCGTCACCGGTTATCACCAGTGACTCCGTTCTGAGGTGGGAACGCGACGGACCCGCCCGGCGCCATGAGGCGCCGGGCGGGTCCGGATGGTGCTCGTGCCGCGGGTCAGGCTTCGGTCGGAGCCGAGACGGACGGGAGCGTCTGCTGCTCCGCCGCCGCGGTCTTCTTCGTCGCCCGCTTCGCCACGGTCTTCTTGGTCGTGGCCGCCTTCTTGGCCACGGTCTTCTTGGCCGCCGTCGCCTTCTTGGCGGTGGTGGCCTTCTTCGCCGCGGTCGCCGCCTTCTTGGCCGGGGCCTTCCTGGCGGCCTTCTTCACCGGGGCGGCCTCCTCGACGGGGGCCTCCGGCTCCGGCTCGGTCTCGGTCACCGGGGCCTCGACGACCACCACGGCGGCCTCTGCCGCGCCGGCCGGGGACCCGGCGGGTGCGGTGGCCTTACGGGTGGCACGGCGGCGCGGACGGGCCGGCGCGGCCTCGGCCACCGGCTCGACGACGGGCTCGGGCTCCGCCTCGGCGACGACCGGCTCCGGGGCCACCTCGGCCGCAGCGGCCGGGGCACCCGCCGGGGCGGTGGCCTTACGGGTCGCACGACGACGGGTCCGGCCCTTGGGGGCCTCCTCCACCACCGGCTCCGCGACGACCTCGGCCTCGACCTCGGCGACGACCTCGACGGCCGGCTCCAGGACGGTGTCGGCCGGCTCGGTCACCGGCTCGGCCTCGGCCACCTCGGCCACGGGGGCCGGGGCCGGGACGGCCGCACCGCGCGGGGCACCCGCCGGGGCGGTCGCCTTGCGGGTGGCACGGCGCCGGTTGCGGCGGCCGCTCAGACCCGCCGCGGCCTCGGCCTCGGCCGGGCTGCTGTACAGGTCCTCGCCCGCGACGAACTCCGGCTCCGGCAGCGCCACGGGCGCCGCGATCTCCGCGGCCACCTCGGCCTCGGTCTCAAAGACCTCCGCCTCGACCGTCTCGATCTCGTGGTCGTGCTGGTCGAACTCGGCCCGGCCACCGCGGCGCTTGGCGCGCTTGCCGTTGCCGCCGCCACCGATCGCGGTCGGGGTCTCCATGTGCACGATGACACCGCGGCCGTTGCAGTGGACGCAGGTCTCGGAGAAGGACTCCAGCAGACCCTGGCCCACCCGCTTGCGGGTCATCTGGACCAGGCCCAGCGAGGTGACCTCGGCCACCTGGTGCTTCGTACGGTCGCGGCCCAGGCACTCCAGCATGCGCCGCAGCACGAGGTCGCGGTTGGACTCCAGGACCATGTCGATGAAGTCGATGACGACGATGCCACCGAGGTCGCGCAGCCGCAGCTGGCGCACGATCTCCTCGGCCGCCTCCAGGTTGTTCCTGGTGACGGTCTCCTCGAGGTTGCCGCCCTGACCGGTGAACTTGCCGGTGTTGACGTCGATGACGATCATCGCCTCGGTCTTGTCGATCACAAGCGAGCCGCCCGAGGGCAGCCACACCTTGCGGTCGAGCGCCTTGGCGAGCTGCTCGTCGATCCGGTACGTCGCGAAGACGTCGACCTCGGAGGTCCAGCGGGACAGCCGGTCGGCCAGGTCCGGGGCGACGTGGTTCACGTAGCCGTGGATGGTCTCCCAGGCGCTGTCACCGCTGACGATGACCTTCGAGAAGTCCTCGTTGAAGATGTCGCGCACGACGCGGACGGTCATGTCCGGCTCGCCGTAGAGCAGGCTCGGCGAAGAGGTCGAGATCTGCTTCGACTTCTTCTGGATGTCCTCCCACTGGGCCTGCAGACGCTCGACGTCGCGGCGCAGCTCGTCCTCGCTCGCGCCCTCGGCGGCGGTGCGCACGATGACGCCCGCGTCCTCGGGGACGATCTTCTTGAGGATGGTCTTCAAACGCGCGCGCTCGGTGTCGGGCAGCTTGCGGCTGATGCCGGTCATCGAGCCCTCGGGCACGTAGACCAGGTAGCGGCCGGGCAGCGAGACCTGGCTGGTCAGGCGGGCGCCCTTGTGGCCGATCGGGTCCTTGGTGACCTGCACCAGGACCGACTGGCCGGACTTGAGGGCGGACTCGATGCGGCGCGGCCCGTTGGCCATGCCGAGCGCCTCGAAGTTGACCTCACCGGCGTACAGGACGGCGTTGCGGCCCTTGCCGATGTCGATGAAGGCGGCCTCCATGGACGGCAGCACGTTCTGGACCTTGCCCAGGTAGACGTTGCCGACGTACGAGGTGGCTTCTTCCTTGTTGACGTAGTGCTCGACGAGCACGTTGTCCTCGAGGACGCCGATCTGGGTGCGCTCGCCCGCCTGGCGGACGACCATCACGCGCTCGACGGCCTCGCGGCGGGCCAGGAACTCGGCCTCCGTGATGATCGGCACGCGGCGGCGGCCCTGCTCGCGGCCTTCGCGGCGGCGCTGCTTCTTCGCCTCCAGGCGGGTCGAGCCCTTGATGGACTGGACCTCGTCGGACGGCTCGGCCTTCTCGCGGGCCGGGCGGGGCTCGCGGACCTTGACGACGGTACGGACACCCTCGTCCTCGCCGGTCTCGGCGTCGGCGGCGCTGTCACCGCTGCGACGGCGGCGACGACGGCGACGGCGGCTGGAGCTGGAGCCCAGGGCGGCCTCGTCGGCCTCCTCGTCCTCTTCCTCCTCGGCGTCCTGCTCGGCGGCCTCGGCCTCGGCTTCCGCCTCTTCCTCGGCGGACTCGTCGAGGTCGGCGGCCTCGCCACGGCGGCGACGACGGCCACCGCGACGGCGACGGCGCGACGGGCGCTCGCCCGACTCGTCGCCCTCTTCGAACTCGGCGGCCTCTTCCTCCAGCTCGGCCTCGGGCTCTTCCTCGGCGAGCACCTCGGGGAGGGAGACGGGCGCGGACTCGGCGACGGGCGCGGCCTCGACGGCGCCACGGCCGCGGCGGCGGCGACGGCCGGCGGGCTGCGGGGCGGGGGCTGCGGCCTCGGTCTCGACGACCTCGGCTTCGAGCTCCTCGTCCTCCTCCAGCTCCTCGGCCGGAGCGGCGGCGCGCGCGGCGGCCGCGGCCATGGCGGCGGTCTCCGGGGTCTGGAACATGGGCTCGGCGAAGACCGGGGCCTGGAAGACGGCCACGGCGGGACGCGCGGCGCGGCGGGCGGCGCGGGCCGGCGCCGGGGCGGCGGGCTCTGCGCTCTCGACGGGCTGGGCGGCAGCGGGCTGCGCGGGGGCGGCCGCGGCCGCGGTGGTGGAACGGGTGGCGCGACGGCGGCCGCCGCGCTTCGGGGAGTCCAGCGCGTCGGCGACGGTGAACGTCCGGGCGGCGGCCTTGGGGGCCTCCTCCGCGACGGGGGCCTCGACGACGGCCTCGGCCACCGGGGTGGGAGCCTCGGGGGCGGTGACGGCGCGGGTGGCGCGGCGACGGGCACGCGGGGCGGGAGCGGCGGGCTCCTCGGCCACGACGGCGGCCGGAGCCTCCGCTGCGGCCGGGGCGACCTCGGTGGCCTGCGCGGTCTCGGCGGCCGGGGCGGTCACGGCGCGGGTCGCACGGCGACGGGCACGGGGGGCGGGAGCGGCGGGCTCCTCGGCCACGGGGGCCGCAGCGGGCTCCTCGACCACGATCGGCGCGGCCTCGGCGACCGGAGCGGCCACGGCGCGGGTGGCACGGCGACGGGCACGGGGGGCGGGAGCGGCCGGAGCCTCTTCCGCAGCGGCCGGAGCGGCCTCGGCTACCGGAGCGGCTTCGGCGGCCGGAGCCTCCGGGGCGGCGACGGCGCGGGTGGCACGGCGACGGGCACGCGGAGCGGGAGCGGCGGCCTCTTCGGCCACGGCGGCGGCCGGAGCCTCCGCAGCGGCGGGAGCCTCCACCGCGACCGGCGCGGCCTCGGCGACCGGAGCGGCCACGGCGCGGGTCGCGCGGCGGCGGGGACGGGCGGGGGCTGCGTCAGGAGCGGCCTCCGGGGCCGCGGCGGCCGGAGCGGCCTCGGGCGCAGCTGCGACGGGGCTGGTCTCGGCGACGGTCGCACCGGGCGGGCCGGCGGGCCGGGAAGCTGCGCGGCGACGCCTGCGCGGAGGCAGGTTGTCGCTCGGGCTGTTGTTGTCGGTGGTGTCGTTTTCGTTGTTGAGCATTGCGGGCGGTTCTCCCGTCACGCTCCCGGGCGCCGCGGCTGACGTCCGGTCCGGCTCGGCTGCCGCGTAATGAGCGCGGAACCGGCCTCCGGGGCGCGTTCGCCACACGGGAGCTGTAGTCCATGGCCGCCGGTTCCGTACGTGTTGTCCGTACGGCCTGGCGGAAGTCTTCAGGTCAGTGCGCGGCCCGACCCAGGTGGCTCCCGAGTGCCAGGGCTGCGCGACGACGACGATCCCTACGCGGCGGGACCTTCCGGCGCCTTCGCGTCGGCGGCTACGGCGGCCGTGGGTGGGGCGGCCGTGTCAGCCTCGCGGTCGGGCGCGAGCGGGTCGGTCACCGTGCCGGACTCCTCGTCGAAGAGCCCCTGCGCCAGCCTGGTCACCGCAGAGGGGACCGGCGGCGCCAGGTCGGCTACAGCTCGGAGACCGGACAGGACGTCGTCGGGTCGCACGGCAGGTGTCAAATGCCGAACAACCAGCCGCAGTATCGCACAGGCACTGTCCAGCGGCCTATCACCAGCGGCGGGAAGCGCCTCGAGGCTGACGACGGCACCTCGCGTGTCGAACGTCCGCATGCCGTTCTTGGTGCGGCGCTGCACCTCGACGCTCTCGGCGGCGAGGAAGGCCTCCACGGCCCGCTCGGCTTCGGCGGGCTCCACGCCGTCCAGGCGCAGCTCCCACACGGAGGCGGTCAGCCGGTCCGCGAGGCCGGAGGTGCGGGCCTCGACGGCGTCGATGATGTCGAGGCCGGTCGGCATCGACTCGTCGAGCAGTGCGCGGAGCTTCTCGGGGTCGCGCGGCGCGGAGAGGGCGATCTCCAGGTATTCGGCCTCGCTGCCGGTCCCGGTCGGGGCGGCGTTCGCGTACGAGACGCGCGGGTGCGGGGTGAAGCCGGCCGAGTACGCCATCGGCACCTCGGCACGGCGCAGGGCCCGCTCGAACGCGCGCTGGAAGTCACGGTGGCTGGTGAACCGGAGGCGTCCGCGCTTGGTGTAGCGCAGTCGGATGCGCTGCACCACCGGTGCGGGAGGCGGGCCTTCGGGCTGTCGCTTGCCCAGTGGTTCTTCTCCTTGTGCGGGGCTCCGCGGCCGGCGCGTCGCCCTGAGGTCTGTCGACCCGCTCCGGCTCACCCCTGCCGTTTGTGCAGGGAGATCTCGGCAGCGGGTGCCGCGTCGGCGGCTGTCGTACTACCCAGAGTACGCGCCCGTGACCTCGCCGGTTCCCGGGGAGGAGTACCGAACAGCGCCGTACGCACCTCCGCGCGGACCTCCCGCACGGTGGCGCGCACCGTCCGCCACACGTCGCGCACGAGGTGCCCGGCCGGGGTCAGGACGTGCCGGTACACCCGCGACACGGGCCACCCGACGGCCACCCACCCGACCCATTTGACCGCCCGCCACAACCATCCGGTGATCACCCCGGCCACGTGCCAGGCCCAGACGAGGACCTGCCCGAGGGGCGTCAACACGTACCGGTAGAACCCGCGCGCCAGCCACGCGAGCCCCAGCCCGAGGGGCCGCACCAGATGGCGGTAGACCGCCTTCACCAACCACAGGAACCCCTGCCCGACCGGTGTCAGCAGATACCGGTACACCGCCCACACCAGCCACACGAAGCCCTGCCCGACCGGCCGCAGCACGTACCGCCACAGCCCCACCCAGGGCCAGACGAAGAGGAGCATGCCCAGCGCCCACCCGAGCCACATCCCGGCCTTGGCCAGCGGCGCGATCAGGTACCGCACCGCACCGAGGCCCACCCAGGCCAGGGCGACGCCCAGCGGGTGCAGCACGTACGCGTACAGCGCCCGGCCGATCGGCGCGAGGACGTTCGCGTACACCCACGAGACCACCCACACAGTCCCGCGCCAGACCGGCACCAGCACGTACCGCCACAACCCCACCCACGGCCACACGAAGACCAGCTTGAACAGCGTCACGACCAGCCAGACGAGAGCGCGCAACAAGGGCTCCAGCACGTACGCGTACAGCGCCCGGCCGGCCGGCGCGAGGACGTTCGCGTACACCCACGAGGCCACCCACACCGTCCCGCGCCAGACCGGCACCAACACGTACCGCCAGAGCCCCACCCACGGCCACACGAAGACCAGCTTGAACAGCGTCACGACCACCCAGGCGAGTCCGCGCAGCAGCGGTTCCAGGACGTGCTGCCACAGCGGCGCGAGCACGTGCCGCCGCAGCAGCCGCCCGAGGGCGACGAGCAGGTCCCAGACCACCCGTACGGGCAGTACGACCAACACCGCCACGATCTTCACGGGTATCCGCACGACCCCCACCAGACAGCCGTCGCCGTCGTACGCGTGCGCGGGCGGCTGCCGCTTCTCGAACTCCCCTGGGCTCTCCATGCCGCTAAGGACACACGAAGGGCCCCGACCGTTGCGGTCGGGGCCCTTCGTCGTGTTCGGACCGGGGATTTACCGGGTCACTTCACCACGGACAGCGGCAGGAGCTTCTTGCCCGTGGGGCCGATCTGGATCTCGGTCTGCATCTGGGGGCACACGCCGCAGTCGAAGCACGGCGTCCAGCGGCAGTCGTCGACCTCGGTCTCGTCGAGGGCGTCCTGCCAGTCCTCCCAGAGCCAGTCCTTGTCGAGACCGGAGTCCAGGTGGTCCCAGGGCAGGACTTCCTCGTACGTGCGCTCGCGCGTCGTGTACCAGGCCACGTCCACGCCGTACTTCGGCAGCGTCTTCTCGGCCGCCTCCATCCAGCGGTCGTACGAGAAGTGCTCGCGCCAGCCGTCGAAGCGGCCGCCCGACTCGTAGACCGCGCGGATCACGTCGCCGATGCGGCGGTCGCCGCGCGAGAGGAGTCCCTCGACGATGCCCGGCTTGCCGTCGTGGTAGCGGAAGCCGATGGAGCGGCCGTACTTCTTGTCCCCGCGGAGCTTGTCGCGGAGCTTGCCCAGACGGGCGTCCGTCTCCTCCGCCGACAGCTGCGGCGCCCACTGGAAGGGGGTGTGCGGCTTCGGTACGAACCCGCCGATCGACACCGTGCAGCGGATGTCGTTCTGGCCGGAGACCTCTCGGCCCTTGGCGATGACGTTGACCGCCATGTCGCCGATCTGCAGGACGTCTTCGTCGGTCTCGGTCGGCAGGCCGACCATGAAGTACAGCTTCACCTGGCGCCAGCCGTTGCCGTACGCCGTGGCGACCGTCCGGATCAGGTCCTCTTCCGAGACCATCTTGTTGATGACCTTGCGCATGCGCTCGGAGCCGCCCTCGGGGGCGAAGGTGAGGCCGGAGCGGCGACCGTTGCGGGTCAGCTCGTTCGCCAGGTCCACGTTGAAGGCGTCCACGCGGGTCGACGGCAGGGACAGGCCCACCTTGTCGTCCGTGTAGCGGTCCGCGAGGCCCTTGGCGATGTCCGCGATCTCGGTGTGGTCCGCCGAGGAGAGGGACAGGAGGCCGACCTCCTCGAAGCCCGTGGCCTTGAGCCCGCGCTCCACCATCTCGCCGATGCCGGTGATGCTTCGCTCCCGCACGGGTCGCGTGATCATGCCGGCCTGGCAGAAACGGCAGCCGCGGGTGCAGCCGCGGAAGATCTCCACGGACATCCGCTCGTGGACGGTCTCGGCGAGCGGGACCAGCGGCTGCTTGGGGTACGGCCACTCGTCGAGGTCCATGACCGTGTGCTTGGACACCCGGTAGGGGACGCCGGACTTGTTCGGGGCGACGCGCGCGATGCGGCCGTCCGGGAGGTAGTCGACGTCGTAGAAGCCCGGCACGTAGACCTGGCCGGTCTTGGCCAGCCGGAACAGGACTTCCTCGCGCCCGCCCGGCCGCCCCTCGGCCTTCCAGGTGCGGATGATCTCGGTCATGTCGAGGACGGCCTGCTCGCCGTCGCCGATGACCGCGCAGTCGATGAACTCCGCGATCGGCTCGGGGTTGAAGGCCGCGTGGCCGCCCGCGAGGACGATCGGGTGGTCGACCGTACGGTTCCTGGCCTCCAGCGGGATGCCCGCGAGGTCCAGGGCCGTGAGCATGTTGGTGTAGCCCAGCTCCGTGGAGAAGGACAGTCCGAACACGTCGAAGGCCGAGACGGGGCGGTGGCTGTCCACGGTGAACTGCGGCACCTTGTGCTCGCGCATCAGTTCTTCGAGGTCGGGCCAGACGCTGTAGGTGCGCTCGGCGAGGACGCCCTCGCGCTCGTTGAGCACCTCGTAGAGGATCATGACGCCCTGGTTGGGCAGCCCGACTTCGTACGCGTCCGGGTACATGAGCGCCCAGCGGACGTCGCAGCTCTCCCACTCCTTGACCGTGGAGTTGAGTTCACCGCCGACGTACTGGATGGGCTTCTGCACATGCGGAAGCAGGGCCTCAAGCTGAGGGAAGACCGACTCGGTCATCACGCGACTTTCGTGAAGCGGGCAGGGGGCAGCTCTCAAGCGTACCCCGAGGCTCGGCCGCCCCCACCCACATGATCATCCCAGTGCGGTCCGCAGCTCCGGGTCCGAGACCTCGTGCCAGATGTCCGGAAGCTCCCGTTCGCGGCGCTCGGCAATGGCCTCCTCGCGGGCGTACAGCACTCCCCAGGTGAAGGCCGACTCGCTGGCGCCCGCCGCCTGGGCGCCGAGCCCGCGCAGGGCTTCGCGGGCCACCACGCTGTCCTGGTGGTCGCCGAGCAGGGTCTGGACCGCCTTCATCGCCTTGGCCAGGCGCTTGGCCGGTTTGCCGAGTGCGGGCACGGCCGCCTCCGCCGCGTAGCGGGCGCGCTTGGCGGCCTTGCGGGCCTCGTGCAGGGCCAGGTCCCGTTCGTGTCCGGCCTCCAGGGCGAGGGCGGAGCCGACCCGGGCGGCCAGGCGTTCGTAGTCGCCGAGCACCGCCTTGGGCAGTGCCTCCCGGGCGGGGGTGGCGGCGTGCTTCAGCAGGGGCGGCTCGGCGAGCAGGGCGTCCAGGGTGTCGAGCAGGGCCAGGTAGCGCGGGCTGTCGAGGGCGGCCAGGGCGCGGCGCCTCGATCCGGAGCTGCGGGCGGTGTTCCAGATGCGCAGCCGGGCACGGACGGGGCCGAGCTGGAGGGTGCGCGGGAGTTCGTCGAGGCGGGTGCGGATCCGCTCCAGCAGCACTTCCTGGTCGCGGTCGACGCCGAGTTCGGCGGCCAGCCAGCGCAGCTCCTCGCCGACGGGGTCGGTGGCGGAGCGGTCGAGCAGCTTGCGGTGGGTCTTGAAGGCGCTGCGCAGCCGGCGGGAGGCGACCCGCATCTGGTGGACGGAGTCCGGCAGGCCCCTGCGGACGGCCGGGTCCTGGGCGATCAGGGCGTCGCGCTGTTCGCGCAGGTACGCGAGCACGTGCGCGCCGGCCGTACCGTCGCCCGGGTCGGCCGCGGCCCGGGCGGGCGGCGCGGAGTCGGTCTCGGCGAGGGCGCGGGCGAGCTTCGAGGGGGCGTCGGAGACCCGGAGGCCGGCCTTGCGGAAGGTCTTCTCGACGGCGTCGAGCAGTGCGGGGTCGACGCCGTCGGCGAGCTCCACCTCGACCTCGGTCCAGGCCGCGACGGTGTCGCCCCGCTCGGCGCGCACCTGGTCGGTGCTGAGTTCGGCGAGCAGGGCCCCGTCGGCGTCGAGGAGGTGGCTGACCCGGCGCGAGGAGAGGAGCCTCATCTGCGGCTGCAGGGCGGAGTCGCGCACCCGGGAGCGCAGCAGGGCGGCCAGTGGGCGCGGGACGGTGTCGCCGAGCGGGGCGGCGATCTCGTCGCGCACGCCCGGGGAGACGGGCAGTTTGAGGTGCCAGCCCGCGTCGGCGCCGCCGGTCCGGCGGCGCAGGGTGAGACCGTCGGCGGCGAGCCGTTGGTCGGGGGTGTCGTAGTAGACGGCGTCGAGGTCGACGGTGCCCTGGTCGGAGACGGCCGTGATCGCGGCCGTGCCCGTCAGGTCCGGCACCCCGCGCCGGGCGCTCTTCACTGTAGAGAACTCGAATTTCCGCTCGATTTCGCGCTTCGTGTCCGCCATAAACCGAACTTAGTCCTTAACGGATCACGTCGGCAGGGTGAACGGAACAACAAGCCGAATCAGGCCGACAATGGCCGCTGCACCTTGATCGACTGCAGTAGTCCGATGGCCACCCACACCGCGAACATCGACGAGCCTCCGTACGAGACGAACGGCAGCGGGAGGCCGGCCACCGGCATGATCCCGAGGGTCATCCCGATGTTCTCGAAGGACTGGAACGCGAACCAGGCGATGATCCCGGCGCACACGATCGTCCCGTACAGCTCGGTGGTCTCGCGGGCGATCATGCAGGCCCGCCAGAGGACGACGCCCAGGAGCACGAGGATCAGCCCGGCCCCGACGAAGCCCAGCTCCTCCCCCGCGACGGTGAACACGAAGTCGGTCTGCTGTTCGGGGACGAACTGGCCGGTGGTCTGCGAGCCCTTGAAGAGCCCCGAGCCGGTCAGCCCGCCGGAGCCGATCGCGATGCGCGCCTGGTTGGTGTTGTAGCCGACGCCCGCCGGGTCGAGCTCGGGGTTGGCGAACGCGGCGAAGCGGTTGATCTGGTACTCGTCGAGGACTCCGAGCTGCCAGATCAGGATGGCTCCGGCCGCACCGGAGCCGATCAGACCGAGCACCCAGCGGTTGGAGGCACCGGAGGCCAGGAGCACGCCGAGCACGATGACGACCATGACCATGACGGAGCCGAGGTCGGGCATCAGCATGACGATGCCCATCGGGGCGGCGGCCAGGCAGAGCGCCTTGACGACCGTGCGGTGGTCGGGGTGGGCGAGGTCGCCCGCGTCCACCCGGGCGGCCAGCAGCATCGCCATCACCAGGATGATCGTGATCTTCACGAACTCGGAGGGCTGGAGGGAGAAGCCGCCGCCGATCACGATCCACGCGTGGGCGCCGTTGATGGTGGCGCCGAGCGGGGTGAGCACGGCGAGGATCAGCACGAGCGAGAGCCCGTAGAGGACCGGCACCGCGCCGCGCAGGGTGCGGTGGCCGAGCCAGATGGTGCCGATCATCAGGACGAGGCCGATGCCGGTGTTGAGGGCGTGCCGGGCCAGGAAGTAGTACGGGTCCCCCTGGTTCAGCGAGGTCCTGTTGCGGGTCGCCGACCACACCAGCAGCGCGCCGATGAAGGACAGCGCGAGGGAGGACAGGAGTATCGGCCAGTCGAGCCGGCGCACCACCGAGTCGCGGGCGGTGAGCTTGGCCATCGCCCCGCGCTCGGGCGCGTACCGGGAGACGGAGAACTTGTTGGCGGTCTGCATGTCTGTTTCGGTCCTCAGTCGTGCCATACGGGGCGCTGGGCGGGCGGGCCGGCGAGCGCGGGCGGCGCCGACTCCTCCGGGGACGGGGGCACGTACGGCCGGATCTCCGGGGAGTCGATGGAGCCGTCCGGGCGGATCCTGGGCAGTTTCGCCTCGGGCCCCAGCAGCAGGGCCTTGTTCACGTCCTGCTTGCCGGCCATGTCGAGGCCGTAGATCGCGTTGTAGATGTTGCGCACGGCCGGGCCGGAGGCGCCTGAGCCGGTGCCGCCCTGGGAGATCGTCATGACGATCGTGAAGTCGTCGGTGTAGGTCGCCAGCCACGAGGTGGTCTGCTTGCCGTAGACCTGGGCGGTGCCGGTCTTCGCCCTCATCGGGATCTTGTCCAGCGGCCAGCCGCCGAACCGCCAGGCGGCGGTGCCGCCGGGCTCGACGACCATGCGCAGGCCCTTGTCGAGGTCCTTGACGGTCTGGGCGTCGATCGGTAGCCGTCCGTGGGAGCTGGGCTTGATCATCTCGACGCGCTTCCCGTCGGGGCTGATCACGGCCTTGCCGACCGTGGGGTTGAAGAGGGTGCCGCCGTTGCTGATGGCGGAGTAGGCGGTGGCCATCTGGATGGGGGTGACGAGGACGTCGCCCTGGCCGATCGCGAAGTTGATGCTGTCGAAGGCCTTCAGCTGATTGCCTTCGAGGCAGCTCTCGTAGGCGATCTGCTCGACGTAGGTGCCACCCTTCTTGCCCTGCTTGCACCAGGAGTCCTTGTTGGCCGCCCAGAAGCTCTTCTTCCACCCGCGGTCGGGGATCCGGCCGGTGACCTCGTTCGGCAGGTCGATCCCGGTCTCGGAGCCGAGGCCGAACTCGCGGGCGGTCCGGTAGAACCAGTCGTGGGTGTTCTTGCCGGGCTTGAGGCCCCCGTCGCGCTGCCACTCCTTGTGCCCGAGGGCGTAGAAGACGGTGTTGCAGGAGAACTTGAGGGCCTCGCCGAGGGTGATGGGGCCGTGCCCCTTGGACTCGAAGTTCGCGAAGCTCCGGTTGCCCATGCTGTAGGAAGCGCTGCAGTTGTACTTGCTGTCGAAGGGGTAGCCGGCCCGGACGGCCGCGCTCGCCGAGACCACCTTGAAGATGGAGCCCGCGGGGGCCTGGCCCTGGATGGCCCGGTTGAGCAGCGGGTAGTTGGACTTCTCGCTGGTGAGGTTGGCGTAGTCCCTGGCGGAGATGCCGCCGACCCAGGCGTTGGGGTCGTAGTCGGGCTGGGAGGCCATCGCGACGACGCGTCCGGTCTTGGTCTCCATGACGACGACGGCGCCCGAGTCGGCCTCGTACTTGCGGCCGGTGATCTTGTCGGTCTCGTTGCGGACGGTCTTCATCGCCTGCTGGAGCTCGAATTCGGCGACGGACTGGACCCGGGCGTCGATGCTCGTGACGAGGGTGGATCCGGCCACTCCCGGGTCGGACTGGGTCTGGTGCATGACCCGGCCGAGGTTGTCGACCTCGTACGAGGTGACCTGCGCCTTGCCGCGCAGCTGCTTGTCGTACGTGCGCTCGATCCCGGAGCGGCCGACCTGGTCGGAGCGCAGGTGCGGCGAGTCGGTGTCCTTGGCCTTCTGGATCTCGTCGTCGGTGACCGGCGAGAGGTAGCCGAGCACCTGTGCGGCGCGGGCCCCGCCGGGCGCCGGGTAGCGGCGGACGGCGGTGGGCTCCGCCGTGATGCCGGGGAACTCCTCCGGGCGTTCGCGCAGCTGCAGCGCCTGCTGCGTGGTGGCTTCGAGGGTGATCGGGATCGGCTGGTACGGGGAGCCGTTCCAGCAGGGCGCGGGGGTTTCGGAGTCGCAGAGGCGGACCTTCTCCATGACCTCCTTGGGGGTCATGTCGAGGACGCCGGCGAGGCGGGTCATGACGCCCTTGCCCTTGTCCTTCATCTTCATCAGCGCCGTGCGGCTGGCGGAGACGACCAGACGGGTCTCGTTGTCGGCGAGCGGCACCCCGCGGGCGTCGAGGACCGCCCCGCGCACGGCCGGCTGGACGACCCGCTGGACGTGGTTGCTCTTCGCCTCGTGGTAGTACTCCGCGCCGTTGCGGATCTGGAGGTACCAGAGCCGGCCGCCGAGGGTCACGAACATCGAAAGGACGAGGACCTGGATGATGATGAGCCTGATCTGCACCCGGGAGGTGCGGCCGGTCTCCGGAACGTTGGTCACGCCTGCTCCTCCCTACAGCTTTTTGATGCTCTTCACACCCTTGACGGCCTTGACGCCCTTTATGCGGCCGGCCTTGTTGGCGCGGGAGCGTGCTGTCTTCAGGCGCAGGCCGCCGCGCTGGCTGCCGATGCGCAGGCCGGTGCCGCCGGCCAGCCAGCCTGCGGAGACGTCGGCGGCCTTGTTGGCGGGGCCGCCGCCGGCCTCGACGGCCATCGGGTCGTTCTCGGCGCGCCGGGCCAGGGCCATGATGAACGGCACGGTGAAGGGCGCGAGCAGCAGGTCGTAGAGGGTCGCCGTGAACAGGAGCCCGGTCAGGCCCACGTGGCGGGCGGCGGTGTCGCCGACCAGGGCGCCCACACCCGCGTAGAGCAGGGTGGAGCCGATCGCTGCGGCCACGACGGTGAGCATGGGGCCCCAGGCGGAACGGAACCGCCCGCTGTCGGGGCGGGCCAGACCGACCATGTAGCCGATGACGCACAGGACGAGCGCGTACCGCCCGGCGGCATGGTCGGCGGGCGGGGCCAGGTCGGCGAGGAGGCCGGCGGAGAAGCCGATGAGCGCGCCGCTGACGTGCCCGTACACGAGTGCGAGGGCAACGACGGTGAGCAGCACCAGGTCGGGCACGGCGCCGGGCAGTTGGAGCCTGCCCAGGACGGAGACCTGGACGACGAGGGCGACCACGACGAGCGTGGCCGAGAGCAGGATCCGGTTGAAGGGCATGGGCGGGCTGCTCCTACTCGTCTTCCGGCTTGCCGGGCACGGTGGCGGACGACGACGGGGTGACCGTGACGGTGACGGTCGGGGTGGGCTTGGGGGCTTCGGGCTTGGGCGGCAGGACGGCGTCGCGCGGGTCCTCGCGGGGCGGCATCACGACGACGCCGACGATGTCGAGGCGCGAGAAGCCGACGAAGGGACGCACCCAGACGGTGCGGGTCAGGTCGCCGCGGGAGGAGTCGACCTTGACGACCTCGCCGATCGGCACGCCGGGCACGAAGGGCTTGTTACCGCGCGAGCCGAAGGTGACGAGCCGGTCGCCGGGATTGACCTTGGCCTTGCCGTTGAGCATCTGGACGGACAGGGCGCGGTCGCCCTGGCCGGTGGCGAAGCCGAGTTCGCCGGTCTTCTCCAGGCGGGTGCCGACGGTGAAGTCGGGGTCGTTGGCGAGGACGACGGTGGCGGTGTCGGGGCCGACGGTGGTGACGCGGCCGACGAGGCCGTCCCCGTTGAGGACGGTCATGTCGCGCTCGATGCCGTCCTTGCTGCCGGCGTCGATGGTGACGGTCCAGGAGAAGCCCTGGGCCGCTCCTATCGCGATGACCTCGGCGCCCTTGATCCCGTACTGTCCGGCGCCCGCCCGCTTGAGCATCTCGTCGAGCTCGCGGATGCGGCTGCGGGTCTGGTCGGCGCTGCCGAGCCTGGCCTTCAGGGCCGCGTTCTCGCGCTCCAGCGTGGCGATGCGGTTGTGCCGGCTCCCGGAGTCCCGTACCGCCCCTATGGCGTTGGCGACCGGGTCGACGGCCGTCGCCACGCCCTTCTCGACGGGGCCGAAGACCGCTGCGGCGGCCTGTCGGGCACCGTCGACCGGCGACTCCTCGCCTGCCCTGATGTCCACCGTGATCAATGCGAACGCGATGGCGATCAGAAGCACCAGGAGCAGCCGGCTTTCTCGTGTGTCCCTCACGTGCGGCGGCCGTGCCTTCCTCGTCGGAATTCTCTTTTGCCTGTATATCAACGATCCGCCGCACGGGCCCGGTAGCACCCGTACGGCGGATCCTTGTGTGTTCCGCATGGCCCCTCCGGCAGGGAGGGGTGTGTGTCAGCGACGGATCAGCGCCGGGGCTGGGCGTCGAGGACCTGCTGGAGCGCCTCGAACTCCTCGACGCACTTGCCGGAGCCGAGCGCCACGGAGTCGAGCGGGTCCTCGGCGATGTGGATCGGCATGCCCGTCTCGCGGCGCAGGCGCTCGTCGAGGCCGCGCAGCAGGGCGCCGCCGCCGGTCAGGACGATGCCGCGGTCCATGATGTCGCCGGAGAGCTCCGGCGGGCACTTGTCGAGGGTCGTCTTGACGGCGTCGACGATGGCGTTGACGGGCTCCTCGATGGCCTTGCGGACCTCGGCGGCCGAGATGACCACGGTCTTGGGCAGGCCGGAGACCAGGTCGCGGCCGCGGATCTCGGTGTGCTCGTCCTTGTCGAGGTCGTACGCCGACCCGATGGTGATCTTGATCTGCTCGGCGGTCCGCTCACCGAGGAGGAGCGAGTACTCCTTCTTGATGTGCTGGATGATCGCGTTGTCGAGCTCGTCGCCGGCCACCCGGATGGACTGTGCCGTGACGATTCCGCCGAGGGAGATGACGGCCACCTCGGTGGTGCCGCCGCCGATGTCCACGACCATGTTGCCGGTGGCCTCGTGGACGGGCAGGCCCGCGCCGATGGCGGCGGCCATGGGCTCCTCGATGATGTGCACCTGGCGGGCGCCGGCCTGCGTGGACGCCTCGATGACGGCGCGCCGCTCGACTCCCGTGATGCCGGACGGCACGCAGACCACGACGCGCGGACGGGCCAGGTAGCGGCGCTTGTGGATCTTGAGGATGAAGTAGCGGAGCATGCGCTCCGTGATCTCGAAGTCGGCGATGACGCCGTCCTTGAGGGGCCGTACGGCGACGATGTTCCCGGGCGTGCGCCCGATCATCTTCTTCGCCTCGGAGCCGACCGCCAGGATGCCACCGGTGTTCGTGTTGATGGCGACCACGGACGGCTCGTTCAGGACGATCCCCCGGCCCCTCACGTACACCAGCGTGTTGGCGGTCCCGAGGTCGATCGCCATGTCACGGCCGATGAACGACATGTTGTTCCCCTTGTTCCCCATGAGGAGCGTCTGGCCTTCCAGTTGATAGCGGCTGCTGTCAGGTCGGCGAGTGGGTGTGTGGGTGGAGGCCCCATCGTAGTGCCGTGAGTACTCGGACCGCGCGACGGGACTCCGGCAATCCCGCCGGATCGGAAACCCGCCCCCTAAGTGGTGACGACGGGTCTTGCCCAGGCGTTCCCGCTTCCGCTCCGAAATACCGAAGGGCGACCGAAATTACTTCGGTCGCCCCAGGTCATGAGCGCTATTTGGCTGATGTCACGTCAGGAAAGAGTGCTCAGAGAGCGGGGAAGAAGAGCTTCAGCTCCCGCTCGGCGGACTCCTCGGAGTCCGAGGCGTGGATCAGGTTCTCCCGGACGATGGTGCCGAAGTCCCCCCGGATGGAGCCGGGCGCGGCGGCGATCGGGTCGGTGGGTCCGGCCAGCTGGCGGACACCCTCGATCGCGCGTTCCCCTTCGACCACCAGGGCGACGATCGGGCCGCTCGCCATGAAGCCCATCAGGGGCTCGTAGAACGGCTTGCCCTTGTGCTCGCCGTAGTGCGCCTCAAGGGTCTCCTGGTCCAGCGTGCGCAGCTCCAGGGCGGGGATGGTCCAGCCGGCCTTCCGCTCGATGCGGCCGATGATCTCGCCGATCAGACCACGACGGACGGCGTCGGGCTTGAGCAGGACGAGGGTGCGCTGGGTCATGTTGGGGCTCCTTGCGGCATACGGGTGCGGTAGGACGAATCTACAGGGCCATCGGGGGTGCCCGGATGGGGACCCGTCACGCAGCGTCAGGCGTCCCGGCGGCCGCGGAGTCCTCCGCCATGGCCGCCCAGCGGGCCTTGGCAATGTCGATCTTGCGGCCGTAGTGCACCGAACACCACCACAGTCCGGCGAACACCGCGCCAAGGAAGAACATCGTCGGAACGACGAACCCGCTCGCGACCAGGCCGATCTGCAGGGCCCAGCCCAGCTGGACCGCCCCGGGACGCGACAGCATCCCGCACAGCAGCACCGACAGGAGCATCGCGACCCCGCACACGGTCCAGACCGTGGCCTGGGTCAGGTCCGGGTCCTTCATCGCGACCAGCCCCGCGAAGCCGATCACGAAGAACTCGCCGATCAGCGTGCTCGCACACAGCGTGCGCATCCCTCAGCCCCTCTTCAGCAGCAGGCGGGCCTCGCCCACCGTGATCACGGAACCGGTCACCAGGACCCCGGCCCCTCCGTACTCGGCCTCTTCCTCCGCCAGGGTGATCGCCGCCTCCAGGGCGTCGTCCAGCCGCGGCTCCACCTGCACCCGGTCCCCGCCGAAGACCTCGACGGCGACGGCCGCCAGCTCGTCCGCGTCCATCGAGCGGTGACTGGAGTTCTGCGTGACCACGACCTCCGCGAAGATCGGCTCGAAGGCCTCCAGCACCCCGCGGACGTCCTTGCCCTCGCTCGCCGCCACGACCCCGATCAGCCGGCTGAAGCCGAACGACTCGGTGACCGCCTCCGCGGTGGCCGCCGCGCCCGCCGGGTTGTGCGCCGCGTCCAGGACCACCGTCGGGCTGCGCCGCACGACCTCCATGCGGCCCGGCGAGGTCACCGTGGCGAAGGCCCGCTGCACGGTCTCCAGGTCCAGGACCCGGGCGCCCTCCTGGCCGATCCCGAAGAAGGCCTCGACGGCGGCCAGCGCCACCGCCGCGTTGTGCGCCATGTGCGCGCCGTGCAGCGGCAGGAAGATGCCGTCGTACTCGCCGCCCATGCCGCGCAGTGTCAGCTGCTGCCCGCCGACCGCGACCTCGCGCGAGACGACGCCGAACTCCATGCCCTCGCGGGCGACGGTCGCGTCGACCTCGACGGCCTTCTTCAGCAGCACCTGCGCCGCGTCCACCGGCTGCTGCGCCAGGATCACGGTCGCGCCCTGCTTGATGACGCCGCCCTTCTCCAGGGCGATCTCGCCGGGCGTGGAGCCGAGCCGGTCGGTGTGGTCGAGGCTGATCGGGGTGACCACCGCGACCGCGGCGTCGATGACGTTCGTCGCGTCCCAGGTGCCGCCCATGCCGACCTCGATCACGGCCGCGTCGACGGGAGCGTCCGCGAAGGCCGCGTACGCCATCCCGGTCAGCACCTCGAAGAACGACAGCCGGAACTCCTCGGCGGCGTCGACCATCTCCACGTACGGCTTGACGTCGTGATAGGTCTCGACGAACCGCTCGACGTCGATCGGGGCGCCGTCGAGGCTGATCCGCTCGGTGATCGACTGTACGTGCGGGCTGGTGTACCGGCCGGTGCGCAGCTCGAAGGCGTTCAGCAGGCACTCGATCATGCGGGCCGTGCTGGTCTTGCCGTTGGTCCCGGTCACATGGATGGTCGGGTAGGCACGCTGCGGCTCGCCCAGTACGTCCATCAGTGCCGCGATCCGCGTCACCGAGGGCTCCAGCTTGGTCTCGCCCCAGCGGGTGGAAAGCTCCTGCTCCACCTCCAGCAGCGCCTTGGCGGCCTCCGGGTCGGTAGGCCGGGCGGGTACCGGGTCGCCCTGGGGCGGTCCGGCCTGGGTGCGCAGGGTGCGGCTGCCGGCCTCGATCACCGCCAGGTCGGGGTCGCGGTCTGACTCTTCCGCCACGATCTGGTCGAACTCGTCGCGGTCGTGGCTCTCGGGCTGCTGCTCACTCACGCGCCCAGTCTACGGACGCGGACCCACAGGACTTTCGACCCGGGCGTTTCGGGACCTTCGGCCACCAGGGCGACCTGATCGTTATGCAAGCCTTGCGGACAGGAGATAGGGGAGCAAATGCCGCAGGCCAGCAGCAACACGACAGGATCCAGCCGCGACATAGGGATAGACCTGGGCACCGCGAACACCCTGGTCTACGCGAGGGGGCACGGAATCGTCCTCAATGAGCCGTCCGTGGTCGCCGTGAAGGCGGGCACCACCACCGCGCTGGCCGTCGGGACGGAGGCCAAGGAGACCATCGGCCGCACCCCCGGCTCCATCACCGCCATCCGCCCCCTCAAGGACGGGGTGATCTGCGACTACGAGGCCGCCGAGGAGATGATCCGGCACTTCGTCCGCAAGGCCGTCCCCGGCCGCCGCCCCCGCACCCGGATGGTGATCTGCGTACCGGCGGGCGTCACCCAGGTCGAGCGGCGGGCCATCATCCACGCCTCCACCCGGGCCGGCGCCAAGACCGTGCACCTGATCGATGAGCCGATGGCCGCGGCGATCGGCGCCGGGCTGCCGGTGGCCGAAGCGCGCGGCTCGATGGTCGTCGACATCGGCGGCGGCACCTCCGAGGTCGCCGTCATCTCGCTGGGCGGCATCGTCACCTCCCAGTCGCTGCGCGTCGGCGGGGACCGGCTGGACGCGGCGATCATGGACTACGTACGCAAGGAACACGCGCTCCTCATCGGCGAGCGCACCGCCGAGGACCTCAAGGTGGCCATCGGCTCGGCTTGGCCCGTGCCCGACCGGCCCGAGCTGGAGACCCGCACCTTCACCGTGCGCGGCCGCGAGAAGGTCGGCGGCATGCCGCAGACCCTCGTACTGAGCGCGCCGGAGGTCCGGGCCGCGCTCGACGAGCCGGTCGAGGCGATCATCGCGGCGGTGCGCACCACCCTTGAGGAATGCCCCCCGGAGCTCTCCGGCGACGTGATGGAACACGGCATCGTCCTGACCGGCGGCGGCGCGCTGCTCCCGGGTCTGGACCTGCGGATGGCCTCCGCGACGGGCATCCCGGTCTTCGTCGCCGACAACCCGCTGGACTGCGTGGCCCTCGGCTCCGGCCGCTGCGTGGAGGACCTGGACACGCTGAGCGGCCTGCTGACCCCGGCGAAGGCCTGAGCCGAAAGGCCTGAGCCCCTGAGCCCCTGAGCCCCTGAGCCGAGAAAGCCCTAGCCGCGCGGGAGGGTCGCGATGACGAGGTACGCGTCGTCCGTGCGCGTCGCCGTCAGGGTTCCGCCCAGGCTGCGCACGCGCTCGGACATGCTCGCCGTTCCCGAGCCCGCCGAGACCGGGGCCCGGCTCGGGGTGCGGGCGGGCAGCGCGTTGCGGACGGCGATCCGCAGCTGCGGGCCGTCCGCCGCGATCGACACCTCGATGGTCTCCCCGCGCGCGTGCTTGGCCGCGTTGGTCAGGCACTCCTGCACCACCCGGTAGACCGCCGCCTGCCGCAGCGGCGACAGCCCGTTCACGTCCGGATCCATGGCCAGCCGTACGGGCGAACCCGCCCGCCCGCTCTCCTCCGCGAGCGCCGCCAGCCCGTCCACCCCCGGGGTCGCGGCCCGCTCCCCGCGCTGCACGATGATCTCGTTCAGCACCAGATGGGCCCGGCGCGCGGTGTCCGCGAGCTCCTCGAAGTCCTTCGCGTACGCGGTCTCGCGCGACCGCACCGACAACACCTCGGAGCGCACGGTCAGCAGGGTCAGTTCCCGCCCGACGAAGTCGTGGACGTCGCGGGCGACCGAGGTCCGCTCCTGCTGGACGGCCTGGAGCACCGCGGACTCGGCCCGGCGCGCGGTGAGCTCCCCCACCAGGTCGTGCCGGTAGGCGGCGATGCCGACGGCCGAGGCGAGCACCCCGATGGGCACGACCAGGCTGAGGAAGGAACTGACCGACTCGGCCCGGGTCGTGGGCCAGCCCGGCACGCAGCAGAACAGGCACAGGACGAAGGCGAGGTAGCCGAGCGTGGCGAGGACACCGGCCCGGCGCCCGCGGAAACGGCCCACCGAGTACAGCGCGAACTGGATCAGGGTCAGCTCGTGCAGCCAGCCGATGAAGAGCAGCGCGGCGAGGTACGAGATCCAGGGCAGCCGCCGCCGCACCAGCAGGGCGGAGCATCCCAGCGCGAGGACGACGGCCGCGGCGGGCCCGCTCAGCGAGTTGTCGGCGGCGGCCAGGCCCGGCAGGTCGAGCGCCATCAGGCCCAGGCAGGCGAGGGCGGCGAGCACGTCCATCGCACGGGGCGAACCGGCCCAGCCCTGGGCGAGCCGGCGGCCGGAGGCCGTGATCCGGTGGAGCGCCGAGGGGGCGGACTTGGCGTGCATGCCCTCCATCATCCGTGTTCGGCGCCCCCGGATCGGATCCCCCCGGGCCATACAAGCAGTGATTTAGGGCACTTCGGACAGGCCGGAAGTCCCTGCCCGGGGCCGCCTTCGGGGCGTGAACGAAGAGGGAGGGCTCCCGCACGGATGGTGCGGGAACCCTCCCTCTTCTGTGTCCTACGCGGTGCTAGGCAGCCGGAAGCCCGTCCAGCTGGGCCTTCAGCCGGGCGATGTCCGCCTCGGCCTTGGCCAGCCGGCCCTTGATCTTGTCCACGACGTTGTCGGGGGCCTTGGCCAGGAAGGCCTCGTTCCCGAGCTTCGCCTCGGCCTGCTGCTTCTCCTTCTCGGCGGCGCCCAGGTCCTTCGTCAGGCGCTTGCGCTCGGCCTCCACGTCGATGGTGCCCGACAGGTCGAGCGCGACCGTGGCGCCGCCGACCGGCAGGGTCGCGGTGGCGCTGAAGTCATCGCCCTCCGGCTGGAGGCGCAGCACCTGCCGGATGGCGGCCTCGTGCGCGGCCAGCGTGGTGCCGGACAGGTCCAGGCGGGCCGGGACCTTCTGCTTGTCGTCGAGGCCCTGCTCCTTGCGGAACCGGCGGACCTCCCGGACGAGGGTCTGGACGCCCTCGATCTCGGCCTCGGCGGCCGCGTCACGGAAGCCGCTGTCCTTCGGCCAGTCGGCGATCACGAGCGACTCGCCGCCGGTCAGCGTGGTCCACAGCGTCTCGGTGACGAAGGGGACCACCGGGTGCAGCAGGCGCAGCATCACGTCGAGGACCTCGCCGAGGACCCGCGCCGAGGCCTTGGCCGGCTCGCCGCCCGCGAAGAAGGTCGTCTTCGACAGCTCGACGTACCAGTCGAAGACCTCGTCCCACGCGAAGTGGTAGAGCGCCTCGCTGAGCTTGGAGAACTGGAAGTCGTCGTAGTACGCGTCGACCTGCGCGACCGTCGTGTTCAGCCGGGACAGGATCCAGCGGTCGGTCGCGGACAGCTCCTCGACCGGCGGCAGGTCGCCCTCGATCGTGGCGCCGTTCATCAGCGCGAAGCGCGTGGCGTTCCAGATCTTGTTGGCGAACTTGCTGGAGGCCTGGACCCAGTCCTCGCCGATCGGCACGTCGGTGCCGGGGTTGGCGCCCTTGGCCAGGGTGAAGCGGACGGCGTCGGAGCCGTACTTGTCCATCCAGTCCAGCGGGTCGACGACGTTGCCGAAGGACTTCGACATCTTCTTGCCGCGCTCGTCACGGACCAGGCCCGTCAGCGCGATCGTCTTGAAGGGGACCTCGCCGTCCATGGCGTACAGGCCGAACATCATCATCCGGGCGACCCAGAAGAAGATGATGTCGTGGCCGGTGACCAGGACGTCGGTGGAGTAGAACTTCTCCAGGTCCGGGGTCTTCTCCGGCCAGCCGAGCGTGGAGAACGGCCACAGGCCGGACGAGAACCAGGTGTCGAGGACGTCGGTGTCCTGGACCCAGCCCTCTCCCGTCGGCGCCTCGTCGTCCGGTCCGACGCAGACGACCTCGCCGGCCGGGCCGTACCAGACCGGGATCCGGTGGCCCCACCACAGCTGGCGCGAGATGCACCAGTCGTTGAGGTTGTCGACCCAGTCGAAGTAGCGCTTCTCCATCTCCTGCGGGTGGATCTTGACGCGGTCGTCGCGGACCGCGTCACCGGCGGCCTTGGCCAGCGTCTCGACCTTGACCCACCACTGGAGGGACAGGCGCGGCTCGACGGTGGTGGAGCAGCGCGAGCAGTGTCCGACGGAGTGCATGTACGGACGCTTCTCGGCGACGATCCGGCCCTGCTCGCGCAGGGCGCCGACGACCGCGGAGCGGGCCTCGAAGCGGTCCAGACCCAGGAAGGGGCCGTGGACGGTGATGACACCGTGCTCGTCCATGATCGTCATGTTGGGCAGGCCGTGGCGCTGCCCGATGGCGAAGTCGTTCGGGTCGTGGGCCGGCGTCACCTTGACGCAACCGGTGCCGAACTCCGGGTCCACGTGGGTGTCCGCGACGACCGGGATGGAACGGTCGGTGAGCGGCAGCTTGATGAGCTTGCCGACCAGGTGCTTGTAGCGCTCGTCGTCCGGGTGGACGGCGATGGCCGTGTCACCGAGCATCGTCTCGGCGCGGGTCGTGGCGACGACGAGCGTGTCCTCGCCCTCGCCGTACTTGATGGAGACGAGCTCGCCCGCGTCCTCCTGGTACTCCACCTCGATGTCCGAGATGGCCGTCAGGCAGCGGGGGCACCAGTTGATGATGCGCTCGGCGCGGTAGATCAGCTCGTCGTCGTAGAGCTTCTTGAAGATCGTCTGGACGGCCTTGGACAGACCCTCGTCCATCGTGAACCGCTCGCGCGACCAGTCGACGCCGTCGCCCAGGCGCCGCATCTGGCCGAGGATCTTGCCGCCGTACTCTTCCTTCCACTGCCAGACCCGCTCGACGAACTCCTCGCGGCCCAGGTCGTGGCGGGACTTGCCCTCCTCGGCGAGCTGCTGCTCGACCTTGTTCTGGGTGGCGATGCCGGCGTGGTCCATGCCGGGCAGCCACAGCGACTCGTAGCCCTGCATCCGCTTGCGGCGGGTCAGCGCATCCATGAGCGTGTGCTGGAAGGCGTGCCCCAGGTGCAGGGAGCCGGTGACGTTCGGCGGCGGGATGACGATGGTGTACGCGGGCTTCTCGCTCGCGGGGTCCGCCGTGAAATACCCACGCTCTACCCAGCGCTCGTAGAGCTTCCCCTCTACCTCGGCCGGCGCGTACGTGGTCGGCAGTTCGGAGTTGGGGGCACTGGGTGTCTGCGTGTTCTCGGTCACGGGGCACAGGATACGGGCGGTCCCGCCTCCGTTACGAATCCATACCGCAGTGCGGCCGCCCATTGCCCCCGGCCGTACCGGACCCGTCTGATGCGCACATGAACGAGATCACTCCCCAGCCCGCGGGCGCGCCCGCGGCTGCGCCCGCGCCGGCGCCGGCGCCCGCGAAGAGCAAGCGCGCCCTCAAGACCGTCGGGACGGTGCTCGCGTTCGCCGCGGGTGCCTTCGCCGTCAAGTTCGCCCTGGGCGCGGTCGGCGGCCCGGACGACGCCGGTACGTACGAGCTGGTGCCCCCGGCCACCTTCCAGGGCCTGACCCTCCAGGACTCCGGACCGCGCGTCGACGCGATCAAGCAGGGCCAGGGCGCCGAGAAGACGGGCACGAAGAACGTGGCCGTGGTCTACGCCGACCAGGCGGGCACCGCGCAGTTGGTCGTCAGTGGCACGGCCGCCGCCTTCGGGGACGAGGACCCGGGCGCGGAACTCACCAAGGGGCTCATATCCATGGGCGTCAAGGACTCGGAGATCACCACCCACGACGCCGGCAAGCCGGCCGGCGGCGCGATGCGCTGCGGCACGCTCACCATGGACGCGGCGTCGCTGCCGCTGTGCATGTGGGGCGACCACAGCTCCCTGGTGACGGTCACCGTCCCCGTCGAGAACAAGCCGCTCACGATCGAAGAGCTCGCCGCGCGGGCCCGCGAGCTGCGGGCGGTCATGGAAGTCCCCGCGAAGTAGTGCACGACGGTGCGGCGCGGTGCGTCGTAGTTCCGTAACGCCTGGTACCCCGGCGCCCGGAGCCGGTCGATCTTCCGCAAGGATGTGAGCAGCGTAAGAAGTTCCTAAAGAAGTTCCTAAGGGGGACGCACGGATGAGCTACAACCAGCCGGGGCCGTATGGCCAGCAGCCGCAGCAGCAGCCGGGACCGTACGGGCAGCAGCCCCCGCCGCCCCCGGGCCCGTACGGCCAGCCCGCCCCGCAGCCGGGCTACGGCTATCCCCAGCAGCCGGGCGTCCCGCCGCAGGGCTACCCCCAGCAGCCGCCGCAGCCCGCGTACGGCTACCAGCAGCAGCCCCCGTACGGCGGCGTCCCCCCGCAGCCCCCGAAGAAGTCCAAGACCGGCGTCATCATCGGCGTGGTCGTCGCGGTGGCCGTGATCGCGACCGCCGGCTGGTACTTCCTGGGCGAGGGCGCGGGCGGCGCCGTGGCGGCCGACACCAAGGGCTACAAGCTGGTCGCCCCGGCGACGGTGGACGACTTCAAGAAGGACCCGAAGTACCAGCAGTCGGAGTTCACCGACAAGGACAAGAAGGAAGCCGAAGCCGCGGGCATCAAGAACCCCACCCAGGTGGGCATGAACTACCAGGCCGGCGACCCGAAGAACCCGCTGACGGCCAAGGGCCTCAACTTCCAAGGCCTCTACGGCGAACTCGCCGACCCCGAGAAGACGGTGGACGGCTACTTCGCCCTGGCCAAGATGAACATCGGCGGCAAGGACGGCAAGTCGGAGGTGACCCTCGTCGGCAGCCCCAAGACGATGACCCCGGCCGGCTTCAAGGGCGCCGTGATGAAGTGCCAGGACATCAAGATCACCTCGAAGGACCCGAGCACCAAGGGGCCCAAGGAAGTCACGCTCCCCGTCTGCATCTGGGGTGACTACAGCACCTTGAGCATGGTCACCGGCTCGGACGCGGCCTCGATCCTGGCGGGCAAGCCGAGCTACACCCTCGAGCAGGCCGCGGACCTCACCGCGAAGCTCTACAACACCTCCCGCGTCAAGAAGTAGCGGCGCTCGGCACATGCAGAAGGGGCGCCCCCGGACGGGGGCGCCCCTTCTGCGTACTGCTGGCCGGCTACGCCGACTTCTCGTGCGGCCCCTGGTCCTTCGGGACGATCCGCGGGACCAGCGTCGGGTTGACGTTGGAGCGGACCACGTCCGAGGTGATGACCACGCGGGCCACGTCCTTGCGGGACGGGACCTCGTACATCACCGACATCAGGACCTCTTCCATGATGGCGCGCAGGCCGCGCGCGCCCGTCTGGCGGAGGATCGCCTGGTCGGCGATGGCCTCCAGGGCCTCGCGCTCGAAGTCCAGCTCGACACCGTCGAGTTCGAACAGCCGCTGGTACTGCTTCACCAGCGCGTTGCGCGGCTCGATGAGGATCTGGAGCAGGGCCTCGCGGTCCAGGTTGTGCACGGAGGTCAGCACGGGGAGGCGGCCGATGAACTCGGGGATCATCCCGAACTTCACCAAGTCCTCCGGCATGACCTCGTGGAACTGGTCGCTCGCCTCGATCTCGCGCTTCGAGCGGATCGTCGCCCCGAAGCCGATGCCCTTGGCGCCCGCACGCGACTCGATGATCTTCTCCAGGCCGGCGAACGCGCCGCCCACGATGAAGAGCACGTTCGTCGTGTCGATCTGGATGAACTCCTGGTGCGGGTGCTTGCGGCCGCCCTGCGGCGGGACGGAAGCGGTCGTGCCTTCCAGGATCTTCAGGAGCGCCTGCTGCACGCCCTCGCCGCTCACATCACGGGTGATCGACGGGTTCTCGCTCTTGCGAGCGACCTTGTCGATCTCGTCGATGTAGATGATCCCGGTCTCGGCCTTCTTGACGTCGTAGTCGGCGGCCTGGATCAGCTTCAGCAGGATGTTCTCGACGTCCTCGCCGACGTACCCGGCCTCCGTCAGCGCGGTCGCGTCGGCGATGGCGAACGGTACGTTCAGCATGCGGGCGAGCGTCTGGGCCAGCAGCGTCTTGCCGGAGCCCGTGGGGCCCAGCAGCAGGATGTTGGACTTCGCGAGCTCGATCGCGTCGTCCCGGCCCTGCGCGCCGCCGTTCTCGCCGGCCTGGACCCGCTTGTAGTGGTTGTACACCGCGACGGAGAGCGCCTTCTTCGCCGGCTCCTGGCCGACGACGTAGCTCTCCAGGAACTCGTAGATCTCACGGGGCTTGGGGAGTTCCTCCCACCGCACCTCGGAAGTCTCCGCGAGCTCCTCTTCGATGATCTCGTTGCAGAGGTCGATGCACTCGTCGCAGATGTACACACCGGGTCCTGCGATGAGCTTCTTCACCTGCTTCTGGCTCTTTCCGCAGAACGAGCACTTGAGCAGATCGCCGCCGTCACCGATGCGTGCCACGAGGTGCTTCCCCTTCGCCTGGGAGACGCTTGGTTCAGCGCTCCTGGTGCCTCATATCCGACGGTACCTTGCCGGGGGCCCCGTGCGGGGCCCCCTTGACGTGGTTCACATCGCCGAATCCGGCGGCGTGCCCACGCCGAATGACGGCAAGGATCGGGCCTTGCTAGCTCTTGCTGCTCTTGCGCGTGGAGATGATCTGGTCGATCAGGCCGTACGCGAGAGCGTCCTCGGCAGTGAGGATCTTGTCGCGCTCGATGTCGTCGCGGATCTTCTCGATCGGCGTCGTCGAGTGCTTGGCCAGCATGGTCTCCAGCTGGTCGCGCATGCGCAGGATCTCGTTGGCCGCGATCTCCAGGTCGGAGAGCTGCTCGCGGCCGGTACCGCCGGAGGGCTGGTGGATCAGCACTCGGGCGTTCGGCAGGGCCATGCGCTTGCCGGGGGTACCGGCGGCGAGCAGGACCGCGGCGGCGGAGGCCGCCTGGCCCATGCAGACCGTCTGGATGTCCGGCTTCACGAACTGCATCGTGTCGTAGATCGCCGTCAGCGCGGTGAAGGAACCACCGGGGCTGTTGATGTAGATCGAGATGTCACGGTCCGGGTCCATCGACTCCAGGCACAGCAGCTGCGCCATGACGTCGTTGGCGGAGGCGTCGTCGATCTGCACGCCGAGGAAGATCACGCGCTCCTCGAAGAGCTTCGCGTACGGGTCGTACTCGCGCACGCCCTGCGAGGTGCGCTCGACGAAGCGCGGGATGACGTAGCGGTTGTCCACCTGCGGGCCGGAGTAGAGGCCGCTCGCGGGAGAGAGGTTGTTCATGTGCATCTGGGTGTTCACCGTCCTGGTGGCGTTCTGCGGGCTGTCGGCTGCTGCGTGCTGGCGTCGGAGCCGGGATCAGGCCCCGGTGCCGCCGCCGCCCGGCACGTTGGACGCGGCCGAGATGATCTCGTCGATGAGGCCGTAGTCCTTGGCCTCCTCGGCGGTGAACCAGCGGTCGCGGTCACCGTCGCGGATGATCGCCTCCACGGTCTGGCCCGAGTGGAACGCGGTGATCTCGGCCATGCGCTGCTTGGTGCGCAGCAGGTACTGGGCCTGGATCTTGATGTCCGACGCGGTACCACCGATGCCGGCGGAGCCCTGGTGCATCAGGATGTCGGTGTTCGGCAGGGCGAAGCGCTTGCCCTTGGCACCACCGGTCAGCAGGAACTGGCCCATGGAGGCGGCCATGCCCATGCCGATGGTGACGACGTCGTTCGGGATGTACTGCATGGTGTCGTAGACCGCCATGCCCGCCGTCACGGAGCCACCCGGGCTGTTGATGTAGAGGTAGATGTCCTTCTCGGGCTCGGCAGCCAGGAGGAGGAGCTGCGCCGTGATCTTGTTGGCGATCTCGTCGTCGACCTGCTGGCCGAGGAAGATGATGCGCTCGCCGAGCAGCCGGTTGTAGACATGGTCGCCGAGGCCGCCACCGATGGACGGCTCACCCGCGGCGTAAGGCTTCAGATTCGTCACGTATCCACCTGCTCGTCTCCGACGGCCATGTGCCGTCTCAGCGTCTCGTTCTGGGGCGCGGCCCGGCCGGAGCGGACAGGTCCGCCGGCGTCCGGGTAGTCCAGGGACTCACGTGCCCTCGTATTCATGGACCCTAACGCGCAGGTAGGACAACGCCATCCCGCTTCCCGAACTGTTCGCTCGGAGCGCAAGGTAGGGAGGCCTTGCAGGGGCCCGTGCGGGAGCCGCGTACGGGCCCATGCCGAAGGGCCCGTACGCGGCTGCGTACGGGCCCTTCGGGGCACTGCTCAGGGTCCTACGGGGCCTTACTTGGCCTCGTCGGCCGCGACCTCGGTCTCGCCGGTGGCGGCCTCGACGGTCTCGGTGACCTGCTCCTCGTCCTCGTCGGACAGGTCGACGACCTCACCGTTGGTGTCGGTGACCTTGGCGGCCTCGACGACGACCGCGAGGGCCTTGCCGCGGGCGACCTCGCCGACCAGCATCGGGACCTGGCCACCCTCGACGACCGCCTGGGCGAACTGGTCGGGGGACATGCCGGAGGAAGCGGCGCGGCGCATGAGGTGCTCGGTGAGCTCCTCCTGGTTGACGCCCAGCTTCTCCTTGTTGACCAGCGCGTCGAGGACGAACTGGGTCTTGATGCCCTTGATCGCCTGCTCGGCGGTCTCGGCGTCGAACTCCTCGACCGTCTTGCCCTGGAACTCCAGGTACTTCTCGATGGTCAGACCCATCTGGCCGAGCTGGTGGTGCTCCAGGTTGTGCTTGCGGGTCTGGACCTCGTCCGCGAGCAGCTTCTCGGGGATCGGGACCTCGACGAGCTCCAGCAGCTTCTCCAGGACGCGCTCCTGGGCCTGCGTGGCCTGGTCGTACTGCTTCATGTTCTCGAGGCGCTTGCGGCTGTCCGCCTTGAGGTCCTCGATGCTGTCGAACTCGCTCGCCATCTGCGCGAACTCGTCGTCCAGCTCCGGCAGCTCACGGGCGGAGACCTTGGTGACCTTGACGGTGACCTCGGCGTCCTTGCCCTCGGCGGAGCCGCCCTTCAGCTGGGAGGTGAAGGTGGCCTCGCCACCGGCCTCCAGGCCCTTCACGGCCTCGTCGATGCCCTCGAGAAGCTCGCCCGAGCCGATGGTGTAGGAAACGTCGGAGGCGACGCCGTCGGGCAGCACCTCGCCGTCGACCTTGGCCTCGAGGTCGATGGTGATGACGTCGCCGTCCTCGGCCGCACGCTCGACGTCCTTGGTGGACGCGAAGCGGCCGCGCAGCTGCTCGACCGACTTCTCGACGTCCTCGTCCGAGACCTCGACCGCGTCGACCTCGACCTCGATGCCGGAGTAGTCCGGGATCTCGATCTCGGGGCGGACGTCGACCTCGGCGGTGAAGGCCAGCAGTTCGCCGTCCTTCAGCTCCGTGATGTCGACCTCGGGCTGGCCCAGCGGGTTCAGGTCGGCCTCGTTGACCGCCTCGGTGTAGAACTTCGGGAGGGCGTCGTTGACGGCCTCCTCCAGCACCGCACCGCGGCCGAAGCGCTGGTCGATGACCCGGTTCGGGATCTTGCCCTTGCGGAAGCCCTTCACCGTGACCTGCTGGTTGATCTTCTTGTACGCCGCGTCGAGGCTGTCCTTGAGCTCCTCGAAGGGCACCTCAACAGTGAGCCGAACCCGAGTCGGGTTCAGGGTCTCCACGGCGCTCTTCACGGTTTGGTCTCCTTGTGGCTGACTGCTGGGTGTCTCCGCCGTCTCGCTGTGATTCAGCGGTTCTGCGGATCGGGCCCGGTACATCAGACACACGGGCACGCAGCTTGCATAGTAACCGCAAGCGGCAATCAGCCCACAACGCGATCTTGCAAACGAGATCTCATGGTCGGGGTGGCCGGATTCGAACCGACGACCTTCCGCTCCCAAAGCGGACGCGCTACCAAGCTGCGCCACACCCCGTCGGTGCGACACGTAGGGTACATGCCCGGAGACGCTCCGATGCACGGGGTTTCCCGCCCACTTGTGGGCGACTCTCCGCGACGGGCTCGAATGTGGTGTGCGCTCGGCCTTCACGACCCGCTAGGATGCTGTCCGTGCCGCGGTCCTCGTAACCTGCGGCGCGCGCGTTGCGGGTGTAGCTCAATGGTAGAGCACTAGTCTTCCAAACTAGCTACGCGGGTTCGATTCCCGTCACCCGCTCTGAAGCACGAAGGGCCAGGTCAGAGGATGTTTCCTCGACCTGGCCCTTCGTCGTTCCCGGGGCCTGTCAGAGGCCCGCGTTCAATGCGTGACACGGGAGTGAAGATGCAGTCGTGCCGGAACCCTTCATGAACACCTATGGCGGACCTGAAAACGGCCCGTATCGGTGCCAGTGCTGTGGGTACCTCACACTGCGTGAACGCGGGGGCTTCGAGATTTTGGCGGCCTGCCTCTGACTCTTCCTTGCTCATCTCCGGAGGGCGCTCGTACCTCAGGGGTAAGGTGCCAGGATGATGACGCAGGCCTTCTCGCGGGTCAGGGAGACCAAGTAGTGACTCCACAGGTCGATTTGACCCATCTACCAGTGAAGTTCGCGCGGCCTGTCGGGTTGTTCACCTACATCATCGGACACAGTCAGCTACTGCTCAGAGGGCACCAGAACGACGAGCGGGGCCTCTCGACAACGCTGGAAGTGCTCTTCAAGAACGTCAGCGCCCTATCCGTCCGGGCGCACTACCCCTCGTTGACCATCCGCGATGCGTCCAGCGAGGAAGAGGCAGAACTGCGCGAAGCAGTTCCGGGCTCTTGGCATGACGCGCGGGCCTTCGTCCTCGGTGAGCGCTTGCTGGGCGGGTTCGTAGTCGCCGGCGCCGTGTACTGGGGCGAGTCTTCCGCTCCGGAGACGTACAGCAGCTTCCTCGTTCCCGAGTACGAACTGCCACGGCTTGATCCAGGCCAGCCACGTCCACCTGAACCTCAGACGATCTATACGCCTTACCGGCAACGCCGTTAAGGGACGCGCCCGCTGTGTGCCCGTCTGGCGGGTGCACGGCGGGGGCGGGGCCTCCCCTCAGCCGGTTTTCTCGGCCTGGCCCCTGCGCCGATGCGGACATGGCGTACGTGTGGTGAGAGCTCGCTAGAGCTTGATGTTCGCGATCATCGTCGCGAGGGAGTTCAGGAAGCGGTTCACGTCGTCCGCGATCGAGCTGGACGCCAGGAAGAAGCCGAAGAGGGCCGCGACGATGGCGGGGCCCGCCTTGATGTGGTTGCCGCGGATCAGCACCACCAGGATGACCGCCAACAGAACCACCACTGACAGCGAAATGGCCACTACTGATCACACCTTCGGTCGTCCCCTGGTCGGCCCGGGGCGCACGGCCAAGCACACCCCCACATGGACCATCCTCCCACCAACCGGCCCCGGCTATCCGCCCCGTGACGAATCACCGTGGTTCCGCTTGTGCGGTCAGGGAGCGGTGAGGCCCAAGAGGGAGCGGACATACGCGTACTTCGCGGACAGACGGTCGCGGGTGGGGGCGTCCAGGACGGAGAGGCGGGCGGGGTCGGCGTTGTGCGCGAGGTCGGCCTCCTTGACCAGGAGGGCGCCCGGCATGGCGAGGATGCGCGCCGTGTACTGCTCGACCGGTTCGCCGGGGCGCTTGGTGACCGCGAGGACCATGTCCTTCACCGCCTGCGGGAGGGCGGCGGAATCCAGCCAGGTGAGGCTGAGGGCCTCGTCCTCGATGGCGTCGTGGAGCCAGGCGGCCGCCTGCTGTTCGGGGCTGCCGCCGCGCGCGCGGACGCCCTCGGCCACGGCCGCGAGGTGCTCCGCGTACGGCCGGCCGGCCTTGTCGGTCTGGCCCTCGTGGGCGGCGCGCGCGAGGGCCTCGACCTCGGGGAGGGTCAGCAGGGGGCTGGTCGCCGTCATGTGAGGTCCTTCGCTGCCGTACGGAGGGCCTCGGCGGCCCGGCGTACGTCCGCCTGCGTGGTACGCCAGTTGGAGAACGCCGCGCGCAGGGCGGGGGTTCCCGCGTAGACGGTCGGGGTGAGGAAGACCTCGGAGGAGACGGCCTCGCGGAGGGCCGTGAGGCGGGCCTGGGTGGGGGTCTCGGCGAGGGTGAAGCAGACCACGTTGAGGCGGACCGGGGCGAGGAGGCGGAAGGCCGGGTCTTCGGAGAGCCGTTCGCCGAGTGCGCGGGCGCAGGCGATGTCGCGTTCGACGATCTCGCGGTGACCCCGGCGGCCGTAGGCGCGCAGGGTGAACCAGGCGGCGAGGGCGCGCAGTCGGTGGGAGTTCTCCGGGGTGAGGTGGACCAGGTCGGGGTGTTCGCCGAGGGGGCCGAGGTAGGCGGCGGCGTTCTGGAAGACGCGGGCCTGCAGGTCGCGGCGGCGGGTGAACTGGACGGCACTGTCGTAGGGGACGTTGAGCCACTTGTGGAGGTCGACGCAGACGGAGTCGGAGGCGTCGAGGCCGTCGGTGAGGTGGGCGTGGTCCGGGGAGAGGGCGGCGAAGGCGCCGAAGGCGGCGTCGGTGTGCAGCCAGAAGTCGTGGCGTTCGCGGAGGGCGGCGATGGCGCGGAGGTCGTCGAAATCGACGGTGTTGACGGTGCCGGCGTTGGCGACGACCACGGCCGGGCCGGGCGTGTCGGCGAGGGCCCGGTCGAGGGCCGCGGGGTCGACGGCCTCGCGGCCGGGGAGGGTGGGGACCGGGACGAGGGAGTTGCGGCCGAGGCCGAGGACCGAGAGGCCCTTGGCGATGGAGGAGTGGGGGGCGCCGGAGAGGACCCGGACGGGCCCGAGGGCAGCGGCGCCGTCGTCGGCCGGCGAGACCCCGAGGCGTTCGCCGAGCCATTCGCGGGCGATGGCGAGGCCGGTGGTGTTGGACATCGTGGCGCCGCTGACGAAGGTGCCTGTGTGGGCTTCGGAGGGGCCGAAGAGCTCGCGGAGCCAGGTGACGGTTTCGCGTTCGAGGGCCTGGCCACCGCCGTCGAGGGCGGAGTTGGAGTTCTGGTCGTGGGCTGCGGTCAGCCAGTCCCCCGCGAGGGCGGCGGGGGTGGCTCCGCCGGTGACGAAGCCGAGGTAGCGGGGGCCGGCGGAGGCGGACAGGCGGGGCTCCCAGCGCGCACGGAAGGCGGCGAGGGCCTGCTCGGTGCCGTCGCCGCGCTCCGGGAGGGGCTCGGGGTCCGGCGCTGGGGCAGCGGGCGGTACGACGGCACGCTCGTCCAGGGTGGCGAGCGCGTCGGCGGCGGCGCGTCGGGTGGCTTCGAGGAGCTCGGGGAGCCGGGCGAGGTCTGCGGCGAGCGTGGGGTCCATTCCGTCCATGGGGGCACGGTAGGCGTTGCCGGGGGCGGTGGAGGCGGGCCAATCCGGGGCAAGTGGCCCGCGGTCGTAGGGTCGGGGGCATGTGCATGAAGCGGTGGGTGCGGGGCGTTGTCGTGGCGGGAGCCGTGGTGCTGGGGGCTACGGGGTGCGAGGCGGCGCCGGCGCCGGCGGCCGCGCGGCCTTCGGTGTCGGCGGTGCCGCCCGCGGCGGAGGCGTGCCCGGAGGGCGGGGTGCGGCTCGTCGAGGGGACCGGGGACGCGGCGATGGGGCTGCGGGTGGAGGGCTACGAGCTGGTCAACTGCGGTGCGACTGACTACGTACTGGAGGGCTACCCCGAGATCCGGCTGCTCGACAAGGCGCACCGGCCGGTGGAGGTGGCTGTCGGGCACGGCTCGGCGCCGATCACCTCACAGGTGCCGGCCGTGGACGCCGCTCCGCAGCGTGTGACGCTGGCACCAGGGCAGGCCTCCTCGCTGTCGGTGGTGTGGCGGAACCTGGTGACCGACGCGACGGCGCCGGCGGTGGAGGGGTGGGTCCTGGAGGTGACGCCGCGACCGGGCGCCCCGCGGGTGTCGCTGGCGCTGAGCCGGCCGGTGGACCTGGGGAACACGGGCAGGCTGGGGATCGGACCGTGGGCGGCGGCCGGCCGGTGATCGTACGGCTGAACGGCCCCTTCGGCGGCGGGAAGACGCAGACCGCGTACGCATGGCACAGGCGGCTGGCGGAGAGCGTGGTGTGCGGTCCGGAGCACGTCGGTTTCGGGCTGCACCGGATGCCCCCGCCCGCACTGCGCGGGGACTTCCAGGGCCACCCGGCGTGACGCCAGGACGTCTTCGAGGTGCTGGACCTGGCGGCCGAGCGGCACCCGGGGGTGGTGCCGGGGTACTTCGCGGAGACGGTGGGCCGGCTACGGGAACGCGGGCACGACGTACGGCACTTCGCGTGACCGGACGGGGTCGGGTGTGCGGCGGGGCGTCCCCGCAGGCCCGGACGGGGTCGGGTGTGCGGCGGGGCGTCCCCGCAGGCCCGGACGGGGTCGGGTGTGCGGCGGGGCGTCCCCGCAGGGCGTCGAACGCACCCCCCCTCGGCCCACCGACCCCTGGCACCGTTCGACGCCCGAGGAGACGCCCCGGCGCGCGCCCGGCCACGGCCGGGCCGGCACAGGCGCGGCGGCCCAGGCGGAGCCGCCACAGGCGGGGCCGGCACAGGCGGGGCCACGGACTACGCCGCGGCCGTGGCCGCGTAGGACGGGGCCGTGAGGGTGGTCATGCGGGCGGCGATCGTCGTGGCCGGGCTGCGCGGGAGGCGGTCGGCGATCAGGCCGTCGGCGAGGAAGAGGACCTGGTCGGCGTGGGTGGCGGCGGCCGGGTCGTGGGTGACCATGACGATCGTGGCTCCGAGGGAGTCGACGGCGGACCGCAGCAGGCCCAGGACTTCGGCCGCGGTGGTGGTGTCCAGCGCGCCCGTGGGCTCGTCGGCGAAGACCACGTCGGGGCGGGTGACCAGGGCCCGGGCGATGGCGACGCGCTGCTGCTGACCGCCGGAGAGCTCGGCGGGGCGGCGTCGGCCCTTGCCCTCCAGGCCGACGCGTGCCAGGAGATCGGCGGCCCGGGCGCGGTCCTGGCGGCCGCCGGCGAGCCGCATCGGGAGCAGGACGTTCTGCTCGACGGTGAGGGAGGGCAGCAGGTTGAAGGCCTGGAAGACGAAGCCCAGGCGGCTGCGGCGGAGCTCGGTGAGCTCGTTCTCGTCCATGCCGGTGATCTCGGTGCCGCCGAGGCGGACGGAGCCCGCGGTGGGGAGGTCGAGTCCGGCGGCGCACTGGAGGAAGGTGGACTTCCCCGAGCCGGAGGGGCCCATCACGGCGGTGAAGCTGCCGCGCGGCAGGCGGAGGTCGATCCCGCGCAGCGCGTGCACGGTGGTGGCGCCGCGCCCGTATTCACGGCGGACGCCGCGCAGCTCTACGGCGGCGGTGTCGTCGGACGCGTTGGACGCGTTGGACGCGTCGTGCGCGTCGTGCGCGACGCTCGGCTGCGGCGGGCCGTCGTTCCGCTGCTCCTGTTGCCGCTGCCGCTTGCTCCGTCGGAGCCCCATGTCGTGCCGCCTTCCCTGCCGGGTGCCGTCCTGCCTGCGCCTCCGACGCTACGGATCACCGTGCGGCCCCGACCATGGCGCGACCCGGCGGACCGGGGGTGGGGCAAACCCCACCCCGGGCTGGGGTGAGGCGGGATGGGGCGGGCGGGATCAGCCGGGGCGGGGTCGGGGGCGGCCGGCCCGGCCGTGGCCGGGCGCGCGCCGGGGCGTCTCCTCGGGCGTCGAACGGTGCCAGGGGTCGGTGGGCCGAGGGGGTGCGTTCGACGCCCTGCGGGGACGCCCCGCCACACACCCGACCCCGTCCGGGCCTGCGGGGGCACCCCGGCACACACCCGACCCCGTCCGGGCCTACGGGGACGCCTCGACACACACCCGACCCCGTCCGAGCCGGCGGGGACGCCTCGACGCACGCCCGGCCTCGTCCGAGCCGGCGGGTAGCGGCCTGGCGCATGGCCGGCCCGTCCGAGCGTGCGGGGACGCCCCGACGTACACCCGGCCCCCTACGGGCCTGCGGGGGCACCCCGGCACATGGCCCGGCCCCGGCCGGGGCGGCCGGTGCCGGATTAGGGGGAACGGCGGATGAGGAGGAGGGCGCGGTCGTCGTTGACGTCCTTGGCCACCTTTTCGATCAGGTGCCACGCCGCCCCGTCCCAGCCGGAGGCGACGTAACGGTCGGCCTCGCCCGTGAGGCGGTCGATGCCCTCGCTGATCTCGCGGTCGGCCGTTTCGACGAGGCCGTCCGTGAAGAGCATCAGGACGTCGCCCCGGCGCAGGTTGCCGCGGGCGGGGGTGAATTCCGCGCCGTCGTAGACGCCGAGGAGGGGGCCCTCGCCGGTCTTCTCCTGCCAGCGGCCGGTGCCGGCGGAGAGCTGGAGGGCGGGGAGGTGGCCGGCGGAGAGGAGTTCGTAGTCGCCGGTCTCCAGGTCCAGGACGAGGTGGATGGAGGTGGCGAAGCCCTCGTCCCAGTCCTGGCGCAGCAGGTAGCCGTTGGCGGCGGGGAGGAAGCCGTGCGGGGGGAGGGCCCCGAGCAGGCCGCCGAAGGCGCCCGAGAGGAGCAGCGCGCGGGAGCCGGCCTCCATGCCCTTGCCGGAGACGTCGGTCAGGACGATCTCCAGGGTGCGGCCGCCGTTGGTGCGGGCGGCGACGACGAAGTCGCCGGAGAAGGACTGGCCGCCGGCCGGTCGCAGCGCCATCTCCCGGTGCCAGCCGCGCGGCAGCGCGGGCAGCTTGCTCTGGACCCGGATCCGTTCGCGCAGGTCGAAGAGCATGGTGCCGCCGCGCCGCCACGGCACGCCGACGCGGCTGCGGAACTGGGCGATGACCAGGCCGAAGAAGCCGCAGGCGGCGACGACCAGGACGGTGCCGGGGGTGACCCGCGCCGGGCCCTGGGTGTACGGGCCCAGGACGAGGGCCTCGACGATCAGGGCCGCGGCGGAGGCGGCGTAGAGGCCGAGGAGGCTCGCGGGGCGCAGGAGCAGGCCGCCGGCGACGATCGGCAGGACGAGGGCGGAGGGCGAGAACCAGACGGGCAGCATGATCGTGCCGCAGGCGATCGCGGGGATGGTGAGCAGCAGCCCGCCGAAGGCGAGCCAGTCGGAGGCGTCGCCGCGGAAGTAGTCGACGGCGGATTTGCGCAGGGCGGTGCGCGCCCGGTGCGACACCATGCGCGCCCGGGCCATGAGCGTCTCCACGCGTGCTCGGGCCATTGCTTCGGGACCCTATCCATCCCGGCTGTGGGCGCGCAGGGGTACCCCCGCTCCAAAGGTCCTTCGACGCTCGAAAACATGTCGACTGAGCTGTAATGCCCTGCTAGGGATGGCCATATGGCACTTGAGACGCGCGTATTGCAGGCCGATGAGTGGGATGTCTGGTACGACCAGCTGGAACTGGCGTTCGGTGGGGTGCCCGAATCCCCCGAGGAGCGCAAGCTCTACCGGCAGTTGACGGAGACGGAGCGCTCGCTGGGCGTCTGGGACGGCGCGGCCTGCGTCGCCTCGGCCGGGGCCTTCAGCTTCCGCCTCTCCGTTCCCGGCGGCACGCTCGTCCCGGCGGCGGGTGTCACGATGGTGGGGGTCTCCCCCACCCACCGCCGCCGCGGGATCCTGACCTCTCTCATGCGTCGCCAATTGGACGACGTCCGGGCGGGTGGCGAGCCGCTCGCCGTGCTGACGGCCTCGGATCCGGCGATCTACGGGCGTTTCGGGTACGGCACGGCGACGTACGGCCTCGCCGTGGACATCGACACGACCCGCGTACGCCTTTCCGTGCCGCCCGGGACCGACGAGGTCACGCTGCGCCTGGCCGATCCGGAGGAGGTGCTGGCCGACTGCGAGCGGGTCTACGCGCGACTGGTCGCCGGCCGGCCGGGCATGCCGGCCCGGCAGCCGGGCTGGGAGCAGCTGGCGCTGCTGGACCCGCCCGGAACGCGCGGCAGCGGGTCGCCGCTCAAGTGCGTGGTCGCCGAGGGCGCGGGCGGCGAGGTCGTCGGGTACGCCCGCTACCGGGTGAAGCCGGACTGGGACCTGAAGGGTTCGGACGGCAAGGTCGAGGTGGCCGACCTCGACGCGCTCGACCCGGCGGCGTACGCGGCGCTGTGGCGCTACCTGTTCGGGATCGACCTGACCTGGACGGTACGGGCCCACCGGCGGCCGGTGGACGATCCGGTGCTGCACCTGCTCAGCGATGTCCGGCGGTCGCAGGCCCGGATGCGGGACTCGCTGCACGTACGGCTGGTGGACCTGCCGGCGGCGCTCGAAGCACGGACGTACGGGGCTCCGCTGGACGTGGTCGTGGAGGTCGAGGACGCGTTCTGTCCGTGGAACGCGGGCCGCTGGCGACTGGCCGCCGACGCCGAGGGGACCGCCGTGTGCACGCGGACCGAGGCGCCCCCCGAGCTGGAACTCTCGGTCCGGGAACTGGGCTCGGCCTATCTGGGCGGCATCACCCTGACCTCACTGGCGGCCGCCGGCCGGGTCCGCGAGCTGCGCCCCGGCGCCCTGTCGGAGGCCTCCCGCGCCTTCGCCGGGGATGTCTCCCCGTGGCTCCCGCACGGCTTCTGAGCCGGTGCGGGCAGGTGCGGTGCCGCTGCGCGGAGCTGCTCCCCGCCCCGCCCTTCCAGCGTTCCCCGGGGCGAGCCCCGGACCCCCGCGCCTCAAACGCCGGCGAGGCTGAATTCAGCCCCGGCCGCCCCGTCACGCGCGGCTAGTGCTGTTGGCAGGCCGGGCACCAGAAGAGGTTGCGGGCGGCGAGATCGGCGGTGCGGATCTCGCCCCCGCAGATGTGGCAGGGCATGTTCGCCCTCCGGTAGACGTACACCTCGCCGCCGTGGTCGTCCACCCGCGGCGGGCGGCCCATGGCCTCGGGCAGGTGTTCGTCGCGGACGGTGTCGATGCGGTTGTTGCGCACGCCCTCGCGCATCAGGTCGGCCAGGTCCGCCCACATGGCGTCCCATTCGGCGCGGGTGAGGTCCTTGCCGAGCCGGTACGGGTCGATGCCGTGCCGGAAGAGGACCTCGGCGCGGTAGACGTTGCCGACGCCCGCGACCACCTTCTGGTCCATGAGCAGCGCGGCGACGGTGGTGCGGGAGCGGGAGATACGGGTCCACGCGCGGTCGGGGTCGTCGGCCGGGCGCAGCGGGTCCGGGCCGAGCCGTTCGTGTATCGCCTGCTTCTCGCCCTCGTCGATCAGCTCGCAGGCGGTGGGGCCGCGCAGGTCGGCGTAGTGCGCCTCGTTGACCAGGCGCAGCCGGACCGTGTCGGTGGCGGGCGGCGCCGGGGCGGGTCCGAAGCCGAGCTTGCCGAAGAGGCCGAGGTGGATGTGGATCCAGGCGTCGCCGAGCTCCAGGAAGAGGTGCTTGCCGTGCGCCTCGGCGCTTTCGAGCTCGCGCCCGTCGAGCAGCGCGGCGCTCTCGGCGAAGCGGCCCTGCGGGCTGCTGACCCGGACCGGGCGTGCGGCGAACCGCGCGGCGTGGTCCTGGGCGAGGCGGTGGATCGTATGCCCCTCGGGCACGGCGACGCTCCTGGGATGGCGGGAAGAAGACAAGCGGGAAAAGAAAAACCGGCCGCGCCGCCCCGGAGGGCGGCACGACCGGAAGCGGAATCAGCCCTGCGGGTGGTGCGCCGGGATGGGGGGCAGCTCGCCGGTCTGCTCGTACTCCGAGAGCATGTCGATGCGGCGCGTGTGGCGCTCCTCGTCGGAGTACGGGGTCGCCAGGAAGGCCTCGATGAAGCTGACGGCCTCGTCCTGGGTGTGCATCCGGCCGCCGACGGAGATCACGTTGGCGTTGTTGTGCTCACGGCCCAGCTGGGCGGTCTGGACGCTCCAGGCCAGGATGGCGCGGACGCCCTTGACCTTGTTCGCGGCGATCTGCTCGCCGTTGCCGGAGCCGCCGATCACGACGCCGAGGCTGTCGGCGTCCGCGGCGGTCTTCTCCGCGGCGCGCAGGCAGAACGGCGGGTAGTCGTCCACCGCGTCGTAGATGTGGGGCCCACAGTCGACGGGCTCGTGGCCGTTGTTCTTGAGCCAGTCCACCAGGTGGTTCTTGAGCTCAAAGCCGGCATGGTCGGATCCGAGGTACACGCGCATGGGACGAGTGTGGCACGAGCGGGCCCGGCGACTCGCGGCTGGGGGTCCCCCGCCGAAGGCAGGGGGAGTGTCGCGTAAGTCACTTCTAAAGCTCAAGTAAACCCAAAGAACGCAGATGGGACAGGGCGGGACCAAGGTCCGGGACGTTCGCCCTCACGCAACGATCCGGATTGGGGTCTTCCGCCCTGCGTTCATCTCAGGTTTGAATGCCGGGGCTCGCAACCCGAGAACCTAAGGATCCGTGCATGAGCTCCACCACGACCCTTCAGAAGGAAGGCAACCCCACCGGAACCCCCGGTGACGGTCAGCCCTCCGACGGCCTGAAGGCCGGTCTCAAGAACCGCCACCTGTCCATGATCGCCATCGGCGGTGTCATCGGTGCCGGACTCTTCGTCGGCTCCGGCGGCGGTATCGCCAAGGCCGGCCCCGCCATCCTGATCTCCTACGCGCTCGTCGGCGCGATGGTCGTCTTCGTGATGCGCATGCTGGGCGAGATGGCAGCCGCCAGCCCGAACTCCGGTTCCTTCTCCGCCTACGCCGACCGCGCGCTCGGCCGCTGGGCCGGCTTCTCCATCGGCTGGCTGTACTGGTTCTTCTGGGTCGTCGTCCTCGCGGTGGAGGCCACCGCCGGCGCCGCCATCCTGGAGAACTGGATCCCGGCCGTCCCGCAGTGGGCCTGGGCGCTGATCGTGATGGCGGTCCTGACCGTCACCAACCTCGGCTCCGTCGCCTCCTACGGCGAGTTCGAGTTCTGGTTCGCGGGCATCAAGGTCGTCGCCATCGGCGCCTTCGTGGTCATCGGCATGCTGGCCGTCTTCGGCGTGCTGCCGGGCTCCGACAACCCGGGTGCGGGCTTCGCCCACCTGACCGACGCGGGCGGCTTCTTCCCCAACGGCTACGGCGCGGTCCTCACCGGCGTCCTGATGGTCGTCTTCTCCTTCATGGGCAGCGAGATCGTCACCCTCGCCGCCGGCGAGTCGGAGAACCCCCGCAAGGCGGTCACCCAGGCCACCAACTCCGTCATCTGGCGGATCGGCGTCTTCTACCTCGGCTCGATCTTCATCGTGTTGACGCTGCTCCCCTGGAACGACAAGTCGATCACCGAGAAGGGCTCGTACGTCGCCGCCCTGGACTCGATCGGCATCGCGCACGCCGGCACGATCATGGAGGTCATCGTCCTGACCGCCGTGCTGTCCTGCCTGAACTCGGGCCTCTACACCGCCTCCCGCATGGCCTTCTCGCTCGGTGAGCGCGGTGACGCCCCCAAGGCGTTCGCCAAGGTCAACTCCCGGGGCGTTCCGGTCGCCGCGATCCTGGGCTCCACGGTCTTCGGCTTCGTCGCCGTCTACTTCAACTACGCCTTCAAGGACACGGTCTTCAACTTCCTGCTGAACTCCTCGGGCGCCATCGCGCTCTTCGTCTGGCTGGTGATCTGCTTCACCCAGCTGAGGATGCGCGGGATCCTGGTCCGCGAGTCCCCGGAGAAGCTGACCGTGAAGATGTGGCTCTTCCCGTGGCTGACCTGGGCCACCGCGGCACTGATCATGTTCGTGATCGGCTACATGTTCGTGGACGACGCCAACCGCGAGGTGGTCACCCTGTCCACGCTGGTCGCCGGCCTGGTCGTGCTCGTCGGCGTGGTGCTGGACCTCCGCCGCAAGCGCGCCGCCGCGCTGCAGGGCTGACCCCCTGACTGCTGACTGCTGATCGCGTACGAACGCCGGAGCCCGGCCCGCCTGAAGAGGCGGGCCGGGCTCCGGCGTGTTCGGGGACGTACGGGGACGTACGGGCTCAGCCGCGGCGGCCCGCCAGCTTCCAGGCGGCCGGCAGGGCACCCATCGCGAGGGCCGCCTTGAGCACGTCGCCGATCAGGAACGGGGTCAGGCCCGCCGCGACGGCCGCGCCCAGGGACATGCCGGTGGCGGCCATCAGGTACGGCACGCCCACCGCGTAGATCACCGCGGAGCCCAGCACCATCGTGCCCGCCGTACGCAGGACCGAGCGGTCGGCGCCGCGCCGCGCGAGGGCGCCGACGAGGGTCGCGGCCAGCAGCATGCCGAGCACGTAGCCGAACGAGGCGCCGCCCGCCCCGGAGGTGCCGCCCGCGAACCACGGCACGCCGGCCATCCCGACGAGGGCGTACAGGGCGAGGGACAGGAAGCCGCGGCGGGCGCCGAAGGCGGTGCCGACGAGCAGCGCGGCGAAGGTCTGGCCGGTGACCGGGACCGGGGAGCCGGGGACGGGCACGGCGATCTGCGCGGCCAGACCGGTGAGCGCGGCTCCGCTGACGACGAGCGCGATGTCGCGGACGCGGCTCGCGGGCAGCAGGTCGGCGAGGACGGCGCCGGGCCGGAAGGAGACGGAGGCGGTGCTCATCGGGGGCTCCCAAAGGGTGAGGGGTGGGGGCGGGACGATCACCGACGCTAGTCCGCGGCCGGGCCCGGCCCCACCGCCGCCGGACACAAAGCCGTACCGGCCGGTTTCGTCGAGATCGCACAAAGATCGCGATCCACACTCTCGTTGGCGTGATACGCGTCACTGGGGAGATCTGTCGGCACGTCCGTTTTGCACGGGACGCTTCCGCTCGGGGAGACTGTAGGGTCCCGCCAATCCCGATGCGGAGCCCCCACCGCCGCCGGGCCCAACGAGAGTACGAGCACCCCTCATGCGCGAGCGCCTGTCCGAAGTCCCCCCACCCCCTCCCCCTTCCTCTTCTTCCTCTTCCCCGAGCTCCGAGCTGCCCCCGGAACCCCTCAGCCACAGCCTCAAGCAGCGCCATCTGACGATGCTGGGCCTCGGCGGCGTGATCGGCGCCGGGCTCTTCGTGGGTTCCGGGGCCGGCATCGGCATCGCCGGTCCCGCGATCATCTGCTCGTACCTGCTCGCGGGCGTCCTCGCGATGCTGGTGATGCGGGCGCTGGGCGAGATGTCTGCGGCGATGCCCGCCTCGGGCTCGTTCTCGGTGTACGCGGAGAAGGCGCTGGGGCGCTGGGCCGGCTTCTCGGCGGGCTGGTTGTACTGGTTCCTGCTGGTCGTGGTGCTGGCGGTGGAGGCCACCGGCGCGGCGGACATCGCGAACCGCTGGGTGCCCTCGGTCGACCAGTGGGTCTGGGTGCTGGTCTTCATGGTGGTCTTCACCGTGGCCAACCTGGCGGCCGTGCGGAACTTCGGCGAGTTCGAGTTCTGGTTCGCGGCGCTCAAGGTCGGCGCGATCGTGCTGTTCCTGATCCTCGGCACCCTCGCGATCTTCGGCCTGCTGCCCGACACCCAGCCCGTGGGCCTCACCAACCTCACCGGCCACGGCGGCTTCTTCCCGGCCGGGATCGGCGGGGTCGTCGCCGGAATGCTCGCCGTGATCTTCGCCTTCGGCGGCCTGGAGGTCGTCACGATCGCGGCCGCCGAGTCCGACGACCCGGCCCGGTCCGTGTCCCGCGCGGTGCGCAGCGCGGTGTGGCGCATCCTCTTCTTCTACGTCGGCTCGATGGTGGTCATCGTGTCCCTGCTGCCCTGGGACTCGCTGAAGCCGGGGCAGAGCCCGTACGTCGCGGTGCTCGACTCCATCGGCATCCCGAAGGCCGGCACGATCATGGAGATCGTGGTGTTCGTGGCGCTGCTGTCGGCGCTGAACGCGAACCTGTACGGCTCCTCGCGCATCGTGTTCTCGCTCGCCGAGCGGGGCGAGGCGCCGAAGTCGCTGCTGAAGGTCTCGGGCGGCGGGGTGCCGCGCGTCGCGGTGTGCGCGTCGGCGGCCTTCGGCTTCTTCTCGGTGGTGCTGAACCTGCTGTGGCCGGACACGATCTTCCTGTACATGCTCAACGCGGTCGGCGCGGTGCTGCTGTTCGTGTGGGCGCTGATCGCGGTCTCGCAGCTGAAGCTGCGCCGCCGGATCGAGCGGGACATGCCCGAGCGGCTGACCCTGCCGATGTGGCTGTTCCCGTACGCGACCTGGTTCGCGCTGCTCGGCATGGGCACGGTGCTGGTGCTGATGCTGTTCGACGACTCGGCGCGGCCGCAGCTGCTGTGGTCGGCGGGCGCCGCGTCGGTGGTGCTGGTGGTGGCGTGGGTGCGGGAGCTGCGGGACCGCCGGTCCTGAGCGGGCGGGACCTTTGCGGTGCGGCCCGGGACGGGAGTCCCGGGCCGTACCCGTTTCGGGGGCGGCCGGTCACGTCAGGTGAAGCCGGTGTCCGGATTATGGACATCTAAAGTCCGATAATCGGACGATTGGCAGACTTGCACCCATGATCCAGAGCGCCATCGCACCCCCCGAGCAGCAGCCGCCGGCCCCGGCGCCGACCGACCCCGGATCCCCCCTCGGCAACGGCCTCAAGCAGCGCCACCTCTCGATGATCGCCCTCGGCGGCGTCATCGGCGCCGGGCTCTTCGTCGGCTCCGGGGCCGGGATCGCGGCCGCCGGGCCCTCGATCGTGCTCGCGTACGCCGCGTCCGGGCTGCTCGTCATGTTCGTGATGCGGATGCTCGGCGAGATGTCCGCCGCCAACCCCGTCTCCGGCTCCTTCTCGGTCCACGCGGAGCGGGCGATCGGCCCCTGGGCGGGCTTCACGGCGGGCTGGATGTTCTGGACCCTGCTGTGCGTCGGCGTGGCGATCGAGGCCATCGGTGCCGCGCACATCGTGACGGGCTGGCTCCCCGGCACCCCCTCCTGGATGTGGGTGCTGATCTTCATGGCGGTGTTCTGCGGCTCGAACCTGGCGGCCGTCTCGAACTTCGGCGAGTTCGAGTTCTGGTTCGCCGCGCTCAAGATCGGTGCGATCGGGCTCTTCCTGGGCCTGGGCGTTCTGGCCGTACTCGGCGTGCTGCCCGGCACCGACTCCCCCGGGGCCGCCAACCTCCTGCACGACGGCGGCTTCCTGCCCACCGGGGTGGACGGCCTGCTGGTCGGACTGCTGGCCTCGGTGGTCGCGTACGGCGGGCTGGAAACGGTGACCATCGCGGCCGCCGAGTCCGAGAACCCGGTCAAGGGCGTGGCCAAGGCAGTGAAGACCACCATGTGGCGGATCGCGATCGTCTACGTCGGCTCGATGCTGGTCATCGTCACCCTGCTGCCGTGGAACGATCCGGCGGTCACCGAACAGGGCCCGTACGCGGCCACCCTGGAGCACCTGGGCATCCCGGCCGCGGGCCAGATCATGAACGTGGTCATCCTGATCGCGCTGCTGTCCGCGATGAACGCGAACATCTACGGCTCCTCGCGCATGGCCTACTCCCTGGTCTCCCGCGGCCAGGGCCCCAAGGCGCTAGGCAAGGTCACCGCCCGGGTGCCGCGCCGGGCCGTGCTCGCCTCCTCGGCCTTCGGGTTCGTCACCGTGCTGCTGTCGTACTGGTATCCGGACACCCTGTTCGCCTGGCTGCTGAACATGGTCGGCGGGGTCATCCTCGTCGTCTGGGGCTTCATCGCCGTCTCCCAGTTCGTGCTGCGCCGACGCCTGGAGCGCGAGGCCCCCGAGAAGCTCGTCGTGAGGATGTGGGGCTTCCCGTACCTGACGTGGGTGGCACTGGCAGGCGTCGCCGGGGTGCTGGTCCTGATGGCCATGGGCGAGGACACCCGGGTCCAGGTGCTCTTCACCGGCGGGCTGACCGTCGCCCTCGCGGTGACCGGCTACGTGATGCAGCGCCGGGCGGCGACACGGTCCTGACGCCCTGCCAGACGATCGAGGCGGACCCGTGCGAAAGCACGAGGTCCGCCTTCTTCGTTCTCAGGTAACCCTTATGTGTGACGCGGAATAGATACTGCTAGCGTGCAGTTGCGCATTAATTGCAATAAGCAGTTGGCACGCCGAGGGGACCTGACACACGCATGGCCATCTACACGCTTCCCGAGCTTCCGTACGACTACGCGGCGCTGGAGCCGGTGATCAATCCGCAGATCATCGAGCTGCACCACGACAAGCACCACGCGGCCTACGTCGCGGGCGCCAACACCACGCTGGAGCAGCTGGCCGAGGCGCGCGACAAGGAGAACTGGGGCGCCCTCAACGGCCTGGAGAAGAACCTCGCGTTCCACCTCTCCGGCCACATCCTGCACAGCATCTACTGGCACAACATGGCCAGCCCGAAGACCGGCGAGGGCGGCGGCGTCCCGGACGAGAAGGACGGCCTGGGCGAGCTCCCGGCCGCGATCGCCGAGTCCTTCGGTTCCTTCGCCGCCTTCAAGAAGCAGCTGACCTTCGCGTCCTCCGCGACGCAGGGCTCCGGCTGGGGCGTGCTCGCGTATGAGCCCATCAGTGGCCGCCTGATCGTCGAGCAGGTCTACGACCACCAGGGCAACGTGGGCCAGGCCTCCGTGCCGATCCTGGTCTTCGACGCCTGGGAGCACGCCTTCTACCTGCAGTACAAGAACCAGAAGGTGGACTTCATCGAGGCCATGTGGAACGTCGTCAACTGGCAGGACGTGGCCGCGCGCTACGCCGACGCCAAGGCGAACACCCCGCTGCTGATCCCCGCCAAGGGCTGATCGGCGCCCCACAGCCGTCCGCCTCGTGATCGTCTTCTCAACCTTCGCCGGCGGGCGTGTCCACCAGAGAGCCCTCCCGAGGACGTGACTCGGGAGGGCTCTCTGCGTCTTCCGCACCTTCCGCGTCCACCAGGCCGTCGACCTCGCCGACCGCCGTGAACTCGCGGGCCAGGCCCGTCTCGTGGAGCCTCGAGAAGGAGGCGAAGGGGATGCCGAACTCGGACTCCCCGCGGTCGAAGTTCCAGCTCTTGTGCACCTGGAAGCGGTAGTCGGTCACCACCGACCCGTCCTCGTGGACCCGGACCGTGCCGCTGATCCGGTACTGCGCCCCGCGCAGCGCCGGCCACCAGTCCGCGCTGCCGCCCTCGCCGGCCCGCCGGGTGATGCGCACCCGCGCCAGCCGCTGTCGGCCGCGTACGCCCCCGGCTCCCCCAGGGCCCGCGCCGCGTCCCGCCATTCGGCCAGGCGCCGCTCGACCTCCGCCCGTACGACGTCCACCGCGAGCAGGGCGCGGGCGTCCACCCGGTACGGGCGGCCCGTGCCGCGCAGGTAGTGGCGCGGCGCCCGCCGCGCGGGGTATCCCGAGGGCCGTTCACAGCGGTGGCACCGCGACGCAAGCTGCCCGCAGCACCCGGTCTCGGGTGCGTGCGGGCAGGGCTGCGTGCGGTGCGTTGTCGTTCGGTATCGCGGGCTCCGCCCGGCCGCCCTCGCGGCCGAGCGGGACCCTGATTTCGCCTGCGCCGTCGAACCCCATACCGGGACGTCAAGGGGGCAAGCGGCGAGCCGCCTCCCGGGGACTACTCGAAGGAGGGGCCCTTGGTGCGGGTGCGCTTGATCTCGTAGAAGCCGGGCGTGGCCGCGACCAGCAGCGTGCCGTCCCACAGCCGGGCGGCGGCCTCGCCGCGCGGGGTCGGGGTGACGACGGGGCCGAAGAAGGCCACCTCGTCGCCCTCGGCGCCGGGCACCGAGATCACCGGGGTGCCGACCTCCTGGCCGACCCGGTCGATGCCGTCGTTGTGGGAGGCGCGCAGCACCTCGTCGTACTCGTCGGATTCGGCGTAGTCGATCAGCTCGGCCGGCAGGCCGACCTCGGCCAGCGCCTCGGCGATGACCTCGCGGGTCGCACCCTTGTCCTCGTTGTGGATCTTGGTGCCGAGGGCGGTGTACAGCTTGCCGGTGACCTCGTCGCCGTGCTTCTGCTGGGCCGCTATCACCACGCGCACGGGGGCCCAGCCCTTGGGGCCGAGCAGGTCGCGGTAGCGCTCGGGCAGCTCGTCGAGGCGGTTCTCGTTCAGCACGGCGAGGCTCATCACGTGCCAGCGGACCTCGACGTCACGGACCTTCTCGACCTCCAGCATCCACCGGGAGGTCATCCAGGCCCAGGGGCAGAGCGGGTCGAACCAGAAGTCGACCGGGGTCTTCTCGCGCACCTGGGTGTCGGTCATGTCTCTCCTCAATCTCCGTCGTGAAAAAGGCATCACTGGCTGCCGTTCTGTCTCGCCAACCAGGACGGAGTCGGACGCATTCCCCCCGTGCGAGGATTCGTCACAAGAACACGATCACGCACGAAGGAGTGCACGTGCCCGGAGAGAACCTGTCCCGCGAGGAGGCCCGTGGACGGGCCGAGCTGCTGTCCGTCGACGGGTACGAGGTGGTCCTCGACGTCAGGTCGGCAGTGGAGGAGGCCGAGCCCGTCGAGGGGCCCCGCACCTTCCGTTCGGTGACGACGATCCGTTTCCGGGCCGCGGCATCCGGCACGTCCACCTTCGTGGACCTGATCGCCCCCTCGGTGAACTCCGTGACCCTGAACGGGCGGGCGCTGGACGTGGCCGCCGTGTTCGACGGCGCGCGGATCGCCGTGGACGGCCTGGCCTCCGAGAACGTCCTGGTCGTCGACGCGAACTGCGCGTACAGCCGCACGGGGGAGGGCCTGCACCGCTTCGTGGACCCCGAGGACGGCGAGGTCTACCTCTACACCCAGTACGAGCCGGCGGACGCCCGGCGGGTGTACGCCAACTTCGAGCAGCCGGACCTGAAGGCGCCCTACCGCTTCGAGGTGACCGCGCCCGAGGGCTGGCAGGTGTGGAGCAACGGCGCGGAGGAGTCGCGCGAGGGCGGGGTGTGGCGCTTCGCCGAGACCAAGCCCATCTCCACGTACATCACGTGCGTCGTCGCGGGCCCCTACCACTACGTGACGGACTCCTACACGCGCGGGGACCTGACGATCCCGCTGGGCGCGATGTGCCGCAAGGGGCTGGCGAAGCACTTCGACGCGGACGACGTCTTCCTCGTCACCAAGCAGGGCTTCGACCTCTTCCACGAGATCTTCGACTACCCGTACCCCTTCGGGAAGTACGACCAGGCCTTCGTGCCGGAGTACAACCTGGGCGCGATGGAGAACCCGGGGATGGTGACCTTCCGCGAGGAGTACATCTTCCGCGGCAAGGTCACGCAGGCCTCCTACGAGCGGCGCGCGAACGTCATCCTGCACGAGATGGCGCACATGTGGTTCGGCGACCTGGTCACCATGAAGTGGTGGGACGACCTGTGGCTGAAGGAGTCCTTCGCGGACTTCATGGGCTCCTTCGGGCTGGTCGAGGCGACCCGCTTCGACCAGGCGTGGGTCACCTTCGCCAACAGCCGCAAGGCGTGGGCCTACCGCGCCGACCAGCTGCCGTCCACGCACCCGATCACGGCCGACATCCGTGACCTGGAGGACGCGAAGCTGAACTTCGACGGCATCACGTACGCCAAGGGCGCGGCGGTGCTGAAGCAGCTCGTGGCGTACGTCGGGCGGGAGGCCTTCCTGGAGGGCGCGCGGCGCTACTTCAAGGCGAACGCGTACGGGAACACCACCCTGGACGACCTGCTGTCGGTGCTCGCCGAGGTCTCCGGCCGGGACATGGCCGAATGGTCGCGGGCCTGGCTGCAGACGGCCGGCGTGAACGCGCTCACCCCGGTGGTGACGTACGACGCGGGCGGCCGCGTGACGGAGCTGGCGGTGGTCCAGGAGGGCGACGAGCTGCGCCCGCACCGGGTCGCGGTCGGCCTGTACCGGCTGGAGTCCGACGGCAGCCTGGTCCGCTACGCGCGGGCCGGGGTGGACGTGGCGGGCGCGCGGACGGTCGTCGCGGAGCTGGCGGGCCGGGAGCGGCCGGACCTGGTGCTGGTCAACGACGAGGACCTCACCTACTGCAAGGTCCGCTTCGACGAGCGTTCGCTGGCCACGCTGCGCGGGCACCTGGGCGACCTGACCGATCCGCTGGCGCGTGCGCTGAGCTGGTCGGCGCTGTGGAACCTGACGCGGGACGGCCTGATGCCGGCGCGCGACTTCCTCTCGCTGGTACTGGCCCACGCGGGCCGCGAGACGGACGTCGGCGTGCTGCAGATGCTGCACGCGCAGGCGCTGACCTCGGTCACCCACTACTCGGCGCCCGACCGGCGCGAGCAGGGCGGCCGGGAGCTGGCGGCGGGCGCGCTGCACGAGCTGCGGCTGGCCGAGCCGGGGTCGGAACACCAGCTGACCTGGGCCCGCTTCTTCGCGGCGAGCGCGGCGACCGAGGGCGACTTCCAGCTGCTGCTGGGGCTGCTGGACGGCTCCGCCCGGATCGACGGGCTGGAGGTGGACCAGGAGCTGCGCTGGGACTTCCTGCTGCCGCTGGCCGCGCACGGGGCGGTGGACGAGGCCGTACTCACCGCGGAGCTCTCGCGCGACGACACGGCGTCGGGCAAGCGGCACCAGGTGCGGTGCCTGGCGGCGCGGCCGTCTGCGGCGGTCAAGGACCAGGCGTGGGCGGCGGTGGTCGAGTCGGACACGCTGTCGAACGCGCTGGTGGAGGCGACGATCGCGGGAATGCAGCAGCCTTCGCAGCGGGGGCTGCTGGCCGGGTTCGCGGGGCGGTACTTCTCCGTCATCGAGCGGATCTGGTCGGAGCGGTCGATCCAGATCGGCATGGACGTGGTGAAGGGGCTGTACCCGTCGCTCCAGGACCCGGAGTCCACCGTCGCGGCGACGGACGCCTGGCTCTCCGAGCACCCGGACGCGGCCCCTGCGCTCCGCCGCCTGGTACTCGAGTCCCGCGACGACCTAGCCCGAGCCCTGCGCGCGCAGCGCTGCGACGCGGCGGCGGGCCTCTAGCCTGCGGCGCCGCTGCTGGGGCGCTGCCCCAGACCCTCCCCCAGACTCCGTCCGGGGGGACCCCCACGCCTCACACGCCGGCGAGGCTGGATGTAGCCGCTGCCGCCGTCCAGGCACGGCTGGATTGCCCGCAGGGCAATTTCAGCCCCGCCGGCGATTGAGGCGCTGGGGGTACCCCCAGCGGTAGCTGGGGGAGGGTCCGGGGGCAGCGCCCCCGGCAACGGCGCCGCACCCGGCTCCGGCACCCGGGCACCGGCAGCGGGCCCGCGTCACATCCCCCGACCGGCGGATGCCCATCGGCAGTCGAACGCCCGTACTTTAGCCCCAGGTTGTCCGGGTTTGTCGACGAGCGTGTAACACCGGTTAGCAAGGCCATGGCCTGAGGGAATCACCGCGTCATGAACCAGAACGCACCCCTCCCCCTCGCCCACCTCACCGGCAGCCGCCCCCGCGTGCTCACCCTCGCCCAGCTGCGCGAGCACGGCGTCACCGCCGCCGACGCCGCCGAGCGGCCCTGGCAGCAGATCCTGCCCGGGGTGTTCCTGCTCCACTCCGGCCCCGCGACCAGCGAGGAGCGGCTGCACGCCGCCCTGCTGTACGCCGGCCGGCGCGGGCACGGCGAGGCCATGATCACCGGGCTGGCCGCGCTCGCCCTGTACCGGTTCGCCTCCGCCCCCGCACTGCTCGCCCTCGCGCACATCGACGTGCTCGTGCCCGGCACCCGTCGGCTCCGCGCCGCCGGGGACGTGCGGATCGTGCGTGCGCACACCCCGCCCCGCTCCCAGGAGGTGACCGGGCTCCCCGTGGCGCCCGTCGCGCGGGCCGTCGCCGACGCCGTCGCCCAGCTCGACGACGCCGGTACCGTGCGCCGACTGCTCAGCGAGGCCGTCCGCGGCGGGCACTGCGAACCGGCCGCCGTCGTACGGGAGCTGACGGTGGCCCGGCTGCTGAACCGGCCGCACGTGGTCGACGCCGTCGAGTCCCTCCTCGCGGAGGGCCGCGCCATCGCCGAGGACCGGCTGTACCACCTCGTACGCGGCTACGAGCTCCCCGAGCCGGTCTGGAACGTGGACCTGCGCCTGCCCGGCGGCCCCCACCTCGGCGGGGTCGACGCCTTCTGGCCGGAGCACTCCGTGGCCGTCGAGATCGACACCCGCGCCCCGCGCCAGGGCGAGGACGAGGAGTGGTCCGAGTGCGTGCGCAAGCGCGAGACGCTGGAGCGGCTCGGGGTGACGGTCATCCACATCACCCCGCGCAAGCTCCGCGACTGGCCCGAGCAGCAGGCCGCGGTCGTCCGGACCGCCCTGACGGCGTCCGGCGACCGCGAGCCCGCCGCCTACTTGGTGGTGCTGCCCAGGTGAGGCGAGTACTCGGGGGTGCTCCAGCGCAGCCGACCCGGATGGACGGCCTCCACCACCGACTCCACGCGGAAGCGGACGTCCCGGCTCCCGTCGGGCCCGAACTCGGTCGTGGCCCGGCCGCTGAGCTGGAGTACGGCCCCGGTCTCCCAGTCGGGGAAGAGCAGCCCGGCCCGCGGGTCGGCCGTCAGGTTCCCCAGGGTCAGGAACATGGCGTTGCCCGCGTAGTCCGGCCAGGTCAGCTCGGTCGGCGAGAGCACCTCGACGAAGCCGGGCAGACCGCCGCGGTGACTGGCGTCGACCCCGTCCGCCTCCGCCGTGGTGGCCACGAAGAAGGTGTCGGCGGTGCGGACCGCCCTGGCCTGGCCGGGGGTGAGGGCGACGCCGCGCCGCACGACACCGGCTCCCTCCGCGGCCAGGTCCAGCGGCTGCCGCTTCTGCAGGTACTTGGGGCAGTTGGCGAAGACCTGCTCGGCCAGGACCGCGAAGCCGCGGCCGGTCGTCTCCAGGGTCCCGTTCAGCCGCATCCGGCGACGGGTTCGTGGGTCGAGCGCGATGGTGCCGACCCTCGTCCCGGCCGTGGCCAGGGCTTCGGTGAGCGGATCGCCCGGCGGTAGTCCCCCGGCGACCGTGATCCGGTCCGGCCCGGTGGCCCGTACGAAGCCCGGCGCGCCGGTGAGCAGGGAGGCCCACAGTCGCCCCGATCCGTCGGCGGCGCCGACGACCAGATGAGGCTGGAGCTCCAGGAAGGCCGCGGCGACGTCCCGGATGCCCGTGCCGATCGAGCGGCCGACGTGTTCGGCGAGCTCGCGCACACCGACCCGTTCCTGCACGGCCAGCGAGCCCCAGTGGTAGGCCCCGGGCATGAGTACCTCCGACATGAGAAGCCCCTCCGATTAGAAGAAGCCGCAGGTGGGGGCCCCCGCGACGGGGGCCAGCGAACCTTCGGCGCCGGTCGGGACGGAGATCTCCAGGCGGATCCCGTCCGGGTCGTGGAAGAAGATGCCGCCGGAGGCCGCGCCCTCGCCGTGGGCGACGACGCCGTCGTACGCGAACTCGACCCCGAGGTCGCGCAGCCGCGCTTCGTACGCCCGTACCTCTTCGATGTCGGCGGCCGCGAGCGCCAGGTGGTGGAGTCCGGCCGCGGCCGGGGCGAACGGGCCCTCGGCCTGCTCCCAGAGGGCGAGTACGAGCTCGCCGTCCTGCCCGAGCAAGGCGAACCGGCGTCCCTCCTCCTTGCCCTCGGCGAGGAGCGCGAAGCCCAGGCTGTCGCGGTAGAAGCCGATCGAGCGCTCCAGATCGGTGACGTTCAGACCCACGTGCCCGGTGCGGAGTTTGCTGACGGCAGTCGTCATGACGGGTTCCTTCCCCAAAAGGACTTCTCGATGTTCTAACCTTCTAAAACGAGATTAACGGTTAGAGAGAGGGGCGTCAACCGCTCACGTACTCTTGAGGGGTTAGCGGCGCGAGGAGACGGACATGACGACGGCGGACCCACGACCCCTGACCGGGGAGCCGGTCGCCCTCGACCTGCTCAACACCCGCTGGGTCATCGACGGCGAACCGCTCGACCTCTTCGCCGGGGCGGCGGGCCTGACCCGGGTGCAGGGGCTCGCGGTCTGGCTGGAGAGCACCGGCCTGGCCGGCCGCTTCCGCGCCGACGCCTCGACCCTCGTCCACCTGATGACCGCCCGCGAGGCATTGGCCCGCGCGGTGGCGCACCCGGCCGACGAGAGCGCCCGCACGCTGGTCGACGCCGTACTGGAGCACGGCCGCATCCGCGCCACCCTGACGGCCGAAGGGCCGGGCGAGCGCGCCGAGTTCGACGACCCGACCTGGGGTCCGGCCTGGACGGCCGCCCGGAACTACCTGGAGCTGCTGGGCACCGCGCCCGACCGGATCCGCAAGTGCGCCTCCGAGACGTGCGTCCTGCACTTCCACGACGTCTCGCGCAACGGCACGCGGCGCTGGTGCTCGATGGCCGCCTGCGGAAACCGGGCGAAGGCCTCCCGCCACTACGCGCGCACGCGCGAGCGCTGAACGATCCAAAACCGTCACACCCGCACCGGGGCGCGAACGCGTCCCGGTGCCGCTGTTCGGTCGCCAAATCTACAAATCAGCTCGGCAACCCCTGCGGTTCACCCCGCTCTGTCCCGGTAAGGCCGCGCTGGCGCATACGCCGCGCTGGCGAGTGTCCGCCATGGCGGGTATCGGTCAATGACAACTCTCCCCAAAGAGCTGTCGTTTGCGCAAAGCTGACCGGTCATCCGGCACCGAAATCCGGACCGTATCTTTCACTTACCAGGGATGCTGATGACCCTCGAATCCCCCAGCTCCATACCCGGGGCCAGACGCGTCGCGCGCGTCGCGGCCGCGGCAGGCCTGGTGGCCGCCCTCGCGGCCACCGGCGCGGCGCCCGTCTTCGCGGCGAACGGAACCGATGCCCCGGGAACCAACCCGGCCGTCAAGTCCGCTGACCAGAAGCTCGGTTCGGCCGATGCAGAGCTCCTCCAGGAGGCCAAGGCCAAGGGTGACGCGACCGTCACCGTCATGGTCGCGACCGCTCCCGGGCAGACCAAGCAGGTAGCGGACCAGCTCGACGCCGTCCCCGGCGGCTCGGTGGGCCAGACGTACGACAAGCTCGGTTACGTGCGCGCCACCCTGCCCACCGGCCAGGCGGAGGCCGCGCTGAAGGCGGCCGCCAAGCTGTCCTCGGTGCACGGCATCGACCTGCGGCACGAGATCCAGCTGCCGGACCCGCGCCCCGACTCCGACCGGGAGACCGGCACGGTCAAGCGGACCGCGGCCGAGACGTACCCGGCGCCGGACAAGAACACCCCGGCGAAGAACCCGTACAACCCGTCCTTCGAGACCGGCGCGGTGGACTTCGTCGAGCAGAACCCGCAGGCCGACGGCCGCGGCGTGACCATCGGCATCATGGACTCGGGCGTCGACCTCGGCCACCCGGCCCTCCAGAAGACCACCACCGGCGAGCGCAAGATCGTCGACTGGGTCACCGCGACCGACCCGATCACCGACGGCGACGCCACCTGGCGCGCCCAGATCACCCCGGTCACCTCCGCCGGCGGCACCTTCACCGCGGGCGGCGGGAGCTGGAAGGCCCCCGAGGGCAGCTTCCAGTGGAGCCGCTTCTCCGAGTCGATCACCGCCAACGGCGACATGAAGGGCGACGTCAACCGGGACGGGGACACCACCGACCGGTTCGGCATGCTCTACGACGTCGCCGCCGGCACCGTCCGCGTCGACACCGACCAGGACAGCGACTTCACGAACAACGAGCCGATGAAGCCGTACAAGGACGGCTACCAGATCGGCTACTTCGGCACGGACAACCCGGCGACCGAGGTCGCCGAGCGCATCCCGTTCGTGATCGAGATCCGCAAGGACGTCCCGATGGACCCGCTCGGCGGGGACTGGGTCGGCAAGAAGGCCGACTTCGTCAACATCGGCATCATCGAGTCCGAGCACGGCACGCACGTCGCCGGCATCACCGCCGCCAACAGCCTCTTCGGCGGCAAGATGAACGGCGAGGCGCCCGGCGCCAAGCTCGTCTCCTCGCGCGCCTGCACCTGGTCCGGCGGCTGCACCAACATCGCGCTGACCGAGGGCATGATCGACCTCGTCGTCAACCGCGGTGTGGACATCGTCAACATGTCCATCGGTGGCCTGCCGGCGCTGAACGACGGCAACAACGCCCGTTCGGAGCTGTACAAGAACCTCATCGACACCTACGGCGTCCAGCTCGTCATCTCGGCGGGCAACTCGGGCCCGGGCATCAACACCATCGGTGACCCCGGTCTCGCGGACAAGGTCATCTCCGTGGGCGCCGCGGTCTCCAAGGAGACCTGGGCCGCCAACTACGGCTCCGGTGTGACGGCGAAGTACAACATGTTCCCGTTCTCCTCGCGCGGTCCGCGTGAGGACGGCGGCTTCACGCCGACCATCACCGCCCCGGGCGCCTCGATCAACACCATCCAGAGCTGGCTGCCCGGCCAGCCCGTGAAGGAGGCCGGCTACGAGCTGCCGGCCGGTTACGGCATGCTCCAGGGCACCTCGATGTCCTCGCCGCAGGCGGCGGGCGCCAGCGCCCTGCTGCTCTCGGCCGCCAAGCAGCAGAACCTCAAGCTGACGCCGGCCTCCCTGCGGGTCGCGCTCACCAGCTCGGCCAAGAAGATCGCCGACGTCCCCGCGCACGCGCAGGGCTCGGGCCTGATCGACGTCCTCGGCGCGTGGGAGTCCATCCAGCGCGACGCGAAGGCCAACGAGTTCACGGTCAAGGCTCCGGTCGACACCGCGATCGACCAGTTCCTGAAGACCCCGGGCTTCGGCACCGGCCTCTACGACCGCGAGGGCGGTCTCAAGGTCGGCCAGAAGAAGGTCTACAACGTCGTCGTCACCCGCACCACGGGCGTCAAGTACGGCACCCGGCACAACCTGAGCTGGCGCAACGACGACGGCACGTTCAAGGTCATCGGCGGCTACGACTACGTCACCCTGCCGCTGAATAAGCCCGTCACCATCAAGGTCGAGGCGAAGGCCAAGACGGCCGGCGTGCACAGCGGCATCCTGCAGCTGGACGACGAGACCACCGAGGGCATCGACAAGCAGATCCTCTCGACCGTGGTCGCGTCGGCCCCGCTGGCCTCGCCGTCCTTCACGCTCTCGGAGGCCTCCTCCGTGCAGCGCAACACCCACAAGTCGTACTTCGTGACCGTCCCGCAGGGCGCGAAGAGCCTTGAGGTCGCCCTCGGCGGTCTCGCGGCCGGCAGCCAGACCCGCTTCATCGCGATCCACCCGTACGGTGTTCCGGTCGACCCGACCTCCACGGTCAACTGCTACCCGAACTACGACAACCCGGCCAACACCTGCCGCCCTGACGTGCGCTCGTACCCCGAGCCGACGCCGGGCGTCTGGGAGATCGAGGTCGAGTCGCGCCGTACGTCGCCGCTGCTCGACAACCCGTTCCAGCTGAACGTCTCGGTGCTCGGCGCGGCCTTCGACCCCGCGGTCAAGGTCCTGCCCGAGGTGAAGCAGGGCACCCCGGCCCCGGTCCAGTGGACCGTCAAGAACGACGGTGCGGCCATCGCCGGCGGCAAGCTCCAGGGCGGCCCGCTCGGCTCCGCGAAGGTCGCCAAGCCGACCATCGCCAACGGTGAGACCCACACCACTGAGGTCACGGTCGCCGAGGGCACCTCGCGCCTCGACGTCGCGATCGGCAAGGTCTCCGACACCGCCGCCGACCTCGACCTCGAGGTCTACAAGGACGGCATCAAGGTCGGCTCCGCCGCCGACGGCGACTCCGAGGAGGCCGTGAGCCTGGTGAACCCGGCCGCGGGCACCTACACCGTCAAGGTGATCGGCTACGCGGTCCCGGCCGGCTCCACCACGTACGACTACCGCGACGTGTTCTTCTCGGCCGCCCTGGGCTCCGTCCAGGTCGACGAGGCCGCCGCGGTGAACCTCGCCAACGGCGCCACCGCGCAGATCTCGGCGAACGTCCTGGTCAGCGGCGCGGCTCCCGAGGGCCGGCAGTTCTTCGGCCAGGTCCAGCTGCTCAACGGCCGCGGCACCGCCGCCGGCACCGGCAGCGTGCAGATCGAGAAGGTCCTGCCGTAGCACGTGCGCGTGAGCGCGAACGCGTGACGGTGTGACCGTGTGACCGCATGACGGAGGGGCCGGTGCCGATGGCACCGGCCCCTTCTCGCTGCCCCGGGCCAATGACAGGATGCCGGTATGCCGATCATCGAGAGAGGGGCCAACACCCCTTTGACCAGCGGCCCGTTCCGCATCACCGTGGCGCGTGCGGCCAGGCCCGGAGCTCCGGCGGTGGCCGCCGCGGCGGTCCTGCTGGACGCCGCCGGCCGGGTCCGCGGTGACGACGACGTGGTCCTGGCCGGCGGGCCCCCGCACCCGTCCGGCGCCGTGCGGCACCTGGGCGGGGCCGAGGAGGGCGGGCTGCTCGTCCAGTGGCTGGAGGTGGACCCGGACACCGTGGAGCCGGCCGTGCAGCGGATCCTGATCACCGCGATCGCCGCGGGCGGGCGCTTCGGCGCGGTCGACGGGCTGTACGTGGAGGTGGTGGCCGGCGACGGAACCCCGGCGGCCCGGTACGAGGCGACGGGCGCCACCATGGACACCGCGCTCGTGCTCGGCGAGTGCTACCGCCGCGACGGGGCCTGGCGGTTCCGCGCGGTGGGCCAGGGCTACACCAGCGGCCCGGCCGCCCTCGCCGCCGACTACGGCATACGCCCGCAGGCCCTCCCGGCCGCCCCGGTGGCCGGTCCGGCGATGACCGAGGTCGACAAGGTGGAGGCCGGGACGGCCGCGCCCCCGCCGGTCGCCGCCACGCAGGCACCGGCCCCGGCCGCCGCCGAGCCCCTCCCGGCGACCCGGCAGGACCGCGGACGGCCCGGCGGCTGGGCCGACGTCGTGCACGAGGGGCACGGCGAGCAGGAGGTCACCCTGGTGAACCCGGAGCCCGGCCACCCGGCGCTACTGGAGTACGAGGCGCTCGGCGCGACGGACTCCGACACCCACTTCACGGCGGACCGGATCGACGGGCAGGACACGCCGCTCCTGGTCTTCTACCGCGACCGCCACGGCCTGCGGGGACAGCTGCTGGCGTTCAGCGCGGGCGGCCACCGGTTCCGGCTGCGCATCACGGCGAACTGCCACTGGCGGCTGCGGCTGCGCCCGGCCGACACGGTGCAGACCCTCGGGACGGGCGTCGTCTCGGGACGAGGCACCGCCGTCCTGCGGTACGACGGCCCGCCCGCCCTGCTCAGGGTCGAGCGCGGGCGCGCCAAGGACGCCGAGATGGAGGTGTTCACCACCCAGGCGGGCGGCGGCGGTCACCTCGTCGCGCACGCGAACCACCGCCACCCGGTGACCGGCCCGCTCGCCGTGGGCCCCGAGGGCTGGGTCCACGTGACGGTCGAGGCCCCCGACACCGTCCCGTGGAAGCTGGAGGTGCTGCCCCTGAACGCCGCCCCGGTGCTGGAGCGGAAGCTCTCCGGCCGGGGCCCGGACGTGGTGCTGGTGCGCGGGGTCGGGGCGAAGGTGGAGGTCCGGCACGACCAGGCGATCACCCCGCTGTTCGCCCTCGACGAGCACCTGCTGCCCGGGGAGCGGGTGTGCACCGAGCCGGGGGTGTACGCCGTCCCGCCCGGCCATCTCTCCGTCCGCACCAGGGGCAAGTGGAGCCTTCGGGTCCGCGACTGAGGGGTCCGCGCACCCGTTCCGCGCCGCAGATCGTCCGTACTGCGGACAATGGATTGGACAAGGCTCGTGGGGTCGAACGCATGATGGCTCCACGCGCGCCCGCGTCGTACGTAGCAAAAGGAGTCACCGTGAGGGTCGGAATCGTCGGAGCCACCGGACAGGTCGGCGGAGTCATGCGCGGCATCCTCGCCGAGCGCAAGTTCCCGGTGGACGAGCTGCGCCTGTTCGCCTCGGCCCGTTCGGCCGGCACGACCCTCGAGTGGGAGGGTCGGGAGATCACCATCGAGGACGCCTCGACGGCGGACTACTCCGGCCTGGACATCGTGCTCTTCTCGGCCGGTGGCGCCACCTCCCGCGCCCTCGCCGAGAAGGTCGCCTCGCAGGGCGCCGTCGTGATCGACAACTCCTCCGCCTGGCGCAGCCACCCCGAGGTCCCCCTCGTGGTCTCCGAGGTCAACCCGCACGCGATCAAGAACCGCCCCAAGGGCATCATCGCGAACCCGAACTGCACCACGATGGCCGCGATGCCGGTGCTGCGCCCGCTGCACGAAGAGGCCGGCCTGTCCGCGATGATCGCCACCACCTACCAGGCCGTGTCCGGCTCGGGCCTGGCCGGTGTCGCCGAGCTCAAGGGCCAGGCCTGCGCGGTGGCGGAGGCCGCCGACCAGCTGACCTTCGACGGCGGCGCGGTGGAGTTCCCCGAGCCGGGCGTCTACAAGCGGCCCATCGCCTACAACGTCATCCCGCTGGCGGGCTCGATCGTGGACGACGGCTCCTTCGAGACCGACGAGGAGCAGAAGCTCCGCAACGAGTCCCGCAAGATCCTGGAGATCCCCGGTCTCAAGGTCTCCGGCACCTGCGTGCGCGTACCGGTCTTCGCCGGCCACTCCCTGCAGGTCAACGCCCGCTTCGACCGCCCGATCAGCGTCGAGCGCGCCTACGAGCTGCTGAAGGACGCCCCCGGCGTCGAGCTGTCGGAGATCCCGACCCCCCTCCAGGCCGCCGGCAAGGACGCCTCGTACGTGGGCCGCATCCGCGCCGACGAGACGGTGGACAACGGCCTCGCGCTGTTCCTGTCGAACGACAACCTCCGCAAGGGCGCGGCCCTGAACGCGGTCCAGATCGCCGAGCTCGTCGCCGAGGAGCTCCGCCAGGGCTGACCCCCGGGCGGGCGTGAGCGGTGTGGAAGGGGGCGGGTGCCGTTGTGCGGCGCCCGCCCCCTTCCCCGTGTCAGGATCGCCCGCCGGCGAGGCTGACAGTGGGCCGGCGGACCTCGAACAGGAAGCAGCCGTACTCGGCGGCGCGGAGGTGGACGAGGGCGACCTCCGGGTCGGCGAAGGCCTCGTCGAGGGCCCGCTCGATCACCCCGTCGGGATCTTCCCCGAGGTCGAGGACCCGCCCCCCGAGGATGTGCCCGCGGGCGTCGTACCGGCGGGCGGTGCGCTGCACGCCCGCGCGGGCGAAGGGGTGGCCGCCGCCCTCCGCGGGCCCCGCGCACTGCTCGGCGTGAATGAAGACGGGCCCCTGCTCGTCGTACGCCCCCGGGTCCGTGCCCATACCGGCCGCCCAGCGCCGCAGCGGCGCGTACGAGACGAGCGCGATCCGCTCGCCGGCCCCGCTCGCCCGCAGGCAGCAGCGCAGTGGCGCGCCGCCCTCCTCGTCCCGGTACGGGACGCACTCCCGCCCCGCGTCGTCCCGTACGCGGAGCTCCTTGAGCGCCGTCTCCTCGATGGGCCTCGCCCAGTACGTGGTGTCCATGCCCGCCAGAGTGGCGGCGCCGCCCGCCGAAGTCCGGCAGGAATCCGACCTCGCGTTTCGCCTGTGGATTACTCCGACGCGGTGAGCCGCGCCCCCATGGAAGGATGGCGGGGCAACGTCACCATCGAAGGAGATGAACGCGTGCCAGGCACGAATCTCACCCGTGAAGAGGCCCAGCAGCGGGCAAAGCTGCTCACCGTCGACTCGTACGAGATCGAACTCGATCTCAGCGGCGCGCAGGAGGGCGGAACGTATCCGTCCGTGACCACCGTGCGCTTCCAGTCGGCCGAGGCCGGGGTCGAGACCTTCATCGACCTGGTCGCCCCGGCCGTCCACGAGGTCGTGCTGAACGGCAAGTCCCTGGACGTCGCCGCCGTCTTCCGGGACTCGCGCATCGCTCTGAAGCACCTCGCGGCGGGGGCCAACGAGCTCCGCGTCGTCGCGGACTGCGCGTACACCAACACCGGTGAGGGCCTGCACCGCTTCGTCGACCCGGTCGACCAGCAGGCGTACCTGTACACCCAGTTCGAGGTGCCGGACGCGCGGCGGGTCTTCGCCAGCTTCGAGCAGCCCGACCTGAAGGCGACCTTCCAGTTCACCGTGACGGCCCCCGAGGGCTGGACGGTCATCTCGAACTCGCCGACGCCTGAGCCGAAGGACCGGGTGTGGAGCTTCGAGCCCACCCCGCGCATCTCCTCGTACATCACGGCCCTGATCGTCGGCCCGTACCACGCGGTGCACAGCTCGTACGAGGGTCCGGGCGGGCAGTCCGTGCCGCTCGGCATCTACTGCCGTCCCTCGCTCGCGGAGTTCCTCGACGCGGACGAGATCTTCGACGTGACCCGCAAGGGCTTCGACTGGTTCCAGGAGCAGTTCGCCTACGACTACCCCTTCGCCAAGTACGACCAGCTCTTCGTCCCGGAGTTCAACGCGGGCGCGATGGAGAACGCCGGCGCGGTCACCATCCGCGACCAGTACGTCTTCCGCTCGAAGGTGACGGACGCGGCGTACGAGACGCGCGCCGAGACGATCCTGCACGAGCTCGCGCACATGTGGTTCGGCGACCTGGTCACCATGGAGTGGTGGAACGACCTGTGGCTGAACGAGTCCTTCGCGACCTACACCTCGATCGCCTGCCAGGCGTACGGCGAGGGCTCGAAGTGGCCGCACGCGTGGACCACGTTCGCCAACTCCATGAAGACCTGGGCGTACCGGCAGGACCAGCTGCCGTCCACGCACCCGATCATGGCGGACATCCGTGACCTCGACGACGTCATGGTCAACTTCGACGGCATCACGTACGCCAAGGGCGCCTCGGTGCTCAAGCAGCTCGTGGCCTACGTCGGCACGGACGCCTTCTTCAAGGGCGTGCAGGCGTACTTCAAGGCGCACGCCTTCGGGAACACCCGGCTGTCCGACCTGCTCGGCGCCCTGGAGGAGACCTCGGGCCGCGACCTGACCACGTGGTCGAAGGCGTGGCTGGAGACGGCCGGCATCAACATCCTGCGGCCGGAGATCACCACCGGCGCGGACGGCACGATCACCGCCTTCGGCATCCGCCAGGAGGCGCCCGCCCTGCCCGCCGGCGCCAAGGGCGAGCCCACCCTGCGCCCGCACCGCATCGCGGTCGGCCTGTACGACCTCCAGGGCGGCAAGCTGGTCCGCACGGACCGGATCGAGCTGGACATCGACGGCGAGCTGACGGAGGTGCCGGAGCTCGTGGGCCGCGCCCGCCCGGCCGTCTTCCTGCTCAACGACGACGACCTGTCGTACGCCAAGGTCCGCCTGGACGAGGAGTCCCTCGCGACGGTCACCGCGCACCTGGGCGACTTCACCGAGCCGCTGCCGCGCGCCCTGTGCTGGGCCTCGGCGTGGGACATGACCCGCGACGGCGAGCTCGCCACCCGCGACTACCTCGCACTGGTGCTGTCCGGCATCGGCAAGGAGTCGGACATCGGCGTGGTCCAGTCCCTGCACCGCCAGGTGAAGCTGGCCATCGACCTGTACGCCGACCCGGCGTGGCGCGAGGAGGGCCTGGCGGCCTGGACCGTGGCCGCGCTGGAGCACCTGCGTGCGGCGGCGCCGGGCAGCGACCACCAGCTGGCGTGGGCGCGCGCCTTCGCGGCCACCGCCCGCACGGAGGACCAGCTGACCTACCTGTCGGCGCTGCTGGACGGCTCGGCCGTGATCGAGGGCCTGGCCGTCGACACCGAGCTGCGCTGGGCCTTCCTGGAGCGGCTGGTCGCCACGGGCGTCGCCGACGAGGCGGCCATCGCGGCGGAGCTCGAGCGTGACGCCACCGCGGCCGGCGAGCGGCACGCGGCGACGGCGCGTGCGGCGCGTCCGACGGCCGAGGCGAAGGCCGCCGCGTGGGCGTCGGTGGTGGAGTCCGCGGACCTGCCGAACGCGGTGCAGGAGGCGGTGATCGGCGGCTTCGTCCAGACCGACCAGCGCGAGCTGCTGGCCCCGTACGCCGCGAAGTACTTCGCGGCGCTCAAGCAGGTCTGGGACACCCGCAGCCACGAGATCGCCCAGCAGATCGCGGTGGGCCTGTACCCGTCGCTGCAGGTCTCCGCGGCCACTCTGGCCGAGACGGACGCGTGGCTCTCGGCGGCCGAGCCGAACGCTGCGCTGCGCCGCCTCGTCTCGGAGTCCCGCGCGGGCGTCGAGCGCGCGCTCCGCGCCCAGGCCGCGGACGCGGCTGCCGCCCAGGCCTAACGGGCTACCGCCCGCCTGGGGCTCCGCCCCAGACCCTCCCCCAGACTCCGTCCGGGGGGACCCCCACTCCTCAAACGCCGGCGGGGCTGATACTTCAGCCCGTCCGGCGTTTGAGGACCGGGTCCGGGCGGAGCCCGGGGAACGGTGGAAGGGCGGGGCGGGGACGGCTCCGCGCAGCGGCACGCCCACCCGCCCCGCGCCGCACCCGGCTATCCCCGGCCGGCGGCAACCGTCCGCAGGGCCGTCAGGACATGGGCCACCGCCGGCGCGGCCTCGCCGCCCCGGCGGACGGCCGCGATGACGTGGCGGGTGGGCCGGTCGTGGGTCAGGACCCGGACCGCCACTCCGGAGGCGCGGCTCGACACCATGCGCGGGACCAGCGCCACACCCATCCCCGCCTCGACCATGGCCAGGATCGCGGTCCACCCGGACGCCGAGTGCGCCTGTTCCGGGACGAACCCGGCCGCCTCGCACGCCCCGACCGCGATCTCCGACCAGGGGCCGCTGCCCCCGTAGATCCACGGGTCGCCGGACAGGTCCGCGAGCCGTACGTCCGGCGCCGCGGCCAGCGGGTGCCCGGGCGGGAGCGCCACGTCCAGCGGGTCCTCCATCAGCGTCACCCGGGTGAACCGGGGATCGCGCGCGGTCGGTGCGTGGGCGGCCAGGGACAGCGCCAGGTCCACGCCCCCGGCCGCGAGGAGCTCGTACGATTCCGCGGCCTCCGTCTCCCGCACCCGGATCTCCACCCCCGGGTGGCCGGCCCGCAGCGCCGCCACCGCCGGGACGACGAGCGCCGGTACGGCGGTGGAGAAGGCGCCGACCCGCACCTCCCCCGCGTCCCCGGCGAGGTACCCGGCGAGCTCGGCGTCGGCCCGCTCCAGCTGCGCGAACACCGCCTCCGCGTGCCGCAGTACGAGGTGCGCGGCGTCCGTGAGGCGGACCCGCCGGCCCTGGGCCTCCAGGAGCACCACCCCCAGCTGCCGGGCGAGGTTCGTCAGCTGCTGCGAAACGGCCGAGGGCGTCATGTGCAGCGCCTCGGCCGTGGCGGTCACGGTCCCCCGTTCGGCGAGGGTCCGCAGGATCCGCAGCTTCTTGATGTCCCACTCGGTCATGGACCGAACCTACCGGCGGGCGCTCCCCAGCATGACTCCGCCGAGGATCAGCGCCATGCACAGCAGCTGCGCGGGGCCGGTCTCCTCGCCCAGCAGCAGGAAGCCGAGTCCGGCGACGCAGACCGGCTGGAGGTAGTAGACGACTCCGGCGCGGGCCGCCCCGATGACCGAGATGGCCTTGTTCCAGGCGAAGAAGGCGACGGCCGAGGAGAACACGCCGACGTAGAGGAGCTGTCCGACCGGTCCGGCGCCGACCTCGAAGGCGCCCTGCTCGGAGACGGAGACGGCGTAGGCGGGGGCCAGCATCAGCGCGCCGAGCGCGAAGGTGGTCATCAGGAAGGCGAGTCCGCCCAGTTCGGCGGGCTTGCGCTTGAGCAGGGCGCTGTAGGTGGCGAAGGAGAGGGCGGCGGCGAACATCCACAGGTCGCCGGCGCCGAAGTCGAAGCCGAGGGAGCCGTCCCCGACGAGCAGCAGCACGCCGAGGGCCGCGACGAGCATCCCGAGGGTGCGCCGGGCGCCGAGCCGTTCGCCGCCGAGGCGGGCGTACAGGGCCATGATGACCGGCGAGGCAGCCATGATCATGCCCATGTTGGAGGCGGAGGTGGTCAGTCCGGCCTGGTGCACGAGGGTGTTGTAGAGGGCGACGCCGAAGAGCGAGGCCACGGCGATGAAGCCGAAGTGCTTGCGGATCAGGGCCCGCTGCTGCCAGACCTGGCGGGCGGCGAAGGGGGCGACGGCGACGAGGGCGATGACCCAGCGCCAGAAGACGGCCTGGACGGGCGGGACGGTGTCGGCCATTCCCCGGGTGGCGACGAAGCTGCCGGACCAGACGACCGTCGCGAGGAGGGCGAGGAGCACGCCGAGCCCGGCGGCTCCCTTCTTCCCCGTGCCCAGCGCGGTGGGCTGTGCTTGCGAAACGGTACGGACGCGGTCCAGGACGGCCACTGTGTGTCTCCCCCTCGGGGTTGGTCTGTGTGGTTCGTGGATCTACCGTCGCACCTGCTCATCAGTCAGGTCCATCGAAATGTTTCGATTGATCTGTTCAGTAGAACTGAACGGTTCCTTGGGGGTGGGAGCAGAAGCGGTGCGCGCGACCGCGAGCTGTCCGGCGACGGTGGCCCCGAAGGCGATCGCCATGCCCGCCAGCTGTACGGGCGTCAGCGCCTGCCCGAGGGCGGCCCAGCCGATGACGGCGGCGGTGAGGGGGGAGAGCGGGCCGAGCAGGGTGACCGAGGTGGCGCTGAGCTGCCCGATGCCGCGGAACCAGAGCCAGTACGCGATTCCGGTGTTGATCAGCATCATGTAGCCGTAGCCGAGCAGGGCGTTGCCGTCGAGCGCGGGCGGGGCGCCCTCGACGAGTGCGGCGACCGGGATGATGACCAGCCCGCCCGCAGTGAGCTGCCAGCCGGTCATGGCCAGCGGGCCGACGCCCTCGGGCCGTCCCCAGCGCTTGGTCATGACGGTGCCCGCGCCCATGGAGACGGAGGAGACCACGCCCGCGACGATCCCGATGGTGTCGAGCTTCGCCTCGGCGGTGAGGACGACCATGCTCACGCCGAACGCCGCGACCACGGCCGCGAGGACCGTACGAAGGCTCGCGCGCTCCCCCAGGAGCAGCGCGGCGAGCCCCACGACGAACAGCGGTCCGACGGCGCCGAGCACGGCCGCGACCCCGCCGGGCAGGCGGTAGGCGGAGAGGAAGAGCAGCGGGAAGAAGGCGCCGATGTTGAGGGTGCCGAGGACTGCGGACTTCCACCACCACTCGCCCTTGGGCAGGGTCCGGGCGAGCGCGGTCAGCAGCAGTCCGGCGGGCAGGGCCCGCATGACCCCGGTGAACAGCGGCCGGTCGGGCGGCAGCAGTTCGCTGGCGACGAAGTAGGTGGAGCCCCAGGAGATGGGGGCGAGGGCGGTCAGGGCGACGGTGGCGATGCGCTTCATTTGCGGGTGACTCCTCGGCAGGTGAGGAACGCGGGACGTACGGGGCGTACGGGGCGTACGGGGCGTACGGGGCTCAGACGGTGGCCGGGGCCGCGGTGCGCGGGGCGGCGGGGGCCTCCGGGGCGGCCGGCGGCTCGGCGTACACGGCCTCGGCGGGCAGGTGCCGTTCCAGCCGGACCAGCGCCAGGGCGGCGCCGAGCGCGGTGACGGCGAGGACGGCCCAGGGCAGCCGGCCGTCGACCGCGAGCAGGGCGGTGAAGAGGGAGGGGGCCAGCGCGGTGGCCAGCGAGTACGACAGCTGGTAGGTGGCCAGGTAGCGGCCGCGGACGGCTTCGGGGGCCGCGGAGACGGACAGGGCGCCGCCGGAGGGGCTGTGCACCAGCTCGCCGAGGGTATAGACGACCACGATGACCAGCAGGGCGACCAGGGTGACGGTCTGCCCGGGGCGCAGGGTTCCGAGCACGATCTGGCCGACGAAGGCGGCGGCGAAGAGCAGGGCGCCGAGGGCGGCCGAGCGGGTGCGGCGGGCGCCGGAGCGGCGGACCCGGCCGGCGACGAGCACGCCGATCCCGGCGCACAGGACGGTGTTGACGGTGAAGGCGGCTCCGGTGAGGGAGTCGGGCGCCATCAGCCAGGTGGAGAGGTAGAGCGGGAAGAGGACGGAGAGGGCGGAGTAGCCGAGCGCGGTGAGGAAGTTGGCGGCGGTCAGCCCGAGGAAGGGCCGGTCGCGCAGGACCATCCGATATCCGGCGGCCGGGCGCTTCGCGGAGCCGGCGGGGCCCGCGCTCTCGGCGTCGCGGACCGGGCGGACCTTGGCGACGAGGAGTCCGGCGAGGGCGAAGGCCAGCGCGTTGCCCCAGGCGGTGTAGGTGAAACCGCCGGTCCCCCACAGGGCGAGCACCGCGGAGACGAGCAGGGCGCCGGCGCCCATCCCGGCGTTCTGCAGGGCCCGGATCGAGGCCTGGAGCCGGTCGCGGGAGGAGCCGCGCGCCACCTCCCCGATCAGCGACTGCTGGACGACCGCGAAGGAGCGGTCGGCGAGGGCGGTGACGAGGGTGACGGCGGCGAAGGCGGGCAGCGAGCTCGCGAAGGGGTAGAGGGCGAAGCCGGAGGCCCGCATCGCGTAGAGCACCAGGTTGACCTTCTTGGCGCCGAACCGGTCGACGGCCGACCCGGCCAGCGGCATGAAGGCCAGCCCGGCGACGCCCGTGATGGTCATGACCAGGCCGACGAGGGTGAAGGAGAGGCCGGTGACGTGGTGGAAGAAGACGAGCGAGAACGGGATGTACATGCCGATCCCGACCGCGCTGATCCCGACACCGGTGAGCAGGGCCCGCTCTCCCGCGACTCTCGTTTCCATTGCTTCCCCCGAAGTAGGTGGCCAAAGTAGGTCGACGGAAAGTAGCTTACTTCTAAGCTACTTTCCGTCAAGCAACTTTCTTGCGATCGACTTCCGGAAGGCTGGATACTGCGCCCATGACCGAGGCCAAAAAGGACGCCGTCGATGCCATCACCGCCCAGTGGCACGTGGTGCGCCCGGACCTGAACACCGACCCCATGGCCGTCTTCGGACGCATCTACCGGATCGCCCGGACCATGGGCGACGAGATGGAACGGGCCTACGCCCGCTTCGGCATCTCACGCGGGGAGTTCGACGTCGTCGCCACGCTGCGCCGCTCCGGCGAGCCGTACACGCTGTCGCCCCGACAGCTGTCGGCCACGCTGATGCTCACCACCGGCGGAATGACGGGGCGTCTGGACAAGCTGGAGAAGGCCGGACTGCTGTGCCGCAAGCCCGATCCGCACGACCGGCGCGGACTCCAGGTGACGATCACCGACCGCGGACTCGCACTCATCGACGAAGCCGTCACCGCCGGCCTGGAGGTGCAGCGCACCGCGCTCACCGGGCTGAGCGAGGAAGAGGTCGAAGTGCTCACCGGCCTGCTCCGCAAGCTACTGGCCGGGCTCTGAGAACACAACGAGGCGCCGGAGGTCGCCACACAGCCGTTACGAACGGCGTGCGGACCCCCGGCGCCCGGGAATTCCTGCGGTGCTGCCCCTGCGGGATCAGCCCGTTCAGGCCTGCTTCTGCGGCCTGTCCGTCGACTTGTCGAGGACCATCACCAGACCCGTGATGACCAGGAACAGCACGATCGGCAGGGCCACATACAGGCCGAGCGTCTCGCCAATGCTCAGGCCCGGGCCCGGGTCGTCGCCGTCGTCGCGGGTCAGCGCGAGGGCGGGAGACGTCATCAGCAGCATCATCAGCGCAGATCCGGCCGTGACGGCGCCGGCGCGCAGAGCGTTCTTCTTGTCCACGGTGCCAAACTAGCGAACGCCCGAACAGCCCGCGCGCCCGGGGGTGCCGTACGGGGTCACGCCCCCTTGCGGAGCGCCCTCAGCAGTGCGTTCGCCCGGGGCGCCGCGGCCAGTTCCTCCAAGGTCAGCGGCCGTCCGTCGGCGTCGGCGACCGGCAGCCGCCAATTGGGGTACTGGTCCCAGGTGCCCGGCAGGTTCTGCGGCCGCCGGTCCCCCACCGCGTCCGGCAGCCATACGCCGACCAGCCGGGCCGGGGTGCGCAGCAGGAAGGCGTACAGGGCCCGCACGGCGGCCTCCTCGCCCTCGGTGTCCAGGCCCAGCCCGGCCAGCAGTTCGAGCCACTCGGCGGTGTCGGCCGCGTCCTCGGTCCGCTCCGCCTCCACCGGGCGGGTCAGCAACCCGAGCCGGTCGCGCAGTTCCACGTGGGCCCCGGCGAGCTTGGCGGCCGTGGGCGGCAGGTCGTGGGTGGTGACGGTGGCCAGGCAGTCGGCCCGCCAGTCCCCCGGCGCGAGCGGTTTGCCGCCGCCGTCCCAGTCCCGCTCGAACCAGAGCACCGAGGTGCCCAGCACCCCGCGCCGGGCCAGCGCCCGGCGGACCCGCGGCTCCACCGTCCCGAGGTCCTCGCCGATGACCAGGGCGCCGGCGCGGTGGGCCTCCAGCACCAGGATCGCCAGCATGGCCTCGCCGTCGTACGAGACGTACGTGCCCTCGGCGGGCTCGGCGCCCTCCGGGATCCACCAGAGCCGGAACAGGCCCATGACGTGGTCGATGCGCAGGGCGCCCGCGTAGCGGAACACCGAGCGCAGCAGCGACCGGAACGGGGCGTAGCCGGTGGCGGCCAGCCGGTCCGGGCGCCAGGGCGGCAGTCCCCAGTCCTGGCCGCGCGCGTTGAAGGCGTCGGGCGGGGCGCCGACGGAGATGTGCCCGGCGTAACAGGGCGACCCGAAGACGTCGGAGCCCTGTGGGTGCACCCCGACGGCGAGGTCGTGCACGATGCCGACGGCCATGCCGGCCTCCCGGGCGACCCGCTGGGCGGCGGCGAGTTGGCCGTCGGTCAGCCAGAGCAGCCAGCGGTGGAAGTCGGCCCGCTCCTTGGGGTCCTCCCCCGCGCGCCCGGCGCACCAGAAAGCGTGCACGTCCAGCGGAGGGCCCTGCTCGGCGCGGAACACCTGGTAGTCGGCCTCGCGCTCGGGCGTGCGCGGGACGGCGTACAGCAGCTCCAGAGCAGCGCGCTTGAGTTCCCAGACGGCGTCCCGGTCGATCAGCGCGCCCTTCTCCAGCACCTGGCGGCGCAGCTCCCCGCCCCGGGCGGCGAGTTCGGCGAGGGCCTCCCGGTCGGGGCAGTCGGCGTACTCCGGGACGTCCTCGATGCGCAGGTGGACCGGGTCCGGGAAGCGGCGCGAGGAGGGGCGGTACGGGGACGGGTCGGTCGGGGTGCCGGGCACGGCCGCGTGCAGCGGGTTGACCTGGATGAAGCCCGCGCCGTGAGTGCGGCCCGCCCAGCGGGCGAGCTCCGCGAGGTCGCCGAGGTCGCCCATGCCCCAGGAGCGTTCGGAGAGCAGCGAGTACAGCTGGACGAGCAGCCCGTGGGCCCGCCCGGGTGCGGCGGGGGTGCGCTCCGGGGCCACGATCAGGGTGGCTTCGCAGGTGCGCCCGTCCGGCGTGGTGACGGCGATCCGGTGAACCCCCAGGGGCGGCGAAGCCGACCGCCGCCGGGGCCGGGTGCGCGCCGGGGCGTCCCCGCAGGGCGCCGAACGCAGCGCCGCGTCACTGTCCGACCCCTCACCGCGTTCGGCGCCCGAGGAGACGTCCCGGCGCGCGCCCGGCCCCGGCGGCACCGCCGTGGGCCACCCGCCGGGACCGGTGACCCACTCCAGGGGCTCCGCGCCCGGCGCCCCCTCCTCACGCTCCAACTCCACGCGGACCCGCGTACCCAGCGGCAACGCGGCCAGCCCGGCCGGGGCCGGTTCTCCCTCCCACCACACCACCGTCGGAGGCAACACCCGCTCCAGGGCCTCCCGTTCGGCGGACTCCGCGAACACCCGGACGGACTCGGGGGTGTCGGTGACCACGCCGAGCAGCCCGAGCACGGCGGCGACCGTGGACCGCGGCACCTGGACGGTGACGTCCGCGGCGGGCTGGTAGGTGGTGGCCACACCGTGCAGGGCCGCGAGCCGGGCCAGGTCGTCCATGGGCGCACTCCTTTGTGCATGAGGGTGGGTCGGCGTCCGGTCAACACCGGGGCGGCACCCTGGGACACGGCCGGGAAACACAGCAGCCCTACCCAGTCCGGGGCATCGCATTCCTGGCGCATCCCGGTCAGATCGCCCATCCGCATTGACACTCCAGCCGCACGGGTGGTGGGCTCGGGCTCATTCGTACGAGCGGGGCATGTCTCGCAGCGAGGAGGCTCTGTGCAGCTCAGGGGCAGGAAGCGGACCACCGCCGCCGCCATGGCGGTGATCGGGGCGCTGCTCGGCGGCGCCGTGTCCTCCGCGCCGACCGGGACCCTGGCGATCGGTTCCGCTCCGGCCGGGCCGGACCGCGAGCCGGGCCCCGTCGCGGGCGCGGGCGCCTCCGCCGAGCTGGTCCTCGACCCCGCCGCCAACCCCTCGCGTACCGCCGCCGAGGGGCCCGCCGTATGGCCCCGCCCGCAGTCCATGACGGCCGATCCGGCGCGCGAGGTGCCGCTGGGCGCGGAGGCCGTGCTGGTGGCGCCGGGCGACGTGGATCCGTACGCGGTCCAGGTGGTGCGGACGGCCCTGCGCGCGGCGGGCGTGCGCACCCTGCACGAGAGGGCCCCCGGGGCTCCGCTGCCGGCGAGCGGCACCGTCGTACGGCTCCAGGGCAAGGACGCCGAGGAGGCACTGCGGGCGCTGGACGCGGCCGAGGCCGGGGACCTGCCGGACGGGGGCTACCGGCTCGCGGTGGGGCGGCCCGGCGGCCGGGACACGGTCGCACTGGCCGGCGTCGGCGAAGACGGGCTGTTCCACGCGGCGCAGACGCTGCGTCAGCTGCTCGCGGCGGGCGCCGGAAAGGCGCCCGGGGTGCTGGTGCGGGACTGGCCGGCGGCGCCCGTGCGCGGGATCACCGAGGGTTTCTACGGGGAGCCGTGGAGCGGGGAACAGCGCCTCGCGCAAGTGGAGTTCATGGGGCGCACGAAGCAGAACCGGCTGCTGATCGCGCCCGGCGACGACCCGTACCGGACGACGGCCTGGCGCCAGGAGTACCCGGCCGAGCGGCAGGCGGAGTTCCGCGCGCTGGCCGAGCGGGCCCGCGCCAACCGGGTCGTACTGGGCTGGGCGGTGTCCCCCGGCCAGTCGATGTGCCTGTCCTCGGAGACCGACCGGGCGGACCTCGTGCGCAAGGTGGACGCGATGTGGGAGCTGGGCTTCCGCGCCTTCCAGCTCCAGTTCCAGGACGTCAGCTACTCGGAATGGGGCTGCCGCGAGGACCGCGAGCGGTACGGGCGGGGCCCGGCAGCGGCCGCGAAGGCGCACGCGGAGGTCGCGGGCGGGCTGGCGGCGCACCTGGCCCGGAAAGACCACGGGGCGGCCGCGCTGTCGCTGCTGCCGACGGAGTACCACCAGCAGGGCTCCACCACCTACCGCAAGGCCCTGGCGGCCGCGTTGGACCCGCGGGTGGAAGTGGCCTGGACGGGCGTGGGCGTGGTCCCGCGCACGATCACCGGGAAGGAAGTGGCCGGCGCCCGCTCGGTGCTGGGCCACCCGCTGGTCACCATGGACAACTACCCGGTGAACGACTGGGACCCGGGCCGGATCTTCCTCGGCCCCTACGCGGGGCGCGAGCCGGCGGTGGCGGGCGGCTCGGCGGCCCTGATGGCCAACGCGATGCCGCAGGGCACCCTGTCGCGGATCCCGCTCTTCACGGCGGCCGACTTCGCGTGGAACGCGCGCGGTTACCGGGCCGGGGAGTCCTGGGCGGCGGCGGTGCGCGAACTGGCGGGCCCGGACCCGCGGGCGCGGGAGGCGGTGGCGGCGCTGGCCGGGAACACCGCGTCGTCGGGCTTGAAGCTGGAGGAGTCGGCGTACCTGAAGCCGCTGGTCGAACGGTTCTGGCAGGCCCGGGCGGCCGGTGACCCGACGGCCGGGGCCGAGCTGCGCAAGGCGTTCACGGTCCTGCGCGAGGCCCCCGCCCGGCTCCCGGCCCTGTCGGCCGAGGCGGGGCCCTGGCTGGAGCGGCTCGCGCGCTACGGCACGGCGGGCGAGCTGGCGCTGGACGTCCTCCAGGCGCAGGCCCGCGGCGACGGCACGGCCGCGTGGAAGGCCTCCCAGTCCCTGACCCGGGCCCGGGAGGCCCTGGCGGAGCCGGGCACGGCGCGGGTGGACAAGGCCGTACTGGACCCCTTCCTGACGCAGGCCGCCGCGGAGGCGGACGCGTGGACGGGCGCCGCCCGCGAGGCGGGCACGGTGACGCAGGACGCGAACACCTGGACGGTACGCCTGGACGCGGAGCGCCCGGTGTCGGCGGTGACGGTGATGACGGACCCGCTCCCGGCGGGCGCGCGGGGCGCGGCGGTGGAGGTCCACGTGCCCGGCGAGGGCTGGCGCAAGGTGGCCGACGCCGCCGCCTCCGGCTGGACCCAGGTGGACACGGGCGGGCTGCGCGCGGACGCCGTACGGCTGTCCTGGGCGGGCGCGGGGACCGCGCCCGCGGTGCACCGGGTGGTGCCCTGGCTCGGGGACGGCCCGCAGGCCCGGTTCGAGCTGGTGGACGGCGCGGCGGCCGACGCGGAGGTCGGCGGCGCGGCGGCGCGGGTCACCGCCCGCCTCACGGCCCTGGGCGCCGGCGAGGTGCGGGGGGCGCTGTCGGCGAAGCCGCCGGCGGGCGTCTCGGTCCGGCTGCCGGAGACCGTGGTGGCCCCGCGGGGCGGGCAGGTGACGATCCCGCTGGAGGTCGCCGTCGCCCCGACGACGGCGCCGGGCACCTATGCGGTCCCGGTCACCTTCGGCGCGGAGACCCGCACCCTGACGGTGCGTGCGGTGCCGCGTACGGGCGGCCCGGACCTGCTGCGCACGGCGCGGGCCAGTTCCTCGGCGAACGAGACCCCGGACTTCCCGGCGTCGGCTGCGGCGGACGGCTACCCGAACACCCGGTGGTCCTCGCCTGCGGTGGACGGCGCGTGGTGGCAGGCGGAACTGCCGTCCCCGACGCGGATCGGCCGCCTGGAGCTGCACTGGCAGGAGGCGTACCCGTCGGCGTACCGGGTGGAGACCTCCGCCGACGGCCGCACGTGGCACCCGGCCGGGGCCGTCCCGGCCTCCCGCGGCGGCCGCGAGACGGTCCGCGTGGACGCCCCGGAGGCGCGGTTCGTCCGCGTCACGTGCGACCGCCGCGCCACCCGCTTCGGCTGCTCCCTCTGGAGCGCGGAGGCGTACGCGGTCACTCCGTAGCGCGCCCAGCGCAGCCCTGCGGGCACTTTCAGCCCCTCCGGCGTTTGAGGAGCGGGGGGGCCGGGGGCGGAGCCCCCGGCAGCGCCGCCGCACCATCCAGCCCCGCCGGCGATTGAGGCGCGGGGGCCGGGGCGGAGCCCCGGATGGCCGGCCCGCAGGGTCAGGACGCCGCTACCCCGATGCGCTCCAGCGCATCCTCCGCCCCGTACGGCTGGAGATACGGCATCCAGCGCGGATCCCGGTGTCCCGTGCCGATGATCCGCCACGCCAGCCCGGACGGCGGCGCCGGCTGGTGCCGCAGACGCCACCCGAGCTCCAGCAGGTGGCGGTCGGCCTTGACGTGGTTGCACCGGCGGCACGCGGCGACGACGTTGTCCCACGCGTGCTGGCCGCCCCGGCTGCGCGGGATGACGTGGTCGACGCTGGTGGCGACGGCACCGCAGTACATGCAGCGCCCCCCGTCGCGCGCGAACAGGGCGCGCCGGGTGAGAGGAACGGGCCCCCGGTAGGGGACCCGCACGAAGCGCTTGAGCCGTACCACGCTGGGAGCGGGGACGACCCTTGTCGCGCTGTGCAGATAGGCGCCGGATTCCTCCAGGGAGACAGCCTTGTTCTCCAGGACGAGGACGAGCGCGCGGCGAAGCGGTACGACGCCGAGGGGCTCGTACGACGCGTTGAGGACCAGGACGTGCGGCACGGACTGCCTCCTTGTACGTCGGCGGCGCGTGGCTCGCGCCGGGACGATCTGCTCTCCAGTCTCTCCTTACGGCTGGTCGAAGCGCCACCACGCGCCCGTAACGGGTCCGGGGTGTTTTCAACCACACGTGCTTCCTGCCCAAGTGAGTCTGGTCTCTCCCTCGAACAGAAGGGCACTTGGCAAACGCGTTGAAGGGATTGCCCCGTTAGTGTGGTTGGTCTGCCCGCTCGTCCTCCCCCGGGCTCCGGTCCGGGGGTACCCCCATCCGCGGGCAGACCGCCATACCTGGAGGTTCCCGTCGTGCCCTGGCCCGCCGCTCTGCTGCCGCTGGCAGCAGACGTTCCGGACGCGCCCGCATCGGTCAAGGAGGCGCAGGAGAGCGTCACCGAGGCCGCGAGCTTCATCGAACAGAACTGGGCCACCTGGCTGGGCATCGGCCTGCGGATCCTGCTGATCGTCGTGATCGCGGCCGCGCTCCGCTCGGTGGTCCGCAAGGCGCTGACCAAGCTGATAAACCGCATGAACACCAGCGCCGAGGCCGTCGAGGGCACCGCGCTCGGCGGGCTGCTGGTCAATGCCGAGCGGCGCAGACAGCGCTCGGAGGCGATCGGTTCGGTCCTGCGTTCGGTGGCCTCGTTCCTGATCCTCGGCACGGCCGCCCTCATGGTGCTGGCCGCGCTGAAGATCGACCTGGCCCCACTGCTGGCGAGCGCGGGTGTGGCCGGTGTCGCGATCGGTTTCGGTGCCCGCAACCTGGTGACGGACTTCCTGTCCGGCGTGTTCATGATCATGGAGGACCAGTACGGCGTCGGGGACAAGATCGACGCAGGCGTGGCCTCGGGCGAGGTCATCGAGGTCGGCCTGCGCGTCACCAAGCTGCGCGGGGACAACGGCGAGATCTGGTACGTGCGCAACGGCGAGATCAAGCGGATCGGCAACCTCAGCCAGGGCTGGGCGACCGCGATGGTGGACGTCCAGGTCAAGCCGACTGAGAGCCTGACCCGGATCCGCGAGGTGGTCCAGGACGTCGCCGACACCCTGGCGAAGGAGTCCCCGTGGGACGAGCGCCTGTGGGGTCCGGTGGAGGTGCTCGGCCTGGACGAGGTACTGCTCGCCTCGATGACGGTGAAGGTGTCGGCGAAGACGATGCCCGGCAAGCAGTTCGCGGTGGAGCGGGAGCTGCGCTGGCGGATCAAGGAGGCCTTCGACTCGGCGGGCATCCGGATCATCGGCGGCCTGCCCGCCGGGGAGGACGAGGAAGAGCCCGCGGCGGACGCGTCGGCCGCCGTCGCCCCGCCCTCGGCGTTGGCGAACCCGGTCTCCCCGCAGTCCCTGGCCACCGCGCCGATCCCGCCGCCGAGCGGCCCCCGCATCACGAAGTAGGAGCCACGAGCAGGACCGGTCACCCAGAACGGACGCTTCCGCTGCCCCGCAGGTCAAACCTGCGGGGCAGCGGCATTGACACGGCTCGAAAGGCGATAGGAAACTTACCTAACAGTTGCCCGTGGTTCACCCGGTGAGAGAGAGACCGCGCCATGCCCGCCGCCACGCCCGGAACCCCCAGCCTGCTGCGCGCCATGAACGACCGGGCCGCCCTCGAACTCCTGCTGGCGCACGGGCCGCTGTCCCGGACCCGGATCGGCAACCTGACCGGGCTGTCCAAGCCCACCGCCTCCCAGTTGCTCGCCCGCCTGGAGGCCGCCGGACTCGTCGTGGCCACCGGCACCGACGACGGCCGGCCCGGCCCCAGTGCGCAGCTGTACGCCGTCAACCCCCGGGCCGCGTACGTCGGCGGACTGGACGTCACCCCGGGCCGGGTGCTCGCCGCCGTCGCCGACCTCACCGGTACGGTCGTCGGCACGCACGAGGTGCCGTACGCGGAGGGCACGAGCGCCGTGGACCAGGTGACCGAGGCCCTCGGCGAGGCCGTCAAGGCCGCCGGGCTGCACCGCTCCGACCTGCACCGGGTGGTCATCGCCACCCCGGGCGCCTTCGACCCGCGGAGCGGCCGGCTCCGCTACGCCGGCCACCTCCCCGGCTGGCACTCCCCCACCCTCCTCGACGAGCTGGCCGCCGCCCTGCCGATGCCCGTCGAGTACGAGAACGACGTCAACCTCGCAGCCGTCGCCGAGCAGCGCCTCGGCGCGGCCCGCGGCCACGAGGACTTCGTCCTGCTGTGGAACGAGGAGGGGCTCGGCGCCGCCCTGGTGCTGGGCGGCCGGCTGCACCGCGGCTGGACCGGCGGCGCGGGCGAGGTGGGCTTCCTGCCCGTGCCCGGCCACCCGCTGGTCCGGCAGGTGACGCGGGCCAACACCGGCGGCTACCAGGAACTGGCGGGCGTCCAGGTGGTGCCCGGCCTCGCCGCCGAACTGGGCGTCACCACCCCGCCCGAGGCCAACCCCGAGGCCAAGCCCGGGGCCGAGGCGCCGCCCAGGGCCGAGGCCACGCCCGAGGCCGCGGGCGCGCCCGGAGCCGCGACACCGCCCGGGGGCGCGCCCGGAGGCCCGTACAGCCCCGAGGTCGGCGCCGCCGTCGCGCTGCTGGCCCGGGCCGCCGGCTCGCCGGAGGGGCCCCACCTGCGCTTCCTCCAGTCGTACGCCACCCTGCTGGCCACCGGTCTCGCCTCGCTGGTGGCCGTCCTCGACCCCGAGATCGTGGTCCTCTCCGGGGCCGTGATCGCCGCGGGCGGCGAGCCGCTGCGCGAGCTGCTGGAGGCCGAGCTCGGCGAACTGGCCCCCTCCCGGCCCCGCCTGGTCTCCGGCGAGGTGCCCGAACGGCCGGTGCTGCGCGGCGCGTTGGAGACCGCACTGGCCGCCACCCGCGACGAGGTCTTCGACACCTCCCGCTGACCCGAAGCCACACCCCCACACCCCCGCACCGCACCCCCGCACCGCCCCCCACCGGAAGTTTCGCCCTCCGCGCAGAGAGTGAGCCCCGCCATGCCCAGAACCGGACGCCCGATCACCGCGACCGTCCTCCTCGCCGCGATATCCGTCCTGGCCGCCGCCTGTACGGGCGCCGGACCGGACACCGCCGCCGACGACCCGAAGGCGGACGTGACCCTCAACTTCTGGCACGGCTGGTCCGCGCCGAGCGAGACCAAGGCGATCGAGGAGAACATCGCCCGCTTCACGAAGGCGCACCCGAACATCAAGGTCCAGGTCACCGGCAACATGACCGACGACAAGATCAATCAGGCGCTGCGCGCGGGCGGCGACAAGGCCCCCGACGTGGTCTCCTCCTTCACCACCGACAGCGTCGGCAAGTTCTGCAACTCCAAGGCCTTCGTCGACCTGAACCCCTTCCTCGCCAAGTCCGGGATCGACAAGGCGAAGGTCTTCCCCAAGACCCTGCTGGAGTACACCCAGTTCGACGGCAACCAGTGCACGCTGCCCCTGCTGCACGACGCGTACGGCCTCGTCTACAACAAGACCGCCTTCGCGGCGGCCGGCATCACCGAACCCCCCAGGACGTGGAGCCAGTTCACGGAGGTCGCGCAGAAGCTGACGAAGCCGAAGGGGGATTCGTACGAGCAGGTCGGCCTGATGCCCACTTTCCACGGCTACGAGACCAAGCCGACGCGCCTCGCCGCACAGTGGGGCGGCACGTACTTCGGCCCCGACGGCAAGTCCAACCTGGCCGGGGACCCGGCCTTCGCGAAGATGCTCGGCGCCCAGAAGGACCTGGTGGCCAAGCTCGGCGGTTACGAGAAGCTGGAGAAGTTCCGCAACACCTTCGGCGACGAGTGGAGCGCCGAGCACCCCTTCCACCTGGGGCTGGTCGCCATGCAGATCGACGGCGAGTGGCGGCCGTCGATGGCGAAGGAGGCCGGGGTGACGTTCGAGATCGGCACCGCTCCGATGCCCGTCCCGGACGAGCTGGCCGCCGACTACGGCAAGGGCTACCTCTCGGGCACGATCATGGGCATCGCCTCGGGCAGCCCCAAGCAGAACGCGGCCTGGGAGCTGGTCAAGTACATGACCACCGACACCGAGGCGGTCGTCGCCTTCGCCAACGCCATCCACAACGTCCCCTCCACACTGGCGGCCCTGGAATCGCCGAACCTCCAGGTGACCCCGGAGTTCAAGACCTTCCTCGACATCGCCCGGCACCCGAAGTCCAGCACCACCCCGGCCCAGGCCGACGGCGGCACCTACCAGCTGACCTTCGAGGACTTCGCGTACGGAGTCGAGAAGGGCGACGTCGCCGACATCCCGGCCGGTCTCGCCAAGACCGACCAGCAGATCGACACGGACATCGCGAAGGCCAAGTAGCCCTCCATGACCAGCACGAGCACGCACACCCTGCGTACGAAGCGCCGCCGGTCCGCGCTGCGGACCGCGGCCTTCATGTCGCCCTGGCTGATCGGCTTCGGCGTCTTCTTCGCCTACCCGCTGCTGTCCACCGTGTACTTCTCCTTCACGAAGTACGACGGCTTCCGGCAGCCCGTCCCCAACGGCCTGGACAACTGGGCCTACGTCTTCTCCGACTACCCGCTGTTCTGGCCGGCGATGCGCAACACCCTCTGGCTGGTCGTGGTGATGGTCTCCTGCCGGGTCGTCTTCGGCCTGGGCATCGGCCTGCTCATCACGAAGATCAAGACGGGGGCGGGGATCTTCCGGACCCTCTTCTACCTGCCCTACCTGGCCCCGCCGGTCGCCGCGACCCTGGCCTTCGTCTTCCTCCTCAACCCCGGCACCGGCCCCGCCAACACCCTGCTGGGCGCGGTCGGCCTGCCCACCCCCGGCTGGTTCACCGACGCCGACTGGTCCAAGCCCGCGCTCACCGCGCTCGCGCTGTGGGGGGTCGGCGACCTGATGGTCATCTTCATGGCCGCGCTGCTCGACGTACCGAAGGAGCAGTACGAGGCCGCCGAGCTGGACGGGGCCGGGGCCTGGGCGCGCTTCCGGCACATCACCCTGCCGAACATCTCCCCGATCATCCTGTTCGCCGTGGTCACCGGGGTCATCCAGGCCATGCAGTACTACACGCAGCCGCTGGTGGCGGGGAAGGTGGCGGCCGGGGTGATCGGCGGCTCGGGCCAGCAGTTCGAACCGGGCTACCCCGACAAGTCCACCCTGACCCTCCCCCAGCTCGTCTACAACCTCGGCTTCCAGCGCTTCGACTACGGTTCCGCTTGTGTCGTCGCCCTGGTGCTCTTCGCCCTCTCCATGGCCTTCACCGCGCTCCTGATGCGCCGCCGTGGCGGACTGATCGGAGCGGGTGACTGACATGCGCCGACATCATCACCACCACCGCCGCAAGGCCGTACTGCACTGGGTCGGCGTGCACGCGCTGGGCGTCGCGGCCGCCCTGTTCTTCGTCCTCCCCTTCGTCTTCCTCCTGCTGACCTCCCTGATGGGCGACCGGCAGACGCTGACCCGCGACCTGTGGCCGGACACCTGGGAGTGGGGCAACTACGCCACGGTGTGGAACACCCCGGGCTTCCTCACCTGGTGGCGCAACACCCTGCTGTACGCCGGGCTCGGCACCCTGCTGACCGTGGTCTCCTCGGTGCCCGTCGCGTACGCGCTCGCCAAGTTCCGCTTCCGCGGCCGGCGGCTCTCGCTGCTGCTCGTGATCGCCATGATGATGCTGCCGCCGCAGGTGGTGGTCATCCCCATGTACCTCTTCTGGGCCAAGCAGCTCGACCTGTCGGGCACGCTGTGGCCGCTGATCATCCCGATGGCCTTCGGCGACGCCTTCTCCATCTTCCTGCTCCGCCAGTTCCTGCTGACCATCCCCGACGAGTACCTGGACGCCGCCCGCGTCGACGGCTGCGGGGAGGTCCGCACCCTGCTGCGCGTGGTCCTGCCGATGGCCAGGCCCGGCATCGCGGCGGTCGCCCTGTTCCAGTTCTTCTGCGCCTGGAACGACTACTTCGGCCCGCAGATCTACGCCTCGGACAACCCGGCCGCCTGGACGCTCAGTTACGGACTGGAGTCCTTCAAGGGCGCGCACCACACCAACTGGAACCTGACCATGGCCGCGACCGTACTGGTCATGGCACCGGTGATCGTCCTCTTCTTCTTCGCCCAGAAGGCGTTCGTCGAAGGCATCACCCTGACCGGCGTGAAAGGCTGAACGACGATGAAACTCGCAGTGGTGGGCGGCGGTTCCACCTACACCCCCGAGCTGATCGACGGCTTCGCACGGCTGCGCGACACCCTGCCCGTCAGCGAGCTCGTGCTGATCGACCCCGCCACCGAGCGGCTGGAGCTGATCGGGGCCCTCGCCCGGCGGATCTTCGCCAGGCAGGACCACCCGGCCACGGTCACCACCACCGCCGACCTCGACGCGGGCGTCGCCGACGCCGACGCGGTCCTGCTCCAGCTGCGCATCGGCGGGCAGGCCGCCCGGCTCCAGGACGAGACCTGGCCGCTGGAGTGCGGCTGCGTCGGCCAGGAGACCACGGGGGCGGGCGGGCTCGCCAAGGCGCTGCGCACCGTGCCGGTGGTCCTCGACATCGCCGAACGGGTCCGCCGCGCCAACCCGGACGCCTGGATCATCGACTTCACCAACCCGGTCGGGATCGTCACCCGGGCCCTGCTCACCGCCGGGCACAAGGCGGTCGGGCTGTGCAACGTGGCCATCGGCTTCCAGCGGAAGTTCGCCGCCCTGCTGGACGTGGCCCCGGTCGAGGTCCACCTCGACCACGTCGGGCTCAACCACCTGACCTGGGAGCGGGGCGTACGCCTCGGCGGGCCCGACGGCGAGGACCTGCTGCCCCGGCTGCTCGCCGAGCACGCGGAGGCCATCGCCGCCGACCTGCACCTGCCGCGCGCGGTGCTCGACCGGCTCGGAGTGGTGCCCTCGTACTACCTGCGCTACTTCTACGCCCACGACGAGGTCGTACGGGAACTGGGCGCGAAGCCCTCCCGGGCCGCCGAGGTCGCCGCGATGGAGCGGGAACTGCTCGGCCTGTACGCGGATCCCGCGCTCGACGAGAAGCCGGCGCTGCTGGCCAAGCGGGGCGGGGCCTTCTACTCGGAGGCGGCCGTGGACCTCTCGGCCGCCCTGCTGGGCGACGGCGGATCACCGGTGCAGGTGGTCAACACCCTCAACCACGGCACCCTGCCGTTCCTCCCCGACGACGCGGTGATCGAGGTGCAGGCCCGGGTCGACGCCTCCGGTCCGGTACCGCTGCCCGTGCCCCGGCTGGACCCCCTGTACGCCGGACTGGTCTCGCACGTGACGGCGTACGAGGACCTCGCGCTGGACGCCGCCCTGCGCGGTGGCCGCGAGCGGGTCTTCAAGGCACTGCTCGCCCATCCACTGGTCGGGCAGTTCGACCTGGCCGAGGGGCTGACCGACCGGCTCCTCGCGCACAACAAGGAGCACCTGGCGTGGGCGTGACCCTCCCCGCCGTCGTGGCGATCGACGCGGGCAACAGCAAGACGGACGTGGCGCTGGTCGCCGCCGACGGCACGGTGCTGGGCACCGGGCGCTCCGGGGGATTCCAGCCCCCGCTCTGCGGCGTCGAGGCCGCGGTGGACGTCCTCGGGCAGGCCGTCGCGAAGGCCGCCGCGGCCGCCGGACTGCCCGCGCCTGGGCCCGGGTCCCCGTACCCGGCACGGGTGTCGGCCTGCCTGGCCAACGCGGACCTGGCGGTGGAGGAGCAGCAGCTCACGGAGGCGATCGGCGCGCGGGGCTGGGGCGCGGCCACCGAGGTGCGCAACGACACCTTCGCGATCCTGCGGGCCGGTGTGGACGAGCCGTGCGGGGTCGCGGTGGTGTGCGGGGCCGGCATCAACTGCGTCGGGATGACCCCGGACGGGCGCACCGCGCGCTTCCCCGCGATCGGGCGGATCTCCGGCGACTGGGGCGGCGGGGGCGGACTGGCCGAGGAGGCCCTGTGGTTCGCGGCCCGCGCCGAGGACGGTCGGGGGGAGCCGACGGAGCTGGCCCGGGCGCTGCCCGCGCACTTCGGGCACGCCTCGATGTACGGGCTGATCGAGGCGCTGCACCTGGGCCGGATCCCGGGCGGGCGGCGGCACGAACTCACCCCGGTGCTGTTCGCGGTGGCGGCCGCCGGGGACCCGGTGGCGAGCGCCCTCGTGCACCGGCAGGCGGACGAGGTCGTGGCCATGGCGGCGGTGGCGCTGCACCGCCTGGAACTCCTCGACCGGGAGGTCCCGGTGGTGCTGGGCGGTGGGGTACTGGCCGCCCGGCACCCCCAGCTGAACGACCGCATCGCCCGCGGCCTGGCCGAACGGGCCCCGCTCGCCCGGATCGACGTGATCACCGCCCCACCGGTCCTGGGCGCCGCACTCCTGGGCCTGGACGCCCTCGGGTCGGCGCCCGGGGGGTACGCCAGGCTCCGCGCGCATTTCGGGGCTTCCCTGAACGCCGGGTCCGGTGCCCGCTCCGACGCCCGGTTCGGCACGCGGTTCGACGCCCAATTCGGGTGAACCTGCCCCGGGGCGCGGCAGGTCTGGAACCGTGACGGTCGCAGGAACGTATTCACGGTGAAGGCTTGGCTGGGGCGCCGGGGGGACAGATCGCCCAAGATCGAGCACCGATGGTGTGGGCGACCGGCACTGACGCCATACTGCTGCGGACAGTGGACAGGACCGAGGGGGAGGTCACGGTGGCGATCACATCACGCGCACCCGCGCCCGGGGGCGGTGTCTCCGGACCGCCGGCCGGTCCGTCGGGGCCGCCGCCGGACGGGCCGCCAGGGCGGGGCACCGCCTGGGCCGAGGGCGTGGAGCGGCTGCGCGCGGCCGCGACGACCGAGCCGGGCCGGCTGCGGATCATCGGCGCCTTCCTGGCCGCCCTGGTGCTCCTGTTCGGCGCGGTGAGCGTCTGGGAGATCACGGGCCGGTCCACCGCCGCCGACGACGTGGTGGGCCGCAGCCAGCCGCTGAGCGCGGACGCGGCGAGCATCTACCGCTCCCTCGCGGACGCCGACACGACCTCCTCCAGCGGGTTCCTGCTGGGCGCCCAGGAGCCGCGCGAGGTCCGCCAGCGCTACGAGAAGGACATCGCCAACGCCTCCAAGCTGCTGGTGAACGCGGCCGCCAACGCGGGCGGTGACGAGGACTCCCGCGCGCAGATATCCCTGCTGAGCGAGCAGCTGCCGCGCTACACCGGCCTCATCGAGCAGGCCCGGGCCACCAACCGGCAGGGCATGCCGCTGGGCGGTGCCTATCTCCGGTACGCCAATGAGCAGATGACCACGCAGCTGCTCCCCGCCGCGCAGCGGCTGTACCAGGCGGAGACCGACCGGCTGTACACCGACTACGACGAGGCCCGGTCCTGGCCGCTGGTCTCGCTCGGTGTGGGCCTGGTGTCGCTCGCCGCCCTGGTGTGGGCGCAGCGGCGCAACTACCGTCGGACGAACCGGGTCTTCAACCACGGGCTGCTGGCCGCGACGGCAGCGTCGGTGGTGGTCCTGATGTGGCTGGCCGTGGGGCACACGGTGGCACGGTCGGACCTGGGCGCGGCCCGCGCGGATGGGCAGGAGTCGCTGAAGGTGCTGAACGACGCGCGCATCGCCTCCCTCCAGGCGCGGGCCGGGGAGAACCTGACTCTGGTCGCGCGCGGCGCCGTACTGGCCGACGACAAGAAGTCCGACAAGTACGACGTGGAGTTCACGACCAACATGGAGCAGCTGGACGCCGGGCTGGCGACCGCGCTCCGGCTCGCCGACGACGAGGCCGGGCGGGCTCCGGTGAGCCGTGCGGTGGACGGCGTGAAGCAGTGGAAGCAGCGGCACACGGCGGCCCGGGAGGCGGACTTGAAGGGTGACTTCGAGACCGCGCTGACCCAGGTCGTGGGGGACGCGCAGCACAAGGACTCCAGCGGGGCCGCGTTCGACACGGTGGACGCTTCCCTGGAGCAGGCGGTGGCCCACGAACAGCGGGAGTTCACCCGGGCGGCCCGTGACGGGATCGGCGCGCTGGGCGGTTTGGTGACGGGCGCGGCGGCCCTCGCGGTCCTCGGCGCGGTGGCGGCGCTGCTCGGTATCGGGCGCAGGCTTTCGGAGTACAGGTGAGCGCGATGCGGATACGAGCGAGGCGGGTCTCCGAGGGCTTCGAAGGCCGCGCGCCCCACGGAAGTCCGGGCGCCGCGGCGGGCTCGGGCGGCCACGACGGCCACGCGGGCCTGACCGGCTCCGGCGGAGCCGACGGCGTTGGCGGGCCGGGCGGCGTCGGCGGCGGTCCTGGCCGACCCGGCGGACCGGGCGGACCTGGTGGACCCGGCGGTCGCGACGGAGCCGGCGGCAGCGGTCCGGGCCGGCCCTCCGGGGCCCCGCGGGCGAGCGGCGCGCGGCGGGTGTTCGGCCGGCTGCGCGGCTGGGGCGGGGTGACGGCGATGGCCGCCGCGTGCGCGGTGACGGCCGCGGCGGTGCTGCTGCCCCTGGCCTCGGCGACACCGGACTCCGGCCGCCCGGCGGTGTTCCGCGAGCCCGCTTCGATGGCGGTGGCCCCGGCGGCCCCCGGCGACACCTGCCAGGACCCGGAGGCCAGCCTGCGCCCGTCCGCCGTGGACGGGGCGACCATCGCGCGGATCAAGGCGGCGGGCAAGCTCGTCGCGGGCGTGGACCAGAACAGCTTCCGCTGGGGCTACCGCAACCAGACCACCAGCGGGACCACCCTGGAGGACCAGTCCACCCAGGGCCGTCTCGACGGCTTCGACATCGACCTGGTCAAGGCCATCGCCAAGGACATCCTGGGCGACGAGAAGGCGGTCATCTACCGGGCGATCCCCACCAGCCAGCGCATTCCCGCCCTGCAGGAGGGCCGCGTCGACATCGTCGTGCGGACCATGACCATCAACTGCAAGCGGCTGGAGGACGTGGCCTTCTCCACCGCCTACTTCGAGGCCGGCCAGCAGGTGCTGGCCCCCAAGGGCTCGCCGATCACCGGCTACGACACCTCACTGAAGGACAAGAAGATCTGCGTCGCGGCCGGCTCCACGGCGGAGGCCTCGCTGAAGTCCCAGTCGTACGGCGCGACGCCGGTCCTCGTGCCCAACCAGCTGGACTGCCTGGTCCGGCTCCAGCTGGGCGAGGTCGACGGCATCATCACCGACAACGCCCTCGCGGCCGGCCAGGCCGCGCAGGATCCCTCGGTGCGGCTGGTGGGTTCGCCGTTCACCCGTGAGTTCTACGGCGTGGCCATGAACAAGGACGCCTCCGACCTGGTCCGCCGCGTCAACAACGTGCTGGAGGGCTACCGGGCGGGCGGCACCAACAGCCCGTGGATGGTCTCCTACCGCAAGCACCTCGAAGCGGTGCTGCCCGGCGTCACCGCGCCGCCCGCGCCCAAGTACCGGGACGGCTGAGGCCGGTGGCAGCGGATTCTGACGCGGAGGCTCGATCGGTGGAGGCGCGGTCGGTGGACGGCGGAGCGGCGGTGATGGACAGGGACGGCGTCGACCGTGCCCTGGCCAGACTCGGCGCGGAGCACGAGGCCGTCGAGACCTCGCTGCTCGCCCTCCAGGACCACGCCGGCCGCCGGCTGCTGGAGGGGGCCGGGCTGACCGGGCTCACCAAGGAGCGGTGGACGGCCGCCGAGGCCGACATCACCCGGCTGTGGACGTACTTCGACGCCTACAGCGGGGCCCTGACCGCTGCCCGGGGGATCCGGGAGCGGCGCCGCTGGCCGAACCGCGAGGACCTGGTCGAGCTGACCGAGCGGCTGCACGGTCCCGGCGTGCTGATCTCCGGGGCCGCCGTGGAGGGCGCCGCGCTGGCCGAGCGGCTCTCGCTCGCCGAGCTGGTGTCCCGGATGAACGATCTGTACGCGCGCTCGCTGGACGTGGTGGTGGCCGCCGACGCGGTGTGGTCGGCGCTGCCCGCCCGCATCGACCTGCTCGGCGCCGAACTGCACCGCACCCGCTCGCTGGCCCACTCGGTGGGGGTGCGCCCCGGCGAACACCCCTCGGGCGACGACCTGGAGGACATCACCGCCGAGCTGACGGAGCTGCGGGCGCAGGTCATCGCGGACCCGCTGGCCTTCTGGCAGCCCGCGGCGGGGAGTTCCGCCCCGGGCGGCGGCCGCCCCGACACAGGGCGCTACGACCGGGCCGCGCTCGCGCTGGAGGACGTACGCCGTGAGGTCGAGGCGGTGCTGGACGTACGGCAGGACGCCGAACAGCGGCTGATCAGCCTGCGGGACGTGCTCTCGCGGGCCGACCGGACCCTGGCGGAGGCGCGGACCGCGCGCGGCGAGGTACTGGCGAAGATCGCCGCGTCGGAGGTGCCCGCCGTGAGCGGCCCGCCGACGGTGCTCCAGGAGCAGCTCGCGGCGGCGGCCGAGCACCGGCGCCACGCGCGCTGGCACCGGCTCTCGCCGCTGCTGGAATCCCTGGAGGAGCGGGCCGAGGAGGAACTGCGGCGGGCCCGCGAATCGTTGACCGCGGTGACGGCGCCGCTGGCCGTACGGGCGGAACTGCGCGGGCGGCTCGACGCGTACAAGGCGAAGGTGGCACGGCACGGCATGGCGGAGGACCCGCTGCTGATGGAGCGGTACGACACGGCCCGGCGGATGCTGTGGAGCGCGCCCTGCGATCTGCGGGCCGCCGAACAGGCCGTCCTGCGTTACCAGCAGGCGACGGCCGAGGCCCTGCAGGGCACGGGGACTCCCGGAAAGGACGGCGCATGAGCCTGGTAGGAACGGCGTGCCTGCGCCCCGGCTGCCCGGGGACGTACGAGGACATGGGCGGCGGGGAGCTGTACTGCGACACCTGCGGACTGGCGCCGGTGGGCGCGGTCGCGGCGGGCGCGGAGGAGCTGGTGTCGCCGCCGACGGCGATGACGAGCCACGCCCGGGGCGACCGGGGGTCGCAGGGCTCGGCGGGATCCGCCGGCTCCTCGCGTTCCTCGTCCTCGGCCTCGACCTCGGCGCGCTCCTCGCGTTCGTCGCGTTCGTCCTCGTCGCGGCGCTCGGTGTCGGGGCGGCTGTCCCGCGCGCTGTCGGGGGCCGCTTCCACCCGTTCGGTGTCGGTGCGCAGTTCGGGCTCGGCCCCGTCGGTCTCGGGCCGCGGCCGGCTCGGCGCAGGGCTGGTCAAGGTGCCGGAGGTGCCGCGTCCGGATCCCTCGGCGGCGGTCCTGGAGAACCCGGAGGTGCCGGAGCGCAAGAGGTTCTGCTCGCGCTCGGACTGCGGGGCCCCGGTGGGCCGGGCCCGGGGTGAGCGGCCCGGCCGGACGGAAGGGTTCTGCACCAAGTGCGGGCACCCGTACTCCTTCGTGCCGAAGCTGCACGCGGGTGACGTGGTGCGCGGCCAGTACGAGGTGGCGGGCTGCCTGGCGCACGGCGGGCTCGGCTGGGTGTACCTGGCGGTGGACCGGGCGGTCTCGGACCGGTGGGTGGTGCTCAAGGGCCTGCTGGACACCGGGGACCAGGACGCGATGGAGGCCGCGATATCGGAGCGGCGCTTCCTCGCGGAGATCGAGCACTCCAACATCGTGCGGATCTACAACTTCGTGGAGCACCTGGACCAGCGGACCGGTTCGCTGGACGGGTACATCGTCATGGAGTACGTCGGCGGCAAATCGCTGAAGGAGATCGCGAACGAGCGGCGCCGCCCGGACGGCCGGCGCGATCCGCTGCCGGTGGAGCAGGCCTGCGCGTACGGGATCGAGGCGCTGGAGGCGCTGGGTCACCTGCACAGCCGCAACCTCCTGTACTGCGACTTCAAGGTCGACAACGCGATCCAGCAGCAGGACCAGCTGAAGCTGATCGACATGGGCGCGGTGCGCCGGATGGACGACGAGGAGTCGGCCATCTACGGCACCGTGGGCTACCAGGCGCCGGAGGTCGCGGAGCTGGGGCCGTCGGTGGCCTCCGACCTGTACACGGTGGCGCGGACGCTGGCCGTCCTGACCTTCGACTTCCAGGGCTACACGAACGTCTTCGTGGACTCGCTGCCGGACCCCGAACACATCGAGGTCTTCCAGCGGTACGAGTCCTTCTACCGGCTGCTGGTGCGGGCGACCGACCCGGATCCGGGGCGGCGGTTCGCGTCCGCGCAGGAGATGGCGGACCAGCTGACGGGCGTGCTGCGGGAGGTGGTCGCGCTCCAGACGGGCCGCCCGCGGCCGCAGCTGTCGACCCTGTTCGGCCCCGAGACCCGGGTCCCGGACACCCAGCTCTTCGCGGACACGGCCGACACGGCCGTCTCCCGACTGGGCCTCCGTACGGTGACCCCGCGCCGCGGCGCCGGCCTGCTCGGCTCCCTCGGCGCAGGCCGCCGCGCCGTTTCACGTGCCGGATCACCCGCGGCCGCGCAGGGCGGCACCGCCCTGCCCCCGGCCGGGTCGCCCGGCACCTGGTCGCAGACCCCCGGGGCCGGAACCCCGCCCGGCGGCGTCGCCATGCCCGCGGCGGGTCCCGGCACGGGGGCACCCGGCACCTGGGCCCACGCCCCCGGCGCCGGAGCTCCGGGAGGCCAGGCCCCGGCCGGGTCGCCCGGCACCTGGTCGCGGACCCCCGGGGCCGGAACCCCGGCGGGCGGCGTCCCGCTGCCCGCGGGCGCTCCCGCGCCCGGGATGCCCGCAAGCCCGGCCTCGGCCCCGCCCGGGGCGGCCGGACCTTGGGCGCACGCGCCCGGTGGCGGAACGCCGCCCGGCGGCGTCGCCGTGCCCGCGGGAGCCCCCTGGGGGCCCGCCGCCGGCGGCCCGGCCGGGGCCGTGCCCGCGATCGGGAGCAGCGCCACGCACGTGGCGGGGGCCGCAGTGCCGGGGCCCCGGCGGGAGCCTCCCGCCCGGGGCGCGGGGATCACACCCGCACCCGTATCCCCGCCGCCCTCCGCGGGAGCGGCACCGGCGGCCGCACTCGACACCCACGGGACCGCCCTGGCGCTGCCCGTACCGCTCGTGGACGCGGCCGATCCGAACGCCGGGTTCCTGGCGGGCCTGCTGGCCTCCGCGCCCGGCGACCTCCTGGCCGCCCTCGGCTCGGCTCCGGCCGACTCCGCCGAGCTGCGGCTGCGCGAGCTGCGGGCCCGCCTCGAACTGGGCGAACTGCCGGAGGCCTCCCGCACGCTGACGGACCTGGAGGCCCTGCATCCGGACGACTGGCGGGTGGTGTGGGCCCGCGGCATCGCCTCGCTCGCCACCGGGGACAACGAGATCGCGGCCCTGTCCTTCGACGCGATCTACGACGCCTTCCCGGGCGAGCCCGCGCCGAAGCTGGCCCTCGGGCTGTGCGCGGAGGTGCTGGGCCAGCTGGACAACGCCGCCGAGTACTACCGCCTCGTGTGGGCCACCGACCCCGGTTTCGTCAGCGCCGCCTTCGGGCTGGCCCGGGTCCGGCTGGCCGCCGGCGACCGGGACGGAGCCGTGCACACGCTGGAATCCGTACCGGAGGCGTCCATCCACTACACCGCCGCCCGGGTGGCAGCCGTACGCGCACGTCTGCGCGACCGGTCTCCGCACGAGCCGCTGCTGGCCGATCTGACGGCCGCCGCCGACCAGGTGGAGGCGCTGCGGCGGTTCGGTCTGGACCCCGAGCGTCACGAGCGGCTCGCCACCGAAGTTCTGGGCTCGGCCCTGGACTGGGTACTGTCGGGTAGCCGGGGTTCCGACCCCGGTGGGACCTCGCTGCTCGGCAGTCAACTGGACGAGCGGGGCCTGCGCTTCGGCTTGGAGCGCTCGTACCGCGTGCTCGCGCGGCTGGCGCAGCGGGGCGAGGAGAGGATCGAACTGGTGGAACGGGCAAACCGTTTCCGTCCCCGGACGTGGGTGTGAGTGATGTCGATGCATCGGCTGTCGGGCTGCCCCAGCTGCGCGGAACCCCTGGAGGAGGGTGACCGTTTCTGCGGAGTCTGCGGATACGCCGTCACCTCCCCTCCCCCGGCGGCGTCCGCGGACCGCCCGACGATCGAGCTCCCCCCGGCGCCCGCCGCGCCGCCGGCGCCCCCGGCGCCGCGCGGGTCCTACGGCTCCGCCGAGCCCGCGCCCGGGTGGGGCACCGTGGCCTCGGCCGCGCCGACCCTGGTCGACGCCCCGGCCGAGTCGCCGTGGAGCTCCGCGGAGCACGCCCACGGCGGCGGGCCGGAGGGGCCGCAGGCCAGGTACGACGTGCCCGGTGGCGGCACGCCCCCGGAGGGCACCGCGTGGGCTCCCGACGGCCCGGGCGGACGGCACGGCGCTGCCGCCGCGTCCCCCGAAGGCACCCCGCAGGGGACCGCCACGCCGCCGGAGGGGATCGCCCGGGGCGCGGCCGAAGGCCCGTACGACGCCGGGTACGAAGCGGCGTACGAAGCCCCGTACGAGGGCAGCGGCCCGGGCCACGAAGCCCCGGCCGAGGCCCCGCAGGGCACCGGCAAGACCTGCGTCGCCTGCCGCTCCGGCCACGTGGACACCGACGGGTACTGCGAGCACTGCGGCCACGCGCAGCCGCGCGAGCGGGACCACCTGGAGGAGGAGCTCGGAAGCGTCGCGGCCGTCAGCGACCGCGGTCTGCGCCACCACCGCAACGAGGACTCCTTCGCCGTGGCGGCCACCGCCCTGCCCGACGGCTCCGCCGCCACCGTGGCGATCGTCTGCGACGGCGTCTCCTCGGCCAGCCGCCCCGACGAGGCGTCGGCCGCCGCCGCCGGCGCCGCCAACGAGGCCCTGCTCGACGCGCTCCCGCGCGGAGCGCACCCGCAGGACGCCATGCACGAGGCGATCCTCGCCGCCGCGGCGGCCGTGAACGCCCTGGCCCCCGAGGTCCCCGGCGCGCAGAACGCCCCCGCCTGCACCCTGGTCGGCGCCGTCGTCAGCAGCGGCCTGCTGACCATCGGCTGGGTCGGCGACAGCCGGGCCTACTGGGTGCCGGACGACCGGGCCGCGCTCCCCCGCCGGCTCACCGAGGACGACTCGTGGGCGGCCCAGATGGTCGCGGCCGGCCTGATGGGCGAGGCTGAGGCGTACGCCGACGTCCGCGCGCACGCCATCACGGGCTGGCTCGGCGCCGACGCGTACGACCTCGAACCGCACACCGCCACCTTCAAGCCGGACCACCCGGGTGTGGTCGTGGTCTGCACCGACGGCCTGTGGAACTACGCGGAGTCCGCGCGGGAGATGGCCCAGGTGCTGCCCGCGGACGCCGCCGCGCGCCCGCTGCACAGTGCGCAGGTCCTGGTGGGGCACGCGCTGGACGGTGGCGGGCACGACAACGTCACCGTGGCCGTGGTCCCGTTCACGGCCCTCGCGCAGCCCTCACCCGATGCCCAACCGGAACGGGAACCCGCGACGGAAGCGGAACCGGAAGCGCGCCCCCAGGTCTGACCCGCCTGCCCGCCCGCCCTCCCGCCCGAGCCCCAAGGAGTCCAATCGATGGCGAACTTCGCCAAGCCGAGCGCCCCGCGCTTCAGCGTGGAGGTGTACCAGAACGAGTTCCTCCCCGAGGGCGGGCGGGACGTCCACGCGATCGTCACGGTCACCGCCACCGGTGGCGCGACCGCCACCCGCGCGAGCGTCGCCCACGGCACGGCCGCCGTCGTGATCATGGTCGACTGCTCGGGGTCGATGGAGTACCCGCCGGACAAGATGCGCGGCGCCCGCGAGGCCACCGCCGCCGCGATCGACACCCTGCGCGACGGCACCTCGTTCGCCGTGATCGCCGGCACGCACGTGGCCAAGGAGGTCTATCCGGGCCAGGGCCGCCTCGCCGTCGCGGACCCGGCCACCCGGGCCCAGGCCAAGGAGGCCCTGCGCGGGCTCAGCTCCGGCGGCGGCACCGCCATCGGCACCTGGCTGCGGCTCGCCGACGGGCTGCTGCGCCAGTCCTCGGCCGCCATCCGGCACGGCATCCTGCTCACCGACGGCCGCAACGAGCACGAGGAGCCGGCCGTGCTCCGCGCCACCCTGGACGCGTGCGCGGGCCGCTTCACCTGCGACGCCCGCGGTGTGGGCACCGACTGGGAGGTCAAGGAGGTCACCGGCATCGCGAGCGCGCTCCTCGGCTCCGCCGACATCGTGGCCGACCCGGCCCACCTCGCCGGGGACTTCACGCGCATGATGGAGAACGTCATGGGCAAGGAGGTCGCGGACGTCTCGCTGCGCCTGTGGACCCCGGTCGGCGCGGAGATCCAGTACGTGAAGCAGGTCGCGCCCGCCGTCCAGGATCTGACCGACCGCCGCACCGAGGCCGGGCCGCGGGCCGGCGATTACCCGACCGGCTCGTGGGGCGACGAGTCCCGCGAGTACCACGTGTGCGTCCGTGTCCCGGGAGCGGCCGTGGGCCAGGAGATGCTCGCGGCCCGCGCGACGCTCGTCCTGCCCTCGGCGGTGCCCGGCGAACCGGTGACCAACCTCGCCCAGGGTCTGGTCCGCGCGGTCTGGACGAGCGATCTGGCCGCTTCCACGGCCATGAACCCGCAGGTCGCGCACTACACCGGGCAGGCGGAGCTGGCGGAGGCTATCCAGCAGGGCCTGGAAGCGCGCAAACTGGGCGATGTCGACGGCGCCACGGCCAAGCTCGGACGCGCCGTACAGCTGGCGAGCGCGTCCGGAAACGCCGACACTGCGAAGCTTCTGGCGAAGGTGGTGGATGTCGTGGATGCGGTGGCGGGTACTGTGCGGCTGAAAGCAAAGGTCGCCGACGCCGACGAGATGACCCTCGAAACGCGGTCGACGCAGACCGTCCGAGTCAAGAAGACCTGAGAAGACCTGCGGTGATGCCGCGGGGAGAAGAAGGGGGAAGAGCCGCCATGCCGACCTGCCCGAACGGGCACCAGTCCGCCTCCGACGACTGGTGCGAGGTCTGCGGCCACCGCATGGCGGCCCAGGAGGCTCCGCCCGCGGCACCCTCCTACGGCTACGGCTTCCCCCCGACCGGTGGTGCCGCGACCGTCCAGGCCGAGCTCTGCCCGCAGTGCCGCACCCCGCGCGAGGCCATGGCCCCGTTCTGCGAGGAGTGCCGCTACAACTACCTCACGCGGACGCCGCACGCCGGCCCGGGCACCGGCCTCGGTCTCGGCCCCCGCACCGGCGCCACGCCTCCTCCGCCGCCGCCCGCTCCGGGGCAGCCGACCTACGCGCAGGACCACTTCGACTACCAGGGCTCGCGGCCGTCCCGGGTGAACCGGCCGGCCGAGCCGCTCCAGCGCGAGGACGACTGGCTGCTGCCGCCGCCCGCGCACGAGCAGCAGCAACAGCAGCCGGAGTACCAGCAGCCCCCGCAGCAGCAGTACCAGCAGCGGCAGCCGGCGCCTCCGCAGGCGCCCCAGCAGCACGAGTACCCGCAGCAGCACCAGCCCCAGCAGCAGCACCACCAGGGGCCGCCTCCGCCGCCCCAGCAGCAGTTCGCGCCCCAGTACCAGCAGCAGCCCCCGCAGCAGGCGTTCCCCGCCCAGGGCGGTGCCTGGACCGCGACGATCGGCCCGGACCGCTCGTACTTCATGGCGATGATGCAGCGCAGCGGCCCCGAGGCGGCCGGGCTCAACCTGCCCGCGTACTCCCCGGAGCAGCACCTTCCGCTCGCCGGCGGCCAGATCACCATCGGCCGCCGCCGCGCCTCCACGGGCGAGTCCCCCGACATCGACCTGTCGGTGCCGCCGGAGGACCCGGGCGTCTCACACGCGCACGCCGTGCTCGTCCAGCAGCCCGACCTGAGCTGGGCGGTGGTGGACCAGAACTCCACCAACGGCACCACCATCAACGGCGGCGAGGACCCGATCCAGCCCTACGTCCCCGTGCCGCTCACCGACGGCGACCGCGTCCACGTGGGTGCCTGGACCACGATCACGATCCGCCGCGGCTGACGCACCGCTCCGACCGCTTCACCCGCTTCACCCGTCCCCCAGGGGCCATACGTAGGGCCCCTGGGGATCGTCGAGCCACGACCACTGGCCTCCGGAGCCGACGGTGACCCCGAAGCGCTCGCGGGCCGGCCGGTCCTCCCGGCGCCACAGGTCCAGCGCCTCACGGGGGTGCAGTACCCCGTCGGTCAGCACCAGCATGAACTGGAAGCGCTCGTTCTCCACCATCTCGTACGGGAGCCCGTGCACCTCCCCGATCTCGGCGGGCACCGGCCCGGCAATGGCCCCGCGCAGCGGGACGAAGTAGGCCGGGGTGTGCAGGAAGCGGCCCTCGGCGAAGTCGGGGTCCCGGACCGTGAGGGCGATCAGCCCGGTCGAGAGCGGGGCCAGGATCCGCGCCCCGGGGCGGCACTGGTCGAGCCAGGCGAGCGGGATCATCGGCAGCGTGCAGGTCACCATGATCCGGTCGAAGGGGGCCGTGGAGGGGCAGCCGCGCGCCCCGTCCCCGGTGATCACGGTCGGGTGGTAGCCGAGCTGCGCCAGGTGGGACCGCGCGGACTCGGTGATCTCCTCGTCCAGGTCCACGGTGGTCACGTGCTCCTCGCCCAGGCGGTGGCAGAGCAGCGCGGCGTTGTAACCGGTGCCCGCTCCGATCTCCAGGACCCGGTCCCCGTCGCGCACCTCCAAGGCCGCGAGCATCTTCGCCATCAGGGAGGGCTGGCTGCTGGAGGAGACGAGCCGGCCGTCGCGCAGCCGGGTGGCGAGGGGGGTGTCGGCGTAGACCCCGCGCAGCCAGCGGGCCCGCCGCTCGGGATCGGGGTCCTCGGCCCAGAGCCGCTCGTGGCCGGCTCCGCGCCCGGTCCAGAAGTACGGCACGAAGACGTGCCGGGGCACGGCCGCGAAGGCCGCGCGCCAGCGCGGATCCTCCAGCACCCCGGCGGTCGTCAGCTCCCGCACCTGGGCGGCGTGCGCGGTCTCCCGCAGATCCCGGACCGCGGTGGTGCGTGAGGTGTGTGCGCCCATGTCTCCACTGTGCTGCGCGGGGGCCCCGGAGGCGAGTGCGGGCAAGTCGTAGGACCTCGGTCCTCCGTCCGGGCGTCTGAGACGATGGTCGGGTGAATGAGATTCCGCGGGGCACGCTTCAGGAGCAGACCTTCTACGAGCAGGTGGGCGGCGAGGAGACCTTCCGCCGCCTGGTCCGGCGCTTCTACCAGGGGGTCGCCGAGGACCCGCTGCTGCGCCCGATGTACCCGGAGGAGGACCTGGGCCCTGCCGAGGAACGGTTCGCGCTGTTCCTGATGCAGTACTGGGGGGGTCCGACCACGTACAGCGAGCACCGCGGGCATCCGCGCCTGCGCATGCGGCACGCGCCCTTCCAGGTGGACGCGGCGGCGCACGACGCCTGGCTGAAGCACATGCGGGTCGCGGTGGACGAGCTGGGCCTGGCGCCGGAGCACGAGGCGCAGCTGTGGAAGTACCTGACGTACGCGGCCGCCTCCATGATCAACACCGCGGGCTGATCCGGAGCGGATCCGGCACCGTACCCCGAAGCGGAACGCGGAGGGTGCTAGACCGGCCGGACCAGGAGGGCGCCCAGGCCGCCGGTGGCTCCGGGGCGGCGCATCGCGACGGAGCCGTACGGGGTGCGCAGCCGCAGCCAGGCCCCGGCGGCGAGCAGCGCCACCGGGTCGGGGGCGTCCGCGGGCGGGCCGCCGGTGGGGACCGCGGTCGCGGTGGACCGGACGGGCCTCAGGAAGCCCAGGGACTGCGCGGCGTGGACGACGCGCAGCGGGAGCTCGGTGTCGCCCAGCGTCCGGGACCAGATCTCGCGGCCGATGCGGTCGCGCTCGGAGCGGGTCCGGTGCTGCGGGGGCAGGGCCTCGTCCCGGGCCCGGAACTCGGCGACGGCCGCCGCGACGGCCGCCGTCATCTGCTCGGTGCCGGGCAGCCCGGGCACCTGCTGCCAGCCGCCGCGGGGCGGGAGCACCCCGGTCCAGGGCGGTCCGGTGACCGCCCCGGGCACGGTGGCCGCGGCCGAGGCCTCGTCCACGTGCTCCAGGAGCTCACCGGCGGAGACCGTCACGTCCAGCGGCGTCCCCACGGGCGCGGCGAGCCGCACCGTGCGGACGGCCAGGACCTCGAAGGACGGCGGCCGGCCGAACACGGCGAGCGCGCCGCCGCCCGCCTGGAGGCGGACCGCGGCGGCGCGGTCGTAGTGCACCAGCCGCCCCAGGAAGGCGGCGAGGTCCGCCGCCTCCCCGGAGTCGGCGAAGCGCAACTGCTCGTTCATGCCGCGAGGCGCCCTTCGGAAGCCGAAGCGGATCCGGGAGCCGTCGGCTTGTCGAGGTACTCCTCCAGGAAGTGCCTCTCCTCGGCCGTGATGCGGCGGGGCCGCCCCTCGGCGAGGTTGTACGGCACGACCACGGTCTCGGCGCGCACGTAGACCGTCTCGGGCGCGTCCTCCGTCGCCTCGTCCTTGACCTCGTAGCGGATGGTCAGGGACGCGGCGCCTATCCGGGTCACCCAGGATTCGATGAGGACCGGCTCGTGGCGGTGCACGAGGGGCAGCTTGTAGTCGATCTCGTGGCGGGCCACGACGGAGCCGCCGGTGAAGGACTCACTGCCCTCCCCCGGCGCGAGGCGGAACATGAAGTCGATCCGCGCCTCCTCCAGATAGCGGAGGAAGACGACGTTGTTGACGTGCCCGAAGGCATCCATGTCCGCCCAGCGCAGGGGGCACCGGTAGTGGTGTCTGGCCATGATTCCGGCCTCAGCCTCGGGTGAGCTTCTTGTAGGTGGCACGGTGCGGACGGGTGGCGTCCGCGCCGAGGCGCTCGATCTTGTTCTTCTCGTACGACTCGAAGTTGCCCTCGAACCAGTACCACTTGGACTCACCCTCGTACGCGAGGATGTGGGTGGCGACCCGGTCCAGGAACCAGCGGTCGTGGGAGATGACCACGGCCGCACCGGGGAACTCCAGCAGCGCGTTCTCGAGCGACGACAGGGTCTCGACGTCGAGGTCGTTGGTGGGCTCGTCGAGGAGCAGCAGGTTGCCGCCCTCCTTCAGCGTCAGCGCCAGGTTCAGGCGGTTGCGCTCACCACCGGAGAGGACACCGGCCGGCTTCTGCTGGTCCGGGCCCTTGAAGCCGAAGGCGCTGACGTACGCGCGGGACGGCATCTCGACCTGGCCGACGTTGATGTAGTCCAGCTCGTCCGACACGACCGCCCAGAGGGTCTTCTTGGGGTCGATGTTGGCGCGGGACTGGTCGACGTAGCTGATCTTGACGGTCTCGCCGACCTTGATGGCGCCGGAGTCCGGCGTCTCCAGGCCCTGGATCATCTTGAAGAGCGTGGTCTTGCCGGCGCCGTTCGGGCCGATGATGCCCACGATGCCGTTGCGCGGCAGGGTGAAGGACAGGTCGTCGATGAGGACCTTGTCGCCGAAGGCCTTCGAGAGGTTGTTGACCTCGACGACGATGGAACCGAGGCGCGGGCCCGGCGGGATCTGGATCTCCTCGAAGTCCAGCTTCCGCATCTTGTCCGCTTCGGCCGCCATCTCCTCGTAGCGGGCGAGACGGGCCTTGGACTTGGTCTGACGCCCCTTGGCGTTGGACCGCACCCACTCCAGCTCTTCCTTGAGGCGCTTCTGGCGCTTCTCGTCCTTGCGGCCCTCGACCTTGAGGCGGGTGGCCTTCTTCTCCAGGTAGGTGGAGTAGTTGCCCTCGTAGGGGTGCGCGCGGCCGCGGTCGAGCTCGAGGATCCACTCGGCGACGTTGTTCAGGAAGTACCGGTCGTGGGTGACGGCCACGACGGCGCCCTTGTACTGCGAGAGGTGCTGCTCCAGCCAGTTCACCGACTCGGCGTCGAGGTGGTTGGTGGGCTCGTCGAGGAGGAGCAGGTCCGGGGCCTCGATCAGCAGCTTGCAGAGCGCGACGCGGCGCTTCTCGCCACCGGAGAGGTTGGTGACCGGCCAGTCGCCGGGCGGGCAGCCCAGGGCGTCCATGGCCTGCTCCAGCTGGGCGTCGAGGTCCCAGGCGTTGGCGTGGTCCAGGACCTCCTGGAGCTTGCCCATCTCGTCCATGAGCGCGTCGGTGTAGTCGGTCGCCATTTCCTCGGCGACCTCGTTGAAGCGCTTCAGCTTGCCCATGATCTCGGCGGCGCCGTCCTGGACGTTCTCCAGAACGGTCTTCGAGTCGTCGAGCTTGGGCTCCTGCATGAGGATGCCGACGGTGAAGCCGGGCGAGATGAAGGCGTCGCCGTTGGACGGCTGCTCCAGCCCAGCCATGATCTTCAGAACGGTGGACTTACCGGCGCCGTTCGGGCCGACCACACCGATCTTCGCGCCGGGCAGGAAGTTCAGGGTGACGTCATCAAGAATCACCTTGTCGCCGTGCGCCTTGCGCGTCTTGCGCATGGTGTAGATGAACTCAGCCAAGAGAAACCGTCCGGCAGATCGATGGGTGGGCAGATACACCCCATCTTGCCAGGCGTCCATACCCCGGGGGAAACGCGTATGGTCCAGACCCCCTAGCTGGGGCGGGGAGCTCGGCCCGTCCGATGGCGGGCCGGACGGGACCTGACGCGCGGGGCGGGGGCCGGGGCCGGTCAGCGGGGGCGGTAGACGGTCAGGGCGCCGGGGAGGCCGGTCAGCAGGATCTCCGCGGCCGGGGACTCGGCGTACTCGCCGTCGTAGGCCAGGGGGGTGCCCGGCGGGATGTCCCCGATGCGCAGGCTGCGCAGGTGGGTGGCGGTGTGGACCGGGGAGCGGCTCAGGGGGCCCGCGAGGGCGGCGGCCAGGAGCCGGGGGCCGGGACGGCCGCCGCCGTAGGCGAGCCGGAGGTCGAGCAGGCCCTCGCCGAGGCCGTCGCGGCGGTGGGGGGCCGGGCCGGTGCCCCCGTACGTGCCGTTGCCCGCGAAGAGCAGCCACACGGTCCGGGGCCGCCCGGCCAGCCGCAGCGGCACGGGCCGCTCCGCGCGCAGGACCCGCCAGGCCGCCAGCAGCGCGGCCGGGCCGCCGCCGATCCGCGGGGCCCAGCGCAGCCGGTGCCGCAGCAGCTCCGGGTAGGCGCCGATGCTGAAGTTGTTCACGAAGTAGCCCGCCCCCTGCCCGTGCGGCCCCGGGGTGAAGCGGCCCAGCCCTACGTGGACCGCGTGGCCCGCCCGCACCGCCCGGCAGGTGTCCTCGGGGCCGGCGAGGCCGAGGTCCAGCGCGAAGTGGTTGAGCGTGCCGGCGGGGAACACCGCCAGCGGCACCCCCGCCCGCAGTGCGGCGGTGGCGGCCGCGTTCACGGTGCCGTCGCCGCCGCAGACCCCGAGCACGGTGGCCCGGGAGGCGGCCGCCTCCAGTTCGGCGGGCAGCTCCGGGCCCGCGCACTCGATCACCTCGGCCTCGGGGAGGCTCGCGCGCAGCACGTCGAGCCCGGCGCCCGCCGCCGTCCCGGACCCGCTGTTGACCACCACGATGAGCCCCGCGCCCTCGGGCAGCGCGGGCGCCCCGACGGCGCTGCGTTCCTCCCCCGGCACGACCCGCGCCTCCTGGACGTCGCGCACCAGCCTGCGTACGACGAACCCCGAGGCCACGCCCAGCGCCGCGCCCGCGAGCACGTCGGAGGGGTAGTGCACACCGGTGTACACGCGGGAGAAGGCCACGGACGCGGCCACCGGGGCCACTGCGGCGGCCCAGCCCGGGGACTCCAGTGCCAGCCCGGCGGTGAACGCGAAGGCCGATGCCGCGTGCCCGGACGGGAAGGAGGTGGTCTGCGGCTGCGTGGCGAGCTGCCGGGCCGCGGGCACTCCCTCCAGCAGCGGCCGCGGCCGGCGTACGGACCACTTGCCGACGGTGTTGATGGTCGCGGAGGCCAGGGCCAGCGAGGCGACCCCGCGCACGGCGGCCTTGCGGGCCCCGGCCGAGCCGAAGACGGCGATGGCCGCGGCGGCCCCGGCCCACAGCACACCGTGGTTCGCGGCCCGCCCCAGCCCGGGCAGCACCCGGTCGGCCCCGGGCCAGTGCCGCCGCGCCACGGCGTCGAACAGTCGGCGGTCCCACCCCGCGAGAACGCCCGGCCAGGTCAGCTGGTGATCGGTCATCCCCGTTCGCCTACCCACGCAGCCGGATCCGAACCCCGGGCCGGGGCCCGGCCCGAAGGACAGGCCCTGCGCCTGCTCCTGCTACGCCTGCTCCTCCTCGTCCAGCGGCCGCTTGCGGAGGAGGATGACCACCAGCCCGCCCAGGACCACCAGGCCCACCGCCAGGGAGGCGATGACCGGGGTGGCCGCCGAGCTCCCGCTGGCGGCCAGGCGCTCCTCCTCGGGGCTGGTCGGCGAGACGGGTGCCGCGCGGGTGCCCAGGGCCGCGGCGCCCGCCGGGTCGGCGGTGGAGCCCGGCTGGGCGGCCGGCGGCTTCGGCCAGAGCGCCGTCGCGGTGGCGGTGGATGCGGACTCGCTGGAGCCGGCCACGATCTGCGCCTGCGCGGGCACCTCGCTGGTGAAGACCCGGCCGACCGGCACCTTGGTCGCCCCGTGGACGGTGACCGAGGCCACCCCGTCGGGCGTGCCCACGGGCACCTCGAAGTACAGGCGGGTGCCGTGGGCGGCGGTGTCCAAGGGCCGCCCCTCGGCGTCCACCACCCGCACCCCCATCGCGAGGGCCGCGGCGTCGGGGACCACCGACACGCTCCGCGCCCCGGTGCGCACGGTCACCGGGCCGATCCGGGTGCCCACCGCCCCCGAGACGTCTCCCGGGTCCAGCGCCAGCGAGGCCGGCGGCTCCGGCAGCCGCCCCGCCGCCTTCTGGAGGTAGTCCGCGAGCTTCTCCGCCGCCGGGTCCGCCGCCTCGACCTGCACCCTGTCCGCCAGCCGCCAGATCGCCACCTGGGTCCCGGCCGCAGCGCTCTCCGCGGTGAGCGCCCCGGCCCCGGCCGCCTTGGCGAGCCCGGCCAGATCGTTCAGCTGGGGGTAGGAGTGCTCCAGGACCCAGCGAATCCGGCCCGCGTCCCCGTTCCCCGCGAGCGGGCTGCCGTTCCAGCCGCTCTCCGTGTACCGGGACTGCGGCTGCGCGTTCCCGCCCACGCCCACCCCGTAGGTCTGGAGCATGCCGCCGCCGTCGACCCGCATCTCATAGAGGCCGGCCGGGATGAGCCGCACGGATCCGTCGCCGGAGTGCAGGACCGCCTGCCCGTACGTCTTCAGCCCGTCCAGCACGGCGCTCGCGCCCTCCGGCGCCCGGGGCGCCGCCGGGCCGGAGTCGGCGGCCGCGCGGGCGCCGCCCGGCGCTGCCGTGAGGGCGGCGGCCAGCAGGGCCACCGCCAGGGGGCGGCGTGCGGAGCCCCGTACGGAAGGAGCGGGATCAGGAGCGGAGGATGCGGGAACGGCAATCGACACAGTCTTCCCCTTCGGGCCAAAGACCCAGGTGCCCGTGAGTACCGGGGAATCCTATCCGCCTCGAACACTCAGACCACCGCCGCCTTCTGAGTGGGCATCAGTGGGGTGTCGGTCTTCACCACGCGCCGGAAGGCCGCCGTGCCCCGGTTCAGGTCGTGCCCGATGGCGGTCGCGTCGATGTCCGCCGAGAACCACCGGTTGCCCTCCGCGTCGGCGGGATCGTCCCGGACCCGCAGCCGGCCGTGCACCACCAGCGGTTCGCCGACCGATACGGAGCCGGCCAGGTTCACGGCGAGCGAGCGCCGCGCCCACACGGTGTAGAAGCTGGTCGCGCCGTCGGTCCAGGACTCCGTGCGCCGGTCGTAGTAGCGCGGCGTCACCGCGAAACGGAATCTGGCCGACGGGCCGCCCGCCATCTCCTTGAAGTCGATCCGCGTCGCCACGAACCCCACCAGCGTCACCTGGGTGTCGTTCATCCCGGCCGCCCTCCCCCTCGGTCCCGAGCCCGCACGGACCATCCGTACGAGCTACGCACCATGCTGGGGCGAGCCGCCGACGCCCGCTCGGGCCTGTGGACTACTGACGGGTTGTGGACAACTTCGTCCCCCCTGCGGCGACGGCCGCGTACTGCTCCCGCACCTCCCGGTAGCGCAGCAGCTCCGCCGCGACCGGCTCCAGCACCCGGCCCCGCCCGCAGCCGGCCGCGGCCTGCCGCAGTCTGCGCTCCGCGTCCTGCCCGTAGCGGCGCGCCGGGCCCCGGGCCGCGATCGAGCAGGCCCACTCCACCAGCGGCCCGCCGACGATGCCCGCCACCATCAGCAGCACCGGCGGCATCAGCGTCGGCTCCAGGACCCCGATGATCTGCCCGACCAGCCACAGCCCGCCGTAGATCTGGAGCAGCGTCATGGCCGCCTGCCCCAGCACGGCCGCCGGCCACCACGCGGGCCTCGGCGGCTTCGCGCTCGGCACGGCGACCGCCGCGCCGAGGGTCACCGCGATCTCGTCAAGTGCCTCCGGGAGCCGTTCGGCGCCGCGCACCGCCGTCTCCCGCACCGCCTGCGCCCAGGGCTCGGGCAGGCCGGTGACGGCCTCGTCGGCGACCGCCCGTACGGCCTGTTCCACGCGCTGGCGCGCGGTCACTTCCTCCTCGACGGGGCCCTGTTCGGGGGCGGCGCCGCGGCCGCCGATCGCGGCCAGCGCCGCCAGGCCGGCCAGGGTGCGGGGCGCGCGGCGGCTCTCGTACCACCGCCACAGCCGCAGCCACGGCGTGCCGCACGCCTTGCCGGCGTTGCGCCGCCAGGCGCGCTCGGCCGCGAGGCCGACCGCGTACGCCCCGACCGCCTCGGCGAGCCGGTCCTCGAACTCGGCGCGCGCGGCCTCCCCGATCTCCGGCCCCGCGTGCCCGTCGGCCACGTACAGCGGCCGCAGGCGCACGGCCGCGCGGTCCACGTCGGCGGAGATCCGGCGGGTCGGGGCGCCCTTCTCCTGGGTGAACTGTGCGAGGAGCTCGCGCAGTTCCCCGACGCCTTCACCCGTCAGGGCGGAAAGTCCGAGCACGGTGGCTCCCGGCTCGCCGTGCTCGCCGAGTGCGATCCCGTCCTCGTCCAGCAGCCGCCGCAGGTCGTCCAGTACGAGGTCGGCGGCCTCTCCGGGCAGCCGGTCCAACTGGTTCAGCACGACGAAGGTCACCTCCGCGTGCCCGGCGAGCGGCCGCAGGTAGCGCTCGTGCAGGACGGCGTCCGCGTACTTCTCCGGGTCCACCACCCACACCACGGCGTCGACCAGCGCCAGTACGCGGTCCACGTGGTCGCGGTGGGCGCCGACCGCGGAGTCCAGGTCGGGCAGGTCCACGAGGACCATGCCGCGCAGGGCGCCCGCCTCCGAGGTCTCGCGGGGGCGGCGGCGCAGCCGGCCCGGGATCTCCAGCCGGTCCAGCAGTCCGGCGGCCCCGTCCGACCAGCTGCACGCGATCGGTGCGGCGGTGGTCGGCCGGCGCAGCCCGGTTTCGGAGATCTGCACTCCGGCGAGTGAATTGAACAGCGTGGACTTGCCGCTTCCGGTGGCTCCCGCGATCGCGACGACCGTGTGCTGCGGTGACAGCCCGCGGCGCGCGGCCGCTTCGTCCAGGACCCGCCCGGCCTCGGCGAGGGTCTTGCCGTCGAGCCTGGTCCGGGACAGCCCGACGAGCTGGCGCAGCGCGTCGAGGCGTACCCGCAGGGCCTGGCCCTCGGCGCTGAGCGGGGGCGCGGCCGATTTGCCGCCGTCGCTGCCGGCGCCGGAGACGGCCCGTACGAGCGCCTCGTCGCCGTCCGGGCCCGCTTCGTCTTCGCCCTCGTCCGCTCCCGCCCGGCGCGAGCGCGCGATGAGTCCGTCGTCCCAGCGGTCGTCGGTGCGGTCGCGGTCGGGGTCGGTCAGGGCGTTCACCTCGTCACCTCTCCTTCTGCAGTACGGACAGTGCGGCGATGAGCTCGGCCTGAGGTTCGGGGGTCACTTCGAGCGCCTCCAGGGGGGCGAGCCTGCGGTCGCGTTCGGCGCGCAGCACCTGGTCGAGGTGCTCGCGGACCAGTTCCGCTCCCCGGTCGCGCAGTCGCAGGGCGGCCTGGGCGCCGACGCGTTCGGCGAGCCGCTCCCCGGCGGGGCGGGCCCGCTTGCCGCCGAGGAGGGCGGCGACGAGGAGGGCGGCGACGGCGTCCGGATCGGGTGCGGGCTGCCTGTCGAGGTGGGTGACCTCTTCCTCGGCGAGCTCCTCCAGCACGCGCCGCCAGCGCCGTACGGCCATGCCGATGCGTTCGCCGGCTTCCCTGTCGGGCGCGGGCAGCGGGACGGCTCCGGAGGCCGGCTCGCGCTTCCAGGCCTCGGCGATGCGTTCGTCGGCGCCGGCGACCGCGCACTGGACGAGCGCGGCGAGGGAGTCGGCGAGGGAGTCGAGCAGTTCGTCGGCGCTGGTGTCGAGGGGGTAGCCGCGCCAGCGGGTGAGGGCGTCGCCGGCGAGTACGGCGCCCCGGTCGAGGCGGCCCTGGACCCGCTTGCCCTCCCTCTTGTACGCGTCCTCGACGGCGACGGTCAGCCGTACGGCGGCGGCGTGCTGGGCGGCGACCGCGGAGGCGAGCTCGGGCATCCGCCGGGAGAGGGAGTCGAGCGCGCCGAGGGCGGTCCGGCCGACGGCGTACTGGCGGGCGGCCGGATCCTGCGCGTGGTGGGCGAGCCAGGCGAAGAGGGGTGCGACGGCGCTGGCGGGCAGCAGCCCGCCGCCACCGGCGGATTCGGGCAGCTCGGGCACGGTGAAGCGCGGTACGTCGCCCAGCCCGGCCCGGGTGAGGAGCGCGGCGTACTGGCGCGAGACCTCGGCGAGCACCTGGTGCGGGACCCGGTCGAGGACGGTGATGAGCGTGGCCTTGTACTGCTTGGCGGTGCGCAGCAGGTGCCAGGGGACGGCGTCGGCGTACCGCGAGGCGGTGGTGACCATCACCCAGACGTCGGCGGCGCAGATGAGTTCGGCGGCGAGCGTGCGGTTCTCGACGACGAGGGAGTCGATGTCGGGGGCGTCGAGGATGGCGAGGCCGCGGGGCAGGGTGGACACGGTCTCGATCCGCATCTCGCGGGTCACGTGGCCGGGTCCGCGGCCCCGGTCGCGGGGGTCTTTCCGTAGGGCCGGCGGGCCCTCGTCCTCGTCGTGCGGCACCCAGACCCGCATCAGGTCGGGCAGCACCCGCATCCCGGCGAACCAGTGGTGGTCGTCCGGATGGCAGACGAGCACGGGGATGCGCGTCGTCGGCCGGAGCACCCCCGCTTCACTCACTTGGCGGCCGACGAGGGAGTTGACGAGGGTGGACTTACCGGCCCCGGTGGACCCACCGACGACGGCGAGCATGGGCGCCTCGGGCGCCTTCAGCCGGGGTACGAGGTAGTCGTCGAGCTGCGCGAGCAGCTCCGCTCTGGTCTGGCGGGCGCGTGGGGCGCCGGGCAGGGGCAGCGGCAGACGCACGGACGCGACCCGGTCGCGCAGGGCGGACAGGGCATCGAGCAGCTGAGGCCGAACATCCAAGGTCACCACATGCGAAGAATGCCCAATTTAGGACCATTTTTGAAGCTTATAAGTCCTCTGCGCGCCGAGCGCTACTCCAGAAGGACATCCTGGACACAGTGGACGAGTGGGACGCAGGCATAACGAGTGCACAACACCCAGGGCGCCGCGGCGCAAAAGCGGTGCGAGAATCGCACCTGCCTGCGATTATCGGGACCGCTTCACCGAACCTACACATCGTGGCACGCGGGTGAAGCAACCGGGACAAGGCAACCGGAGCCCTATCCTTGACCCGGCACGGCCCACCGCGGCCACTTCCGGCCCCCGTAGCTCAGTGGATAGAGCAGGTGCCTTCTAAGCACTTGGCCGCAGGTTCGAGTCCTGCCGGGGGCACTTCCTGTCCACCATCCCGAGGACTCTCTCCCGGGAGGGTTTCCGCGCAGGTCAGCGGCACTTTAGCGCGACTTCCGTAGCGGTGACATAAACCCCGTCACCACCCCTTCACCACTCCTTGCCGAGGCGTCGGCAGTCCGGCCGCACCCGGCTTCGGACGGTTCTTGCCGGCTGTTCGGGCAGCTCCTGCGGGCCTTCGATGCGCTTCTGCAGATAGACCGGCCGGCCAGTGACACAGCGGGCATAAGCAGCGAGCAAGCCAGGGGCGCAATTGCCCGCCCGAGCGGGCACCCGGGCAGGCGGGACTCCATTGTTCGGCCCGGCCGTCAGGCAGGTGCGCCGCAGGTCTTACACGCGCTTGCCGACGGACGACCCGAATTCATGCTCGTCCGATTACGGCCTCGCGGGCACTGCTCCAGACGCGCCGCGCGGCGACCGGAAGATGATCGCCTGGCTCGAACTCGCGCCCCGACACTCCGCTCGGTCGCACACGGCCGGTCACCACGACGCCCATCCCCCGAACCTATGTGCCCGGCAGGCCGAACGGGGCGTGGCCGTCCAGGCGCAGGGCCGGCATCACCATCAGCTGCGGGTCCTGCCGCAGCAGGAGCGCGTGGAGGGACCGCAGGGCCGGGCCGGGCTCGGCGCCGAGTTCCTCCACGACCCGGGCGCGCTGGGCGGCGTACGTCGCCAAGGCCTCGTTCCCGCGGTCCGAGCGGTAGAGGGCGAGCATCAGGAGCCACAGGAACCGCTCCCTCAACGGGTACTTGTGCACCGCGTAGTGCAGGTAAGGGACGGCGTTGCGGTGCCTGCCCAGGTCCAGTTCCAGTTCGGCGCGCACCTCCATGTCCGCGAGGAAGCGCTCCTGGCGGTAGAGCCGCTCGCGGTCCAGCATGGGACCTTCGAGTCCTTCGGCCAGGGGCCCCGTGGACATCGTGCGGGCCTCTTCCAGCAGCTCGGCCGCCCGGACGAGGTCGCCGTCGCGGGTGGCGGCCAGGCCGGCCGCCGCCAGCTGTTCGTAGGCGTACAGGTCCACTTCGCAGTGGCCGACGTCCATCCGGTAGCCGCTCCCCGACCACTCCAGGCGGACACCCGGGCCCCCGCCCTCCCCGCCCTCCCCGCCCTCGCCGGCCGCGAGCAGGGCGCGCAGGCCCGAGACGTATTTCTGGATCAGGTTCTTCGCGTACGCCGGGCAGTCCTCGCCCCACAGCGACTCGACCAGCTGATCGACGCCCGTCTCCAGGCCGGGCCTGAGCAACAGCACGGCGAGCAGGGCGCGCTGCCGGGGCGGTCCCAGCTCCAGCACCGTCGCACCGCGGGTGACCCGCAGCGGCCCCAGAAGCCGGAAGCACAGTGCTGAGCCGCCCGGTCCGTCGCCCTCGGAGTCGCGGAAGCCGCGCTCGCGCAACAGCACACCAGACATCGTTTCCCCCCGACCGAAACCCCCGGCAGGCCATCAGGCCGCCGGGTCGCCAGGCTAGGCATTACCGGCAGGTTCTACCGGTCGCCGTCCGGCCGTTGAGATCCCGGACGGTCAGCGATCGTTCCAGCGGCTGGTCAAGCCCTCTCCCCGAAGGTGAAGCGGGGCCCGTCCCTCCACTCCCCTTCCCCTTCGTTCGGAGAGCAGCACATGCCGCGTACAGACCGGTCCGACCGTCCCCTTCTGCAGCGCTGGGGGCGGGTGGCCGCCCGCCGGGCCCGGCTGTTGACCCTGGCGGGCGTCGCACTCGCCGTACTGGGGCTGGTCCTGGCCGCCGGCACCATGGACCGGCTGGTCCTGAGCCGGTTCGAGAGCCCCGGCTCCGAGTCGGTGGCCACCCGGGCCGTCCTGGAGCGGGAGTTCGGGACGGGCACGCCCGGTGTGCTGCTGATGGTCACGGCCACGCGGGGCACCGTCGACGAAGCCGCCGTCGCCGCCGAGGGCCGCGCCCTGGAGCAGGAGTTGGCCGGGCGGGACGGGGTGGCCGAGGTCTTCTCGTACTGGTCGCGCGACAACACGCCGACCATGCGCGGCGAGGACGGCAAGCAGGCCCTGATCATCGCCCGGCTGTCGGGGACGGTGACCGAGGCCCGAACCAGGCTGGCCGGCCTCTCCCCCGACTTCACCCGGGACGGATCCGGTCCGGGCTCCGTGGTGAAGGTTCGGGTCGGCGGCGGGGACGAGGTGTTCCGGCAGGCCGCCGAACAGGCCCGCAAGGACTTCCTGCGGGCGGAGGCGATCGTCGTTCCGCTCGTGCTGCTCCTGCTGTTCGCCGTCTACCGCCGGTTCTCGGCCGCCCTGCTCACCCTCGGCATGGGCCTGTTCTCGGTGATCACCTCACTGGCGCTGCTGCGCGGTGTCACCCTCGTCACCGACGTGTCGACCTTCGCCGCCAACCTGGCGCTGGTGATGGGCATCGGACTCGGCGTCGACTACAGCCTCTTCGTCATCGACCGCTTCCGCGAGGAGCTGCGGGCCGGCCGGTCCGTACCCGAGGCCGTCGAGAGGGCCGTCGCCCGGGCGGGCCGCACCGTCGCCTTCAGCGGGCTGACCGTGGTCCTCTCGCTGTCCGCCCTGCTGCTCTTCCCCTTCCCCTTCCTGCGTTCGTTCGCGTACGCCGGTATCACCACGGTCCTGACCTCGGTCCTCGCGGCGCTGGTGATCCTGCCCGCCGCGCTGGCCCGCCTCGGCCACCGGATCGCCCGCAAGGGCGACACCGCCCGCCCCGCGCGGGGCTGGTGGCACGGCACCGCCCTGCGCATGATGCGCCGGCCGCTGCTGTACGGGATCCCGGCGCTGGTGGTGCTGCTGGGGCTGGCCGCACCGGCGCTGGGGCTCTCCTTCGGCGTTCCGGACGAGCGGGTGCTGCCGCGGGACGTCTCCAGCCGGGTCGTGCAGCAGGAGATCCGGGACAATTTCGCCGCCGAGGAGATGGACGCGATCCAGGTCCTGCGGCCCAGCCCGACGGGCGCAGGGACGAACACGGCGGAGATCGAGGCCACGGCCCTGGCCCTGTCCCGGATCGCCGAGGTCCACCAGGTCGACGCGCTCACCGGCTCGTACGCCGACGGGCGCAGGATCACCGAGCCGAACGGCCACTCCGAACGGTTCTCGGGCGGGCGGGGCACCTGGTTCTCCGTGGTCGCCACCCATCGCGGACTCGACCGGGACGTCGACCGGGTGCTCTCGGAGATCCGTACGACGGCCCCGGGAACGACGATCGGCGGCTACCCCGCAGAACTTCGCGACTTCCGCACGGTGTTGGTCGACCGGGTGCCGCTGGTCCTCGGGCTGATCCTGGTGACCACTCTCCTGGTCCTGTTCCTGATGACCGGCAGCGTGCTGCTTCCGGTGAAGGCCGTGCTGCTGAACATCCTGAGCATGGGGGTGATGTTCGGGGTCCTCGTACTGGTCTTCCAGGAGGGGCACTTGTCGGGCCCGCTCGGCTTCACCGCGAGCGGTTCGATCGAGCCCAGCATCCCCATCCTGATGTTCTGCACCGCCTTCGGCCTCTCGATGGACTACGAGGTCTTCATGCTGGCGCGGATCAAGGAGGAGTACGACCGCACGGGCGACAACACGGGCGCGGTCGCCGCCGGCCTGGAGCGCGGCGGCCCGCTGATCACCGCGGCGGCGGTCGTCCTCGCGGCGTCGTTCGCCGCGTACGCCTCGTCCGGGATCGTCTTCCTCAAGATGCTCGGCATCGGCATGGTGGTGGTGGTCCTCGTCGACGCCACCCTGATCAGGGCGGTCCTCGTACCGGTGTCCATGCGGCTCGCCGGCCGGGCCAACTGGTGGGCCCCGAAACCGCTGCGCGCCCTGCACGACCGGTTCGGCATCTCCGAGGAGCCGGGGTCGGGCCGGAGCGCCGGGGCCGAGCCCCTCACTCTCCGGTGAGGAGTCCGGTGCCGGGGATCCCGAAGCCCTTGACGGCCTGGTAGTAGAGCCACGCGGTGCTGTCGCAGGAGGCCTTGCGGGCGCCCGCGTACCGGTCGCAGACCCGTCCGAGGTCGGCGTGGAAGGCGTCGTCCAGGCGGGCCTTGGCGGCCGGGAACAGGCCTGCCGCGCGGTGGTTGCGGTAGCCGAAGTCGTGGCGGGCGCAGGCCGTCGCGAAGGGGAAGCCGAAGGGCTCCTCGGGGGCGCCGGTGCAGTGGTCCGTCGACCAGTCGAAGGCGTACGAGTCCCACGCGCTCCGGTTCTCGCGGGCCCGGGCCCACTCCTGCTGGCTGGCGGCGCCGGTCTGCGTCCAGCGGCTCAGCACCTGCGGCTTGTCGGCCGGCACCTCCGGGGCCGCCACGGCCGACGGGGCGAGGGCGAGCACCGCGACGGCGGCGGCGAGAAGGGGGGCGAAGCGGCGCATGGCGTTCCTCGGAGGTGGGGGGAGGTGACTACGGGTCTCCCCCGGCCAACTGCTCCGGGCTCCGTCCGGTTACTTCCTGATCCGGCTCCCTCTCAGGTATGACGCCGTATGGGACCTGCGGCAGGGGAATCGATTGGTCCTGGGGAGGGACGCGCGAGAGGGGTCCCTCCGCCGAGACTGAAAGGCATGAAACGCCGCCCGCTCGTCATCGCCGCCGCCACCGTGGGAGTCCTCGCCACCGCCGCCTTCGCGCTGCCCAATCTCCCGCCCAACCCCCTGTCCGACACGATCGACGACCGCGTGTTCAAGGAGAAGGGCAAGAGGTTCGCCACCGCCGCCGAGGCTCCGACGCGCGGGAACCAGGCGTTCGTTTTGCCCTCGTGGATACCCAAGGACGCCACCGACGTCCGCATACGGGTGCGCACCGACGGCAACGCCCGGCTGATCCGGTTCAACCTCGGGGAGATCCCGCTCGACGGCCCGCAGTGCACGGCGGGCACGCCGCACCGGATCGAGGATCCGGAGCTGGGCGCCAGGTGGTGGCCGGGGCGTATCCGGGCCGAGGTGCGGCCCGAGTGCCGGGACCGGTTCCAGTACCAGGTCGCGGTGCGCGGCAAGCGCGTCTACGCCTGGACCGACGGCACCCCGTCCCCGGGCGCGGGGCAGCACTCCGGCGCCCCGGCAGCCCCGGCGAGCGCGCGCTAGTCCCTGGCCAGGATCGTGGCGGTGGCTTCGGCGAACGCGTCCGGGTTGTCCAGCATGATGTTGTGCCCGCAGTCGGGCACGGCCAGCACGGTGACGCCCGCGGCCTCCAGGGCCTCGGCGCCGGGGAGCGGGCCGTCGGCCTCGGGCAGCAGGTAGCCGCGCGGGATCTTCAGCTCCAACAGCAGTTCCCGCATGGTGGGCATGGTGCCCGCGGCGAGGTGGACGGCGGTGCGGTAGAGCGCGGTCCGGCCGGCGAGCCGCATCGTGGACCACCAGTGCGCGCCGACCCGGTCGCGGACCTCCGCCCAGCCGCCCGCGAGGAACTCCTCCTCGGTGTAGCCGGCGATGCGGCTACTGCCGGCGGCGGGGACGGGTGGCGCCGGATCCAGGTTGGCGTCGACGAGCACCAGCCGGGAGACCAGGTGGGGGTGGCGGGAGGCGAGCACGATGGCGACGGCCCCGCCCATGCTGTGCGCGATCAGCTCGGCGCCTTCCACGCCGGCCGCGACGAGGGCTGCGGCCAGTGCGTCGGCGTGCGCTTCGAGGGTGTAGTCGAAGTCCTCGGGCCGGTCGCTGTGCCCGTGGCCCAGCAGGTCGACCAGCAGGGAACGGCGTCCGGCCAGCAGCGGATGCGTGGCGCTCGCCGCGTAGTAGGCGGGCGAGGTGGATCCGAGCCCGTGCACGTACACGCGCGCCGGTTTCTCCCCGGCGAGCTCGACCCACCGGATCCTGTCATCTCCCGCCGTCACGACTGCACTTCGCACGCTGCTCCCCCTCCGGACGATCACTCGGGGGTCAGCCTAACCAGCCGTCCGACCACGTCGTCTAGTCTCGGGCGGGTGACCGATTACGTGAACCAGCTCGGCGGCGACGCACTGCGGACCGGACCGCTCCCCGAGGGCGCGGCGGTGGCGGTGTGGGCCCTGGACACCGGGCTGGACGTGGTCGGCGGGATCGCGGTCGCCGAGGCGGCGCGAGTGCTCGACGCGGGCGAGCTGAAGCAGGCCGGGCTGAAGCACCGGCCCGCCGACCGGCACCGGTACACGGCCTCGCACATCGGGCTGCGGGTGCTGCTCGGCGGCCACTTGGGGGTGGCTCCGGCGGAGGTCGTCCTGGTCCGGGAGGACTGCCCGAGCTGCGCCGGCCCGCACGGCCGGCCCGCTGTGGCCGGCGGCGGGGTGCACTTCTCCCTCTCGCACAGCGGCGACGTGGCGTACGTCGCGCTCGCCCCGCAGCCGGTCGGCGTCGACATCGAGGAGTACCCGAGCGCGCAGGCGGTGGCCGACGTACTGGGCAACCTGCACCCGAGGGAGACCGCCGAACTGACCGCCCTCCCGGAGGCGGACCGCCGGTCCGCGCTGGCCCGCGTCTGGTCCCGCAAGGAGGCCTGCCTGAAGGGCATCGGCACCGGGATCGCCCTCGGCATCGACGAGCCGTACGTCGGCTCCGGCCCCACCCCGGCCGCCGTCCCGGACTGGCTCCTGACGGACCTCCCGGCTCCGACCGGCTACGCGGCCGCCCTCGCGGTGCGCGACGCATAGGGCCCACCCGCCGTTATCGTGGCCGCCATGGACATCCGCCGGGCCGTCACCGCCACCGAACTCACCGCCGCCGAGTCCCTGTTCGACGGACCGGCCCACCCCGAGTGGTCGGAGCGGTTCCTCGCCGCCCAGGGCCACCTGATGCTCATCGCGTACGTGGATGGCGTGCCCGCCGGCATGGTCTCGGGCGTGGAGATGACCCACCCCGACAAGGGCACCGAGATGTGCCTGTACGAACTCTCCGTGGACGAGGGCTACCGCCGCCGCGGCATCGGCCGGGCGCTGACGCTCGCGCTGGCCGACGAGGCGAAGGCGCGCGGCTGTTACGGCATGTGGGTGGGCGTGGACACCGACAACGAGGCAGCCCTGGCCACCTACGACTCCGCCGCCGCCGTGGACGAAGGCACCTTCACCATGCGCGGCTGGCCCCTCACCCCCTAAAACACCTCCACACCCACCATCCCAAACGGGGCCGAGGCATCCCCACCGCCCCGAACCGGACCGGGCATACGCCGAGGCATCCCCGCAGGCCCGAACCGGACCGGGCATGCACCGGGGCATCCCCGCAGGCCCAAACAGGGCCGGGCATGCGCCAGGCCGACACCCGCAGGCCCGGACGGGGCCGGGTGTGTGTCGGGGCGTCCCCGCAGGGCGTCGAACGCACCCCCCTCGGCCCACCGACCCCTGGCACCGTTCGACGCCCGAGGAGACGCCCCGGCGCGCGCCCGGCCCCGGCCGGGCCGGCCCACGCGCACCGGCCCCGCCCCAGCCGGGCCGGCCCGCGCGCACCCAGCCCCGCCCCGGAAGGCGCGGCCCGGCCCTACCCCCCGCGGCGGCGTGTCGTGCCGCCAGTCGGCGCACCCTCCGCGCGCCCGCCCCGCCGCTCGCCGAGCATCGGCGGCATGACCGCATTCGCCGCACTCCTGCCGGCCGCCGCGCTCCTCGCGGCCGCCACCACGGCCACCGCCCCGACGCCGCACTCCGACGCCACCGACGCCGAAGCCCCCACCGCCGCCTACGTCGTCGTCCTCAAGGACGCCACCTCCCGCGCCCCCACCCACGCCCTGGCCGCCGAGGCGGCGGACGCCGGGGACGAGGTCGGGGCCGTCTACGACACCGCTCTGAACGGCTTCGCCGTCCGCACCACCCCCTCCCGCGCCGCGACCCTGGCCGCCGACCCCCGGGTGGCTTCGGTGGAACCGGACACCGAGTTCCGCATCTCCGACACACAGCCGCGCACACAGCCGCAGCCCCCCTGGCCGCTGGACCGGATCGACCAGCGCGACCTCCCGCTCGACGGCTCGTACACGTACGCCACGAAGGCGGAGGGCGTCACCGCGTACGTCCTGGACACCGGGATCAACGTCCGCCACCAGGAGTTCGGCGGCCGCGCCCGCAGCGGCTACAACGCGGTGTTCCTGGAGAGCTCCGGCGACTGCAACGGCCACGGCACGCACGTCGCGGGGACGCTCGGCGGGCAGACGTACGGGGTCGCGAAGGGCGTCTCCCTCGTCTCCGTGAAGGTGGCCAACTGCCGGGGTTCCGGGAGTCTTTCGGGCATCCTCAAGGGCATCGACTGGATGGTGAAGGACGCCGCCCGCAACCCGGCCACCCCGGCGGTGGCCAACATGAGCATGGGCGGCACCCGCAGCCACGCCCTCGACGGGGCGGTGATCCGCGCCGTCGCCTCCGGGATCACCTTCACCGCGGCCGCCGGCAACGCCGGCGAGGACGCCTGCTCCGGCTCCCCCGCCGCGGTCCCCGAGGCGCTCACGGTCGGCGCGAGCGACTCCGGAGACCGCTGGGCGCGGTTCTCCAACCACGGCCCCTGCGTGGACCTCGCCGCGCCGGGCGTGGCCGTCGTCTCGGCCTGGAAGGGCTCCCCCACCGCCGCGGCGCGCGCCTCCGGCACCTCGATGGCGGCCCCGCACGCGGCGGGCGTGGCCGCGCTGATCCTGGCGGGCGGGGTGGCGAGGACCCCGGCGCAGGTCTCCCAGGCCCTGCTGCGCTCGGCCGTCACGGACCACCTCGGCGAACTCCCGCCCGGCACCCCGAACCTGCTCCTGCACGCTCCGACCGACCGCTAGACGCCAGACCGCCAGACCGCCAGACCGCAGGAGACCCGGGGGAGGCCGGACCGCCACCCCGACCGGTCGGTATCCGATGGGCCATCAGACTCTCCCTGATGGCCCATCAATTTCTGTGTGCTTCCTGCGAAAACAAGTCATTGACTTCTCATCACGGCGACGCGTCAATATCGGCCACCGCACCGGCTCGACCTCCCCCACACAGCGGGTGGGGGGAGGGGTTCGTCTGACGAAGGAGTCGCGACCCAGTGAGTACAACGTTCCGACGAAGAGTTCTGGCCGGGGCGGGCGCGTTGTCCCTGGCCCTGACCGGTGGCGTCGTGGGTCTGGCGGGGACGGCTCACGCCGCGACCAAGACCACGCCCATCTTTGTGGATTGCGACGCCCCCGCGCCGCAGTCCGACGCATCCGGCACCCAGAACTTCACGGTCACCCTCCCGGACGGCGCCAAGGCCGGGGACACCGTCCCGATCACGATCGACCCGGGCACCAGCCCGCTCATACCCGCCTTCGCGGTGACCACGGTGAACACCACCAAGATCGCCCTGGTCGTCGGCGCGGGGCTCCAGACAGTGACCGGTGCCCCCGAGACGGTCACCGTCCAGCCGGGCGTGCCGCTCGACCCGGGTCCCGTCGTGGGCACGATCAAGGTCCCGGACGGCACCGAGGGCACCACGGTCGACGTCAGGATCGACCAGATGGTCACCGACGCCAACCTCGGCGGTTCGGTCTTCACGACCATCTGCACCCCGAACCCGCGTCCCAGCGCCGTCGTCGGCTCGGTCGCGGTCGAGGCCCTGCCCAAGGACCCGGTCACCACGAAGCTGACGCCCAACAGCGGCGAGGCGGGCACCCCCGTCGTCGTCACGGGCGCCAACTTCGCGGCCGGGCCCGTCACCTGCTCCGCCCTGCTCGCGGGCGCGGCGACCGGTGACGCCGGAACCGGCTCGGCGGACGCCTCCGGCGTGGCCACCTGCAACCTCACGGTCACCAAGAAGGCCGACGCCATCAAGATCGACGGTGCGACCACGTCCAAGTCCTTCTCCTACATCGAGAAGGCGGTCGGGGTCCAGAACCCGGTCGACGTCGAGGTCCTGCCCGGACCGCTGGCCCTCGGCCCGAAGGACGGCCAGCCGGCAGTCAACTTCGGCTCGGTCACCATCAACGGCAAGTCCCAGTCGCTGACCGGCGTGTTCAACGCCGCGACCGTCCAGGACTTCCGCGGTGGCTCGCTCGGCTGGGACCTGACGGCGACCCGTACGCCGTTCCTGAACACGACGACCGGCCACTCCATGGCGAAGGCGCAGATCGGCATCCAGCCGTCCTGCACGGTCACCAACCCGGACAGCCCGAGCACCTGCACCGCGGGCGCGCCCGGCGCGATCACCGACGTCCCGCTGAAGATCGCCTCGCAGAACGCCGGCGGGGACGAGCTGACCGGTGGCGAGTTCGCCGTCGGCGGCGCCGGGATGATCCAGCTCCCGCCGTTCATGTTCGCCGACACCTACCAGTCGGTGGTCACCTTCTCCATCGCGTAACCCGTACGGGTACGCGTACCCGAACCCGTACCCGTACGGCCTGCTCCGTCCAGGGTGGTGCGGCGCTCCGGCGCCGCACCACCCCTTCCCCGTCTCCGCGCCGACTGGAGAACCTCCCATGCGCACCCGCACCTCCCCGTACGGTCTGCTCCTCGGCCTGCTGCTGGGCGTGGGCCTGCTCCCCGCCACGGCCGCGACCGCGACCGCCGCGGACAACGGCACCTGGGGGGTCTTCCCCACACCCGCCGCCGGTGCGGCGATGACCGACCGCGCCTACTTCTTCCACCAGGGCCCGGCCGGGACCTCCGTCGGCGACAGCGTCACGATCCTGAACTCCTCCGACAAGGAGCTGACGTTCCAGGTCTTCGCCACCGACGCCGTGAACACCCCCTCGGGCGGCGCCTTCGCACTGCTGCCCGTGGAGACGAAGCCCAAGGACGTCGGCACGTGGATCGCGCTGCCGCCCGAGACGGCGTCCACCGTCACCGTGCCCGCCAAGGGCCGCAAGGACATCCCGTTCACCGTGAAGGTCCCGGAGGACGCGACGCCCGGCGACCACGTCGGCGGGATCGTCGCCCTGAACACCGCCGTGGAGGGCGTGCAGCAGGACGGCAAGGTCCAGGTCGGGGTGAAGCGCTCGGTGGGCGCCCGGCTGTACCTCCGGGTGCCGGGGCCGCTGACGCCCGGGCTGAGCGTGGAGGACGTGAAGGTCGAGCGGTCGGCGCCGCTGCTGCCCTGGGTCAAGGACGCCCACGCCGCGATCACGTACACGCTGGTCAACCGGGGCAACGTGGTCGTCGACCCCCGCGTGACGGTGTCCGCCGAGGGCCTGTTCGGGCGTGAGGTGCTGGACCGGCCGGCCCGGGAGCTGAAGCTGGCGCTGCTTCCCGGCCAGCGGATCGAGCTGACCGAACCGTGGCCGGACGCCCCCCAGTCGGACTGGGTGACCGTCAGGATCACCGCCGGTGCGGCGGCCCACCCCGAGCTGGTGTCGAAGTCCGAGACGGACTTCATCGCCGTCCCCTGGCCCGCCCTGGGGCTTTTCCTGGTGCTCCTCGGCGCCTTGACGGTCTTCCTGGTGCTGCGGCGCCGCCGCCGCCTCGAAACGGAGGAACAGCCGGATTCCGAACGGGACTTGGCTCAGACACACTGACCCGCGCGGGCGTCCCCCGGTGACGGCATCCGGCCATCACCGACACGGGGAGCCACACAGGCGATGGACCAGGACCACAGCGACACCCGGCCCGCCACAAACCGCAGCTCCGGCCCCGGCCCCCATCACGGTGGACGTGGTCGCCGACACGACCCGGCCCCCGCACGGGATCGCGTACCTCCTGCCCGGCGGCGGCCTGAACTTCGCGGCGGACTTCGCGGCCGCGCCCGGGACGTCACCGCCGAGTGGGGTCTCCCGGCGCACCACCGCAACCTGGCCCGGGTGGTGGGCGCGCTGGACTCCGTGCTGCGGCTGCCGTACCAGTACGGACGTCTGGTCGCTGCTGCCCTGACGGACCGGCATGACGGACCGGCCTGCCGGAAACGGACTCGCCCCCCGCGGTGAGGGTTGCGGGGGGCGAGTGGTCCTACGGGGGTCGGTGGCCGGTCAGTGGTTGCGGGGGAAGCCCAGGTCCACGCCCGCCGGGGCGTCGGCCGGGTCCGGCCAGCGGGTCGTGACGACCTTGCCGCGGGTGTAGAAGTGGATGCCGTCGTTGCCGTAGATGTGGTGGTCGCCGAAGAGCGAGTCCTTCCAGCCACCGAAGGAGTGGTAGCCCACCGGCACCGGGATCGGCACGTTGACGCCGACCATGCCCGCCTCGATCTCCAGCTGGAAGCGGCGGGCCGCGCCGCCGTCGCGGGTGAAGATCGCGGTGCCGTTGCCGAACGGCGAGGCGTTGATGAGGGCCACGCCCTCCTCGTAGGTCTCCGTGCGCAGGACGCAGAGCACCGGGCCGAAGATCTCGTCGCGGTAGGCGTCGGAGTCGGTCCGCACGTTGTCGAGCAGGGACAGGCCGATCCAGTGGCCGTTCTCGTTGCCCTCCACCGTGTAGCCGGTGCCGTCCAGGACCACGTCGGCGCCCTGGGCGGCCGCGCCCTTCACGTACGAGGCGACCTTGTCGCGGTGGGCGGCCGTGATCAGCGGGCCCATCTCGGAGGTCGGGTCGTTGCCGGGGCCGATCTTGATCTTCTCGGCGCGCTCGCGGATCTTGTCGACGAGGGTGTCGGCGATGGCGCCGACGGCCACGACGGCGGAGATCGCCATGCAGCGCTCGCCGGCCGAGCCGTAGGCCGCGGAGACCGCCGCGTCGGCGGCCGCGTCCAGGTCGGCGTCCGGCAGCACCAGCATGTGGTTCTTGGCGCCGCCCAGCGCCTGTACGCGCTTGCCGTTGGCGGAGGCGGTGGTGTGGATGTGGCGGGCGATCGGGGTCGAGCCCACGAAGGAGACGGCCGCGATGTCGGGGTGCGCCAGCAGCGCGTCGACGGCGACCTTGTCACCGTGGACGACGTTCAGCACGCCCGCCGGCAGCCCGGCCTCGGTGGCCAGCTCGGCCAGCTTGAGGGAGGCCGAGGGGTCCTTCTCGCTCGGCTTGAGGATGAAGGTGTTTCCGCAGGCCACGGCCAGCGGGAACATCCACATCGGCACCATCGCCGGGAAGTTGAACGGGGTGATGCCGGCGACGACGCCCAGCGGCTGGCGGATCGAGGAGACGTCCACGCGGTTGGACACCGACGTCGACAGCTCGCCCTTGAGCTGCGTGGTGATCCCGCAGGCCAGCTCGACGATCTCCAGGCCCCGGGCGACCTCGCCCAGCGCGTCCGAGTGCACCTTGCCGTGCTCTGCGGTGATCAGCTCGGCGATGGCGTCGCGGTTGGCGTCCAGCAGCGCGCGGTAGGCGAAGAGCACCTTGGTGCGGGCGGCCAGTGAGGACTGGCCCCAGCTCAGGTACGCCTCCTTCGCGACCTGTACCGCCGCGTCGACCTCTTCGGCCGAGGCGAGCGCGACCTGCGTGGTGACCTCGCCGGTGGCCGGGTCGGTGACCGGGCCGTAGTTGCCCGACGCGCCCTCGACGGTCTTGCCACCGATCCAGTGGTTGACGGTCTTCATCCCTTTTGCTCCTTCACAGATGGCGACGTCGCTGAGCGGCTTGCCGGTCGTACTCTTCACGGGCCTGGGCCGCCTCTTTGCGGTTCGCGGTCTCGGCCACAGGAACATCCCACCACGCCTGTGCGGGGGGCGGGCCCGACACAGTGTCGGGCGTTCGGGTCTGTACGTAGACACATGTGGGACAGGTTGCCGAGCGCGCGACGGTCAGGGCTTCACGCAGGTCACGCACCGTGCCGGCGCGGATCACTGCCATCCCGAGGGAGCCCGCGTTGGCCGCGATGTCCACCGGAAGGGGTTCTCCACTGTACGAGCCGTCGGGCGCCCGGAAGCGGTACGCGGCGGCGAACCCCTCGCCGCCCACGGCCCCCGAGAGCCCCCCGATGGACGCGTACCCGTGGTTGTCGAGGACCACCAGCTTGATCGGAACGCCCTCCTGCACGGCCGTCACGATCTCGGTCGGGTTCATCAGGTACGTGCCGTCGCCGACCAGCGCCCACACCGGGCGGCCGGGCGCGGCCAGGGCCACCCCGATCGCGGCCGGGATCTCGTAGCCCATGCAGGAGTACCCGTACTCCAGGTGGTACTGGTCGGTCGAGCGGGCCCGCCACAGCTTGTGCAGGTCCCCGGGGAGCGAGCCGGCGGCGTTGACGAGGACGTCGCTCGCGTCGACCAGCGAGTCGAGCACCCCGAGCACCTGCGCCTGCGTGGGCGGCAGCTCCTCGTCGGTGGCGGCCCAGGCGGCGTCGACCCGCCGCTCCCACTCCCGCTTCCCCTCCCCGTACGCGGCCGCGTACGCGGGATCCACCCGGTACCCGGCGACCGCCCCGCGCAGTTCGTCCAGGCCCTCAAGGGCATCGGCGACCAGCGGCAGGGCGGCCAGCTTGTGGGCGTCGTAGGGGTCGAGGTTGAGGCCGAGGAACCGGACGGCCGGGTTCTGGAAGAGGGTCGCGGAGGCCGTGGTGAAGTCCGTCAGCCGGGTCCCGGCCGCGATCACCAGGTCGGCCTCGCGGGCCAGCCCGTTGGCGGTGGCCGTGCCCGTGTGCCCGATCCCGCCGACCTCGGCCGGGTGGTCGTACGGGAGCACGCCCTTGCCCGCCTGGGTCGTGGCCACGGGGATCCCGGTGGCCCCGGCGAACTCCGCCAGCACGGCCCCCGCCCCGCTGTGCCGGATCCCGCCGCCCGCGACGATCAGGGGCCGCGCGGAGCCCCGTACGGCGGCCGCGGCGGCGGCGAGCTCGGCGCGGTCGGGCCGGGGCCGGCGTACGCCCCACACCCGCTCGGCGAAGAACTCCTCGGGCCAGTCGTACGCCTCGGCCTGCACGTCCTGCGGCAGCGCGAGGGTGACGGCGCCGGTGCGCACCGGGTCGGTGAGCACCCGCATGGCCTGCAGGGCGGCCGGGATCAGCGCTTCGGGGCGGGTGATCCGGTCGAAGTAGCGGGAGACGGGCCGCAGGGTGTCGTTGACGGTGACGTCCCCCGCCTCCGGAACCTCCAGCTGCTGCAGCACGGGATCGGCGGGGCGGGTCGCGAAGGTGTCCCCGGGCAGCAGGAGCACCGGAATGCGGTTGATGGTCGCTCCGGCCGCGCCGGTGACGAGGTTGGTGGCACCGGGCCCGATGGAGGTGGTCACGGCATGGGCCGACAGCCGCCCGCTCTGCCGGGCGTACCCGACGGCGGCGTGCACCATGGCCTGTTCGTTGCGCCCCTGGAAGAAGGGCATGTCCCGCGCGCCGGTCTCCAGCAGCGCCTGCCCGATCCCGGCGACGTTCCCGTGCCCGAAGATCCCCCAGGTGGCGGCGATCAGCCGGTGCCGCCGGCCGTCGCGCTCGGCGTACTGCCGGCTGAGGAACCGTACGAGCGCCTGGGCGACGGTGAGCCTCATCGGTTCTCCTCCTCTGCTGCGGGGAAGGGCAGCCGGGGGTCGGTGTCCTGCCCGTCCCAGCTGCCGCGGATCCAGGCGTGGTCGGGGTGGTCCCGGATCAGCCACTCCCGGGGCTCGCCGGGCGGCCCGGCCATCACGTTCAGGTAGTACATGTCGTGCCCCGGGGCGGCGATGGACGGCCCGTGCCAGCCGTCGGGGATCAGCACGGCGTCCCCGCTCCTCACTTCGGCCAGGATGTCGGTCTTCCCCGCCGGGGAGGGCGTGACGCGCTGGTAGCCGACCCCGGGGGTGTCCCCGTGAGGGGCGATCTCGAAGTAGTAGATCTCCTCCAGCCGGGACTCCTCGCCGGGGGCGGGCGTGTCGTGCTTGTGGGGCGGGTACGAGGACCAGTTCCCGCCGGGGGTGAGCACCTCGACGGCGATGAGCCGGTCGGCGGGGAAGGCGTGCGCCGCGCCGAAGTTGTTGACCTGGCGGGAGCAATTCCCGGCCCCGCGGAGCTCTACGGGCACGCTCTCGGCCGCCCCGTACCGCGCGGGCAGCCGCCGCTCGCACCGGGCCCCCGCGAGCGCGAACCGCCCTCCTTGGGCCGCCTCGATCTCAACGCGGCCATCGCGCGGCACATAGACGAAGTCACTGACGGCGTCGAACACCCCTGTCCGCCCCCGCAGTTCGAACACCTGCGGCGCCGCTGCGGGGGCTCCGCCCCCGAACCCCCGCGCCTCAAACGCCGGCGAGGCTGGATTTGGCCGATGCCGTCCCTCGGCTGAGGCCCGGTTACTCCCGCCTGGCGCACCGGCCGACCCCGGCCGGGACGAATCCAGCCCCTCCGGCGTTTGAGGAGCGGGGTCCGGGGCGGAGCCCCGGTCTCGCGGCCCCGGCGCACCATCCGGCCCCGCCGCACCACCAGGCCCCGGAGCATCCGCGCAGCGGACCCGGCACCCACCCCGCAACGGCAGCACGATCCACTCCGCGTCCCCGCACTCGTGCGCGTACACCTCCCCCGGAGCCAGCTCCAGCACCACCAGCCGCGTCCACTCCATCCCCCACTCAGACACCACCGGCACGCCCCAACACCTCCTCGACCTCCACCGCGAACGGCATCGCCGTGGAACACGCCAGGCGCGAGGCCACAATGGCCCCCGCCGCGTTCGCGTACCGCATGACCGCCTCCAGCGGCCACCCCGCCAGCAGCCCGTGGCACAGCGCCCCGCCGAACGCGTCGCCCGCCCCCAGCCCGTTCACCACCTCCACCGGCACCGGCGGCACCTCCGCCACCGTCCCGTCGCGGTGCACCGCGAGCACGCCCTCCGGGCCCCGCTTGACCACCGCCAGCTCCACGCCGGAGGCGATCAGCGCCCGCGCCGCCGCCCACGGCTCCGACCGCCCCGTGGCGATCTCGCACTCCTCCGGGTTCCCGACGGCCACCGTCGCCGCCGCCAACGCCCGCTCGTAGTACGGCTCCGGCTTCTCCCGCCACAGCATCGGCCGCCAGTCCAGGTCGAACACCGTCGTCCCCCTCCGGGAACGGGATTCCAGCGCCGCCAGCGTCGCCGCCCGCGAGGGCTCCTCGCTCAGCCCCGTCCCGGTCATCCAGAACACCCGCGCGGCCCGCACCGCCGCCAGGTCCACCTCCCCCACCTCGATCTCCAGGTCGGGCGCCTTCGGCAGCCGGTAGAAGTACAGCGGGAACCGGTCCGGCGGGAAGACCTCGCAGAAGGTGATCGGCGTGGGGACCCCGGCGACCTCCTCCACCCACCGGTCGTCGACCCCGAACCCCCGCAGCTCCGCACGCAGATACGCGCCGAAGGGGTCCGCCCCGGTGCGGGTGATGACCGCCGCCCGCCGCCCCAGCCGGGCCGCCGCGACGGCCACGTTGGTCGGGGAGCCGCCGAGGAACTTGCCGAAGGTGTCCACCTCGGCCAGTGATACCCCGGTCGTCAACGGGTAGAGATCCACCCCGATCCGGCCCATCGTGATCAGGTCGAACTCCAACGGATCGCCGGTCCCGGTCACTGTCAGTCCTCCCACTCGTCCTCCACCTAAGGTGGCCGCTATGACGTCCTCCCCGCCCGCGTTGACCCGTATCCGTGTCGGTTCGGCTCCGGACTCCTGGGGTGTCTGGTTTCCCGACGACCCGCGGCAGACCCCCTGGGAGCGCTTCCTCGACGAGGTCGCGGACGCCGGGTACGAGTGGATCGAGCTCGGCCCGTACGGCTATCTGCCCACCGACCCCGCCCACCTCGCCGAGGAGACCGCGAAGCGCGGGCTGCGGGTCTCGGCCGGCACCGTCTTCACCGGACTCCATCACGGCCCCGCCGTGTGGGAGGACACCTGGGCGCACGTGTCGCGGATCGCGGCGCTGACGCAGGCCATGGGCGCGGCGCACCTCGTGGTCATCCCCTCCTTCTGGCGGGACGACAAGACCGGCGAGGTGTTGGAGGACCGCACCCTGACCCCCGGCCAATGGCGCGAACTGGCCTCCCAGACCGAGCGCCTGGGCCGGGAGGTCCGGGAGCGGTACGGGCTGCGGATCGTCGTCCATCCGCACGCGGACACCCACATCGACACCCCGGACAACGTGGCGCGCTTCCTGGACGCCACCGACCCGGACCTGGTCTCCCTCTGCCTGGACACGGGGCACTACGCGTACTGCGGCGGCGACAGCGTCGAGGCGATCGAGGCCTTCGCCGAGCGGATCGGCTACCTCCACCTCAAGCAGGTGGACCCGAGGATCCTCGCCGAAGTCGTGGCGCGGGAGCTGCCCTTCGGGCCGGCCGTGGGCCGCGGGGTGATGTGCGAACCGCCCTCGGGGGTGCCCGCGCTGGAGCCGGTACTGGCCGCCGCCCAGCGGCTCGGCGTGGACCTCTTCGCCATCGTCGAGCAGGACATGTACCCCTGTCCGCCCGACCGGCCGCTGCCGATCGCCCGCCGTACCCGCGACTACCTGCGCTCCTGCGGCGCCCGCTGACTCCCCGGAGGAGAGAGACCATGAGCACGCTCGGCATCGCCGTCATCGGCACGGGCAAGATGGGCGCCGACCACGTCCGCCGGATCGGACGGACCGTCGGCGGGGCCCGGGTGGTGGCCGTGGCCGATCCGGACGGGGACCGGGTCAAGGAGATCGCGGGCGCCCTGCACGGGGCGAGCGCGCACACCGACCCGGCGGCCGCGATAGCCGCCCCCGGGGTCCGGGCCGTGCTGATCGCCTCCCCCGGGCCCGCCCACGAGGAAGCGATCCTGCTCGCCCTGGAACGGGAGCTGCCCGTGCTGTGCGAGAAGCCGCTGACCCCGGATCCGGCGGGGGCCCTGCGGGTGCTGGAGGCCGAACAGCGCGTGGGCCGCAAGCTCGTCCAGGTGGGTTTCATGCGGCGGTTCGACGCCGAGTACGAGCGGCTGAAGGAGCTGCTGGACTCGGGCGGGATCGGGCGGCCCCTCTTCCTGCACTGCCGGCACCGCAACGCCGCCTCACCGTCGTTCTTCACCAGCGACATGCTGATCAGCGATTCGGTGGTGCACGAGGTGGACGCGGCCCGCTGGCTGCTGGGGCAGGAGATCACGGCCGTCACGGTGCTCTCCCCGCGGCCCACGGCGGCCGCCCCGGAGGGGCTGCGCGATCCCCGGCTGGTGCTGCTGGAGACCTCGGGCGGGGCCGTGGTCGACGTGGAGATCTTCGTGAACTGCGGTTTCGGCTACCAGGTGCAGTGCGAGGCGGTCGGCGAGTCGGGCAGCGCCCGGATCGGGGACGGCCACGCGATGGTGGTGCAGTCGGCGGGCCGCTGGGGCGGCGAGATCGACCAGGACTTCACGGTGCGGTTCGCCGACGCCTACGACCGCCAGCTGCGCCGCTGGGTGGCCGCGGCCGCGCGCGGCCGGGTGGCGGGGCCCGACGCCTGGGACGGGTACGCGGCGGCGGCCGTCTCGGAGGCGGGACTGGCGGCCGCGCGTGGCGGCGTACGGACCGAGGTGGAACTGGCGGAACGGCCCCCGCTGTACCGCTGACCTGACCGCTGACGCGGAAGCCGACGCCGACGCCGACGCGGACCGCAGGCGGCTCCCCGGCGGGCCGCTCCACCCCAGACCCCTGTGCCGCATCCGTCACAGGGGTCTCCCTCCTGTCACGCATGTCCGCGTTACGCGGGTCTTCCGTCACAGGGGTTCGACAGCCCCTCCCCTGACTTCGCTCCCCGTCGTTCCCCGGGCACAACGCGAGTGATCGTCAGTGTCCACGCGCCGGCTCCCCCGACGGCCTCCCGGCCGGCCCTGCGGCGTGGACAAGGAGGTGTCTGGGATGAGCGACCGACAGTTGTGGTCGTACAAGGAGATCGCGGCCCACATCCGGGTCCAGCCGGACACCGTGCGCTCCTACCGCAAGCACGGGCTCCTCCCCCCGCCCGACCAGGTGCAGGGGGGCAAGCCCTACTGGTACGCCGACACCGTCCGCGCGTGGGTGGCCCGTCGGCCCCGCAACCGGGGGCGCCGCGAGGACTGAGCGGCCTACCGGACGAGCGGGGCCCGCCCGGCCCCGCTCACCAGGACTCCTCGCCGCCGACGCGGGTTCCTTCCTTGGCCCGTACGCGGTCCCGTAGCCGCAGCCCCACCAGCGGGAACACCAGTACCGACAGCATTCCGGCCCCCACCAGCGCGGCGGCCTCCCCCGGGTCGACCGCCCCGTCCTCCACCCCGAGCGTGGTGATCGCCACCACCAGCGGCAGTGCGGTGGAGCCGAACAGCACCAGCGCCGACCGGTCCTTGCGGTCCAGGTCCTTCGGGGCCAGCACCCAGATCGGCAGCCCGCGCACCACCAGGAACAGCAGCAGGAACAGCGGCAGCAGCAGGAGCTCCCGTCCGCCCGCGAGCAGTGCCTCGAGGTCGAACTCGACGCCGGTGACGACGAAGAACACCGGCACAAGGAAGCCGAAGCCCATGGCCTCCACCTTCGACAGCACGGTCCCGCTGCTCTCCGGGGCGGCCCCCTGCAGCACGAGCCGGGTGATGAGCCCGGCCGCGAAGGCCCCGAGGAGGATGTCGAGGCCGAGTACCTGGGCCAGCGCCAGCATCGACACCAGCAGCAGGACCACCAGCCGCACCGCGAACTGCGCGCTGCTGTGCAGGGTCTTGGCGATGACGTTGCCGAACCAGGGCGGCTTGGGGCGCAGCGACCAGAAGACCGCTGCCGCCGTCATGGCCGCGAAGACGGCCAGCAGCACCGCCGACTGAGCCGGGGCCCGCCCGCTGAGCAGCAGGGCCATGGCGATGATCGGCCCGAACTCGCCGATCGCGCCCATCGCCATCATCACGGAGCCGAACCTGCTCTGGAGGTCTCCGGCGTCCCTCAGTACGGGCAGGATCGCGCCCAGTGCGGTGCTGGTGAGCGCGGTGCCGACGTAGACGCCCTTGCCGAAGCCGCCCCCGTTGGCGAGCAGGGTCCCGATGCCGAGGCCCAGTGCGAGGGCGATCAGCCAGGCCCACACCGACCTCTTGAGGGTGTCCCCCTTGACCCGGTCGAATTCGAGCTCGTAGCCGGCCAGGAAGATCAGCATCGCGAGGCCGAGGTCGCTCAGTACGTCGACCACCTCGCCGGTGTGTACCCATCCGAGGACGTCGGGGCCGAGCAGGATCCCCAGCAGGATTTCGAAGATCACCAGCGGTACGGCCAGCCAGCGCGAGATCCCGTAGGCGAGCAGGGGCGCGAGTACGGCCGCGGCCATGATCAGGACGAGGCTCCCCGAGTGATCCATAACCGCCATTTACGTACAGTTCGCCCATACCGGCCAGTTTTGCCAACACGAGGCTCGCATTCATACCCCCTAGGGGTATAGTCTCGGAGTGTCGGGAGGACGGTGGAGCAGTCCGACGCCCCCCGGCGACCGGACACGTACGCCCGAAGAGGAGAACGACATGACCGCCGAGACGGACACCCGGACCACCACCGTCTACCGCGTGACCGGCATGAGCTGCGGGCACTGCGAGGGCTCGGTGACCAAGGAGCTCAGCGCCCTGCCCGGCGTCAGCTCGGTCAAGGCCGTCGCCGCCACCGGCGAGGTCACCGTGGTCTCCGCCGCCCCGCTCTCCGACGAGGACGTCCGCGCCGCCGTCGACGAGGCCGGCTACGAGCTCGTCGGCAAGGCCTGACGCTTCCCGCAACACCCCGCAGCACCCTGCAGTACCCGCGGTACCGGCAAGTACCCGCAGTATTCCGCCGGGCCGTACCGGCCAGCTCATACTGGTTCCGTACGGCCCGGCCATCCCCCTGGAGCCGGAAGATGACCAGCACAGTGCACGACGGGCCCATAGCGGCGGTGGAACTCTCGATCGGCGGGATGACCTGCGCCTCCTGCGCGGCCCGCATCGAGAAGAAGCTCAACCGGATGGACGGCGTCGAGGCCACGGTGAACTACGCCACGGAGAAGGCGAAGGTCTCCTACAGCGGTGACGTCCAGGTCGCCGACCTGATCGCGACCGTCGTGAAGACCGGGTACACCGCCGAGGAGCCCCCGCCCCCGGAGCCCCTTCAGGAACCGGAGCGTCCGGAGACGGAGGCCGTGCGCGACCCCGAACTGGCCGCGCTGCGCCACCGGCTGCTCGTCTCGGCCGCCCTCGCGCTGCCCGTCGTCCTGCTGTCGATGGTCCCCTCCCTCCAGTTCGACAACTGGCAGTGGCTCTCGCTGACCCTCGCCGCCCCCGTCGTCGTCTGGGGGGCGTACCCCTTCCACAAGGCCGCGTGGACCAACGCCCGGCACGGCGCCGCCACCATGGACACGCTGGTCTCGGTCGGCACCCTGGCCGCCTTCGCCTGGTCGCTGTGGGCCCTGTTCTTCGGTCACGCGGGCATGCCCGGCATGCGCCACGGCTTCGACCTCACCATCTCCCGTACGGACGGCTCCTCCGCCATCTACCTGGAGGTCGCGGCCGGGGTCGTCTCCTTCATCCTGCTCGGCCGCTACCTGGAGGCCCGTTCCAAGCGGAAGGCGGGTGCGGCCCTCAAGGCCCTGCTGGAGCTGGGCGCCAAGGACGTGGCCGTGCTGCGCGGCGGCGCCGAGGTACGGATCCCCGTGGCGCAGCTCGCGGTCGGCGACCGGTTCGTCGTCCGGCCCGGCGAGAAGATCGCCACCGACGGCACGGTCGTCGAGGGCAGCTCCGCCGTGGACGCCTCCATGCTGACCGGCGAGTCCGTACCGGTCGAGGTCTCCGTCGGGGACCCGGTCACCGGCGCCACCGTCAACGCCTCCGGGCGCCTGGTCGTCGAGGCCACCCGGATCGGCTCCGACACCCAACTGGCCCGGATGGCCAAGCTCGTCGAGGACGCGCAGAACGGCAAGGCCGAGGTGCAGCGCCTCGCCGACCGGATCTCCGGGATCTTCGTGCCGATCGTGCTGGTCCTGGCGCTGGGCACCTGGGTCACCTGGCTGCTGATCACCGGCGACGCCACCGCCGCCTTCTCCGCCGCCGTGGCCGTCCTGATCATCGCCTGCCCCTGCGCCCTGGGCCTGGCCACGCCGACCGCACTGATGGTGGGCACCGGCCGGGGCGCGCAGCTCGGCATCCTGATCAAGGGCCCCGAGGTACTGGAGTCCACCCGCCGCGTGGACACGATCGTGCTGGACAAGACCGGGACCGTCACCACCGGCCGGATGACCCTGGCCGGCGTGCACACCGCCGAGGGCGTGGACGAGAAGGAGCTGCTGCGGCTCGCGGGTTCCCTGGAGCACGCCTCCGAGCACCCGATCGCCCGGGCCATCGCCACCGGGGCCGTGGAGCGGGCGGGCGCCCTGCCGGTCCCGGAGGGCTTCGAGGCACCTGCTTCCTTTGAAAACCTCGCCGGCCTCGGCGTGCAGGGCGTGGTCGACGGGCACGCCGTCCTGGTGGGCCGCGAGCGGCTGCTCGCCGACTGGGCGATCGCCCTGCCGGAGGGTCTCGCCCAGGCCAAGGCGGCCGCCGAGGCGGCGGGCAGCACCGCCGTGCTGGTGGCCTGGGACGGAGAGGCGCGCGGGGTCCTGACCGTGGCCGACGCCGTCAAGGAGACCAGCGCGGAGGCGGTCTCCCGGCTGCGGGCACTGGGCCTGACCCCGATCCTGCTGACCGGGGACAACCAGGCCGTCGCCGAGACGGTGGCCCGCGAGGTGGGCATCGACGAGGTGATCGCCGAGGTGCTCCCGCAGGACAAGGTGGACGTCGTACGCCGCCTGCAGGCGGAGGGCCGTACGGTCGCCATGGTCGGCGACGGGGTCAACGACGCGGCCGCCCTGGCCCAGGCGGACCTGGGCCTGGCGATGGGCACCGGCACCGACGCGGCCATCGAGGCCGGCGACCTGACCCTCGTACGGGGAGACCTGCGGGTGGCGGCCGACGCGATCCGGCTGTCGCGCCGGACCCTGGCCACCATCAAGGGGAACCTGTTCTGGGCCTTCGGCTACAACGTGGCGGCCCTGCCGCTGGCGGCCGCCGGACTGCTCAACCCGATGATCGCGGGGGCCGCGATGGCCTTCTCCTCGGTCTTCGTGGTCACCAACAGCCTGCGGCTGCGCTCCTTCCGTTAGTGGAGCGTCTCCCCACCGTCCATACAGTTCCTTCACGGGAGACGCAGATCACAGTGACCGCAACGTAACCATCCGGGGTCGTGGTGGGTCTAATGGGGCGATGCCAGGAACGTCTTGGGGGACGTTCAGGGGTATCGGCCGGCCGGGATTCGCGGACGGGGAGCCTTGAGCGGCCGCCCGGACCCGAACCCCGGCACCACCGACGCCCCGGCTCGGGTCCCGTGGGGGGAATCCGTACCGGGGAAAGGAAAGCGCCCCGACCGTCGACCCGTGGGGGGATCGACGGCGGGGCGCTTTTCGCATGCCTGGCGTGCCCGGCGCGCCGCTCGGCGGCGCGCCGGTGAGGACCTCGGGTCAGCGGGCCTCGACGGGGACGAACTCTCGCAGGACCTCGCCCGTGTAGATCTGGCGCGGGCGGCCGATGCGGGATCCCGGCTCCTTGATCATCTCGTGCCACTGGGCGATCCAGCCGGGAAGACGGCCGAGCGCGAAGAGCACGGTGAACATCTCGGTCGGGAAGCCCATGGCCCGGTAGATCAGGCCGGTGTAGAAGTCCACGTTCGGGTAGAGGTTGCGCGAGACGAAGTACTCGTCCGCCAGCGCGTGCTCTTCCAGCTTGAGCGCGATGTCGAGCAGCTCGTCGCTCTTGCCGAGCGAGGAGAGGACGTCGTGCGCCGCAGCCTTGATGATCTTCGCCCGGGGGTCGAAGCTCTTGTAGACGCGGTGTCCGAAGCCCATGAGGCGGACGCCGTCTTCCTTGTTCTTCACCTTGCGGATGAAGGCGTCGACGTCGCCGCCGTCGTTCTTGATGCCTTCGAGCATCTCCAGCACCGACTGGTTGGCGCCGCCGTGCAGCGGGCCCCACAGCGCGGAGATGCCGGCGGAGATCGAGGCGAACATGTTCGCCTGCGAGGAGCCGACCAGACGCACGGTGGAGGTCGAGCAGTTCTGCTCGTGGTCCGCGTGCAGGATCAGCAGCTTGTCGAGCGCCGCGACGACGACCGGGTCCAGGTCGTACTCCTGGGCCGGCACGGAGAAGGTCATGCGCAGGAAGTTCTCGACGTAGCCGAGGTCGTTGCGCGGGTAGACCACCGGGTGGCCGACCGACTTCTTGTACGCGTACGCGGCGATCGTCGGGAGCTTGGCCAGCAGCCGGATCGTCGAGAGGTTGCGCTGCCGCTCGTCGAAGGGGTTGTGGCTGTCCTGGTAGAACGTCGACAGCGCGCTGACGACGGACGACAGCATCGCCATCGGGTGCGCGTCACGCGGGAAGCCGTCGTAGAAGCGCTTGACGTCCTCGTGCAGCAGCGTGTGCTGGGTGATCTCGTTGCGGAACGACGCGAGCTGGTCGACGGTCGGCAGCTCCCCGTTGATCAGCAGGTAGGCGACCTCGATGAAGGTCGAACGCTCGGCCAGCTGCTCGATCGGGTAACCGCGGTAACGCAGGATGCCCTGCTCACCATCGAGGTAGGTGATCGCGGACTTGTAGGCCGCGGTGTTGCCGTAGCCGCTGTCCAAGGTGACGAGCCCGGTCTGGGCCCGCAGCTTCGAGATGTCGAAGCCCTGGTCACCGACGGTGCTGTCGACCACCGGGTAGGTGTATTCACCGTCCGCGTACCGGAGTACTACAGAGTTGTCGCTCACGTCATCCCTCACCGACGTAGTGCCTCTTCTTCGAGGTGCCCTGACTGCCTCTACCTTCCCCCATTTGGCGCAGGAGAGTGCACTCGGGGTCGGCCTTTGGTGCTTTTGACGGCACTCAGTGCCGTCAAGCTGCTCATCCTGCCCCCTCCGCACCAGTGGCGGAACCCCAAATGATCGATCATCTAGGTGATGTTTCCCACCGGTATCCGGCCGGACAGCCTCGGCGCCACAGCTGTGTACCTCCTGCCTGCGGAAACGGTACGCACCGCTTGGGCGAGGGCTTTGCGGGACCCGACGAGGACGACCAGTTTCTTCGCCCTCGTGACCGCCGTGTACAGCAGATTCCGCTGGAGCATCATCCAAGCACCGGTGGTGACCGGGATCACGACCGCCGGATATTCACTCCCCTGGGAACGGTGGATGGTGACGGCGTACGCGTGGGCCAGCTCGTCGAGCTCCGCGAACTCGTATGCAATCTCCTCGTCCTCCTCCGTCCGTACCGTCAGACGCTGTTCGTCGAGGTCTAGGCCGGTGACGACGCCCACGGTGCCGTTGAACACACCATTGGCTCCCTTCTCGTAGTTGTTCCGGATCTGGGTGACCTTGTCACCCACCCGGAAGACCCGCCCGCCGAACCGCTTCTCGGGCAGGTTCGGCCGGGCCGGCGTCATGGCCTGCTGGAGCAGGCCGTTGAGGTTTGCGGCGCCGGCCGGGCCCCGGTGCATGGGGGCGAGCACCTGGACGTCGCGGCGCGGGTCGAGCCCGAATCTGGCCGGAACCCTTCGGGCCGCCACGTCCACGGCGAGCACTCCCGCCGCCTCCGTGTCCTCCTCGGGGAAGAGGAAGAAGTCCGGCAGCCCGTCGGTGATCGGCGGCAGGCCGGTGTTGATCCGGTGGGCGTTGGTGACCACCCCCGACTGCTGGGCCTGCCGGAAGATCCGGGTCAGCCGGACCGCGGGCACCGGGCCGTCCTCGGCCAGCAGGTCCCGCAGCACCTCCCCGGCGCCCACCGACGGCAGCTGGTCCACATCGCCCACGAGCAGCAGGTGCGCACCCGGCGCCACGGCCTTGACCAGTTTGTTCGCCAGCAGCAGGTCCAGCATCGAGGCCTCGTCCACCACGACCAGGTCCGCGTCCAGCGGCCGCTCCCGGTCGTACGCCGCGTCCCCTCCCGGTTTGAGTTCCAGCAGCCGGTGCACGGTGGAGGCCTCCGCCCCGGTGAGCTCGGCCAGTCGCTTCGCCGCCCGGCCGGTGGGTGCGGCCAGCACCACCTTCGCCTTCTTGGCCCGGGCCAGCTCGACGATCGAGCGCACGGTGAACGACTTTCCGCAGCCCGGCCCGCCCGTGAGGACCGCGACCCGCCGGGTCAGCGCCAGCTTGACCGCGTCCCGCTGCTCGGGAGCCAGGTCGGCCCCGGTCCGCCCGGCGAGCCAGCGGAGCGCCTTGTCCCAGTCCACGTCCCGGAACCCGGACAACCGGTCGTCCTCGGCGTTCAGGAGCCGGCGGACCTGCCCGACCAGCGACAGCTCGGCCCGGTGGAAGGGCACCAGGTACACGGCGGTCAGCGGATCCGGCCCGCCCTGCGGATCGGGTACGGATTCCCGTACGACCCCTTCCGGATCGGCGGCGAGCTCGGCCAGGCACTCGATGACCAGCCCGGTGTCCACCTGCAGCAGCTTGACCCCGTCGGCGATGAGCTTCTCCTGGGGCAGGAAGCAGTGCCCCTGGTCGGCGGATTGCGACAGGGCGTACTGGAGCCCGGCCTTGACCCGCTCAGGGCTGTCGTGCGGGATGCCCACGGCCTGGGCGATGCGGTCGGCGGTCAGGAAGCCGATGCCCCACACGTCGGCGGCGAGCCGGTAGGGCTGGTTCTTCACCACGGAAATGGAGGCGTCGGCGTACTTCTTGTAGATGCGCACGGCGATGGAGGTGGAGACGCCGACTCCCTGGAGGAAGACCATGACCTCCTTGATGGCCTTCTGCTCCTCCCACGCGGCGCCGATCAGCTTCGTCCGCTTGGGGCCGAGCCCGGGCACCTCGATGAGCCGCTTCGGCTGCTCCTCGATGACGTCGAGGGTGTCGGTGCCGAAGTGCTCCACGATCCGGTCGGCGATCTTCGGCCCGATGCCCTTGATCAGGCCGGACCCCAGATACCGGCGGATGCCCTGGATGGTCGCGGGCAGCACGGTCCGGTAGTTCTCCACGGTGAACTGCCTGCCGTACTGCGGATGGGAGCCCCAACGCCCCTCCAGCCGCAGCGATTCGCCCGGCTGCGCGCCCAGCAGTGACCCGACGACGGTGAGCAGGTCCCCGGCGCCGCGGCCGGTGTCGACCCGGGCGACCGTGTACCCGCTCTCCTCATTGGCGTAGGTGATGCGCTCGAGCACCCCCTCGACCACCGCCAGTTGCACTGCCCCGTCCGTTGCCATGACCCGAAGCTACCGCCCGGCGCCGACAGCACGTCAGGCCTGTGGACAACATGGGGACAGCGTGGGGACAGCGCGAAGGGGGTCCCGCCTTCCGGCCGGACCCCCTCACGGTTACCCCTCCCGTGTCGGACTTCCCGATCCCCCCAGATCCCTCCCCGGAAGTGCCGACGGACCGTATGACCCGCGATGCGCCCGCACGGTTGCATCCGGAATCACAGCTTTACGAATCCGTTACCCAGTGCGCACGACACATCCACCCAAGGTGCCGGTAAATCGCGACAGAAGTAGCGTTTCCGGCATGAGCGAATCTTCATTCCAGGACGACGTGCTGGGCGAACTCGGCGACGACAAGCTGTCCGAGATCGCCGGACTGCTCGGTACGGACGCCAACGGCGCGCGCGACACCATCGCCACCACGGTCGGCGCGATGACGGGCGACCTCCAGCAGAAGGCCGACGCCGATGACGACGAGGTCCGCCAGGCCTTCGCGGAGGTGGCCGAGCCCCCGCTCCAGGGCGTGTCCACGCTCGGCGGCGGCCTCGGCGGGATGCTCACCGGCGGAATGATGGCCGGGGTCCTGGCCAAGGTGAGCAAGCCCGTGGCCAACGCCGTCTCGAAGAAGACCGGCATCCCCGCCCCCACCATCAGCCGGGTCATCGAACTGCTGATCCCGGTCCTCCTCGCCGTCTTCGCGAAGCGCGCCGCCTCCGGCAAGTCCGGCGCGGGCGCCCCGAAGGCGGCCGGCGCGCCCCCCGCGGAGGCCGGCGGCCTCGGCGACCTCCTGGGCCAGATCCTGGGCGGCGGAAAGAAGTAGCAACTCACCGTTCCTGACGATGTCGGCCACTGTTGGCCGGATCGCCGTACACCGGGCTTGCCGGTTGTCTCCCCGGACGGTCTTGGGAGACCGGGAACAGCGCGAGGGAGTCGCTTCGGTCCCTGCAGGTCTTGGTGCCCCGACGGGGCGTGCCTGTGGTCCTTGGCGGGCTCGCGGTCCCGCGTGCCCTCGGGTGGGGGACGGCCTGGCCGGTAGCTCTCCGCGCCACGATCCTCTGGTCGTGTGCGGTCACACCTGGCCGACGCCGTATCCCGTACCCGAAGGCACGCCTGCCGATCGCCACCGAGGCACCGTGATGCCGAGTAACGGTGGTCTTTGACTGCTGCTGGAGCGGGACCTGCCAGTACCAGCCGCCCCAGCGCGAGGTGTAGGCCGGATCAACCGCGACGACAACGAGTCCGCGGTGGTGGGCCATACCGCGCAGTCGTTCCCGGAACTTCGCGGTGGGGAGTCCGGCGACGGTGCGCCGGAATGTCTTACCGCGTTTGCCGCGTCCCATGGTTTCGCGGCCGGTGGCCCGGGCGTCGCTGAAGCCCAGGTTCTCGATCGCCACACCTGCGCAGCCATTCGCCCGGGCGAGGTCGATCAGTGTGGTGATCGCGGCCCGCAGACGGCCGTCGCGCTGGGATGCGGGTCCGGTCAGGTCAGTGGCGACGGTGAACGGTTCGCCGACCGGATTGCCGTGAGCATCCACCACGCACGCGGCGAAATGGTCCGCGTTGAGGTCCACGGCCAGCAGCCGGACACCCGCGGCGGCCAGCTCGACGGGCGCGGGCAGCGCGGTCTTCTCGGTGGACCAGGAAACGTCCAGGTACCAGCGGCCACGCACGGGGTCGTGTGTGATGTCGTAGCGCACCGACCTCTTGGCCGTGGCACGGTCCAGCCACTCCTCGCGGCGGTGATGGAACGTGACGGTGCAGGCAAGCCGGTAGCGGCCACGCGGCGCGTTCGCCAGGTGCCTGAGCGGTTCGGGCAGGACGAGCATGACCGTCCCGTCGGCCGGATCCACGCTGATCGTGTAGTTCCCATGCGGCGCGCCGGACTCACCGTCAGCGGTCAGGAACATCCGCTGCGCATCCCAGCGCTCCCGCCACCCGGTCTCGGTGAGACCGGCATCCGCGAGGCTGTGCCGCACCTTCGCCAGCGGACGGCCGCCGACGACGATCGCCGGACGCCCGGCCTCGATCCTCCGCTCCACCTCGGCCAGCCGGGTGGTGAGCACCTGCAACCGGCACTGCTTCTGCGTACGCTCGCCCCGACTCGGATAGCCGCGCACACCACCCACGCGCTGGCCGCACGGCACCGCCAGACGCGAACGGATCTTCGAGATCGCCCGGCGCAGGGACGCCCGCTCATCGAACAGACAGCGCAGCGAGAGCTGGTACTGGTCCTCGGACGCACGGGTGATCGCACCCGCCCACCGCGACGACGACACCGTCGTCAGGTCGCGCTTGCGCTCCGCCCGACGGTTCTCCTTGACCGGCACCATCCCGATCCGCACCCGCTCGGCCAGATCAGCACGCGCGTGCCCGCCGAGGTGCTCGCCGACGATCCGCAAGACCTCGCCATCGCGAGTAGACAGGTGCAGACGATCCCGGATCCGCGCACCCGCAGGAGCCGACACAGTGAACGGAACAGCCATCGTGCGCAGTACACGCTTCCCCTTGCCTCCACCGCGCGCCACAGCCACCCCCTCCCCACCCACAACAGCACTGACGTTCTCCGCTCAGACTGATGCCCCACCGAACCCGACGTGCCCGCATCAGTCCCCGTTCACCCAAACGAACTAATCGACCTCCGATCACGGTTAGCAACCGAAACAACCGAAACAACAGTTGGCTCAGCGTTCGGGGCTCCGAGGCCGTCCAGGCGCCATAAAGTTGGGTCCATGGCTCACAACGGCAACGTGCGGCTGCGGAACCCCGAACCGGGAGAGCTGGGCTGGATCGTGCAGCGCCACGGCGCGCTGTACGCGGCCGAGTACGGCTGGAACGCCGACTTCGAGGGCATGGTGGCCCGGGTCGTCGCCGACTTCGCCCAGGACCACGATCCGTACCTGGAACAGATCTGGATCGCGGAGCTGGACGGCCGCCCCGTCGGCTCGGTGATGTGCGTACGGGAGGAAAGCGCACCCGGCACCGCCCGGCTGCGCCTCCTCCTCGTCGACCCGGAGAGCCGCGGCCACGGCATCGGCACCCATCTCGTCTCCGCGGTGATCGACTTCGCCCGCTCCGTCGGCTACCGCGAGCTGGTGCTGTGGACGAACGACGTCCTCACCGACGCCCGCGAGCTCTACCTGCGGGCCGGGTTCACGCTGATCGCGGAGCGCCCGCACCGGTCGTACGGAGTGAGTCTGACGGGCCAGGACTGGCGGCTTCCGCTCCAGGAGAGCCGCCCCCACTGAGCCGCGCGGGCGCCAGCGAGGTGAGCGCGACCCCACCCACCAGCAGCACCGCCGCCACCCAGCGCAGCCCCGACACGGACTCCCCGAGGACCAGGGCCGCCGAGGACATCCCGAAGACCGGGACCAGCAGGGAGAACGGCGCCACGGACGAAGCCGGGTACCGGCGCAGCAGGTAGCCCCAGGCCCCGAATCCGAAAACGGTCGACACCCACGCCACGTACGCGATGACGCCCACCCCGGACCAGTCCAGCGCCCGCAGCGCCGCCAGGTCCCGATCTGGCCCCTCGAACACGAGGGACAGCCCGACCAGCGGCAGCACCGGTACCACGCACACCCACACCATGAAGTTCAGCGCGTCGGCCGGGGCGGCCTTGCGAGTCAGCACGTTGGACACACCCCAGCAGGCAGCAGCAGCGACGACCAGCACGAACCCGAGCACGGGCCCACCCGTGCCGCCGTCCACAGCAGCCACCCCGATCCCGGCGAGCGCCACTCCCATCCCGGTGATCCGCACCCACCCCGGCCGCTCCCGCAGCACGACGGCGGCGAAGACGGCCGTGAACACGGCCTGGATCTGCAGCACGAGCGAGGACAGCCCGGCCGGCATCCCGGCGTCCATCCCGGTGAAGAGCAGGCCGAACTTGGCGATCCCCAGGGCCACGCCCACCCCGAGGATCCACTTCCAGGCGACCTTGGGCCTGCCGACGAAGAACACGGCGGGCAGAGCGGCGACGAGGAACCTCAGAGCGGACAGCAACAGCGGCGGGAAGTGGTCCAACCCCACCTCGATGACGACGAAGTTGAAGCCCCAGAGAGCGGCGACGAGCACGGCGAGCGCGATGTGTACGGGACGCATGCAACAAGCTTCGACGCCCGGACGATGAAGCACCAGCGCGAATCACTACCCCCACCGATGAAGCATTGCTTACGATTGGCGCATGCTCGATCTCGCCCGGCTGCGCGCCCTGCACGCCGTCTCCGTCCACGGCTCGGTCGCGGGCGCGGCGGCCGCCCTCGGCTACACCCCCTCCGCCGTCTCCCAGCAGATCGCGAAGCTGGAGCGGGAAACCCGCACCACCCTCCTGGAGCGGCGCGGCCGCGGGGTCGCGCTCACCGAGGAGGCCCACCATCTGGCCTCCACGGCCCGGGAGTTGCTGGCCATCGTGGAGCGCGCCGAAACCACCCTGGAGGAGCGCCGCGGCCGACCGAGCGGACTCCTGACACTGGCGGTCTTCCCCTCGGCAGCCCGCGGCCTGCTCCCCCGCGTCCTCTCCGACCTGGCCCACCGCCACCCCGCCCTGGACGTCCGCCTCACCGAGGTCGACCCGCACCTCTCCGTCGACCTGGTGGCCCGGGGCGTCACCGACCTGGCGGTCGCCCACGACTGGGACATCGCCCCGCTCCCCGCCCCCGACGGCATCGAACAGACACTCATCGGCGACGACCACTGCGACCTCATCGTCCCCACCGGCCACCCCTTCACCACCCGCGAGGTCATCCGGCGCTCCGACCTCAACGGCGAGCGCTGGATCTGCCCGCCACCCGGCCGGGTCTGCCACGACTGGCTGGTCCGGACCCTGCGCACGGCCGGCTTCGAGCCCGACATCGTGCACATCGCCGAGGAGAACCACACCATCGTCGCCCTGGTGGCAGCGGGCCTCGGCGTGGCCGTCGTCCCCCGCCTGGGCACCGGCCCGCTCCCCCCGGGCGCCGTGGCCGTACCCCTGCAACCGGGCCCCGTACGCCGCCTCTACGCCCTGTGGCGCACCGGCGCGGCCCGCCGCCCCGCCATCACCGAAGCCGTCCGCACCCTCCAGTCCCACTGGCCGCCCTCTTAGGCTCCGCCTCCGCCGGGGACGGGTGGGTGGCGGGGCGTCCCCGCAGGGCATCGAACACAACCACCCTCGGCCCACCGACCCCTGGAACCGTTCGACGCCCGAGGAGACGCCCCGGCGCGCGCCCAGCCCCGGCGGAACCCCCCGACCCCGCCCGGCGGCGCAGCCACCCGGCCCCCGACACGCCCCCCGACACGCCCGCCCCCGCGCACACGACGGCGGTAGGGTCCGGCGCGTGCCGTACCTCGCCTCCCGCCGGAACCTGCTCGCCGCGGCCGCCATGGTCGCCGTCGCCGCCGCCGGGGCCGGTTCCGCCGCCATCGGCGCCCACCGCGCCCCGGACGACCCCCGCAACCCGGAAAGCCGTCCGCGCCGCCCCGACCGGGCCCGGCTGCGCCGCCTCCTCGCGGACATGAGCCTGGCGGAGAAGGTCGGCCAGCTGTTCGTCTCCCGTGCGTACGGCCACTCGGCCACCGACCCCGACCCGGCGGACGCGGAGCAGAACCTGTCCCTGTTCGGGGTCCGCACCGCCGCCGAGCTGGTCTCCCGCTATCACCTCGGCGGGATCGTCTACTTCGCCTGGGCCCACAACACCCGCACCCCGCAGCAGATCGCCGACCTCTCGGCCGGTCTCCAGCAGGCCGCCCGCACCACCGGCCCCCGGATCCCGCTGATGCTCTCCACCGACCAGGAGCACGGCATCATCGCCCGCATCGGGAAGCCCGCCACCCTCCTCCCCGGGGCCATGGCCCTGGGCGCGGCCGGCTCCACCGACAACGCCCGGCGGGCCGCCCGCATCGCCGCCACCGAGCTCGCCGCGATGGGCATCCGCCAGGACTACGCCCCGGTGGCCGACGTGAACGTGAACCCGGCCAACCCGGTGATCGGTGTACGGTCCTTCGGCTCCGATCCGCAGGCCGTGGCGGCCCTGGTGGCCGCCCAGGTCCGCGGCTACCAGGACGCCGGGGTGGCCGCCACCGCGAAGCACTTCCCGGGCCACGGGGACACCGAGACGGACAGCCACGTCGGCCTGCCGGTGATGCGGCACACCCGCGCGCAGTGGGAGGAGCTGGACGAGCCGCCCTTCCGAGCGGCGGTGCGGGCGGGCGTGGACTCGATCATGACGGCCCACATCGTCTTCCCCGCGCTCGACCCCTCGGGCGATCCGGCGACCCTCTCCCGGCCCATCGTCACCGGCATCCTGCGCGAACGCCTGGGCTTCCGGGGGGTGGTGGTGACCGACGCCCTCGACATGGCCGGGGTCCGTCAGAAGTACGGGGACGAACGCGTCCCGGTGCTGGCCCTGCTGGCCGGCTGCGACCAGCTGCTGAACCCGCCGGACCTGGAGCTCGCGCACCGCAGCGTGCTGGAGGCCGTGGAGAAGAACGAACTCACGGAGGCCCGCATCGACGAATCGGTCCTCCGGATCCTGGAACTCAAGTCCCGCCGCGGCCTGTTCGGCCCGGCTGACGGGACCTCCGCCACCACGGTCGGCATCCCCGAACACCTCACCGCGGCCGACGAGATCGCGGCCGGTACGACGACCCTCCTGGCGAACCCGGCCGGACTGCTGCCCTTCGACCCGGGCGAGGCCCCGCAGCTCCTGGTCACCGGTACGGACCCGGTCTCCCCCACGGGCACGACCGGACCCCCCACGGCCGTTCTGGCGCGGGAGCTGACCGCCCTGGGCTGCCGGGCGACGGCGGTGCCGCCCGCCCGCGCGGTGGCCTCTGCGGCCGGGCGGTCGGCGGTGCTCGTGTGCACGTACAACGTCCCGGAAGGCGAGAGCACGCAGCGCACCCTGATCGCGGAACTGGTCGAAACCGGCGTGCCGGTGGTGCTGCTGGCGGTGCGCAATCCGTACGACCCGGCCCGGCTGCCGGCCTGCGCCGCCGAGCTGGCGACGTACTCCTGGACGGACGTCGAGATGCGGGCGGCGGCCCGGGTGCTCACGGGGGCGGCCCGGCCCTCCGGCCACCTCCCGGTGCCGGTGCCGGGCCGCTACCCGCTGGGCCACGGGCTGACGTACTAGCCCGCCCGTGGCCCCGGGGGAGTTACCGGCGCAGCTGCGGCTCGCGCCGCAGGTCGGCCTGGTCGAGCTCGGCGTCCGGCGCCGCCAGGTACGCCGCCGGGGCGGCGGTGCGCGCGTCGGAGAGCGCGGTGGCGGCCGGAGCCACCCCTGCCCACTCCAGGATCTTCTGGGTCGCGAGGGCCTTCTCGCCGTCCAGGAGCCCGGTGATCCGCGCGCCGTGGTTGGCGCCCGGCGCGGTCATCACGTAGCTGTCGCGGGCCCCGTACCCGAGGCGGAACGGCTCGGCGCCCCACGGGTCGTTCTGCCCGTACACGAACATCATCCGGTTCGCGTTGTTGCGCACCCAGGTGTCGATGTCCCGCATGGCCTGCGGCTGGAAGGACATCGGGATGTCGCGCGGCACGAAGTTGCGCGGCGGCTGGTACCCGTAGCGGCTCAGGCCGGCCAGGTGCGGCTGCTTGATGTCCGGGGAACCGAGCTGCGTGCCGGCCTGGTAGTAGTACGGCGTGTACGTCTGCAGGCCCTGGTCGGCGTAGGCCGAGAAGCCGGAGATCGCGTCGATCGTGTCCCAGATCTCCTGGTCGCTCGCGGTCGCGGCGGTGGGGATCGTGGTGCAGTCGGCGAGCAGGCTGTACTGCCAGAAGGCCCACACGTAGTCGAGCACGACGGCCTCGAAGGCCTTGTCGAGGTTGCCGACGGTGGTGAAGGTCCAGCCGTTCTCGGCGGCGGCGGCCGCGTACTTGGCCTCCAGCGGCTCACGGCGCACGAGCGCCTCGCGCTGCACCGCGTTCAGCCTGTCGCGGCACTCCTTGGTGCCGACGGTGGCGAAGAACCGGTCGTAGGCCGCGTCCTCCTTGTTGACGACGTCGTTGGGCGCGACGTACGCGACGACACCGTCCATGTCGCGCGGGTAGAAGCGCTCGTAGTAGGTCGCCGTCATGCCGCCCTTGCTGCCGCCCGTGGACAGCCAGTTCTTCTTGTAGATCTTCTTCAGGGCTGTGAAGAGGCGGTGCTGGTCGCTGGCGGCCTGCCAGATGGTCAGGTCGTCCCAGTGGGCCGGGTCGGGCCGCGACGGAGTGAAGAATCGATACTCCATCGACAGCTGGTTACCGTCGACTATGGTCGTCGGCTCGCTGCGGCGCGGGCTCGTGTTGACGTTGTACCCGGACGTGAAGAAGACCGTCGGGCGCGACACGTCCTTGTGCAGCAGGGTCACGCGCTGCTTGAAGGTGCCCTTCCACGGCTGCCGGTGGTCGACCGGCTGCTCGTAGTTCAGTACGAAGAAGCGGTACCCGGGGTACGGCTTCTCCTCGATCAGACTCATCCCGGGAATGCCGAGGACCTGGTCCTTGATGTCCGCGGCGGCGGCCGGCTCCGCGGCTGTGGCCGCTTGTGCCGTGGTGCCGGCCGCGCCCATGGTGCCGATCAGCACCACGAGCGACAGCAGCCATCCGAGCGTCTTGCGCATTCACCCTCCCCTTGAGTTCACTTCGGTCGCCGTGAACCTAGCGGGGTCAACACGCCGCTGACCAGACCTTGTTGGGTCGCTCCGTCAGCACAGAATCCAGCCGGAATCGACCGTTCCGGCTCCCACGCCACCCTTTACATAGACACATCGGTTGATCGCGCCGACGGTGACGGGCCCGGCATACCGGGTGAACCGCCCCTCATCGCGTACCGGGGCTCCGCCACGCGGCTGAATGCTCACCGCCATCCGGCGCCGCTCGCCCGGTACCCGCGCCACGGTCAGCGCGCAGGCCTGCGTACGGGTCTTGTACACGCGGACCTCGCCGGTTTCGAACGGCAGCGTCCGCACGAGCCTGCCCCCGCAGAGCCCGCTCCCGGCCTGGGACGCGGCCGTCGCCGCATGCGCGGGCGAGCCCGTGAACAGCCCGCCCGCGCAGAGCCACAGCGCCGCCGTGAACACCCCGAGCGGCGCGACCCGGCGGCCGCTCCCCCACCACCCCTTCAGCACCCTGCCCCCCATCGGTCGTACGTACAACGTGCGTACGCACGTACGACGTTCGGACCCCCTGGAAGGTTGCAGTGGGCAAGGACTTCAGCCCGCCGGGACCCGGGCCCCGGACCCCGGGTTCACATCACGCCCGCCGCGTGGTCGAAGACCGACTCCCGGGGGCGGACCAGGGTGGCGACGGCGATCGACTGGAGGTGGGTGGTGCGCACGACGGGCTGGTTGGCCTCGCCGAAGATCCCGCCCGTGGCGCCCGTACCGCCGTTGTACGGGAGCACCGGCAGGCAGCCGATGTGCGAGTCGTTGACCTTCAGCATGCCGCCGTTGACGACTTCCGCGCAGAACCGCTCGACGACCCGCTCGTCCCGCGTCCACAGGGAGTTGCGCAGCCCGTACCGGTTGGCGTTGAGGAACCCGATGGCCTCCTCGATCCGTACCGGCACCTCGGGGACGACCACGCACAGCAACGGGAAGAAGGTCTCCTCGCGGAAGGCGCGCAGCCGGGCGGCCGCGGCCAGTCCGTCCACGCGGACGACGGCCGGACGGATGAAGGGCCCGGCGGCGGCCGGTACGTCGTCCACGTCCACGAACTCGCCGCCGCACAGCAGCTCCCCGCCGGCCGCCAGCACCTCGTCCAGATACTCGGTGAACTCGGCCCGCTTGACCACCGGGCTCAGTACGGTGTCCGGGTCCTCGGGCGGCCCCGGGCGGATGTCCCGCACCCTGCCCACCAGTTCCTTCAGCAGCTGCTCCGCCGCCTCCGGGTGGACGATCGCGAACTTCGGGGTCATGCAGATCTGCCCGGAGCCGTAGTACCGCTCACACAGAGCGCGTGCGGCGAGGTCCGTCTCGGCGTCGGCCCACACGAGCACGCCGTCGTTCCCGGAGAGTTCGAGTACGGGCTTCTTGCCCGCGACCACGCACTCCCGCTCCAGTTTGAGGCCCTGCTCCGAGCCCCCGAAGAAGACGATGTCGTCGCAGTCGGGGCTGTCCAGCCACTGCCGCATCACAGCGCGGGCGTGCGTCGAGAGCACGTTCAGGGTGCCGGGCGGGGCGCCGAGGCGCTCCAGGAGCGGGGCCACGATCTCCCGGTAGACGAAGCTCACCCCGAGGGGGGCGGTCGGCGGCGCGTTGACGACGAGGGCGTTGCCGGCGGCCAGCGTCAGCACCCCGTAGAAGGAGTTGGAGGTCGGGGCGTTGCGGGGCGGGCTCAGGCAGACGACCCCGTCCGGCTTGCGGACCATGCGGATCCGCCGGCCCACCGCGATCCGCTCCGGCTGCCGCAACTGGGCGGCGCACTCGGCGACCGAGTCCGGGTGGAACGAGGCGGCCACGGAGGCCAGTTCCCATTCGGCCAGCCGTACGGGGTGCCCCTCGGCGACCAGCAGGTCGGTCAGCTCGGCGCGCCGCTCCACGGCCGCCCGGTAGACCCCGTGGAGCAGCTCCAGCCGGTCCTCCAGCGACACCCGGGCCCAGCCGGGCTGCGCGGCGCGGGCGGCGGCCAGGGCGCGCAGGCCCTGCTCCCGGGTGGACATGGCGACGCGGCCGGCGAGCAGCCGGTCGTCGTACGGGAGGTCCTCACCGCGCTCCAGGCGCGCCTTGAGGGCGAGCACCTCGAAGGGCTCGCGAAGCAGTTGACCGACCCTCGGCCAGTACACCCAACGGGTCCCGGGCTCCTCGGCGCCGGCCACCCATACCTCGTAAGAGTGCATCCACAACTTCCTAGCGGGAGAACGGGAGTTCACGATCAAGCTGCAGACTACGCTAGGTGACCGTCCGCACGCTTACCGTAGCCGTGAAAGGCATTTGACATGACGAACGACCTGCTCGACCGCAAGCTGGACCGCGCCTTCACGCACCTCGACGCCGACAACAGCGGGGTCATCGACGAGCACGACATCATCGCGCTCGGTTCCCGGCTGCTGTCGGCCCTCGCGGAGCCGGCCACCTCACCGAAGGCGACGCTGGTGATGGGCGGGCTCGTCGACTTCTGGCAGGAGCTGTTCACCGAGCTGGACATGGACCGGGACGGCAAGGTCACGCCCGAGGAGTACAAGGAGGGCATGACCCGCCTGTACGCGCAGGGCGGGCCCGCCTACGACCGCTCGTTCCGCCCGATGGTCAAGGCGATCCTGACGATCGTCGACACCGACGGCGACGGGGTCATCAGCCCGGCGGAGTTCCACAAGGCGCAGGAGGCCTTCGACACCGAGCTGACCCCCGCCGACGCCGAGGCGCTGTTCCAGCGCATCGACGCCGACGGGGACGGCACCCTGACGGTGGACGAGCTCCTCGGCGCCGTGCGCGAGTACTACACCGGCACCGACGAGGACGCCCCGGGCAACCTGCTCTTCGGCGAACTCTGATCCGTCGGTCGGTCAGGCCGCGGCGCGCTCGTCCTCTCCGACGAAGGTGCGCCACAGATCGGCGTACCGGCCGCCGCGCGCCAGGAGTTCGGCGTGACTGCCGTCCTCCACGACCCGGCCGCGGTCCATGACCACCACCCGGTCGGCGCGGGCCGCGGTGGTCAGCCGGTGGGCCACCACCAGGGTGGTGCGCTTGCCGGCGAGGCGGTCGGTGGCCTGGTTGACCTGGGCCTCGGTGGCCAGGTCGAGGGCGGCGGTGGCCTCGTCGAGCAGCAGTACGTCCGGGTCGACGAGCTCGGCCCGGGCCAGCGCGATCAGCTGGCGCTGCCCGGCGGAGAGGTTGCGTCCGCGCTCGGCGACCGTGTGCAGGTAGCCGCCGTCCAGGGTGGCGATCATGTCGTGGGCGCCGACCGCGCGGGCGGCGGCCTCCACCTCGGCGTCGCTCGACCCGGGCCGCCCGTAGGCGATGGCGTCGCGGACCGTCCCCGGGAAGAGGTAGGACTCCTGGGGGACGACCCCGAGCCGGTGGCGGTACGCCGTCAGGTCGAGCTCCCGCAGGTCGGCGCCGTCGGCGGTGACCCGGCCCGAGGTGGGGTCGTAGAACCGGGCCACCATCTTGACCAGCGTGGACTTTCCGGCCCCGGTCTCGCCGACGAAGGCGACGGTTTGCCCGGCGGGTATCCGCAGGTTGATTCCGGCCAGCGCCTCGCCCTTCTCGCCCCGCTCCTCGGCCGTCCCGTACTGGAAGCGGACGTTCTCGAAGGCGATCTCCCCGCGCAGCTCCGACACCTCACGGGGGTCTTCGGGACGCGGGGTGCTGGTGGGCTCGCGCAGCAGCTGCTGGATGCGGCCGAGGGAGACGGTGGCCTGCTGGTAGCCGTCGAAGACCTGGGAGAGCTGCTGGACCGGGGCGAAGAACAGGTCGATGTAGAGCAGGTACGCGACCAGTGCGCCGGTGGTCAGCGTGCCGGCCTCCACCCGGCCCGCGCCGACGATGAGCACGACCGCCGCCGCGCCCGAGGACAGCAGCTGCACGAAGGGGAAGTAGACCGATATCAGCCACTGCCCGCGGACCCTGGCCTGGCGGTACGAGTCGCTGCGCTCGGCGAAGCGGCCGGCGCCCGCGTACTCGCGGCGGAAGGCCTGGACGATGCGCAGCCCGGACACGGACTCCTGGAGGTCGGCGTTGACCAGGCTGACCCGGTCGCGGGCGAGCTCGTAGGCGGTGACCGACTTCCGGCGGAACACGATCGTGCCGACGACCAGCACCGGGAGCGTCGCGAAGACGATCAGGGCGAGCTCGACGTCGAGGACGAGCAGGGCGACCAGGATCCCGAAGAAGGTGAAGACGGAGACGACGGCGGTGACGAGCCCGGTCTGCAGGAAGCTGGAGAGCGAGTCCACGTCGGTGGTCATCCGGGTCATGATCTTGCCGGTCAGCTCGCGCTCGTAGTAGTCGAGGCCGAGGCGCTGGAGCTGGGCGAAGATCTTGACGCGGAGTGCGTACAGGACGCGTTCGCCGGTGCGGCCGGTCATCCGGGTCTCGGCGAACTGCGCGGCCCACTGCGCGACGACCACGGCGAGCGCGAGGCCCGCGGCCAGCCAGACGGCGGCGAGGGCGACCTGCTCCACGCCCTGGTCGATGCCGTACCGGATCAGGATCGGCAGCAGCAGCCCGGCGCCCGCGTCGAGGGCGACGAGCGCGAGGCTGATGGCGAGCGGCGCCCAGAAGCCGCGGAGCAGGCGGCGCAGGCCGTAGCTCTCCTCGGCGCCCGCGGCGCGGGTCTCGTCCACGTCGGGTTCGTCGTCGGCGGGCGGCAGCGCGGCCACCTGCGCGAGCAGTTCGGGGGTGGCCGGCATCCCGGCGACGGCGCCGGCCATGGAATGCCCGGCTCCGGGGGCCCCGCTGCCCGCGGCGGGCGCGGCCGCTGCCCTGGTGTCGGAGAGGGTCTTGGCGCCCTCCTCCTCGTGCCGCCGCCACAGCTCGGGGGTCACCCCGTCGACGACCCGGCGCTTGGCGTTGACGGGCTCGGAGTCGATCTCGGCTTCGAGCTCCAGGTCCCGCTCGCGCTCCAGGTCCAGGTCCCGTTCGAACTCCGCCATCGCGGGGGCGTCCGGGGTGCGGGGGGAGGCGGCGCCGAGGGCGTCGGGGTCGGTGAGCAGCCGCCGGTACAGCGGCGACCGGCGCTCCAGCTCCTCGTGCGTGCCGATGTCGGCGAGCCGCCCGTGTTCCAGTACGGCTATTCGGTCGGCCAGCGCGAGGCTGGAGCGGCGGTGGGCGATCAGGAGGGTGGTGCGGCCGGCCATGACTCCGCGCAGGGCCTCGTGGATCTCGTGCTCGACGCGGGCGTCGACGGCGGAGGTGGCGTCGTCGAGGAGCAGCAGCCGGGGGTCGGTGAGGATCGCGCGGGCCAGCGCTATGCGCTGCCGCTGCCCGCCGGAGAGGGTGAGCCCCTGCTCGCCGACCTTGGTGTCGTACCCGGCGGGCAGGGCCTCGATGAACCCCTCGGCCTGCGCGGCCCGCGCGGCGGCCCGGATCTGCTCCTCGTCGGCCTCCGGGTGTCCGTAGGCGATGTTGGCGCGGATGGTGTCGGAGAAGAGGAACGAGTCCTCGGGCACGAGCCCGATCGCCCCGCGCAGGGAGTGGTAGGTCAGCTCGCGCACGTCGTGCCCGCCGACGCGGACGGTGCCGCGGTCGGCGTCGTAGAAGCGCGGAAGCAGCAGCGAGACGGTGGACTTCCCGCTCCCCGAGGCCCCGACGACGGCGACGGTCTCCCCCTCCGCCACCGACAGCGAGAACCCGTCGAGGACGGGCCGCTCGGGGTCGTACCCGAAGCGCACGTCGTCGAACTCGACGGTGGCGGCGGCGTCCGCGGGCAGCTCGCGCGTGCCTTCCTCGATCGCCGGCTCGGTGTCGATGAGCTCGAACACCCGCTCCACGCCGGCGCGGGCCTGCTGCCCCACGGTCAGCACCATGGCGAGCATCCGGACGGGCCCCACGAGCTGGGCGAGGTACGTGGAGAAGGCCACGAAGGTACCGAGCGTCACCTGCCCGTTGGTGGCCATCCAGCCGCCGAGGGCCAGCATCGCGACCTGCGCGAGGGCGGGGACGGCCTGCAGGGCGGGGGTGTAGCGCGAATTCAGCCGGATGGTCCGCAGCCGTCCGGCGAAGAGCCGGCGGCCGGCCTCGCGCAGCTTCCCGGTCTCCTGCTCCTCCTGCCCGAAGCCCTTGACCACCCGTACGCCGGTCACGGCACCGTCGACGACGGTCGCGACGGCGGCGGCCTGGCCCTGGGCCCACCAGGTGGCGGGGAAGAGCTTGACACGGCTGCGCTTGGCGATGAACCAGAGGGCGGGGGCCATGAGCAGCGCGACCACGGTCAGCAGCGGGGACAGCCACAGCATGATCCCGAGGGAGATCCCGAAGAGCAGGAAGTTCCCGATGGTCATGGGCAGCATGAAGAGCAGCCCTTGGATCAGCTGGAGGTCGCTGGTCGCCCGCCCCACGACCTGCCCGGTGGACAGCTCGTCCTGCCGGCGCCCGTCGAGTCGGGCGATGGTGTCGTACATGTCGGTGCGCAGATCGTGCTGCACGTCGAGGGCGAGCCGGCCGCCGTAGTAGCGGCGTATGTAGGTCAGGACGTACACGAGCACGGCCGCGGCTATGAGCATGCCGGCCCAGGGGCCCATGGGCTTGCTGTGGTCGCCGATGACGTCGTCGATGATCACCTTGGTGACCAGGGGGACGAGCGCCATGACGGCCATCCCGGCCAGCGACGACCCGAGCGCGAGCAGCACGTTGCGCTTGTAGCGCCAGGTGTAGGCGGCCAGTCGCCTGCCCCAGCCCTGTTTGTCCCCAGCCGCTGTCTCTGCCGCCGCCACGTGGAGCCTCCCCGTTCGTCCTGTCCTGCCGGAAGCGCCAACGCCCCGACCGGCGGATTTCATCCCGCCGCAACAATCGAACGGGTTTGCGCGCGGCTCTGCCACCCGGACCGATTTACCATCCGGTCATGGTGCAGAGCAGCGCGAGCGATGTGGACGGCTATCTGGCGGAGCTCCCCGAGGCCCGCAGGGAGGCCCTGACCAGGCTGCGGCAGCTGTGCCGGACGGAGCTGAAGGGCTTCGAGGAGGTCATGGCGTACGGGATGCCCGTGTACGAGCGGGACGGCGTCGGCGAGATCGCGTTCGCCAGCCAGAAGCAGTACGTCTCCTTCTACCTGATGCGCACCGACGTCCGTGAGGCGTTCGCGGAGGCCCTGGCCGGTCACGACATGGGCAAGGGCTGCCTGCGCTTCCGCAAGCCGGAGTCGATCGACTTCGGCCTCCTCCGCGATCTCCTGCGCGCGACGGCGGCCCGGCAGGGCCCGGCCTGCTGAGCGTGACGGGCTGACGGGCCGCCCGCCCCGCCCCTAGAGGTGCGTCGGGGCGAACATCCTGAGGGTGGCCGGGAGGACCAGGACCGACGGGCCGGGAGTGGCGAGGGACTTCTTCAGGTCGTCCCGCAGGGTTTCCGGGGTCGTGGTGGCGGCCGGGACGCCGAAGGACTCCGCCAGGGCGACGAAGTCGGGGCGGGTGAGTTCCGTACCGGTGGCCCGGGAGAACGCGGACGTCATGTACTCGCGCAGGATGCCGTAGCCGCCGTCGTCCACGATCAGCCAGGTGACGTCCAGGTCGTGCTGGCGGGCGGTGGCCAGTTCGGCGACCGAGTACATCGCGCCGCCGTCGCCCGAGACCGCCAGGACCGGGGTGTCCGGCTCGGCGAGGGCCGCGCCGAGGGCCGCCGGGAAGGCGTAGCCGAGGCCGCCCGCGCCCTGGGCCGAGTGCATGGTGTTGGGGTGCTTCGGGTCGAAGGCCGACCAGGCCCAGTAGGCCAGGATCGTCATGTCCCAGAAGGACGGGGAGCGGGGCGGGAGGGCTGCCCGGATCGAGGTCAGGAGCTGCTGCTCCAGGGCCACGTCCTGGGTGGCCAGGCGGGCCGCGACGGCGGCCAGGAGCGAGCGGACGCGCTCCGGGGCATCGGGGTCCTCGCGGACCGGCACCGTTTCGAGGAGGGCCTGGAGGGCGAGGCGGGCGTCCGCGTGGATGCCGAGGGCGGGGTGGTTGGACTCCAGCTTGCCGAGGTCGGCCTCGATCTGGATCACCCGGCCCGTGGGGAAGAACGTGTGGTAGTTCGAGGACAGTTCGCCCAGGCCGGAGCCGACGACGAGGAGGACGTCCGCGTCCTCCAGGAAGTCCGTCGTGTGGCGGTCCTCCAGCCAGGACTGGAGGGAGAGCGGGTGCGTCCAGGGGAAGGCGCCCTTGCCACCGAAGGTGGTGACGACGGGGGCGTTCAGGCGTTCCGCGAGCTGCTTCAGCTTGCCGGCGGCGTCGGCGCGGACCACCCCGCCGCCCGCGACGATCACCGGGCGGGCGGCCTTCGACAGCCAGTGCGCGGCCAGTGCGGTGAGCTCCGGGCGGGGGGCCAGTTCGTGCGGGGTCGCGTCCATGCCCGTGACCTGGGGGACGAACGTCTCGGCGCGCAGGACGTCCTCCGGGATCTCCACCCAGACCGGGCCGTGGGGCGTCGTGAGGGCCGACTCCCAGGCCTCCGCGATGACGGACGGGATCTGGGAGGGGGTGCGGGCCGTGTGGACCGACTTCACCACCTCGCGGAAGGAGGCGGACTGGTCGCGCAGTTCGTGCAGGTGGCCGCGGCGGCCGCCGCCGAGGCCGGGCGTCGGGACCTGGGAGGAGACCGCCAGGACGGGGGCCGATGCGGCCGCCGCCTCGGCGAGGGCGGGCAGGGCCATGAGCGCGCCCGGCCCGGTGGAGAGGAGCAGCGGGACGGCCTCGCCGGTGAGGCGGCCGTACGCGTCGGCGGCGAAGGCCGCGTTGTTCTCCGTACGGAGCCCGACGAGACGGAGGTCGGAGCGGCCGACCGCGTCGAAGAGGCCGAGGGCGTGCTGTCCCGGCAGGCCGAAGACGGTGGTAGCGCCGAGCGAGCGCAGCGTTTCCACGACCAGGTCCCCGCCCGTCCGGCCCGGCGGCGGCGCCAGGGCGGCGGCCGTCTGGGCCTCGGTGGGACGGAGAACCAGGTCGTGGTCGTGCGTCACGTGTTACGTGCCCTTCGTGCTGCGCGCTGCTTGGTTCGCGGCTTGCTTCGCGGCTTACTTCGCCTTCGCCGCCGCGATCTGACGGCTCATGATCGTGGTGAGCTCGTACGCGGTGTGCGAGGCCGCGACCGAGGTGATCTCGGCGTGATCGTACGCCGGGGCCACCTCGACCACGTCGGCGGAAACGAGGTTGCAGGAGGACAGCCCCCGGATGATCTCCAGCAGCTCGCGGGAGGTCATGCCGCCCGCCTCCGGCGTGCCGGTGCCGGGCGCGTGGGCCGGGTCGAGCACGTCGATGTCGATCGAGATGTAGAGCGGGCGGTCGCCGATGCGCTGGCGCAGCTGGTCGGCGACCTCGTCGGCGCCGCGGCGGTAGACGTCGGCCGAGGTGACGATGCCGAAGCCCATCTTGGCGTCGTCGTCCAGGTCCTGCTTGCCGTACAGCGGGCCGCGGGTGCCGACGTGGGACAGCGCCTCGGTGTCGAGGATGCCCTCTTCGACGGCGCGGCGGAACGGGGTGCCGTGGGTGTACTCGGCGCCGAAGTACGTGTCCCAGGTGTCGAGGTGCGCGTCGAAGTGGAGCAGCGCGACCGGGCCGTGCTTCTTCGCGACGGAGCGGAGCAGGGGCAGGGCGATGGTGTGGTCGCCGCCGAGGGTCATCAGGCGGGAGCCGTTGCCGATCAGCTCGTCGGCGGCGGCCTCGATCGTGTCGACGGCCTCGTTGATGTTGAAGGGGTTCGCCGCGATGTCGCCCGCGTCGGCGACCTGCGCGAGGGCGAAGGGGGAGGCGTCCTGCGCCGGGTTGTACGGGCGCAGGAGGCGGGAGGCCTCGCGGATGGCGTTGCCGCCGAAGCGGGCGCCGGGGCGGTACGAAACTCCGGAGTCGAAGGGCACGCCGACGACGGCGACGTCGGCCTTGCCGCCGACCTCGTCGAGGCGGGGCAGCCGGGCGAAGGTCGCGGGGCCCGCGTAGCGCGGGATGCGGGAGGAGTCGACGGGGCCGCGCGGCTGCGTGCTCATGAGGGGTGCCCTTCCGGAGGTCCAGGTCGTGCTGGTGCGGTCCTTCGAGCGTAAGCGGACACCCGCGGGGCGCGAAGTGTACGTTTTATCTACTGGCCACCCTTGAAATGTACGGAGTATCCATGCGACCTTCCTCCGGCGATGCGGAGCGGGCAGGCGCGCGACCCACTCCGCCGACCGAGCCGGTGCGGCTCGCCGCGTTGCTCGGCGCGGACGAGCTGGAGCTGAGGCTGCTCGCGGGCGGCGGCCCGGCGGGCGTCGTCATCGGAGTCGGGGGCGGCATCGGAGTCGGCGTCGGTGAGGTGGACGTGCACGGGGTGCACGCCTCGGAGATGGCGGACCCGTCCCCGTACCTGCTGGGCGGGGAGCTGCTGCTGACGGCGGGGGCGGGCCTCGCGAGGGCGGGTACGGAGGGGGTCGGGGAGGCCCGGGAGTACGTGCAGCGGCTCGTGCGGGCCGGGGTGGCCGCGCTCGGGTTCGGGGTGACCCCCGTGCACGAGGTCGTCCCGCGGGCCCTCGTCGAAGCCTGCGACCTGTACGGGCTGCCGCTGCTGGAGGTCCCGCCGCGCACCCCGTTCACGGCGGTCGCCCGCGCCGTCTGGCGGTTGATGGCGCAGGCCCGCACGCGCGAGCTGCGCCGGGTGACCGAGGCCCAGCAGTCCCTGGCGGCGGCCGCCGCCCGCCCCGACCCGGTCCCGGCCGTCCTGACCCGCCTGGCGGGAACCCTCGGGGGCTGGGCGGCCCTGCTGACCCCGGCCCCGGAGGCGCCGGCGACCGCGGCCCCCGAAGACCGGTTCCGACGGGGACGGGTGGGTGCCGGGGCGTCCCCGCAGGGCGCCGAACGCACCCCCGCCCGGCCCTCCGACCCCTCGCCACGTTCGGCGCCCGAGGAGACGCCCCGGCGCCCGCCCGGCACCGGCGGAACCACCCCGACCCCGCCCGCCCCGCCCGCCGCCGGCCCCGTCCCCGGCGAGGAGGTCCTGGCCGCCGTCGGGGCGCTCGCGCGGCGGGTTGCGCACGGGGGTGTCGCCACGGCGACCGACACCCTCGGCGGTACGCACCTCGCCGCCTACGCCGCCGGCGGCGGTCGCGTGCTGGCCGTGGCCACCCCGGCCCGCTCCCCCGGCGACCACACCATCGCCTCCGTCGCGGCCGTGCTGCTCAGCCTGCTCACCGCGAGCCGCCCGGCCGGGACCGAAGCGGCCGCGCTCACCCGGCTGCTGCTCGACGGCGATCCGGCTGGGGCCCTCGCCCCCAGGCCCTGGTACGCGGTGCACGCCCGCGGCGCCGGCGACCCGCAGGCCCTCGCCGCCGCGCTGGGCACCGTACTGCTGGACCCGCGCGGGCCCGTCGTCCGGCTGCTCACCGACCGGGAGCCCGGCACGCAGCCCGGCTGGCGGCTGGGGGTGAGCGCCGCGACGGAACCCGAAGGCCTGCCCAGTGCCGACGCACAGGCCGGGCGGGCCCTGGAGCGCGCCGAGGCGGCCCGCACCCCGATGGCCCGGCACCGGGACGCCGGCTTCGCGGGCCTGGTCGGCGAGGCCGAGGCCCGGGCCCACGCCGAGGCCCTGCTCGCGCCCCTCTCCCCCGTCCTTCGGGACACCCTGCGCGCATGGCTGGCCCACCACGGCAGCTGGGACCGCACCGCCACCGCCCTCGGCGTCCACCGCAACACCGTCCGCCAGCGCATGGCCCGTACGGCCGCGCTCCTCGGACGCGACCTGGACGACGCGGACGTCCGCATGGAGCTGTGGTTCGCACTCCGCCAGGACCGACGGGCGTGAGAAACCTCCCGCGGACGCGCCGACGATGTCACCCACACCGTCACGATCCCTACGCCGGACACCGCAATCCGCGCATGATTCCTTCGCCGTCGTGACATGGCTGAGTCGCCGACGCGGCCAGCACGCCCGTCGCCCACCCGTCTCACCCTCATCGAAACGGAGACCTCATGCGACGCGTCCTCGCGACCGCGCTCCTCACGCTCGTCGCCAGTGCCGCCGGCACGGTGACCGCCACCGCTCAAGGCGAACACTTCATCGGTGCAATCACCTGTACGAAGTCCCTTTCCTCGGGCCTCACGTGCGCCGGCAAGGCAGCCGGCCTGGGCAACCGCGCCACCAGTGCCTTCCTCTCGGCGGAATCCGTCCAGGCCGAATACATCTGCGTGAACCGCGGCGGCAACACCGCTCCCGGCCAGGGCACCGAGTTCAACGTCGTGGTGGGCCCGTCGAGGAACTTCAACCCGCGCAACGGCCAGATCACCTTCACCAACGTGAACCTCCCGATTCCGGACGCGCCGTCGTCGCGGGACGTATGCCCGAACGGGAACTGGACCGTCAACCTGACCCGGGTCTTCTACGAGGACGTCGTCCTGCACATCCAGCAGAACGGCACCGACATCCTGTTCAAGGAGCTCGGCGACATCGCGATCCCGCCGGAGGGCACCGTGGTCTTCTGACCGCCCTGCCGACCCTCTCAGGCCCGCGTCCCCTCCGGGGGCGCGGGCCTCGGCGCGTTCGACGACGTCACGGAGCTCGACGACCCGGACACCCGCATGGAGTTGTGGTTCGCGCTCCGCCACGACGAACCGGGCATGCCCCACTCGGAGTGACGAGCACGGCGGGCCCCGCAGGCACGGCGGTCCCCGCAGGCGCGACAGGCGCGACAGGCGCGAGCAACCGCTCGGCCTCCGGCGTGACATGGCTCCGGTCACCGACGCGGCCCAGCAGCACGTCGCGTTGATGTTCCGACACCCCGATCCGACGCCGGCCGCGGTCGCGGCCCCGGTCACGCACCGACCCTCGCGGGACAGGCGTGATCACTGCGAAGATGCCCCGATGGCCTCCTCCCGCCCGGGTTCCGCCCCGGACTCGCTCCCCGACTCCCTCCGGGAGCAGCAGCTGCGCGGCGTCGCCGCCAATCCGGCCGCGCCGCCGGACGTCCTGATCCGACTCCTCGACCCGGCCGCGCGCGCCGCGTGGACGACCCTCTGCGAGGAGCGCGACCTGCCCCCGGCCGTCGTCGAGGCGGTGCTCGCCCACCCCGAGCACACGGTCCGACGGGCCTTCGCCCGCAATCCCCACGCCGACCCCGCCCAGCGCGGCCGGCTCGTCCACGACCCCGACGGTCGGGTGCGCGGCACGCTCGCCGGGGGCCCGCGCAGGACCCACCACAGGATCCGGCCGCTGCCCGACGAGGTCCTGGAAACCCTGCTGACCGCGGTGGACGGACCGGGGGACAACGACTGGCTCACCGCCGGCGAGATCGCCCAGGAACTGGAGTCCTCTCGGCAGATACCGCTCTCCTTCCGCCTCCGGCTGCCCGAGCACCCGCACCCCGTACTCCGCGCCCGCGGGACCGACCAGTGGAAGCACCTCACAACCGGGCAGCGCGAGGCCCTCCTCGCGGATCCGGATCCCGGCGTGCGCGAGGCCGCGGCCCGGGCGCACCGGTACCTCGACGCCGAGGCCATGGAGGCCGACCTGCCGGAACGCGACTGCCACGCCAGGGCGGGCCTGCTCGCCAACTACCCCGTGACCCGGGCCGTGGTCGAGGCCTGCCTGGCCGCGGGCCGCAACCACTACGGTCTGGCCCACAACCTCCACACGCCCGCCGACGCCGTCGCCCGGCTCGCCCGCGACCCCGATCCCGAGGTCCGCAACCAGGTGGCGGCCCGCGCCGACCTCACCCCCGGCCTCCTGGCGGAGCTGGCCGAGGACCCGGACGAGAAGGTGCGTTCGCGGGCCCGGATCCAGCCGCTGCCCCGCACCTGGGCCCAGTGCCGCGCCATCGACGCGCTCATCGACTGGGACACCACGTACCCGGATCCGGAGCTGGACGCCGACTGGTACGCCGCCTGCGCCCGCTCCGAGCACCCGGTCCTGCGCCGGCTGGCCGCCCGGCACCCGGGGCTGCCGCGGGAGCTGGTGGAGCCGCTCATCACGGACCCCGATCCGGAGGTGCGGCACGCGCTGGCCCTCCACCACCCCCTCGCGCCGCCCGCGCTCGTGCTCGACACCTTCCTCTCCCGCCCCGGGGAGCGCCCGTACCTCCTGACGCTGCCGGACCTGCCCCGTACCGGGCTCGGGCACCTGCTCGGCCACGAGGACCCGGAGGTCCGCGCGCTGGCCGCCGCCGACGTCACGCTGGACGAGCCGCCCGTACGGCTCCTCTCCGATCCCGAGGCCCTCGTACGACGGGCAGCCGCCGCCAACCCCCTGCTGCCCCTCGACGTACTCCTGCCGCTGCTGGAGGACCCCGAGCACGCCGAGGGCGCGGCGGCCAACCCGGGGCTGCCCGCCGCCCGCCTCCACGAGCTGCTGGATCTGCTCGGCGTGCCTGCGGGTCACGTGGTGTACGGCACTCTGGACAGTGAGGACAACTCGCCGGTAACTTAGTCTGAGCAAGCGCTTAGACCTCAGCCATCAATTGAGGAACCACCACGGCGCGCAACCACCTCCGCGAGAGCGGCGGCGGTTTAGCCGCAGAAAGGGGAGCCGGCCGTGCGCCGTACCGTCTTTACCGAGGACCACGAGGCGTTCCGCGAGACCATCCGGGCCTTCATCGAGGCCGAGGTCGTCCCCGTCTACGACGAGTGGTTCGCCGCGGGCCAGGCTCCGCGCGACTTCTACTACAAGCTCGGCGAGCTGGGCATCTTCGGGATCAACGTCCCCGAGGAGTTCGGCGGCGCCGGCCTGGACACGCACAAGTTCGAGGCCGTGCTCTACGAAGAGACCTCGCGCGCGGGCGTCCAGTTCGGCGGTTCCGGCGTGCACGTGCTGCTGGCGCTCCCCTACATCAAGATGCTCGCCAACGACGAGCAGAAGAAGCGTTACCTCGAGAAGTTCGTCACCGGTGAGGAGATGTGGGCCCTCGCGATGACCGAGCCGGGCACCGGCTCCGACGTCGCGGGCATGAAGACCACCGCCAAGCTCTCCGAGGACGGCACGCACTACGTCCTCAACGGCTCCAAGACCTTCATCACCGGTGGCGTCCACGCCGACCGCGTGATCGTCTGCGCCCGCACCTCCGCCCCGACGGCCGAGGACCGCCGCTTCGGCATCTCCCTCTTCGCCGTGGACACCAAGTCCGAGGGCTACTCCATCGGCCGCAAGCTGGACAAGCTCGGCCTGCGCACCTCCGACACCGCCGAGCTGGCGTTCGTCGACGTGAAGGTGCCGGTCGAGGACCTGCTCGGCGAGGAGAACAAGGGCTTCTACTACCTCGGCGCCAACCTGCCGTCCGAGCGCTGGGGCATCGCCTTCGGCGCGTACGCGCAGGCCAAGGCCGCCGTCCGGTTCGCGCAGCAGTACGTGACCGACCGCACCGTCTTCGGCAAGCCGGTCGCGCACTTCCAGAACACCAAGTTCGAACTGGCCGCCTGCCAGGCCGAGGTGGACGCCGCCGAGGCCGTCGCCGACCGCGCCCTGGAAGCCCTGGACGCCGGCGAGCTGACCGCCGCCGAGGCCGCGTCCGCGAAGCTGTTCTGCACCGAGGTCGCGCACCGCGTGATCGACAAGTGCCTCCAGCTGCACGGCGGTTACGGCTACATGAACGAGTACCCGATCGCCCGCCTGTACGCCGACAACCGCGTGAACCGCATCTACGGCGGCACCAGCGAGGTCATGAAGTCCATCATCGCCAAGTCGATGGGCCTGTAAGTCCGACTTCGGTCACGGCACTTACTCTTCCCCCATGAACGAGGCACTGACGACGCTCCTCGATCTGCTCGACCTCGAGCAGATCGAGGAGAACATCTTCCGCGGTACCAGCCGCCCTTCGCTGGTACCGCGCGTCTTCGGCGGTCAGGTCGCGGCCCAGGCGCTCGTCGCGGCCGGCCGGACCGTGCCCGAGGACCGCACCGCGCACTCGCTGCACTCGTACTTCCTGCGCGCCGGCGACGCGGGCGCGCCCATCGTCTACTCGGTGGACCGGATCCGCGACGGGCGCTCCTTCACCACCCGCCGGGTGGTCGCCGTCCAGCACGGCCAGCCGATCTTCCACCTCTCCGCGTCGTTCCAGACGTACGAGGAAGGCCTCGACCACCAGGCCGCCATGCCCGCCGCCCCGGACCCTGAGTCCCTGCCGACGGCGGAGCAGTCCCTGCCCGCGTACCGGGACGTCTTCCGCGACCCGGGCGTCGTGGAGCGGCTGATCGACGCGCGCGGCGCGGTGGACCTGCGGTACGCGACGACCCCGCCGTGGGGCAGCGTCGGGGAGCCCATCGAACCCCACACGCAGGTCTGGTTCCGTACCGCCGACAAGCTGGAGAGCGACGACCCGCTGCTGCACACCTGTCTGGCCACGTACGTGTCCGACATGACCCTGCTCGACTCGGTGCTGCTCGCGCACGGCCGGGGCGGCTGGGCGGTCGGCGACGTGGTCGGGGCCTCGCTGGACCACGCGATGTGGTTCCACCGGCCCTTCCGCGCGGACGAATGGCTGCTGTACGACCAGGAGTCGCCTTCGGCGGCGGCGGGCCGCGGCCTCGGCCAGGCCCGCATCTGGACCCAGGACGGCCGCCTCGCCGTGACGGTCATCCAGGAGGGTGTCGTACGCGTTCCGCGCCGATAAGCGGACATTCGGAAACGCCAGGTCCCGGGGGCTCCGCCCAGCCATGCCGCTCCGCGGCACCTGGGCTCCGCCCAGGCCCGCTCCTCAAACGCCGGAGGGGCTGGATGTGGCTGACCTCGGCCGAAATCCAGCCCCTCCGGCGTTTGAGGAGCGGGGTACGGAGCGGAGCCCCGGATCTTTGAGGCGCGGCCCGGCGGCTACGACTCCAGGAGACCGGCGGCGGCCAGGAGGTACGCCACCATCGGGTCGTAGAACCGCGGGTCGCGGACGTGGTCGTCCAGGGGGACCGCCACCTGGAGGGTGCCCTCCGCCTCGCCGAGGAACAGCGCGGGGTCGTTGCAGTCCGCGTAGCCCACCGCGTCCAGGCCGCGCTGCGCCGCGCACCCCGCCCAGCCGTGGTCGGCGACGACCAGGTCCGGCTGCGGGCGGCCCGCCGCCGCCAGCCCGTCCAGGATCGCGGCCATCGGCTCCGGCGAGTGGGTGTGCCACAGCGTCGCGCCCCGCTCCATCACGGCGACGTCCGCGAACTGCCACACCGAGCCCTCGTCCGCGACGAGCCCCGCGGGGATGACGACGATCTCGCAGCCCGCGGCGCGCAGGGCCGAGGCCGTGGCCCGGTGGACGTCCAGCAGCCCGCCCGGGTGCCCGGTGGCGAACAGCACGCTCTGCCGGTCCAGGGCCGCCTTTCGCAGCCGCGCGGCCATCCGGTCCAGGCCGGCCACGGTCAGCTCGGGGTCGATGGTGTCCTGGCCGACGCGGTGCGTCGGGTCGTCCACGACGCCCACGCGTTCGGCCATCACCGCCAGTACGTCCTGCTCGTCGGTCCAGCGGTCGCCCAGCTCCAGGCCGAGCCAGTAGTGCCGGTCGCCGTTGGCGAGCTTGCGGTAGTGGGAGAGGTTGTTCTCGCGCGGCGTGGCGACCTGCCCCGCGATCCGCGTGCGGACCAGGTGGTCGATGAGTTCTGCACGGCTCGGTACGGGCGTCTCTATCGGCTTCGGCATACGGGCCATTCTGCCGCCGCCCGGGCGGAGGCGGCGCGTCCATTCCACTCGGCGGGACCCGCGGCCGCGCCCGCTCACTCCGACAGCGCTCCGAACGCCCCGTGCGCGAGCCGCCGCAGCAGCGACTCCGTCGCCTCCCGCCCGAGGGCCGCCAGGTGCGGGGTGGAGTTCAGCAGGCCGAAGACCGCGTGCACGGAGACCCGTACCTCGGCCTCGCCGACCCCGGGGTGCAGCCGGCGCACGGCCTCCACCCACAGCTCCACGTACTGGCGCTGGAGCTGGCGCACGAGCTTGCGGTCGGCCTCCCGCAGCCGGTCGAGCTCCCGGTCGTGCAGGGTGATCAGCGCCCGGTCGTCGAGGGCGAAGTCGATGTGCCCGTCGATGAGGGAGGAGAGGAGGGCCGCCGGATCCCCGACGGCTTCGTCCACGCGGACGCGCCCGCCCGTGAGCAGCCGCTCGCTGATCCCGACGAGCAGCTCGGCGAGCATCGCGTCCTTGCCCGCGAAGTGCCGGTACAGGCCGGGGCCGCTGATGCCCACCGCGGCCCCTATCTCGTCGACGCCGACGCCGTGGAATCCGCGCGCTGCGAAGAGGCGGGCGGCCTCACTGAGGATCTGCTCGCGTCGGGTCGGGGCGGCCGCTCTGGTGCTCATGGGAATCCATTCTAGACAGGGCGGTTAGCGCTCGTTAACCTAAGGCCCATACACGTTAACGACCATTAACAGTGTGCACAGTGTGGACCGAGCAAGGGAGCTCGACCGATGCAGCAGGCACCAGTGCTGACGACCGCCGCGGACCCGGCGTCCGAGGCCTGGCGGACCAACGAGGCCGCCCACCGCGAGCTCGCCGAGGGGCTGCGCGCCCGACTCGAAGCGGCCCGCCTCGGTGGCGGCGAGAAGGCCCGCGCCCGCCACACCGCCCGCGGGAAGCTCCTCCCCCGCGACCGCGTGGACGCCCTCCTCGACCCCGGTTCCCCCTTCCTGGAGCTGGCCCCGCTGGCCGCCGAGGGCATGTACGGGGGCGCGGCCCCCGCCGCCGGGGTCATCGCGGGCATCGGCCGGGTCAGCGGCCGCGAGTGCGTGATCGTCGCGAACGACGCCACCGTCAAGGGCGGCACGTACTACCCGATGACCGTCAAGAAGCACCTCCGCGCCCAGGAGGTGGCCCTGGAGAACCGTCTCCCCTGCCTCTACCTGGTCGACTCGGGCGGCGCCTTCCTGCCCATGCAGGACGAGGTCTTCCCCGACCGGGAGCACTTCGGCCGCATCTTCTACAACCAGGCCCGCATGTCGGGCGCCGGCATCCCGCAGATCGCGGCCGTCCTCGGCTCCTGCACGGCGGGCGGCGCGTACGTCCCGGCGATGAGCGACGAGGCCGTCATCGTCCGCGGCCAGGGCACGATCTTCCTCGGCGGCCCGCCGCTGGTGAAGGCCGCCACCGGCGAGGTGGTCACGGCCGAGGAGCTCGGCGGCGGCGAGGTGCACAGCCGTGTCTCCGGCGTGACGGACCACCTCGCGGAGGACGACGCGCACGCGCTGCGGATCGTACGGAACATCGTGGCGACCCTGCCCGACCGCGGGGCCCTGCCCTGGTCGGTCGAGGCTCCCGAGGAGCCGAAGGTGGACCCGTACGGGCTGTACGGCGCGGTCCCCGTCGACTCCCGCACCCCCTACGACGCCCGCGAGATCATCGCCCGGGTCGTGGACGGCTCCCGCTTCCAGGAGTTCAAGGCGGAGTACGGGCAGACGCTCGTCACCGGCTTCGCGCGGATCCACGGCCACCCGGTCGGGATCATCGCCAACAACGGCATCCTCTTCTCCGAATCCGCGCAGAAGGGCGCCCACTTCATCGAGCTGTGCGACCAGCGCGGCATCCCGCTCCTCTTCCTCCAGAACATCTCGGGCTTCATGGTCGGCCGCGACTACGAGGCGGGCGGCATCGCCAAGCACGGCGCCAAGATGGTCACGGCCGTGGCCTGCGCCCGGGTGCCGAAGCTGACCGTGGTGGTCGGCGGCTCGTACGGCGCCGGCAACTACTCGATGTGCGGCCGGGCGTACTCGCCGCGCTTCCTGTGGATGTGGCCGAACGCCAAGATCTCCGTCATGGGCGGCGAGCAGGCGGCCTCCGTCCTGGCCACGGTCAAGCGCGACCAGATCGAGGGCGCGGGCCAGGAGTGGCCGGCCGAGGACGAGGAGGCCTTCAAGGCCCCGGTCCGCGCGCAGTACGAGGAGCAGGGCAACGCCTACTACGCCACGGCGCGGCTGTGGGACGACGGGGTCATCGACCCGATGGAGACCCGGCAGGTGCTGGGACTGGCCCTGACCGCGTGCGCGAACGCCCCGCTGGGCGACTCGGGCTTCGGCATCTTCCGTATGTGACGTGAGGAACTCACTGATGTTCAGCACTGTTCTGGTCGCGAACCGCGGCGAGATCGCGGTACGCGTCATCCGCACCCTGCGGGAGCTCGGCATCCGCTCCGTGGCCGTCTTCAGCGACGCGGACGCGGACGCGCGCCACGTACGGGAGGCCGACACGGCCGTCCGCATCGGCCCCGCCGCGGCCGCCGAGAGCTACCTGTCCGTGGAGCGGCTCCTGGACGCGGCCCGCCGCACCGGGGCCCAGGCCGTCCACCCCGGCTACGGCTTCCTCGCGGAGAACGCGGCCTTCGCGGCCGCCTGCGCCGAGGCAGGGCTGGCCTTCATCGGGCCGCCCGCCTCCGCGATCTCCCTGATGGGCGACAAGATCCGGGCCAAGGAGACCGTGAAGGCGGCGGGCGTGCCCGTGGTCCCCGGCTCCTCCGGCAGCGGCCTGTCCGACGCCGAACTGGTCGCCGCCGCCGAACAGATCGGCATGCCGGTGCTGCTGAAGCCCTCTGCGGGCGGCGGCGGCAAGGGCATGCGGCTGGTGCGGGACGCGGCCGTACTGGGCGAGGAGATCGCGGCGGCCCGCCGCGAGGCGCGGTCCTCCTTCGGCGACGACACCCTGCTGGTGGAGCGCTGGGTGGACCGGCCGCGGCACATCGAGATCCAGGTGCTCGCCGACTCCTTCGGGAACGTCGTGCACCTGGGCGAGCGCGAGTGCTCGCTGCAGCGCCGCCACCAGAAGGTGATCGAGGAGGCCCCGTCGGTCCTGCTCGACGAGAAGACCCGGGCCGCGATGGGCGCGGCGGCGGTGGACGCGGCCCGCTCGTGCGGGTACGTCGGCGCGGGCACGGTGGAGTTCATCGTCCCGGGCGGCGACCCGTCCTCGTACTACTTCATGGAAATGAACACCCGCCTCCAGGTCGAGCACCCGGTGACGGAGCTCATCACGGGCCTGGACCTGGTGGAACTGCAGCTCCGGGTGGCGGCCGGCGAGGCGCTGGGCTTCGACCAGTCCGACGTGACGCTGACCGGGCACGCGATCGAGGCCCGGGTCTGCGCGGAGGACCCGGCGCGCGGGTTCTTGCCGTCCGGCGGTACGGTCCTCGCGCTCTCCGAGCCGTCGGGCGGGGCGGTCCGTACGGACTCCGGGCTGACGGCCGGGGTGCCGGTGGGGTCGACGTACGACCCGATGCTGTCGAAGGTGATCGCGTACGGCCCCGACCGGGCCAGTGCGCTGCGCTTGCTGCGGGGGGCTCTGGCGGACACCGTGATTCTGGGTGTCCAGACCAACGCGGGTTTCCTGCGTCGTCTGCTGGCCCACCCGGATGTCGTCTCCGGCGACCTGGACACGGGCCTGGTGGAGCGGGACCTGCCCTCTCTGCTCCCGGACGGCGTCCCGCCGGAGGTGTACGGGGCGGCTGCGCTGCTCTCTCTCCCCCACCCCGCCCCTTCCCGCAGTGCCGATGAGCGGCTTCGCCGCGGACGGGCTCTGCCCGGACCCGCGCCTCAAACGCCGGCGGGGCTGGGGGGTTACGCCCCGGCGGGGCCGGAGGGGTGGGTCGACCCGTTCGACGTCCCGAGCGGGTGGCGCCTCGGCGGGACCCCCGCCTGGACGGTGCATCACTTCCGGCTTCCCGGCCAGGACCCGGTCGAGGTCCGTACCCGCCCCCTCGGCACGGACTCCGAGCTGCTCATCTCCGACTCCGGCGAGTCAAACCCAGCCTCGCCGGCGTTTGAGGCGCTGGGGGTACCCCCAGCGGTAGCTGGGGGAGGTCTGGGGCAGAGCTCCAGCGCACCGGCGCGCGCCCGGATCGTGGCCCGCACCCCCGACCACCTCACCATCGAGCTGGACGGCATCACGCACCGCTTCGCGTACGCCCCCTCCCCGGAGGGGACCTGGCTCGGCCGCGACGCCGACTCCTGGCACGTGCAGGCCCACGACCCGGTGGCAGCCGCCCTGAGCGGCGGCGGACACGCAGGGGCCAACACCCTGGCCGCCCCCATGCCCGGCACCGTCACCGTCGTCAAGGTGGCCGTCGGGGACGAGGTGACCGCGGGTCAGAGTCTGCTCGTCGTCGAGGCGATGAAGATGGAGCACGTCATCTCCGCCCCGCACGCCGGCACCGTCACCGAGCTCGACGTGACCCCCGGCTCCACCGTGGCCATGGACCAGGTCCTGGCCGTCGTCACCCCGGCAGAGGAGGCGGGCGCATGAGCAGCGGCAGCGACCTGCCCATGACCGTCCCGGCACCCGGTCTGCCGCCGCGGGTCCGGATCCACGAGGTCGGCGCCCGGGACGGGCTGCAGAACGAGAAGACGGCCGTACCGACGGAGGTGAAGGCGGAGTTCGTCCACCGCCTCGCCGCCGCCGGCCTGACCACCATCGAGGCGACCAGCTTCGTGCACCCCAAGTGGGTGCCCCAGCTGGCCGACGCCGAGCAGCTGTTCCCGCTGCTCGCCGACGTGGAGGCGGCCCTGCCCGTCCTCGTGCCGAACGAGCGCGGCCTGGACCGCGCGCTCGCCCTCGGGGCCACCCGCATCGCCGTCTTCGGGTCGGCCACGGAGACCTTCGCCTCCCGCAACCTGAACCGGACCGTCGCCGAGTCCCTCGCGATGTTCGAGCCCGTCGTGGCCCGGGCGAAGGAGGGCGGGGCGCACGTGCGCGGCTACCTCTCCATGTGCTTCGGCGACCCCTGGGAGGGCCCGGTCCCGGTCCACCAGGTGGTCTCCGTCGCCAAGGCGTTGCTCGACCTCGGCTGTGACGAGCTGAGCCTCGGCGACACCATCGGCGTCGCCACCCCCGGCCACGTCCGGGAACTGCTCGGCGGCCTGAACGAAGCAGGCGTCACCACCGACCGCATCGGTGTGCACTTCCACGACACCTACGGCCAGGCCCTCTCCAACACCCTCGCCGCGCTCCAGCACGGCGTGACCACCGTCGACGCCTCCGCAGGCGGCCTCGGCGGATGCCCGTACGCGAAGAGCGCCACCGGCAACCTCGCCACCGAGGACCTGGTGTGGATGCTCGACGGCCTCGGCATCGAGACCGGGGTCGATCTGACCGCCCTCACCGCCACGAGCGTGTGGATGGCCGAACAGCTGGGCCGGCCCAGCCCCTCCCGAACCGTCCGCGCCCTCTCCCACAAGGAGTAACGAAGACATGTCCCTCGACCACCGGCTCACCCCCGAGCACGAGGAACTCCGCCGTACCGTCGAGGCGTTCGCGCACGACGTGATCGCGCCGAAGATCGGCGACCTTTACGAGCGCCACGAGTTCCCGTACGAGATCGTCGCCGAGATGGGCCGCATGGGCCTGTTCGGCCTGCCCTTCCCGGAGGAGTACGGCGGCATGGGCGGGGACTACCTCGCCCTCGGCATCGCCCTGGAGGAGCTGGCCCGGGTCGACTCCTCGGTCGCCATCACCCTGGAGGCCGGGGTCTCCCTCGGTGCCATGCCGATCTACCTCTTCGGCTCCGAGGAGCAGAAGCGGCAGTGGCTGCCGAAGATGTGCTCCGGCGAGATCCTCGGCGCCTTCGGCCTGACCGAGCCCGGCGCGGGCTCCGACGCCGGCGGCACCCGCACCACGGCCGTCCGCGAGGGCGACCAGTGGGTCATCAACGGCTCGAAGTGCTTCATCACCAACTCCGGTACGGACATCACCGGTCTGGTCACCGTCACCGCCGTGACGGGCCGCAAGGCGGACGGCCGCCCGGAGATCTCCTCGATCATCGTCCCGTCCGGTACTCCCGGCTTCACGGTGGCCGCACCCTATTCCAAGGTCGGCTGGAACTCCTCGGACACCCGTGAGCTGTCCTTCGACGACGTACGGGTGCCCCTCGCCAACCTCGTCGGCGAGGAGGGCCGCGGCTACGCGCAGTTCCTGCGGATCCTGGACGAGGGCCGGATCGCCATCTCGGCGCTCGCCACCGGTCTCGCGCAGGGCTGCGTGGACGAGTCGGTGAAGTACGCGAAGGAGCGCCACGCCTTCGGCAAGGCCATCGGCGACAACCAGGCCATCCAGTTCAAGCTGGCCGACATGGAGATGCGCGCGCACATGGCCCGCATCGGCTGGCGTGACGCGGCCTCGCGGCTGGTGCTCGGGGAGCCGTTCAAGAAGGAGGCGGCGATCGCCAAGCTGTACTCCTCGACGGTCGCCGTCGACAACGCCCGTGAGGCGACCCAGATCCACGGCGGCTACGGATTCATGAACGAGTACCCCGTGGCGCGCATGTGGCGGGACTCGAAGATCCTGGAGATCGGCGAGGGCACGAGCGAGGTGCAGCGCATGCTGATCGCCCGTGAGCTGGGCTTCAACGGCTGATCCCACCCCCTGAACCAAGCGGCCCGCGCCCCCACGCGGGCCGCTTTTTCACATATTGGGTGACTAATCGCGAGATCACTGGATTACAGAGTGTTGCCACATATGTGCAAATTGCTGGTGTTACGTTCCTGGCTGCGCGCTGTCCACTGCCCTCAGCAGTAGCTCGGGACCGCAGTGTCGACACAGGCGCGCTCCGGCCTCAAGTACATGAGGAGACCCCCCAGTGATCAGTTCCGTGCAGCCCCCCCGGCCTCGGAGAAGGCGCCAACTCAGGGCAGCGCTCGTCACCGCCACGCTCGCCGCCTCGCTCACCGTGCCGGCGGCACTGAACGCTCAGGCGCTGGCAGCAGTCCAGTTGTGCTCGACGGCCACCGCGCTCGACAACAGCCGCTTCGAGATCGACACCAGCGCGAACCTGGTTGTCAATGGCGGAGCCGGCTGCATCGACTGGCTCACCGGCGGCACGAACACCCCGTTCCGCACCGGGGTCCTGGTGAAGCCCGACCTGCCCAGCGGGTCCAACGACGACGCCTTCGGCCGAGGCTCGAAGGAGGACGACCCGGACCCGTTCATCGTCCCCGGCTCGGTCCCGCCGAACAAGAGCGACCTGAAGAACTTCGGCGTGTTCACGGAGCAGACCACGACGCCGAAGTTCCTGGAGCTGTTCTGGCAGCGGGTCAACAGCCCGCAGGGCACCACGAACATGGACTTCGAGCTGAACCAGAAGTTCTGCGACCTGACGCAGATGCCCACGAACTGCGCGAACAACGGGACCCTGTCGCCGCCCGAGACCCCGGTCCGCACCATTGGCGACAAGCTGATCACGTACGACCTCTCCCAGGGCGGCACCGTCCCGGCCATCTCCATCCGTACCTGGAGCGGCACGGCCTGGGGTCCGGCGACGATCATCAGCGGCACCACCAACCCGCTGGCGGTGGGCTCGGTCAACACCAACACGATCCCCGCCAACCAGACCGGCGGACTCAGCACGACCGCCCTCTCCCCGTTCACGTTCGGCGAGGCGGCGATCTCGTACAACGCGCTCTTCCCGCCGGGCAGTTCCTGCACGACCTTCGGCTCCGCCTACGTGAAGAGCCGCTCCTCGGACTCGTTCACCTCCGAGCTGAAGGACTTCATCTCGCCCGAGCCGGTGCAGATCACCAACTGCACGTCGCTGATCACCTCCGCCACGCCCACGGCGACGGTCGGTGACACCATCACCGACACCGCGACGCTGGGCGGCGCCTCCGCGACCGCGGGCGGCAGCATCTCGTTCAACCTCTACAGCAACGCGACCTGCACGACCCTGGTCCAGAGCTTCGGCCCCATCGCGGTGAACGGCCCCGGCCAGTACACCACCAGCCCGGGGTACACCACGACGGCCGCCGGCACCTACTACTGGAGGGCCTTCTACACCGGCGACCCGAACAACCAGGCCGCCTCCACTCCCTGCCAGGACGCCGACGAGACGACCGTGGTCCGAAGGACCGAGCCCTCGATCAGCACCCAGCTCCTCAACGCCCAGGGAAACCCGATCAGCACGGCCACGATCGGTGATTTCGTGCACGACTCGGCCAGCCTCAGCGGCGCGACCACCACCGCAGGCGGCACGGTCACGTACGCCTACTACACGGACGCGGCCTGCTCGCTGAACAGGGTCCAGGTCGGCAGCCCGGTGACGGTCACCAACGGGGTCGTCCCGAACTCGGCCGCCGCGCAGTTCAACCAGGTCGGCACGTTCTACTGGCAGGCCACCTACAGCGGTGACGCCAACAACATGCCGGCGATGAGCGCCTGCACCAGCGAGCCCCTGACCGTGGGCAAGGCCCCCGCGAACCTCCTCACCAGGCAGAGGTTCCTCCCGCAGGACACGGCCACGGTCACGGCCCAGTTCGGCGGTCAGCCCACTGGAACCGTCACGTTCGACCTGTACGGCCCGAACAACAACAACTGCAGCACCAACAAGGTGGGCACCTGGACCGGCACGCTGTCGGGCAGCGGTGTTGCCCAGACCAACAACACCAACTTCTACATCAACGCCAGCAACCAGGGTGAGTACAAGTGGCTGGCGACGTACTCGGGTGACGCCACCCACAACAGCGCGACCAGCACCTGCGGCACCGAGAACTCCACCATCGCCATCGACAACGGGCTCTGATCCGACCAGCCCGATCGAGCCGGATCCGCTCCGGCCATGACCGACAGAGAGGGCCTCCCGTCGCCGGCGGGAGGCCCTCTCCGCATGTGCCGCCACACACCCGGCGAAGAAAGTTAGGCCCACCTTACCAATTTCGGCCAAGGTTAGGCTAACCTTCCCACCGAACGGCCCAGTGGCCACCGGCACGCACGAAATCGGACATCGACATGCCCAAGTCCCGAACCTCCCCCTTCACCCGTCGCGGAATCATCGCGGCCGGCGGCGCCCTCGGCCTGGTCGCGGCGCTCGCCGCGTGCGGTGGCACCGACTCGGCGAAGAAGGGTGACGGCGGCTCGGACAAGAGCTCCGCGGCCTCGGGCGCCTGGTCGTTCAAGGACGACCTCGGCAAGGAGGTCAGCACCAAGTCGAAGCCGAAGAACATCGTCGCGTTCACCGGCACCGCCGCCGCGCTGTACGACTACGGCGTCCCGGTCAAGGGCGTCTTCGGCCCGACCAAGACCGCCGACGGCAAGGCCGACGTCCAGGCCGGCTCGATGGACATCTCGAAGGTGGAGATCCTCGGCAACGTCTACGACGAGTTCAACGTCGAGAAGTACGCGGCCCTCCAGCCCGACCTGCTGGTCACCAACACGTGGGACGGCACCTACTGGTACGTGCCGGAGGCCTCCAAGGACAAGATCCTGCAGCTGGCCCCCGCCGCCGCCATCTCCGTGGGCGGCGACGCCACCCTCGACAAGGCGCTGGAGCGCACCGCGGAGCTCGCCAAGTCCCTCGGCGCGGACATGAACGCCAAGAACACCGTCGACGCCAAGGCCCGCTTCGAGGCCGCCGCCGCGAAGCTGCGCGAGGCCACCAAGGCCAACCCGGGCGTCAAGGTGCTCGTGGGCTCCGGCTCCGCCGACCTGTTCTACGTCTCCACCCCGGACACCTCGGCCGACCTGAAGTACTTCAAGTCCCTCGGCGTCGAGTTCGTCACCCCGGAGAAGCTGGACGAGGGCGGCTTCTTCGAGAGCCTCAGCTGGGAGAACGCCGGCAAGTACAAGGCCGACGTCGTCCTGCTCGACAACCGCACCGGCACCCTGCAGCCGGAGGAGCTGAAGGCGAAGGCCACCTGGGCCGAGCTGCCCGCCGTCAAGGCCGGCCAGATCACCCCGCGCGTGACCGAGCCGATCTTCTCGTACGCCAAGTGCGCGCAGATCCTGGAGGACCTCGCGAAGTCCATCCAGAACGCCAAGAAGGTCAGCTGAACCAGCTGAATCCCACCGGCGGCGCCCCGCGCCGCCGGTGACCACTCCAGGGGGAACTCACCGCATGACCGCCACCGCGTCCGAAGCAGCCGAGGCAGCAGAAGCCGTCCCGGCCGCCGCGCACTTCCGCTTCTTCGAGTTCGAAGTGCTGCGCACCCGCCGCCTCGGCCACTCGTTCCTGCGCGTCACGTTCGGCGGTGAGTCCCTCAAGGACTTCCGCTCGGGCGGCTTCGACCAGAGCCTCTCGCTCTTCCTGCCGCCCGAGGGCCAGGAGCACACCGTGCTCCCGTCCACGGACGAGGACAGCTGGTTCGGCGCCTGGCGCGGGATGCCGGACGAGGAACGTCCGGTCATGCGGTCGTACACGGTGCGCGAGCAGCGCCGTGCGGCCGAGGGGGCCGATGCCGACGAGCTCGACATCGACTTCGTCCTCCACGGAGACACTTCCCCGGCCTCGCGCTGGGCCGGGCGGGCCGTGACCGGCCGCCGGATCATGGCGATCGGCCCGGCCGTCGCGGAGAACAAGTCGGTACGGTTCCAGCCGCCGGCGACCGCCGACGCCATCTGGATGTACGCGGACGAGACGGCCCTGCCGGCCGCTGCCGCGATCCTGGAGCGGCTGCCGGACGGGACCGCGGTGCGGGCCTGGTTCGAAGTGCCGCACGAGGACGACCGGCTCGCGCTCTCGGCGCCCGCCGGGGCGGAGATCACCTGGATCGTGAGCGAGGGCGACGGCCGCGAGCAGGTGCTGAGCGCGCTGCGCTCGGACGAATCGTCCGCCTCCGCCGCCGAAGCCCCGTACGTCTGGCTGGCGGGCGAGGCGGGCACCGTGCGCGCGACGCGCCGCCACTTCGTGCAGGAACGATCCGTCGACCGCCGCTCGGTGCGTTTCACCGGCTACTGGCGGCTCGGCGCGAGCGAGGAGCAGCTCCTCGCCGAGGCGTACGCGGGCAAGGCTCCGAGCGAGGACCCGACGTCCGACCTGTAGCGAACTCCCTTATCTTTCAAGGCATTTGACGATGGGCCCTGGTTTTCCGCCAGGGCCCATCTCCATTTGGCTTGAGAATTAGGTTAGGCTAACCTAAGCACCGAACACCCCACCATCTTCCCCTGCCCGGAGGAACGTTGATGCGCTCGCATCTGCTGAATGAGACGACTGCGGACCTCTACCGGCGTTCGGTCACCGAGGGAGTCGAACGCGTCGCCGCCAAACTCGCGGGCACGCAGCGACCCCACACCGGTATATCCGTAGACGAACTCGCTCCGGTCATCAACGCCATCGACCTGGACAAGCCGCTGGAAGACCCGGCCGCCGTCCTCGACGAGCTGGAGGACGTCTACCTGCGCGACGCGGTGTACTTCCACCACCCGCGCTACCTCGGCCACCTGAACTGCCCGGTCGTCATCCCCGCGGTGCTCGGCGAAGCGATCCTCTCGGCCGTCAACTCCTCCCTCGACACCTGGGACCAGTCCATCGGCGGCACGCTCATCGAGCGCCGCCTCGTCGACTGGACCGCCCAGCGCATCGGCCTCGGCCCGGCTGCGGACGGCATCTTCACCTCCGGCGGCAGCCAGTCCAACTTCCACGCACTGCTCCTCGCCCGCGACGAGGCCTGCCGCATCGTCATGCAGCGTGCGATGGAGGAGGGAGTCGAGCTCACCAAGGCCGAGCTCCTCCCGAAGCTGCGCATCTTCACCTCCGAGGCCAGCCACTTCAGCGTGAAGAAGTCGGCCGCGATGCTCGGACTCGGCTACGAGGCCGTCATCGCCGTCCCCGTGGACCGCAACCGCCGCATGGACACCTCGGTCCTGGCCCTGGAGCTGGAGGCCTGCGCCACCGAGGGCCTCTTCCCGATGGCCGTCGTCGCCACCGCCGGCACCACCGACTTCGGGTCCATCGACCCGCTCCCCGAGATCGCCCGCCTGACCGCCGAGCACTCCGCGTGGATGCACGTGGACGCCGCGTACGGCTGCGGACTGCTGGTCTCCCCCACCCGCCGGCACCTCCTCGACGGCATCGAGCACGCCGACTCGGTCACGGTCGACTACCACAAGTCGTTCTTCCAGCCGGTCAGCTCCAGCGCGGTCCTCGTCCGCGACCGCGACACCCTCAAGCACGCCACCTACCACGCGGACTACCTCAACCCGCGCCGGATGGCCGAGGAGCGCATCCCCAACCAGGTCGACAAGTCCATCCAGACGACGCGCCGCTTCGACGCCCTCAAGCTCTGGATGACCCTGCGCGTCATGGGCGCCGACGGCGTCGGCTCGCTCTTCGACGAGGTCGTCGACCTGGCCGCCGCGGGCTACGAGATCATCGCCGCCGACCCGCGCTTCGAGGTCGTGGTCCGCCCGCAGATCTCCACCCTGGTCTTCCGCTACGTCCCCGAGGGGGACATCCGCGCCGACCTCGTCGACGAAGCGAACCTGCACGCCCGCAAGGCCCTGTTCGCCTCCGGTGAGGCCGTCGTCGCCGGCACCAAGGTGGACGGTGACCAGTACCTGAAGTTCACCCTCCTCAACCCGCAGACCACGACGGCCGACATCGAAGCCGTCCTCGACCTTCTCGCCGCACACGCCGCGCAGTTCCTGGGAGACTCCCTTGCCGTCCACCGTTAAGCCCCACGACTTCATCGGAATCGGTCTCGGTCCCTTCAACCTGGGACTCGCCTGCCTCACCGCCCCGATCGACGAGCTCGACGGCCTGTTCATCGAGTCGAAGCCGCACTTCGAGTGGCACGCCGGCATGTTCCTCGACGGCGCGCACCTGCAGACGCCGTTCATGTCGGACCTGGTCACCCTCGCCGACCCGACCTCGTCCTTCTCCTTCCTGAACTACCTGAAGGACAAGGACCGGCTGTACTCCTTCTACATCCGGGAGAACTTCTACCCGCTGCGGGCCGAGTACAACGACTACTGCCGCTGGGCCGCCGACCGGCTCGACAACGTCCTGTACTCGACCTCCGTCACCGAGGTCACGTACGACGAGCAGGCGGGGCTGTACGAGGTCCACACCGACAAGGGCGAGACCCACCTGGCCCGCCGCCTGATCCTGGGCACCGGCACCCCGCCGCACGTGCCCGAGTCCTGCGCGGACCTGGGCGGCGACTTCCTGCACAACTCCGCCTACATGCAGCACAAGGCGGAGCTCCAGAAGAAGAAGTCCATCACCCTCATCGGCTCCGGCCAGAGCGCCGCCGAGATCTACTACGACCTCCTCGCCGAGATCGACGTACACGGCTACCAGCTCAACTGGGTGACCCGCTCCCCGCGCTTCTTCCCCCTGGAATACACGAAGCTGACGCTGGAGATGACCTCGCCGGAGTACGTGGACTACTTCCACGCGCTCCCGGAGGAGACCCGGTACCGGCTGGAGTCCCAGCAGAAGAACCTCTTCAAGGGCATCGACGGCGACCTCATCAACGCCATCTTCGACCTGCTCTACCAGAAGAAGATCACCATGCCGGGCGCGGTCCCGACCACGCTCCTGACCAACACCTCCCTCAACTCCACGGCGTACGACACCACCACGGGTTCGTACACCCTGGGGCTGCGCCAGGAGGAGCAGGAGCGGGACTTCTCCCTCACCTCCGAGGGCCTGGTCCTTGCCACGGGCTACAAGTACCGGATCCCGGAGTTCCTCGCCCCCGTCCGCGACCGCCTGGTCTTCGACGGCCACGGCCGCCTGGACGCCGCCCGCAACTACAGCGTGGACAGCACCGGGCGCGGGATCTTCCTCCAGAACGGCACCACGCACAACCACTCCCTCACCTCGCCCGACCTGGGCATGGCCGCGTACCGCAACGCGTTCATCATCGGCGAGCTCCTCGGCCGCGAGTACTACAAGGTCGAGAAGTCCATCGCGTTCCAGCAGTTCGCAGTTCCGGAAGGCACCCACGCATGAGCACCACCACGGACACCCTCTTCACCCGCACGGACCCGGTCCTCGGCACCTTCGCCATCCGCCCCCTGGACCCCTTCGCGGACGCGGAGCTCCTGCACGGCTGGGTCACGCACCCGAAGGCCTCGTTCTGGATGATGCAGGACGCCTCCCTCCCGGACGTCGAGCGCGAGTACATGCGCATCACCGCGGCCGAGCACCACCAGGCGTTCATCGGCCTCCACGAGGGCCGCCCGGCCTTCCTGATGGAGAGCTACGACCCGTCGAAGCTCGAACTGGTCGGCCTGTACGACCCCCAGCCCGGTGACGTCGGCATGCACTTCCTGGTCGCGCCGACCGAATCCCCGCTGAGCGGCTTCACCCGCGCGGTGATCACCACGGTCATGTCCGCCCTCTTCGCGGACCCCGCGACGGAGCGCGTCGTCGTCGAACCGGACGTCCACAACACGGCGGTCCACGCCCTGAACGAGGCCGTCGGCTTCGTCCCGGACGGCCCCATCCAGAAGCCGGAGAAGGAAGCCCTCCTCAGCTTCTGCACCCGCGCCCAGTTCGAGGCGGCCACGATATGAGCCTCACCGACGCCGTAGCGCACCTCTCCCCGGAGCTGTGGGCCCGCGCGAACCGCGCCCTGGTCCGCAAGGCACTCGCGGAGTTCGCGCACGAACGCCTGCTGACCCCCGAGCCGCTGGGCGAGGACCTCTACTCGGCCCGCAGCGACGACGGCACGGTCGAGTACCGCTTCCGCGCCGCGCTCCACGCCCTGGACCACTGGGCGGTGGACGAGGCCTCCATCACCCGTCACGTGGACGGCACCCACGCCGAACCGGACGCCCTCGACTTCCACATCGAGTTCCAGCAGGCCCTGGGCCTGAGCGCGCAGGTCCTGCCCGTCTACCTGGAGGAGATCTCCTCCACCCTGGCCGGCTCGGGCTACAAGTACACGAAGCCGCAGCTGTCCTCGGCCGTCCTGTCGAAGTCCTCGTTCCAGGACATCGAGACGGGCATGACCGAGGGCCACCCCTGCTTCGTCGCCAACAACGGCCGCCTCGGCTTCGGCGTGCACGAGTACCTCTCGTACGCCCCGGAGACGGCGAGCCCGGTGCACCTGGTGTGGGTGGCGGCCCGCAAGGACGTCTCCACCTTCACGGCGGGCTCGGGCCTGGACCACGACTCGTTCATGCGCGAGGAGCTGGGCGAGGCGGCGATCGCCGGCTTCGCCGCCAAACTGACCGCCCTGGACCTGGACCCGGCGGACTACCACTTCTTCCCGATCCACCCCTGGCAGTGGTGGAACAAGACGACGGTCACCTTCGCCGCCGAGATCGCGAACCGCCGCCTGGTCCTGCTGGGCGAGGGCGAGGACGCGTACCTCGCGCAGCAGTCGATCCGTACCTTCTTCAACACCACCACCCCCACGAAGCACTACGTGAAGACGGCCATCTCCGTCCTCAACATGGGCTTCATGCGCGGCCTCTCCGCCGCGTACATGGAGGCCACCCCGGCCATCAACGACTGGCTGCACCAGCTGATCGAGGGCGACGAGGTCCTGCAGTCGGTGGACTTCTCGATCATCCGCGAGCGGGCGGCGATCGGCTACCACCACCGCCAGTACGAGCGCGCGACGGACCGCTACTCGCCGTACCGCAAGATGCTGGCCGCGCTGTGGCGCGAGTCCCCGGTGTCCTCGCTCGGCGACGGGGAACGCCTGGCCACGATGGCCTCGCTCCTCCACGTGGACGCGGAGGGCAAGTCCTTCGTGGGCGCGCTGATCGAGGAATCGGGGCTGACCCCGGCGGAGTGGCTGAAGCCGTACCTGCGGGCCTACCTCCTCCCCCTCCTGCACTGCTTCTACCAGTACGACCTCGCGTACATGCCGCACGGCGAGAACACGATCCTGGTCATCCGGGACGGTGTCGTCACTCGGGCGATCTTCAAGGACATCGCCGAGGAGATCGTGGTCATGGACGCGGACGCGGTGCTGCCGCCGGCCGTGGAGCGGGTCCGGGCGGACATCCCGGAGGACATGAAGCTGCTGTCGATCTTCACGGACGTCTTCGACTGCTTCTTCCGCTTCCTGAACTCGATCCTGGTCTCGGAAGGCATCTGCGACGAGGACACGTTCTGGAAGGCCGTGGCCGACTGCGCCCACGACTACCAGGACTCGGTCCCGGCCCTGGCGGAGCGCTTCGAGCGCTACGACCTCTTCGCGGAAGAGTTCCAGCTGTCCTGCCTGAACCGCCTCCAGCTGCGGAACAACAAGCAGATGGTCGACCTCGCGGACCCGTCGGCGGCCCTCCAGCTGATCGGCACCCTCAAGAACCCAGTCGCGGCCTTCGCCCGGCGGTGATCAGGGGGCGGGACAGGCGGGTCCTGGGGGTCCCCCCGGCCGAAGGCTGGGGGATGGTCCCTCGACCCGCCTGCCCCGCCCTTCCCCATACCGGTCCCACCGGTTCCTACCCTGAGGGTCAGTCCTCCAGCAGCTGCCGCAGCCGGCAGGCGTACCACGCCGTCGCGGCGCACACCCCCACGTAGATGACGACGCCCTGCACGGCGAAGTACCCGTAGTGGAACTCCCACTGTGCCGCGCCCGGTTCGGTGCCGTACAGGGGGTTCTCCCAGATGTACGGAAGGGCCTGGGCGACGAGCCCGCCCAGACACTGGGCCGCGGTGTAGAGCGCGGCGAGCTCCCCGAGGCGCCGCAGCCAGGCCCGTCGGTCGGTGCGGATCAGGGCGCGGACCCCGGTGAGCTCTCCGAGCTGACCCGGCTGCGGCCCTGGGGCAGGAGGAGCACCGCCAGGATCGGCAGGTGGGTGATCAGGGCGGCCACGTACACGCGGCCGAGCAGGGCGGCCGACGGCGGACCGGGGCGAAGTGGCAGTGAACGGGTCGACACCTGAACTCTGGTCATACGGCTGATCCCATCACATTCTTTCACTTCAGTGAAGCATTTTTCTTCACCAGAGTGAATGACTTGTACGCTGCCCGCCATGAGTACCGAACGGGACGGCGCCGCGCTGGGCCACGAGCTCAGCCTGTGGGTGGTGCTCTACCACGAGCAGCTCGCGGCCCGCCTGCACGTCAACGCCACCGAGCACAAGGTGCTCGGCATCATCGCCCGCACCCCCGGCACCACCCCCGGTCGGCTCGTCGCCGAAACCGGCCTCAGCAACGCCGCCATCACGAAGACCATCGACCGGCTGGCCGCTCTCGGATACGTCGAACGCGCCCGCGATCCGCTCGACCGCCGCCGGTTCACCCTGACCGCCACCGACGCGCACCGCCGCGTACTGGGGGCGGCCATGGCCCCGATGCTGGCCGGGATGGCCGGGGTGGTGCAGGGCCTCGACGAATCCGAACTGGCCGCCGTCGGTCGCTGGCTGACCGGCACCGTCGCCGTCATGCGCGAGGCGGCGCTCGCCCTGGGCGAGGAGAACCGCGGCGGCGGCCCGAAAGGTCCGGGCGGCTAGAGCCTGGTGGCGGCGTCGGGTTCGGTCAGTGCTATGTCTGCCCGGGTGGTGGTGCAGGTGCCGCCGGTCTCGCCGACCCTGTTGCCGGCCTCGTCGTAGAGATCCGAGCGGAAGACGGTCCAATCGCCCTGGGCGGCGGGGCCGCCGGGGTTGATGGGGAAGCGGTGCTGCTCCGCGAGCTTGCCGATGAGGACGATGACCCGGTCTTTGGGCTTGGCGTGGGTGGAATCGGTGTCCGTCGCGGAGGTGGCCGCCCTGCCGCCGCCCGGACCGTCCCGGCGCGACCCACCGGCAGATCCGACCGATCGGACCAACCCGGGACGAGCAGCCCCGACAGCACCGCCCGAAAATCAGTGGAACGGCACCGCTGTGCGCCGTTACCGTGCTTCCGCCCCTGCCGCCCCGTCGAGGACGTGCCGTTGTACACCAAGTGATTTCTCCCAAGCGCTGATTCGTCGCGCGTCGCACCTGTGCGGCGTGCTCCTTTTCGCTGCGGATTTCTCACTGGAACCGGTGTATTTCTGTGTCACAAACCTGGGTGGTCGCACCCACCTGCCTGCCGCTCGTCCTCCGCCGCTGCCACGGGTGCCCCTCGGGGCGCTTCCGGGCGAACGGCAAATTCCGCGTCAACGCCCACCACAAGCTCCTCGACGCCTGGCTCCTCGCGCTGTGCACCGTCTGCGGGGAGACCACCAGGCTCAGCGTCCTGGAGCGGGTGAACGTGCGCTCCGTACGGCCCGAGCTCCTGGAGCTGCTGCACGGCAACGACCCCGGCCTGGCAGCCGAGCTGCTCCAGGATCCGGTCGTGCGGCGCCGCAATCACATCGCCCTCGACTGGGGCGGCGCCTGGCGCCTCGACACCGGCGGATCGGATTGCCCGGATCACCTGGACGGCGAGGAAAGCGACGCCCTCGACGTCTCGGTCCGCTTCGCGGCGCGGATCCCCGTCCGGCCGGTGCGACTGATCGCCGACGGGTGCGGTCTTTCGCGGGCCGAGGTCGAGCGGCTGATCACGGAGGGGAACCTCGTCTCGGCGGTCCGCCTGACCGGCAAGCTGTCCGACGACTTCACCTTCACGCTCAAGCGCTGAGCCCCTCGGGGCCAGGGGCCTGTCCGGCAGCAAGATCCGCCGGACAGGCCCTGCGTGCCCCTCAGTCCGCCGCGAGGGCCCGCCGGAAGTCGGTCACGATCCGCCGGTACCCGGTGTGCCCGGTGTGCCGTGCGTGCCGCAGGGCCCATACGGCGGGCCCGTCGTCGTCATCGGCCGGCCCTGAGCCTGCCAGGCAGGAGGTGCACTCGACCTCGTAGATCGCCTCACTCCCCGTGCGGTCGGGGGTCAACAGCCAGGCGGTCACGGCACCTTCACGGACAGCTCGGCCCACACCCGCTTCCCGGGCCCGATCCGCTCCCCCACGGCCCACCGATCGGCGACGGCCGCCACGAGGTAGAGCCCGCGTCCGCCGTCCCCGTCCCGGTCCGGGTCCCCCACCACGGGCGGTACGGGGCTGGTGTCGTGCACCTCGACCCGTACGCCGTTGCCGAGGCGCACGTACCGGGTCTCGATCTCCCGCCCCCTCGGCGCGGCGGCGTGCCGCACGGCGTTGGTCACCAGCTCGGAGGCCACGAGCAGGGCGTCGCCCTCCAGCTCGGACAACCCCCAGTCGGCGAGCGCCTTGCGCAGTTCCGCCCGCGCGAGCGGCACACAACGGGCTTCGCGGCGCCACCGCCGCACCACTTCTTGCTGCTCGCTCACCGGACCACCGCCCGCCCGTGGATGACGCGGGGGCCGAGATCGATCCCGTACGTCGCGAGGACGAGCACTTGCCTTCGCCACCATTGCCGTAGCGGTGACACCAGCCCGATAAAATGCAGCACGTTGACGCTCCTTCTGTAAGCGTTGGCCATGCCCCCGGACTGTTCGCGCAGTCGCGGGGGTCTTTAGATCACCATGCGATCACACCACGCAACAGGACCTACGCGGAGCGTCACATCGCTCACCGTAGAGCCGCAATCACAGACACCGCAAGGGAACGCAACGCAAATTTGCGAACCACTCGTTCGTGGGTCCACCCTGGCCGCATCGCACCTCAACCCGTCAGACTGGCAAGGATGTTGAGAGGAGTCACCATGCCCCCAGGTGGGAGGCCCACCGTTCGAAGTCGGAGGCTCGGCGCGGCCCTGAAGCGCCATCGCGAGGCTGCGGGAGCCGACCAGGCCACCGCTGCGGACGCAATCTTGAAGTCGGTCTCCAAGGTCAGCCGCCTGGAGAGTGGCCTCACGTCAGCATCAGCACTCGAAGTGCGCACGCTTCTCGACTGCTACGGCGTACAAGACCCCAGTGAGCGAACACGGTTGGAAGGTTGGGCGAAGACGGGAGGCCAGCGGGGCTGGTGGCTCGACTTCCAGGAAACGGTCACCCCTGACTACGTCGACCACATCACGCTGGAGAACGAAGCAACGTACATCCGCTCGTGGCAGCCGGTGCTGATCCCCGGCCTGCTGCAAACCGCTGAATACGCCGAATCCGTTATTGCATCCGGCCCCACCTTCATCCCGGCAGACATGGCAGCCCGGTTGGTGCAGGTGCGGCAGGAACGCCAGAAGCGGATCGAGCAGGGTGGGGTTCAGTTCGCAGCTGTCATTTGGGAACCGGCTATCACGTCACTCGCGTCGATCCCGGCCATCGCGGGTCCGCAGTGGAGTCGACTACTGGAGGCCGGGGAACGCTACAACGTGACCGTTCAGATGCTGCCGGCGTCGGCAAGCCGAGCAGCCGGTGTCGCCGGGCCATTCGTCAGCTTCTCCTTCAGTGATGAACCGACGGTAGAAGCTGTCGCCGTGGAGAACTTGCCGAACACGTCGGTGATCGAAGCACCGTGTGATCTCGCCCCCTACGTGCACGTCTTCGACCGGCTACGCTCCACAGCGCTGTCTCCCGAGGAGACGGCGGACCGCATCAGGCAGTTGCTCAAAAGCGGGCAGCAGACCACGGGAGGCAGACCATGACCACGGAGAGAGCCAACGCTTACCGCAAGTCCTCCTACTCCGGCCAGCAGGGCGATTGCGTAGAGGTTGCGGAAACGACGGAGGGCGGGCGGGCTGTCCGCGACAGCAAGGACTCCACCATCCCCGGCCTCCACTGCACCGCCCCTGTCTGGGCCGCCTTCATCAACGGGCTCAAGGAACTGCCGCACGCCTGACCACGCGCCACCTGGAGAGGACACCACCCGTGCGTACCCTCACGGCGACCGAGGCCACTTGGCACAAGAGCAGCTACAGCGGGTCCAACAGCAACTGCGTGGAGGTCGCGGAGACGACCCACGGCGGACGCGCGGTGCGCGACAGCAAGGACACCGCCCGCCCCCGCATCCACTGCGCGGCCCCCGCCTGGGGTGCCTTCATCGGCGGCCTGAAGGGCACCGACCAGACCGGACGGTAAATGGTTCGCGGGTTGATCGCCTGGTTCGTAACCTCCCCTCCATGATCGATCTCGGACTATCGGACAGAGCTGGGCGACGCGTTGCCCTGCACGAGGTGCACGACGAGAACTGGAGGGCCGTCGCGGACATCGCGCCTCTGGACGACCAGCGTCGGTACGTCCCCGCCCTGGCGGCTCGCTACCTCCTCCTGTCGTCGCGTGAAGACGTATGGAACTCGTTCGCGGTCTACGCCGACGACACGGTGGCGGGCCACATCATGTGGGGCCGCGACGAAGACGGCTCGCACTGGATCGGCGGGATGCTGATCGACGGTGCCGAGCAGGGCAAGGGGGTGGGGCGGGCCGCGGTGCGCACGCTCATGGGGTGGCTCGCGGAGCGTGAGGACTGCCGGGTGCTGCGCCTGTCGTACGACCCGGACAACGTGGCGGCACTGCACCTGTACGCCTCCTTGGGCTTCCAGCCGGTGCCGGCCGTCGAGGGGGACGAGGTGGTGGTCGAACTGTCCGCAACTCAGGCGGCCATCGGGTGACCCCGCAGAAGGTCAGGCGTGTGGACGCCCGGTTGCCCGCCGTGTCGAGCGCGGCGGGCAACCGGGCGCATCCGGGTCGGGCCCGGTACTACGGGCAGCTCAGGCGGGTGTCGCCCGGGTCGGTCGTGCACGTGTCCGTGCCGGAGCCGCCGTTGGCGGTGTCGTTGCCCGCGACGCCGTCGGCCGTGTTCAGCACGTCGTTGCCGTAGTTGCCGGTCAGGGTGTCGTTTCCGGTGCCGCCGTTCAGGCTGTCGTTGCCGAAGCCGCCGTCGACGTTGTCGTTGCCGGGGCCGGCGTGGACGGTGTCGTTGCCGTAGCCGGGCCTGATGACGTCGTTGCCGCTGAGGGCGCAGATCACGTCGTTGAAGTAGCCGCCGTTCAGGGTGTCCGCGCCGCTGGTGCCGATGATCGTGCAGCCGCGCGCGTTGTTGACCGTGGTCGTGGCCGTCGCGGTGTTGTTGGCGAGGACCGGGTCCGTCTGCGTGGCACTGACCGTGGCCCGGTCGGTCAGGGTGCCCGTGCCGCGCGGTTCGGCGACCAGGGTCACCGTCGCCCGGGCGCCCGGGGCGAGGGCGCCGAGGGAGCAGTTGGCGCCGCCCCCGGTGACGGTGCACGTGCCCTGGCCGGCGCCGGGGGTGGCGGACAGGAGGGTGCCGGGGCCGGTCAGGGTGTCGGTGAGCGTGACGCCGGTGGCCGTCGTCGTGGTGTGCGTGTTGGTCACCGTCACGGTGTAGGTGGCCTGGTCGCCGATGCTCGCGGTGGTGGTTCCGGCCTTGGTGACCGACAACAGGTCCGCCGGCGGAGGCGGCGGCTCGCTGCCGCCGCCGCCCAGGTAGCGGGCCACCGCGCGGTCGGCGCTGGAGCTGATGGCTTCGCCGGCGAGGCCGGCGGCGACGATCTTGCCGTCCGACTGCAGGGCCACGGACGTGGCCTGGTCCTCGACGCCGCCGAAGTCGGTGGTCAGCCGGCCGTCGAGGTTGAAGTCGGGGTCCGGGCTGCCGTTGGTGTTGTACCGCGCCAGCGCGAAGTCGCTCGCGTAGAAGCCGGCCGCGACGATCCTGCCGTCGGACTGCAGCGCCACGTCCGCCGCGCCGCCGTTCTCGGGCCCGAAGTTGGTGGTGACCCTGCCGTCGCCGTCGAAGGTCGTGTCCGGGGCGCCGTTGGCGGTGAAGCGGGCCAGCGCGAACAGGTTGCCCGCGGCGCCCGCGGCGACGATCTTGCCGTCGGGCTGCAGGGCCACGCCCCGGACGTAGGACCCGAAGCCGGGGGACACCCTCCCGTCGCCGTCGAAGGTCGCGTCCAGGCTGCCGTCGGTGTTGTAACGGGTCAGCGTGAAGCCGGCGGAGGCGCCGCCGGCCGCGACGATCCTGCCGTCGGGCTGCAGCGCCAGGTCGGAGACCCCGCAGCAGGCGCTGCCCCCGAAGTCGGTGATGACGATCCCGTCGCCGTCGAAGCTCGGGTCCGGGTTGCCGGTGGGGGTGAGGCGTGCCACCGTCCAGCGCCCGAAGCTCGAACCGCCGAGGACGAGAGCGCCGTTCGGCTGCACCACCACCGCCATGGCGGTCTCGATCGCGTCGACGTCGATCTCCGTGAGCGCCTTGCCGCCGTCGCCGTAGGTGGTGTCCGGGCTGCCGTCGGTGTTGTAGCGGGCCGACGCCCAGGTGCCGTAGCCGCCCCACGAGGTGGAACCCCCGACCACCACGATCTTTCCGTCGGGCTGCAGGGCCACGGCCCTGGCCTCGTCGTTGTTGATGTCGAAGTCGGTGTTGACGATGCCGTCGCCGCCGCCGAAGGTCGTGTCCGGGGTGCCGTCGGCGTTGTGGCGCACCACCACGAAGTCGCCCGAGGTCTCGTCGAAGTATCCGTCGCCGACCGTGACGATCTTTCCGTCCGGCTGAACGGCCATGCCCGCGATGTTCTCGAAGCCGGACACGTCCGTGACGACCTTGCCGTCACCGCCGCCGAACGCGAGGTCCAGGTCGCCGGGGGCGGCCGTCGCCACGCCGGGCAGGCTCAGTACGAGCGCCAGCCCGGCGGCGGTCACCGTGCCGATGCGCCCGGCCCGGCGCCGTGGGGAGTACAAGGGCATGGGGGGAGACTCCATCTGTCGGGTCCTGGGGGCGCCACCACCTTTCGCAGGCGCCGGCCCCGGCCGGTGCACGGCCGGGCCGCCGCTGCGCCCACTGGCCCTCCGGGTTCCACCCCCAGGAGTGATGGGTCCGTTCCGTCCGACGCGCTCGCGCTCGCGCTCCCGCTCGCGGTCAGTAGCCGATCGTGAAGCGGCGTTGGACGAAGCGCGGCAGCTCCGCCTCGTCGACGAGGGCGACGGCGGCGTCCTCCATCGAGATCCGGCTGCGTCCTTCGGCGTCGAGAACCGGCTGGTCCCCGCCGATCCGGAACCGGCCCGTACGTTCACCGGGCGCGATGTCCTCCGCGGGGCTGAAGTAGGTCCACAGCCGGTTGGAGGTGCGCAGGACGTTCAGAGCGTCCCGGTGACCGCGCACCGCGGCGGCGTACTCCCTCGGCAGGCCGACCGCGTCGAGGGTCTCGTGCAGGAGTTCGTCGGAGTCGGCCCGTACGACTCCGGGCTCGATCTCGAGACTGCCGGCGCCGCCGATGACGATGAGACGGGTCCGGGGGTGGCTGTCGAGTGCCTTCAGCAGGGCTCGCGCAGCGGTCGCGTACACGGTGGGATCGGCGATCGAGCGGGCGATGGTATCCGCGATGTCCTTGGCGGCGTTTCCGGGCTGGAATCCGCTGATCAGCACGTCGAGGCCGGGTATGGCGGCGGCGATGGCCTCGGGGTCCAGGACGTCGACGCTCTTCCAGAGCACGTGTGTCCGGTCCTCCTCGATCCGCTTGGCGTCGCGGCTGAAGGCCGTGACGTGGTGCCCCCGGTCGAGGGCCTCGGTGACGACACGACTGCCGATACCGCCCGCGGCCCCGATGACTCCGATGTGCATGTCTCTCCCCAAATGGCTGCTCGTACCGCGCCGCAGGTCTTCACGGCATGCGGAGACTATACGGCGTGAAGTTTCGATACGGCATCAAAATATGGTGACGCTGTAGAGTGAGCAGCCATGGGAAACGTGGGAAGTGCGGGAAGCACGGGAAACACCAAGGGGCGCCGAGAGCGGCTGCGGGCCGAGACGACCGCCGAAATCAAGAAGGTCGCGCTGGAGTTGATGGCCTCGGGCGGGCCCGACGCGATCACCCTGCGGGCCATCGCACGAGACATGGGCATGACGGCCAACGCCATCTACGGCTACTTCGCCACCCGTGACAGCCTGGTCACCACGCTGATCGACAACGTCTACACCTCGCTGGCCGACACCGTGGACGCCGCCTGGGAGTCCGCCCCCGCCCAGGACCCGGCCGCCCGGATCCAGGCATGGGCCTGCGCCTTCAGGAACTGGGCGCTGGCCAACGCCGAGGGATTCCGCCTCATCTACGGCGACCCCGTGCCCGGCTACCGGCCTCCCGAGGGCGGCGCCGCCCCGGACGCCGCCCACCGCGTCTGCACCGGCATCACCGCACTCGCGGCCGCCGCCTGGCCGCACGCGGAATCCCGCTACGCGGACAGCGACTTCGCATGGTCCGACTTCGACGCCGGCCTGCTGGACAAGGTCCGTCCCGCCTTCCCCGACCTGCCCCCGGCCGCCGTGGCCCTCGCCCTGCGCATCTGGAGCCACCTGCACGGCCTGGTGTCGCTGGAGGTCTACGGCCACCTGCGGACCCAGACCCTCAGCCCGGAAAAGCTCTTCCGGGAGGAACTGGCCCAGCTCGTGCGCTCCTTGGGCCTCACGCCGCAGAGCTGACGGTGACGCCTCAGCCGGTACGGCGGTAGCGGGCCAGGGCGGACCCGCCGAGGACCGTGCCGATCAGCCCCACCACCAGGGCGACGTAGGCCCCGCCGCGCCCGTTGCCGGTGCCGATGCCGGCGTCGGCGGTGGCCGCGACCAGCGCGCCGATGGCCATCCCGATCGGCCCCGCCACCAGGGCCGCGACGGCCCCGCGGCGCCCGAAGCCGGTACCGGTACCGCTTCCGGTACCGATACGGCCGGAGGAACGGGCCAATGCCATGCCGCCGAGGACGACGGCGGTCAGCCCCAGCAGCCCGCCCACGATGGCCCCGATCCGACCGGCGCTCATGGTCTGGACACTGGCGGCGACCGGCTGGACGGAGACGATCGCCGCGGCGGGTTCGGCAAGCATCGAACGGACGGACATGGGGTGCTCCTTATGCGACGGGACGTGACCTGACAGACCCGAGGATGTCCGCCGGCCCCACCCCCGGTCCTCCCCCGGACGCAGACACTTCGGGCTGCCACGGACGCGGCAGGAACCGCGGAAGTACTGCGTGCGCGGTAGTCGTCCGCTCATCCCCTCGCCGGACGCCCCCGCACCGGCATCCGGCTACTTTGCGTGCATGGGAAAAAGGCGGTTCGCGGTCCCGGCCGCTGTCAGGGACTGGGCGGTCGCCGTCGGCGTGGCGGCGGCACTGCTGGTCACCGGGGTGTCCGGGCAGCACTCCGGCACCGGCCGCGACCTGCTCGGCTACGCGCTGCTGACGGTCGGCGGCCTGGCGCTGGCGGCCGGCCGCCGGGCACCGGTCGCCGTGCTGGTGGTCACCGGGCTGTGCGCGGTGGGCTATCAGGCGGCGGGTTTCGACGTGGCCGCCGTCGCGTACCTGTTCGCGGTGTACGCGGCCATGCGGGCAGGGCACCGCGCCGTCACGGTGGCCGCGAGCGTGGCCGTGCTGGCCGCCCTCCCCCTCGCCGCCCTGGCCTCGGGCCTGCACGACACGGGCGAGGCGTTCACGCAGGCCCGAGGCGCCCTCGAAATCGCCTGGCTGATCGCCGCCGGGGCGGCGGGCGAGGCACTGCGCCAGGCCGAGCAGCGGGCCGACGAAGCCGAGCGCACCCGGGAGGAGACCGCGAGGCGCCGCGCCGACGAGGAACGGCTGCGCATCGCGCGGGAGTTGCACGATTCGCTCACCCACCAGATCTCGATCGTCAAGGTGCAGGCGGAGGTTGCCGTCCACGTGGCCCGCAAGCGCGGCGAGCAGGTACCGGAGGCCCTGCTGGCGATCCAGCAGGCGGGCCGCGAGGCGACCCGCGAGCTGCGCGCGACCCTGGAGGCGCTCCGCGACGACGACACCAGCCCGCCGCGCGGGCTCGACGACGTCACGGAACTGGTGGAACAGGCCCGCGGCATCGGCCTGGACGCGCAACTGGCCATCGAGGGAGGCCGGCACGACATACCGGCCACCGTGGGCCGGACCGTCTTCCGGGTCGTCCAGGAGTCGCTCACCAACATCGCCCGCCACGCGGACGCCGGCACCGCGTCGGTCCGTATCGACTGCAGCCCGGACTCCGTCACCGTACGCATCGACGACGACGGCAAGGCCACACCGGGCACCGCCCCCGTGTCACCCGGCGTCGGCCTGCTCGGGATGCGCGAACGCGTCACCGCCCTCGGCGGCCGGCTCAGCGCCGCACCCCGCAGCGAGGGCGGCTTCACCGTCCTGGCCGAACTCCCCGTGGAGCGAACCTCGTGATCCGTGTCCTGCTGGTCGACGACCAGCCTCTCCTCCGCAGCGGATTCCGCGCGCTCCTCGACCTCGAAGACGACATCGAGGTGGTGGCCGAGGCCTCCAACGGCGGCGAGGCCGTGGACCTGGCCAGGATCCACCTGCCCGACATCGCGCTCATCGACATCCAGATGCCGCTCGTCAACGGCATCGAAGCGACGAAGCGCATCGCCGCCGACCCGGCCCTGGCCGGGGTGCACGTCGTCATCCTCACCAACTACGGCCTGGACGAGTACGTCTTCGACGCGCTGCGCGCCGGCGCGGCCGGATTCCTGGTCAAGGACATCGTGCCGGAGGACTTCCTGCACGCGGTACGCGTCGCGGCGCGCGGCGACGCCCTCCTCGCACCGTCCATCACCCGCAAACTGATCAACCGCTACGTCACACAGCCGCTCCCCACCGCCACCTCCACCGGCACGGGCCTGACAGAACTGACCGGCCGCGAACGCGAGGCCGTCGTCCTGGTCGCGCAGGGCCTGTCCAACGACGAGATCGCGGACCGCATGGTGATCAGCCCCCTCACGGCGAAGACCCACGTCAACCGGGCCATGACCAAACTCCACGCCCGCGACCGCGCCCAACTCGTGGTCCTCGCCTACGAATCGGGCCTGGTCACCCCGCGCACCCCCTGACCCGCCTGACCGCCATGTCCGAGTGGTGATCGCCAAGATCACGACGGGGTGGCCTTGGCCTAGGGTGCCGGACTGTCTGCAGGTGCCAACAGTGGGGAGTCGCGGCGGTGTGGGATCCGGACGAGACGGAGGTCCTGCCGAGCGCGGCGGGCCATGAGGTGTCCTCGACGCGGCCGCTGCCGCGGATCGACGGGAACGTGCGCCGCCCGGGCCCCGCCCGCCGCCGCCGGATACCGAAGGGCGTGTGGGCCGGGGCCGCTCTGGTTGCCTGTGCGGCGGGCGGTCTCACCGTCGGCGCCCTGACCGGCGGTCCGGCCGAGCCTTCCGCCGGCAAGCCGCCCACCGTGCCCCCGTCGCCGACCCCGACGACCCCGGACCAGGCCCCGGCCCCGGACCCGACGGCGAGCGCGAGCTCGCCCGCCCCCCGACCCACCGGCGCGGCCGCCTACCAGGTCACCCTGCGGACGGCCGACGTCGCGGAGGCCGGCACGGACAGCGACGTCCAGGGGCGGCTCACGGACGAGACCGGGCGGACCTCCGCGTGGACCGTTCTGGACACGCACGACCACAACGACTTCGAAGCCGGCGCCCGCGCCACCTACGTGGTCGCCGTTCCGGCCGGCTTCGGCCGCCCGGCCGCCTTCCAGCTGTGGAAGGGCGGCAAGGACGCCTGGGCCGTCGAGGGCGACGTGCGCCTCACCGGCCCCGCGGGGTACGCGGCCGTCTGGCGCCCCACCGACAGCCCGTCCCGGCTGTGGATCACCGGGGGCGAGGCGGCCCCGGCCGACGGCACCCCGGTGTTCACCGCGTACAGCCCGAACGGGACACTCTCCCGCAGCACGCCGTAACGCCGCCCGTCGGTGCCGGTCCCCGGCCACGAACCCCTGTGGGAGCCGCAATGCCGTCCCGTACCCGTCCCGGCCGCGCGGCCGCCCTGCTGCTGTCGGCCGTGATCGTCGCCGGCGGGCTGACCGGCTGTTCGCTGCTGTCCCCGTTCACCACCTGCGAGGGGACCGAAGCCCTCATGCAGGAGCTGAATTCGCTCCCCCTGCTCGACTCGCCCCCGCCCGGCGCGACGCCGCCGAAGTTGAGCGAAGCCGGCTACTCCGAGTGCGCGGACGACAGCGGCGACGCCTACCTGACCGCCGGCCGCACCTATGTGTACGCCGGAACCCGCCAAGAGGTGCTGGACCACTTCCACAAGGCCGCGGAGGCCGACGGCTGGCGGTACGAGCCCAATCCGATACCCGAGATGCGGCAGTTCGGCTCGTGCTTCACGCGGGGCGGGGACGGCGAGGCGAAGGAGCTCAGGATCTCCATCGTCAAGCCGGATGAGATCACGGAGTTCTACGGGCCGGATGCCGCCACGGAGTTCGCCACCGGTGCCGGTTTCGACATATGGGTCGGTGCGGACGTCGAAGGGGCCAGGACCAGCTGCTGGGGCCCCTGACCCACACCGTCGGCCCCCGTCACTGCCACGGCACGTCCGGCGCGCGGTGGAAGGTGATGTCCTGCGCGTCCAGGAAGGGCCCCTGGGCCGCCAGCCGCCTGCTGTACGTGTCCCAGTCGAGCGAACCGGCCGGTGACCAGCCCAGTTCCGCCAGGCTCAGCAGCCGGGGGAAGGCCATGAACTCCCAGTCGGCGCGCGTCGCGATGGTCTCCGTCCACAGCGGGGCCTCCACGCCCAGCACCGCGGATTCCGGGAGGCCCGGCAGGTAGGCGCCCGGATCCCAGGAGTACGAGCGCTTCACCGGGACCACGCCCGCCCAGGCCAGGCCCGGCTTCGTGGCCTGGTCGTACTTCATGTCCAGGTAGAGCCGGTCCGCCGGGGACAGGATCACCGGGTTGCCCGCCCCGGCCGCCGTCGCCACCCGGGTCTTCTCGGCCGCCGGGGTGCGGTCGTGGCCCCAGTACTGGAGCACCGCGCCCGGCGCCGGGCGGGCCGCCGACAGCTGGTGCCAGGCCACCACCGTCTTGCCGTGGCGGGCGACGACCTCCTGGGCGCGGTCCATGAAGGACGCGTAGTCGGCCGCCGGGGTGGAGTGCGCCTCGTCCCCGCCGATGTGGATGTAGCGGCCGGGGGTGAGTTCCGCGAGCTCGCCGAGGACCTGGTCGATGAACTCGTACGTCCGCTCCTTGCCGACGCACAGCGAGCTGAAGCCGACCTTGACCCCGGTGTAGCGGGCGGGGGCCTTCCCGTCGCAGGTGAGCTCCGCGTAGGAGGCGAGGGCCGCGTTCACGTGGCCCGGCATGTCGATCTCCGGCACCAGCTCGACGTACCGCTCCCCCGCGTACGCGACGAGGTCCCGGTACTCGGCCTTCGTCCAGTGGCCGCCGGGCCCGCCGCCGACCTCGCTGCCGCCCCCGTACTCCGCCAGCCGCGGCCAGGAGTCGATCGCGAGGCGCCAGCCCTGGTCGTCGGTCAGGTGCACGTGCAGGGTGTTGACCTTGTACTGGGCGAGCTGGTCCACGTACCGCTTGACCTGCTCCACCGTGAAGAAGTGGCGGGCCACGTCGACCATCGCCCCCCGGTACGCGAACCGCGGCGCGTCGGTGATCTCCCCGCCCGGCACCGTCCCCGGACCGGCCACCGGCAGCAGCTGGCGCAGCGTCTGCCCCGCGTGGAAGAGCCCCGCGGGGGTACGGGCGGTGAGGGTGACCCCGTCCGGGCGGGACTCCAGCCGGTAGCCCTCCTCGCCCACCCCCTGTGCGTCCTCGTCGATCCGCAGCCGGATCCCGTCGCCCAGCGCCCCGTCGACCACCGGGAGCGGCAGCCCGGTCGGGCGGCGCAGCTGCTCGGCGAGGAGCTCGCCGACCCGGCGGACCTCCTCGCCCGAGCCCCGGGAGGTACGGATGACCGTGCCCGGGCCGACGGCGTACCCCGGGCCCGCGGCCCGCGCGGAGGCCGGCGCGGGCAGGAGCCGTTCGAAGGGGGTCAGGGCGGCCCGGTGCTCGCCACCCCCTCTGGCGTCGTCACCGCGGGCGGCGGTGCAGGAGGCGGAAGCCCCGAGGACGCCGAGGGCGAGGAGGGTTCCGAGTGCGCGTCGCAGTCGCAGGACTCTCATGGCCCCAGGTATAGGCCAATTGGCCCGTCCGTGTGAGTGGGAGAATCGCCGGATGGCGGAAATCATCCAGAAGGACGGCACTTGGACCTTCGACGGGGACGCGGTGCGCATCGTGCCGGGCCGCGACAAGGGGGTCTCACTGCTGCGGCAGACCCTCGGCGAGGTGCTCGTACCGTTGCGCGCGCTAGCGGGGATCAGTCACGAGCCCGGCCGCAAGGCGGGCCGGCTGCGGCTCCGGCTGCGTGACGGCGCGTGCCCGCTGCTCCAGGTGACGGGCGGGCGGCTGCCGGAGGCCTCGGACCCGTACCGGCTGACCGTGGAGGCGGACCGCAGCGGGGTGGCGGAGTACTTCGTGGACGAGGTGCGCAACGCCCTGCTGCTGGAGCAGGTGGAACCGGTCCCGACGGTGGCGTACCTGCTGCCGGGGCCGGCCGTGCCGATCACGGTGGGCGCGGGCGACGGCACGGCGGCCTTCGACGGCGACCGGGTGGCACTGGAGTGGAACTGGACGACGGAGGAGGCCAAGCGCTCCGGCGGGCCCCGCGAGTTCCGCGTCGCCGATCTGCGGTCGGTGGAGTGGTCCCCGTCGAAGGGCCTGGAGAACGGCTGGCTGCGCTTCACCCTGGCGGGCGCCCCGACGGCGCCCGCGCCCAAGTACGACCCGTGCACGGTGGAGCTCTTCGGCTTCAAGAAGGACCCGCTGATGGCCCTGGTCGCGGCGGCCGTGGCGGTGCGGATGCCGCACCCGGCCGCGCCGCAGGACGCGCCCCAGGACGCCCCGCCGGCGGAGGTCGCGTCGCCAGCGGCGGCCGAACCGCAGAAGGCCCTCGCCCAGGAGGCGGCGGCCCCGGGCGAGGACCACGACGCCCTGCTGCGGCGGCTGCGCGAGCTGGGCGAGCTGCACCAGTCGGGCGTGCTGACCGTCGAGGAGTTCACGGCGGCCAAGCAGGCCGTTCTGCGTCGTTTCTAGCGGATTTACAACCGGAGCTACACATTCCCTGGTCCAGACCAGCAGGATCCTGCCCGATTTCGGGCAGGATCTTTGCGTTCGAGGCTTGGAGCCGCCAGTATCTACGGGTGCTCGATCGCCGCCCGTCGCACGACGACCTCGTCGAACACCTGGTCCGCAGCACCTCGCTCCAGCGAGGTGAAGCCGCCCGGGTGGTGCTCGACGTGCTCGCCTACTTCGACGAGACGACCGAGGAGTTCGTCCGCCGCCGCCACCGGGAACTGCAGTCCGGCGGAGCGGTGAACGCGGAGATCTTCGAGCGGATCGCGGCCGAGCTGCCGCACCGCGCCGTGGCGCCTCCGGAGCTCTCGCTCCGGCAGCTGCGCCGCATCGTCTACGGCTGAGCCCGTCGCCGCACCGCGGCAGCGAGCGAGCACAGGGAACCGAACTTCAGGAGGGGCTAAACCGTATGTGCGGAATCGTCGGTTACATCGGCAAGCGTGACGTGGCACCGCTGCTGCTGGAGGGTCTGCAGCGCCTTGAGTACCGCGGGTACGACTCCGCGGGCATCGTCGTGAACAGCCCGAAGGCCGCCGCCCTCAAGGTGGTCAAGGCCAAGGGTCGCGTCCGCGAGCTGGAGTCCCGCGTCCCCAAGCGCTTCGCCGGCACCACCGGCATCGCCCACACCCGCTGGGCCACCCACGGCGCGCCGAGCGACATCAACTCGCACCCGCACCTCGACGCCGAGAACAAGGTCGCCGTCGTCCACAACGGCATCGTCGACAACGCTTCCGAGCTGCGCGTGAAGCTCGAGGCCGAGGGCACCGTCTTCGTCTCGGAGACCGACACCGAGGTCATCGTCCACCTGATCGCCCGCTCCCAGGCCGAGTCCCTGGAGGACAAGGTCCGCGAGGCCGTCAAGCAGATCGAGGGCACGTACGGCATCGCCGTCATGCACGCCGACTTCGCCGACCGCATCGTCGTCGCCCGCAACGGCTCCCCGGTGGTCCTGGGCATCGGCGAGAAGGAGATGTTCGTCGCCTCGGACGTCGCCGCGCTGGTCGCCCACACCCGCCAGATCGTCACCCTCGACGACGGCGAGATGGCCACCCTCAAGGCCGACGACTTCCGCACCTACACCACCAGTGGCGCCTCCACCACCGCCACCCCGGAGACCGTGGAGTGGGAGGCCGCCTCCTACGACATGGGCGGTCACGACACCTACATGCACAAGGAGATCTCCGAGCAGCCCGACGCGGTCGACCGCGTGCTGCGCGGCCGGATCGACGACCGCTTCAACACCGTGCACCTGGGCGGCCTGAACCTGGACCCGCGCGAGGCGCGCGGCATCCGCCGGGTCAAGATCCTGGGCTGCGGCACCTCGTACCACGCGGGCCTCATCGGCGCCGGCCTCATCGAGGGCATGGCCCGCATCCCCGCGGACGCCGAGCCGGCCTCCGAGTTCCGCTACCGCAACCCGGTCGTGGACCCCGACACCCTGTACATCGCCGTCTCCCAGTCCGGTGAGACGTACGACGTGCTCGCGGCCGTGCAGGAGCTCAAGCGCAAGGGCGCCCGCGTCCTCGGCGTGGTCAACGTGGTCGGCTCCGCCATCGCCCGCGAGGCCGACGGCGGCGTGTACGTGCACGCCGGCCCCGAGGTCTGCGTCGTGTCCACCAAGTGCTTCACCAACACGGTCGTGGCCTTCGCGCTGCTCGCCGTGCACCTGGGCCGCATCCGCGACCTGTCGGTCACCGACGGCAAGCGGATCATCGAGGGCCTGCGCAAGCTGCCCGCGCAGATCCAGGAGATCCTCGACGGCGAAGAGGACATCAAGAAGCTGGCGGCCGAGTACGCCGAGGCCAAGTCGATGATGTTCATCGGCCGGGTGCGCGGTTACCCGGTGGCCCTGGAGGCCTCCCTCAAGCTGAAGGAGATCTCCTACATCCACGCCGAGGCCTACCCGGCCTCCGAGCTCAAGCACGGCCCGCTGGCGCTCATCGAGCCCTCGCTGCCGACCGTCGCGATCGTCCCGGACGACGACCTGCTGGAGAAGAACCGCGCGGCGCTGGAGGAGATCAAGGCCCGCAGCGGCCGGATCCTGGCGGTCGCCCACCGCGAGCAGGAGAAGGCGGACCACACCATCGTGGTCCCGAAGAACGAGGACGAGCTGGACCCGATCCTGATGGGCATCCCGCTCCAGCTGCTGGCGTACCACACGGCCCTGGCCATGGGCCGGGACATCGACAAGCCGCGCAACCTGGCGAAGTCGGTCACGGTCGAGTAGCCGATCCGGCGAGTACGACGAAGAACCCCCGTGCGCACCGCGCACGGGGGTTCTTCCATGTGGCGCCGTTCAGCTCGCGGCGACCGCGCCTCCGCGTGCCTTGCCGAAGGCCATCGGCCAGTGCGCCAGGGCCGCAGTGGCCCCGTACCAGGCCAGCAGACCGGACACGGCGGCGACCCAGCCGCCGGCCTTGGCGAGCCCGCCGCTGTCGGCGAACGCGCCTATCGCCAGCAGGAGGAGGGACAGGGTCAGCAGTGCGTAGACGCCCTGGCTGAACAGACCGCTCGCCGCGGCGAGCGTGAGGCTCAGCGTGAGCAGTGCGAAGAGGACAAGAAACGTTCCGGCTGCGTCGCCGGAGGCCGCGGCTCCCGCACCCTTGGCCCACGTGAACCAGAAGATGCCGAGGCCCGCGAACGCGGTGCCGTTGAACCCGTTGCCGCCCCGGTACTCCATGAGCCCGAGGAGGAACAGCGCGACGCCGCCGACGTACATGGCGAGCGACACGGAACTGGCCGCGGTCACGCCGTCGATGACGCCGGTGTGGCCGATACCGAATGCGAGAAGGGTGAGACCCAGGGCGATGTTCCCCAGGGTCGAAGTCGAGGCCGTGCTTCCCGCAGAGACACCATTGTCCACGGCGGGCTCCCTTCGATCTGCAGTTGTTTGCTGCGTCCCAGCAGCACTTATCTACCCTTTACACGGGTGCACAACCGCACAATCGGCTTAACAAGCGGTCACGGAATGACAACGACTGGTCGCTGTGCGCGTTTTGCCAGTCGGCCGGCCACGGATCCGAAGATCCGGCCCACGATCCCGTGCGTCGAACCCACCACGATGGCGTCGGCCGAATACTCCCGGCCGACCTCCTCCAGCTCGTGGCAGATGTCACCACCGCGCTCGACCAGGATCCACGGCACTTCCGCCAGGTAGTCCGCGCAGGCCAACTCCAGCCCGAGCACCTCGGTGCGGTGGTCCGGCACGTCGACGAAGACCGGGGGCTCGCAGCCGGCCCACACGGTGGTGGGCAGCCGGTTGGCGACATGGACGATGATCAGACCGGATCCGGAGCGGCGGGCCATGCCAATGGCATAGGCCAGGGCTCGCTCACTGGAAGTGGATCCGTCGAATCCCACAACGACTCCGTGCCGGAAGGCAGGGTCGCAGGCAAGGCGCGGCTGTTCCGCCGGGCGCAGATCGGCGGCCGACTCGGGGTCGGCTAGCCGCTTGCGCTTGCGGTCCGCGGGTTCGGAGAATTCGTGACCGGCCATGGGTGTCTCGGCGAAGAGGTCCTTGGAGGAAGCAACAGGGGTAATTGGCGACGCAGTGTGACGGAGCTCTGTCCGGGAAGCATCTTCCCAAGCCCATACCCACCAGGGTACGGCGACACTCCTGTCCTGCACAGGGCTTGCCGCCCTTGGAGAGCGTCCCAGGGAGCATGCCGGAGCGAGCGCGCCTTGGCAATGGCCGCTGTCCCCTACAGCCAGTGACGAGGTCGGGTCCGCGCCACCCGTGCGCGCAGTGACCGAGGCCCGCCGCGCGGCGTTGGGCATGCGTCCGACCTTCAGGTAAGAGCCCGCAGGGAGTACGCCGTGCCCGGCCATCCGGTTCACCCCGTCCAGCCCGTCCAGCCCGCTCAGCCGACGCAGTCCGTCCCGTCCCCCCGCTCACCCCTTCACCCGTCCGTGCACCCCGCGGGACGGCACCACGACGACCCCGCGGGTGACGTCGTGCGCTGGGCCGCCTTCAGCTGCCTGCTCGTGCCCGTGGTCCTCGTCGTCTACGGGACCTCGTACGGCGGGGCCGCGGTCGCGACCCTCGGCCTGGTCGCCGTCACGGCCGCCTGCCGGGTGCTGCTGCGCCATTCGGAGAAGACGCAACGGGCCGCGGCCCGGGTGCTCTCGGAGGAGCACCTTCCGCCCGCTCACCGCCGCCGGCACTCGCGCGGCGGGGCCGCCGGGCGCCGCGGCTGCCACGCCTCCGAGTCCCCCGACCCGCAGGACTGACTGATTCGCACACCCACACCCGCATGTTTTCAGCCAACTTCCCGGCACAGTTGCCTCCTTGCCGGAATGTCCCCCCAACCCCCCTACCACCAGGGACGACAGAGCCGGAGGGGCGTCCCGACCCTATGGGTACTGGCCACGCGCGGACGGAACCCTTCCCGTGCCGGTAGCGGAGCGGAACGGTTCCTGATCGAATGCTTTTCGCCAAGTTGAGAAGTCGACATAGCGCTGCGTGCTGAACTTGTCACGCCGACACCACGGGACGCAGTAGATTCGATCATGTATTTACGGCGGGGGATCCACGTGCAAGGCCGAGGGGAAACGTGCAGGTGCGACCAGACCAAGGAGTCGCGACACCCAAGGGGGGCTTAGCGCCATGAGCCAGGATTCCACCGCAGTCGTCGCTGACGCGGGCCGGAAGCTCGCGGGGCGTCGCCGCAGGGAGATCGTCGCGGTGCTGCTGTTCAGCGGCGGGCCGATCTTCGAGAGCTCCATTCCACTTTCCGTGTTCGGCATTGACCGGCAGGACGCGGGAGTTCCACGCTATCGACTGCTCGTGTGCGCCGGGGAGGACGGTCCGCTGCGGACCACCGGCGGACTCGAACTGACCGCGCCATACGGGTTGGAGGCGATCGCCCGGGCAGGCACGGTCGTCGTGCCCGCGTGGCGTTCCATCACTTCACCGCCGCCTCCGGAGGCGCTCGACGCACTGCGTCTGGCGCACGAGGAGGGTGCCCGGATCGTCGGACTGTGCACGGGAGCCTTCGTGCTCGCCGCCGCCGGTCTGCTCGACGGCCGGCCCGCGACGACGCACTGGATGTACGCGCCGACGCTGGCCAAGCGCTACCCGTCCGTCCACGTCGATCCGCGCGAGCTGTTCGTCGACGACGGCGACGTGCTCACGTCCGCGGGCACCGCGGCCGGAATCGACCTGTGCCTGCACATCGTGCGCTCGGACCACGGCAGCGAGGCGGCCGGGGCACTGGCCCGCCGGCTCGTCGTACCTCCGCGCCGCACGGGTGGCCAGGAGCGCTACCTCGACCGGTCGCTGCCGGAGGAGATCGGCGCCGACCCGCTGGCCGAGGTCGTCGCCTGGGCACTGGAACACCTCCACGAGCAGTTCGACGTGGAGACGCTGGCGGCCCGCGCCTACATGAGCAGGCGCACCTTCGACCGGCGGTTCCGCTCACTGACCGGCAGCGCGCCGCTGCAGTGGCTGATCACCCAGCGGGTGCTCCAGGCACAGCGGCTGCTGGAGACCTCCGACTACTCGGTCGACGAGGTCGCCGGGCGCTGCGGGTTCCGCTCGCCGGTCGCCCTGCGCGGTCACTTCCGCCGGCAGCTGGGGTCCTCCCCGGCCGCCTACCGCTCGGCCTACCGGGCACGCCGGCCGCAGGCCGACGTGGCGCAGGTGTCCGAGCTGCAGACGGCTCCGGTACCCCACCAGCGCACCCCGCAGCCCCAGCGGGCCGCGGCCGCGCTGGCCGCGGCGGGCCCGACGGTGACGGAGCTCTACGCTCCGGGCCGGGTCCTGCGCGAACACGCGTAACCCACACGACGGGTACGGCAAGGGAAGGTCCTCCATCGGTCACCACCGGTGGGGGACCTTCCGCGCAGCTTCCGCATATGCGGTCCGGGCCCCGGGCTACCGCATAAGGTGGGACACATGAACGATCGCATGGTGTGGATCGACTGCGAGATGACCGGGCTCTCGTTGACGGACGACGCACTTATCGAGGTGGCCGCACTGGTCACCGACTCGGAGCTCAACGTGCTCGGCGAAGGCGTGGACATCGTGATCCGCCCGCCGGACGCGTCCCTGGAGACCATGCCCGACGTGGTGCGCGAGATGCACACCTCCTCCGGCCTGCTCGACGAGCTGGCCGGCGGGACCACCCTCGCGGATGCCGAGGCGCAGGTCCTGGCCTACGTACGGGAGCACGTGAAGGAGCCCCGCAAGGCGCCGCTCTGCGGAAACACGGTCGGCACCGACCGCGGCTTCCTGCTGCGCGACATGCCCGCGCTGGAGAGCCACCTGCACTACCGGATCGTGGACGTGTCCTCGATCAAGGAGCTGGCGCGCCGCTGGTACCCGCGGGCGTACTTCAACAGCCCGCCGAAGAACGGCAACCACCGGGCGCTCGCGGACATCAAGGAGTCCATCGCCGAGCTGCGCTACTACCGCGAGGCGGTCTTCGTACCGCAGCCCGGGCCCGACACGGACACCGCGCGGTCCATCGCCGCCAAGCACGTGGTGCCCACCGAATAGCCTCCCCGGAGCGGGCGCGGGGAAAGGGGGGAGCGAGCACCCTCCCGGACCCTGTACCCTTTTCTTCGGCCGGTCGGTTCTCCGACCGGACATGGTGGGTGTAGCTCAGTTGGTAGAGCACCTGGTTGTGGTCCAGGTGGCCGCGGGTTCAAGTCCCGTCACTCACCCTGCGGGAAGACCCCGGTTCGCGGAAGCGGACCGGGGTCTTCTGCGTTCTCAGGAGGATTCCCGGACCACGAGCCGGTTCGGCAGGACGACGCCCACGTCCCCGGCCCCACCGGAATCCCCCGCGCCGCCGATCCGCTCCAGCAGCATCCGCGCCATGGTCCGGCCCATCTCCTCGATGGGCTGGCGGACGCTGGTCAGCGGCGGGTCCATGTGCCGGGCCACCACCGAGTCGTCGAAGCCGACCAGTGCCACGTCCTCGGGGATCCGGCGCCCGGCCGCGCGCAGCTCCCGGCGGGCGCCGGCCGCCATGACGTCCGAGCACGCGAAGACCGCGTCCAGCGCGGGGCGGCGCTCCAGCAGCTCGCGCATGGCCCGGCGGCCGCCGTCCTCGGTGAAGTCGCCGATCGCGATCAGTTCCTCGTCGACGGGGTGTCCGGCGGCCGCCAGCGCCTGCCGGTAGCCGTCGAGGCGGCACTGGGCCCCGTACACGTCCAGCGGGCCGGTGATCGTGGCTATCGCGCGCCGGCCCCGGCCCAGGAGGTGGCGTACGGCCTCGGCGGCGCCCGCCAGGTTGTCGGAGTCCACGCAGGGCAGCGGCTCGTCGGCGGAGCGGCGGCCGCTGATCACCGTCGGGATGCCGAGCTCGGCGAGCATCTCCGGCAGCGGGTCGCCCGCGTGGACGGAGACGAGCAGCACCCCGTCGACGCGGTGGCCGGTCAGGTACTGGGCCAGGCGCCGGCGCTCGCGGTCGCCGCCCGCCAGGGTGAGGACGAGCTGGACGTCGGTCTCGGCGAGGGCGGCGCCGACCCCGCGGACCACGTCGGAGAAGTACGGCTCGGCGAAGAAGCGCGACTCGGGCTCGGGGATCACGAGCGCGATGGCGTCCGTCCGGTTGGCGGCGAGCGCCCTGGCCGCGCGGTTGGGCACGTACCCCAGCTCGGCGACGGCCCGCTCGACGGCGACCCTGGTCCGCTCGCTGACCTTGGAGGAACCGTTGACCACCCGGGAGACCGTGCCCCGGCCGACTCCGGCCCGCGCGGCGACCTCCTCGAGCGTCGGCCGTCCCCCACCGCGCGCATGCCCGTTCATGGCTTCCTCCCGGATGCGAATCTACCCCTTGACGACTGTGGGAGCGCTCCCACATTGTGACACGCGACACCCGGCACGTTCCGTCCTTCAGGGAGGACCCAGATGCCAGCCCGAAGAACCCTTGTCACCACGGCCGGTCTGATCGGCGCGGCCGCCCTCCTCCTCGCCGGATGCGCCGAGGATCCCGCCGAGCAGGCCGGCCCGAGTTCCCCGGCCGGCGACGGCAAGGCCAGGACCACCCTCACCGTCGGGGTCTTCGGGGCCTTCGGCCTCCAGGAGGCCGGGCTCTACGACGAGTACATGGCGCAGAATCCCGGGATCCGCATCGAGCAGACCTCCATCGAGCGGAACGAGAACTACTACCCGCAGCTGCTCACCCACCTGGGCACGGGCAGCGGGCTCGCCGACATCCAGGCCGTCGAGGTCAACAACATCGCGGAGATCACCGCCACCCAGGCCGACAAGCTGGTCGACCTGGCCAAGGTGCCCGGCGTGGACAAGGCCGCCTACCTGCCCTGGAAGTGGGCGCAGGGCACGGCGAGCGCGGCCAAGGGCGGGGCCACGGTGGGCCTCGGCACCGACATAGGCCCGCAGGGCATCTGCTACCGCAAGGACCTCTTCGAGGCGGCCGGGCTGCCCACGGACCGGGCGGCGGTCGGCGCGCTGTGGGCGGGCGACTGGAACAAGTACCTGGAGGCCGGCAAGGCCTACAAGGCGAAGGCCGGGGACGGCAAGGCCTTCGTGGACTCCGCGTCGGGCGTGATGGCGGCGGTGACCGGCAGCAGCGCGCAGCGGTTCTACGACGACCAGGGCAAGGTCGTCTACAAGACCAACCCGGCGGTGCGCGGCTCCTTCGACCTGGCGGCCTCCTTCGCCACCGAGGGGCTGAGCGCGAAGCTCCAGCAGTTCACGCCGACCTGGGACCAGGGCTTCGCCAACGGCTCCTTCGCCACCGTCTCCTGCCCGGCCTGGATGCTCGGCTACATCCAGGACAAGGCCGGTCCGGCGGGCAAGGACAAGTGGGACGTGGCGCAGGCACCGAAGCCCAGCAACTGGGGCGGCTCCTTCCTGGTGGTGCCGAAGGCGGGCAAGCACGCCGAGGAGGCCGCGAAGCTGGCGGCCTGGCTGACGGCCCCGGCGCAGCAGGCGAAGCTCTTCGAGAAGCGGGGCAGTTTCCCGAGCGCGAACGCCACGTACAAGCTGGCGTCGGTGTCGGGCGCGAAGCACGAGTACTTCGGCGGGGCCCCGATCGGCGAGATCTTCGCGAAGGCGGCGGAGGGCGTGCCGGTGACGGTGGTCGGGCCCAAGGACCTGGTGATCGCGCAGAACCTGGCGGACATCGGGATGCTCCAGGTCGACCAGAAGGGGCGCAGTCCGCAAGAGGGCTGGGAGGCCGCGGTGAAGGCCATCGACAACGCTCTGGACCAGTGAGGCGCCCGTGACCGACGAGACGGCCGTGCTGTCCCCCTCCGCCGTCGGCCCGAAGCGGCCGACGGCGGAGGGGGGCGGCCGGGGCCGGCGCGGCCAGGTGTGGCGCTCGCGCCGCTACCGGTGGGACCTGCGCTGGAGCCCGTACGCCTTCGTGGCGCCCTTCTTCCTCTTCTTCGCCGCCTTCGGGCTGTTCCCGCTGCTGTACACGGGCTGGGCGGCGCTGCACCAGGTGGAGCTGACCGATCCGGACTCCATGACCTGGGTGGGGCTGAGGAACTTCACCCGCCTGTGGGACGACGAGTTCTTCTGGAACGCCCTGCGCAACACGGTCACCATCGGGCTGCTGTCCACGGTGCCGCAGCTGGCGATCGCGCTGGGCCTGGCCCACCTGCTCAACTACAAGTTGCGCGGCTCCGCCTTCTTCCGGGTCGCGGTGCTCACCCCGTACGCGACCTCGGTGGCGGCGGCCACGCTCGTCTTCGTGCTGCTCTTCGGCCGGGACCACGGCATGGTCAACTGGGCGCTGTCGGTGGTCGGTCTCGACGCGGTGGACTGGCAGAACGGCACCTTCGCCTCGCAGTTGGCGGTGTCCACCATCGTGATCTGGCGGTGGACCGGCTACAACGCGCTGATCTACCTGGCGGCCATGCAGGCCGTGCCGGGCGAGCTGTACGAGTCGGCGGCCCTGGACGGGGCCTCCCGGTGGCAGCAGTTCATCCACGTCACCGTCCCCTCGCTCCGGCCGACGATCTTCTTCACCTGCGTGGTGTCGACGATCGGCGCGACCCAGCTCTTCGGCGAGCCGCTGCTGTTCAACGGCGGGGCCGGCGCCACGGGCGGCTCGGACCACCAGTTCCAGACGCTCGGGCTGTACCTGTACGAGCAGGGTTGGGTGAACCTCCACCTCGGGCGGGCCTCGGCGATCGCCTGGGCGATGTTCCTGATCCTGCTGGTCATCGCGGGCGCGGCACGGCTGCTGCGCGGACGGGAGGCTTCCCGATGAGGTCACTGCGCGCGGGCAGGTTCACGTACGTGGTGCTCGCCCTCTTCACGGCGGGCTCCCTCTTCCCCCTCCTGTGGACGGCGATCGCGGCCTCCCGCAGCAATACGCGCCTCGCGCAGACCCCGCCGCCGTTCTGGTTCGGCGGGAACCTGGGGCGCAACCTCCAGGTCGCCTGGACCGACGCGAACATGGGCACGGCCCTGCTCAACACGGTGGTCGTGGCGGGCACGGTCGCGGCCGGGACGGTGCTCTTCTCCACCCTGGCGGGCTTCGCCTTCGCCAAGCTCCGCTTCCGGGGCCGCCGGCTGCTGATGTCCCTCGTCGTGGGGACGATGCTGATCCCGCCGCAGCTGAGCGTGGTCCCGCTGTACATGCTGATCGCGCAGCTGTCGTGGACGGACCGGCTGCAGGCGGTGATCCTGCCGACCCTCGTCTCCGCCTTCGGGGTCTTCTTCATGCGGCAGTACCTGGCCCAGGCGCTGCCGTCGGAGCTGGTGGAGGCGGCGCGCACGGACGGGGCCGGCTCGCTGCGGGTCGTGTGGCACGTGGTGTTCCCGGCGGCCCGGCCCGCGATGGCGGTGCTGGCCATGCTGACCTTCGTCATGGCCTGGAACGACTTCTTCTGGCCGATCGTCGCGCTGACCCAGAACGGCAGCCCGACGGTGCAGGTGGCCCTGACCGGGCTGGGCCGGGGCTACATCCCCGACCAGTCGGTGATCATGGCGGGCGCGCTGCTGGGCACGCTCCCGCTGCTGCTGGTGTTCCTCGTCTTCGGCCGCCAGATCGTCGGCGGCATCATGCAGGGAGCGGTCAAAGGATGACGGGCATGACGGGCACGACGGACATGCGGTTCCCGGAGGGCTTCCTCTGGGGCACGGCCACGGCGGCCTTCCAGATCGAGGGGGCGGCCGGGCTGCGCGGGCCCTCCATCTGGGACACCTTCTGCGACACCCCCGGCAAGGTGTACGGCGGCCACACCGGCGAGGTCGCCGCCGACCACCACCGGCTGTGGCGGGACGACGTCCGGCTGATGGCCGAACTGGGGCTGGGCTCCTACCGGTTCTCGGTCTCCTGGCCGCGGGTGCTGGCCGGCGGGATCGGCTTCTACGACGCGCTCGTCGACGAGCTGCTCTCGTACGGGATCACTCCCTGCGTGACCCTCTACCACTGGGACCTCCCGCAGGAGCTGGAAACCGCGGGCGGCTGGCCCGAGCGGGAGACCGCGTACGCCTTCGCCGCGTACGCCTCCCAGGTCGCGGCGGCGCTGGCCGACCGGGTGGAGCTCTGGACCACCCTCAACGAGCCCTGGTGCAGCGCCTTCCTCGGCTACGCCTCCGGGGTGCACGCCCCCGGCCGCACCTCCCCCGCCGACGCGCTGCGCGCCGCCCACCACCTGAACCTGGCCCACGGCCTGGCCGCCGCCGCGCTGCCGGCACCGGCCCGGACGGGCATCGCGCTCAACCTCAGCGCGGTACGGCCGCTGACCGGCTCGGCGGCCGACCTGGACGCCGGGCGCCGCATCGACGCCCTCGCCAACCGGATCTTCACCGGCCCGCTGCTGCACGGGGCCTACCCCGAGGACCTCCTCGCGGACACCGCCGCCCTGACGGACTGGGCCTTCGTCCGCCCCGGCGACGAGGCCCTGATCCACCAGCCTCTGGGCTTCCTCGGCGTCAACTACTACACCCCGGCGGTGGTCTCGGCGGCCCCCGACGGCACGGCCAGCCCGCGCGAGGACGGCCACGGCGGCGGGCAGCACTCCCCCTGGCCGGCGGCGGACCGGGTGGCCTTCCACCAACCCCCGGGCGAACGCACCGACATGGGCTGGTCCATCGACCCCACGGGCCTGTACGACCTCCTCACGCGCTACGCCCGCGAAGCCCCCGGGCTGCCGCTCCTGGTCACCGAGAACGGCGCGGCGTACGCCCCGGACCTGCACGACCCGGCCCGCATCGACTACCTGCGGTCCCACCTCGCCGAGGTCCACCGCGCCCTGGCGGACGGCGCCCCGGTGGAGGGGTACTTCCTGTGGTCGCTGATGGACAACTTCGAATGGTCCTACGGCTACGGCAAACGCTTCGGCATCGTCCACGTCGACTACGAGACCCAGACCCGCACCCCGCGCTCCAGCGCCGGCTGGTACGCCCGGCTGGCCCGGACGGGGGTGCTGTAGGGCCGCCTTGTCGGACCTGCCTTGTAGGTTCGGCCGCATGAGCCTCACCACCCCGCCGCGCCCCTTGGACGTCGAAGCCCTCTTCCCCGGGCTGATCGGCCACCGGGGTACGACGACCCGGCTGCACCCCCGCGCCGGATCGCCGTCGGCAGCCGACAGCCACGTCGGCGGGCCGCTGTCGTGGCCCGCCGACGAGCGGTGGCCGGTGTGCGAGGAGCCGCACGCGCGGGGGCGCGGGCTGCGCACCGAGGACGTCCGGGCGAGGCGGCTGCTGCTGACGGAAGCCTGGTCGGGGCGCCGGCCGACCCCCGAGGAGCAGGCCCGGCTCGAAGAGCTCGGCCGCGAGCACGTCCTGCCGGGCCTGTCCGACACCGACCCGCTGCCCATGTTCGCCGTGGCCCAGCTCTACCGCCGGGACGTCCCGGACCTGCCGGCCGGACCCGACGGCTGCGATCTGCTGCAGGTCTTCTGGTGCCCCTTCGACCTGCACGGGCCCACCGGTTACGGCATGAACGTCCACCTGCGCTGGCGCCGTTCCGGCGAGGTGCGCGAGGTCCTGGCGGAGCAGCCCGAGCCGCTCCTCGTCGGCTTCGACGGGTACGTGCCCGATCCCTGCGTGCTGCACCCGGAACAGGTGCGCGAGTACCCGTACATCGAGCTGCTCCCCGAGGGGCTCCGCGAGCGCGTGGAGGAGTGGGAGGACGCCCAGGAGGAGGCCTCGTACGAGTCCGAAGGCGACGGCGACCTGGACGGCGACGGCGACGGGAGCTGGGTGAGCTACCAGTCGGACCTGTCCGTGGCCCCGGGCTGGAAGGCCGGCGGGTTCGCCGCCTGGAACCTCACCGGGCCCGGGGAGATGGACTGCCGCAGCTGCGGCCGGGCGATGGAGCTGCTGCTGAAGGTGGACAGTCACGAGTGGCGGGCCCGCGACGGCTACAGCTGGCGCCCCGTCGAGGAGCGCGGGGACCTCTCGGTGCCGGTCACCGACGGGCTGCCCGAGATCGCCGTCGGCAACTACGGCAAGCTCAACGTCTTCGCCTGCCCCGCCGATCCCGCCCACCCACCGCGCTTCAGCGTGCAGTGACCCGCTACGACGAGGACTCCATCGCTGCCAGACCCTTCGCCAGGTCCTCTGCGTTCATGACGGGGCCGACCTCCAGCTCGGCATTGAACTGGAGGAACAGGTCCTCCATCAGCGGCGGCATCTGAGAGCTGTCCTGGAGGTCGAAGACGATCCAGCAGGAGCGCACGCCCTCGTGCAGGCCGAAGTAGGCCGCCTCCGGCTTCACCTTGCCCATCAGCTTCTTGATCGCCTGAGGCAGGGCGCCCGTCTTGATGCCCTCGTTGGTGGCGGCCGTGTCCAAGTGCGCCCTGAGCATGACTCTCATGCGTGACTCCTTCCGTCACGCCCACCCTGCGCGGGCCCGCCCGGCCCGGCAACATCTCCGCGACCGTCCGGGCGGGGGCCGTCCGGGTGCCTCCCGGAGCCCGCGGGCTACGCCTTCGGGTGCGCGGCCTGGACGTGGAAGTTGAAGTCGGCGTGCCCGAGGTGCCCCATGAGCTGGATCCAGATCGGCAGCAGCATCTCGGGGCCCCGCGCGGTCCTGATCCCGCCGAGGTCGAGCACGCTCGCCTCGGGCCACCCGAAGGAGTGCAGCAGCTCGCGCACCGTCTTCTTGGCGCTCTCGTCGTCCCCGGACAGGAAGACGTTGTGCTCCCCGGGCACCCGGGCCGGGTCCACCATCACGGCGGCGGTCATGGTGTTGAGCGTCTTGACCACCCGCAGCCCCGGGAAGGTCCGCTGGATGAGCTCGCCGAGGCTGTCGGTGTTGGCCGGGTCGAGCACGGGCGGCATGCCCTGCGAGAAGTCCAGCGGGTTGGCGATGTCGATGAGCACCTTGCCGTCGAGGTGCCCGGCGTCGGCCGCGTTCAGCGCGTCGATGCTGACCCGGCCTCCGGTGGCGTTGACGAGGACCTCGCCGATGCGGGCGGCGTCGGCGAAGGGCAGGAGTTCCACCTCAAGGTGTTCTTCCTGCCATTCGGCGTAGGGCGCGGTCGGGGCCCCGGTGGTGGACGGCTCGGTACGGGCCAGCGTGGTGGCGGGGTCACGGGTGCCGATGACGACTTCGTGTCCGAGGGAGAGGAGCCGTTCGGCGACCGTACGGCCCACGATCCCGGTGCCGAGGATTGCGTAGCGCATTGCGGAGGTCCCTTCGCGCGGAAGTCGGACGGTCCGGCTTCCCGCTCCGCCAACCACGCCTGCCCGTACGGCATTCCGGCCGTCGGTCATGCGATGCGGGTCAGTCGAGGATCCCCACGTCGTAGAAGAACTGGTAGCGGTTCGGGTCGTCGGGCAGGAACCAGTGGAAGCCCTCTTCGAGGAAGACGGCGACGATGTTCACGGCGATGACCAGACCGAGGAAGGCCAGCGCGAAGGTCCCGGCCGAGCGGAGCGGTCCCGGGACGGTGGCCGGGACGGTGCGGGCCGCCGTCGTGTGGGCGAAGGCCATGGCGATGCCGATGGCGATCACCGAGGCCTGGAAGAGGATCCACGCCCAGACGTACAGGTGCAGCCCGAAGACCTCGCTCCCGTACCCCTTGTCGCCCGGCAGGACGTGCAACATCGTCTGCCGCCAGGACGCGAAGGAGCCGGCGATCACCGCGACCAGGGACAGGCCCCATCCCATCATGTAGTCGCGGCCGGTCAGCACGCCGTGCGACATCGCGGTGCGGACGATGTACGCCGCCCCGATCGCCGCCAGCAGCATGAACATCCGCTGGACGATGCAGAGCGGGCAGGGGTACTCCCACATCCCGAACTGGTAGAAGAGGCCTCCGCAGACGACCCCCGTCCAGCCGACGGCGAAGAAGCAGGCGAACCAGTACTGGACCCGGCCGAGCAGCCCGACGGTCGGCGCCGCCTCCGGGAGGAGGCTGTGCATCGCGGCCACCGTCAGTAGCTCAGGGTCAGGGCGAGGCTGCTGGTGATGTGGTGCGCCATCAGCAGGATCACGGCGATCAGCATGACCCACCACGCGCCGAGCACGACCATCCGGGACGACTCCCGGTACATGGCGATCAGCGTGGCGAGGAGGCCGCCGAAGATGAGGGTGTCCATGAAGCGGACGGTATCGATATGGGGACATACCGCCCGCAAGGCGCGCCCCCGGTTACTTCGCTTGCCCCCGCTACTCCGCTTGCCCCCGCCACTTCGCCCGGCCCCGCTACTTCGCCCGGCCCCGCTACTTCGCCTGGCCCCGCCGCTTGCGTCGGCCGCGCCGCACCCGCACCCCGCCCACGCCGCCCCGGCCGCGGCTCCGGTCGCGGCCGTCCAGGGCGATCCAGACCCGGACCTCGGTCCCGCCGAGCACCGAGCGGCCCAGCCGTACGTCGCCGCCGGTCGACTCCGCGACCCGGCGCACGATGTCCAGGCCGAGGCCCGTGGAGCCGTCGCGGGCTCCGTCGTTGCCGCGCCGCAGGGCGGCGTCCGGGTCGTCGATGCCGGGACCCGCGTCGGAGACGAGCACGATGACGGCGTCCGACGCGTCGTGCACGTCCACCGCGAAGGGGGTGCCCTCGGGGGTGTGCCGGAAGACGTTGCCGAGCATGGCGTCGAGGGCGGCGGCGAGTTCGGGCCGGGCCACGGGGATCCGTACCGTCCGGTCCACCCCCGCGAGCCGCACCTCGCGGCCCTCGTCCTCCGCGAGCGCCGACCAGAAGGCCATCCGGTCGCGGATCACCTCGGATGCGTCGCACCCGGCGTTCCCGCCAGCCCCGGCCGCCAGGCCGGTCGCGGGGCGCTGCTCGCGCGCCGTGCGGATGATCGTGTCGACCTCGCGCTCCAGCTGCTCCACCGCCGCCCGGGTCTGGTCGGCGGCCGGTCCGTCCCCGAGGGAGGCGGCGTTGAGCCGCAGCACGGTCAGCGGGGTCCGCAGCCGGTGGGAGAGGTCGGCGGCCAGCTCCCGTTCGTTGGCGAGGAGTTCCACCACCTGGTCCGCCATCGCGTTGAACGCGACGGCCGCCGAGCGCAGTTCCTTGGGCCCGGCCTCGGGGACCCGCGCGCCGAGCCTGCCCTCGCCGAGCTGGTGGGCCGCGTCCGCGAGCCGCTCGGCGGGCCGCACCAGCCGGGCGCCGAGCCGGTCGGCGACCCCGACGGAGCCGACGATCAGCGCCAGCGCCACGCCCGCGAGGATCAGCCAGGCCGTCGTGACGCCGTTGCTGACCTCGCTCTCCGGTACGAAGATCTCCACCACGGCGATGTCCCCCGAGCCGAGCGCGGTCGGCTGGAGCAGCGCCGAGCCCCCGCCCGCCACGGAGGCCGTCGTGGCCCGCCCGATCCGGCGGGTCTCCGCGACGGCCCGTTCCCCGGCCCAGCCCCCGCCGATCTCCACCGGGGCACTGGTGCCGATGGCCGGTACATGCACGGCCATCCGCCGGGCGGCGCCCATCTGCGTGGACTCCACCGCCTTGCGCAGCTGTACCGGGTCGGTGGTGATGGACAGGGTGGGCCCGATGGTGGCGGCCTGCCGTTCGGCGTTGGAGAAGGCCCGGTCGCTGGCCATCTCCTGGACGACCATCCCGAGCGGCACTGCGAAGGCCACGACCACCATGGCGGTGACCGCGAGGCACACCTTGACGAGCGCCCACCTCACGCCGGCGGCTCCAGCTTCACCCCGACGCCCCGCAGCGTGTGCAGGTAGCGCGGCCGGGCGGCCGTCTCGCCGAGTTTGCGGCGCAGCCAGGACAGGTGGACGTCGATCGTCTGGTCGTCCCCGTACGACTGCTGCCAGACCTCGGCGAGCAGCTCCCGCCGGGCGACGACCACCCCGGGCCGCCCGGCGAGGAAGGTCAGCAGGTCGAACTCGCGGCGGGTGAGGTCCAGTACGGCCCCGTCGAGCTCGGCCTGGCGGCGCAGCGGGTCGATGGCGAGCCCGCCGACGCGCAGCACGCGCGAGGGGGGTTCGGCGCCCGTGGCCGCGCGGGAGCGGCGCAGGACGGCGGCCATCCGGGCGGAGAGGTGCTCGACGGAGAAGGGTTTGGTCAGGTAGTCGTCGGCGCCGTCGTTGAGCAGCCGGACGATCTCCGCCTCGTCGTCGCGCGCGGTCGCGATGATCACGGGTACGTCGGTGATGCCGCGCAGCATCTTCAGCGCTTCCGACCCGTCCAGGTCGGGCAGTCCGAGGTCGAGGATGACCACGTCGAAGCGGTGGTGGGCGACCTCGCGCAGGGCCTCCAGGGCCGTGCCGACGCTCCGCACGGTGTGCGAGGCCTCGGTCAGGTGCCGGATGAGGGCGGAACGTACGAACTGGTCGTCCTCGACCACGAGCACACTTGCCATGGCCCGCACCGTAGCCCATGCGGGGGACCCACCGGGGTGTCGGGACGCTCTTGTGGCGGGTGGTGCAGTATGTGCCCTGATGCGACGAGGATTTGTACATGCCATGGCGTGGGCGCTGGCGACCGGGGCGGCGACGACCCTGTCGTGGTGGGGCGTGCACACCGTGATGTCCGGCACCGCCTACGATCCGCCGCTCGCCGTGCCCCTGGCCACCCAGCCGCTGTCCTCCTCGACCCGGCACGCGCTGCCCGAGCAGCCGCCGTCCCCGTCCGGGTCCCCGGCGCCCGCCGCCTCGCCGTCGGCCCCGCCGTCCTCGGCCGTCCCCTCGACGGGGAAGCCGTCCTCGAAGCCGTCCGTCTCCCCCCAGCCCGGCAAGCCGGCGGAGGGGGACACGGGCAAGGTGCAGGCCTATCCGGTGTCCGGCGGCCGGGTCGTCTTCTCCCTCGGCGCCTCGTCCGCCGAGCTGGTCTCCGCGACCCCGGCGGCCGGCTGGCGGATGCAGGTGTGGAAGCAGGACGTGTGGATCCGGGTCACCTTCACCAAGGACGGCCGCGAGGTGTCGGTGTTCTGCACCTGGCACGACCACCCGCCGCTGGTGGAGATCATCGACCCCTGACGGGATCCCCGGCCGGACGCCGCCTACGCGGGAACGGTGCCCACCAGCACGAACTCGTTGTACGGGAAGACCTTGCCCACGGGACGCGGGAAGGGGAAGGAGTACGTCCGGCGCACCGCGAGCCCGGCCCGCCCGGCGTGGCTGCGCAGCTCCTCGAAGCCGACCCAGCGGACGTGGGTGGCGTCGGTGCGGTAGCCGACCTCCTGCGGGGTGATCATGACGACCGAGCCGCCCGGCTTCACCAGCGGGAGGTACTGCTCCAGCAGCGCCGCGGCCGTGTCCTCGTCCACGTGCTCCAGCACGTGCGCGACGAGCATGCTGTCGAAGGAGCCGGGCCCGCAGTCCGGGGCGGCGGCCAGCTCGTCGGGGGTGTGGGCGTTCAGCCCGCGCTCGCGGCAGGTCTGCACCGAGTGCGGGTTGTGGTCGACGCCGACGCTGTCGGGGCCGCAGTTCAGGAGGTTCCGGCCGATGCCGCAGCCGACGTCCAGGACCCGGCCGAGCTTCAGCCGCTGCAGGTTCCACCGGTACGGCGCCTGCGTGGGCAGCAGCCTCTTGATCCCCGACTGCTCCAGGCGGGCGAGCCTCCGGGTGTAGTCCGAGCCTGCGGTGCTGGGCGTGGACGTGCCGGGGGTTGCGGGGGAATCAGACATCGCTCGCGGTCTCCTGAAAACGTGTCGCAGGAGGGCGTGGCCTCCCGGGGACTGACAGGTTACGCAGGCTCGGCCTCCGGAGGGAAACTCCGAGAGCACTATCTGATAAGAGCCATTCCGCATCCGTTCCGCATTCCGGTCGAAGCCGCGCCTATCGGAAGACCGAAGGCGGCGGCTGCGGCGAGGCCACCGCCGAGACGTCGGCGACCGGGGCCGCGCCGCCCGCGAAGTCCGCCAGGGCCCGGCCGTGCTCGACCCGTCCCGGGTGCGGGTCGCTCGCGACCCGGCGGGTGAACTCCGCCACGGGGAGTTCCCGGTCGGAGGCCACCAGCACGGCGTTGCCGAACCGTTTCCCCCGCCACACCACCGGATCGGCGGCCAGCGCCAGCTCCGCGAACCGGGACGCGGCCGTCGCGATCTGCCCCCGCAGGTGCGCCAGCGGCGGGCCGTCCGCGAGGTTGGCCACGTACCACCCGGTGGGCGCCAGGGCACGGCGTACGTCGTCCAGGAACTCGGCGCTCGTCAGGTGCGCCGGGGTCCGCGCCCCGCTGAACACGTCCGCGATCACCAGGTCCGCCCAGCCGTCCGGCACCTTGGCCAGCCCGGCCCGCGCGTCCACCGCCCGGACCCGGACCCGCGCCTGCGGGTCCAGCGGCAGGTGTTCCCGTACGAAGGCCACCAGCGCGGCGTCGATCTCCACGACCTGCTGGCTGGAGCGGGGGCGGGAGGCGGCGGTGTAGCGGGCCAGCGTGAAGGCCCCGCCGCCCAGGTGCACCACGTTCAGCGGCTTGCGGGCGGGCGCGACGAGGTCGATCAGGTGGCCGATCCGCCGCTGGTACGAGAAGTCCAGGTACGAGGGGTCGCCCAGGTCCACGTGGGACTGCGGAGCCCCGTCGATCAGCAGGGTCCAGGCGTCCGGACGCTCCCGGTCCGGCTCCAGCTCCGCCCGGCCGCCGTCCACCTGCCCGACGACCGCCTGGGCGGCGCCACGGCCACCGCCTGCGCTGCCCGCGCCGCCTCCGCCGCGCTGCCTGCCCTTGCCTCTGTCCTTGTCCTTGCCTGCCACCAGCCCATTATCGCTGGTCAGCGGCAGTTGTCGGCGGCCTCGATCAGCCGGGCCGCCTCGCCGAGCGCCGCACGCAGCACCTCCGGGTCGGTGACCGGCCCGACGGCCTCCGGCGGGAGCAGCCAGCCGGTGGCCCCCGCGGTCGGGGTGACGGCGTCACCGAAACGCATCCCGCGCCCGTTGGTCTGCGTACACGCACTGCCCGGCAGGTCCCAGGCGTCGGCGGTGCCCGACGGGACGAGGAAGCCGAGGGTGTCGCCCGACCCGTCGTGCAGGACCGGGCCGACCCCGCCGGACGGGCTGGCGGCCCGGCGGATGATGTCCACCGCCTCCAGCCCCTGCCGGGTGGGCACGGTCACCAGGTCCAGATCCAGGGCCGGGACCGAAACCTGGGCCAGGGCCGAGACCGGAGCCGGGGCCGGGGCCGGGAAGGCTCCCGGGGCCGGGCCGGGCTCGGGCGCGGTGTTCGTTCCAGTGCTCTCCATGCCGCCCTCCACCAAGGGAACCCCTCCTCGATCCGTATCCGCATGGGTTCAACGCACGGGAACGTCAACGGGTGCGGCGGCAAGACGCCGCAAAGGATGGCAGTTCATGGCGGATCGCGGGTGAGATATCCGTTTTGTAGCCAAACACTGCATGAACGCCCCTGCCCTGGCGGTACGTTCATGCGCGCCGGGCCCCACCTCACACGTCACAGCACCGGCGCTGGTTCCTTGCCAGAGAGGCCACGTCCATGGCGGCGTCCCCCCACTCACCCAACTCCACGTTCCGGCGGCTGCGCGGTCAGCACTCCCCGGCCGAGTTCGCTGCCCTGGTGCGCCGGGCGGCGAGGGAAATCGGCGAAACGGTTTCCTGCGACGCCCGCTACATCGGCCGGGTCGAGTCCGGCGAGATCCGCTGCCCCAATTACGCGTACGAGCGGGTCTTCCTCCACATGTTCCCCGGCCGTGCCCTGTCCGACCTCGGTTTCTCCCCCAGGGAGGCGGTCCGCGGCCGCTCGGCGCAGCGCGACCCGGACCCCGACGCCTTCTTCGGCCCCACCACCCGTTCCAGTTCCGGTTCCCGTTCATCCAAGGAGAGCGACGTGCTGCGTCGCGCGTTCATGGCGGGGGGCTCCGCGACCGTCGCGGCCGCGACCCTCAGCCTCACCCTGCTCGGCGACAGCCGCCGGTTCCCCTCCCGCGCCGGCGAGTCCGAGGCCGCCGCCGTCGAGGACGCCGTCCGCCAGATCCGGCTGCTGGACGACCGGCACGGCGCCGACACCCTCTACCGCCGGGCCGCCGAACCGTTGCGCACCGCCTACGCGCTCCTCGACGCGGGAGCCACCCGGCAGTCCACCGAGGACCGGCTGCACGCGGGCGCCGGGGAACTGGCCGTCTCCGTCGGCTGGCTGGCCCACGACTCCGGCCGCTTCGACGACGCCCGCTCGCACTACGCGGAGGCCCTCGCCACGGCCCGGGTGTCGGGGGACGCGGGCCTGGAGGCGCACGCGTTCAGCAACATGGCCTTCCTCGCCCGGGACTGCGGCCGCTCCCGCGAGGCGGTACGGGCGGCCCAGGCGGGCCGCCGCGCAGCCCGCTCCCTCGGCTCCCCGCGCCTGCTGTCCCTCCTGGCCCTGCGGGAGGCCGGCGGCTGGGCGGGGCTGGCCGACCGCAAGGCCTGCGAGGAGGCGCTGACCCGGGCGCACACGGAGTTCTCCCGGGGCGCGGCGGCCGCCGACCCCGAGTGGATGTCCTTCTTCGGCGAGGCCGAGCTGGAATCCCTGGAGTCCCGCTGCTGGGCGGCCCTCGGTGAACACGCCCGCGCGGCCCGGCACGCGCGCCGCGCCGCCGACCTCCAGGACCCGCACTTCGCCCGGAACGTGGCCCTCTACACCGCCGAGCTGGCCGGCGACCTGGCCCGCGCCGGCGCCCCCGACGAGGCGGCGTGGGCGGGCGGCCGGGTGATGGACCTGCTGACCGAGGTCCACTCCACCCGCATCCGCTCGATGCTCTCGGAGACGGCCCGCACCCTGGTCCCCCACCAACGCTCCCCCCGCGTGGGCGCGTTCCTCACCCGTCACGCACTCGACCCGGCGTAGCGGGCACCGGGCCGGGATCCTCACCCGGCCCGCACCGGATCGTGCGCCACGGCCGGTCCGCAGGGGTTCCGGGCTACGCCTATCAGGGCGCCCCTTGCGTCCGCCTGGAGTAGGCCCGCGAGTGGCTCGGCCGTAACGGCTCGGTCTGCGGCCACACTCGGCAACGGTTTGGCGCCCGACCGGCCAGAGAAACGGCTGGGGGCTCGTGCCGAAAGGTGGAGCAACTTCATGGCAGCAACCGCTGGAGCATCCCGACCGAAGGCCCGGCTGAGGCGGGGGCGGATCAGAGCGTCGCTCGTGTGCGCCGGCCTGGTCACGGCACTGGCCGTCCCCCTCGCCGGCATGGCGTCGGCCCAGGGGCGGGTGCCCGGACCCCCGAGCGGGGACGGCGAGCAGCCGACGCAGGTGGCGGGGAACCCGAACTGCGACACCCTCATGCCCGGCTCGTTCCTGTTCTCGTTCAAGCAGGAGCCCCCGGCGAACGCGACGGACATCCCACTGTCCTTCAACGGGCTGACCGGCACGCTCGACATCACCCTCAGGAACACCTCACAGGGGCAGGTGTTCGACTACACCTTCGACGGTGACTTCACCGCCCTCGGCGTCATCGTCAAGGGCGGTCCGAACGCCAACTTCTACGACTACCGGCCCGGCGGCAACACGGCCGACACGTCGCTCCACGCCCCGATCAACCCGAACAACAACCGCTACTTCGGCCTCAGCCACATCGACTTCTGCATCGGCGAGGCCCCTCCCGGCGCTCTCAAGATCCTGAAGCAGAGCACCAAGACGGGGAACCCGCTGGTCACCCAGGCCGGTGCGGTGTTCAACATCACCGGCCCCAACGGATACGACGAAGACGTGACCGACGACACCACGATGGCGGCGCCCGACGAGGACCCGACCATCGGCGAGGTCTGCGTGTCGGGCCTCCGGCCCGGTCAGTACACCGTCAACGAGACGACTCCTCCGCCCGGATACGGCGCCGCGAGCCAGGAAGACGTGACCGTCCAGGTGGTCTCGGGGACGACCTGCACGACGAACCCGCCCGCTGCCGCCGCCACGGCCACGTTCACGAACCCGCCGCTCGCCGACCTCCTGGTGCGCGTCGACGGCCAGGAATCCGGCGAGATCCTGTCCACCATCACGTGCAACGGCAACAGCACCGGTCCCTCGGACCCGGCCATCCTGAACGTCAACGACCTGCCGCCGGGGACGTACAACTGCGAGATCGTCATCGACCCGTGAGCCTGACGCTCCCCTGAGCAGGCTCCACGGCTGACCAACAGCCGACAGCGCCCGACGCGGACCACGCGCCGGGCGCTGTGTCGTTGCCCCGCCGACGGATCAGCCGTCCAGGTGCCCCGTGTCGTTCCAGCGCTCCAGCGCGGGGGCCCCGTACGCCCACCCCAGGACCGACAGGGAGGTCGGGTCCAGCCGGATGCGGGCGCCGAAGGAGACGTCGAAGCCGAGCCAGCGCGCGGCCAGCGTCCGCAGGATGTGGCCGTGCGCGAAGACCAGGACGTCCCGCTCCGCCGACCGGGCCCACGCGACCACCTCGTCCGCCCGTGCCCCGACGTCCGCGACGGACTCGCCGCCCGGGACCCCGTCGCGCCAGATCAGCCAGCCCGGGCGGACCGCCTGGATCTCGGCCGGGGTCATGCCCTCGTAGTCGCCGTAGTCCCACTCCATCAGCGCGTGCCACGGATCGGCCTGCGCGCCGAAGCCGGCCAGGTCACAGCTCTCGCTCGCGCGGACCAGCGGGCTGGTGCGGACCTCCACGCCCGGCAGGCCGTTCCACGGTTCGCGGGCCAGCCGCTCGCCGAGCAGCTTCGCGCCCTGCCTGCCCTCCTCCAGCATCGGCACGTCCGTGCGTCCGGTGTGCTTGCCGAGTCGGGACCACGCGGTCTGACCGTGGCGGGCCAGCAGGATGCGGGGGGCCATGTGAATTCTCCCGGTACATGAGAGTCCGTGCCGTTTTGCGGCGGTTCCATCGTCCGTACATCATCCAACACCCGGAGACCGCCCACGATTGTCAGTGGCGGATGGGACACTTCCGCGGGTGAGCTCTTACCCGCCCAGCAGCCCCGCGCAGCCGACGGCTCCGTCGCCGACCCTGCGGCAGCGGCTCGCGGGCCTGCGCGGCCCCGCCGTACCCCCGCGCCCGCTCGACGCCCGGGCGTTGGCCGCGCTCGCCGCCAATCCCGGCTGCGGCAGACGCGCCCTGCTCGACGGCGCCGGCGTGGACAAGACCGCCCTCGCCTCGGCCCTCGGCTCACCCGCCGCCTTCGGGCAGTCGCAGTTCGCGATCGTGCGCGGCAACTCCTTCGAGGCCAAGGTCAAGGGCGACGGCGGAGCCGAGCTGCTGCGGCTCGTCCACGAGCGCCTCGGCGCGGGCGCCGAACCGCCCGGCCCCGACGCCCGCGTCCCCGACCTGTCCGCCGCCGGGCCCGAGGGCCGCGCCGCCCGGACCGCTCTCGCCCTGCGCGAGGCGACGAACGCGGGGGCGTGGACGCTGCTGGACCACCCGATGCTCGCCCTGGAGGTGGCAGGCTCCCCCGCCTACCTGGAGCCGGACGCCGTCGTCGTGCATCCCGACGGCCGCTGGACCGTCGTGGAGATCAAGTCGTTCCCGATGATCGACGGGACCGCGGACGCCGCGAAGGTGGGCGCCGCCGCCCGCCAGGCCGCCGTGTACGTCCTCGCCCTGGAGAGGACCGCCGAGAAGCTGACCGGCGCCGAGGTCGGGCACACCGTGCTGCTCGTCTGCCCGAAGGACTTCTCCAACCTGCCCACCGCCTCCGCCGTCGACATCCGCCGCGAGCGCTCCGTGACCCGGCGCCAGCTGGAGCGGCTGACCCGGGTCGAGGAGCTGGCCGCCGCGCTCCCCGAGGGCCTGACCTTCGACCCGGCGCGGACCGCCGAGGAGCTCACCGAAGCCGTGGCCGCGGTCGACGCCGCCTACGCCCCCGAGTGCCTCGCCGCCTGCGAGCTGGCCTTCCACTGCCGGGACCGGGCCCGCACCGCCGGCGAGGTGACCGCGCTGGGCCGTTCCGTACGCGGCGAGCTGGGCGCCCTGACCACCGTCGAAGCGGCCCTCGCGGCGGCCTCCGGGGCGGGCCCCGAGGGTGATCCCACGGCCGAAGCCCTTCACCACGCGGCCCGGTTGCGCGCCGAGGCCCTCCGGTCGGCCGGGGAGGGCGCCGTATGTCCCTCCTGACCACCCTGGCCCGGCTGGAGGCCCTGCGCGCGGGCCGCGCCCAGCCCCTCGCGACCGTGCGGCACCGCCATCTGAGCGAGCGCCCGCTGGTCGTCGTACCCCTGACCACGGCCGGTGAAGCGGGGGCTCCGCTCGGGGCGCTCGTCGGCACGGATCCCGCGGAGCCGAGGCTGCTGGTGGTGCCGCAGCCGCGCGACCGGGACCTGCGGTGGACCTTCCTGGCCGACCTCGCCGACGAGGTGCTGCCGTACGTGGACGCGTACGGGGACGACGTCGAGCTGGTCGAGCGCAACGAGACCGACCCGGAGACCGGCAAGCGGACCAAGGTCGAGGCCGAGCTGTGCCTGGACGCCCCGCAGCTGATCGTGCCGAGCCGGGCGGGCATCGAGTACGTGCGGCTGCTGGGGCGCTCGATGCGCTTCCGGCGCACGGCCGAGGAGGATCCGGAGAACCCGTATCCGGCGCCCGCGCGGGTGCCGCTGCTGGGCCGCTGGTTCACCCACCTCGGCGAGCGCTCCCGGGTCCCCGGCTCCTCGATGCTGCTCTCGGCGACCGATCTGCTGTCCCGGCACTGGGCGAGCGGCCAGAGCAACCTGGAGGACCAGCACCTGGCCGCCCTGTTGGCCTGGATAGCGCCCCCGGCGGGCGAATCCGGCGCCCGCGCGGCGGAGCGGGCCGAGCTGGCCCGGGACCGTGACGGACAGCTCCTGGTCCCGCCCGCCGGCCCGGCCACCGACCCGGCCTTCGACAACAGACTGCTGGCCCCGGCGATGGCCCGCTACGACGCGGCGCGCACGGCGGAGCCGCTCGACGCGCGGGCACTGGCCCGCGTGGAGGAGGGCGTACGGGCCCTGGTGGCGGCGCAGATGCGGCCCACCTGGGACGCGGTGTGGCGCTCCGTCGAGCTGCTGCGCGCGCTGCCGGCCGGGGAGCGGGCCGAGGAGCGCTGGACCCGCGACCGCTGGTCGTACACCGGCCACCGGGACCGCGTACGGGCGGGCGAGCCCCCGCAGCCGCGCCGCGACGACGCGGTGACGGCCGCTCAGAAGCTGGCCACACGGGAGACCGAGCAGGTGCGGCTCGACGCCCAGGAGGCGCTGGACGACCCCCTGGTGATGGCGGGCCGGCGGCTCGCGGGCGAGGCCTTCGCCGGCGAGGTCACCGAGGTGGTGATGGAGTGGACGGACGCGAAGCGGCCGAGCCCGCGCCCGCTGGTGACGCTGGCCACCGAGGACCGGCCGCAACTGGCGGACGGGGGCGGCGGGAAGGTGTTCCGCTCGCTGGACGGGCGGCCGCAGAGCGCGCAGTTCGTCCGCTTCGAGGCCGACGGGCAGATCGTGGTGCGCCTGCTCGACAAGATGGGCCGGGGCCGCGAACCCGAACCGGGCTCGGTGCCGGAGAAGGGCGACCGGGTGTGCTGGACGCTCTTCGAGCACGACGCGCGCGGCGGCCCGAAGCTGCCGGACCCGGAACAGACCCCCTGGACGCACGGCGGCCCGCCGGGACACCTGACCGCCCCCGTGCTCACCGACGCCGTGACCGACGAGGACCTCCTGTGACCGCGACCTTCGACCCGGGGGCCGCGGCCGCCGAGGCGACCGCCGCCATCCTGCACGACACCCTGCACGGGACCGAGCGGGGCGTGGTCGTCGACTCCCCGCCCGGGGCCGGCAAGTCCACGCTCGTGGTCCGCGCGGCCCGGGAGCTGGCCGCGGCCGGGCGCCGGCTGATGGTGGTGGCGCAGACCAACGCGCAGGTCGACGACCTGGTGCTGCGGCTCGCCGACAAGGACCCGGAGCTGAAGGTCGGCCGCCTGCACAGCAGCGACGGCGACGCCTACGACCCCGCCCTGCGGAACCTCCCCTCGGTCACCCTCTCCGCGAAGCCGGGCGACCTGGCGGAACTCCCCATCACCATCTCCACGGCGGCGAAGTGGGCCTACGTCAAGGACACGGAGCCCTGGGAGCACGCGATCGTCGACGAGGCGTACCAGATGCGCTCCGACGCGCTGCTGGCCGTGGCGGGCCTGTTCGAGCGGGCGCTGTTCGTGGGCGATCCGGGCCAGTTGGACCCCTTCAGCGTGGTCGGCGCCGAACAGTGGGCGGGCCTGTCCTACGACCCCTCCGCCTCCGCGGTGTCCACCCTCCTCGCCCACAACCCCCAACTGCCGCAGCACCGCCTGCCGGTGTCCTGGCGGCTCCCGGCGTCGGCCGCGCCGCTTGTCTCCCGCGCCTTCTACCCGTACACGCGCTTCCGCAGCGGTACGGGCCCGGGCGAGCGGCGGATGTCGTACGGGGTCCCCTCGGACGGCTCCGGCCCGGACCGGGTGCTCGACGAGGCCGCCGAGGCGGGCTGGGGGCTTCTCGAACTCCCCGCCCGGCGCACCCCGCGCACCGACCCGGAGGCGGTGGCGGCGGTGGCCCTGGTGGTCCGCCGCGCCCTGGACCGCGGCACGGTCACCACGGACGAGCTGTCCCCGGTCCCCTCCCCCCTGACCCCGGACCGGATCGCCGTCGGCACCGCCCACCGCGACCAGGCGGCCGCGGTCCGCGCCGCGCTGTCCTCCCTCGGCGTCACGGGCGTCACGGTGGACACCGCGAACCGCCTCCAGGGCCGCGAGTACGACCTCACGGTGGTCCTCCACCCCCTGTCGGGCCGCCCGGACGCCACGGCCTTCCACCTGGAGACGGGCCGCCTGTGCGTCCTGGCCTCCCGCCACCGCCACGCCTGCGTGGTGGTGGCCCGGGCGGGCATAGCGGAACTCCTGGACGACCACCCGTCGACGGAGCCGGTGCAGCTGGGCGTATCCGTGAAATTTCCGGACGGCTGGGAGGCGAACCATTCGGTGCTCGCGCACCTGGCGGAACACCGGGTGAGCTGGCGGCCGTAGGGCCCCGGAGCCGCGACGGTCAGGACTTGCGTTCGGCGCCCCGGCGGACGCAGAGGGGTTCGCCCACCTCGGCGAGGGTGCGGAGTTGTTCCGGGGGCAGGACGTCGATCAGGTGACGGTGTACCGATTCGACGTGGAGCGGGGGGCGGCGCTCCGGCCGCGGAGATGCTGCTGCCGGTGCTCACCCGGGTCGGCATGCGCCCCGCCGCGCGCTCCGTGGCGATCCCGGGCGCCCCGGGGCTGGTCGGGCCGGACGGGTTCCGGGCTCCGGAGGGGCTCGCGGCGGAGGTGGCCGGCATGCTCGACGACGTGGCGGGGCTGGTGGAACGGGCGACGGGGCGGGCGGCGGAGGAGGTCGTACCGGTCTGAGGGCGCGCGGGCCCCCTGTGCGCTCTTGCGGGGCGTTGGACAATGGACGGTGGCCCGGAAAGCATTCGCACGCGCAGCAGGAGGACACGCATGGCAGAGCCCGAGCGGACGACCGAGCGGAGGCTCCGGCCCGCGCCGCTGATCTTCGAACCCTCGGAGGCCGTGGCGGATCCGGAGCACTTCTTCGACCTGGAGTCGCTAGAGGACCCTCGTGAGCTGCTGGCCCGCGCGACGGAGCTGACGCTGGCCTTCCGGGCCGCGCAGGAGCGGGCGGTGGAGTTCCAGGCGCTGGCCGCGGCGCAGCTGGCGGATCCGCGGCGGTTCGACCGGCTGTCGGCGGCGGCGATCGCCGAGCGGGCGGAGTGGACCGAGGACTACGCCCGCAAGATGATCGAGTTCGGCGAGTCCCTCCAAGAGGCCCCCGAGCTGCCGTAGCCCGCTCCGCGGAGCCTCCCGGGGCTCCGCCCCGCACCCGCTCCTCAAACGCCGGAGGGGCTGGATATTGCCCGGACGGGCTGGATACTGCCCGGCGCCGCTGGAATGCGCCGCGTGTGCCTGGCGAATTCAGCCTCGCCGGCGTTTGAGGCGCTGGGGGTCCCCCCAGCGGTAGCTGGGGGAGAGTCCGGGGGCAGAGCCCCCGGCAACGGCGGCGCACCCGCGTACCGCCCGCCAAGCGCAGCGGACCGGCAACATAGCCCAACCGACCCCCTCCCGTCCCGGTTTTCGGTAACTCCCGGAAACCGGAATGTCACGCCCGGTACATCTGGCATATGACCCCGCTGACGACGGCTCCCCACTGCCCCGCACTCGACGTACGCACCGCGCCCGCCACCCACGTCACCCCGCAGGGCGCCGCCTGGCTCGCGTCCGCCAGTGCGCATCCGGGGCTCACTCTCGCCGCGTGGCAGGCGCGGCCCACCGCGGCCGCCGCGCTGCCGTGCGGGGTGGTCTTCGACGTCGTCAACGTGCCGGTCGTGCTCGGGCGCCGCATCCTGGACCTGCTGTGGGCCGAGGGGCCGGGCTGCGGGCCGGTCGCCGTGCACCGCGGGCGGATGCTGCTCTTCGCCGCGCCCGGTACCGCCCACCGGCTGCCCGCGCTGCTGGCGTGGGAGGAGTGGGGCGGTGCCCGTACGGCCCCGGCACCGCTGTGTCACGGCTGGGGCGACGCCGTCACCGTGCCGCCGCTGGCCGCCACGCCCGGGCCATCCCGGTGGCTGGTGGCCCCCGACGCCCGCACGCCCTGGCTGCCCGGGCCCGACGCCCTGCTGTGGGCGTTCGTCCGCGCCGCCCGAGCTGCGGATATCGATTTTTAGTTCCGCGGAACCTCCTGGTAATGTCTACGACGTCAGCAGGCGCCGCTAGCTCAGTTGGTTAGAGCAGCTGACTCTTAATCAGCGGGTCCGGGGTTCGAGTCCCTGGCGGCGCACAGACGGTAGAAGGCCCCCACTCCTCGGAGTGGGGGCCTTCTGCGTCACGTGGTGATCTTCACCGTGTACGCACCCGACTGCGTCCGGTCCGCTACCTCGATCGTGATCCGCTCCCCCGGCACCGTATACGTCTCGCCCACCTCCAGCGGGGCGTCCGCCAGCGGGGGGTACACCGACCGGTCCCAGCAGGCCTCTGTCAGCGGATGGCCGTCCAGCACCTCGATGGGGCCGCCGCCCGAGGCCGCCTCGTTGCGCACCCGGTAGACGAGGACCCCCTCCGTGCAGGTGTCCCCGTCGTTGCCGGCCGAGCCCCGCGCCTCGACGGCGATGGCACTGCCGGGGCCCGTACGGATCACCGCGAGCCGGGTGCCGCCCGTGCTGCCGTTCGGCGGGGTCTGGGCGAGCGGTTGCAGGGTGTGGAGGGAGGAGCCGGACTGCACGCAGTCCACCTGGGAGGCGTCCAGCCAGCCCAGCTTCCACTTGTGCCAGGCGAAGAGGTCGGGGGCCATGCCGAACTGGCTGCCCATGACGTCCCAGTCCCCGACGTAGGTGTCCCAGTCGCCCTTGCCGTCCGTGGGCCGGTGGTAGAGGTCGGGCAGGTCGAAGACGTGGCCGGTCTCGTGGGCCAGCACGTTGCGGTCGGGCGGGTGGCGTTCGAACACGGTGACGATCCGCCGCAGTTCCGCGCCGTCCGCGATGATCGGCTGGTCGAAGTTGACGACCTTCGTGGCGTCGGCGTCCACGCCGGGCGCGTCCGGGTCGGCGACGAAGTACACGACGTCGTACGTGCCGAAGTCCACCTCGGCGTCGGCGGCGGTGACCGCGTCCCGCAGGTAGGCCGCCCGGTCCTCGGGGGCCCAGTCACGCCTTATCCCGTACGCGGTCGACGGCTTCGGCATCCGGATCCAGCGCTGCTGCGGGTGCGGGACCAGACGGAAGCGGCCGTACGAGGCCTGCTCGAAGAACTCGCTGGTGGCGGGGAAGTAGTCGGCGGTGATCTCCGCGGGCGTGAGCGCGGTGCGGTGGTCGGGGAAGGAGAGGAAGACCATGAGCGCGTTCAGGGTGCGCTCGGGCTTGGGGTAGGCCCGGTTCCAGGTGTCCAGGCCGAGGGAGTGGTGGGCCGCGGTGCGGGTCAGCGCACAGGGTCCGGCCCCGGAGTCGGCGACGGCGGGTCCCGCGACGAGCGACATGGCGGCGAGCGCCGTCAGGGAAGTGAGCGCCGCTGCCGTACTTCGGATGCGGGAGCGGTCCACTCCCCCGGGTGTCTGCTGTCGCGGCACATCGACCTCCGGTGGTGGATTCGTACCCTCTCGTCCCACCTTGAGGCGATTGTCTTACTAATGCCACGTTCCGCTGCCCCACACGAGTGAGCGGTACGGCAACCCGGTGACCCCTGGACTTCACGCCCCCACCTACAGAACGTCACGACCGATCACGCGAGATCAGCAGAGACCTCCGCATGCTCACAGCCGTGCAGAAACGATCGCCCGACCCTTGGCCAACACTTCGTCATCACGCCGAACTGCCGCCCCCCGCACGGCGACGCCGCTGGATAGGGCCTCCCGGCAGCCTCTATGATCGGCACACTTTCCTGCACGGACACCCACACGCACTGCGGGAGCCAACGGTGAGCGGAACCTCAGAAGGAACCGGTTCGGCGGCCGACAGCATCCGATCGGCCGTCACGGAGCGTCACACGGCAGTGCCGGCAGCAGTGTCGGCGGCGACGGCAAGCCCGTCCCGCGCCGAGACGGAACGGCGCGACTACCGGGCCGCGTTCAACGCGGCCCACCTCGCCATGGCCGTCGTCGACCGCGACGGCTACGTCGTCACCGCCAACCAGGCCTTCGCCGGCCTGCTCGGCGCCGAGCCGCACGAGATCGCGCACCGGTGCGCCGCCGACCTGGTCGACCTGGCCGCGGAGGCCCGCACCTGGGCCGCGTACCAGGAGGTGCTCCGCGGGCGGCAGGCCCGGCTGCGCTGCACCCGGCGCCTCAAGCACCCCGATGGGCACTCGCTGTGGACGGAGGTCACCCTGGGGCCCGTACCCGGGACCGGGGACGTCCTGCTGTCCGTCGCCGACATCAGCGACCGGCGCGACCTCCAGGCCCGGTTGCGCCACCTCCAGATGCACGACCCCGTCACACGGCTGCCCAACCGGGCACTGTTCTTCGAGCGGCTCTCCGCCGCCCTGGAGGCCTCCTCGTACGAACACGGCGGCGGCACCGGCCGGATCGGGCTCTGCTACCTGGACCTCGACGGCTTCAAGGCCGTCAACGACACCCTCGGCCACCGCGTCGGCGACCGGCTGCTGGCCGCCGTCGCCGCCCGGCTGACCCAGTGCGCCGACCAGTCCGGGTACGGGCGTACGAGCGGCCACCTCGTGGCGCGGCTCGGCGGCGACGAGTTCGCCCTGCTCGTGGAGGACTCCACCGGCACCGAGCAGCTCGCCGAGCTGGCGCGGAGCGTACTGGCCGCCGTACAGGAGCCGTTCGACCTGGCCGGGCAGCGGCTGTCGGTCTCCGCGTCGATCGGCGTGGTGGAACGGGCCACGGCCGGCACCTCGGCGACCTGCCTCATGCAGGCCGCCGACACCACCCTGTACTGGGCAAAGGCGGACGGGAAGGCCCGCTGGACCCTCTTCGACCCGGAGCGCAACGCGCACCGCATGACGAGGCAGGCGCTCTCCTCCACGCTGCGGCCGGCCGTGGAGCGCGGGGAGTTCGAGCTGGAGTACCAGCCGCTGGTGGACCTGGAGAGCGGGGCGCTGCGCGGGGTCGAGGCCCTGGTGCGCTGGCAGCACCCGCAGTTCGGCACGTTGACGCCGAATCGGTTCATCGGGATCGCCGAAGAGGACGGCTCCATCGTCCAGTTGGGGCAGTGGGTGCTGCGCACGGCCTGTCGGCAGGCGCGGCGCTGGCAGATCGAGCAGCCCAGCGACGCCCCGGTCTTCGTGTCGGTCAACGTCGCGGTGCGGCAGGTGTGGGACTCGGACCTGGTGGGCGACGTCGCGGAGATCCTCGCCGAGACGGGTCTGGCGCCGCAGCTGCTGCAGCTGGAGCTGACCGAGTCGGCGGTGATGGGCTCTGCGGGCCGGCCGCTCCAGGCCCTGCAGGCGCTCAGCGACATGGGCGTGCGGATCGCGATCGACGACTTCGGGACCGGGTACTCGAACCTCGCGTACCTGAGCCGGCTGCCGGTCTCGGTCCTGAAGCTGGACGGCTCGTTCGTGCGGGGCTTCCGCTACGAGGAGGGCACCCATCCGAACCCGGCCGACGAGACCATCGTCGAGGCCCTGGTCCAGCTCGCGCACCGGCTCGGCCTCACCGTCACCGCGGAATGCGTGGAGACCGCCGGCCAGGCGGCCCGGCTGCGCCGCGTCGGCTGCGACACGGGCCAGGGGTGGCTGTACTCCCGCGCGGTGCCGCCGGACGCGATCGCCCGCATGATCGTCCGTCAGGTGGCGGCGGCCGAGGCGGCCGCCACCGCCGCCGAGGCCGCCACCGCCGAACAGGACGGGCCCGCCCCGCACCCCCTGGTCTGACCGGGGGGTGCGGGGGCGGGCCCCGTACGGTCACGACGCCGGCTCACACGTCCCGGAGCCGGCCCGCCGCCGCGCCGGCCGCCAGCGCCGCGCCCCCGTACCCGGCCATCGCGAGCAGGGCCGGCCCGGCGGCCAGCGCCGCCAGGTTGGGGAGCATGTACGCGGCCACGTCCCAGGGCAGGAAGGCCGCGAGCGCCGGCAGTACGAAGATCAGCCCGGCCAGCGCCACGAACGTCCCGGCGGTGGACCGGATCACCGCCCCCAGCCCCAGCCCCACCACGGCCGATGCCGTGAGCAGCAGCCCCTGCTGGAAGGCGTCGGCCAGGCTCGTGACGGCGGCGATGGGGGCGGGCCGGTCCCCCGTGAGGAGGTGCCCGGCGGCCATCGAGGCGAGGGCGACGAGCTGCCCGGCGAGGAAGCCCACGACGGCGACGACCACGGCCTTGGCCGCGAACAGCCGGCGCCGGTCCGGAACGGCCAGCGCGCTCGGGCGGATCGTCCCGGTCGCGTACTCCGAGGTGATCGCCAGGGCGCCCAGCGCGGCCAGGCAGAACTGCGCGAACGGCATGACCAGGACGCCCGGGTCGGCGCTGGCGAAGAGCGCCTGCGCGTCGGCTCCGGATCCGTCCCAGTCTGCGATCATCGCCGCGGAGATCCCGGCCGCCGGGAGCAGGATCCCGGCGGAGGCGCCCAGCAGGCCGTAGGTGGAGCGGACTGTGCGCAGCTTCAGCCACTCGGAGGCGACGACGCTGCTCATGGACACGGCTCTCATCGGTACTCCACGGTGTTCTCGGTGAGGCGGACGTAGGCGTCTTCCAGGGAGCCGAAGCGCCCGGCCAGTTCGGCGACGGGCGCGGAGTCGATCAGCCGGCCCTGCCCGATGACCACCACGTGGTCGGCGGTGAGGGCCATCTCGGTGATCAGGTGGCTGGACATCAGCACGGTCCGGCCCTCGGCGGCGAGCGAGCGCATCAGGCCGCGGATCCACCGGATCCCGTCCGGGTCGAGGCCGTTGACCGGCTCGTCGAAGACGAGGATCCCCGGATCCCCGAGCAGGGCGGCGGCCACGCCCAGGCGCTGCTTCATCCCGAGCGAGAAGCCCTTGACCCGCTTGCGGCCGACGCCGCCGAGCCCGACCTGCTCCAGCACCTCCGGGACCCTGGAGGGCGCGATCCCGTTGCTGCGGGCCAGGCAGTTGAGGTGGTCGGCGGCCCGCCGCCCGCCGTGGACGGCTCCGGCGTCGAGCAGGGCGCCGACCTCCCGCATCGGGGAGGCCGAGGTGGCGAAGGGGCGCCCGTTGACCAGGGCCTCGCCCGAGGTAGGGGTGTCGAGGCCGAGGACGGCCCGCATGGTGGTGGACTTGCCGGAGCCGTTGGGGCCCAGGAAGCCGGTCACCCGGCCCGGTTCCACCTCGAAGGACAGCCGGTCGACGGCGAGGGCGTCGCCGTACCGCTTGGTCAGTGCGTTGACGGAGATCATGGGTTGAAGCCTGCCGCCGGGGCGGGGGGCGGCACATCGGAGCACGGTCGGGTCCTGGGCGTCGGACCTGGGTCCGATCCCCGGCGCCGGCCGGTCGGCTACCGTCGGCGGGATGTTCCTCAGCCGGCAGCGCCTGATCGTGGTCGACGCGGTGCTCGCGCCCCTCCTGGTGTTCGCGTCGTACCTGGCGATCCGCGAGCCGCCCACGCCCGAACCCGTAGCCGTCTCCTGGGCGATGGCCGTGGCCGTCGGCGGGCCGGTCGCCGTGCGGCGGGTGCACCCGCTCGCCGCGTTCGCCGTGGTGTGGGCCGCGGTGGTGGTCGCCTTCGCCGCCGGGATGGTTCCGGACTACGCCAGTCCGGCGCCGTACGCGTGCCTGGCGCTGGTGCTGTACACGGCGGCCCTGGGCGGGCGCTGGGAGCCCTTGGTGGCCGCTCTGGGCGCGGGGCTGCTCCTCGCCCGGGACGTGGGCCCGTGGCCGTTGGTGCTGCTGGCCTTCGCGGCGCCGTGGGGCATCGGCCGCTACGTCCGGGAGCGGCGGGCGTTCGCCGAGCGGTCGGCGCTCCAGCTGGCCGAGCACGCGGTCACCGGGGAACGGCTGCGGATCGCCCGGGAGATGCACGACATCGTGGCCCACAGTCTGTCTGTGATCACGGTGAAGGCCGCGATCGCCGCGCACGTGGCCGACGTACGGCCGCAGGAGACCCGTGAGGCGCTGCGGCACATCGAGGAGACGGGGCGCCAGGCGCTGGCCGAGATGCGCAGCACCCTGGCCGTGCTGCGGACCCCGGAGGGGACCCCGGAGGAGCCGGGAGCCCCCGAGGTCGCGCCCGCCCCGGGCCTGTCCGATCTGGCCGCGGTCGCGGACCGGGCGGCCCGCGCCGGGGTCGAGGTGACCCTGGAGGTCGCCGAACTGCCGCCGCTCGCCCCGGGGCTGGAGCTGGCCGCGTACCGGATCGTCCAGGAGGCGGTGACCAATGTGATCAAGCACGCGGCTCCGACGACCTGCCGGGTCACGGTGACGCGCGACCTGCGCATCATGGTCGTCAACGAGGGTGACGTGCTGCCCGGTCACACACCGGGCCACGGGCTCACCGGCATCCGCGAGAGGGTGGCCATGTACCAGGGCGAGTTCACCGCGGGTCCCCGGCCCGAGGGGGGCTTCCGGGTGTCGGCCCGGCTGGCGTCGGGGGCCGGCGCGTGACGCGGGTGCTGATCGTCGACGACCAGGCGCTGCTGCGCGGGAGCTTCCGGGTGCTGGTGGAGACCGCGCCGGGGCTGAGCGTGACGGGCGAGGCGTCGACCGGGGTGGAGGCGGTGGAGCTGGCCGCCGCCGGGCTGCCCGACGTGGTCCTGATGGACGTCCGGATGCCGGAGATGGACGGCATCGAGGCGACCCGCCTGATCACCGCGGCCCAGCCGGAGGTCCGGGTGCTGGTCCTGACCACCTTCGACCTGGACGAGTACGTGTACGCGGCGCTGCGCGCCGGGGCCAGCGGCTTCCTGCTGAAGGACACTCCCCCGGCGGCCCTGTTGGACGCGATCCGCGTGGTGGCCTCGGGCGAGGCGCTGCTGGCGCCTTCGGTGACCCGCAGGCTGGTGTCGGAGTTCGCGCGGCGCCCGCCGGGCGTGCCCGCGCCGGCCGGGCTGGGCGAGCTGACCGGGCGCGAGCGCGAGGTGCTGATGCTGATCGCGCAGGGCCTGTCCAACACGGAGCTCGGGGAGCACCTGACGCTGAGCCGGGGCACGGTGAAGACCCACATCGGCCGGCTGCTGGCCAAGCTCGGGGCCCGGGACCGGGCGCAGTTGGTCATCGCCGCCTACGAGACGGGTCTGGTCACCCCGAACACGGCCGCCCCCGGCCTCTGAGGAGAGAGGGCGGGGGCGGCCGGCGCTCGGCGCGGGGTGGGGGGCGATCAGCAGGCGCCGAGGTCCTTCCAGACACCCCATTCACCGGTGGTGCCCGGCGTCTCGTTCTGCGTCCACCACTGGGCCTTGTACTTGCGGCCGTTGTGGGAGACCTCGTTGCCGGCCGTGTAGACCGTGCCCGCGACGTACGCCGGGAGCGAGCCGCAGCCGGTCGGGGGCTGCGTGGTCGGCGGGGTCGTGGTGGGCGGAGCGGTCGTCGGCGGGGTGGTGACCGGCGGCTGGGTGGCTCCGCCGAGGGCGTCCGAGATCTGGTTCAGCAGGGTGATGTTGTTGTCCAGGCCGAGCAGGGAGTACATCATCGCGCCGGCCAGACCGCGCTGCTTGCCGTAGTCGACCCGGGCCTGGACGGACTTCTGGTTGAGGCCGGTGAAGAACTCGCCGTCCTTGTAGAAGTACGAGGACTTGGACTGGTCGTCCCAGAAGGTGGTCGCCGCGTTGTCGACGATCCCGCCGAGCTCCTTGTAGTGCGCGATGCCGGCCTGCTGGCTGAGCGGACGGGCGGCGGATCCGCCGGTGGCGGTCTGGGCGAGGCCGTTGGTGGTGCCCGCCGGGACGCCCTTCCAGCCGCGGTAGTAGAACTCGTAGCCCAGGGTCAGCTTGTTGGCGGGGAAGCCGCCCGTGATGCCGTAGGCCGGGTTGCCGTCGATCCAGGAGTCGATGGCGTTGTCGATGCTGTACTTCTCGGTGCCCGGAGCGATCGGGTCGGTCGGGTCGGCCGCGGACGGGTACAGCGGGGACTGGTGGTACGTCGGCCCGTCGCCGTCCCAGGCGCCGTGCATGTCGTACGTCATGATGTTCGCGTAGTCGAGGTACGCGCCGATCTTGTCCGTCTCGATGTACTTGATCTTGTCCTGGCCGGCCGGCAGCGCCGCGGTCAGCATGTACTTCTTGCCGCCGTTGGCCGCGCCCTCGGCGTCGAGCTGCTTGCGGAACTCCTGCAGCAGGAGGGTGAAGTTCTGCTTGTCCTCGGGGCCGTAGTGGTTGCCCAGGTGGCCGCCCGAGGAGCCGGGGTACTCCCAGTCGATGTCGATGCCGTCGAAGATGCCGGCCGCGGTGCCGGGGCCGCCGAAGCCGCCCTCCACCGGGAGGTCGCCCTTGATGTACTGCTTGATGCAGGAGGCGACGAACTTCTTGCGGGCGGCGTCGGTCTTGGCCGCGTCGTGGAAGTACTTGGAGTACGTCCAGCCGCCCAGCGAGATGTTGATCTTCAGGTGCGGGTACTTGGCCTTCAGTTCCTTGAACTGGTTGAAGACGCCGACGATCGGCTGGTCCCACTTGTCGGCCACGCCGTCGACGCTGTCCGCCGCGCTGAAGGACTTCTGGTAGTCGGCGTACGAGTCGCCCGCGCCGTCACCGGCGTTGGGGTTGTTGTCGTCGCCCGCCGCCTTGTTCGCTTCGAAACAGGTGAGCTCGGTGGGGTGGATGTTCCCGAAGGAGTAGTTGATGACATCCAGCTTGCCCGCTATGCCGCGCGTGTCGAGGTGCTTGGGGTAGAAGGCGTTCCCGTACACGCTCCACTGGTCGTAGTAGGCGATCCGGACGCCGCCGGCGGCCGCGGTCGTGCCGGCGCCTGCGGCCTGGGCGGTGCCGAGCCCGGCGAAGGCGGCGAGCGCTCCGGCCGCCAGCGCGGCGGTGGCGGCAGCCGCGGTGAGAGATTTACGGATGTGCATGGAACAGCCTCCGGACGTGGGGGGAGGGCAGAACTGGTGGGTGAGAGAAGAGATAGCGATCACCCGAGGCCTGAGTCAATGGTTTGGACCAAAGAAGGACTAGACCACTCAGGGAGAAGATCCCCCGGTCAGGGAGTCGACCACACGTCAGAAGCCGCTCGCCGCCCCCGGTGACGAGCAGTTTAAGGATCCCTTGAGACACCGTCCCGCAAGGTTTTGGCAACAAACCAGCCGAACACTCGAAGGCCGTTCATGCACATCCGTAAACCGTTCCTAGCCAGTAGGGATCAGTGGGTCTTGAACCCACCGATCCGTACTGCGCGCGTCCCGAACGGTGTTGGGCGCGCTGGTTCCCTGCTTTCGCTTCCCGCTCGGTGACACGTCTCCTGGAACGCGGTCCGTTGCGAGTGGGCAGGTTCCCTCGCACGCTCGGGCACCCGGTTCGGCCTGGATGGTCCGATGCCCCAAACGATCGCTCTGGTCGCATGGGGGCGGTGTCATCCGTCGCCGGATCGGGTGCCCGAGGGCGCGTCGTCCGATCGCGACACCTGCGGCATCGTGACGAGACATCTTTCGGCGTGAGGTGACCAGAGGCTTCTGCCAGTGCTGGCCGCCCCATCTGGAGGTGTAGGCCGGGTCGACCGCAACGATCGCAAGACCCTGCTCAGCAGCCATCGAGACGAGCCGGGCTTTGAGCTTCCCGGTCGGGATACCGGAGACCAGCCGCCGGAACCGCTTTCTGCGGCCGTGCTTCTCGCGGGTCTTCTCCGCCGTGAAGTCGAGATCCTCGATGGCGATGGCGTTCACGCCGATGCGCTTGGCCCAGTGGAGCAACTGGGTGAGGGCGTGGCGGACCTGGGCGTCCCGGTGATCGGATGACCCTGACAGGTCGTAGTGGAAGCGGTGAGGAGATCCGACGGGGTTGCCGTGAGCGTCGAGCTGGTAGGCGGCGAAGTGGTCGGCATTCGCATCCACGCCGACCATTCCCTTTGCGCGGGCGACGGCGAGCGGGATGGTCTGAACAGTGGGCCGCCGCCAGGAAGCGGTCAAATACCAGCGTCCACGCGCCGTGTCGTAGTGGATTCGGTAGGCCACCGCCCGGTCTGCTCCGATACGGTCGGCCCACTCCTGACCCCGATGACGAAAGGAGACCTTCGCGGTGAGGGCGTATCGTCCGTGCTTGGCGTTCGCCAAGTGGGCGAGCGGCGCTGGCAGCCTGATGGAGACCTCACCGTCGGGGGTGACGCGGATCGTCTCGTTCCCCAGCGCCTTGCCGGACTCTCCGTCGGCGGCCAGGAACCAGCGTTCAGCCTCCCAGGCTTCCCGCCATTCGACTTCGGTGAGTTGCGCTGCTTCAAGGTGGTGGCGAGTGTTGAGCAGACGCCGCCCGCCCCGCACGACCCGGACACGCCCGGCCTGCCAGTCGCGAACGGCGGCAGCGTGCCGGGTCTCCAGGACCGCCACGCGGCGGGACTTGTGGAACCACTCGCTCTTGGACCGGTAACCGCCTGCGGACCGCTTGGAGCCTTTCTCCCCGATGGGCAAGGACAAACGATGTCTCAGTGTCCGTATGTCGGCTTCCAGGTTCTGAATGTGTGCGAGCTGACAGCGCCGGGCGAGCGCCCATTGATCGTGCGTGGTTTTGGTAATCGCTCCGGCCCACCGGGACGACGACACCGCTGTCAGTCCGCGCTTCCGGGCTGCCCACGTATCCGTGCCGTGGTTCAGGCCGTCGGCACAACGTTGCTTGAGGTCACGCGACGCCAACGCACCCAGATGCTCACCAATCACACGCAGGACTTGCTCGTCCGCGGCGCTCAGGTCCTTGAGTCGGTCCCGAATTGCCACACCTGTCGGCCCGAGCGCTACGAAGGGTGGGGCGATGGCGCGGAGCTTCTTTGTGGGGTCAGTCATGCGCGGCAGCCTCGCCCGTGCCCGTGCAGGCGGACGCAGGGCGAGGACCCACGTCCCTTGCCTGTGCCCACTCATTCACGTCCACTCAGCGAACGTAACAACGCGCGCTAAGACGCACTGTCACTCAAAAGAGTGAACCGGCAGGCCGACAGCCCCCGATCATCCGGCCTCCATGCCGTACGCATCTGCGACGAGCTCGTACGAGCGCAACCGGGCCTCCCCGCCGTGGGCATTGGCGGTCAGCATCAGCTCGTCCGCGCCCGTCCGCTTCGCCAGGGCGTCGAGCCCCTCACGGACCTCGTCCGGGGTGCCGTGGACCACGTTCGCGAGCCAGCCGTCCACGAACTCCCGCTCCAGCGGGGTGAACGCGTACGCCGCCGCCTCCTCCGGCGTCGGGATCAGACCGGGCCGCCCGCTGCGCAGCCGGAGCATCGACAGCGCGCCCGTCAGCACCTGGGCACGGGCCCGCGCGTCGGTGTCGGCGGCGAGCGCCGAGACCCCGATGACGGCGTACGGGGTGTCCAGCACGGCCGAGGGCCGGAAGCTCTCGCGGTAGAGGTCGAGCGCGGGCAGGGTGCCGGCCGCGGAGAAGTGGTGGGCGTACGCGAAGGGCAGGCCGAGCTCCCCGGCGAGGCGCGCGCTGAAGCCGGAGGAGCCGAGCAGCCACAGCGGCGGCCGCCCGGTGGGGCCCTGGACCGGCCCCGGCACGGCGTGCACGCGGGCGTACGGATGCCCGTCCGGGAAGTCGTCGTCGAGGAAGCGGGTGAGCTCCGCGAGCCGACGCGGGAACTCGTCCGCGGCCTCGTCGAGGCGGCCCGGCCCGCGCAGCGCGGCGGCCGTGCGCCCGTCGGTACCGGGAGCCCGGCCGAGCCCGAGGTCGATCCGGCCCGGGGCGAGCGCCTCCAGGGTGCCGAACTGCTCGGCGACGGCGAGCGGGGCGTGGTTGGGCAGCATGACCCCGCCCGAACCGAGGCGGATCCGGGAGGTGTGCGCGGCCAGGTGCGCCAGGATCACCGCCGGGGAGGAGCTCGCGACCCCGGGCATGGAGTGGTGCTCGGCGACCCAGTGGCGGTGGTACCCGCGGGACTCGGCGAGCCGGGCCAGCGCCACGCTGGTGCGCAGCGCCTCGTGGGCGGTGCGGCCGGCCCCGACGGTGACAAGGTCCAGGACGGAGAGCGGCACGGGCGCCCGGCCGCGGGCGGCGGCGCGGATGGGGTCGCCCCTCGTCCGCTGCTCCCTCGTCCGTTGCTCCCTCGTCCGCCGTCCCCTCGCCCGCCGCTCCCAGCGCCCCGCCGACCCGCGTCCCCGGTGTCGCCCATCGTCGTCGCTCCCGTCCCGAATCCACGTCCGTACGAGGAGTTCGAACCATCGGCGACGACCGGGCATTCCCGGCACCGAGGACCGTGCTCATGACCTTGGCATATGCCAGAGGAGTAGATACAGGCGAGGCGGCCTGATTGAGCCATCAATCTCCTCAACAGGCGCTCCACATGGGCCTCTTGATGGCTATCGTGGTAGGGCAAGCGGTAACAACCTGGTAGGGGGAAACCGTGGCGCTGAAGCCCGAGCCGACCGCGCCGTTCCACTCGGTGCAGTACGCACTGCGCGTACTCGAAACGATCGCACGGCACACCGGCGGTGTGACCGACGTGCAGATCGCGCGTGAGACCGGCCTGCCCGCAGTCCATCTCGCTCCGATGCTGCTCATGCTGCGCCGGGAGGGATATGTCCTGCAGGTGTCAGACGGCGCCTATGCCATAGGGGATTCCCTCGTCCTGCTCGGCTCCGGCACCGACCGGCAGCAAGCCCTGACGGACAAGCTCCAGGAGACCCTGGACCGGCTGCGCGACTCCGTCGGCGCGGCCGTCTACATCAGCCGGTACGTGGACGGTGAAGTAAGGATCACGCAGTTCGCCGACAGCCCGCGCACGCCCAAGGTGCACGAGTGGGTCGACTTCCGCTCCGCCGCGCACGCCAGCGCGGTCGGCAAGTGCCTGCTGACGCAGCTCGACCTGAACGGGCGGCGCGACCACCTCTCCCGGCACAAGATCGCCCGGCTCACGTCGAAGACGATCGTGAACGAGCGGATCCTCTTCTCCAAGCTGGACGCCCAGCCGGCCACCGTGCCGATGCTGGACCTGCAGGAGTACGCCGTGGGCACGGTCTGCGCGGCGGTCCCGATCACGGCCGGCGCCTCGGTGGGCTGCCTGGCCCTGTCGATGCCCGTGGAACACGCGCACCGGCTGCGCGCCGCGGCGGACACCCTGAACCGGAAGGCTGCGCCGCTGCTGCTGTCGCTCACCCTCTAGGGGGCATGGGGCGCGCGGGGGGCCGCACCTCGGACCGGAAAACACTTCGGGCGGTTCCCGGTGAACCGGAAACCGCCCGAAGTACAGGTGCGCCGCCAGGGACTCGAACCCCGGACCCGCTGATTAAGAGTCAGCTGCTCTAACCAACTGAGCTAGCGGCGCCTGACAGAGAAAATACTACCCGGTCCCCGGGAGTGCTCAAAACCAATACCCGGACCCACCCGGCCCGGCCCCGGACCCGCCCCGGACCTCACCCCCGCAGGTAGGCGAGCACGGCCAGCACCCGGCGGTGGGTCTCCTCGGCGGGCGGCAGGTCCAGCTTCCCCAGGATGTTCCCGATGTGTTTGCCCACGGCCGCCTCGGAGACGACCAGGTCCCGGGCGATGGCCCCGTTCGACTTGCCCTCCGCCACCAGGCCCAGCACCTCCCGCTCCCTCGGCGTCAGCGCGGAGAGCGGATCGCGGCGCCGGCGCAGCAGCTGGCGTACGACCTCCGGGTCCACCACCGTGCCGCCGGCCGCGACGGTGACCACCGCGTCGAGGAACTGCTCCACCTGACCGACCCGGTCCTTGAGGAGGTAGCCGACACCGCTGCCGTCGCCGGAGTCGAGCAGGTCGGCGGCGTACGAGCGCTGCACGTACTGGCTGAGCACCAGCACGGGCAGGTTCGGGCGGGCCGCCCGGAGCTCGACCGCGGCGCGCAGTCCCTCGTCGGTGAAGCCGGGGGGCATGCGTACGTCGGTGACGACGATGTCCGGGCCGTGCGCGGCGACGGCGGTGCGCAGTTCGTCCGCGTCCCCGACGGCGGCGACCACCTCGTGGCCGAAACGCGTCAGCAGACCGACGAGCCCTTCGCGCAGCAGCACGCCGTCCTCGGCGAGGACGATCTTCAGGGATTGCTCACCGGGCAAGGGATCTCCAGGCTCAGGACGGTCGGCCCGCCGGGCGGGCTGGTGATCGTCAGTGTGCCATCGAGGACCGCGATCCGGTCGGCGAGTCCCGTCAGTCCGGATCCGGCGGCCGGATCCGCCCCGCCGCGCCCGTCGTCCCGTACGTCGATCAGCAGCGCGGAGCCGGTGTGCCGGGCGGAGACGCCGGCGCGGGCGGCGCCGCTGTGCTTGCCGATGTTGGCGAGGGCCTCGCACACGGCGAAGTAGGCGGCGGCCTCGACGGACTCGGGGAGCCGCGGCAGCCGCACCTCCGCTTCCACGGGGACGGCGGACCGCTCGGCGATGTCGGCGAGGGCGCCGGTGAGCCCGTAGTCGGTGAGCACCTGGGGGTGGATGCCGTGGATCAGTTCGCGCAGCTCGGCGAGGACCTTGCCGGCCTCCGTGTGGGCGGCGGCGAGCTGGTCGGCGAGCGGGCCGGGCGGCGCGTCGAGGCGGGCGAGGCCGAGGCTCATGGTGAGGGCGACGAGACGCTGCTGGGCGCCGTCGTGGAGATCGCGTTCGATGCGGCGGCGCTCGGCCTCGAAGGCGTCGACGAGCCGGGCGCGGGAGCGGGTGACCTCGTCGAGGCGGCCCTTCAGCTCGCGCTCGCGGGGGGCGAGGAGGGAGCGGGTGAGGGCGGCCCGGGCGCCGGCGAGGGCGCCGAGGGGATACAGGAGCGCGGGCAGGAGCAGCGCCCCGGCGGCGGCGCAGGCGAAGGCGGCCGGGTAGGAGGTGACCAGCCACAGCTTGAGCACCCTGACCTCCGAGTCGGAGGCGAGGGCGAGCTGGAGGGGGGTGGTGAGGAGGACGAGGGGCGCGCCGAGGAGCAGCGCGAAGGCCGCCAGGTCCACCCACCAGAGCACGAAGCCGTGCAGGAAGGCGTAGGCGAGCTCCCGCCAGGTGGCCTGCTCCCGGAAACGCAGCCGGACCCAGGCGGCGAGGCCGGGCTCGGTGGGCGTGCGGTGCGGGGTGGGCGCGGGGTCGAGGTCGATCAGCCGCAGCCGGCGGCGCTCGACGGCGCCGGTGGGGACGCCGACGAGGGCGAGCAGACCGAGGAGGGGCAGGCCGACCAGCACGATCCCGAGGGCCGTGCCGGCGGTGGCGAGGAGGGTGAGGGCGAGGAGGGCGGGGACGCCGGTGAGGGCGCTCCCGGCGAGGTAGCCCGCGGCTCGCCAGGGCCAGGCGGTGCGGAGGTAGCGGCCGCGGGCCAGGGCCTGCCAGGGGGTGCGGGCGTGATCGTCCATACGGGCCAAGCTATGCCCCGAGCCTGGGCCGGCCCATGGGCCCAGGGGGTGTCCGGGGGGTATGCCTGGCCCTACCCCGAGGCGCGGGCCCCGCCCGGCCCGCTCATTCCTTGGCGTCGGGGCGGCAGGGGGTCTTGACGTCCATGCCCTTGAGGTAGCGGTCGTACTCGTTGCGAGGAAGCGGATCGGGGCCGACCTTGCACAGGACCTCGCGCCAGGCCGCAATGTCGATGGTGCGGCGCATGAGGGATCCGTCGGCGCCGAAGGTGAGGATCGCGCCGTTCGGGGCCGTGAACATCTGGACGGTGTCCTGGGCGCCGACGACCTGCGTCTCCACCGCCCACGTGCCGCGCGACTCACCGGTTTCGGCATCCCAGAACTGGAACGTGGCGTCCTTGCCGGTCCCGACGACCTGGACGACGAAGCGGGAGTCGCGGTTGAACACCACGCTCCGCTGGCCGTCCCGGATGGAGACCGCGCTGCTGCGGACCGTCCGTCCGGAGGCCACGTCCAGGATGGTGATGCGGTTGTCGCCGTCGATGGTGGCTACCTTGTCGCCACTGTGGCTGACGGCGAGTTCGCCCTTCATCACCTCCTTCGTCACCTCCTTCGTCCTGTGCACCTGCTTGAGGCGGTTGCCCTTGGTCACGCGCAGCACCGTGACCGCCTCCCTCTCCTGGAGCACCAGGGTCTTGCGGTCCCCGCTGACGGACGAGGACTCGTAGGACCCGGTACCCGGCACCTCCTGGACGACCTTCCAGGTACGGGTGTCGGTCACCGATATGCCCCCGTTGCCCGCGCCTACCAGGTGGATTCCGTCCGGGAGGAAGAACAGCGGCAGGTTCACCGGGCTGTCCACCGCGGGTGAGCCGATCTGGGCTCCGGTCTTCGGGTCCCAGAGGGTCAGGGTGCCGGCCTTCTCCACCACCACTCTGGAGCCGTCCCCGTTGGCGATCACGTCATCGCTGGTGTTGCCGTCCCGGACGACGGGGGTGCCGATGTGCCCGAGCCGCTGCACGCCCGTGTCGGCAACCGTCCAGAGGTCCGTACCGCCCTCCTTGCCGCGGAAGGCGAGGCTCTGGTCGGGCGTGAGCTCAGTGGCCTTCAGCTGGTCCTCGTTCGGGACGTCGGCGCCCCCCTGGAGGCTCGCGGTGGAGAAGAGGGAGATCGCACCGTCTTCGGTGCCTGCGGCGACCCATTGCCCGTCTCCGGATGTCGCCATGCTGAGGAGCGGGAACTGGAAGGCGCCGAGGATGCGGCGCTGGCGCAGGGCCGTGTCGTAGAGGGTCACTCCCCGTCTGGCGTCTCCCACCACCATCGCGTTGTTGTCCCGGGGAAGGGCCAAGGCCCGGATATCGCCTCCTGGCACCGAAGCCAGCCGCCGGGCGGCGGCCAGGTCCCAGAGCTCTGCGGTGGCTGCGACCTTCGCCCCGTCGACCCACTCGTAAGGGGATGTCACGTAGGCCATGTCCCAGTCGTCCGAGAGGACCATGCCGCCGGGCTCATCGGCGGAGGCATCGGGCGTGGGGAGTCCGGGAAGCTTGCTCGGTTCGCTCCACGTGTTGCCGTCCAGGGTGCGCACAGTTCTGGTGCCGCCGTCGACGGCGACCAACTGGTTCGCATCGCGGAACGCGAGCTCCACCCAAATACTGTCGGCATATCCCTCACTGACGGGTGTGCCGCTCGCGGTGTCCCAGACGGCTATGTGAACGTCTCGTTCGACGGGCATGGAGTGGAACGCGGCGGCCAGCCGCTGTCCGTCCGGGGAGAGCGCGAAGGCGCGGAAGCCCATGGTGGCATTGGACAGGCCGTCGCGGTTGCCCGCGGCGATGGTGCGCATCAAACGGGCCTGGGGGACGTCCCACAGCTCTATCCGGTTCGGCCAGACCGCGACGGCGAGCACCCGTCCGTCCGCGCTGAGCTGGAGCGGGCCGCCGCTGAGCGGCCAGCCCTCGCCGTCGAGGCTCGGGAGGGCCTTGCCGGACCGGATGTCGTAGAGGTGTACGTAGCCGACACCCGGGCCCTTGGCCTCGGTATCGAAGGCCGTGTAGTAGGCCATCGTGCTTCCGTCCCGGCTCACCGCGACCACGGTCGGGGGCCGGTTGCCGGCGCTTCGCCAGTCGGCGACCGCCTCGTTCCCGCCCTGCATGTGCCGTGACACCTTGTCGTTGCCCGCCACCGCCCGCGCCAGGGCCTGCGCCGCCTCGCCGGTCGGCTCGGTCGCGTAGGCGTACAGCGCGTACTGCGCGGACCTGCGCGGGTCGGTGGCCGCCATCTCCAGCGCACGGGCGGCGAGGGCCAGGGAGGCCGATGTGCGGGCGCGTGCCAGAGCCTCGTTGCGCTGTTGCCAGGCGAGGAAGCCGGCTATCAGCGCGGTCACCAGGAGGAAGGACAGCGCGGTGACGGCGCCGCGCAGCATGCGCAGGGCCGTGCGGCGCTGGCGGAGGTCCTCGCTGTCGATCTCGTCCTTGGTCCGGCCTCGGAGCGGGGCGAGCAGGGTGGCCACGGCATCACGGAGCGGGGCGTCCCGTAAGGAGAACTCTTCGGCGGCGCGGACAGCCGTGAGGTCCACCCAGAGGGGTTCCTTGGCGAATTTCCCGCGCAGAACCTCCGGGAGGCAGGTCGTGCGCGACCAGTCCCAGTCGTTGAGGGACGGGTCCCAGGCGATGGTGCCGTCGCTGACCGCGATGAGGAAGCGGTCCATGGGGCAGTGCTCGATCCAGAACTCGATCTCCTCGCGGACCCACCTCGACTGTGCCGCCGCGGGCGAGGCGACGTAGATGAAGTACCGGGAGTCGGCCAGCTCCTTGAGGATCGCGCCGCCGAGGTCACTGCTCGCCGCGAGGCTGGTGGTGTCGCGGAAGACACTGACCGTCTGGCGCCGTGTCCAGGGACGGCCGAGCCGGTGCAGACCGCGCTGGAGCGCTTGGGCGAGCGGGACGTCCTGTTGATGGCTGTACGAGATGAAGGCGTCGCGTCTGTACTGGCGTTCGTCCATGGCCGCCCCCCGGCTTGGCTGACTACGCTGACGTGGTCTCGCGGAACTCGTAGGGTGGCATGGAGAGTTGGGCGGAGGGAAAGGTTCGGGGGATGGGATTTCGACAGAGATTAGGACGCCTTCGCGGGACGGGCGGCTTGACCCCGCAGGAGATCACGGTCAAGTTCTCCATTCCCTTCGTGGGGGAGATCAGCGGCGTGTGGGAGCCCGTGGACGCCGAACGGCAGGCTGCGTGGGAGCTGTACGTCGAACTGGCCACCCGCATTTCGGTCGTTGAGCTCGGCGACGACGAGGGCCTGCTCCGGGAGGCGCTCTCCTCGCTCTACACGGTGTTCGGGACGACGCGGGAGATCCTGCGGCGTTACGGGCCCGAGGTCGCGCCGAGGGTGGCGCCGGGGAAGGTGACCTTCGGGGCGCTGGCGGTCAATGTCCTCAACCTTTCCATCCGGCCGCTGCTCAGCAAGTGGCATCCCCTGCTGACCGCGCACGAGGCGACGCGCGGCGACCATGTCGATCCGGTAGCGCACGAACGGCGCTGGTCGCGGACGCCGGAACTGCGGGCGGAGATCGAGTCCGTACGGCAGGTACTGCTGTCGCTCGCGCAGGCGCTGAACGAGGTGGCGGGGGTCGGCGACCTGATCACCGCCCGAGTGCCACGGCAGACGGCGGCGGACACCCCCACCTGACGGCGCCGGGCACGGCTGCGGGCCCCGCCCCGGTACGGGGGGCGGGCTAGCGGTCCAGGAGGGACTCTCGGCCGTGGGCGGTGTAGGTGGCGAGGAGGGTGGTCAGGGCCTGCTCGTCCAGGGGGGCGTACTCCCCGGAGGGGGTGCGGTGCCAGACCGGGTCCGGGTGGCAGCGGAACGCGGCCCGGCGCAGGGAGACCCGGTGGACCTTGTTCGTCGCCGTGACCGGCATCTCCGGGAGGACGCGGACGTACCGGGGGGACATCTTCGTGCCCAGGTCCGGCTGCGCCGCGAGGAACGCGGCGAAGGCGGAGGGGGAGAATTCGGCGCCCTCCCGGAGGGAAAGGGCCGCCATCACCTGGTCGCCCGCGACCTCGTCCGGGACCGCGTACACGGCGACCGCCGCCGCGGCCGGCCAGCGGGCCAGGATGTTCTCGATCACCGCGGCCGCCAGGTTCTCGCTGTCGACGCGCAGCCGGTCGTCCGTGCGGCCCGCGAAGTAGAGGAAGCCCTCCGCGTCCCGGAAGAAGAGGTCTCCCGTCCAGTACCAGCCCTCCCGCGTGCGGGCGGCCTCCGCGTCGGGGTTGCGCCAGTAGCCCTCGAACAGGCTGCGGCCCCGGTTGACCAGCTCCCCGATGGCCTCCGAGCCGTTGAGGAGGCGACCGTCCGCGTCCAGGACCGCCGGCGGGCAGTCCTTGCCCGTCTCCGGGTCGATCACCGCGAGGTCGTCCCCCGCCCCCGCCCGGCCCAGGGCACCCGGCGGGGTGTCGGCCGTCCGCTGGACGGAGGCGCCGCCCTCGGTGGCCCCGTAGCCCTCGACCAGCCGGACCCCGAACCGCTCGGCGAAGCGCGCCGCGTCCACCGCGCCGGCCTCGGTGCCGAAGCCGAGGCGGAGGCTGTGCGTGCGGTCGTCCGGGGTGGGCGGGGTGGCCAGGAGGTACTGGATCGCGCGGCCGACGTACGTGAAGTACGTGGCCCCGTACGCCCGTACGTCGTCCAGGAACGCGGACGCGGAGAAGCGGCGGCGGAGGGCCACGGACGCCCCGCCGACGAGCGCCGGGAGCCAGTCGGCGATCACCGCGTTGCCGTGGAAGAGCGGCATGCAGACGTAGTGGACGTCGTCCTCGCCGACCGAGAAGCTCCGCGCCAGGGAGGCTCCGGCGGCCGCCAGCCGGCCCTGGGTGCAGATGGCGGCCTTGGGGGCGCCGGTGGAGCCGGAGGTGAAGTAGAGGAGGAGGCGGGTGTCCGGTCCGGGCGCGGTGAGCACCGCATCGCCGGGCTCGGCGGCCGCGTAGGGGGCGAGGAGGGCCGCGTACTCCTCGGTGTCCGTGATCAGGAGTCGTACGCCCGGCAGGTCGAGGCCCTGCAGGAGCGGCAGGTGGGTGCGCTCGGTGACGAGGATCCGGCATTCGGTGTGCAGGATGTCGCGGGCCAGCTCGGGGCCCCGCCGGGTGGGGTTGATGCCCGCGACGGCGGCCCCCGCGAGGGCCGCCGCGCCGAGCCAGAACGGGAACTCCGGGGTGTTGTCGAGCAGCAACCCGATGTGCGGCTCGGCCCCCGGGGGCATGAGGTCGACGAGGAGCGCGGCGCGCGCGGCGGCTTCCCGGGCGGTCCGGTGGTGGGTGAGGACGCGGCGTTCGCCGCCCTCGCCCTCCTCGTACTTCAGACCGGGCCGGTGGTCGCCCCATTGGCGCGCCATGAGCTCCGCGACGGTTCGGGGTGCAGTCGTCGTCCGCATGCCGCCGGAGGGTAGCTGACGTTCCGTCAGAATTGAACGTCGGAGCAGGCGTAGAAGGCCATCGGAGTGTCGTTGACGGTCCAGACGGCCAGGATCAGGTGGCGCCCGGTCTTGCCGCCGGGCATGTTGCCCTGGTGGACGGTGGTCATGGCGGGCCGGGCGCCGTTGTAGGCGACCGTGAGGAAGGGCTGGGGTTCGAGGTCGGCGCGGGTGAGGGCCTTGCCGCCGGTCCAGCCGTTCTTGGTGATGTAGTACTTGAAGTCGGTGGTGGAGTGGTTGGCGGTGAACTGCCACCGGAAGCTGTAGTTCTGACCGTTCGTGACGGCCGTGGTGGGCCAGGCTCCGCCGCGCGGGTCGTCGAGCTCCGCGAACTGCGGGAGTCCGGCGGAACATATCTTGCCGTCGGCGGGGCCGGCCGCCGGGAAGCCCTTGAAGCCCTCCACGCTCTGCGGCTCCCACTGGATGGCTCCGCAGTTGGCGACGGTCTTGTTGGCGCAGAGCTTCTGGCGGCTGATGGGCGTGTCGGTGTAGCCGTGGCTGCTGGCGGTGGGGGCGCTGAGCAGGGTGATTCCGGCGACGAGGCCGAGACCGAGCGCGGCGGCGCCGGCCGCCCGTCCGGGTATGCGGAAGTGACGCATGATGCTCCTTGAACGTGGGGGGAGGTTCGGTGAGAGCGCGCGCGTGGGGATGTCACGTGTGGGGATTTTCGCTTTAGGTCTAGACCAAGTCCCAGGTTATTGACGAGAGTTGGCCATGTCCAGACCAATGGGAGAACGGGTGGTCCGGTCGGTTCCGGCCACCCGTTCTTTTACCGCTGTGTCGTCTCGTGCTGTGTTGTGTCGTGCTGTGTTGTGCTACTCGGACCGGCCCGTGTAGAAGGCGACCGTGAGGTCCTTGACCAGCGCCTTGCGCTCGTAGTCGTCCAACTCGACGAGTCCGCGCGAGGTCAGCCGGTGGACGGTGTCGTCGACGGCGTCGACGACCGAGGTCAGCACGGTGTCCCGGTGCTTCGCGTCGATCGCGGCCACCCGGCGGCGGCGCATCGCCTCGGCGACCTCGGGGGCGTACTCGATCCGGGTGGGCTGCGCCGAGTACACCTCGACCCCGACCGCCTCGGTCTCGGCCGCCAGCATCCGGGTCAGCGCGTCGCCGACGGCCTCGGCGTCGCGCAGGGTCGGGGCGTCCTCGTGGAAGGCGTCGGCGGGCAGTTGGGACAGCACGCGGGCCATGGCCGACTCGACCTGCTCCGCGAGGTACTCCACGTGGTCCTCCACGGCCAGGGTGGCCCGGGCCGTGTCGTTGACCTGCCAGACCACCTGGACGACCACCTGGAGGGCGAGGCCCCCGGAGTCCACGGCGGGCATGGGCTCGCTGCGCCAGTGCCGCAGGCGTACGTCGACCCGGCGGCGCAGGAGGAGGGGGCTGACCCAGGTCAGGCCGGTACGACGGACCGTGCCGCGGTAGCGGCCGAAGAGGGTGAGCACCCAGGCGTGGCCGGTCCGGGCGCGGCCGAGGCCGCCGAGGGCGAGGAGCGCGACGATGCCGAGGAACGCGAGCGGGGGCCAGTGCTGCGCGCGCAGGCCCTGGTAGGCGCGGGGGGTCCCGCCGAAGGCCGCCACGAGGGGGGCCGGGACGATCCCGGCCCGCCAGAGCACGGCGGCGCAGCCGGTGAGGGCCATCCCTCCGACGACCACGCCGACCCAGCCGGGCAGCACCGGGCCGCGGTGCTCCCGCAGCCGGTCGTCCCCGCGGGGGACGCGGCGGCCGGGGGCGGGGCGGGGCGGATGCGCGGCGGTCGTGGGCTTGGGGGTGGGGGTGGGGGTGGGCGGCGTGGCAGCTGCCGGTTCGGGGGCCGCCATGGTCTTCGGCTCCCCGCGGAACGGGAGGTGCACCGGGATCTCGGTGGCCGCGGCGCCCCGGTGGGCGGCCGGCCGCAGCCGGGGGATGTCCTGCGTGTCGTCCTCCTCCGGCTCCGCACGGTCCAGTCCGCGCGCCACTGCCTGGGCGACGATCTCGGCGACGCCGGGGGCGACGTCGGGGCCGGGGATGCCGGAGGGCTCGTGCGGGTGCGGGTGCGGGTGCGGGTGCGGGATGGCATCGCTGTCGGTGTCGGTGTCGCTGCTGCGCAGGCGGAGGGTAGGCACGGGGTCGTGCCCGTGCCCGTGCCCGGCGGGCGCGTAACCGTGCTCCGGCGGGAGCGTGTCGGGCTCCGCTGCCGTGCGGGGTGCGGCGACGAGCGGTACGGGCTGCGGGCCGGCTGCGGCGGGGAGCTCCGGTTCGGCGGCGACGGCCACCGCCGCTGCCGCGACCAGCGGGGCGGCGGGTTCCGCGCCCTCGCGGGGCGGGGCTACGTGCGGGGTGGGGGCCTGCGGCGCTGTTCCCCTACCCGCCCCTTCCCAGAACCGGGGCTCCGCCCCGGACCCCGGACGGGAGTCCTGGCCGGGCCCGCCGGCGGGCTGCGCCGGACCGGCCGCCTGCGCGGCGGCCCAGGCCGGGGCCCGGGGGACCTCCGCCTCGGCGGGTCGGCCTGCCGGGGAGGTAGCCGCGGGCTCCGGGCCGGCGGGGGCCGTCCCCGCCCCCGGCAAGGTGGTGGCCCCCGGCAAGGTGGTGGCCGCCGGTGGGGTGGTGGGTTCCGGTGTGGGGGGAGTTGTCGCGGTGGTGGGGAGTCGGAGGGTGCCCGTGGTTGTGGTGGTGCGGGTGGGGTACATCGTTACCTCCGTCATGCGAACAGCCGGCGCCAGGTTTCCGGGCCCGGATAGCCGTCGGCCGCCGCCCCGCGCCAGCCCTGCGCGCGTTGGAAGGCCTCGACGTTGCGGCGGTCGGCCTCGCCCCAGCGGGGGCCCGGGCCGGAGCGGTAGTGCTTGCCGAAGCCCTTCTTCACCAGCTGGCGGCCGAGCGCGGTGACCGCCTCGTGGGACGACCCCGGGCGGAACACCTTCGCGCCCGGGTAGGCCCGTACGCCTCCCGGCCCCGGAGCTCCGCCGCCGCCCGCCGTCGGCGGGATGTCCTTGCCCTGGCCGTCGACCAGCAGCCGCCAGGTGTGCGCGCCCGGGAGGCCGTCCGCGTCCGCGCCCGTCCAGCCCTGGGCGCGCTGGAAGGCCTGCGTGGCCAGCCGGGCGGACTCGGTCCACTCCATGGGCACACCCTGCGGGTAGAAGCGCGAGCCGCCCCGGTCGACCAGCATCCGGCCCAGCCGGGCGACGTGCTCGTTGCTCTGCCCCGGGCCGAACTTCGCGGCGCCCGGGAAGGGCGAGGAGCCCTGCGCCGGCGGACCCGGGGTGTCGACCCCGCCGGCGACCCCGTTGTACCGGTACGGGATGTACTTCGTCGCGTTGTTCCAGTACCCGTACGGCGTCGCCAGCTTCCGCGTCGTCGGCCGCGTCTGCTCGTACGAGATGTAGTGCGTGCGGGTCTCGTCCACCCATCCGCCGAAGAGGGTGACGTGCGAGCCCTTGTTGGGGTCCGCCGGGTTGTGGAAGAGCAGCATGTCCCCCGGCAGCAGCTCCTCCTTCGTGATGCGGGTGGCGAATTTGTCCAGGCTGCCGGTCCACTCGTTGGTGCCGAGGTTCCAGGCCATGGAGACGTAGCCGGAGCAGTCCTGCCGGTATCCGTCCGTCCAGTACTCGGACATGCTGTACGGGACCTTCGCGTCCAGCCACAGCTTCGCCCGGTTGATGATCGTCGTGCGGTCGATCCGCTTCTTCGCCGCCGCGGGCGCCGCCGGCGCTCCGGGCTTCCCGGCCGGGCCGGCCTTCGGGCCGTGCAGCGGGGCCCGGCCGCCCTGCGGGCTGCCCGGGTCGTCCAGGGCCACCGGACCCGGGGTCGGGGTGGTCACGGCGACGGCGGCCGAGCCCCCACCGCCCAGGACCACTCCCGCCGCGGTGGCCAGGACCAGCGCGCGGCGGGCGCCGCGCGCGGCGGGATGGCCCCCGTCGCGCAGCGGTATGGCCCGTGCGCGGGCGAGTGCGCGGCGACGGTGCGCGCATCCCTGGCAGGGGCAGTCGCCCGCGGGCTCGTACTCCTCGAAAACGGGCATCGGCATCTGCGTCGTCGCCGGCGTCGTCGCTGGCGTCGGCACATGCGTCGGAGGCTGCATCGTCATGCGGTTCCGTCCACTCCCCTGCTCGTCCACTGGTCGGCCGGACCGCGTCTGGCGGGGCATCAGATGCGGCACGGCCAGACATATCGTGCACGATAAACCCCCCAAACATGGGTTAATCGGACAAGGCGGGCGTGGCTGGTCACGAGCACCCGCGGAGGTGGGGTAGAGTTTTCTCTGTCAGCAGGCGCCGCTAGCTCAGTTGGTTAGAGCAGCTGACTCTTAATCAGCGGGTCCGGGGTTCGAGTCCCTGGCGGCGCACAGACAAGAGGAAGCCCCTCGCAGTGAAAACTGCGAGGGGCTTCTTCGTTCCCGCGGGGAAGCTAGGCCGCCGTGCCCGGGCGGACTCCCGCGCCCGTCAGGTAGGCGGAGACCACCACGTTCGCCGTGTACTCCTTGGCGGCCTTGTCGTAGGTGCCGCCGCAGGTCACCAGCCTCAGCTCGGCCCGGCCCGCGACGCGCTGGCCGTACGCCTTGTGCGGGTCGAAGCCATCGCGTTCGTAGACCCGTACGTCCTCGATGGTGAACTCGGCGACCGAGCCGTCCGCGCGCACCACCCGCACCTTCTCGCCCGGCTGCGCCGAGCTCAGACCGTAGAACACCGCCGGTTTGGAGCGGGTGTCCACGTGCCCCACCATCAACGCCGCTCCGGCCGCGCCCGGCTGGACGCCCTTGCCCCACCAGCCCACCGTGCCGGGGCTCTCGTACGGGGGCGCCTCGATCGCGCCGTCCTTGTCCAGGTCCCGGGAGATCACCGGGGCCTGGATGCCTATGGAAGGCACGTCGACCCGCTGCGGCAGGGCGCCCGCGAGCGGGGCGCGCGCGGCCGGCAGCACCGGGCCGACCGCCCCGCCGGCCTGGCCGGCGAGGGGGGCCGGGACCCCGGTGAGCTGGCGGCCCCACAGCCATAGCCCGAGCACCAGTACCGACCAGGCGGCGAACGTCAGCAGCCGGCCGCCGGGGGAAGCCTTGGGCTCGTTCACACCGGTCTCATTCGCCGCTGCGCCGGCGGCGCAGGGTCAGCGCCCGGCCCGCCACCGCGAGGGTGGCCACGGCGGCGAGGACGGCGCCGATCACCGTGTGCGGCAGGCCCGGGCCGTCGCCGCCGTGGTCCTTCTTGTCCGTCGCGGCCAGCTCGGACGTCGGCGGCTGCTTCGCGAGCTCGGCCGCCATGCCGCCGCCGCCCGCGTGGACCGGCCAGACCGGCGAGGCGTGGTGGCTCGGACGGTGGTGGGCGATCTGGATGGAGCCGGTGACCTTGTCGTGGCCGTCGCAGGTCACCCGGACGGAGTGCCAGCCGGGTGAGGCGTGCGAGCGGATCAGGGCTTCGCCGTAGAGCGGGCTGCGGCCGCCGTCGCGGCCGTACAGGTCGACGTCGTTCACGAAGACCGAGGACTTCGCGGACCCGCGGGTGCCCTCGCAGCCGTGGACGCGCAGCTTGACCTGCGCCCCCGGGTGGGCCGGGTTCGGGTCGACCGAGATGCTTCCGCCTCGGTCGCCCCGGCCGCCTCGGTCCTCCTCGCCCGCGAGGGCGGTGGGCGCGGCCACCGTGGACAACGCCGTCAGGGCGACGGCCACCCCGGCGGCACGGAGAGCGATCAGAACACTGCGCATGGTGAACCTCCTCGTCAAGGAGATTCACGCGCGGCGCGCCGCTCCGCATCCGGAGCGGCGCCGTACGTGTCAGCGCTGTCAGCCGTACGCCTCAGGCGCCGTACGCCCCGATGGGCGAACGCGTACGGCCGGACGGGTGGGACCGCTCAGACGAGGTCGACCAGGTCCGCGATCGAGTCGACCGTCTTGGTGGGGCGGTACGGGAACTTCTCGGTGTCCGCCACCGAGGTCAGGCCGGTGAGGACGAGGAAGGTCTGCATGCCCGCCTCCAGGCCCGCCAGTACGTCGGTGTCCATCCGGTCGCCGATCATCGCACTGGTCTCGGAGTGCGCGCCGATGGCGTTCAGGCCGGTCCGCATCATCAGCGGGTTGGGCTTGCCGCAGAAGTAGGGCTTCTTGCCGGTGGCCTTGGTGATCAGTGCGGCGACCGCGCCGGTGGCGGGGAGCGGGCCCTCGGTGGAGGGGCCGGTCTCGTCGGGGTTGGTGCAGATGAAGCGGGCGCCCGCGTTGATCAGGCGGACCGCCTTCGTCATCGCCTCGAAGCTGTACGTACGGGTCTCGCCCAGGACCACGTAGTCGGGCTCGTGGTCGGTGAGGATGTAGCCGATGTCGTGGAGCGCGGTGGTCAGGCCGGCCTCGCCGATGACGTACGCCGTGCCGCCCGGGCGCTGGTCGTCGAGGAACTTGGCGGTGGCCAGGGCCGAGGTCCAGATGTTCTCGACGGGCACGTTCAGGCCCATCCGGGACAGCCGGGCCTGGAGGTCGCGCGGGGTGTAGATCGAGTTGTTGGTCAGCACCAGGAAGGGCTTGCCGGACTCGCGCAGCCGCTTGATGAAGGCATCGGCGCCGGGGATCGGGGTGCCCTCGTGGATCAGGACCCCGTCCATGTCGGTGAGCCAGGATTCGATCGGCTTGCGCTCTGCCACTGGACTGTTCTCCGCTCTGGTGGCTCTGACCTGTGGTCTGTACCACCACCCTAACGGGAGCGGGCCGTGGACGCGGTGGGCGTCCACGGCCCGGACACGCTAGCCCAGACGGACGTTGTCGACGGTCCAGTACCAGTTGTTGCTGCCGGCGTAGCGGAAGCGGATCTGGACGTCGGTCGCGCCGGCCGGGACCTGGAGCGCGAGCGACTCGGACTTGGCGACGGCGTCGGCGGTGTAGCTCTTGACCACCGTCGGCGTACCGCCGTTGTACGAGACGAGGACCTGCGCGGTCTGCCCGGCCTCCTGGCGGTAGTGCGTCTGGAAGGTCAGGTTGCGCGTGGTGCCGCCGGTGACCGCCCACTTGGGGGTGATCAGGGTCGAGTCGTAGCTGCCGGTGTGGCTCTTGTCGTCCCACTCGTCGGAGTCGGCGACGGCGAAGACGTCACGGGAGCGGACGTTCAGCTCGCGCCACTGGTCGCGCTGCGCCTGGCTCCAGAACTCGTCGGTCGCGAAGGCCCAGCCGGCCCACTCGGTGACGCCGCCCGTGCCCATCTTGGAGTTGTCGACGGACCAGCCCGCCGGCGGGGTGTGCGTGAAGCCCTTCGTGCCGGACGGGATGCCCGTCTCGTCCACGCGCGCCTGGAGGTTCGGGCGCAGGGTGTCGAAGGGGTCGCTGTCCGGGGCGTTCAGCGGGACGCCGTCCAGCCCGGTGGTGGGGACGCCGACCTGCTGGAGCGCGGTCGCGGCCACGTCCACCAGCTTCACGTCGTCGCGTACCGAACCGGCGGGGATGCCCGCGCCCTTGGCGATGACGAAGGTGCCGCGCTCGGCGATGCTGGAGCCGCCGTGGCCACCGGTGTTGGTGTGGCCGTGGTCGGTGGTGACCAGGATCTTCCAGTTCTCCTGGGCGTACGTCGGGCGGTTCTGGACGGCGGTGAGGAGCTGGCCGACCAGTGCGTCGACGCGGCCGATGGCGTCGAGGTACTGCTGGCTGGCGGCGCCGTAGGAGTGGCCCGCCACGTCGATCTCGCCGAGGTAGACGAAGGCGGCGTCCGGGTTCTGGCCCTGCAGTTCGGCGGCGGCCGCGGAGGCGATCTTCGGGTCCTCGTTGCGGTAGCCGTCGCGGTCGCCCTTGAGGGAGAGGCGCTTGTCGACCTTGGCCGAGAAGATCGGGCCGTTCTGGTCGGTGGAGGTGATGGGCTCCCAGTCGGCGGCCGCGTAGGTGTTGAGCGCCGGGTTGGCGTTCTCCACGCGGGTCAGGAAGTCCGGGTGGGCCGTGTAGTTCTTGCCGGTGAAGGAGTTGTCCTTCACCCCGTGCTTGTCGGGCCACACGCCGGTCGCGATGGTCGACCAGCCGGGGCCCGAGGAGGTGGCGGCCATCGGGTTCGCGTACAGGGTGCTCTTGGCGGTCAGGCCCTGGGCCATCAGGCCCTTCAGGTGCGGCGCGTTGGCGACCTTGACGCGGTCGAGGACCGCGCCGTCCAGGCCGATGACGAGGACCTTGTCGGTGGAGCCGGCCGCGTCCGCGGCGGAGGCGGTTGCGGTGTGCGCGCCGAGGGCGGTGGCGAGCAGGGCCGTGGCGGTGGCGGCCACGGCGAGGGTGCGTCCGGGCAGGACAGGGGACACGTACTCCTCCTGGGAGCAAGTGAGCGGCGGAAGGTGCGGGACCTTGCGGGGGCGGGACGTGCGTCCGGGTCCGGACCGAAGGAGCATCTTCGGTCCAGACCCGTTATGCAATGGTCACGATGCCGGTCGTGGGTGACCGGGAAGTGACGGATCAGCTTCCGGTCGCCGACTTCCACGCGTCGACGTAGGCGGAGAGGTTCTTGTCGATGTCGGCCCAGTCCGGCTCGAAGACCTCGACCCCCGACATGATCTTGGTGAGTTCGACGGCGTTCGCGTCGGTCGGCTTGATGTCGGTGCGCGCCGGGAAGCCGCCGCCGACCTCGCTGACCAGCTTCTGGGCGTCCTCGCTGAGCAGGTAGTCGAGGAACTTCTTGCCGTTCTCGGTGTGCGGGGCCTTGTCGACCAGGCCGGCCGCGTAGGGCAGGGCGAAGGTGGTCGGCTTGCCGCCGTCCTTCGCGGGGAACCAGATGCCCAGGTTCGGCATGGACTTGGACTGGGCGAAGTTCATCTGGACGTCGCCGTTGGCGACGAGCAGCTCGCCCTTGTCGGTCTTCGGCGCGAGCTTGCTGGTGGAGGAGGACGGGCCGACGTTGTTGGCCTGGAGCTTCTTCAGGTACTCCATCGCCGGCTCCTTGCCGCCGAAGTCGTGCATCGACTTGATGAGCACGGCGGTGCCGTCGCCCGCGACGCCGGGGGTGGAGTACTGGAGCTTGCCCTTGTACTTGGCATCGAGCAGCTCCTCCCAGGTCTTGGGGGCCTGGGCCAGCTCCTTCTTGTTGTAGATGAAGCCGAAGTAGTTGTTGACGACCGAGGTCCACTTGCCGTCGGCGGCCTTGTCCGCGCCGTTGACCTTGTCGGAGCCCTGGGGCTTGTAGGCCTGGAGCAGCCCCTTGCCGTCGGCCTGCTGGATGAAGGGCGGCAGGGTGACGATGACGTCGGCCTGGGTGTTGGTCTTCTCGCGGGCGGCCCGCGCCACCATCTCGCCGGAGCCGCCCTCGACGAGCTTGACCTCGATGCCGGTCTTCTTGGTGAAGTCGGCGAAGACCTTGTCGTACCAGCCGTCGCCCTTCTCGCTCTTGAGGCCGTCGGCGCTGTAGACGGTGACGATCTTCTCCTCGCCCTTGCCGCCCTTGCCGGAGTCGGCGGTGGTGGAACCGCCGCCGCAGGCGGTGAGGGAGACGGCGAGGGCGAGGCTGCCGGTGAGGGCGGAGGCGGTACGGAGCAGGAGCTTGCTGGGCATGGAACTTCCTTACGGGGAAAGGGAGTCAGCGGGGGAATCAGCGGGGATCTGCGGGGATCTGCGGGGATCTGCGGGCCTCTGCGAGCGGGGACTAGCGGTACGAGGCCTTGGTGCGGATGCGGGAGACCGCCAGCAGGACGATCAGCGTGGCCGCCATCAGGACCACGGCGACGGCGGAGCCGCTGTAGAGCGAACCGCGGTCGGTGGCCGTGAAGATGCGGACGGGGAGGGGCATCCAGTCCGGCGGGTAGAGCATCATCGTGGCGCTCAGCTCGCCCATGGACAGGGCGAAGCAGAGCCCTGCGGCCGCGGTGAGGGACGGCAGCAGGAGCGGGAGTCTGACCCGCCACAGCACGTACGAGGGGCGGGCGCCCAGGGAGGCCGCCGCCTGCTCGTAGGCCGGGTCGAGTCGAACGATGGCGGCCGAGACCGACTGGTAGGCGAACGCCGTGACAAGAATGGTGTGCGCGAGGATGACGATGGAGCTGGTGCCGTTGAGCAGCAGCGGCGGCCGGCTGAAGGCGACGAGCACGGCGAGGCCGACGACGACCGACGGCACGGCGACGGGCAGCATGAACAGCGCGTCCAGCGACCGCTTCCCGCGCTTTTTCAGCGTGGCGGCGGCCAGCGCGGCCCAGGTGCCGACGGCGAGCGCGAGCAGGCTCGCGACCACGGCGGTGACCAGGCTGGTGGTCAGGGCCTGGAGGGACTCGCCCTGTACGGCGGAGGCGTAGTTGGCGGTGGTCGGCCCGGAGGGGAAGGCCCCGGACCAGCGGGTGGCGAAAGAGGCCGCGACCACGACGAGCAGGGGCAGGGCGAAGAGGGGCAGGAAGAGGAGGCCGAAGAGGCTCCAGGCGGCCCAGCGGCCGGTCTTGCTATGCACCAGCACGCTTGCTCACCACCCGGTAGAGGCCGAACAGGCCGACGGAGATCGCGATGTTGACGACGGCGACCACGCAGGCGGCCGAGTAGTCCGATTCGAGGATGGCCTTGCCGTAGATGAGCATCGGGAGGGTCGTGACGTCCTTGGCTCCGGTGAACAGGACGATCCCGAACTCGTTGAGGCACATGACCAGGACGAGGCTGCCGCCGGCGGCGAGCGCCGGGAGGGCCTCGGGGAGGATCACCTTCCGGATGATCCGGGCGGGCCGGGCGCCGAGGCCGGCGGCCACCTCCAGCTGGGCGGTGTCCAGCTGGGAGAAGGCGGCGAGCAGCGGGCGCATCACGAAGGGCGTGAAGTAGGTGATCTCCGCGAGGAGGACGCCCCAGGGGGTGGAGAGGAACGCGAACGGGCCTTCGGCGGCGCCGGTGACGTCGGTCCAGACCCCGTTCGCCATGCCGACGGTGCCGTAGACGAACAACAGCGCGAGGGTGATGAGGAAGGAGGGGAAGGAGAGGAAGACGTCGATGAACTTCGCGACGCCGCGCGCGCCGGGGAAGGGCACGAAGGCGATGACCAGCGCGAGCGCGAACCCGAGGACGAGGCAGCCGACGGTGGCCCCGACGGCGAGCCAGACGGTGGTTCCCAGGGCCTCGCGGAAGGCGGTGGAGGCGAAGACGGAGGCGTAGGCGTCGAAGGCACCGCCGCCGTTCTCGGGGGTGAGGGACTGCTGGACCACGAGCCCGAGCGGATACAGGAACACCAGCGCGAGCACGACGACGGGCGGCAGCGCCCATACGCTGCGCGGCAGCCGGAGCGTGCGCCCGGCCGCCCCGTGCGGGGTCCCCGCTTCCAGCCCCGCCGGCGTTTGAGGCGCGGGGTCCGGGGCGGAGCCCCGCGCCTCCTCGGAGGGGGTTCCTTGGGCCGGGATGGAGCGGGTGGCGGCGGCTCGCCGTGCGGCGTCAGCCATCGGAGACCCCTGCGGCCAGCAGCACCGCGTCCCGCGGCTCGAAGTGGAGGCTGACGCGGTCGCCGAGGGCCGGGGTTTCGCGCAGTTCGGGGAGGTCCGCCTTGACGCGGTGGCCGGCGACGTCCACGTACAGCCGGTGCGTGGAGCCGCGCCACTGGACCTCGGTGATGGTGCCGCTCAGCGCGTTCGGGCCGTCGCCGAGGCCGAGCAGGTGCGGCCGTACGCACAAGGTGGCGGTGGAGCCCGGCAGGGCACGGCCGCGGTCGAGGGCCAGGGAGCGCCCCGCGAACACGGCGCCGCCCTCCGCCACGGTGACCGGCAGCAGGTTCGCGTTGCCGACGAAGGACGCCGTGAACTCGGTGCGCGGCGCCCGGTACAGCTCCTGCGGGGTCCCGCAGTCCTGGAGCCGGGCCTTGTCCATGACGGCGATCCGGTCGGCCAGGGTGAGCGCCTCCACCTGGTCGTGCGTGACGTACAGGATCGACACGTCCGGCAACTCGCGGTGCAGACGGGCCAGTTCCGCGAGCATCCCGGAGCGCAGCTGCGCGTCGAGGGCCGACAGGGGCTCGTCCAGGAGGAGGACCCCGGGCCGGATCGCCAGGGCGCGCGCGATGGCGACGCGCTGCTGCTGCCCGCCCGACAGCTCGCGGGGGTAGCGCTTGGCGTAGGCCGCCATGCCCGTCATCTCCAGGGCCTCGGTGACCCGCCCGGGGATCTCCGCCTTCGGCGCCTTCTGCGCCTTCAGCCCGAAGGCGACGTTGTCCTCGACCCGCATGTGCGGGAAGAGCGCGTACTGCTGGACGACCATGCCGATGCCCCGCTTGTGCGGCGGGAGCGCGGTGACGTCCCGCTCGCCGATCAGCACCCGGCCGGCGACGGGCCGTACGAAGCCGGCGACCGCGCGCAGCGCCGTGGTCTTGCCCGAGCCGGAGGGGCCGAGCAGGGCCATCACCTCGCCGGGCTCCACCGTCAGGTCGAGGGAGTCCAGGACGGTGTTGCCGCCGTACGCGACGCTGACCCCGTCGAAACGGATGCCGCTCACGTCGACTCCGCCAGCAGGCCCGGGAGTTCGGCGACGGAGCCCAGTACGTGGGTCGCGCCGTGTTCGGTCAGCGCGTCGCGCCGGTGGGCTCCGGTGAGGACACCGGCGACGATCCCGGCGCCGGAGCGGGTGCCGCTGAGCATGTCGTAGGCGGTGTCGCCCGCGACCACGATCCGCCGTACGTCGTCCACCGCGCCGGTCCGCAGGAAGGCGGCCAGCACCATGTCCGGGTAGGGCCGGCCGCGGCCGCCCGCGTCGGCCGGGCACAGGGTGAGGTCGGCGAGGCCCTGCCAGCCGAGCGCGTCGAGGATCGCGTCCTGGGTGACGCGGGCGAAGCCGGTGGTCAGGACCACGGTGCGGCCCTCGCCGCGGAGTTCCTCGATGGCGGCGCGGGCGCCGGGGATCGCGGAGATGAGGCCGGCGTCGACGAGCTCCGCGTAGGCCTGCTCGAAGGCGACGTTGGCGCGCTGCGCGAGTTCCTCCGTACCGAAGAGGTGCCGGAAGACGGAGATCTTCGACTCGCCCATGGTGTCGCGGACGTACTGGAGCTTGGCGTCGTGATCGGCGCTGCCCGGCTCGACTCCGAGCTGCTCGGCTGCGCGCTCGAAGGCGCGCTCGACGAGGCCGCCGTCGGCGACGGTGGTGCCGGCCATGTCGAGGACGATCAGGTTGTGCGTTGTCAGCTTGGTCATGCGGCTCACCAGCCCAGTTCGTTCGCGGTGGTCTCGGCGATGGCGGGCGAGCAGGTCATGCCGCGGCCGCCGGGTCCGGTCACCAGCCAGACGCCGTCGGCCACCTGCTGCCGGTGGACGACGCGGGTGGTGTCGGTGCACTGCGCGTACACGCCCGCCCAGCGGCGCCGGATCTTCGGCAGCGGGCGGCCCAGGAAGGACTCGACGACGCCGACGAGGTGCTCGTACGGGTCTTCGAGGGTGTCGAACGCGAAGGGGTGCTCGTACTCGTGGGTGTCGCCGATGGTCAGCCCGCCGTCGAGGCGCTGGACCATCAGCAGCTGCATCTTGTGCGCGGCGGCGATGGGCGCCTGAGCCTGCTCGGCCTTGAGGGCGTCGAGGGCTTCGCCCTTGTACGCGGGGTAGTAGCGGAAGCTGTCGGTGTCCGCGACCGAGGTGGTCATGGGCTCGCCGAGCGGGTCGGTCTGCATCATCTGGAGGCGGACGCGGCGCACGGGCAGCTCGGGGGCCAGTTCGCGGACGAGGCCGGACAGCGCGGCGCCGGTGGCGAGGACGACCACGTCGCCGCGGTGGACGTCACCGTGGTCGTCGCGGACGGCGCCCGCACCGACGACCTCGCGGACCTCCCGCCCGGGGAGGAAGGTGTAGCGGCCGGTGGCGCTCAGCGCCGCCCGCAGGTGCGGCTGCGCGGTGCGCGGCTCGACGGCCGCGTCCCGCTCGCACCACAGGGCGGCGTCGAACTCGCCGCGCAGGGCCGGGTTGATCTGCCGGGCCTCCTCGGCGGTGACCAGCTTGTAGCCGCGGGCGGCGGCGTCGGAGCGGGCCAGGGCCGCCTCGGCGACGGCGTACTGGCGCTCGCCCCGGAGGGGGGTGAGGGAGCCGATGGCACGGAAGCCCAGGCCGGGCACCTCGGCGCCGATGCTCTCCCAGAGCTCGCGGGCCCGCAGGGCGGTGTCGAGCTCCTCGCCCCCGGCCCGTCCGCTGACCCAAATCTGGCCGAAATTACGCAGGGACGCGCCTCGGGCCTCCGCCTCTCGCTCGATCTGGACGACCTCGTGGCCGCGATGGACTGCTTGCCAGGCGTGCATGGTGCCGACCACGCCGCCTCCGACGACTATGACTCTCACGCCGTCCAAAGTGGGCGCGTGCCGTGACCGAGGAGGATCCGGCGGGCAACGCGCCGGTGAACAGCCCCCCAAGCTTGGACTAGACCCGTTATCTTCTCGTGATCCGACCGCGTCCCTTTTCATCCCCTATGTACGGATTCCAGCTGGGCTATTCGGGTCGCAGGCGGGTCGTGAAGCTGAACCGATCACCACGGTAGAGCGAACGCACCCGCTCCAGCGGCCGGCCGTCCGCGTCCCGCGAGAAACGGTGGATGAGCAGCATGGGGAGGGCGGGCGGGGTGCCGATCAGCAGGGCTTCGCGGGGGGTCGCGAGGACCGTCTCCAGCTTTTCGTCGGCATCGCCGAAGGCGATCCCGAGGCTGTCGCGCAGATATCCGTAGAAGGAGGAATCCGGCTTGAAATCGCTGTCCAGGCGCGGTGCGCGGGCCACCCGGATGTACGTGCTCTCCAGGCCGACGCGCTCGTCGTCCGCGAGCAGCACCCGCTCCAGGTGCCAGACGGGCTCGCCGGCTTCGGCACCGATGCCGGGGGTGAGGTCGGGCGGGCAGGGGAACTGCTCCAGGCCGATGAGATGACGCCCCGGGCGCCTGCCCTGCCGCCGCACGCCCTCGGTGTAGCTCGCGAGGGACAGCGGCTGCTCCAGCTTCGGCCCGGCGACGACGGTCCCGCGCCCGGAGCGGCGCAGCCGGCCCTCCAGCAGCAGCTCGCGCAGGGCCTGCCGGACGGTTTCGCGGGAGACCTCGTACCGCTCGGCGAGGTCGCGCTCGGTGGGCAGCAGGCCGCCCTCGCCGAGCTCGTCGAGCAGACCGGCGATTCTGGCCTTGACTGCGTAGTACTTGGGGATGCGGCCGTGCTCGGGGATGCCGGAGCGCACGGGTGAGCCGGGGCGGTGCGGCAGGTTCTGTTCTTCCACGGTGGGACTCTATGCGGGCCGGATGTCCCCGCGGCCGTACGGGGGTTCAGCGGGCGGGGGGCAGCACGGGGGGCAGCGTTCGCGGGTTCAACGCGCCGGGGTTCGCAGCCGCCGGGCCCCGAGCACGAACCCGCCGCCGGCGACGAGCGCGATGACGGCGCCCGCGCCGTACACCCGGTCGCGGTGGCCGGTGTGGGCCAGGGAGCCGGCTTCGCCGAGGCCGCCGTCCGGCCCCTCGACGGTGAACCGGTAGCCACCCGCCTCCCCGATCCAGTCGCCGTCGTCGCCCTTGCGCTGAACGAGGGCGGCGTCGGCGACGACCTCTCCGGTGGGGGCGTCGGGGGCGAAGGCGAGGGAGACCTTGACGGTGAGCGACCCGCCGGCGCCGACGGTGAACCCGGGGAAGGCGTCCCCGCCGTCGAACACGGCGATGATCTCGTCCCGGTCTGACCGCTCCAGACTGACCGGAAAGGTCCCCGCGGGGGCATCGAAGTCCATGCGCAGGTGCGCGGGGCGCAGGGCGCGGGCCTTGTCGGTGAACACGACGACGGGGTGGATGGCCGTGCACTGGGAGCCCGTGGTGTTCGTCAGGTCCAGGTACCAGCTCTGCGCCCCGCCACCGGTCCGGTACACGGCCGGCCCACCGCGGATCCGCGCCCCGATGGGGAAGGCGGCGCTCTTCCCGTCCCCGCAGGTCGCGAGCGCACGCGAGGGCAGCGCGGGCGCGGGGCGGGCCCCGCCTCCGGTGCCGATGTCCGCACCGGCGGTGGGTGCGGTGGCGACCATGGCGGCGGAGAGCACTGCGGTCAGTGCCAGAGCTTTGCGCAGTCGCCGCATGGAAGACCTTCACTACTCGCCGGACGGGACGATGGTCGGACCAGCTGACAATCACCCCGGCCCTGCCCGCACCCTGCCACGCCAGCCCGCCGCCACGCCGCAGGGCACGCCCGACCCCTCCCGCTTTACCCCCGAATAGCCCACGAACCCAGGGCGATTCAAGGCCGTCCACCCGACCTCACCGGACACACGTCACCCTTCGCGGACACACTCCGCCTCCGCCGGTCCACTTCCGGCCCCGCCGAGCACACTCCGACCCCGCCGGGCCCACTTCCAGCCCCGCCGGCGTTCGAGGCGCGGGGTCTGGGGCGGAGCCCCAGCACCAACACCACCCCGCACAACCCGACCCCGCCTGGGCCCAGCACCCCTCAACCTTCACCCCGCTCGCCCGAAGAACGGCGCCAGCGCCAGCTCCGCCGCCCCCGCCGCCACCCCCACCGGCGCCACCCCCACCACCGGCGGGTTCGGAGTCAGCCCCCGCGCCGCGAGCACCCCGCGGACCCCGGCCACGAACACCTCCGGGTCCGCCTCGACCACCCGCCCGCCCAGCAGCACCCGGTCCACGTCCAGCAGCGCGACCAGGTTGGCCGCCCCCTCCCCCAGGATCCGCGCGGCCTCCGCCAGGTCCCCGCGGGCCACCGCCGCCAGGCACAGCACCTCCGCGCACCCGCGGGCCCCGCACCGGCACGGCGGCCCGTCCAGCTGGAGCACCTGGTGCCCGAACTCCCCCGCCGCCGACCGGCCCCCGCGATAGACCCCGCCGCCGAGCCACAACCCCGCACCGATCCCGGTCCCGACATGCACATACGCAGCACTGGCACGGGCACCCACACCGGCCCCGACACCCGCAGCCCCCGCATTGGTGTCCTTGTCCACCCACACCGGCACGGGCGCCGGCGCCGGGACCGGCACCGACCCCCACACCCCCAACCGCCCCTCCAACACCTCCCGCAGCGGAAACCCCTCCCACTCGGGGAACCCCGTGACCCGCCCCATCACCCCGGCCCCGGAATCCAGCGGCCCCGGCGCGGCCACCCCCACCCCGAGCAGCGCCGGCCCGGCCGGGTCGAGCACCCGCGCGTAGGCCCGTACGACCGCCTCCACCACCGCGTCCGGCCCGGCCCCGAAGTCCAGCGGATCACGCGTCTCGGCAAGGACGCCGCCCGCGAGGTCCACCCGTACCGCCCGCAGCTCGTCCCTGTCGATCTGCACTCCGACCGCGCACCGCGCCTCCCGCACCAGCCGGAGCAGGGTCCGCGGCTTGCCTCCGGTGGACGCCGCGCGGCCGGCCTCCGCGACGAGCCCCTCCGCCGCCAGCCGCGCCGTGATCTTGCTGACGGCTTGCGGGGTGAGCCCCGTACGGGCGGCGAGCGCGGCGCGGCCCAGCCCTTCCGTGCCGGCGCCGCGCAGCAGATCCAGCAGCAGGGCCTCGTTGTGCCCGCGCAACCCCGGCAGGTTCACCCCGCCGCGCCCACCCTGACCACCCTGACCACCACGCCTGGCATGCCCGGCCTGACCACCTTGCCCGCCCCGCCCACCAGGCCCGTCCCCGCTGCCGCTACCCCTGTTCACCCGCCCATTCTCCACCCTCCTTGCACTTCGGCAACGCTGTTGCCAAAGTAATCCCATGCGCACCACACCCCTCCGCGTCGGCGTCATCGGCTACGGACTCGCCGGTTCCGTCTTCCACGCCCCCCTCGTGGCCGCCACCGACGGGCTCGTCCTCGATACGGTCGTCACCTCAGACCCGGCCCGGCAGGCCCAGGCCCGCGCCGAGTTCCCCGACGTCCGCATCGCCACCTCCGCCGAGGAGCTGTGGGACCGGGCGCTCGGCGGGGACACGGCCGGCCTCGACCTCGTCGTCATCGCCTCCCCCAACAAGACCCACGTCCCGCTCGCCACCACCGCCCTCAGCGCCGGCATCCCCGTCGTCGTGGACAAGCCGCTCGCCGCCACCGCCGCCGAGGCCCGCGAACTCGCCGCCCTCGCGGACCGCAGCGGAACCTTCCTCTCCGTCTTCCAGAACCGCCGCTGGGACAACGACTTCCTCACCCTGCGCCGCCTCCTCGCCGACGGCGAGCTCGGCGAGATCCAGCGCTTCGAGTCCCGCTTCGAGCGCTGGCGCCCGCAGCTCAAGGGCGGCTGGCGCGAGTCCGGCGCCCCGGAGGAGATCGGCGGCCTGCTGTACGACCTCGGCAGCCACGTCGTCGACCAGGCGCTGGTGCTCTTCGGCCCGGCCGTACGCGTCTACGCGGAGACCGACGTGCGCCGCCCGGGCGCCGAGGCCGACGACGACACCTTCATCGCCCTCACCCACGCCGGCGGAGTCCGCTCCCACCTCTACGTCAGCGCGACCACCGCCCAGCTGGGCCCGCGCTTCCGCGTCCTCGGCTCCCGGGCCGGCTACGTCAAATACGGGCTCGACCCGCAGGAGGGCGCCCTCCGCGAGGGCCTGCGACCGACGGCGGACACCCCGTGGGGCGAGGAGCCCGAGCACCTCTGGGGCCGCCTGGGCTCCGGCGAGTCCCCGCTGACCGGCGGCGGCACCCCGGTCCGCACGGCCCCGGGCGACTACCCCGCGTACTACGCGGCCGTGGCCGCCGCCCTGCGCGAGGGCGGGCCCGCGCCGGTCACGGCGTACGAGGCCGCGCACTGCCTCGACGTCCTGGAGGCGGCGCGCAGGTCATCCCGCGACGGGGTGACCGTAGACCTGTAACCGGTCGGCGGGCCGCACACCGAGAACGCGAGAGGGGCGGGGCTGCCACCGGCAGCCCCGCCCCTCCCCCACACCTGGCGGCTACGCGCCCTTGAACTCCTGGCGCTGACGGCCCAGACCCTCGATCTCCAGCTCCACGACGTCACCGGCCCGCAGGTACGGCTTCGGCTCCGGCTGGCCCATGGCCACGCCACCCGGCGTACCGGTGACGATGACGTCGCCCGGGTACAGGGTCATGAACTGGCTCAGATACCGGACGACCTCGCCGACCGGGAAGATCTGGTCGGCGGTGTTGCCGTCCTGCTTGAGCTCCCCGTTGACCCACAGCTTCACGTCCAGGACCTGCGGGTCCGGGACCTCGTCGGCGGTGAGCAGCCACGGGCCGATCGGGGTGAACGTCTCGCAGTTCTTGCCCTTGTCCCAGGTGCCGCCGCGCTCGATCTGGAACTCGCGCTCCGAGACGTCGTTGACCAGCGCGTAGCCGCCGACGTGCGCGAGGCCCTCCTCCGCGGAGGACAGGTAGCGGGCGGTACTGCCGATGACGACGCCGAGCTCGGCCTCCCAGTCGGTCTTCACGCTGCCGCGCGGGATCAGCACGGTGTCGTCCGGGCCGCCGACCGTATCGGCGGCCTTCAGGAACAGGATCGGCTCGGCCGGCGGCTCCGCGCCGATCTCCGCCGCGTGCCCGAAGTAGTTCAGCCCGATGCCCACGATCTTGCCGATGCGGCCGACCGGCGCACCGATGCGCAGCCCCTCGGCGTCCAGCGCGGGAAGCTCCCCGGATGCCGCCGCGTCCCGTACCCGGGACAGCACGGCGTCATCGGCCAGCACGGCGCCGTCCACATCCGTGATCAGGCCGGACAGGTCACGCAGGGTCCCGTCCTGGTCGAGCAGCGCAGGGCGCTCCGACCCGACGGGTCCGACACGCAGCAGCTTCATGGGCATTCTCCCGTGGTCGTGGGTGGTCGGCCCATGGGCATGCCACGGGCCGGCCGATGGGTTGCGGCCATCGGAGGATTGGTCGATCCTCCAAGAAACCGGCCCATTCCGCAAGACCCTGTTCACACCCTGGAACGCCCCCCTCCGCTCGCCTCCCCACGCGACTCCACACTCGCCCCCACACGCGCCTCCACACTCGCCCCCACACGCGCCTCCGCACGCGACTGCAGCCACGCCCTCTCGGCCACCGACCACGCGGTGGTGGTCAGCAGGTACAGCCCGGCGGCCAACGGCACCACCGCTGCCGTGATCAGCGTCCCGAACGACAGCAGGGGCAGTACGCCGCCCAGCCTGCGCATCGCCTCCTGCTGCTCCGCACTCATCGCGGCCGGAACCCCTCCCGAAGCCGCGGCCCGGGCCGGGACCGGGGTCGGCGCCACCGTCGGCGCCGCAGCGGCGGCCCGCCGCCCCCGCACCGCGCTCCACGCGGCGACCACCGCGATCGCCGCGAACAGCCCGAGGAACACCAGCCCCTGCGCCCCGAGCAGCCCGCCGTCCCCCAGCGCGTCGCCCCACCGGGCCCCCAGCGGCGCACCGAACAGACGATGCCCGAGCAGCTCACCGTCCGAGGAGAACGCCTGGTACATCAGGAAGAACACCGGCAGCTGCAACAGCAACGGCAGACACCCCGCCACCGGGGTCGCACTCCGGAAGGCGGCCCTGCTCAGCGGGTACAACACACACCGCACGAGCACGGTGAACAGCACGATCGCGGCAGCGGTCGCGGACTCGGCCAGCACCGGCTCAAGAAGCCGGCCCAGCTCGACAACAACACCAGAAAGAACGGACACGCGGGCCCTCCGAGGGGTCTCGTCGAACGTCGAAGAAAAGAGAACTTCGGCGTGACGACCCACGCGGGGCGGCAACGGTGATCAGCAAGCGGAACGCGATGGCGCCCCTACGCGGCCGTCAGGACGAGACGGCCGGGCGCCCTGGGCCGCGACCGGCCCGAGGCATCGGGATCGCGCTGCGGCAGGAACGCCGTGCGCTGCTCGCGATCACGGATCGCGGTGCGTATTCGATGCGGCGGCACGGGCCGCACGAGCCGCGCGGCAGCGGCCAGCGCCGCGGCCCCCACGGCAACGGTGGCCGCGAGGGCAACCACCACGACCCCGAGCCCGCCCTCCCCGGCGAAGAGCCCGAGCACTCCCCCGAGCAGCACCAGCGGAAGCAGCCCGAGCACAGACCAGGAGGAATACAGCCGTCGGCCCATCTCTCGCCAGCCCATGCAACCCACCCCCCTGCCCACTCCGGCGCACGAACTCCCGTACGAGACGCACTACTCACCGATACTAACCAGACCCACCGACAACCGGCCCCGATCACCCGAACCGACTCGACCCGACTCGATCCGACCTCTACTCCTTGAGCTTCCCCCACACCACCAGCCGGTACTTGGATGAGTACTCGGGCGTACACGTAGTCAGCGTGATGTACGCGCCGGGCTCGCCGTACCCGTAGTCCGGCTTCACGACGCTCCGCGGCACGGGCGCGATCACCCCCGTGTCCCGCTCGGTCGTCTCACTCAGCACCTTCCCCACCACGTACACGTACCGCCGCCCCCGCACATCGACGAAGATCTCGTCCCCCGCCCGCAACCGGTTGATGTACCGGAACGGCTCCCCGTGCGTATTGCGATGCCCGGCCAGCGCGAAGTTCCCCCGCGCCCCGGGCTGCGCGGTCCCCGGGTACTGCCCGGCGTACCCCTTGTCCAGCACGGCCCGCTTGTCGACCCCCTGGGCGACGGGCACGACGAGCCCGAGCCGCGGAATCCGCAACACGGCGTACGCGTCCTGCCGCGCAGGCGCACCACCAGCCGGAGGCTTCCGGGACGGCGTCGACACCGCACCGGATTCCTCGACGACCGGAACATCCCCGGGACCTGGACCCGGACCCGGGGACTCAGGCACGGGAACCTCATCAGCCGCAGGGGCCGGAACCGGAACCGGACGGGGTGGACCACCCCACTCACTCTCCAGGGCCTCGACCCGATCCCGCGCGGCGGCAACAGCCTGCCGATTTGTCCACCACACCTGGTGCACCACCAGCAACAGCACCACCAAGCCCACGGTGACGGTCATCTCGGCAACCGCCCACAACACCCCCGCGAGACCGGCCAGACGCCCCCGCCGACCGCCCCCCTGCACCACCACGGGTACGCGCTCCACACGATCTCGCACGGGCCGCACCCTAAGTCCTCCCCCGCCAACTGACCAGCAGCAGTACGGTGTGAACCATGCGCCCTGACACGCCTGCCGAGCACATCGCCGAAGCCGAGCGCCTCATCCGCACGGCGACCCGTTACCCCGAGGACCAGGAGCCCCTGCTCCTCCAGGCCGCGGCCCACCTCGAACTGGGCGACGCCCGGGACCGCGCCAGCGCGCTGTACGACCAACTCCTCTCCTCCTCCCCGGCCGACCCCCACCTGATCAAGGCCCTGCAGGCGGCGAACCTCTGGGAGTACGGCCACGAGCCGGAGGCCCGCGCCCTGATCTCCGGCATCCGCGCGGCCTCCCCGATGGACCCGGCACCCTGGGAGGTCATCGCCGAAGCCCTGGAAGCCCACGACGAGTTGGAGGCCGCCCACTCCTGCTTCACCGAAGCGGCAACGCTCCTCATCTCGAACTCCACCCCCCTCACCCCGGCCACCACCGCGCTCCTGACGGGCCGCCACCGGGTGCGCCGGCTCCTCGCCCTCCCCCACGACGACTGGGACATGGTCGCGGACACCCGCCACATCGGCCCGATCCCGCTCGACGAACTCCACGACCCGAAGCGCATCTGGGCCCTGGGCTCCGACGACCCGGCCGAACTCCGCGCCGAGATCGCCCGCCTCCGCGCCGAACTCGGCGACCGCCGCGCCGCCCTCTCCCGCCCCTTCCCGGTGGCGATCCTCCACTGGCCGGCCCGCGAGCTCGCGGAGCTCCTCACCTCGTACCCGACCCTCGCCGCGGAGTACCCCTCACACGAGGCCCACCTGTCCGGCATCGAGACCTCCCTCCGCACCCTGGCCGCCTCGGGCACGACGAACCTCGGCATCGTCACGGCGAGCGTCCCGTCCTACGAAGCCTTCGCAGCCTCCGAAAAGACCTCCCCGGCCTCCCCGTCCCTCCTGGCCGAATACGCCACGACCCTCGCAGCCCGCGGCAAGGCCACCCCCTGGCCCCCGACCCCGACGGCCCCATGCTGGTGCGCCTCGGGCAAGCCGTACAGCGAGTGCCACGGGGTCACGGGCCCCTGATTCCTGGCCGCCGATCGCCGTCGATCGCCTTCGATCCCGGCCGATTTCACCCGGACCTGCAGCAGGTGTCGCGCGCGGATTAGGCTCCTCCTCGATTCGACGACCCCCGAGGCAGGTAATGACCGACGACTGGCAGTTCGAAGTTCCCACCACGGGCAGCAAGCACCTCCCTCCCGACGCCCGGTACATGGAGGCGCTCAGCAGCCAGGGATACGGGTTCGAGGTCGCCATCGCCGATCTCGTCGACAATTCCATCGACGCCGGAGCCCGGGACGTGGTGATCCACTTCCTTCGCGACGAGGACCGGCTCGTAAGCCTCCTCGTCATCGACGACGGGAAGGGGATGACCGACGAGGAACTCGACGTCGCCATGACCGTCGGAGGTCGACGCGACTACGCGTCCGAGGCACTCGGAATGTTCGGCACCGGATTGAAGTCCGCGTCCCTGAGTCACGCGTCCGCGGTGACGGTCGTGAGCAAGACGCGCAGGACCAGGGCCGTTGGTCGCCGTTGGCTCATGGAGCGGGCGGTGAACGGCTATCAGTGCGACATCGTGGCCGCCGACTACGCACAGACACTGATCGACCGGTATTCCGAGCGGCCTATCACCTGGCAGGGCACCGTCATCCGCTGGGACGGGGTGAAGAACTTCCCCCGAAACGGTGGGGGCGGGCAAACCGACCGCTACCTGCACCGGACCATCAACCGGCTCGGCCTCCAGCTCGGTCTCTACCTGCACCGGTTCCTCGCCCGGGACGACTTCAACATCACGATCGCGGTCGAGGACGTGAACACCGGAACCGAGTACATGAACTTCGGAGTCGAGCCCCTCGACCCGTTCGGATATCCGGTCCCGGGCCACGCCGACTACCCTCGGCGCTTCACCGTAAATCTCGATTCCGTCCTCCCCGTATCCCTCGACGCCCACGTCTGGCCGGCGAAGTCGACCCTGGACGGCTATAAGGCGGTCGGCTCCGTCCTGGAACGCCAGGGTTTCTATTTCTACCGGCACAATCGTCTCGTCCAGGCAGGCGGGTGGAACAACTTCCGCCAGCCGGATCAGCACCTCTCCCTCTCCCGCGTGGCCATAGACCTTCCGCCGCACGGGAACGACGTCTTCCGCCTCACCGTGAAAAAGGAAGGCGTGGAGGTGTCCCCCGAGTTCGTCGCCGCTTTGGAAGAGGCACGGGACGCCGAGGGGCGGCGCTTCCTCGACTACGTCGCCGACGCCGAGTCGGTCTACCGCGAGGCGCGCAAGCGGGCGGGAACCGCCCGAAAGTCCGTGGTCGGACCGGGCAAGGGCTTCGATCCCGCCGTACGAGAGGCGATCGAGGACGAGCTGCCCCTGCTGCCGGGCGAAGAACCCATCGCCGTCCGCTGGCAGGCACTGGACAACAGCCTGTTCTTCGACGTCGACAGGGAAAACCGGACCATCGTCTTGAATCACCACTACCGGTCGGCGATTCTCGGCGGAAGGCGCGGCGGCCTCAATGACGCCCCCACCCTGAAATCCCTCATGTACCTCCTGCTCCACCAGGTGTTCGAGAAGGAATACAGCGGGAGCCGAGAAAAGGACAACCTTCAGTTGTGGCAGTCCATCCTGGTGGCCGCCGCCCGCACCGAACTGGAACGCATGGGCGACGATGACTGACGCCGGAGGATCCCCGGAACTCCCCTGGTCGACCGTCGAACACTATCTCGGGGCGCGGCAGGCCGCCGGCTACCGGCTCTCCGCGCCGATCTCGGAACGCACGGTCTGGTACGAGATCGGGGACGGCGGGCAGGAGATCTCCCTACAGGTGGAACTCGACCGCCACCAGCAGCCCCCGCGCTCGTCGCTCCCGGCGGTGGCCATCGACCAGGTGTGGCGCGACGGAACTCGGATGGCTCGCATCCGCACCACCCACGTGGGGCTGATGCGCGATTTCCACGATCTGCTCATCGCCGTCGCCGACCGCGTCGTCACCGGCGAGCGGGACCTCGCGCAGGCCTTCGAAGAGACGGTCCACGCCTGGGGTCGGCTGCTCGACCGGCCGCGCGGCCTCGGAGTGGAGCGTCGTATCGGGCTGCACGGCGAACTCGCGGTGCTGTACGCCGTGGCCCGCTCCCACGGGTGGGCCCGGGCGGTCGATTCGTGGACCGGCCCGAAGGGGGAGCAGCACGACTTCGGACTGCCCGGCGCCGATCTCGAGGTGAAGACCACCGCCTCCGAGGTGCGTCGGCACACGGTTCACGGGGTGCACCAGCTCACGGAAACCCCCGGGCGACCCTTGTGGTTCGCCTCTCTCCAACTGACGCGCGGTGGCCTCGGCGGGTGCTCCCTGCGCGAGTCGGTGGCCGAGGTGATCCGTGACGCCCGCGCGGCGGACCGCATCGCGTCCGTACGCCTCGAAGACGCTCTCGCGGCCGGCGGCTGGAGCGAGGGCGACCCGGACGACGAGCGCTGGACCCTGCGCACGGCGCCCTTGCTCGTCCCGGCCGATCAGCTGCCGCGGTTGACCGAGTCGATGATTCCGCTCTCCGTACGAGAGCACGTCTCGTCGATCGACTACCGCATGGACGTGACCCATCTCAGCTCGGTGCCCGGCTCGCCGGTCGACCTCACCGAATTCCGTCTTCCGTGCCCGACGAGGACCCCGAATTGACGAACAGCGAAACCCTCCGGCTCGAACTGCACAGTGCCGTACTGGCCGACCTCGACGGCAGCAAGCCGAAGAACCTGGCCCGCGCCCTCGTGTACCAGGCCGAGGACATGGCCCCGGAAGCCGCGGCGTACGCCCACGAGGCGGACTTCCAGGCGGCGCTGAAGGAGGCCCGCTCGACGCATCAGCTGGTCGAGCTCTGGCGCAGGCAACTCACGCGATGGGACTACTCCGACCGGCCGACCTGGACCGACACCCCGCCGCGCACGGACGAGCGCCGGGCCGAGGTCCATCGCCTGCTGAAGCTGGACGAGGCGACGCGCGTGCTGCTCGACGGGCTGATTCCCGTGTCGAAGGCGGCGGGTTCCGTGGTGATCAGCCCGGAGCACAAGCCCTGGTACACGCCCCAGTCCCAGCTCAGCCGCCCCCACTACTGGCCGGCCTATCGCGGGCTGCTCGCCGCCAAGGGGTGGCCGGCCGATGCCGTGGCCGCCTTGGACGCGGCGACCGACCAGGTCGTCGAACGGCTGGCCGACCCGACGGACTCGGAGGTGTACCAGTCCAAGGGTCTCGTCGTGGGCTACGTGCAGTCCGGGAAGACCGCGAACTTCACGGGTGTCATGGCCAAGGCCGTGGACGCGGGCTACCGCCTGGTGATCGTTCTCGGGGGAACGCTCAACATGCTGCGCGCCCAGACCCAGCGGCGCCTCGACATGGAACTCGTCGGCAAGGAGAACATCCTGCGCGGAGCCGGCGAGCTGGAATCGGACTATGCCGACGACCCGGCCTGGGCGGCCGGGAAGTTCGTGTCCCACGGCAGTCTTCCGTCCGCGCTCGGGGCGTTCGACATCGTGCGGATGACCACGCGGGACGACGACTACAAGAGCCTGCTGCAGGGCATCACCGCCTTGGAGTTCGAGAAGCGGGAACCGGCCCTTCCGCTGTACGACCGGGAGAACCTGCACCGCTCGTCGGCACGCCTGATGGTGGTCAAGAAGAACAAGACGGTGCTGGCCAAGCTCGTCAAGGACCTGGGAAAGATCAAGACCCCGCTGGCGGAGATCCCCGTCCTGATCATCGACGACGAGTCGGACGAGGCCTCGGTCAACACCTCCAAGCCGGACGTCCGGCGCAGCGCGATCAACGAGCAGATCTCGAAGCTGCTGAACATGCTGCCGCGCGCGCAGTACGTGGGCTACACGGCGACGCCCTTCGCGAACGTCTTCGTTGACCCGAGCGACACCGAGGACATCTTCCCCAAGGACTTCCTCATCTCCCTGCCCCGCCCCGACGGATACATGGGCGCGCGCGACTTCCACGATCTGGACGGTGAGGTGGAGGAGCACGAGCGCACCGTCGCGAACTCCAACGAGAAGGCCCACGTCCGGGACATCGTCGACGACGCGGAGGACGACACCTGCCTGCGGCAGGCCATGGACATGTTCGTGCTGACGGCCGCGATGAAGCTGTACCGGGAGGACGCGGGCGGCCTCGGTGACGGCTACTTCGAGCACCACACGATGCTCGTTCACGAGTCGGTGCGCACGGGAATCCACCGTGATCTGCACGATCGGGTCCTGAACCTGTGGCACGACGCGGGCTACACCGGCCCCCGCGGGCACGAGCGGCTGCGGAAGCTCTTCGAGACGGACGTCGCCCCGGTGTCGCGGGTCCGCGCCGACGGGCAGGCGGTACCCGCCTCCTACGACGAGTTGATGCGCTACGTCGGGCCGGCGAGCGTACGCATCGGCGGTGACGGTCAACCGATCATCGTCGTGAACGGCGACAAGGACCTGGAGACGGGCGAGGCCGACTTCGACAAGCGGCCTGTCTGGAAGATCCTCATCGGGGGCCAGAAGCTGGCACGCGGGTTCACGGTCGAGGGGCTGACCGTGTCGTTCTTCCGCCGTCGGGCCGGAAACGCCTCCACGCTCATGCAGATGGGGCGCTGGTTCGGATTCCGCCGGGGATACCGCGATCTCGTACGTCTCTACCTCGGGCGCAGGGAGACCATGGGGCGGACCGAGGTCGATCTGTACGACGCCTTCCAGGCGATCTGCCTCGACGAGGAGGCATTCCGTTCGGAGCTGCGCAGGTATGCGGCGATGGTGGACGGTCGGCCGCAGATCACGCCCGCCGAGATCCCTCCGTTGGTGTCCCAGCACCTGCCGTGGCTGAGGCCGGCGAGCCCGAACAAGATGTACAACGCCAGGCTGGTGCTCGTACGGTCCGCCGGGTGCTGGGAGGAGCCCACCGCCTATCCACAGAAGGGCGAAGACCTCCGGCACAACACCGAGCTGTGGCTTCCGTACCTCGAATCCCTCGGTTCGCAGGCGACCACGTACGGGTACCACTTCCCGGACGAGGGCAACCTCGTCCACCGCTTCCGCGCCCTGAGCGGGATCTTCCCCGCCGCCACGATCCTGGACACCCTCCGCGATCTGCGCTGGGAGGTTCCGGAGCAGTTCCTTCCGCACCTCCGGTACCTCTCGGAGATCACCCAAGCGGGCAAGGTGGACGACTGGGTCGTACTGGCTCCGCAGCACGCCTCGGGCTCGGAGGCCAAGACCGTCACCCTCGGCTCGGCGGGCCGGTCGTACTCGTGGTTCTCGCGTGACCGCCGCGCCGAGCGGGGACCCCTCTTCGGAGCGATCAGCGACAAGAAGCACCGTGGGGTGGCCCACCGGATCGCGGGGGCCCTGGGCTCCTCGGGCGACGGGGCCACGGAGGCCCTCGTGGCCGACCGCCGTGGCGCGATCGTCCTGTACCCCGTCATCGAGTCGGCCCATCAGGGCTCCATCGGCGCGGATCGACGGGTCGACGCGAGCCGGATCGTCACGGCGTTCACCTTCGTGGCGCCGGCATCGGCCCACAGCGCGAACGGGCAGGTCGTCCAGTTCACGACGATCTCCTCCAAGGCCGGTGCGATCATCGACGTCACGGAGATCGACAAGAGTTGATCCCGGGCATGGCGGCGGTGGGACGGTCAGCCGTCCCACCGCCGCCCGCGCCGGGACCCAGGGGGCGGCATGAACACGGACACCACGGGACGGCTCCGCTCCCTGGACATCTGCTCGGGCGCCGGTGGACTGGCGCTGGGGCTCGAGGAGGCCGGCTTCGACCCCGTCCTCCTGCTCGACAACCGCGAGGTCGCGTGCCGCACCCTGCGTGCCAACCGTTCCTCCTGGAACGTCCTCGAAACGAACCTGCTCGACTTCGACCCGGTCGAGCACACCGAGACCTACGACGTGGACCTGCTCTCGGCGGGCCTGCCGCGGGTGAAGGCGGCGGCCACCGCGGCACGCCGGGACAGCGAGCCCGAACTCGAACTGTTGCGGGCCACGATGCTGCTGCTGCACGGCGTGCAGCCCAGGGCCGTACTCGTGGAGAACGTGCCCGACCTGGCGACGAAGCCCGCCTACGAGGCGATCCGCTCCTACGTCACGGAGGAGCTGTCGCACCTGGGCTATCGGCATACGTGGTTCGTCCTGAACGCGGCCGATTTCGGCGTTCCGCAAACCCGCCGTCAGGGAATTCTGGTGGCTTTCAAGGGCGACCTGCTCGACGCCTTCGTCCAGCCGGCTCCGACGACCGATCCGCACAGGACGGTCGGCGAGGCCCTGCTGGAATCGATGTCCGCCGGCGGCTGGGCCGAGGCGCGCAGGTGGGCGGCGCAGGCCGACCAGCCCGCCCCCACCCTCGTCGGCGGTTCCTGGGAACGCGGCGGCGCGGACCTGGGACCGACGGGGTCCAAGCGCGCGTGGGCACGCATGGGGATCGACGGGGCGACGGTGGCGGACGCCGTGCCGGACGCCGGTTTCCACTGGGATCCGGAGCTCGGTCGGGCGGGCATGATGCCGCTGACCGTGGCCCAGGCCGCACTGCTCCAGGGGTTCCCTCCCTCGTGGCGGATCGAGGGCCGCAAGACCGCGATGTACCGGCAGGTGGGCCATGCCTCGCCACCGCCCGTGGGACGCGTGCTGGGCGCGGCCGTCGCCGCCGCACTACGAGCCTGATCGGCCGCGCGAACGGCGCCGTGGGGCCCCGGCTCGGTGATTACACTTGACCCTCATGACCAGAAAGCAGCTCCAGCCGTCTCTACCTGGGCAGATCCGCGTCATGGACCTGTTCGCCGGGGCTGGTGGCTTCTCTTCCGGATTCAGCCTGTACACCCCCGAAGGGACGGCGAGCCCGTTCACCTCGGTCGCCGCCGTCGAATTCGACCGGGCCGCAGCGGCCACGTACGCGGCCAATTTCGGTGGTGCGCACGTCTTCGCCGGTGACATCGCGGGATTCGATCCCACCCCCTTCAAGGGCCAGGTCGACGTGATCATGGGCGGTCCGCCCTGCCAGGGCTTCTCCGGGCTCGGCAAGGAGGATCCGACGGATCCCCGCAACGAGCTCTGGCAGGAGTACGTGCGGGTGGTGGCCAAGGTCCACCCCAAGGTGTTCGTCATCGAGAACGTGGACCGCTTCCTGAAGTCCCCCCAGTACGCGGAGCTGCTCTCCGCTTCGACGACGCCCGGGCATCCGCTGCACGACTACACGGTGGTGCCCGCCGTGATGAACGCCGCCGACTACGGGGTCCCGCAGGCACGCCGTCGGGTCATCGTGATCTGCACCCACAAGGACTTCACCCGGCCGTTGGAGCACCCGGTACCGACGCACCACAAGAACGGGTACGTGACCGACGAGGCGCAGGACACCCTCTTCGACTCCGTCACCGGTGGTCAGGCGCTGCCGCGCTGGGTTCCGGTGTCGAAGGTCTTCGACGTCTCCGCGAACCGCCCGGTCCTGGAGCGCATGCCCGATCCGCGCGACGAGGCGGATTCCGCCGGCGCCGTCCCCGGGCACTACCTCACGACCGATCTCCATTTCGGCCGGAACCCGGAGGATCTCTCCCGCGCCCGGTACATGGCGATCAAGAAGAACGGCGGAAACCGGAACGATCTCCGCGGGGTCAGTTACCGCCTCGACCGGACCGGCCGGATCCGTCTCTCCACCGACAAGGGATACGGCCGTTTGAAGGGGCAGGAGTTCTACCTCTCCACCGAGAGCTGGGACAACCACAATTCCGGATCGGGCGACGTCATGGGCCGCATGCGGCCGCACACGCCCTCGGTGACGATCCGGACGGAGTTCTTCAAGCCCGAGAAGGGCCGCTACCTGCACCCGACGGAGGACCGCCCGATCACGCACTACGAGGCCGCGCTCATCCAGGGGTTCCCCGAGACCTTCAAGTGGTACGGAACCAAGATCGAGATCGCCCGTCAGATCGGCAACGCCGTCCCCGTCGGCCTCGGCAGCACGCTGGCGAAGGCGATCCACACCTTCCTGGCCCACAACAGCTGACGGACCGGGGCACGGACGGAGGCGGCGCTCACCTCACGCTCCGGCCTCCGGGCCCGCGCTCGCGCCCACGCGCCGACTCGCGACGACGTCCAGCACGCGCGCAGCCGCTTCGTCCGCCCCCTCGTGCTCCCAGACCCGCACGGCCAACCAGCCGGCCTCGGCCAACCGCACGTCGGTGTCCAGGTCCCGACGCCGGTTCCCCTCGATCTTGGTGCGCCAGAACTCGGCATTGTTCTTCGGCCACGTGGCGTGCACGGGGCAGCCGTGCCAGAAGCAGCCGTCCACGAACACGGCCACGCGCGCGGGCCCGAACACGATGTCTGCCTCGCGCCGCACGCCCTTCACCGGCTTCCGGTGGATCCGGTACCGCGCTCCCCTGGCGTGCAACGCCTTGCGCAGGGCCACTTCCACGCCGGTATCGCGGCTCTTCTGGCGGCTCATTCGCGTGCGCACGGTGGCCGTCGTCGCCAATTTCTTCACGCCACCATTGTGAACCGCCCGCCATCGGCCGAGTCAGAGCGGGAGCGGTGGCTGCCGGTGCCCGCGGGCGAGGGCCGTCGGCGGGGTCGGGCGGGTGGCGGCCAGGGTCAGGAAGGCGCGCAGGGCCGCGAGGACTTCCTTCGGGGTGTCGCGGATCATCGACGGGGTGGCGCTGACCACCAGAATGCCGTGGGACTCCAGACGCAGGCGGCGGCGCAGCGTGGCGTGCCAGGAGTCGCGGGTGTAGTGGTACTCCGCCGAGTCGATCTCCAGGGCGACGCCCTCGTCGGGCCAGTAGGCGTCCGGGCTGGCCAGGAAGGTGCCGTCCGGGGTGTGGAGGCGGGCGTTCCACAGTGGGGGCGGGAGGTCCGTCGCGGAGAGCGTGTCGCGGGCCTGGGCCTCCGCGATGGAGCGGACTCCCGCGAGGAGTTCCGCCGCGGCGGCGCGGACGGCGGGGTGGGTGAGGAGGCGGGCGGCGCGGAGTTCGGCGTGCAGGTCGCGGGGGTGGCACCAGCCGGCCTGGACGACGTGGGCGAGGACCGCACGGATCCGGTCGGGGCGGTCGGCGCGGGCGGCGAAGTCGGCCGCCGCGCGGACGGGACGGGTGGCGGGGATGCCGGAGACGTTGATCGTGCCCGGCCAGCGGGAGGTGGCGAGCGGGCGGACCTCGGCGGTGGCGGTGAGCCTCCGCGGGGCGCGGATCAGTACGTCGGCCGGAGCGTACGGGGCCTCGCGGATGCCGAGCAGGGCGAGGGCGGCGCCGCCCGTGAGGGCGGCCGTGTCGCCGGCCAGCGGGTCCGAGGCGGGCTCGGCGGCGTACAGGACTGCGGCGAGGGCGCACTGACGGCGGTCCGGTGGGCCGGTCTGGAGGAAGTAGACGCGCGGCAGCAAGCGCTGCCAGGGGCCGCCCGGGCGGGTGCGGGAAGTGATCGTGCCGTCGGGGACTCCGGCCGTGACCAACTGGTGCCGGGTGGCCAGGCCGAGTTGCCGACGGGCCACCCTGGGCTGCTGTGCGGTGATCATGCGGCGGGTATGCCCGGTTCCGGAACGGCGTACCCGTCAGCGGTTCGGGTGGTCCGGGGACAGGAAGACGATCACTCCCGTCTCCGTGCCGGGGAGGGCGGAGACCTCGTGCCAGCCCAGGCGGCGGTACGTCGCCACCGTGTCGGTGGCGAGGCGGGAGGTCAGCAGCCAGGCCCGCCGGTCCGGGGCGTCGGCGGTGATCTCGGTGAGCAGGGCCCGGCCGGTGCCACGCCCGCGCGCGTAGGGGCGTACCGCGAGTTCGTCGATCTCCAGGGCTCCGGTCAGGAGTTCCCGGACGCGGGCGGGCCCGAGTTGCGCCGCGACCTGGGCGTACGCGCGGTCCTTGGGGAAGGCGGCCGGGGTGACCCAGCCCGTGGCGAAGCCGTCGATGCCGGTCGCCGACTGGGCGAGGGCCGTACGGAATCCACGGCGCCGACTGTCGGCCTGGAGGCGGGACGCGAACTGGCGAATGGTTTCTTCGTCCTCGTTCCACGGCGGGGCGGAGAAGACGTCGGCGTAGGCGTCGACCAGTTCGTCCGCGAGGTCGAGGACGGCCGGTCCGTAGCAGATCACGATGTCCTGGCTCCTGATGTCGAGCGGTCGGGGCGGTGTGACCGGTGGGGATTTTCCCCTTTGGGTGGGGAGAGCGAATTTATGCCGTTCGGGTTCCGAAGACGCACATCGCACGGATCCGGCGAGTGTGCGACAAATCCCCTCCCCGCCCTCCGTGTCGGGAAACCCCGCGCCGGAGTTGAGGAAGCGTGGACAGACTGATTCGGGCGGCCGGCCGGTGCGCTCTCGCCTTTCTTCTCGTCCTGGGTGTCGTGGCCCTGCTGCCGCGCGCACTGCGGGACGTGTTGCCGGATGCCGTGATCGGCGGAGCCGTGCTCCTGCTGATGGGAGTACTGGGCGGCCGCCGGATGGCCGGGCGGCCGCGTTAGCCTCGCGGGTAAGCCCATACGACGAGAAGATCCGAGGAATTCGACATGGCACGGGTACCGAGTTCCGTGGTGGCGGCGGCCGGACTGGTCGGCGGGTACGCCGTCGCCCGGTGGACCGGGAAGCGGCCCCTGGGCGGAGTCGTGCTCGGCGCCGCCGGCCTCGCGGCCGGACGGGAATGGCACCGGCAGTGCGGCGCCCCCGCGGCGGCGGGGCTGGGGGCCCTCTACCTGGCCGGCTTCGCGGGCGCGCACCCGCTCGCCAAGAAGGTCGGCGCGTGGCCGGCCGTCTTCGGGGCCGCCGGGGTCGTCGCCGCCGCCTCCTGGGCCGTCGCCGACCGCGGCTGAGCGCGTAGCCCTCCCTACGCCCCCAGCGCCCGGGACACCGTGTAGATCAGCAGGCCCGCCAGGGCGCCGACCACCGTGCCGTTGATGCGGATGAACTGCAGGTCGCGGCCGATGTGGGCCTCGATCTTGCGGGACGTGTGCTCGGCGTCCCAGCCCGCCACCGTGTCCGTGATCAGGGAGGTGATCTCGGTGCGGTAGGTGGTGACCACGTAGACGACCGCGCCCTCGATCCAGCCCTCCACCTTCCGCTGGAGGCGGCCGTCCGTGGCCAGGCGGGCGCCCAGGGAGATGAGGGAGGCCCGGACGCGCAGGCGCAGTTCGCTGCGCTCGTCCTCCGCCGCCGAGATGATCATCGTACGGATGGCCATCCAGGCGGAGCTGATCACGTCCTGGACCTCGTCGCGGGCGAGGAGTTCGGACTTCAGGCGCTCGACGCGGGCGCGGGTCTCCGTGTCCGACTGGAGATCGGCCGCGAAGTCCGTCAGGAAGCGGTCCACCGCCCCGCGCGCCGGATGCTGCGGCATGTCGCGCATCTCGGTGACGAAGCGGAGCAGCTCCTTGTACACGCGGTCGCCCACCTTGCGGTCCACGAAACGCGGGGTCCAGCCCGGGGCCCCGCCCTGGACGGCGTCCGTGATCGAGGCCTCGTGCGTGACGAGCCAGTCGTGGGCCTTGGTGCAGACCAGGTCCACGGCGCGGTGGTGGCCGCCGTCCGCGACGACCTTTTCGAGGGTCTTGCCGATGCCCGGCGCGATCTCGGCGGTCTCCGCGCGGCGGGTGATGGCCTCGCCCACGACGGCCTGCACGTCGGAATCGCGCAGCACGGTCAGCGCTCCGCGCAGTGCGGTCGCCAGCTCCGCCGTGACCCGGTCCGCGTGCGCGGGCTCGGCCAGCCAGGCGCCGAGGCGGCCGCCGATGCCGAGGGCGTGGAGGCGGGCCTTGACCACGTCGGAGGAGAGGAAGTTCTCGCCGACGAACTCCCCGAGGGAGACGCCCAGCTGGTCCTTCTTCGTCGGAATGATCGCGGTGTGCGGGATGGGCAGGCCGAGCGGCCGCCGGAACAGAGCGGTGACGGCGAACCAGTCCGCGAGCGCACCGACCATGCCGGCCTCGGCGGCGGCCGCGACATAGCCGGCCCAGCCGCCGGCGCCCCATGCGTGCTGGGCGACCTTGGCCAGTACGTAGATCAGCGCGACCAGGATCAGGAGACCGGTCGCGGTGGTCTTCATCCGGCGGACACCCCGGCGGCGCTCCTCGTCGGCGGCGTTGAAGACGAACGCGGCCGCGGCCGCCTTGGCCGCCGCAGGTCTGGGTGGGGCCAGCGTGTCGCCGCCGTCGCCGCGGCCGCCACCTCCGGCTGTGGTGCGGTTCGTCACGTGCTCCTGCCTTCCCCCGGGGGCGCCGGTTTTGTCTGCATAGCATCCGACTCCCGGGAGGTCCCAGGAGTTCCCGCCACGCCCTTTCGCTCCCGCGGGGGGGTGCGCGGTTCGGGTGGCCGCCGCTGCCGGGCGGCACCGTGCGCCTCAAACGCCGGCGGGGCTGGGTTTGCCCCCCCGGGCGGGGGTCTTGGCCGTCGGGTTGGTCCGCGGTGTCCCTCCGGGGCGTCTCCTCGTCCTCGCGCACCAAGGCACCTCTCGAAGTGGAGGGTGGTTGCGCGCTCGTCCTGCGGGGACGCCCCGGAGTGCCCCCGCGGACCGGCCAGACGGCCCAGACCCCGCCCCGTGGGCCGGGAGCGCGCGTTGGGGCGGGGACACGGCGGAGTGTCCCCGCAGGACGAGCGCGCAACCACGCTTGCGCTTCGAAGCGGCGGCTCAGTGCGCGAGGACGAGGAGACACTCCGGCGGGGCACCGCCCCAACAGGCCGACCCCGGTACAGGGGGCACCCTCAGCCCCGCCGGCGTTTGAGGCGCACACGGTGCCGCCAAGCAACGGCGGCCCCGCTACAGCTCCTTGCGCAGCGACGGGCCGCCCAGCGGGCGCTTCGGCGCCTTGACCTTGATTTCCACCCCGCCCCAGAACGCGAACCCCGTCACGACCACCTTCGGCGCGCCCGGTTCCGTCGGGCCACTGCCCTCGCGCTGGTCGAAGGCGCCCATGATGCCGATGCCCCGTACGTCGACCGCGATGCCCGGCGGCACCGTGATCTGGATGCCGCCCATGATCGCGACGCAGTTGATCACGACCTCGCGCTGCGCGAAGTTCGCCTCCCGCAGGTCCAGCTCACCCCCGCCCCAGAACGCCACCGCGTCGAAGCGGGCGGGCACCGTCCACCGGCCCTTGCGCTGGAAGCCCGACATGATCGCCACGGCCGTGGTGGACGTACCCGTGCCGCCGATACGGGCCGGCCACGCCGCACCGGAACCGGAAGCCGACGCGGAAAGCGGGACCGGCGACGCGAGCGAGCTCCCGTCCCCCGACACCGCCGGCAGGTCCCGCGTCAGCGGTTCCAGCTCCGCGTACGTACGGGACTTGTACGCCGCCTCCAGCCGCTCCTCGAACTCCTCCATGTCGAGCCGGCCCTCGGCGACGGCGTCACGCAGACGCTCCACCACCCGGTCCCGGTCGGCATCCGACGCCCTCAGCTCCGGCAACGGCTTCTCCGGCCGCTCGTCACTCATGCACACCAGACTATGCAGGGATCACCGCAAGTTGTATGGGTCGGACCCGGAGTTGCACCCGGAGATCGACCCCGGTTTACCCCTTATCCGGTCCCTGACCCCGCTTCCCATGCGCCCCGCCCCCGCCTCACCCCCGCCCGTCGTACATCCGCGCGATCACGTCCTCGATGTCCGGCTCCCGGACCGACAGGTCCACCAGCGGATACTCCGCCGCGACCGCCGCCACCAGCGGCGCCGCCGACGCCCCCGCCGGGAACGCAAGCCACTGTCGTGGCCCCTCCACCTTCACCACCCGCGCGCCCGCCACCTCGATCGGCGCGTGCTCCCGCTCCAGGTCGACCACCAGGGTCCGTTCCACCTCGTGCGCCGACCCCGCCGCGTGCAGCCCGCCCAGCGGGCCGTCGTACATCAGCCGCCCGTGGTCGATCACCATCACCCGCTCGCACAGCTGCTCGATGTCCTGGAGGTCGTGCGTGGTCAGCAGCACCGTCGTACCGAGCTCCTCGTTCAACTGCCGCAGGAAGCCCCGCACCTTCGCCTTGCTCACCACGTCCAGCCCGATCGTCGGCTCGTCCAGGTACAGCACCTCCGGATCGTGCAGCAGTGCCGCCGCGATGTCCCCGCGCATCCGCTGCCCCAGCGACAGCTGCCGCACCGGCACGTCCAGCAGTTCCGCCAGGTCCAACCGGTCCACGCACCGCTCCAGATTCGAACGGAACCGCGCCTCCGGGATCCGGTACATCCGCCGCATCAGCCCGTACGAGTCCTTCAGCGGCAGGTCCCACCACAGCGTGGTCCGCTGCCCGAACACCACCCCGATCCGGTGCGCGAGCCGCATCCGCTCCCGCGCCGGGTCGATGCCCGCGACCCGCAGCCGGCCGCCGCTCGGGGTCAGGATCCCGGTCAGCATCTTGATCGTCGTCGACTTCCCGGCACCGTTCGGCCCGATGTAGCCGACCATCTCGCCCCGGGCCACCTCGAAGCTGATCCCGTCCACCGCCCTGACCTGGCGTTTCTCCCGGCGCATCAGGCCCACCCGGCGCCTCACGTCGAAGACCTTCTCGACCCCGTCCAGCGAGATCAGCGCATCCACCACACCCACGTCTAGCTCCCCGTGCTCCGGTACGAACGAACACCCGCGCGCCACGCCAGCGACGCGGGCAGGAACACCGCGAAGGCCACCAGCGGGCTCACGTACGCGACCCACCCCGGCAACCCCAGCGGATCGGGCCGCCCCAGCACGTACAGCGCCGGCAGCCAGTTGACGAAGGCCAGCGGGACCACGAAGGTCACCCCGCGCAGCAGGTCCTTCCCGAACACCGTCGGCGGGTACTGGAGCATCGTGCAGCCGCCGTACGTGAAGGAGTTCTGCACCTCCGCCGCGTCACCCGCCAGGAACTGGAACGCCGCGCCCGCCACCATCACCGCACCGAAGATCGCCGCACCCGCCACGATCATCACCGGCACCAACAGCACCTTGCCCGGCGTCCAGTCCACGTCCAGCGCCGACACCGCCCAGGCCAACACCCCGAGCCCCTGCAGCACCCGCCCCAGCCGACGCAGCGCGAACCGGTCCGCCGCGACCTGCGCGAGCACCGGAACCGGGCGCACCAGCATCGTGTCGAGCGAACCGTCCCGGATCCGGGCCCCGATCCGGTCCGTATTGCCGAGCAGCAGATCCGCCAGGCCCAGGGAGGCCGAGCAGGACCCGTACAGCAGGGCGATCTCGGGCAGTGTGAAACCGCCCAACACGTCCACGTGGGAGAACATGATGTAGATCGCGACGAAGTCGAGCAGCGTGATCGCCGCGTTCCCGAAGGCCGACAGGAGGAACGACGTCCGGTACGTCATCGTCGACCGGATCCACATCGCCACGATCAGCCCGTAGCCCCGCACCCCCTCCACCACCCGGCCGCGCCGCACCACCACTTCGGCGGCCTCCGGCCCCCGCTCCCGCCCCCGCTCCACCAGCACCGCACCCTCAGCCACCCTGCACCACCACCTTCCGCGTCGCCGCCGCCTGCAACAGCCGCCCCACGCCCAGCAGTACGAGCGCCCACCCGGCCTGGAACCCCAGCGCCTCGGCCGCGCCCCCGGCCCCCGCGTGCTTGCCCATCAGCACGTCCACCGGAACCTGGAGCATCGCCGCCCACGGCAGCGCCCGCACCAACTCGCCGAAACCGCCCGGGAAGACCGTCAGCGGCAGCAGCATCCCCGAGAAGAAGATCGAGACGACGGTGGCCATCAGATTGATCCCCGAACCGTCCATCAGCCAGAACGCCAGCAGCCCCAGCAGGTAGCGCAGCGCGAAGCTCACCACCAGGCCGAGCGTCACGGACACCAGGAACAGCAGCCAGCGCACCGGATCGTCGGGCAGCGCCAGCGTGAACACCAGCGACCCCGCCACCAGCGGGACCACCCCGCGCCCCACCAACTGGAAGGCCGCCCGGCCCATATCGGCGGCCAGCCACCACATCTGAAGGTCCGCCGGCCGGTACAGGTCGACCGCGATCGCACCCGTACGGACCCGCTCCTGGATCTCCTCCTGGAAGCCGCCCCCGATCAGCGCCCCGGCGGCGAGCAGCGACTGACTCACCCACACGAAGGTCAGGGCCTGCGCCTGGTCGTAGCCGCCGAGCCCGGGCCGCTCGTCCCACAGCGCGATGTACGTGTACGCGACGATGAAACCGAACACGGTGTTGGTGAACACCCCGGCCACCGTCGCCGTCCCGTAAGTGGCGTAGCGCCGGAACCCGCCCGCGGCCACCACCAGGTAGAGAAGCGCTCTCCCACGTGCTTGATGCCGCACCGTATCCCTCCCTTTCCCAGGTCGTTCCTACGTCGGCCAAAGCGCGCGAGCTTAGTGCGGAGGGGCGATCCACGCGACCGATTTACGCCCGTCCGGAGCGGAATCACCGGCCATCGGGTAGACACCATGAGGTACAGAAGTGGATATTTCGCACGGCGTCGAGGAGTTCCTGGAGATGAGCGACCAGTCACCACCCCCCGGCTGGACCCCTCGCGACCCGGACTCGCCCGACGGACAGCAGCAACCGCCGCCGCCGGCGAGGGCGCAGAAGCCGAGCAAGCCCGGCAAGCCCCCCAAGCCCGGCAAGAGGCCCCGCCGCAGGCGCACCGGCTGGCGGCGCCTCGTCCCCACCTGGCGGATGGTGCTGGGCGGCGTACTCCTCCTCGCCCTGCTGCTCGGCGGCGCCCTCGTCGCCGGCTACCTGCTCGTCGACATCCCCCCGGCCAACGCCGCCGCCACCGCGCAGTCCAACGTCTACCTCTACTCCGACGGCTCCCAGCTCGCCCGCGACGGCGAGGTCAACCGCGTCAACGTGCCGCTCTCCCAGATCCCCCGGACCGTCCAGGAAGCCGTACTCGCCGCCGAGGACCGGGACTTCCACTCCGAGCGGGCGGTGGACCCCAAGGCCATGCTCCGCGCCGCCTGGAACACGGCCACCGGCAAGGGCACCCAGTCCGGCTCGACCATCACCCAGCAGTACGTCAAGAACTACTACTTGGGCCAGGAACAGACGATCAAACGCAAGGTCAATGAGTTCTTCATCGCGATCAAACTCGGTCGCGAGAAGTCGAAGAACTACATCCTCGAGGGCTACCTGAACACCAGTTACTTCGGCCGCAACGCCTACGGCATCCAGGCCGCCTCCCAGGCCTACTACGGCAAGGACGTCGGCAAACTCACCACCGCCGAGGGCGCCTACCTCGCCACCCTCCTCAACTCCCCCAGCGCCTTCGACGTCGTCTCCCACCCCCAGAGCCGCGGCCGCGCCCTCGCCCGCTGGAACTACGTGCTCGACGGCATGGTCAAGAAGAACTGGATGCCGGCCGCCGAGCGCGCGACCACCCAGTTCCCCGAACCCGGCAAGGTCCGCCCCGCCGCCGGACTGTCCGGGCAGCGCGGCTACCTCGTCGAAGCCATCAAGGACTACATCGCCGAGAACAAGATCCTCGACGAGAAGACCCTCGCCGAAGGCGGCTACCGGATCACCACCACCATCGACAAGCGCCGCCAGAGCGCGTTCGTCGACGCCGTCAACGCCCAGCTCGTCAGCAAGCTCGACCCGGAAGCCCGCAAGGCCGACCGCCTCGTACGCGCCGGAGGCGTCTCCATCGACCCCGCCACCGGCAAGGTCGTCGCCATGTACGGCGGCATCGACTACACCAAGCAGTACGTGAACAACGCGACCCGCCACGACTACCAGGTCGCCTCCACCTTCAAGCCGTTCGTCTTCGCGGCCGCCGTCGAGAACGACTCCCGCACCCAGGACGGCCGCCGCATCACCCCGAACACCGTCTACAACGGCGACAACAAGCGCCGCGTCGTCGGCACCCGGATCCCCTACGCCCCCGAGAACGAGGGCCAGGTCTCCTACGGCAACATCACCGTCAACACCGCCACCGACCTCTCCGTCAACGCCGTCTTCGCCCAGATGGTCGTCGACGTCGGCACGGCGAAGGTCAAGAAGACCGCCGTCGACCTCGGCATCCCCGAGAACACCCCGAACTTCGTCCCCGGCCCGGCCATGGCACTGGGCACGCTGCAGGCCAGCGTCCTCGACATGACCCAGGCGTACGCGACCCTCGCGGACCACGGCCGCCGCACCCCGTACACCTTCCTGGAGAAGATCACCAAGGAGGACGACACCATCGGCCTCCCGGACCGCTCCCCGACCCAGGCCGTCACCCGCGAGGCCGCCGACACCACCACCTCCATGCTGGTCAGCGTCGTCGACAACGGCACCGGCACGGCCGCCCTCGCCGCCGGCCACCCGGCCGCCGGCAAGACCGGCACCGGCGAACTGGACCGCTCGGCCTGGTTCGCGGCGTACACCCCGGACCTGGTCACGGTGGTCTCGATGATGGGCCAGGACCCCGACACCGGAACCCTCCAGTCCCTGTACGGGGCCCTCGGCGAGGCCCGCATCGGCGGAGGCGGCTACCCGGCCCGCATCTGGGCCGCGTACACGAAGACGGCCCTGGAGGGCACCGACCCCGTGGACTTCGACCTCGAACTCCAGCCGGGCGCGGCCCAGCCCCCGCCCTCCCCCAGCTTCGAGGAGACCCCGCCGGAGGAAACGCCCTCCGGCGAACCCACCCCCACCCGCCCCGGCCGCCCGACCCGGCCGAACCCGACCGGCGGACAAAACCAGGGCGGACAGAACAACGGCGGCCAGAACCAGGGGGGCCAGAACAACGGCGGCCAGACCCAAGGGGGCCAGACCCAAGGAGGCCAAACCAACGGCGGCCAGAACAACGGCGGCACCACCGAGGGCACCGAGGGCGGCACCACCACGGGCACCCAGGGCGGCACGACACAGGGCACGGACGCGGGCGCCGCCGCCGGGGCGGACGCGGGAGCGGCGGGCCTGCGCCCACCGTCCGCGTTCCTCGAATGAAGTGACTGGCGACTAGTGCCCGGAGGTCGCCTTCAGCCCCACCACGGCCACCAGCAGCAGACAGATGAAGAAGATCCGGGCGGCGGTGACGGGCTCACCCAGCACCGCCATACCGAGCACCGCCGCTCCGGCGGCACCGATGCCCACCCACACGCCGTACGCCGTACCGATGGGCAGGGTCTTGGCCGCGTACGACAGCAGCACCATGCTGGCGACGATCCCGGCACCCGTGAACACACTGGGCCACAGCCGGGTGAAACCTTCGGTGAACTTCATGCCGATCGACCAGCCGACTTCGAGCAGACCGGCGACGAGAAGAAGAACCCATGCCATGACGGCACCTCCGAGCAACGAGACATCGAGCGATACGGGGTGCGTCGTCTTGTCGTCAACCCGGTACGGCGCGTCTCGTCGGGGTTCTCCTCCACCGTAGCAAAAGGCGGGCAGAGGGCAGCAAAAAGGGCCGGTGACCTGGGCCACCAGCCCTTTCCCGAGGTTTCTACAGGTACAACCCGGTGGAGTCCTTCGACCCCTCCAGCCGCTCCGCGGCCACCGCGTGCAGGTCCCGCTCACGCATCAGCACGTACGTCGCCCCCCGCACCTCGACCTCGGCCCGGTCCTCGGGGTCGTACAGCACCCGGTCGCCCGGCTCGACGGACCGCACGTTCTGCCCGACCGCGACCACCTCGGCCCAGGCCAGCCGCTTGCCCACCGCGGCCGTCGCCGGAATCAGGATCCCGCCGCCCGAGCGGCGCTCGCCCTCCGGCAGGTCGGACTTCACGAGCACGCGGTCGTGCAGCATGCGGATGGGCAGCTTGTCGTGGGTGGTGTTCTCGCTCACGCCTCGAACTTACCTGCCCGCGCGGCCCCTGTACTCCGGAGGGTCATCCCCGCCGACGGCGCGCCGACACCACGAGCAGCCCGACCAGACCCACCGCGACCAGCGCGACCGGCACGACCCGCTCGAACCGCGGGGCCCCGTCCTCGTGGCGCAGCCCGGCCTGCACGTCGGTCACGCACCGGTTCACGGCGGCGAAGGCCCGCCCGGCGGTGTGATCAACGGCTCCGACCACCCGGGCCTTCGCGTCCCCGATGATCGTCTTCGGGTGCATCCGCACACCGATCTCGTCGAGCGTCTCGGCGAGCTGCTCGCGGCGGCGGACGATGTCCGCCTCGATCTGTGCGGGGGTCCTGGCTTCCGGCACCGCGCGCCTCCGTCGTCTTCGTCGTGATCGTGTCCCGCATGGGGTGTAGTGCCCTATGCGCAGACTGTCAGCTTAGTCTCGTGGCTTGGCTTCTCCCCTGCCTAAAGCGAGAGGGTTCCCACCCTCACGTGTGGGGCTTCCTGCTTCGCCGCGGACGGCCTCGACCGAGAGGAGGACTCCCGTTCAGGTCTTACACCCGCTCCACAGGCAGTAACCGCCAGCCCGGCGGCCAGAAGATTGATCGCTGCGTTCTCGTCCCGGTCGTGGGTCGTCCCGCAGCTCTCACACGTCCACTCGCGGACGCTCAGGGGCATCGCCTCGGCGATCACCCCACATGCCGAGCACAGCTTGGAGCTGGGGAACCACCTGTCCACGGTGATCAGCTCTCGCCCGTACCAAGCCGTTTTGTACTCCAGCATCAACCGGAGCTCGCGCCAGGCCGCGTCGCTGATGACGCGGGCGAGCTTGTGGTTCTTCAGCATGTTGCGGACGGTCAAGTCCTCGATCACGAGCGTTTGGTTTTCGCGCACGAGTCGAGTCGTCAGCTTGTGCAGGTGGTCCTGGCGGCGGTCGGCGATCTGGGCATAGATCCTGGCCACCCGGATCCGGGCCTTGGCCCGGTTCTTGCTGCCCTTCTCCTTCCGCGACAGCACTCGCTGTGCACGGGCCAAGCGCTCCCGGTCCTTGCGCTCACACCTCGGGTTGGCGACCTTCTCCCCGTTGGACAAGGTGATCCACGCCGTCAGCCCAACATCGATACCGACGGCGTTCATACTGGCCGACACGAGCTTGGGCGTGTCCTCGCACAGCAGCGACACGAACCAGCGCCCGGCACTGTCACGGGACACCGTGACAGTGGACGGCTCCACTCCCAGGGGCAAGGGGCGCGACCACACGATGTCCAGAGGCTCCGCCATCTTCGCGAGCACAAGCCGACCGTCGGTGTAGCGGAACGCACTGCGGGTGTACTCGGCACTCGCCCGGGACTTCCGCTTCGATTTGAAGCGGGGATACCGCGCCCGCTTCCCCCAGAACCCGACGAACGCTGCCTGCACATGACGAAGCGCCTGCTGCAAGGGAACAGACGACACCTCAGCCAGATAGGCCAGTTCCTCGGTCTTCTTCCAGATAGTGAGCATCGCCGAGGTCTGCCCGTAGCCCACCTGCTCCTTGCGCTTCGTCCACGCCTCGGAACGGACGGCCAGAGCCAGGTTGTACACCTTCCGCACACACCCAAACGTGCGCGACAGCTCTGCCGCCTGTACATCGGTCGGATAGAAGCGGTACTTGAAAGCCCGCTTCACGGAAGAAGAAGTCCCCACACCCCGGACGCTAGGGGCGGTCACGATCCGAACACAAGCGCAGGTCATACCATCACCTAGCGGCACCCCACCACAACGCGTCTTCGAGCCCGATATGCGTTTCCCCCTCCGGCTTGAGCCGGGCGTTCCACCCGAGGAGATTCAGATGAGCGAGCGACTGCAGCCGGGCGACACCGCCCCCGCCTTCACCCTGCCCGACGCGGACGGCAACGAGGTCTCGCTCGCCGACCACAAGGGCCGCAAGGTGATCGTGTACTTCTACCCGACCGCGCTGACGCCGGGCTGCACCAAGCAGGCCTGCGACTTCACGGACAACCTGGACGTCCTGGCCACGGCCGGCTACGACGTCATCGGCGTGTCCCCGGACAAGCCGGAGAAGCTCGCGAAGTTCCGCGAGAAGGAACACCTGAAGGTCACCCTGGTCAGCGACCCGGAGAAGGAGACCCTGACCGCCTACGGCGCGTTCGGCGAGAAGAAGCTGTACGGCAAGACGGTGACGGGTGTCATCCGCTCGACGGTGGTCGTGGACGAGGAGGGAAAGGTGGAACACGCCTTCTACAACGTCAAGGCCACGGGCCACGTAGCCAAGATCATCAAGGACCTGGGCATCTGAACCCCCTTCCTGGCAGCCATCCATACCCCAACCGTCTCGGATGGACGCGTCACGCCGGAAGCATCCCCCCAAACCTGCCGCCCACCCCGGCCGCCCAGTAGACTGAGTGCGACCCAACCGGGCGCAATGTCCGAATTGGGTAACATGTCGCGGTTGTGGTGGAATTGGCAGTCACGTTTGGTTTAGGTCCAAATGGGGTAATACCCCGTGGGGGTTCGAGTCCCCCCAACCGCACGTCATGTCGAAGGCCCCGTATGCAGATGTCGCGCACGGGGCCTTCGGCGTATCAGGGCGGCGTCAGCCCAGCAGCTCCCGCACCACCGGCACCAGCGCCCTGAACGCCTGCCCCCGGTGGGAGATCGCGTTCTTCTCCGCCGCCGTCATCTCCGCGCACGTCCGGGACTCCCCCAGCGGCTGGAGGATCGGGTCGTAGCCGAAGCCGCCCGTCCCGGAGGGATCATGGCGGAGGGTGCCCAGGAGGCGGCCTTCGACCACGCGCTCCGTTCCGTCCGGGAGGGCCAGGGCCGCCGCGCAGAAGAAGTGGGCGCCGCGGTGGGTGTCGTCGATGTCCCCGAGTTGGGCCAGGAGCAGACGGAGGTTCGCCTCGTCGTCGCCGTGGCGGCCGGCCCAGCGGGCGGAGAAGATGCCGGGGGCGCCGTTCAGGACGTCCACACAGAGGCCCGAGTCGTCGGCGACCGCCGGCAGGCCGGTGGCCTGGGCCAGGGCGTGGGCCTTGAGGAGGGCGTTCTCCGCGAAGGTGACGCCGGTTTCCTTGACGTCGGGGATCTCCGGGTACGCGTCCGCGCCGACCAGCTCGTGCGGCAGGCCGGCGTCGGACAGGATGGCGTGGAGTTCGGAGACTTTGCCCGCGTTGCGGGTGGCCAGGATCAGGCGGCTGGGCGTCGAAGGCTTCGTGGGCGTCGAGGTCATGCGCCCATTATCCGGGGGTGCAGACCTTCGAGAGTTCGGAGGCGGCGTCGGCGACCGGCTGGATGTCCGGGGTGGTGTCGCCCTGTTCGATGGCGGTGCGGACGTTCTTGACCGCCGCGTTCATGGAGTCGATGGCCTTGCCCAGGTCGGTGTTGTCCGTCTGGTCGCCGATCTTCTTCAGGTTGGCGTCGATCTGGTTGAGCGCGTTCTGGGCGTCCTGCGGGCTGTTGCCCGCGTTGGAGACCGCCTCGGAGAGGTCGGTCACGCCTTCCGTGATGGCGACCGCCGTGTTCGCGCAGTCCATCGCCGTGGAGATCGCGTCGCACGAGGCGAGGGCCGGGACGGTGAGGGCGGCGGCCAGGGCCACGGCGGCTATGCGGAGCTTCATGTTCGAGTCCCCCAAGGACTTGGATACGTGGACGGGCGCGCGGCTTTGACACCGTGCGCCCGTACCCTGCCAGACGCCGAACCGGGCGCCTACAGTTCCAGCGCGCTGCGCTGGATGGCCTGGAGGTCCGCGCAGCCGCCGGCGGCGAGGTCCAGGAGGGCGTTGAGTTCCTTGCGGTCGAAGGGCTCGCCCTCCGCCGTGCCCTGGACCTCGACGAAGCGGCCGTCGCCGGTGCAGACCACGTTCATGTCGGTCTCGGCGCGCACGTCTTCCTCGTAGCAGATGTCGAGGAGCGGGACGCCGTCGACGATGCCGACGCTGACGGCGGCGACGGTGTCGGTGAGGGGCTTGCGGCCGGCCTTGATGAGCTTCTTCTTCTGGCCCCAGGCGATGGCGTCGGCGAGGGCGACGTAGGCGCCGGTGATGGCTGCGGTGCGGGTGCCGCCGTCGGCCTGGAGGACGTCGCAGTCGAGGACGATGGTGTTCTCGCCGAGGGCCTTGTAGTCGATCACGGCGCGCAGCGAGCGGCCGATGAGGCGGGAGATCTCGTGGGTGCGGCCGCCGATCTTGCCGCGGACGGATTCGCGGTCGCCGCGGGTGTTGGTGGAGCGGGGCAGCATCGAGTACTCGGAGGTGACCCAGCCTTCGCCGCTGCCCTTGCGCCAGCGCGGGACCCCTTCGGTGAAGGAGGCGGTGCAGAAGACCTTGGTGTCTCCGAAGGAGATGAGGACGGAGCCCTCGGCGTGCTTGCTCCATCCGCGTTCGATGGTGACCGGGCGGAGCTGTTCGGGCGTACGGCCGTCAATGCGAGACATGCTGCCGAGCCTAGTCCCTGCGCAGAATCAAAAAGACCCCGTACGGGTGCGTCCGGTACGGGGTCTTCGAAGGCGTCAGGCCGCCTCAGTGGGGCTGGATCACATCATGTCTTCGATGTCGGCGGCGATCGGGTCGGCGTCGGTGCCGATGACGACCTGGATCGCGGTGCCCATCTTGACGACGCCGTGGGCGCCGGCGGCCTTGAGGGCGGCTTCGTCGACCTTGCTCGGGTCGATGACCTCGGTGCGGAGGCGGGTGATGCAGCCTTCGACTTCTTCGATGTTCTCGATGCCGCCGAGCCCGGCGACGATCTTCTCAGCCTTGGTGGCCATGTGTTTCTCCCTGAGTGATACGAAGAACGAGTCTCGGCGTCCAGTGGACGGGTACCACCAGCGCGTTCCGCCGTGTCACGGTAACGCACGGTTGGCCCAACTTCGCGAGCGCATGCCCGTTATCTGCCGAATGATGATGATCAGCAGCAACCTGCCCACAACTGGTCTACACCAGTGTGCCGCACGTGCCGCGACAGCCAAAAACGGGCCGGTCAGGGAGGACGCGGATGAGCGCGAGCAGCGCCGCAGCAGCGCCACAACCGAAGTGGTGGAACGGGTTGTTCCAGGGGCTGCAGAAGATGGGGCGGAGTCTTCAGCTGCCGATCGCCGTGCTGCCGGCGGCGGGCATCCTGAACCGGCTGGGGCAGCCGGACGTCTTCGGCTCCGACGGTCTGGGCTGGACGAACGTGGCCAAGGTGATGGCCAGCGCGGGCGGCTCCCTGCTCAACGCCGACCTCGGGCTGCCGCTCCTCTTCTGCATCGGCGTCGCGATCGGCATGGCCAAGAAGGCCGATGGTTCGACGGCCCTCGCCGCGGCGGTGGGCTTCCTGGTGTACCACGGCGTGCTGCGGGCCTTCCCCGAGGGCTGCCCCGAGGGGACCAGGGACATCGGGGGCGGTTGCCTGGGGCCGGACGAGACCTTCGCGGAGTACACCTTCCAGAATCCGGGGGTCTTCGGCGGCATCATCATGGGCCTGCTGGCCGCCTGGTTCTGGCAGCGCTACCACCGGGTCAAGCTGGTCGACTGGCTGGGCTTCTTCAACGGCCGCCGGCTGGTCCCGATCATCATGACCTTCGTCGCGATCGCCTTCGCCGTGCTGTGCCTGTGGATCTGGCCACCGATCGGCAGCGGGCTGGAGAGCTTCTCCGACTGGCTGGTGGGCCTGGGTGCCTGGGGCGCGGGCATCTTCGGCATCGCGAACCGCGCGCTGCTGGTGATCGGCCTGCACCAGTTCCTGAACGTGCCGGTGTGGTTCCAGTTCGGCAGCTACACCAAGCCGGACGGGCAGACGGTGCACGGTGACATCCCGATGTTCCTGGCGGGCGACCCGAACGCCGGGCAGTTCCTCACCGGGTTCTTCCCCATCATGATGTTCGCGCTCCCCGCCGCGGCCCTCGCCATCGCGCACTGCGCGAAGCCGCAGCGGCGCAAGGAGGTCGGAGGCCTGATGCTGTCGGTGGGCCTGACCTCGTTCGTCACGGGCATCACGGAGCCGCTGGAGTACTCCTTCCTCTTCGTGGCGCCGCTGCTCTACGCGATCCACGCGGTGCTGACCGGTGTGTCCATGGCGGTGACGTGGGCGCTGGGCGTGAAGGACGGTTTCAGCTTCTCGGCCGGCCTGATCGACTACGGCATCAACTGGAGCCTGGCGACGAAGCCCTGGCTGATCATTCCGATCGGCCTGGCCTTCGCGGTCGTCTACTACGCGGTCTTCCGCTTCGCGATCACGAAGTTCGACATCCCGACTCCCGGCCGGGAGTCGGACGAGGAGATCGAGGCGATGCAGGCGGAGAACACGAAGGCGTAGGCATAGTCGCAGCGCAGGCACAGCCCCAAGCGAGCCCTTCGGCCCGCCGCGAAGGCCCTCGGACCTCTGGTTCCGGGGGCCTTCGCCATGTCCGGTGGCCCGACGGTCCAGGTGTGGGGCACCTCCTGGGCAGGTGTGGTGTAGACCACAGGAAATCGAAGGTTCCTTATCTATCCCTCACCGTGCTACAACTGGTCTACACCACCAATTGGTGTAGACCACGCGGGGCGTTCAGCCCCCTGGAGCCACCTTTTCGAGACGTCGCCATCCCCCCTTCTCTGTGCCCTGGCGCCGCCTTGCCCAATGGAGGAACCACATGTCCACAGCGACCGCTGCGGAAAAGAAGAAGGGCGCTGGCGTGATGGCCGTCATGCAGCGCATCGGCCGGAGCCTCATGCTCCCCGTTGCCGTGCTGCCTGCCGGCGCGCTCCTGCTCCGCCTCGGCGCGGCCGACATGCTCGGGAGGGAGTCCTTCCCGACCTTCGTGAACAAGATCGCCGGCTACATGGCCGCCGGCGGTGGCGCGATCCTCGACAACATGGCGCTGCTGTTCGCCGTCGGCATCGCGATCGGCTTCGCGAAGAAGTCGGACGGTTCCACCGCGCTGGCCGCCGTCACCGGTTACCTGGTCTTCCAGAAGGTGCTCGCCACCTTCACCGACAGCAACCTGCCGAAGGTGGCCAAGGTCGTCGGCGGCAAGATCGTCGAGGTCGACGCCCCGGTCAACGCCGGTGTTCTCGGCGGCGTCGTGATGGGTGTCATCACGGCCCTGCTCTACCAGAAGTTCTACCGGACCAAGCTGCCGGACTGGGCGGGCTTCTTCGGTGGCCGCCGCCTGGTTCCGATCCTCTCCGCCTTCGCCGGTCTGGTCGCCGGTATCGTCTTCGGTCTCATCTGGCCGGTCCTCGGCTCCGGTCTGCACAGCTTCGGTACGTGGCTGACCGGCTCCGGCGCGGTCGGCGCGGGTCTCTTCGGTGTCGCCAACCGTGCGCTGATCCCGATCGGCATGCACCACCTGCTGAACTCCTTCCCGTGGTTCCAGGCCGGTTCCTTCGATACCCCGACCGGTGCCGTCCACGGTGACATCGGCCGCTTCCTCGCCGGTGACCCGACCGCCGGACAGTTCATGACCGGCTTCTTCCCGATCATGATGTTCGCCCTCCCGGCGGCCTGCCTCGCGATCGTCCACTGCGCCCGCCCCGAGCGCCGCAAGGTCGTCGGCGGCATGATGTTCTCCCTCGCGCTCACCGCCTTCGTGACCGGTGTGACCGAGCCGATCGAGTTCACCTTCATGTTCATCGCCCCGGTGCTCTACGCGATCCACGCGGTCCTCACCGGTGTCTCCATGGCGCTGACCTGGGCCCTGGGCATGCGGGACGGCTTCGGCTTCTCCGCCGGTGCGGTCGACTTCCTGCTGAACCTGGGCATCGCCGACAACCCGTGGGGCCTGGCCGGCATCGGCCTCTGCTTCGCGGTGGTCTACTACGTCGTCTTCCGCTTCGCGATCACGAAGTTCAACCTCCCGACGCCGGGCCGCGAGTCCGACGAGGAGCTCGCCGAGCTGGCGAAGGCCGAGGCCAAGTAGGCCTCCCCGGCTTCCCCGCCTCCTGTACGACGAAGCCCCCGCTCTCCCGGAAGGGAGTGCGGGGGCTTCGTCGTACACAAGTACCGGGTACCTCAGACCTCGTACACCGCGCCCGAGTACGCCAGGTCCACCTGGCCGTCGAAGACCGCGCGGGCGTCGGTGAGGTTCTGCTGGGCGTCCGTCCACGGCGGGATGTGGGTGAGGACGAGCCGTCCGACCCCGCCCCCGCGCGCGTACTCGCCGGCCTCCCGGCCGTTGAGGTGGAGGTCCGGGATGTCCTCCTTGCCGTGGGTGAAGGAGGCCTCGCACAGGAAGAGGTCGGTGCCCTCGACGAGCTGGGCCAGCTCGGGGCAGGCGCCGGTGTCCCCGGAGTACGTCAGCGAGCGGCCGCCGTGCTCGACGCGGATCCCGTACGCCTCCACGGGGTGGCTCACCCGCTCGGTGCGGATCTGGAAGGGGCCGATCTCGAAGGTGCCGGACTTCAGGGTGCGGAAGTCGAAGACCTCGCTCATCGAGCGCTCGTCGGGGACGTCGTCGTACGCGGTCGTCAGGCGCTTCTCGGTGCCCTCGGGGCCGTAGACGGGGATCGTGCCGCAGCGGCCGCCCTCGTGCCGGTAGAAGCGGGCGACGAAGTACGCGCACATGTCGATGCAGTGGTCGGCGTGCAGATGGCTCAGGAAGATCGCGTCGAGGTCGTAGAGGCCGCAGTGGCGCTGGAGCTCGCCGAGGGCGCCGTTGCCCATGTCGAGGAGCAGCCGGAAGCCGTCGGCCTCTACGAGGTAGCTCGAACAGGCCGATTCCGCGGACGGGAACGACCCCGAACAGCCGACGACGGTGAGCTTCATGGAGCGTGAACCTCCGAGGACGGTCCGTGGACGGAATGCGGGCCGTGCGTGGGTCGAGCGTAAGGCGCGAAACCTCCGGTCGCTCCTCCGCGGCAGGCCGTTGTGGGGGGAATCACCTGCGCTGTCACTCGGGGGAGCGACGGGGGGCACGGGCGTTGCCATCGCGCCGCCGTGTGCTGCCGTGTGCTGCCGTGTGCTGCCGTGCCGGGTGGGTGTGACGCGGCTACGGTCGAAGCATGGACACGTCCTGGTGGCCCGCGGTGGCCGCGGTCGTGGCCGTGGCGCTGCTGGTGCTGGTCGCCGGGCGCCGGCTGGGCCTCCCCCGCCGGTCTCCCCCGGCGCACGGCCCGGGTCCGCCGCCGCGGCCGCGGTCGGGCGAGCTGTGGGGCCTGACGGACGGGCGTACGTGCCTGGTCCTGGCGGTGGAGTCGGTACGGGGCCACCGGGCGCGGGTCGCGTGGATCACCGGGAAGTACGACGACCGGCGGGCCGGGGTGATCCCGCTGCCGCCGGGGACGGTGGGGGCGCAGGGCCGGGTGAGCTTCCTGGAGGCGGACCGGCCGGAGGAGGTGTCGCTGTGGGAGTTCCGCGGGCGGGTGGGGGTGCTGGACCCGGCGATCTGGGACGAGGTCAAGGGACTGGGAGGCGGGCGGTGACGGCGGTGACACCGGTGATCCGTTTGCGGCGGGTGTACGACGCTCCGGAGCCGGGGGCGGACGGGGTGCGGGTGCTCGTGGACCGGCTGTGGCCGCGGGGGCTGTCGAAGGCGGCGGCGGCGGTGGACGAGTGGCCGAAGGCGGTGGCCCCGTCGACGGAGCTGCGGAAGTGGTTCCACGGGGGCGGCTCCGCCGGGGAGTTCCGGCGGAGGTACGAAGCGGAGCTGGCGGAGCCGGGGGCAGTGGCGGAGCTTTCCCGCTTGCGCGAGCTTGCCGGTGCGGGGCCGCTGACGCTGCTGACGGCCGTCCAGGACCCCGGGTCCAGCCACGCCGCCGTCCTGGCGGAGCTCCTGCGCGGCTAGGCCGAGCCCGCGTGCGCGGGGCCTCCCGGGCGCTGCCCGCACCCGCGCCTCAATCGCCGGCGGGGCTGGATGTGGCCCATGCCCGTCCGCCCGGCGCGGCTCAAAGCCCTGGGGCTCCGCCCCAGACCCCGCTCCTCAAACGCCGGAGGGGCTGGATCCTCGCCCGGCGGGGCCGGATTGTCGCCCGGCGGGCTGGACTTGCCCGGCGGGCAGTCAGCCGCGCCAGGCGGACGGCACGGCCAAAATCAGCCTCGCCGGCGTTTGAGGCGCGGGGTCTGGGCAGAGCCAGGGCGCCGCGCAGCGGCACATTCAGCCCCGCCGGCGATTGAGGCGCGGGGGTCCGGGGCGGAGCCCCAGGCGGCGCCGCACCGGACCCGGCGGGCAGACCGCGCAGGGGCTACGCCCAGAGCTGGCCCTGGAGGACCTCGATGGCCTCTTCGGTGGTGGCCGCGGTGTACACGCCAGTGGAGAGGTACTTCCAGCCGCCGTCGGCCACGACGAACACGATGTCCGCCGATTCGCCCGCGGCCACCGCCTTGCGGCCCACCCCGATCGCCGCGTGCAGCGCGGCCCCGGTGGAGACGCCCGCGAAGATGCCCTCCTGCTGGAGCAGCTCCCGCGTGCGGGTGACCGCGTCAGCCGAGCCGACCGAGAAGCGCGTGGTGAGGACCGACGCGTCGTAGAGCTCCGGGACGAAGCCCTCGTCGAGGTTACGCAGGCCGTAGACGAGGTCGTCGTAGCGGGGTTCCGCCGCGACGATCTTGACCCCTTCCACGTGCTCGCGCAGGTAGCGGCCGACGCCCATCAGGGTGCCCGTCGTGCCCAGGCCCGCCACGAAGTGGGTGATCGAGGGGAGGTCCGCCAGGATCTCGGGGCCCGTGGTCGCGTAGTGCGCTCCCGCGTTGTCCGGGTTGCCGTACTGGTAGAGCATCACCCAGTCCGGGTGCTCGGCCGCCAGTTCCTTGGCCACCCGCACGGCGGTGTTCGAGCCGCCCGCCGCGGGCGATGAGATGATCTCGGCTCCCCACATGGCCAGCAGGTCCCGGCGTTCCTGCGAGGTGTTCTCCGGCATCACGCAGACGATCCGGTAGCCCTTGAGCTTGGCCGCCATCGCCAGGGAGATGCCGGTGTTGCCCGAGGTCGGCTCCAGGATGGTGCAGCCGGGGAACAGGCGGCCGGACTTCTCGGCCTGCTCGACCATGTGGAGCGCGGGGCGGTCCTTGATCGAGCCGGTCGGGTTGCGGTCCTCCAGCTTGGCCCAGATGCGGACGTCCTCGGAGGGCGACAGCCGGGGCAGCCGGACCAGCGGCGTGTTGCCGACCGCGGCCAGCGGGGAGTCGTAACGCATCAGACAGCGCCGCCGGCCACGGCCGGGAGGATGGTGACGTTGTCGCCGTCCTTGAGCGCGGTGGAGATGCCGTCGAGGAAGCGGACGTCCTCGTCGTTGAGGTAGACGTTCACGAAGCGGCGCAGCTGGCCCTTGTCGACGATGCGCTCCTCGATGCCCTTGTGGCGGCTCTCCAGGTCGGCGAAGAGGTCGGCGAGGGTGGCGCCTTCACCGTTCACGGCCTTCTCGCCGTCGGTGTAGGTGCGGAGGATGGTGGGGATGCGGACCTCGATGGCCATGGCAGGCTCCAGTGTCGTGAAAGGGCGTAGGGCGGCGTAAGGCGTGGGGCGTCGGGGCGCGCGTGTCTCGTGTCCCCTCCGCGCGAGAGGGTGCTGGTGCTCAGGCGGCAGGACAGATGGCGCTGGCGAGGCGGCACAGGTCGACGTGCAGCCGCGCCACGAGCAGCAGCCTGCCGGGCGTCTCGATGCTCACGTCGTGGGAAACCATGCGGTCATGTTAACGATTCCCGGTCCCCCGTTTGGAGTGTGATTCCGCATCGTGGACGGTTATCGCTCACATAGTGGTCAGTAGCCTGCTACGACCTGCACTTCTTCCTCCGTGATCACGCCTTCGACGATCCGGTAGGAGCGGAACTGGAACTCTCCGAGGCCGTCCTTGTCCGCCGTCGAGACGAGGACGTAGTGCGCGCCGGGCTCGTTCGCGTACGTGACGTCCGTGCGCGAGGGGTAGGCCTCGGTCGCGGTGTGCGAGTGGTAGACGATCACCGGCTCTTCGTCGCGGTCGTCCAGCTCGCGGTAGAGCTTCAGCAGGTCCTTCGAGTCGAACTCGTAGAACGTGGGCGACCGGGCGGCGTTGAGCATCGGGATGAACCGCTCGGGCCGGTCGGAGCCCGCCGGGCCGGCCACGACGCCGCACGCCTCGTCGGGGTGGTCCTGGCGGGCGTGCTCGACGATCTGGTCGTACAGGGCCTGGGTGAGGGTCAGCATGAGCGACAGGATAAGCAGACGGGCCCTCCCGTACCGAGGTGTGGTACGGAAGGGCCCGGATGTTGGACAGGGCGCTGCTACGGGGCCGCTACGAGGCCTTGGTGAAGGCGGCGCCGCGCGGGTCGCGGGACTTCAGGACCAGGTAGGCGACGCCCAGGATCAGGCCCCACAGCGGGGCGACGTAGAGCGAGACGCGGGAGTCCTTGTCCATGCCCATCATCACGATGACCATGCCGATGAAGAGCAGCGCGAACCAGCTCGTGTAGGGGGCTCCGGGCGCCCGGAACGTGGAGGCGGGCAGTTCGCCCCGGTCGGCCTTGGCGCGGTAGCGGATCTGGCAGACCAGGATCATGATCCAGGCCCACATGCCGGAGATGGTGGCGAAGGAGACGACGTAGTCGAAGGCCTTGCCCGGGGCGACGTAGTTGATCCAGACGCCGACCAGCATCAGTGCGGCGGAGAAGGCGGTGCCGACGAGCGGGGTGCCGTTCTTGGTGAGCTTGGTGAAGAACTTCGGGCCCTGGCCGTTGAGCGCGAGGTCGCGCAGCATGCGGCCGGTGGAGTACATGCCCGAGTTGCAGGAGGACAGGGCCGCGGTCAGGACGACGAAGTTGACGATGGCGGCGCCGACGCCGAGGCCCATCTTCTCGAAGGCGGCGACGAAGGGGCTGACGCCCGGCTGGAACTCGTGCCACGGGACGACCGACAGGATCATGATCAGCGCGCCGACGTAGAAGACGGCGATGCGCCACGGCACGGTGTTGACGGCCTTGGGCAGGGTCTTCTCGGGGTCCTTGGACTCGCCGGCGGTGACGCCGACCAGCTCGACCGCGAGGAAGGCGAACATGACGATCTGCAGGGTCATCAGCGTGCCGCCGATGCCCTTGGGGAAGAAGCCGCCGTCGTTCCACAGGTTGGCGACGGTGGCGGTGTCCCCGGCGTCGGAGAAGCCGATGGTGAGGATGCCGGCGCAGATCAGGATCATGCCGACGATGGCGGTGACCTTGACCATGGAGAACCAGAACTCCAGCTCGCCGAAGAGCTTCACGGAGATCAGGTTGGCGCAGAAGAGGATGACGGTGAAGATCAGCGCGTAGGCCCATTGCGGGAAGCTGTCGTGGGTCCAGTACGACATGTACTTCGCTGCGGCGGTGACCTCGGTGATGCCGGTGACCACCCAGAAGAGCCAGTACGTCCAGCCGGTGAAGTATCCCCAGAACGGGCCCAGGAACTCGCGGGCGTAGTCCGAGAAGGAACCGGAGACGGGGCGGTACATGAGCAGTTCGCCCAGGGCCCGCATGATGAAGAAGATGACCAGGCCGGCGATGGCGTAGGCCAGGATCAGGCTCGGTCCGGCCTTGGAGATGGCCTTGCCGGCGCCCAGGAAGAGGCCGGTGCCGATGGCTCCGCCGATCGCGATCATCTGGATCTGGCGGGCGCCGAGTGCGCGGTGGTAACCCTCACCACCCTCGGCCGGTGCGCCCTCGCCGGGCGTCTTGTCGTACTGCTCGACCTGCACAGAGGTCATGTCTTGGTGCGCCTTTCTCCACGCCGACCCGCGCCTTCACTGGCTGCGGATCGGGTCCTCGATCCCCCCGGATACGGATGGAGCTGCACGCCGGCGGTCAGCCGGTTCAAGCGGGCCGCGGAACAGGGGTGGCGTCCCGGCGGTCGTGAAGATTTATCACGCCATTACGGACGGCCGAGGGTGTGGAATGTGACGCAGGACACGGGAAATCCAGGACAAGGGCCCAAAAAAGGATCAGATCACTGCATGGCAGTGATCTGATCGTTATCCGGATTTGAGCGTCCGCTGAGCGAACGCGGCCGTGTTTTGAGGCTCCTCAGAGGGTTTCGATCAAGGTCTCCTGGAGGCCGCCGAGCCAGAGGTACGCCATCACCATCGGCTTGCGCGGATCGTCGTCCGGCAGCCGGAACAGCACCGCGCTCTCGTCGTCCTCCGTGATGTCGAGGCGGGCGGCGATGGTCAGGCGCAGGTCGTTGAGCGCGCCGAGCCAGCGCAGCGGCAGCTCTCCGGTCAGTTCCAGGACCGCCGCCCCGTCGCCGGCCGGGGTGAGCCCGTCCAGGCTGCGTACGACGGCCAGCGCGTCCTCGCGCTTGCGGGTGCGCAGGTCGGTCTCGGTGAACCGGCGGAACTCCGCCGACCGGGCCGTCAGCTCGGCCTGGTCCACGCCCTGGTCGCCCGTGCCGTCCGGCGAGCCGTAGGCGTCGGGGAAGAGCCGGGCCAGCGCCGGGTCGGAGGGGGGCTCGGAGGGCCCCTCGGCGAACAGCGCGGCCAGCGGGTCGGCGTCCTCGGGCTCGCCGGGGCCGATCAGCTCCAGCAGCTGGACGGCCAGGGAGCGCAGGATGGAGATCTCGATCTCGTCGAGTGCGATGGCGGCTCCGCCGCCCTTCAGCTCCTCGAAGGTCCCGCCGCCCATCAGTTGCGGTCCTGGGAGAGGGTCGCCCACAGGCCGTAGCCGTGCATGGCCTGCACGTCGCGCTCCATTTCCTCGCGGGTGCCGCTGGACACGACCGCCCGCCCCTTGTGATGGACGTCGAGCATCAGCTTGTGCGCCACGTCCTTGGAATAGCCGAAGTACGCCTGGAACACGTACGCCACGTAGCTCATGAGGTTGACCGGGTCGTTGTGCACCAGGGTCACCCAGGGGACGTCGGGTTCGGGGACCGCGTAGGTCTCTTCGGCCGACTCGGTGCGTTCGATCTCAATGGGAGCAACACTCACTTGTCCCATGCTGCCACCGTGACGGGTCAGTCGCACAAACGGGTCCGACATCTCGTCACTCTGACGAAATGTGCGCTAGCATCCGTGCCATGAACCCTGCGGACCTGGGCCTGCCGGTGGACGTGCCGTCGACAGCGCTCTTCACGGACCATTACGAGCTCACGATGCTGCAGGCCGCCCTGGCGAACGGCACCGCCGACCGCCGCTCGGTCTTCGAGGTCTTCACCCGGCGGCTGCCCGAGGGACGGCGCTACGGCGTGGTCGCCGGCACCGGGCGGGTGCTCGACGCGGTGGAGAACTTCCGCTTCGACAGCGCCGTGCTGGAATTCCTGCGCGAGCGGGCCGTCGTCGACATGCGGACCCTGGACTGGCTGGCCTCGTACCGCTTCTCGGGCGACATCTGGGGCTACCCGGAGGGGGAGGTCTACTTCCCCGGGTCGCCGATCCTTCGCGTCGAGGGCAGCTTCGCCGAGTGCGTGCTGCTGGAGACGGTGATCCTTTCGATCCTCAACCACGACTCGGCGATCGCGGCGGCCGCCTCCCGGATGGCCTCGGCCGCCGGCGACCGGCCGCTGATCGAGATGGGCGCGCGGCGCACGCACGAGCTGGCGGCGGTGGCCGCTTCGCGGGCCGCGTACGTGGGCGGCTTCACCTCCACCTCGGACCTGGCGGCCGGCTTCCGGTACGGGATCCCGACGGTCGGGACGAGCGCGCACGCCTTCACCCTCGTGCACGACAGCGAGCGGGACGCCTTCCAGGCCCAGGTGGCCTCGCTGGGCCGGGGCACGACCCTGCTGGTGGACACGTACGACGTGGCGGAGGCGGTCCGTACGGCCGTCGAGGTGGCGGGCACCGACCTGGGCGCGGTCCGGATCGACTCCGGCGACCTGCTGCTCGTGGCGCACCGGGTGCGGCAGCAGCTGGACGACCTGGGGGCGACCTCGACGAAGATCGTGGTCACCTCGGACCTGGACGAGTACGCCATCGCCTCGCTGGCGGCGGCGCCCGTGGACGCGTACGGGGTGGGCACCCAGCTGGTGACGGGCAGCGGGCACCCGACGTGCTCGATGGTCTACAAGCTGGTCGCGCGGGCCGTCTCGGCGGACCCCAAGGCGGCGCTGGCGCCGGTGGCGAAGAGGTCCACGGGCGGGAAGACCTCCATCGGGGGCCGGAAGTGGGCCGCGCGGCGTCGCGACGCCGACGGGGTTGCCGAGGCGGAGGTCGTGGGGACCGGGCCGGTCCCCTCCGCCCTCGCCGACCACCAGCTCCTGACCCAGCTGGTCAAGGGCGGCGAGGTCGTGGCCCGCGAGCCGCTGGAGGCCGCCCGGGACCGCCACCGGGCGGCTCGCGCCGGGCTCCCGTTGTCCGCTACCCAGCTCTCCCGGGGCGAGGCAGTGCTCCCCACCGAGTACGTGTAGAGCGGGCCCGGGGGCGGCTGCGCCGGGCCCCTGGGGCTCCGCCCCGGACCCCGCGCCTCAATCTCCCCCAGCTACCGCTGGGAGGTGCCCCCTGGCGGGGCTGGATTTCGGCTGATGCCGTCCGCCGGGCGCGGCTGGATTGCCCGCAGGGCACGCACGGCCCCACCGGGACTCCCAGCCCGTCCGGCGCTTGAGGACTGGGGGTCCCCCCGGACGGAGTCTGGTGGGGGCACCTCCCAGCGGTAGCTGGGGGAGAGGGTCTGGGGGCGGAGCCCCAGTTTCGGGAAGGGGCGGGGTGGGGGAAGAGCCTCCCGCAGGGCCCCGCCGCCGCACAGACACACCGAGCCGAAGGGCAACGCACATGCACCGCGCACTGATCGTCGTCGACGTACAGAACGACTTCTGCGAAGGCGGCAGCCTCGCGGTCGCCGGCGGAGCCGACGTGGCCGCCGCCGTCACCGAGTACATCGGGCAGGCCACGCCCGCGTACCGGCACGTCGTGGCCACCCGGGACCACCACGTCGACCCCGGGTCGCACTTCGCCCGCCCCCCGGCCGAGCCGGACTACGAGACGAGCTGGCCCGTGCACTGCGTCGCGGGCACCGAGGGCGTGGGCTTCCACCCGAACTTCGCCCCCGCCGTCGCGTCGGGCGCCGTCGCCGCCGTGTTCGACAAGGGCGCGTACGAGGCCGCGTACAGCGGTTTCGAGGGTGCCGACGAGAACGGGGACACGCTCGCCGAGTGGCTGCGCGCGCGGCACGTCGTCGAGGTGGACGTGGTCGGCATCGCCACCGACCACTGCGTCAAGGCCACCGCCCTCGACGCCGCCCGCGCCGGCTTCGCCACCCGCGTCCTGCTGGACCTGACGGCCGCCGTCGCCCCGCACACCGCCGAAAGGGCGCTGGAGGAGCTCCGGACGGCCGGGGTGACCCTGGTCGGGGGCTGACCCCGAAGGGGCGCCCTAGGTGCCCAGGAGGGCCCGGATGGGGTGCCAGAGCTCTTGGGCGCGGTCGGGTGCGCCGCGCCACAGGAGGCCGTCCGGGTGGTGCAGGACGGCCGTGATCTCGTCCGGGGTCGGGGGGTGCGCATTGCCCCGCAGGTACACCGCCCGCATCCCGAGGTTCCGCAGCCTGGTCAGGGCGCGGGCCCGGTTCGCGGCGTGGACCAGCACGCGGACATTTCCGCCCTCACCGGACGGCCTCGGCAGCGTGAGCGCGACCACCACGCTGCCGCCCGGCAATCTGACGAAACCTCCATCGGGCATGGCTGTCATCTCCCCCGTCAATAAGAAACTCGTACCGCGCATCTAAACGCGATCGGCCGCCGCCCGCTAGAGGGCGACGGCCGATCATGCTTTGACCTGCGGTTTTACCGAATTACTTGCTGGAGGGTCCGACCTCGACCGTCATGACGAGACCATCGTAGGTCTCCTTGAGGATCTTGATCTTGGTGTTGGTGTCAGTGACCTTCACCGAGCCGGTCGGGTTCTCGTCGTACCAGTACTTGCCCTTGCGGTCGTCGAAGACCAGCTGGGCGGCCTTCGGCTTGAGGAAGAGCTCCTCGCCGTTCTTGTGCAGCGTGATCGCGTCCGTCTTGTAGGCGCTGAAGGTGGCGTCGTACGGCTGGATCTTGTTGCGCAGCAGGGTGCCGTCCGCCCACTTCATGGGCTTCGGGTTGGCGTCGATCGGGAGGATCAGACCCTGGCCCGGGTGCTCGCTGGTGTTGTTGTCCTTCTGCGAGGTGTCCCACTGCCAGATCAGGAGGCCGTCCTGGTAGGCGTAGTGCTCGACCCAGTTCGGACGGGTGTTGGCGAAGCCGAAGTTGTACGGGCCGACCTGGAGGGTCTTGTCGTACGAGACGTAACGGCGGTTCTCGGCCAGGTAGTACTGGGCGTACTCCTTGGTGAAGCCGGCGCCGATGCGGGAGAAGCCCTTGCCGGTCCAGCCGTTGTCGCCGTTCTCGGCGCCGTCGGTGAACAGCGGGGCGCCGTCCGCGGTGATGGTCATGGCGTCACCGGTGAAGCCCTTGCCGCCCGCGCCGCCGTCCGTCTGGTAGCGGAAGCGGAGGTCGACCTTCTTGCCCGCGTAGGCGTCCAGCGGGAAGTTGAGGTTCTTCCAGGACTCCGAGGCGCCGGTCAGCGACGGGCTGCCGGAGGCGTCGACCGGGAGGGCCGTGCCGTCGGCGGTACCCGCGAGGGCGGTCCAGGTGGCGCCGCCGTCCGTGGACACCTCGGTGTAGAGGTAGTCGTAGTCGGCCTCGATGTCCCACCAGCCCTTGAGGGACAGCGCGGCGGACTTCTTGCCCGTCAGGTCGACCGACCGGGTGAGGGTGTTCTTGAGGTCGTCACCCATGTTGCTCCACCACTGGGCGGAACCCTCGGCGGGAGCGACGACGTCGGTCGTGACCTGCTTCTTCGGCAGCTCGACGACCAGCGCCTGCTTGTCCTTGGTGTTGTACTCCGAAACGCCCAGCTTGTGGGTGGACTTCGTCGCGGCCTTGGCCTTGTCGTAGTTCAGCCAGCCCAGCTGGAGCTTGTCCCAGGCGGTCATGTCGCCCGGGAGGTCGCCTATGGAGTCCTTGCCGGTGCCGAGCCAGGAGCCGGCCGACATCAGGGACCAGAAGCCGACCGAGTTCTCGCCGCCACCGGAGGTGTCGTAGAGGTCGGGCAGGCCCAGGTCGTGGCCGTACTCGTGGGCGAAGACGCCGAGGCCGCCGTTCTCGGGCTGCATCGTGTAGTCGCCGACCCAGATGCCGGAGTCGCCGATCTGGGTGCCACCGGCCTTGTTGTTCTCCGGACCGGTCTTGCCCGCCGCGGTGCCGTACGCGTACCAGCGGTGCGCCCACAGCGCGGTCGTGCCCTGCACGCCGCCGCCGGCCGACTCGTCCTCGCCCGCGTGGACGATCTGGAAGTGGTCGATGTAGCCGTCGGGCTCGTTGAAGTTGCCGTCGCCGTCGAAGTCGTAGCGGTCCCAGAGGTCGTACTGGGCCAGCTTCGCCTTGATCTCGGCGTCGGACTTGCCCGCCTTCTTCTGGGCGTCGACCCACGCGGTGACGCCGTCCTTGACGGTGTCCCACACGTTGGCGCAGTTGCTCGAACCGCAGTAGTTCGAGCCGTAGCGGGCCTCGTTGTACGGGACCTTGACCCAGTCGGTGACCTCGCCCTCGACCGAGTAGCGGCCCGAGGAGGTCTTCTCGAAGTAGGTCTTCAGCGAGTCCTTGCCCTGACCCGTGGCGAAGTACAGGTCCTGGAAGTACTCGCGGTTGAAGTCCTTGCGCCAGGCGGTGCTGTTGTTGTTGGCACGGTCCGGCTGGGCGATCGTGTTGTGCATCGGGCCGGGGGTGCCGCCGTACTTCGGAACGGCAGGCTTGGGGCCGGGGCCGTCCGGGTCGAACATGGTGGTGCTGTCGACCTGGTCGCCGAACTCGACGAGGATCGTGAAGATCTTGTCGGTCTTCTCGCGGCCGAGCTCGACGTACTTCTTGTCGTCGAGCTTGACGACCTTGGAGGCGCCGCGCTGCTCGACGTTCTTCTTGCCTTCGAGGACCTGGTCCAGGGCGGCCTTGCGCTGCTCGGCCTGCTGCTCGCTGAACGGGCCCTGGAGGTTGTGCTCGACGACCTTGGACGGGGCGGTCGGGTCCTGGCGGTCGGCCGCCGGGGCCGCGGGGGCCTGATCCTCGGCCTGGGCCGCGGTGACGGTGAAGAAGGTGGCGCTCGTCGCACAAGCTGCCATGGTCACGGCGACGGCTGCGGCGCGCAGGGCGCGCCTCTTGCCGGAGTTGCTGATCACTTGATGTCGTTCCCCTCCCGCGGCCGCATGGACGGTCGGAACGTCTCCATCGGAGCAGGGGGGTTCCGCGCGGCGCGCGTCTCAAGTGACGACATTTGACCGGAGAGTTCAAAGAAAAGACAGACCTTGACTTGTTCCTTACAACTGCACTATGCGGTCAGCGAGTTCCGGTATCCGGACGTTCCCCTGCCATACGGGGCGAAGGGCCCTTCCCAGCCGGGCATTTGGTGTGTTCCGGGCGCGATGGGGCCGTGCCGGCCGGGTGCATGGTGAGGAAAATGACCCTCGTGCGCCCCCCGTGCTCCGGCACCGTGGGTTAGGTCACGCTTACTGGCGGTTCCACTCGGGCATCTGCAGTCGTAGAGTCACTTGACGCGCGACCAAGTTGAGCCGACTCCCCCTCCCCTCCCTGAGGACGGATATCGCCATGCCGCGTCCGACTGCCGCACAGCTCGCCTACGGGTCCGCCACCGTCATCGTGTCGACGATCGCCATGCTGCTGCTCTCGCAGACGCGTACGGGGCTCGGGGTCGCGGTCATCGCCGCGGCCGCCCTCGCCCTCGGTCTGCTCGTCGCCGTGACCGTGCCCGCCGCCCCGAGCCGGCGCGGCCGCCATGCGGCCCGTACGGGCCGTGGCGCGGCTCCCGTCGCGGCCGCGCCGGCGCCGGCTCCCGCTTCCGCCGGGGCCGTCGCCGAACAGCCCGTGCACCACTGACGGCGTACGCAACGCGAAGCGGGCGGCCTCCCCGGAGGGACGACCGCCCGCAGCGTCGTGCGTGTGGGTGCGCGTGTGGGTGCGCGGTGCTTCCTTAAGTGGTGGCCTGGACCACCACGGTCTTGCCGACCTTGTCGTGCAGGCCCTGCTTGTACGGCTTGTCGGCCAGGATCGACACGATCAGTGCGAGCGGCCACAGGCAGAAGCAACAGATCAGCGTCGGCAGCCAGAGCACCGCGGAGCGGGTCAGGGCCGCACTGGACTGCGGCACGCTGCCGTCGTTGAGCATCGCGACGCGCAGGCCCATCGCCTTCTTGCCGAAGGTCTGGCCGTTCTTCTTGGTGAACCACCAGTCGTAGCCGACGTAGGCCACGATCGAAATGAGGGTCATCAGCAAGCCGGTGCCGCTGTAGGACTTGGTGATGATCTCGGTGACGTCCTCGCCCTTGTTCGTCTCGACCGTGTAGCGGTTCCGGTCGCCGACGGCCAGTTGGATGAGGAACAGCGGGACGGCGACGATCAGCAGGTCGATGATGCGCGCGGCGAGCCGCTTGCCGAAGTCGGCGAGCGGGGGCATCCCGGCGAGCGGATCGGGCATGCCGTAGCCGCCGCCCCCGCCGTACGGGTCACCGCCGTAGGGGGGCGGCGGGGGCGGGTATCCCCCGCCCCCGCCCCCGCCCGCGCCCGGTCCTCCGGGTGGTGGGGGCGGCGGGAAGCCGCCGCCCCCGGGGGGCGGCGAGCCGTACGGCGAACCGCCCGACGGAGGCGTCGGTTCCTGGGGCTTCTTGAGGAACGGGTCCTCGGGCGGCTCGCCCGGCGGCGGCTGGTCGGTACTCATGGCCCGAGTCGAACCCGGCTCCGCCGACCCCGCAACGGGACCGCGTCCATTCGGGCGACGGGCCGGGCGCAGCGGTCGAAGCCCGGGTCAGCGGGACACGTACGTCTTGGCCGCCTTGTCGTGCCAGGCCTGGCGGCGCGGGCGGTCCACGAGGCACCAGAGGCTGCCGGGGAGGCCGAGGAAGGCGTACACCAGCCAGCGGCGCAGGGCCGCGCCGAAGCGGGGCGGGCGCAGGGTGGCGGTGGCCAGCACCCTGATGCCGAGGAGCTTCTTGCCGGGGGTACGGCCCCAGCGGGCGGTGGGCAGGACCTCGTAGAGGACCCCGAAGAGGAGGACGACCCCGAGGACCAGGCCCAGTTGGCCGGCGACGGTGGCGTCGAGGAGCCACACCGTGGTGGCGCGGCCGCTCGCCCGGGCGGTGTCGACCTTCGCCTGGACGTGGGCGGTCGCGGCCGGGACCAGGGGCAGGGCGGTGGCCGCCGCGACGGCCGCGAACACGAGGGAGTCCAGGGCGCGGGCCACGGCCCGCCGGCCGAGCCCGGCGGGGCGTACGGCCCGTTCGGCCATCCGCTCGAAGACGGCCCGCGCCGATTCCGCCCTTGACTGGGCGGCGGGGGTACGGGTGGCCTCCGCCCGGGTCGGCTGGGCTCCGCGGGGCTCGCGGGCGGGCGGGGTCTCCTGCGCGGGCCGCGGGAGTACGGGGCGGGCGCCGGCTGCGCGGGGCGGCCATACCTCCGGGCGGGCGTCGCTGTCTGCGGCGGACTGCCGCGAGGCGGTACGGGGGGCCTCGTCCCAGGGCTCCCGGGCACGGGGCGGGCGAGGCTCCGCGGGGGCCTCGTCCCAGGACTCCCGCGCACGGGGGGCCCGGGGCTCCGCGGGGGCCTCGTCCCAGGGCTCCCGGGCACGGGGCGGGCGAGGCTCCGCGGGGGCCTCGTCCCAGGGCTCCCGCGCACGGGGGGCCCGGGGCTCCGCGGGGGCCTCGTCCCAGGGCTCCCGGGCACGGGGCGGGCGAGGCTCCGCCGGAGGCTCGTCCCAGGGCTCCCGCGCACGGGGGGCCCGGGGCTCCGCGGGGGCCTCGTCCCAGGGCTCCCGGGCACGGGGCGGGCGAGGCTCCGCCGGAGGCTCGTCCCAGGACTCCCGCGCACGGGGGGCCCGGGGCTCCGCGGGGGCCTCGTCCCAGGACTCCCGCGCACGGGGCGCGCGGGGCTCCGCAGGGGCCTCGTCCCAGGACTCCCGCGCACGGGGCGCGCGGGGCTCCGCGGGCGGCTCGTCCCAGGACTCCCGCGCACGGGGCGGGCGAGGCTCCGCAGGGGCCTCGTCCCAGGACTCCCGCGCACGGGGCGCGCGGGGCTCCGCGGGCGGCTCGTCCCAGGGCTCCCGCGCACGGGGCGCGCGGGGCTCCGCAGGGGCCTCGTCCCAGGACTCCCGGGCGCGGGGCGCGCGGGGCTCCGCGGGGGGTTCCGCCTCGGGCCAGGAGGCCGTCAGGCCGGAGACGGCGGCTCCGGCGGCGTCGGGCCACGCGGTGCTCGCGGAGGGCGGGGTCGGGGGGGTTCCGCCGTGGCCGGGCGTGCGCCGGGGCGGCTCCTCGGGCGTCGACCGTTCCCAGGGGTCGGTGGGCCGAGGGGGGTCGTGTTCGGCGCCCTGCGGGGACGCCCCGCCACCCACCCGTCCCCGGCGGAGGCTGTCTTCGGCCGGAGTGGAGTGCGGGGCGGGGGGCTCGGCGTCGTCCTCCGGGGGGCGCGCCAGGGAGATGCCCGGGCGGGCCGGGTCCGGGTCGTTGCCCCAGGACACCCGGCGGTCGCGCGGGCCGCCGAAGCCGGCCTGGTGCACCGGGTCCGCCTGCCACACCGCGGGCTCGTCCAGGAACACCGGCCCCGTCTCGTCGGAGCGCACGGCGGGGCGACTCGTACCCGGCACCCAGGACAGTCCGTTCCAGTAGCGGACGTACCCGGGGATGGACGGATCGGGGTAATAGCCCTCTCGGGCCACGTGCTCTCCGTCACCAGGGGAGGCCGTCAATGTCCCCAACTCCGATCGTGGCTTGAGGCTTGCGCAAGGGAGGACCATAGCCAAGAACCCCTGTGCGGCATGGGTGGTAACGGGAGAATCCAAACCTTCGGGCGAATGCGAGTTTCGGTCAGTCGACAGGTTTCGGCCAATCTCGCGAAGTCGCGTCATACCCGGGCACATCGGCGCTCTCTCCGGGTGTGGGGCCAGATCCCGGTCTCACAGCGACACCGCGAAGTGAGGCCGTCATGCACCACCACCCCGTCATCGAGCGCGAGCTGGAACTCAAGCTGGTCCTGTCACCCGAGCGCACCGTCCCCGTTCCCGCGCGGCTCCTCTACCTGACGGACGACCCGTACGCCGTGCACATCACCTTCCACACCGGCTCCAGCACCCCCGTCAACTGGACCTTCGCCCGCGAGTTGCTGGTTGAGGGGGTGTTCCGCCCGTGCGGCCACGGCGACGTGCGGATCTGGCCGACGAAGGTCGACAACAAGTCCGTGCTGTGCATGGCGCTCAGCTCGCCCGACGGGGACGCGCTGCTGGAGGCCCCCGCCGCTTCCGTGTCGGCCTGGCTGGAACGGACCCTGCGCATCGTCCCGCCCGGGACGGAGGTCGAGCGGCTGGGTCTGGACGACGCCCTGGCGGAGCTGCTCGCCCCGACCCCGGCCGACGAGCTGTGGCTGCGCGATCCGTGGCCCTCGGACGAGTCGGGGGACGGGGACCTGTGATGCCGTCAGAAGAGCTTGCCCGGGTTGAGCAGGCCCAGCGGGTCGAAGGCCTGCTTCACGGCCCGCTGCATCTCCAGCCCCACAGGGCCGAGTTCGCGGGCCAGCCACTCCTTCTTGAGGACTCCGACACCGTGCTCGCCGGTGATGGTGCCGCCCAGGGAAAGGCCCAGTGCCATGATCTCGCCGAACGACTCGCGGGCCCGCCGCGTCTCGTCCTCGTCGGCGGGGTCGAAGCAGACGATCGGGTGGGTGTTGCCGTCGCCGGCGTGCGCGCAGACCCCGATGAGCAGGTCGTGCGCGCGGGCGATCGCGGCCGTCCCGTCCAGCATCTCGGCGAGCCGCGAGCGCGGTACGCACACGTCGTCGATCATCGTGGCGGGCCGCAGCGCCTCCAGCCCGGGGAAGGCCATCCGGCGTGCCTGGAGGAGCAGTTCGGACTCCGCCTGGTCCTCGGCGGGTACGACGGCGGTGGCCCCGGCGGCCGTGCAGAGGTCTCCCACGGTGGCGAGGTCCTCGGGGGCGTGCGGGGTGTCGAAGGCGGCGAGGAGCAGGGCCTCGGTGGCCTCCGGGAGGCCCATCTTGCCGAGCGCGTTGACGGCGCGGACGGTCGTGCGGTCCATCAGTTCGAGGAGCGAGGGGGTCAGACCGGCCTCCATGACGGCGCAGACCGCCTCGCAGGCGGCGGCGACGGAGGGGAACTCCGCGGCGAGCGCGAGTTGGCGGGGAGGGGCGGGGCGCAGGGCGAGGACGGCTCCCACGACGATGCCGAGGGTGCCCTCGGAGCCTACGAAGAGGCGGGTGAGGTCGTATCCGGCCACCCCCTTGGCGGTGCGGCGGCCGGTGCGCAGGAGGCGGCCGTCGGCGAGGACGACGTCGAGGCCGAGCACGTATTCGGCGGTGACGCCGTACTTGACGCAGCACAGGCCGCCGGACGCGGTGCCGATGTTGCCGCCGATGGTGCACTGCTCCCAACTGGAGGGGTCGGGCGGGTAGTACAGGCCCTGTTCGGCGACGGTGCGGGAGAGGACGGCGTTGACCACGCCCGGTTCGACCACGGCGATCCGGTCGACGGGGCTGATCTCCAGGATCCGGTCCATCTTGGTCAGGGACAGCACGATGCAGCCGTCGGAGGCGTTCGCGGCGCCCGAGAGGCCCGTACGGGCGCCCTGCGGGACGACGGGGATCCGTAGGGCGGTGGCGGTGCGCATGACGTGCTGGACCTGCTCCACGGTCCGGGGCAGGACGACGGCGGCGGGGGCGCCGGCGGCGCAGAAGCTCGCCATGTCGGTGGCGTAGGAGGTGGTCACCTGGGGGTCGGTGAGCAGCGCCTCGGCGGGGAGTCCGTCCAGCAGGCGTGCGGAGAGAGCGGCGTCCATGTGGCCAGGGTGGCAGCCGCTGGGGGCCCCGCCCAGGGGTAGCCGGGGGACCATCGGTGTGAACACGCCGACGACCCTCTTCGGACACCCCGGCGAGCTCTTCATATTGACGCACAGTGACTCCATGGAGCGTATGGACATCGTCGAGGAAGCACAGCAGCCCGCGCCGCCCGTGACCTTCACCGGTCGCAAGACGCTCGTGGCGGCCGCGGTCGCGGTGGTCCTGATCGCCGGAGCCCTGCTGATCAGGCCGGCCCGGGCAGGTGACGACGCGCGCCCGCCGGGGCCGACCGAGCGGGCCGCTTCGGCGGTCGGCATGGGCGCGCCCGTGGCGGCGGTGGACCTGACGGCGCTGGTTTCGGACCGGGAGAAGTGGCTCGCTAAGCACGCGGACGACGAGGCTTCGTGGGCGGTGCTGGGCGCGGCCTACCTGGAGCAGGCGCGGCGCACTGCCGACTCCGGCTGGTACCCGAAGGCGGAGAAGGCGCTGAAGCGGTCGCTGGAGCTCCGCCCGGCCGAGAAGGGCAACTTCGACGCGATGACGGGCATGGGCGGGCTGGCCAATGCCCGCCGGGACTTCGGGACCGCGAAGAAGTGGGGCGAGCTCGTACGGGCGCAGGCGCCGCAGCGGTGGACGGCGTACCCGGTGCTCGTGGACGCGTACTCGGGGCTCGGCGACTACAAGGGTGCGCAGACGGCGATGGAGCGGCTGCTGGAGCTGCGGCCGGGCCTGGCGGCGTACGTGCGGGCCTCGCAGGTGTACCGGGACCGCGGCTGGCGCGAGGACGCGGCGGTGGCGATGGAGCAGGCGGCGGCCGCGGCGAAGGCGCCGGCGGAGAAGGCGTACGCGCTGTTCCGGCTCGGGGAGCTGTCCTGGGAGCGGGGCGAGACGGAGGCGGCGCTGGGCTACTACGAGGGCGCCCTGCGGGCCGACCCGGCGCAGGCCCAGGCACTGGGCGGCCGGGCCCGGGCGCTGGCCGCGCTGGGCCGGGGCGGCGAGGCGGTCCGGGACTACCGGCTGGCGCTGGGGCGGGCCCCGGTGCCGCAGGTGGCGCGGGAACTGGGCGAGCTCCTGGAGTCCCTGGGGCGCGGGGAGGAGGCGCGGGCGGCGTACGACATGCTGAACGGGCTGGCGGCCCGGGACGGCACGAACGGGGTCGACGACGACGTGGTGCTGGGCCTGTACGAGGCGGACCACGGCGATCCGGCGGCGGCGGTGCGGCGGCTCTCGGAGGAGTGGACGCGGCACAAGAGCGTGCAGGTCGCGGACGCGCTGGGGTGGGCGCTGTACAAGGCGGGCGCGGCGGAGGAGGCGCTGGAGTACGCGAAGAAGGCGACGGAGACGGGGCTGCGGAACGCGGAGTTCGCGTACCACCGGGCGATGATCGAGCGCGGCCTCGGCGACGACGCGGCGACCCGCCGCTACTTGCAGGAGGCCCTGCGGACCAACCCGAGCTTCTCGCCGCTGCGCAGTCCCCTGGCGAAGGAGGCCCTGTCGGCGATCGCCGAGCCGCCGGCGGGGGGCCCGGAGAACCTCCTCCCGACCAAGCCGTGGGTCGCCCCGGACCTCCCGAAGCCGGTGGCGAAGCCGAAGCCGGCGTCCCAGCCGAAGCCGAAGCCGTCCCCGTCCCCGTCCCCGTCCACCCGCTGACGGAGCCGCGGCCCCTCCCCTCCCGGGGCCGCGACCCCTGCGGGGCTGTACGTGACTCTCTTCGGCGCGGCGCCGCTGCTGGGGCTCCGCCCCAGGCCCCGCGTCTCATGCGCCGGCGGGGCTGGATCTGGCTCATGTCGCCCGCCTGGCGTGGGCTGGATTGCCCGGAGGGCCATTTCAGCCCCGCCGGCGTTTGAGGCGTGGGGGTCCCCCCGGACGGAGTCCGGGGGGAGGGTCCGGGGCGGAGCCCTGGCAGCGGCGGCGCAGACGGGCACGGGCGGGTCCCCCGGCGGCAGCCGATGGGCGGCACGGCCAGGGGACCCGGAAACCGCGACCTACAGGTTGCCGCGCTTGGCCTGCTCCCGCTCGATCGCCTCGAACAGCGCCTTGAAGTTGCCCTTGCCGAAGCCCATCGAGCCGTGCCGCTCGATCATCTCGAAGAAGACCGTCGGCCGGTCCTGCACCGGCTTGGTGAAGATCTGCAGCAGGTAGCCGTCCTCGTCGCGGTCGACGAGGATCTTCAGCTCGCGCAGGGTCTCCACGGGAACCCGCGTCTCGCCGGCCCACTCGCCGAGCGTGTCGTAGTACGAGTCCGGGGTGTCCAGGAACGAGACGCCCGCCGCCCGCATCGACCGCACGGTCGCCACGATGTCGTTGGTGGCCAGCGCGATGTGCTGGACGCCCGCGCCGCCGTAGAACTCCAGGTACTCGTCGATCTGCGACTTCTTCTTCGCGATCGCCGGCTCGTTGATCGGGAACTTCACCTTCAGGGTGCCGTCCGCGACCACCTTCGACATCAGTGCCGAGTACTCGGTCGCGATGTCGTCGCCCACGAACTCCTTCATGTTCGTGAAGCCCATGACCTTGTTGTAGAACGCGACCCACTCGTTCATGCGGCCGAGCTCGACGTTGCCGACGCAGTGGTCGATCGCCTGGAAGGTGCGCTTGGCCGGCGGCTCGACCATCGGGTCGACGGCGACGAAGCCCGGCAGGTAGATGCCGGTGTAGTCGCCGCGCTGCACGAGCGTGTGACGGGTCTGGCCGTACGTGGCGATGGCCGCCAGCGTCACCGTGCCGTGCTCGTCCTTGACCTCGTACGGCTCGTCCAGGCCGCGCGCGCCGTGCTCGACGGCGTAGGCGTACGCCGCCCGCACGTCCGGGACCTCGATGGCGAGGTCGATCACGCCGTCGCCGTGGGCCGCGACGTGCTCCTCGAGGAAGCGGCCGTGGTCCGTCGTCGCCTTGATGACCGACGTCAGGACGAAGCGCGCGCCGCCGTTGGTCAGGACGTAGCTGGCCGTCTCGCGGACGCCGTTCTCCGGTCCGGAGTAGGCGACGAGCTTCATGCCGAAGGCGGTCGAGTAGAAGTGCGCGGCCTGCTTGGCGTTGCCGACGGCGAAGACGACCGCGTCCATGCCCTTCACCGGGAAGGGATCTGCCTCACGCGCGGTGTGGGGGGTGGTTTCGATGGTCTCAGTCATGAGCGCAGAGTCCCGCCGATCCACAAGCTGCGCAATAGTTTCCAAATCTGCTGTACATACTGACCAGCTCAGCCGCAGGATGGCTGAAACATCTGTGCACTATGACCACCCCGGAGGCACCCGTGGGCATCGATGAACTCGACGGCCGTCTCATCGTCCTGCTCGCCCGCGAGCCCCGGATCGGGGTCCTGGAGGCCTCGCGCCGCCTGGGCGTGGCCCGCGGCACGGTGCAGGCCCGCCTCGACCGGCTCCAGGGGAACGGGGTCATCCGCGGCTTCGGCCCGCAGGTCGATCCGACCGCACTGGGGTATCCGGTGACCGCCTTCGCCACCCTGGAGATCAAGCAGGGCCAGGGGGCGGACGTACGGGCCCACCTGGCCGGGGTGCCGGAGGTACTGGAGCTGCACACCACCACGGGGCACGGGGACATGCTGTGCCGGCTCGTGGCCCGGTCCAACGCCGACCTGCAGCGGGTGATCGACCGGGTCGTCGCCTTCGAGGGGATCGTCCGGGCCTCGACGGCGATCGTGATGGAGAACCCGGTGCCGCTGCGGATCATCCCGCTGGTCGAGCAGGCGGCGGAGGACGACGACCGCTGAGTCCCGAGTTCCAAAGAACTGGTTGCAAAGAAACCCTTGCATAGGAGTCTTTGCAACTCTACTGTTGAGCCATGCCCGAGAACCCCGAGCCGAACCAACCCACCGAGCCCAAAGTCCGCACCCTCGACGCCCGCTCCCTCCGCGGACTCGCCCACCCCCTGCGCATGCGCATGCTCGCCGCCCTGCGGCACGACGGCCCGGCCACCGCCTCCCAACTGGCGGAGCGGCTCGGAGAGTCCAGCGGTGCCACCAGCTACCACCTGCGCCAGCTCGCCGCGCACGGGTTCGTCGAGGACGCGCCCGAACACGGCAAGGGCCGCGAGCGCTGGTGGCGGGCCGCCCACGACGGCACCCAGTTCGACGAGACACTGATGTACGACGGCGACCCGGAGACGCGCGGCGCCGCCGACACCTTCATGCACGAGATCGCGACGATCCACGCGCAGGAGGTGAGCACCTGGCTCGGCGACGCCCACTCCTGGTCCAAGGACTGGCGCCGCGCCTCGGAGATGAGCGACTTCACCCTGCGCCTGACGCACGAGCAGGCCCATGAACTGATCCACAAGATGCACGACTTGATCAACAGCTACCGCGACCTGCCGCCGGCAGAAGGCATGGAGACGGTCCGCGTCCACTCGCACGCCTTCCCCCGCCGCACCGCCAAGTAGCCGTTTCCCAGAAGGAGTCCTGCCATGCACGCCTTCGCACACGCCGCCGACCACGCCACCCGCACCGCCGAACTGGCCGCCGAGGCCGCCGCCTGGCGGCTCGCCGCCTCGGTCGACACCACCCCCGCCCTGCGCGACCGGCTCGGCGAGGCCCTGATCGCCGTCGGGATCCGCCTGATGCGGCCGGACCACATCCACAGCCGCGTCCGACACCAGCTCGCGGCATGAGCAGGCGGCCCTTCACCGCAGTCCTCGCCGCCAACACCATCTCCATAGCGGGGAGTTCGCTCACTCTCATCGGCGTCCCGTGGTTCGTGCTGCAGACCACGGGCAGCGCCGGCCGCGCCGGGGTCGTCGCCTTCTGCGCCACCCTGCCCATCATCGTGGCGGCCCTGGTCGGCGGACCGGTCATCGACCGGATCGGCCGCCGCCGGGTCTCCGCCGCCTCCGACCTGATCTGCGCGCTGGCCGTCGGCGCGATCCCGCTCCTGCACTACGCGGGCCTGCTGGAGTTCTGGATGCTGTGCGCGCTGATGGCCCTCGGCGGCCTCGTGCACACCCCGGGCCTGACCGCCCGCTACGTCCTCCTGCCCGACCTCGCCGAGCACGCCGGCACCACCCTCGTCCGGGCCGCGAGCCTCTACGACGCGGTCTCGCGCGGAGCGCGGATGATCGGGGCCGCGCTGGCCGGCGTACTGATCGCGGCCTTCGGCGCCGAGACCGTACTCCTCCTGGACGCGGCGACCTTCGGGGCCTCCGCCCTGCTGGTCACCGCCTTCCTGCGCGGGGTCCCGGCCGCCGAACCGCAACGGGCCGCCGGGAAGGTGTCCTTCGCGGTCTACCGGGCCGAACTCGCCGAGGGCTGGAGGTTCCTGACCCGTTCGCGCCTGCTGATGGGCATCACCGTCATGGTGATGATGACCAACGGACTCGACCAGGGCTGGTCCTCCGTCCTGCTGCCCGTGCACGCGCGGGACGCCCTCGGCGGGGCCACCGCCATGGGCCTGCTGGTCTCCCTCTTCGGCGGCTCCGCACTCCTCGGCGCCCTGCTCTACGGGGCCTGGGGCGAACGCTTCCCCCGCAGGACGGTCTTCGCGGCGGCCTTCCTGGCCTCCGGAGCCACCCGCTTCGTGGTGGCCGCGTTCACCGACACCACGCTCCCGCTCGCGGTGACCATGGCCCTGGCCGGACTGGGCGCGGGCATGCTCAACCCGATCCTGTCCACGGTGATGTACGAGCAGGTGCCGGACCAGCTGCGCAGCCGCGTCTCCGGGGTGACCACGGCGGGCTGCGAACTGACCATGCCGATGGGCGGACTCGCCGCCGGTCTGCTGGTCGACGGCTTCGGGGCGGCGAAGGCGCTGCTGCTGTTCGGCGGCACCTACCTGCTGACGACGCTCGCTCCCCTGGTCTTCCCGGCCTGGCGGGCCATGAACGCCAAGGGCACCGGCGACGCCGACGACGTCAGCAGGACGGAACGGCCCCTCCCCGGTTCAGCCCGCGAAGGGCGTTCACCGCATCCGTCAGCGAAGTGACGGGGACCAGGCGCAGCCCCTCGGGAAGCTCGGAGAGCGCGTCCGCGCACTCCGCCTTCGGTACGAGGAACACGGTCGCCCCGTCGCGCCGCGCGGCCTGGGTCTTCAGCGGCACCCCACCCACGGCGCCGACCTCGCCGGCGGCGGTGATGGTGCCCGTACCGGCGATGGTGTGCCCGCCGGTGAGGTCGCCGCCGCCGCCGTCGCCGTCGAGCTTGTCGACGATGCCGAGGGAGAAGAGCAGCCCGGCGCTGGGTCCGCCGACGTCGGCGAGGTTGAGCTCGACCTTCACGTCCTTGGGGTCCTTGCGGAGGTAGCCGAGGGCGGCGTCGGTGGCGGCCGACTGCGACTTGGCCATTTCCTCCAGATTGTGCTCTTCGATCTCCTTGTCGCTTCCGCCCGAGGGGTAGACGGCTTCCCTGGGCATGACCGCCCGGCTGGAGTCGAACCAGTCGCCGACGAGGTCGGGCAGGTTCACGGTGGTGGAGGGGCCGGTGGCCTGGATGGTGGTCATCCGGAGCTGGCCCTTGGTGTCCCGGGTCGGGGCGCCGGAGACGGAGATGACGGGCTTGCCGTCCCGCTCACCCAGTACGTCGGCCGTGAGCCCGGGTTGGGCGATCACGAACGGCAGGGGTGCGAGGGCCGCGACGGCGAACAGCCCGACCACGGGCACGGCGCAGACGGCCAGTGCGGCGGGACGCGACAGACGCATGAGACGAGAGAGCACCCGCCCAATCTATCGGCCCGCCCATCCGACTCCCCGCCGGACCATGCCGGCCCCGCCCGGGTCCGGGGCGGAGCCCCGATCCTCAGCCCCGCCGGCGTTTGAGGCGCTGGGGGTACCCCCAGCGGTAGCTGGGGGAGGGTCCGGGGGCAGAGCCCCCGGCAACGGCGCCGCACCCGGCACGAACCACCGGCACCCGGCACGGCCCTGCCGAGCCCGCGGCCTAGCGAAGGGCGTCGGCCACTTCCCGCGCCGCGTCGACCACCCGCGGCCCCACCCGCTCCGGCACCGCGTCGGCCAGCATGACGACTCCCACGCTGCCCTCCAGCCCGGTGATGCCCACCAACGGCGCGGCGGCGCCACTGGCGCCCGCTTCGAGCTCGCCGTGGGTCAGGGTGTACCCCGGCTCGATCAAGGACCCCTGACGGGCCGCCAGAATGGCCCGCCCCGCGGCCCCGCGGTCCAGCGGGTGGCGGAAGCCGGGCCGGTAGGCCACGTGGTAGTCCGTCCAGGTCGGCTCCACGACGGCGACGGCGAGCGCCTCGGAGCCGTCGACGAGGGTCAGGTGCGCGGTGGCCCCGATGTCCTCGGCGAGCGACCTCAGCGCGGGCAGCGCGGCCTCGCGCACCAACGGGTGCACCTGCCGACCCAGCCGCAGCACTCCGAGCCCGACGCGGGCCCGGCCGCCGAGGTCACGGCGGACCAGGGCGTGCTGTTCGAGGGTGGCGAGGAGCCGGTAGACCACGGTGCGGTTGACACCGAGGCGGTTGGAGAGCTCTGTGACGGTCAGACCGTGGTCGGTGTCGGCGAGCAGTTTGAGGACTCTGAGCCCTCTGTCGAGAGTCTGGGAGGTTTCCGCGGTCACGACGCCTCTCCCTCTTTCGGTGAGCGGCGGTAACTCTCGGGTGACGCACGTCGCCGGTCCCACGGCGACGCACGGAGAGGCCGCCGGTAGCGGCCATAGCACCGGCTGCGCTACCGCGGCGGCGCTGCCACGGTGCGTTCAATGCGGGGACAGTAGCGAGCAGGTCCGCTCAGCGGAAGGGCTCGTCCAGAATCCGGGCGCCTACTACCCCTTTATGCCGGTTACTGATCGCCGATGGAAGGGTTCCGCGGGCCTGCCCGCCCCGGCCCGCCTGTAGGACCGTACGAGTGCGGTCGGGGCCGCCGCTGGACGAAGCAGGGGGCCCGTACGGGCGCTCCGCACGGACCCCCTGTCACTCTCCGTGGCACACGCCGTGTCACTCTCCGTGGCACACGCCGTGGCGCCCGGGCGGGCTCACCGCATGCGGGTGGCCCACTCCTGCACCTTCTTGATCCGCTCGCGCAGCTGTCCCGCCGTCGCCTCCGCGCTCGGCGGCCCGCCGCAGACGCGGCGCAGCTCCGTGTGGATCACCCCGTGCGGCTTGCCGCTCTGGTGGACGTACGCGCCGACCATCGTGTTCAGGGACTTGCGCAGTTCCAGCAGTTCCTTGTGCGAGACCACCGGCCGCCGGTCCGCCGGCAGCTCCAGCAGGTCCGCCTCCGCGTCGGGCTTGCGGCGGCTGTGCGCGATCTGCCGCGACTGCCGCTTCTGGAGGAGCATCTGCACCTGGTCCGGCTCCAGGAGTCCGGGGATGCCGAGGTAGTCCTGCTCCTCCTCGCTGCCCGGGTGCGCCTGCATGCCGAATTCGGCGCCGTCGTAGAGGACCCGGTCGAAGACCGCGTCGGACTCCAGCGCCTCGAAGGACATCTGCTCGTCCTCGCCGGTGTCCTCGTCCTCCTGCTTGTTCGCCTCGTCCATCTCCTTCTCGGACGCGGCGTACGGATCCTCCTCGCCCTGCTTCTTGGGCTTGTCGAGGACGTGGTCGCGCTCGACCTCCATCTCACTGGCGAAGCCGAGGAGATAAGGAATGGTCGGAAGGAACACGGATGCGGTCTCGCCACGCCTGCGTGATCGCACGAAGCGTCCGACGGCCTGCGCGAAGAACAGGGGGGTCGAGATCGTCGTCGCGTACACGCCCACGGCGAGGCGCGGGACGTCGACGCCCTCGGACACCATCCGGACGGCGACCATCCAGCGGCTGCCGTCCTCGCTGAACTCGTCGATCCGCTTCGAGGCGCCCGTGTCGTCGGAGAGGACCACGGTCGCCTTGGTGCCGGTGATCTCCTTCAGCAGCTTGGCGTAGGCGCGCGCCGATTCCTGGTCGGAGGCGATGACGAGCCCGCCCGCGTCGGGGATGCCCTTCCTGACCTCCGTCAGGCGCTGGTCGGCGGCGCGCAGCACGTTCGGCATCCAGTCGCCGCGCGGGTCGAGCGCGGTGCGCCAGGCCTGCGAGATGGCGTCCTTGGTCATCGGTTCGCCGAGCCGGGCCGCGATCTCGTCGCCCGCCTTGGTGCGCCAGCGCATGTTGCCGCTATAGGACAGGAAGATCACGGGCCGGACGACTCCGTCGCCGAGCGCGTTCCCGTAGCCGTAGGTGTAGTCGGCCGAGGACCGCCGGATCCCGTCGTTCCCCTCCTCGTACGCGACGAAGGGGATGGGGTTGGTGTCGGACCGGAAGGGCGTACCGGTCAGGGCGAGCCGCCGGGTCGCCGGGTCGAAGGCCTCCAGGCAGGCCTCGCCCCAGGACTTCGAGTCGCCCGCGTGGTGGATCTCGTCGAGGATCACGAGGGTCTTGCGCTGCTCGCACCGGTTGCGGTGCAGCATCGGCCGCACGCCGACGCCCGCGTAGGTGACGGCGACCCCGTGGTAGTCCTTGCTGAGCGGTCCCGCCGAGTACTCGGGGTCGAGCCGGATGCCTATCCGGGCCGCCGCCTCCGCCCACTGCTTCTTCAGGTGCTCGGTCGGCGCGACCACCGTGATCTGCTGCACGACGTGGTGGTGCAGCAGCCAGGAGGCGAGGGTGAGCGCGAAGGTGGTCTTGCCGGCGCCGGGCGTGGCGACCGCGAGGAAGTCCCGCGGCTGGGTCTCGATGTAGCGGTTCAGCGCGCCCTCCTGCCAGGCGCGCAGCTTGCCCGCGGTGCCCCACGGGGCACGGCCGGGGAAGGCGGGTGAGAGGTGGTGGGAGGCGGTAGTAGTCACGGTCTCCGGTTCGTCGCTCTCGGCGTAACTGGTACGGGTGGCAGGCGGTCGTACGTAGGACAACCGGGCCACCTTACCGGCACGGGCCCGCCCCTCGCGGAGGGACAGGCCCGTGACCTCGGGCGGTGCGGTGAGCGTCACATCTCCGCGTGTAGCTCCCGCAGTCGGCGGGCGATCACCGCGACCTCGCCCTCGCGTCCGGCCGCCACGTCGACGACCAGGTCGTACGCCGCGTCCTGGTCCGCGCCGCCCAGGTCCGTGCCGTTCACGGCGAGGAAGGTGGCGGCCGCCAGCCAGGCCGTGCGCTTGTTGCCGTCGACCAGGGGGTGGTTCGTGGCGATGCCGTGGAGCAGCGCGGCGGCCTGTTCGTACGGGTCCCCGTAGGCCGGAGTCCCGAACATGCGGGCCCTGGGCCGGTGCACGGCGGACTCCAGCAGCCCGGGCGCGCGCAGCTCGACGGGCTGGTCCTGGGCCAGGCACGCGTGCCTGGCGAGGTCGAGGACCTCGGCGAGGGTCAGGTGGCGTACGGCCATCCCGCTCACTCCCCCAGCCGCTTCAGCAGTGCGGCATGCCGCTGCGCGAGCCGCCCGGCGGCCTCCCCGACGCGTTCCCGCTCGGCCCGCAGGTGGTCCCGTACGGCGCCCAGTGCGCGCTCCTCGGGCGTCTGCCCGGTGGCATCGGCGAGGTCGGCAAGCTCCGCGCGCTCGGCGTCGGAGAGCCGGATGATCAGCTCGTTCATGCCCGGAGGGTATCCGCGCGGGGCTCCGCGCTCCCCCTGCTTTTCGGAGCCGGGGAACGCCCCCCCTCTGCCCGTCTACTCCTCTACCCCTTGGCCGGCTCCAGCCGGGTCGCCACCCACGCCCCCACCAGCGCCACGCAGGCCATCGGCAGGAACACCACCACGAAGGCCGCCGGGTGCGAGGCGGACGCCCCGGCGGACACGGCGTGCGCGGCGCCCACCGCTCCCCCGCCCAGCGCGGCGAACGCGGCCCCGCCCCCCGCCAGCAGCACCACGTTCGCCAGTGCGTCGGAGATCTGCAGCGACGCCGAGTTGGCCCCCGCCTCCTCCGGCGCGGACAGCTTCAGCAGCAGCACACTCGTGGAGCCGATGACCAGGCCCATCCCCAGGCACCCCACCGCCCAGGCCAGCGCCAGCGTCCACACCGGCACCGCCTCGATCAGCACGGCCGGCGCGGCCGCGATGGCGACGGCCACCATCACCATGCCGCCCACCATCAGCCGCTCCCGGTACGGGGCCATCCGCCCCTTCGACTGCACCCACGACCCGCCCGCCCAGGTCACCCCGCCGAGCGCGAGCGAGAAGCCGGCCATGGTCGGGCTCAGCCCCCGCTGCGTGACCAGCATCAGCGGTACGAAGCTCTCCGCCGCGATGAACGACCCCGCGGCCACCCCGCGCAGCAGCACCACCGACGGCAGCCCGCGCCGCGCCCGGTACGTCCCGCGGGGCAGCAGCCCCAGCACGGCGGGCACGAGCAGCGCCACGCCGGCGGCCCCCGGCAGCAGGGACCACCACTCAAGGTCCTGGGCGGCGTACTGCAGCAGCCCGGCCCCGAGGGAGATCCCGAACGCCAGCCGGATCCGCCGCCGGTCGAAGGCCACGGGCGGGGCGTCGGGGTCCACCGGCCCGGACGCGGTCCTGCGTATCGCCGGCAGCGCCAGCGCCAGCGGCACCACGACCAGCGCCGGGATCCCGAGGAACACCCACCGCCACCCGAGGTGCTCGGTGACGGTCCCGGACGCCAGCGGCCCGACGATCGACGGCACCACCCAGCTCGCGGCGAAGGCCGCCATGATCGCGGGCCTCAGCCGTTCCTCGTACGCCCTGCTCACCACCACGTACAGCGCGACGATGACCAGCCCGCCACCGAAGCCCTGCACGGCCCGCCCGAGGACGAACACCCCCATGACCTGGGCGGTCCCGGAACACACCAGCCCGAGGGCGAAGGCCCCGATCCCGACGGTCACCGGCCGCAGCGGGCCCTGCCGGTCGGCCCACTGCCCCGACAGGACCATGCCGAAGAGGCTGGTGGTGAAGTAGGCGGAGAACCCGAAGGCGTACAGCGCGATCCCGTCGAGCTCCCGCGCGGCGACGGGCATCGCCGTCCCCACGGCGGTCGCCTCGAAGGCGATGAGAAAGACGACGGAGATGATCCCGATGCTGAGCGTCCGGTAGGCAGCCCCGAGGATCCCGCCCGGCGACGGGGCCGGGGCGGGCGCGGATATCTGGGGCACGCGGGGTTCGAGGGCGCTCATCGCCCCAGCGTAAGGTGCGTAGCCGCGTCTCGACCCTGTCAATTGGGCGGATCCGGCCCTCGGTCCCCGGACCTAGTCCTCCCGGAACTGTGAACGCGGCATGGCAGTCGCATTGCACGGCACCCGGAAGCCTTCCCCCGCCCCCGGGGCCCCCATACGGTCGTACCCATCACCACCACACAGCCGTGTGCCCGAGTGGTTGAGGGACTCGCCTGCAAAGCGAGTTACGCCGGTTCGATTCCGGTCACGGCTTCGAGACGAGCCGCTCAGGGGCAGGCGCTCCCCTGAGCGGCTTTCGTCGTGCCCGGGCGGGCAGCCGCTACGACGAGGAACCCGGCTGAGCCGGGGGCAGCTCCCCTGCCCGCGCCGGCAGGCCGCCCTCGTTCGCGCAGCCCAGTTCCCGCGCTACCGCCAGCGCGGCGGAGTGGGCCACCACCAGATAGTGGTCCTCCGGCCTGTCGTCCTTCCTGATCTTGTGAAACCGGTTCGTGAAGACACTCGTGACCCGCAGGGGAACCTCGGCGCTGGAACCGGCACGCGTGCTCGCACAGTCGAAAGACACACTGCCTTCCTGCGCACCCAGTACGACGCGCACGCCTACGCGGTCGGGGCTCAAGGGACCCGCCTTACCGCTGTCCGCCGACAGTCGGATCTCCGCGACCCGGCTTCCTCGGCCGACAGAACCGGTCACGACACAGGGTGCGACAGGCGTCTCACGCACCTTCGGCCCCGCCTTGTACGCGCCTTCCAGCGCCTTGCCCATGGCCGTGACGCCCACGGTCTGCGCATCGTCGTTGACCAGTTGCGAGGACTGCAGCACGGCCCTCACCGCCTCACCGGCGGCATCCGTGATCAACCCGGGGCACGCCTCCGTCAGGGCCACTTCCGGAGGCTTCACCGAACGCGACGCCTTGGGCTCGGGGTCTGACGTGGTACATCCGGCAACCACGGCCATGGCCACCGCGAGTGCCGCGACACGGGCGGTGGAAAGGATCAGGGCGCGCACCCGAGCTCCTTGGTCGCGAACTCGTGGTACTGCTTCATGAGGCCGGTGAAGTAGGGGCGCGGGTCCTTGGGCGCGTCCGGGAGGGAGCCGTTGTCGAGGCTGAGCTCCAGCTCGAACGTGGCGTCCGACCGCTTGCACGTGAGTGCGACCACGGCGCCGTCGTCCCAGACCAGTCCCTTGTTGCCCACGTCGAGTGTGTCGGGGTGCTGCTTCTGCTGCGTGTCCCAGAAGAAGTCCTGCCCCGGACCGAGCCGCCAGGCACCCGCGTGGAACCTGATGTCACCGTCGACGTACAGCGTGCACGACGTCTTCTTGTTGTCCTGCGGGAGGTCGAACGTGGAGGGGGAATCGTCCCGGACCTTCTGGCCGTTGCCCGCCAGCGGTGCCAGTTCCTTGCCCGTGAAAGCAGCTGCCCCCCAGCAGACGCGATCCGGCAGCACCGCCGACGCCTGCTCGGGCCCGGGCTCCCCGGAGCAGGCGGACAGCAGCGACCCGGCGGTCACGACACCGATGACGAAGGAGTACCTGTGGCGGGCCATCTCAGGATTGTGCCTTACCGGTGGCCATGTGGTCCCGGCCGACCGAGTGGGCGATTCCGGTTTCCTTCGAGGCCACACCGGCAAGGTCGTTGATGTCGGTTTCGCTCATGCCCGTCCCGCGCGCCGCGTTGTGTACCGCGGTCGCCGCGGACTCGCTGGCTGCCTTCTCGGCCTTCGCATAGTCGGCCAACACGCCCTTCTCGGTCTCACCCATCTTGTCGGCAGCGTCCTTCTTCGCCCCGTCGACGACCGCTTCGGTGATGTCTTCCTGCAGCCATTCCAAGGCGTCTCCGGCCAGCGGAACCATCTCCAGGTACTTGCCGCCGACCGCACCGATGCCCCGGTTGATCCACTTGGCGCCGTCCTCGACACCCTTCACGTACTCCTCGGCCGTGTGCTTGGCCTCGCCGTAGGTGCCCTGGGCACGGGCTTCCGAAAGGATGCCCGCGATCTGGCCGCCGGGGTTGACCGCGTTCCCCACCGCGGCGTCCAGCTCCTTGTGGTCGGCGCGGTGTGCGAGGAGGTCGCTGACCAGAGCCGTGGTGTACGTCTGCGAGGCATTGGTGATGGCACCGTACGCTTCGGGATCCTGGCCGACCGCCCCCAGGAACCGAGCCATGTGGGACTTCTCGAACTCCGCCTGCACGCCCTCGATCTTGATCTGCTTTCCGCCGTTCTCGGCGGACGCCTGCAGGTCCGGGATGTATTCCGCCGCCATGTTGCCGAAGTGCCCCGCCAGGGGGCCCAGCCTCGGCTTCTTGTCCTCGCCCGGTTCCTGCGCCACCAGGGACGGGTCGTCGCCGACCTTCTCGACGACGCGTTCCATGATCGCCGTCATTTCCTTGGTGTGCGGCACCGGCTTCGCGTCCTCGTCGCCCGCCGCGCGACCGCTGACCGCCGCCTCCAGGGCCGCGCCGAGGGCCTCCTGGCTCGGGCCCGCTTCACCGTAGGGGTGGCCGGGGGTCCGGTCGAAGGCGTCGGCCCACGCCTCCTTGTCGAGCATGTAGTCGACCATGCCCCGGTCCTTGCCGTGCTGGCCGTCCACGACCTTGTCGGCCGTGGTGACGATGCCGTCGCCGTTGCTGTCCTTGCGGACCGGCTCGTTGAAGAAGGCCGTGGCCGCGTCCGGGTTGTTGGACATCGCGTCCATCAGGCCCGTCAGCGGGTAGAACCCGCGGCTGCCGTCCTTGTCCTGGCTGAGCACCGTCTTCGGGTCGTACGGGGAGCCGTGCTCCCAGGCCTTCGGGTTCTCCCGGTCGAACGCCACCATGTCCCGGCCGACCGAGGTCAGGAAGTCCTTGTCGTACTTACCTTCGTGGAGCAGCGCGCCGAGCGCCTGGTAGCCGTAGATCTTGCTGGTCAGATCGCCGGTGACCTGCATCTCCTTGCGGCCGGCCTTCATCAGGTCGGTCGTCCAGGCCGCATCCAGGTGGTTCGGCGAGCTCTTCTGCGTGGCGAGCCCCAGCATCGCGCCCATGTCGTTCTGGATGTTGCCGACCATCGCCAGGCGGTCCTTGCCCGCCTCGCCCAGGGTCGACGCGTCGATGGACAGCTTCGCGTACGCCTCGAGCGTGCCCTCGGGGCCGAGCTTGCGGTAGAAGTCCGGCGCGAACTCGGCGTCGTTGCGGTTGTCGTCGAGCAGGTCCTCCAGCTCGCGCAGCGCCTCGGGGTTGCGCGCCACCCCGCCCGTCTCCTTGCTGAGCTTCTTCATCAGCTCGGCCGCCCGGTCGGCCTGTTCGCCGTCCAGGGTGGTGTACTTCGGCGCGGTGAAGTTGTGGTCGTCGGAGGCGTTGGCGCGCAGCGCGCGGGCCAGGGAGTCGTCGGCGTCCGAGACGTCCTCGACGAGCCGGTCCACCCTCGCCTGCCAGGCCTTGCGGTTCTCCTCCTGCCGGCGCTTGAACTCGGGGTAGTCCGGGTCGTGCCGGGCCGCGTACTCGGTCTTCGGGTCCATCGGTATGGCCGAGACCTTGCCGGCCGCGTCCACGCGGAACCCGGCGGCGGGGGCCTCCTCGTCGACGGCCTTCTTCAGCGCGTCCCGGGCCGTCTTGATGGTGGTGTGGCCGTCGCTGAGGAGCTGGTGGACGCCCTTGGCCGCCTTGGCGGCGTCCTCGAACTCCTTGGCCGTCTTGTCGACGAACGCCCGCCCGACACCGGCCGTCACCCCGCTCCACTGGGCCTTGTCGGACTTCGCCTTCATGCCGTTGCGAGCGGCCTCGGCCATCTCGTCCAGCTTGTCGGCCATGGCCTTCCAGTCGGTGGCCGCCGTCTGGAGTTTGTCCAGCGGGGCGTGCATCACGTTCTCGTACGTCGGCATGGGGGCGGCCTACTTCAGGTACTGGTCGATGGCGGACGCGGAGAAGTCGGCCTGGAGCTGCTGCTCGTCCTTGGCGTGGGACTTGACCGAGTAGTTCAGGCCGTTGGAGACGTTCGCGCAGGCGGCCACGAGGGTCTTCACCTGGCTCTCCCAGGTGCTGTTGAGCTTCAGCAGCGCCGCCCCGCTCACGAAGTTCTCCTTCGTGAGCGCGCCCGCCGCTTCGCTGGTGGCGGTGGCGGCGTGCTTGCCGTCGGTCTGGAGGCGGGTGTGCAGCTTGTACGCCTCGGAGCCGATGGCCCCGATGTGGTCCTGGTTCACCTCAAGGTCCCCGCCACCGCCGCCACCGGGGTCCACGGGGACCTGGTTGAGCCGCATGGAGACGTTGGCGCTGGCCGTGGCGCGTGCCGACGCCCATTCCTCGTCGAACGACATCGCGTGAACTCCTGTAACAGGTCGTGGGGGGGGTCAGCGGTTGCGGCGTACGACGACCACGGTGACGGCTCCGCCGATCAGCAGGCAGGCTCCCAGGCCGAGACCGATCCAGGGAAGGGCACTGCCGCTCTTCTTCTCCTCGGCCTGGGGGGCGGGGGCGGGCTTGGACGCCGCCGAGTCCGGGGTGCCGGACGGGGCCGCCTTGGCCCCTCCGGCGGCCGCCGCCAGGTCGGGCAGCGGGTAGACGTCGGCCGGGCCGGGGTCGCCGGGGGTGGGAACCGCGATACGGGGGCGGACAACGCCGTAGCCAACGTAGTCGTTGCGCTCTACGCCGTCGGTGGGCTTGCCCGCCGTGTTGAGGAGCACGCGCAGGACCTGGTTGTTGGTCCAGTCGGGGTGGGCGGACCAGAGGAGAGCGGCGGAGGCGGAGGCGAGGGCTGTGGAGTCACTGGTGCCGTGGTTCTTGCAGAGACCTGTCTTGGCTTTGCACGCCGTCACAATGTCGATGCCCGGCGCAGAAAGATCCACCTGGGGTCCGTGCTGCGACTCCTTGGTCGCTTCGCCCTTCGCGTCCACCGCGCCCACGCCGACCACTCCGGGAGTCGCGGCCGGGTACAGGACCTCGTTGGTAGACGCGCCGTCATTACCAACGCCGGCGAAGATCAATTTTCCCTTGGAGAGTGCGTACTTGACTGCTTCAGCCCTCGCGCGGTCATCCTCCGGAGTCCCTCCAAGTGCCATCGAAATATTGATGACCTTGGCCTCTGAGTCTGCCGCATACCGAATGGCCTCGACGAGGAACGGGGTCTTCACCCCCTCCATCGAATCAGGCACGCGGATCGGGAGAATCTTGACGCCGGGTGCAAGTCCATAGCTGCCGTCACCACTCGGGTGTTTTCCAGTAGCGGCGATGATGGCAGCCATGGTGGTGCCATGCCCGGAATAGTCGTTGTCTCTATCGCCCGGGGCGTCGCCTGCAGGGAAGACCGCTCCGGGGAGGATTTGTCCTTCGAGTTCCGGGATGCGATTGACACCGGTATCAATCACCGCGACGGTGACGCCCTTGCCTGTGCTGGTCTTCCAGATTTCGTCGGCCTTCATGGCGTCGAGATGCCATTGCTGCGATCGAATGGTCTCCGCGTGGGCCGGGGTCGCGGCGACCCCGGCCAGCAGCAAGCCCACCAGGGCCGAGGTCGCCTTACGCATGCGCATCCCGTACAAAGTCCGTTCCGCTCAGTCGATCACCGGCGGAACAACACGACGGTTGCCCTGCCAGGTCTCTTCGTCTTCGGCCAGGTAGTCGGGGCGGTTGCCCCCCTGGTCCTCACGTCGATTGCCCTGTGTACGGGCGCCCGCACCCGCGTGGCCCATAGCACCCGCGCCGGCTCCACCGGAACCGTTGCGCACGAGACCTGATCCTCCCGAGGTGAACGGCTGACCACCCGGGGTCAGCCGGCCGCCCGCACCCGCCTGGCGTCCGCCTACGACACCGCCCGATTCCATGGCCAGACGACGGCCCACCGGGGACCCGCCCGGGCCGTGGGAGCCTCCCACGCCATGACCCATACCGCCGCCCATGCCGCGGCCGGCCTGAGCACCTTCGCCAATGACCGTGCCCCGCGGGATGCCCGAGCTGGGGCCGTTGGTGGTCACCGGACGGCCTCCCATGATGCCGTTGTCACGCGGGGGCATGCCGGGAAGATGCCCGGTCTTGCCGAGGGGACCGCTCGTCCCCGAGATCGGGCCGACAGGGCCCAAACCGACGGGGCCAGGCCCCTTCAAACCGCCGATGGGCGGGCCCGTAACGGGCGGGACAAAGGGGCCAGGATTGGGGCTGTTAGGGCCCGTGGGCAGAGGGCCGCCGGGCCCGGTAGTCACCGGAGGCGTGGTGGTGGGCGGGAGAGTGCCGACGGTGTCGAGGCCCACGTTCACATCACGGTCCGGGGTCACCGGCGCGGGACCCGCCGTCGGAGGCAGGGCGTTCGGCTGCGGCTGCTGTCCCGGAGCGAAACCCGGCTCGTGCGCGGAACCGGTCCCACTGGGCGACGAGGGGCCGTACGACGGGCCTCCCGAGTAGCCACCCTGTGCGGAGCTGCCTCCAGGGCGGGCAATGGCCGTGTCGCCATCGACATCCTTCGGTACGAGAACCCCCGGCGGCGGTGGAAACGTAGGGATCTCCGCCTTGTTCATCTCCCCCGACGACTGCTCGTACGACTGCGCCAGGTTGTTCATCAGACGCACCGCCTCGCGGTGGTCCGAGTCCAGCTTCTTCTGAGCGTCCGCGCCGATCTTCGGGGCGTCCGGGTCGTTGCGGAACTCTCGGGCCGCCTCGAGGTTCGCGGTCGCGTCCGCATCGACCACGGGCATCGCCTTGGCCTCGTGCATCAGCTGGACCGCGCGGCCCATCCATTCGGAGCCCGTCTTGCTGTAGTCACTCAGGCGCAGCGTCGCGTTGCCCGCTCGACCGACCCACTCCTGGAAGGCGGTGGCTCCTTCGCCTTCCCAGCCGGTCACCACGTGTTGCTTGAGCTTCTCGGCGATCTTGGCGATGTCGTCGGAGGCCTTCTTCAGCTGGTCCGCCCGCGCCTGCACCGCCTGCGGGTCGATCGAAGTGATCATCGCCCGCAGCTGCTGGTGCGAGTAGCCGTCAAAAGTCGTTGCCATCAGATGTCACCGCCCGACGTGCTGCCGTTGGAGGAAGGAGTCTCAGTGGACGGCGGCTGGTTGGTCGCCTTCAGGCGGCGCTGCTCCTCCAGCCACGGGTCGCGCTCCGGCACGTACTGCTCCTTCGCCTCCTTGGCGATGGTCGCCATGCGCCGCTTCGTCTCCTCGTCGACCCCGCCGTAGCCCTTGTTCGCCGACAGGATCGCGATGCCCAGGGCCTCGATCTGCGCCGCCAGCCCCTTCGACAGCTTCTGCAGCTCCGTGATGACGGTGTCGTACGACTTGAAGAGGGCGTCAGCCTCTGGGAAGCCCGTGCCGAGCTTGCCCGCCGGCAGGGTGCCGTCCGCGAGCTTCTTGTCGTTCGCGTGGGAGCCGGCGAGATCGTCCAGCAGGACGTCCACCATGCTCTTGTACTCGCTCAGCGAATCGAACTCGACAGACAGCGCTTGCGCGCTCGCCGTCCCGAACATTCCCGGCTCGATCATCAGTGCCACGTTGGCCTCCCCGACTCCCCGTCTCCCCGTAGTCGCGGCGCCAGCACCGCTCCCCGTCCCCGTTCGCGCGCATTCACATGCGCACGTGCACACTCTCACCGATCACTCTAGCGACCGGCACCGACAGCCCCAAGTCCGGGTTGCACGTGCAATGCGGGTCACACGGTCACGAGTTGGGCACGGCGACTGCCGCCGACGGCCTGATCGGGAGCCTGTTCACCGGGCGGCCCGTGGCCGCCCGCACCGCCGAGGCTACCGCCGCGGGGGCCGTCACCACGGGGACCGCGCTCGCGGCCTTCGCTCCGAACGGGGCCACCACGTCCCGTTCCTCGACCAGCTTGACGATGCGGACCACCGGCGCGTCCAGCGCGGTCGGCAGGGCGTAGCCCGTCAGGTCGGGGTGGCGGACCAGGCCCGAAACCGTGCGGAGGTTCTCCGTCAGGGCCGCGCCCACGCCCTGGGTGACTCCCGCTTCGATACGGGCTTCCAGCTGGCGGGGGTTGAGGATGCGGCCCACGTCCTGGGCCACCGCGAGCTCGACCACGCGCACCGAGCCGAGCTCGATGTCGACGTCGACCACCGCGCGGATCGCGCAGAAGGCGAGGCCGACGAAGGCGTCGCCCTGGCCGTCGCCGTCGAGGGGTTCCGTGGGGTGGGGGCGGCACTGGGCCGTAGCCCAGAGCTCCTTGCCCTCTATGGCCTCCGCCACCGTCATGGAGAACGCGCCGTCGTACGAGGTGATCCGGCCGTCCGCGATCTGGAGGAGCTCCGTGGACATGCCGAGTTTGTGGGCCATGGGCTGGAGGAGCTGGGTGCGGACCATTTTGGCCGCACGCTCGACCGCGCCGCCCGAGACCCAGGTGTGGCGGCCGTGGGCCGACGGGCCCGCCGGCGGCTGGTCCGTGTCGACCGGAGCCGTCGTCACCTCGCCGACGCCCAGGACCTCCTGGACGATCTGGCGGGCGAGGGTGGAGAAGCCCTGGCCCGTGTCCACTGCCGCGCAGATGACCGTCGCCGCGCCGTTGACCACCTTGACGGTGGCCGTCGCGACCTCGTCGGCGCCCTCCGCGCCGAGCATGTGGACCATGCCCACGCCGTAGCCGACGCCCCGCCGCACCGCGCCCGGCTCGCCCGCGCCCTCCGGGCCGCCCGGCAGCAGCCACTCGTCCTCCGGGGTGTCCTTCGGGAGCGAGGGCAGGTCGAAGTCGCGGACCGCGCGGAGGAGTTCGGCGACCGGGGCCGGGCAGGTGACCGTCTGGCCGGTGGGGAGGAGGTCGCCCGTGGCCAGGACGTTGCGCATGCGCAGTTCCGCGCCGTCGATGCCGAGGGCGGCGGCCAGTTTGTCCATCTGGCCCTCGTACGCGGCGCAGACCTGCATCGCGCCCTCGCCGCGGACGTGACCCGACGGCGGGTTGTTCGTGCGGACCGCCCAGCCTTCGACGAAGGCGTGCGGGACCACGTACGGGCCGCAGGCGAAGGCCACCGCCGCCGCCAGCGACTCCGAGGAGGCGTCCGCGTACGCGCCCGCGTCCATCAGGATCTGCGCCTCGACCTTGACGAGCCGGCCCTCCGCGTCCGCGTGGTGGCGGTAGCGGAGGAGGGTCGGGTGGCGGTGGGTGTGGCCGAGGAAGGACTCCTCGCGGGTCGCGGCCAGCTTGACCGGGCAGCCCGTGCGCAGGGCGAGCAGGCCCAGCGGGAGCTGGAAGGCGGCGTCCTCGCGGTCGGCCGTCGCGCCCGGGACTCCGGTGACGACCACGCGCACCCGGTCCGGTTCGAGGCCGAAGCAGGCGGCGGCCAGGTCGCGGTCGGTGTGCGGGTCGGTGGAGGCGGTGTACAGCTCCACGCCGCCGTCGGGGCGCGGTACGGCCAGCCCGGCCTCGGCGCCGATGGGCGCCGGGTCCTGGCGGCCGATCCGGTAGAGGCCCTCGACGACGACCTCGCCGGTGGCCTCCGGGTCGCCGTAGCGCAGCGGGATGTGCCGGATGAGGTTGCCGTCGGGGTGCAGGGCGGGGGCACCGAAGGCCTGCTCGGGGTCGGTCACCGCGTCGAGGAGCTCGTACTCGACGGCGATGGCGGCCGCGGCGAGGCGTGCCGTGTCGGGGTGGTCGGCGGCGACGGCGGCGATCGGCTCGCCGTGGTGGCGTACGACGTCGTGCGCGAAGACGGGACGGTCCGCGATCCGGCGGCCGTGCGTGGTGGCGCCGGGGACGTCGGCGTGGGTGACGACGGCGCGGACGCCGGGCATCGCGGCGGCGGCCGTGGTGTCGATGGAGAGGATCCGGGCGTGGGCGTGCGGGGAGCGCAGCACGGCCGCCCACAGGAGTCCCTCGGCCCACAGGTCGGCGGCGTAGGGGAAGGTGCCCTCGGTCTTGGCCCGGGTGTCCGCGGCGGGGACGGAGGCGCCGATTCCGGACGGGACCTGGTGGTCCGGGTTCTCGGCCGACGCCGCCAGGGCGGTCACCGTCGTGTTCAGCGCCGTCGTCGCGGTCGCCGCGTCCTGCCCGCTCACGCCGTGCCTCCGTGGTGGATGCCGCCCTCGCCGGGGCCTGCCTGGTGCGGAATACGCGGCTCCGGCGATGCCGCGTGCTCGGCGGCGGCCGCCTCGCGCTCGGCGACGACCTCGCGCACGGCGTCGACGACCCCGGCGTAGCCGGAGCAGCGGCAGAGGTTGCCGCAGAGCGCCTGGCGGGTCTCCAGCTCGCTGGGGGCGTGGTTGCCCTCCAGCAGGTCGTGGATGGTCATCGCCATGCCGGGCACGCAGAACCCGCACTGCACCGCACCCGACCTGCACAACGCCTGCTGCACGTCCGAGAGTTCCCCGTCCGTCGCGAGACCTTCGACGGTGCGGACCTCGCTGCCCGCCGCCGTCGCCGCCGGGACCAGGCAGGAGGCGACGAGCCGGCCGTCGACCTGCACGGCGCAGGCGCCGCATTCGCCCTGCGAGCAGCCGTCCTTGGCGCCGGCGAGGCCGAGGCGCTCGCGCAGCACGTAGAGCAGGGACTCGCCGATCCAGGCGCCAGTGACGGGGCGGTCGGCGCCGTTCACGCGCAGGACGTAGGAGGCCTGCGGGTGCTCGTTCTCTTCTTCGTACGTCGGCCCCTCGGCCGGGACACCTCCGGTGGTGTCCTCGCCCGGGAGTGACAGTGCGCTGTCGGCGGTGTCCGCGTCCGGCGCGGGCGCGGCGGCGTCGTCCGCCGGGGCCGTGCCGGCTCCGCCGGGGCCGGCACCCTCGGCGTCGACACCCTCCGGCTCGGGCCCGCCGGTCCCGGTGGCCCCGGCGGGTTCCACCGGCTCGGCCTCCATCGCGACGGGCTCGGCCGCGGCGGGCACGGCCGCGGCGGGCTCCACCTGGGCGGCCCCGACCGGCTCGGGCGCGGCCACGGCGGCCTCCGGCTGGACGGCCTCCGCCTGCACGTGCTCCGCCGCAGCAGGCGCCACCGCGTGCCCGAAGGCCGAGAAGCCCTGACCGTCAGTGCTCCCGGCCGGCGCGAACTCCGCGCGCTCACCGAACTCCGCGTGCCCCGTACGACCCTCGTGACCCGCGTGCTCCGCGTGCCCCTCGAAGCTCCCGTGCCCCGCGTGCCCGCCGAATGCCGCGAAGTTCGAGAACTCCGCGGACCCCCCGTGCTCAGCACCCCGCGCCCCCTCGGCCGGCTCCTGCGCCGAGCCGTGGGCGGCCTCGATGTCGTGCGGCGCCTGGTGCGCCGGCTCCTCCGGGAGCGGGGTGCCCACACCGGGTCCACCCAGCACCCGCGGCCCGCGCGGCGCGGTGCCCACTCCGGGGCCGCCGAGCAGCCGTCCGGCGGTCGCCGCGGTGGCGGCGGCAGCGGCGGCCGAGGCGGCCGCGGCCTCGTCGGTGCCGGGCAGCACGCCGGCGTCCGCACCCGCGTCCGCGCCCGTGTCCTGCGTCAGGTAGGCCCAAGGGGCCGGTGCGCCGCCCGGCAGGGTCGCCGGGGCCTGGCTCCAGTCGGCGTCCAGCGCGCTCGGAGACGGCCGGAAATCGCCTTGCTGTTCGGGAACTTCGGGGACTCCGGGGGCTCCGGGGACTCCCGGGAACCCGGACCCCTCGGAGTAGTCCGAGTAGGCGGGCATCGCCCACTGCCCCGTCGTCGAGGCCTCCTCGTGGAACCGCCACTCCGCCGTCGCCCCGGGATCGTGGGCCTGCGCCGGCGCTTGCTCCGGCTCGGCCTCGGCGAACGCCGCCGCCACCGCCGCCGGGATCGGGATCGACGCCGGGATCGGCCCGCCCACCGGAGCGGGCCCGCCCGCGGGAACCTGACCCGAGTCGGCCGGGGCGGAGCCCCCCGCCTCGGGCCACTGCACCGGGATCGTCCAGGTCCCGGTGGCGGCCGGATCCGTACTGACCGAGCCCAGCGGCACGATCATCGGCGGCGGCACGTACCCGTGCCCGGGCGCCGCGAGGGGCTCCCCCGTGCCGAGCGCGTCCAGCATGTCCTGCGGCAGCTTCACGAAGGCCGTGGCGTCCGAGTCGTACTCGCCGCCCTGCGGGACGGGTTCCCAGCCCCAGCCCGCCGTTCCGTTCGCGTTCCCCTGGGTCACGTTCTCGTTCTCGTTCTCGCTCATGAGGTCAGCGCCCTCCCCAGGGCCCTGCGCGCCAGCACGGCCACCGTCCGCCGCAGATGCAGTACACCGGGAGCCACCGGTTCCCCCTGGTCGGGCACGCAGGCCGCCCCGACGTACTCGCCGAAGGCCTCCAGCGCCTCGGGGGCCAGGCTCCGGTCGCCGTCCCAGTCGATCAGCGAGGCCACCCACTGCTCGGCCTCCAGCGGCCGCAGCGGCATCGGGGCCACCGCTCCGATCGCGCAGCGCACTCCCCGGCGCGCCGGGTCCAGTACGAGTCCCACGGACGCGACCGCGCGCCCCGGACCCGTACGCCCCGTGGCCTTCAGGAACACCTGCGGCGCGTGCAGCAGCGGCACCCGGACGAAGCCGATCAGCTCTCCGGGCCGCAGCATCTCCCGGCCGGCCAGCAGGTGCGACACCGGGATCTCGCGCTGACCGAGCGGACCGACGACCAGGAGCACCGCCTCCAGCGCGGCCAGCACGGGGAGTGCGTCACCCGTGGGCGCGGCCGTGGCGATGTTCCCGCCGAGGGTGCCCGCGTTGCGGATCTGCGGGGGCCCGGCGGCGCGCGCGGCGGCCGCCAGGGCGGGGATCAGGGCGGCGAAATCCGGCCGCCCCATCCGTGCGTGGGTGAGGCCGGCGCCGAGCAGCGCGTGGCCGTCCTGGTACTGCCAGCCGCGGATCTCGTTGATCCGGCCGAGGCCCACCAGCGCGGCGGGCCGCAGCTGCCCGGCGTTGACGGCGGCCATGAGGTCGGTGCCGCCGGCCACGGGCACGGCGGCGGGCATGGCGGTGAGCGCCGCCACGGCCTCGTCGAGCGAGACCGGCAGCGTCACGGACTGCGCCGCGTGCGGGCCCTGCGGCCCCTGAGGTGAGTCCAGTGCGTGCGGTGCGTGCGTGGTCAACCCAGCTGCCCCTTCCCGATGTCCCGGTCCCGGCGCTCACGCCTGTCCGCCGTACGGTACGTGCTCACCGCCGGGACGTGGCAACTCTGGCACATCTTCCGGGCCGCCCGCCCCGAGGGTCTGCCGGGGCGGAGCCCGGGGGCGGTCGGGCCTCTCACCTGCCGTCTCGCGGCCTTCGCCGGGCCTCTTCCCCGATGGCCCGTTTTTCCCCGTATAGGAGGAAAACGAGACAGAGTTCCGATTCCCGGCGCCGTACGAACGCCGGGCGGCCACCGCCCGACCACCGCACGGTCACGGCCCGGTCACCGCCCGCCGCTTCACGCGATCGGGGGCTCACCCTCGATGGGGCGCCCCAGCACCCCCGGCCGCCGCTGCCACGGCAACGGCCCGCCCGGCGGCCGGTAGTCGACCCCGAGCGCGTCCAGCCGCGCGTAGTGCGCCGCCGCCATCCGGCGCTCGAAGGAGGCGAAGTCGCGCTCTTCCGGGGCGGGCTGCCGCGACCACACCACCTCGGCGAAGGCCGCGAGCCGGGGGAACGTCTGGTAGTCGACCCGCCCCCGGTCCTCCATCACCTCGGTCCACACGTTGGCCTGCGCGCCCAGAACCCGGGCGGCGACCTCCTCCGACATCTTCGGCGGTACCGGCTCAAACCGGTACACATCCTCCAGCGTGCGCACGTACCCGATCGGCATCGGCTCGTCCTCGCCGCCCGCCTGACGGTGGTCCAGGTACACCTGCTCCTGGGGGCACATCACCACGTCATGCCCGGCCTCGGCGGCGGCGATCCCGCCCGCGTAGCCCCGCCACGAGGAGACGGCGGCGCCGTCGGCCAGCCCGCCCTCCAGGATCTCGTCCCAGCCGATCAGCCGCCGGCCGCGTTTGGCGAGCCAGCCGTCGAAGTGCCGGATGAACCAGGACTGCAGCCCGTCCTCCCCGTCCACCCCCAGCTCCCGGATCCGCTCCTGCGCGATCGCGGAGGCCCGCCACTGCTCCTTGGGGCACTCGTCCCCGCCCACGTGCACGAAGGGCGACACCTCCACCGGGAACAGCTCCAGCAGCTCCTCGAACACGCCCTCGTAGAAGCGCACCACGGCCTCGGTCGGGGCGAGGACGTTCTCGTTGATCCCCCAGTCGTCCCACACCGCCAGCGCCGAGGTGTCGACCACGTCGGTGTTCCCCAGCTCCGGGTACGCGGCGATCGCGGCCTGCGAATGTCCCGGTACGTCGATCTCCGGGACCACCCGTACGTGCCGCTCGGCGGCGTACGCGACGATCTCGCGGATGTCGTCCTGGGTGTAGAAGCCGCCGTGCGGGGTCTCCTTCCACAGCGGCGAGGCCCGGTGCCCCCACCGGCTGCGCGCCCGCCACGCGCCGACCTCGGTCAGCTTCGGGTACCGCTTGATCTCGACCCGCCAGCCCTGGTCGTCCGTCAGGTGCAGGTGCAGCACGTTGAGCTTGTGCGCGGCGATCAGGTCGATGTAGCGCAACACCCCGTCCTTGGGCATGAAGTGCCGGGCCACGTCCAGCATCAGCCCCCGCCACCCGAACCGCGGGCTGTCGGCGATCCGTACGCAGGGCAGGCTCCACACCCGCCCGGGCGGCGGCGCCTTGCGGTAGGCGTCCGGCCCGAGCAGCTGACGCAGCGTCTGGAAGGCCCAGAACAGCCCGGCCTCGCTCGCGCCGACCAGTTCGACGCCCGTGGCGTCCACGGTGATCCCGTACGCCTCGGAGCCCAGCCGCTCCCCGTCCTCCGGTGCCAGGCGCAGCGTCACGTCCCCGGCCGCGCCGGGCCCCGCGGGCGGCAGGCTCCAGCCGGTGGCCGCGCCCAGCTCCCGGCGGACCAGCCGCGCCACGCCCTCGGTACCGGGTCCGGCGGCGAGGACGGGGTCGGGGCCGAACGCGTAGCGGCGCCCGCCCTCGTCGAATCGGGCAACTCGGGGTACGGGGATCAGGTCCATGCGCCAGCCCTTCGCAGCAGCCTGTTGCGCCCTGCGCAACGCCCGTTCCGCAGAGTGCTCGTGCCGCCGACCCTAGTACGCGGAAGGCCCCCGGGACGCGGCTGTGCGCGACCTGGGGGCCTTGGTCCTGCTCGTCGAGGACGGACTACTTGTCTTTTCCGCCCTTGTCCTTGTCCCCGCCGGGGCCCATGGACTCGTAGATCTCCTTGCACATGGGACAGACCGGGTACTTCTTCGGGTCCCGGCCCGGTACCCAGACCTTGCCGCAGAGCGCGACGACGGGGGTCCCGTCGAGGGCGCTCGCCATGATCTTGTCCTTCTGGACGTAGTGGGCGAAGCGCTCGTGGTCGCCGTCGCCGTGGGACACCTGCGGCGTCGGCTCTACGAGGGTCCCCGTACCAGTCCCGCGCTCGGGCTCAAGAGTGCTCATAAAGCCAGGGTACCGACCCCCGCACGGGTCAGTTGAGCGACGGGTCGTCCGGATAGGTGGCGACCATCGCGAGTTCGCTGCGCTGGCGGCGCAGCACCGCTCGCCAGAGCCGTTCGGGGTCGGGGAAGGACACGTCGCCGGGCTCCGACTCCACGACGTACCAGGCTCCGTCGCCCACCTCGTCCTCCAGCTGACCCGGCCCCCAGCCCGAGTAGCCGGCGAAGATGCGCAAGGACCCGAGCGCCGCGGCCAGCAGCTCCGGCGGGGCCTCCAGGTCGACCAGGCCGATCGCTCCGTGGACCCGGCGCCAGCCGAGCGGGCCCTCCTCGCCGGGGATGACCGCGATGCCGAGCGCCGAGTCGAGGGCGACGGGCCCGCCCTGGAAGACCACACCGGGAGCGCCGGCCAGCGGGGCCCAGGGCAGCAGTACGTCGCCGACGCCCACGGGCGTCGGCCGGTTGAGGACCACACCGAGCGAGCCCTGCTCGTCGTGGTCGAGCAGGAGCACCACCGCGCGGTCGAAATTCGGGTCCGCGAGGACGGGGGTGGCCACGAGCAGCCGCCCTGTGAGGGAGGACACCTCGGTCATGACGACATGATCCCGCACATTCGCCCGTTGCGGGGCGTTCGCTGCGAGATCGGATCGTACGCAGCTCAGGGCGCACGGCAGCAGCAAGGAGCGCGCGTGGAGGACCCAGGCGGAACGCAACGCTCCGCCATGTGGTGGATACGGAGGGTGTTGTACCGAATTCATGACAGTCCTACGGCCACGTCGGCCTTACGAACAAGGGGGTGGTGCCCCTTACCCTTTTCCCTGGCCCCCCGCCCATCCCTCTCCGGAACGCGAGATTCATGACCGGCATCAGTGACGATGTACTGCTTGTCCACGGCGGCACCCCGCTCGAGGGCGAGATCCGAGTCCGCGGTGCGAAGAACCTCGTGCCCAAGGCCATGGTCGCCGCGCTGCTCGGCAGTGGACCGAGTCGGCTGCGCAACGTTCCCGACATCCGTGACGTCCGGGTCGTGCGCGGGCTGCTCCAGCTGCACGGGGTGACGGTCCGCCCCGGCGACGAGCCGGGCGAGCTGGTGCTCGACCCGACCCACGTCGAGAGCGCGAACGTCGCCGACATCGACGCCCACGCGGGCTCGTCGCGCATCCCGATCCTGTTCTGCGGCCCCCTGCTGCACCGCCTCGGCCACGCCTTCATCCCGGGCCTCGGCGGCTGCGACATCGGCGGCCGGCCGATCGACTTCCACTTCGACGTGCTCCGCCAGTTCGGCGCGACCATCGAGAAGCGCGAGGGCGGCCAGTACCTGGAGGCCCCGCAGCGCCTGCGCGGCTGCAAGATCCGCCTGCCCTACCCCTCGGTCGGCTCGACCGAGCAGGTGCTGCTGACGGCCGTCCTGGCCGAGGGCGTCACCGAGCTCAGCAACGCCGCCGTGGAGCCGGAGATCGAGGACCTCATCTGCGTACTGCAGAAGATGGGCGCGATCATCTCCATGGACACCGACCGGACCATCCGGATCACCGGTGTCGACAGCCTCGGCGGCTACAACCACAAGGCGCTCCCGGACCGCCTGGAGGCCGCGTCCTGGGCTTCCGCGGCCCTGGCGACCGGCGGCAACATCTACGTGCGCGGCGCCCAGCAGCGCTCGATGATGACCTTCCTGAACACCTTCCGCCGGGTCGGCGGTGCCTTCGAGATCGACGACGACGGCATCCGCTTCTGGCACCCGGGCGGCCCGCTCAAGGCCATCGCGCTGGAGACGGACGTCCACCCCGGCTTCCAGACGGACTGGCAGCAGCCGCTCGTCGTGGCCCTGACGCAGGCCTCCGGCCTGTCGATCGTCCACGAGACGGTCTACGAGTCCCGGCTCGGCTTCACCTCGGCGCTCAACCAGATGGGTGCTCACATCCAGCTGTACCGCGAGTGCCTGGGCGGCAGCGCCTGCCGCTTCGGCCAGCGCAACTTCCTGCACTCGGCGGTCGTCTCCGGCCCCACCAAGCTGCAGGGCGCCGACCTGGTCATCCCCGACCTGCGCGGCGGGTTCTCGTACCTGATCGCGGCGCTGGCGGCCGAGGGCACCTCGCGCGTCCACGGCATCGACCTGATCAACCGCGGCTACGAGAACTTCATGGAGAAGCTCGTCGAGCTCGGTGCGAAGGTCGAACTCCCGGGCGGCGACCTCGTCTGACCGGTAGGGACGACCCGTTCGGCCGACGCGTTCGGCCGTGTCGTACGAGAAGAGCCCCCCGGGCCCCGCAAGGGGCCCGGGGGGCTCTTCTCATGCCTCGCGCCCGGCAAGGCGCCTGACGGGGCCTCAAGGCCCGGGAGGACCCCACCGGGCCGCACGGGCCCCCGCGCCCACCCGGGGACGGGCCGCAAGGGCCCCTGAGGGGCCCGGACCGGCCACACGGCCCCGAACGGCCCGCACGGGCCCGAACAGGCCCCGCACAGGCCCCGGACAGGCCGAAGGGCGGCCGCCCCGCCGGGGGCGGCCGCCCTGGGCCGTACTGCGTCCTACTGCCGTCCCGAGGGCCTGTGCGGCCCTCGGCACAAGGGCGGACTACTTGCCCTTGGCGGCTTCCTTGAGCTTGGAGCCCGCGGAGACCTTCACGCTGTAGCCGGCCGGGATCTGGATGGGGTCGCCGGTCTGCGGGTTGCGCGCGGTGCGAGCGGCACGGTGGGTGCGCTCGAAGGTCAGGAAGCCGGGGATGGTGACCTTCTCGTCGCCCTTGGCGACAATCTCGCCGACGGTCTCGGCGAGCGCGGCCAGAACGGCGTCGGCGTCCTTGCGGGTCACCTCGGCGCGCTCGGACAGAGCGGCCACCAGCTCACTGCGGTTCATGTTGTACTCCCGTGTTCAACTTGCCTTAGAGGCGTGAGATCGAAGCCGATGCTGCCAGGGCCCTCGGACAGTCCCCGGACCCGGGTCTGAACGTCAGACCCTCTCGCCCGGTTACGCATCCTGCCCCCACCAGCGGCGGGAAAGCCAATCCGGCACCCGCCGGGGTCACACGAAAAGCGCCACAGTCACGCCGCGGTGACGCTCCGTCCACACCCTTGCGCACACACGGACGCGGACAGCGAACCCCGCGGGCATCCCCGCAACCCTAGAGGCGGCCCACCGGGCCCGCATCTCGCGACGCGCCGGGAACGGCGGGCCGTGAGGGCCGTCACAGACGGCCCCCGGCCGCCTTCGCGGCCCGCTCAGGCGTTGGTGGCGGCCTTGCGGACGGCGCCCGCGACCGCGCCCGCGACCTTGTCGTTGAAGACCGACGGGATGATGTAGTTCGCGTTCAGCTCGTCCTCGCCGACGACGTCCGCCAGGGCGGTCGCGGCGGCCAGCATCATGTCGGTGTTCACGGTCCGGGACTGGGCGTCCAGGAGGCCGCGGAAGACACCCGGGAAGACCAGCACGTTGTTGATCTGGTTCGGGAAGTCGGAGCGGCCGGTGGCGACGACGGCGGCGGTCTGGCGCGCGACGGCCGGGTCCACCTCGGGGTCCGGGTTCGCGAGCGCGAACACGATGGCACCTTCGGCCATGGCGGCCACGTCCTCGCCGGAGAGCACGTTCGGGGCCGAGACGCCGATGAACACGTCGGCGCCGACCACGGCCTCCTTCAGAGTGCCGGTGTAGCCCTCGGGGTTGGTGTTGTCGGCGATCCAGCGCAGCGGGGAGTCGGGGGCCGCGTCGACGAGGTCGGGGCGGTCCGCGTGCACGACACCGTGGATGTCGGCGCTGACGGCGTTCTTGACGCCCGCCGCGAGGAGCAGCTTGAGGATGGCCGTACCGGCCGCGCCGGCGCCGGACATGACGACCTTGACGTCGCCAACTGCCTTGCCCACCACGCGAAGTGCGTTCGTCAGGGCGGCGAGGACCACGATCGCGGTGCCGTGCTGGTCGTCGTGGAAGACGGGAATGTCGAGGGCCTCGCGCAGCCGGGCCTCGATCTCGAAGCAGCGCGGCGCGGAGATGTCCTCCAGGTTGATGCCGGCGAAGCCCGGGGCGATGGCCTTGACGATGGCGACGATCTCGTCGGCGTCCTGGGTGTCGAGGCAGATCGGCCAGGCGTCGATGCCGGCGAAGCGCTTGAAGAGGGCCGCCTTGCCCTCCATGACAGGCAGCGCGGCCATCGGGCCGATGTTGCCCAGGCCCAGCACGGCGGAGCCGTCCGTCACGACTGCGACGGAGTTGCGCTTGATGGTGAGGCGGCGCGCGTCCTCGGGGTTCTCGGCGATGGCCATGCACACGCGGGCCACGCCCGGGGTGTAGATCATCGAGAGGTCGTCACGGTTGCGGATGGGGTGCTTGGACGACATCTCGATCTTGCCGCCGAGGTGCATCAGGAAGGTTCGGTCGGAGACCTTGCCGAGGCTGACGCCCTCGATCCCGCGCAGCTTCTCGACGATCTCGTCGGCGTGCGCGGTGGAGGTGGCGGCGATGGTGACGTCGATCCGGAGCTTCTCGTGACCGGAGGCGGTCACGTCGAGGCCGGTGACCGAACCACCGGAGGACTCCACGGCGGTGGTGAGCTGGGAGACCGCGGTTCCGCTCGCGGGCACTTCCAGGCGGACCGTCATCGAATACGAGACGCTGGGCGCCGTTGCCATGGCCGTGTTCCTCTTCTGTCCCTGGTTTTTTCTTGTACACACAGGGTCCCGCGCTGCGCCGGCCAACCACTGACAGGTGCGGCAGGACCTGTTGTCCGATCGTCCCACCTACCAGCCGGTACAAGGTAACCAGCTACAAAATTCGGAAGAACACTTCCACCATACGAGATACCAAGGTGGTTCGGAATGGTGGGTCCATACAAAACAGGTCCGCGCCCTCCACTGGTGGAGGGCGCGGACCTGGTCACTTCTACGTTTATGACACCGACCCGCCATGCTCGCCTCGCGGCAAGTGGTCGCTCTAGGCGACGAAGGTTGGGCCCGGGGGCTTGGATCGAGTCGGTGCCGTACCCAGGCTAACAAAGGATCGCCCGATGTCATCCCCGTGCCGGAAGTCGGTGCAAAACCACCACGCGCTTGGCCGCGGACCATACGGCCCTACGAAGCCTCCCGGCCCGGCCGGGAGGCTTCGCGGAGCTACGGCAGCAGCAGCTCCGGCACTCCGTCGGCGTCCGGCTTGTCCCGGTCGGCCGAGACGACGGTCAGCTGCTGCGTCGCGCGCGTCAGCGCCACGTACAGCACCCGCAGGCCCGCCGCGGACTCCTCGGCGATCTCCGCCGGGGAGACCACCACCGTGGCGTCGTACTCCAGGCCCTTGGCCTCCAGGCTGCCCAGCGCCACCGCCCGGCCGCCGAGGTCCGCGAGCCACCCCGCGGCCTCCGCGCGCCGGTCCATGGCCACGACCACGCCGACCGTGCCGTCCACCTGCTCCAGCAGCCGCCGGGTCTCCTCCCGCACCGCGGCGCCCAGATCTCCACCGGCGGCCGTGAAACGGGGCTCCAGGCCCGTGGAGCGCACCGCGGTCGGCGGCTCCATGCCGGGCATCGCCAGCCGCAGGACGCGCGAGGCGACCTCGGCGACCTCCGCCGGGTTGCGGTAGTTCACCGTCAGCGTGAACCGCCGGCGCGGCCGGCTGCCCAGGGCCTCGTCGCGGGCCGCCGCGGCCTCCTCCGGGTCGGTCCAGGAGGACTGCGCCGGGTCGCCGACCACCGTCCAGGTACCCATCCGGCCCCGCCGGCCCACCATCCGCCACTGCATCGGCGTCAGGTCCTGGGCCTCGTCCACGATGACGTGCGCGTACTCGGTGCGCTCCGCCGCGAGCCGCTCGGCCCGCTCCCACTGGGTCTCCTCGCGGACCGGCATCAGCTCCTCCAGCCCGCTGAGCTGGTCGAGGGGGTTCATCTCCCGCCTGCGCTTGGGGCGGGCCGGAGCGCCCAGCAGCTGCTGGAGCTCGTCGAGCAGCGCGATGTCGTGCACCGACAGCGGGCCCTTGCCGTCCGGGCCGACCCGGCGCAGCGAGCGGGCCAGCTGGCGGGCCTCCCGGTTGTTCAGGTCCCGGCGCGACCAGCGGCCGAGCCGCCGCTCGTCGGCCATCGAGGCGAGCACCCCGCGCGGGGTGAGCTCGGGCCACCAGGCGTTCAGGAACTCGATGAACGCGTCCTCCGTCGAGATGTCCTCGTCGAAGGCGGACCGCAGCTCGGCCGCGAGCTCCGGGTCGCTGTGCCGGCCGGCGCCGCCGGACTTCGCGTAGAGGGCGTCGAGGAGCAGCTTGCGGGCGCGCGGGCGCAGCAGGTTCACGGGCGCGGTGCCGCCGAGCACGTTGTGCCGGATCCGGTTCAGCTCGTCGGCCTCCAGCTCCTGGCGGCGCCCGAAGGCCACCACGCGCAGCCGGTCGGGGGCGCTGCCGAGCTCCAGTGCTCCGCGTACGGCCTTGCGGAGCACCTTGAGCATCCGCGAGGAGCCCTTGATCCGGGCCACGGACGGATCGTCGTACGTGGTCGCCTCGGCGCCGTCGACCAGCGAGCCGAGGGCCCGGATGGCGACCTGGCCCTCCTCGCCGAGCGAGGGCAGGACGCCCTCGGTGTAGGCGACGAGCAGCGGGGTCGGCGAGACGATCAGGATGCCGCCGGAGTAGCGCCGCCGGTCCTGGTAGAGCAGGTACGCGGCGCGGTGCAGGGCGACCGCGGTCTTCCCCGTGCCCGGCCCGCCCGCGACCTCGGCGACCGAGGCGGCGGGGGCGCGGATCACCAGGTCCTGCTCGGCCTGGATGGAGGAGACGATGTCCCGCATGGAGTGCGTACGGGCCCGGCCGAGCGCGGCCATCAGCGCGCCGTCGCCGATCGCGGGCAGCTCCCGGCCGTCGAGGGAGGCGGTGATCTCGGGGCGCATCAGGTCGTCCTCGACACCCAGCACCTTGCGCCCCTTGGAGCGGATCACGCGCCGCCGGACGACCCGCCCCGGATCCTTCGGGGTGGAGCGGTAGAACGGCGCGGCGGCCGGCGCGCGCCAGTCGATGACGAGCGGCGAGTAGTCGGAGTCCAGGACTCCGATTCGGCCGATGTGCAGGGTTTCGGCGATCTCGGCGGTCAGGTCCGCGCGGATCGCGTCGTCCGCGGGCTCGACGGAGGTGTACGCGCCGTCCGGGCCCTTCTCCCCGTCCTTCCCGAGCACGAGGTCGACGCGGCCGAACAGGAAGTCCTCGAACTCGTTGTTCAGACGGTTCAGGTGGATACCGGCCCGGAAGACCTGCGCGTCGCGCTCGGCCAGGGCTCCGGGCGTACCCACCTGGCCGCGCTTCGCGGCGTCGTTCATGAGGAACTCGGCCTCGTGGATCTTCTCCTCAAGGCGTCGATACACCCGGTCGAGATGCGTCTGCTCGACCGCGATCTCCCGATCGCGGACGGAATCCGCCGTGCTGTCGACAGCGGCATTCTGCGCGGCCACCAAGGCCCCCTTCTGACGTGCATGGGCGACCGTCAACCGTACGCGACCGGGACCCCTGTCCGCACCCTGCTTCCGGGAGGTGGTTGCGGGGGGCCGGGGGCCGCTGCATGGCCCCACGGCTGCGGGCGGGCTTCTGCCCCCTCGGGGCGCCGGGCGTGGTCGGTGTTTACCCACCCGCCCCCGGCCTGCGGGCCGGGACTTCGGGTGGCGGGGTCCGAGCCGATCGGAATCAGAGAGGCCTGGGGGTCTCCCGTCAGTCCCATCGTCCTTCCGTGTCGGGCCGGTCCCTCAAGGGCGCTCCCTTCGGTCGCGTCGCTTCGCGACGGCCTTCGGCCGCCCTTGAGGCGATGCACGCGACCCTGTACGGCCTCGGCTATGTACCGGCCATCGCATTCGAGAAGCGGTGCAGGAACTACTCCTTCGAGGCACGAGGCAGGCAGATGCTCGCCACCTTGGTCCGAGTTCCCGAGCTGGACGGGACGTTCCTTGAGGTGGAGACCCTCGTCGAGGAGAAGGACCTGACCAAGGCGCTGGATGACGTGCGCGGGGTTCTTGCCGAGCTCGGCATCGGCACGCAGGACCTGACGCGCGAGCAGTACACCGACGCGGTGAAGGCCCGTCGCCGAGGCTGAGCCGCAGGCCGCTGCGACCTGACGGCTGAGACGGGCAAGTGAAGAGACGAGCCGCAGACGCCGAGATGTGAGGAGCGCGTAGCGATCGGCTGCGCTCGTCGGACTCTGATGTGCTGCTGGTCTCGCTCTGGTGCGGATATCAGCCCGAGACGGCTGTCGGACGCCGTTGGCGAGGAGCGCGTAGCGATCTGGTGCGTGGGGCCCGTCTGACTGCCCGCCAGCGTCACCTGTTCGCTGTTTGACGGTGGTTGGGCTGCCCCAGACCCGGAATCGGGCCTGGAAGGGACCTCGCCGGGGCCTGCCGACCGGAAACCCGACCGTGCATCACCGACGTGCCCGTCCATTTCCTTCTTACCGGCCCGTTCCTTTGGGGGTTTCCCGGCAGTCCTTGTCTTTCCGGGGCGGGTCGGTCTGTCAAGGGCGGCCGAAGGCCGTCGCGAAGCGACGCGAACGCAGTGAGCGCCCTTGACAGGCCGGCCCGACACGGAAGGACCATGGGACTGACGGGAGACCCCCAGGCTGCTCTGATTCCGATCGGCTCGAGCCCCGCCCGCCGAAGTCCGGGCCCGCAGGCCGGGGGCGGGTGGGCAAACACCGCCCCGGAGCGGGGCCGGCTCGAGCCCCGCCCGCCGAAGTCCGGGCCCGCAGGCCGGGGGCGGGTGGGCAAACACCGCCCCGGAGCGGGGCCCGAGGGGGCAGAAGCCCGCCCGCACCGTGAGGAAGCGCCCCCCTACGTCCCCACCCCCGTGCGGGCCCGCCGTCGGTGCCGGGCCACCCGCTCGCGGTTCCCGCACAGCTCGCTGGAGCACCAGCGGCGGCGGTGCCCGCGGGAGGTGTCCAGGTAGATGCGGGCGCAGCCGTCGCCCTCGCAGGCCCGCAGCAGGGCGAGGTCCCCGGGGTCGGTCAGCAGCTCCACGGCATCGCGGGCGACCGCCGCGAGCAGCGCGCCGCATTCCACGCCGCCGCACAACTCCCGTACGAGGTGTCCCTCTTGGTCGCGTACGGCACACAGGCCCGGGGGTGGTCCGGCGGCCAGTGCGTTGACCCGGGCCAGGGCCTGTTCCTCGGGCTCGGTTCCGTGCAGCTCGGCCCGTACGAGGGCCTCCACGTCCCGGCGCAGGTCCTGGAAGGCCGCCACCCAGTCGGGCCCGACCCGCGCGAGCGGGGTCCGGCCGGGGACCAGCCCGGCGCCGGCGAGCCACGTCCGCAGCTCGTCGCCGTCCCGGATGCGCTCAGTGGCCACCAGGTCCAGGCAGACCCGCCCTGAGTCGAACCGCATGCCCGTCACCGCCTCGCGTCGTGGGGCGCCCCACCAGATTGCCGCCCCGCGCGCCCATCCGGAAGCCCCCGAACCGGTCCGTCCCCCGTGCGTTGGGTTGCCGCTGCGCGGGGGCTGTCCCCTGCCCGCCCTCCCACCGTTCCTCCCCCAGCTACCGCTGGGAGGTGCCCCCAGGGGCTCCGCCCCAGACCCCGTACGTGCGCTGCGCGCCCGTGCCCTCAAACGCCGGGCAGGGTGGAGCGCCCCGGCAACGGCGCCGCACCCGCCCCGGGGGGGCTACCCGGCCGGGGGGTCGTCGTGCAGCAGCCGCTGGAAGAGGCGGTGGTCGCGCCAGGCGCCGTTGATGTGCAGGTACCGCGGCGCGAGCCCGTACTGCTCGAAGCCCGCCTTCCGCAGGACCGCCTGCGAGGCCACGTTGTCGGTCAGCGTCCCGGCCGCCACCCGGTGCAGCCCCACCTCCTCGCGGGCGACCCGCAGGACCTCCTCCAGTGCGGCCGAGGCCAGCCCCTTCCGGTGCCAGGCCGTGTCGACCCAGTAGCCCACGCCACCGCTGCACAGCGGGCCGAGCTCGATGGAGCCCAGGTTGATCGCCCCGACCACCGCACCGCCGGCACCCGCCTCGACGAGCACCCACGGGAGCAGCCGCCCCCCGTCCCGGTCGTCGAGCATGCTCTCGATGCGGGCCAGCTGCCCCGCCTCCGTGAAGTAGGCCTCCGGTCGCACCGGCTCGTAGGCCGCCATGTACGCCCGGTTGCGCGCGAACGCCTCGGCCAGCGCGGCGGCGTCGCCGAGCTCGAGGCCCCTCATCTCCACCCCGTCAATGATCATTCGGGCACGTTAACCCAGAGCGCCTAACCGGCGGGAGTCTCCCCGTACTTGACCTCTCCGCCCGCGTCCAGCGACAGCCGGTACCCCCGCTTGACCACCGTCTGGATCAGCTTCGGCGCCCCCAGCGCCACCCTCAGCCGGGCCATCGCCGTTTCCACGGCGTGCTCGTCGCGGCCCGCCCCCGGCAGGGCCCGCAGCAGGTCAGCCCGCGACACCACCCATCCGGGGCGCCGCGCCAGCGTCCGCAGCAGGGCCATCCCGGCGGGCGGTACGGGCCGCAGTTCCGCATCGAGCAGGACCGCGTGCCCGCGGAGTTCCACCCGGTGCCCGGCCACCGGCAGGACCCGCGCCCGGCCCGGGAGTTCCTGGCAGAGCAGCTGCACCAGCGGGCCGAGCCGGAACCGCTCCGGCTGCACGGTGTCCACCCCGTGCGCCTGGAGCGGCAGCGCGGTCACGGGCCCCACGCACGCGGACAGCACGGGCACGGACGGCCCCCCGCCCACGCCCCGCAGTGCCTCCAGCAGGGGTTCCCGAACGCCCCGCTCCTCCGCCCGGGACAGCAGCGAGGCCGCTGCCGGTGCCGAGGTGAAGCTGACCGCGTCGACCCCGCCGCCGATCACCGCGTCGAGGAGCCGGTCCAGCGGGGCCAGGTCCTCCGGGGCCATCCACCGGTACACCGGGACGACCACCACCTCGGCCCCGCCGGCCCGCAGCGCCTCGACGAAGCCGGGCAGCGGCTCCCCGTGCAGCTGGAGCGCGATCCGCCGCCCGGCGACCCCGCCGGCCAGCAGCCGTTCCAGTACCTCCGCGAGGGATTCCGAGTCCGGGGACCAGGTCTCCACGAGCCCGGCGGCCCGGATGGCGCCCTTGACCTTCGGTCCGCGCGCCAGCAGTTCGGTGGCCCGCAGCCGCGCCAGCAGCTCCTCGCCGATCCCCCACCCGTCGGCGGCCTCGATCCAGCCCCGGAAGCCGATGGCGGTGGTGGCCACGACCACGTCCGGGGCGCAGCCGATCAGTTCCTTGGTCGCGGCCAGCAGTTCGCTGTCGTCGGCGAGCGGCACGATCCGCAGCGCCGGCGCGTGCACGACGGCGGCGCCGCGCCGCCGGAGCAGGGCGATGAGTTCGTCCGCCCGCCGGGCCGCGGTGACGCCGACGGTGAAGCCCGCGAGCGGGCCGGTCTTGGTCTCGTACATCGTGACCTGCCTAGTGACGCATGGGGGGCGGGGGCGTTACGGGTGGACCGAGCCTGCCAAGGTGCCGTGTCAGGCTCGGTTCCCCCGTATTTCGCCCCGGTTACACCGACGTGAGCTGCGGTTTCACCTCGGCCCCGGCCGTCGGCAGCACCGCGGCCGCCGGCCGGCGAAGGTATACCGCCCAGGTCACCGCGCAGCACACGGCGTAGAAGCCGAGGAAGGTGACGAAGGCCGCCGTGCCCGACCCGGAGCTCAGGAACGCCTCCCGGAAGACCAGGTTGATGCCGAGCCCGCCCAGCGCGCCGACGGCCCCGATCAGCCCCATGGAGGCCCCGGAGAGCCGTCGCCCGTAGGCGGCCGCGGCCTCGCCGCTCATGCCGCGGGCGAGCGCCTTGGCCTGGAAGATGCCGGGGATCATCTTGTACGTCGATCCGTTGCCGAGCCCGCTGAGGACGAAGAGCGCCACGAAGCCGACGAGGAACACCGGCAGCGACTGCCGCTGCGAGGCGAACACCACCACGCCGGTCGCGGCGGCCATGGCCACGAAGGTCCCCAGCGTGATCCGCGCCCCGCCGAACCGGTCCGCGAGCGCCCCGCCCACCGGCCGGATCAGCGAGCCGAGCAGCGGCCCGATGAAGGTCAGCGAGGCGGCCTGGAGGGGGGTGCGGCCGAACTGGGTCTGGAGCACCAGCCCGAAGGCGAAGCTGTATCCGATGAAGGACCCGAAGGTGCCGATGTAGAGGAAGGACATGATCCAGGTGTGCGCGTCCTTGACGGCCTCGCGGACCGCGCCCGTGTCGTTGCGCACGGGCGCCAGGTTGTCCATCCGTACGGCCGCCAGCACGGCCGCGATCACGATCAGCGGGATGTAGGCGGCGAGCAGGAGCCGCGGCTCGGTGGCCCCGGCGGTGGCGATGACCAGCAGTCCCGCCAGCTGCACCACGGGTACGCCGATGTTGCCGCCGCCGGCGTTCAGGCCGAGCGCCCAGCCCTTCTTGCGCAGCGGGAAGAAGGCGTTGATGTTCGTCATGGAGGAGGCGAAGTTGCCTCCGCCGACCCCGGTGAGGGCCGCGACGAGCAGGAAGGTCCCGTACGAGGTCCCGGGCTCCATCACGACCAGCGCGGCAACCGTCGGCGCGAGCAGGAGCAGCGCGCTGACGATGGTCCAGTTCCGGCCGCCGAAGCGGGCCACGGCGAAGGTGTACGGCACCCGGACGACCGCCCCGACGAAGGTGGCGGTGGCGATCAGGAAGAACTTGCCGGCCGGGTCGATCCCGTACGCGGGGCTCATGAAGAGGACCATCACGGACCAGAGCGACCAGATGGAGAAGCCGATGTGCTCGGAGAGCACGGAGTAGACCAGGTTGCGGCGGGCGATCTTCTCGCCGCCCTCCTTCCAGAAGGTCTCGTCCTCGGGATCCCACTGCTCGATCCAGCGGCCCCCCTTGCGCGGTGCGGTCGTACCGGTCATCACACGCCTCCACAGCTGTCGCGTCCGTGGTGACGACCGTAGGAAGGGCGCGTTTCGGCCCCGGTCCCCGCCGGATGACCGTCGCGAAACCTTGCTCTCACCCGCCGCCGCGGCGGGGTGTGAGCCCCTTCGGCAGCCTGCTGCCGGGAGGCTGATCCAGCCACCCCCGCTCGGCCGCCAGGTCGGCGGCCGCGGTGCGCAGGGCGTCCAGGCCGGGGTGGGAGAAGCCCTTGCGCCACACCATGGACAGCGGCGACAGCGGCACCGGGTCGGTCAGCGGCCGCTTCACGGAGGCCGGCATGTCGAGGAAGTCCACGGTCACCAGCACCGGGTTGCGGGTCTTGGTCATGACCCGGCGGAACTCCTCCTTGCCGATGGCCACCGGCGCGGGCGGCGCCACCTCGATGCCCCGCCCGGCGAACAGCTCGCGCGCCAGCCCCGTCCACTCGGCGGTGCGCGGGTTCCCGTCGCCCGCGTACACGGTCTCCCCGGCCAGTGCGTCGAGCGGTACGGATTCCAGCGGGGCCAGCGCGTGCCCCTCGGGCAGCAGCACGGCGAGCGGCTCGTACCGCACGGGCATCACGGCGAGCCCCGCCCGCAGCGCCGGGTCCAGCCCGTCGGCGTACCCGAAGGAGACGTCGAGGCGCCCGGCGGCGATCTCGGCGGCGGCGTGCGTGAGGCCGCTCTCGAAGCGGGCCATCAGCTCGCTGTCGGGGGCGAGTTCGCGGGCCCGTTCCAGCACGGTCCTGGGGGTGCAGGGCCCGTCGGTGTTGAGGTCGACGAGGAGGGCGCGGGGGGCGGTGAAGGCGGCGGCGAGCGCCTCGTGCGCGGCCAGCACGCGCCGGGCCGGCGGGAGCAGCCGCTCCCCGTCGGGGGTCAGCTCGACGGCGCGGGTGGTGCGGACGAGCAGGGTCGTGCCCAGGGTCCGTTCCAGCCGGCGGACGTCCCGGCTGAGCGCCTGCTGGGCGACGTAGAGGCGGGCGGCGGCGCGGGTGAAGTGCAGTTCCTCGGCGACGGCGACGAAGCCGCGCAGCAGGCGGGGTTCCACATCACGGGGCATCACCCCCGGAGACTAACAACATGATGATGTGAATGGGCTCCGAACAGGTGTTGGACCGGGGCTGCGGCCCGGCCCGAGGCTTTCCCCATGCCCGCCACCACCACCGCTGCCACCCCTGCCACCGCCCCGGCCACCGCCCGCTCCCCCCGCATGACCGTCACCGGCACCACCCTCGTCATCGCCACCCCGCCGCGCCCCCGCCCCCGGACCCGGCCGCGCGGGCCGTACGGCCGCCTCTTCGCGCTCCCCGGCACCCGCGCCTTCACCGCCGGGAACCTGATCGCCCGGCTCCCCATGGGCATGTTCGGGATCAGCGCGGTCATGATGATCGCCGGCCAGCGCGGTTCGTACGCCCTCGCCGGCGCGGTCACCGCGACCGGTCTGGCCGCCACCGCGCTGGTCGCGCCCTGGACCGCCCGGCTCGTCGACCGGCACGGCCAGGCCCGGATCGCCCTCCCGGCAACGCTGATCGCGGTCCTCGGCTCGCTCTCCCTGGTCGTGTGCGTCCGTACCGAGGCCCCCGCGTGGACCCTCTTCGCCTCCTACGCCGCGACCGCCACCACCCCGAACATCGGCGGCCTGTCCCGCGCCCGCTGGACGCACCTGCTGCGCGGATCCCCGGCCGCCCACCACACGGCGATGTCCTTCGAACAGGCCGCCGACGAGCTCTCCTTCATGTTCGGCCCGGTCCTGGCGGCCCTGCTCTGCACCGCCGTCTTCCCCGAGGCGGGCACCCTCACCGGGGCGGCCCTGCTCCTCACCGGCATGCTGGTCTTCGTCAGTCGGCGCGCCACGGAGCCCCCGGTGACGGCGGCGCCCCGGCGCGGCTCCCCGTTGCGCGCCCTGGCCCCGCTGCTGCTCCTCTTCCTGGCCCTCGGCGCGGTCTTCGGCTCGATGGAGGTGGCCTCCATCGCCCACCTCGAACAGCAGGGTCTGGGCGCGGCCTCCGGCCTGGTGCTGGCCCTCCAGGCGGCGGGATCCTGCGCGGCCGGACTGCTCTACGGCACCCTGCGCCCCCGCTCGCTGCGGGCCTGCGTGATCGTCCTGGCCCTGCTGATGACCCTGCCGTGGGCGGCGGCGAACACGGGCTCCCTGGCCGCCCTTTGCGCCGCCCTGCTCCTCGCCGGGATGGCCACGGCCCCGACGATGGTCACCGCGATGTCCCTGGTCCACGCGCGCACCCCCGAGGGCCGGCTCAACGAGGGCATGACCCTCGCGGTCACCGCCATCCTCGCGGGCATCGCGGCGGGTTCGGCCTGCGCGGGCCTCACGGTCGACCACGCCGGCCCGGTGGCGGCGTACTTGCTGCCGGCGGCGGCCGCGCTGCCGGCCCTCGTACTCGTCCTCGTACCGGCCGCAACCGGGCGGATTCATCCGGCGGCCGAGTGACCGTGCCCGCGTGGTACTCACGACCACAGCTCATGATCCGCAATAACTGGGGGTGCATTCCCCAGCGCCCTTCCCTTTGCGGAGGAACACCCCTTGCTGTCTGCTTCCCGCTCCGTGTCCTCGGCCCTGATCGTCGCGGCCGTCACCGCGACCGCTCTGGTGCCGGCCGTTCCGGCCCTGGCCGACTCGTCGAACATCCGGTTCTCGCAGCCGTACCTCCCCTCGATCGCCCCCGGCAAGACGGGCCGGGTCGTCATCGCGGCCCTCGGCGGATCGCAGCCGACCCTCAGCAGCACCTTCCGGATCACCGCTCCGGAACGGACGACCTTCCCCGAGGCCCGCTTCTACTGGGACGGCAAGCGCGCGGCCACGCCCTGCACGCGCTCGGCCGACGCCCGTCAGCTGACCTGCAACGCGGGTACCCGCGCCGGCTTCCGCTTCGCGGCGAAGACCCAGACCCAACTCGGCGTGTCCGTGAAGGTCGACGCGAACGCCCCGCAGGGCACCACCCTGATCGGCGGCGAGTGGGCGACCGGCACCGAGGCGCCCGCCCTGTTCGCCGTCGCCACCCCGGTGACCGGCCCGAAGGGCGACAAGGGAGACCCGGGCGACGACGGACACCACGGCCACGACGGAAAGCCCGGCCACCACGGCAAGCCCGGAAGGCCGGGCAAGCCGGGCCCCAAGGGCGACAAGGGCGACCAGGGCCCCGCCGGCCCGCAGGGACCCCAGGGCCCCGGTGGTCCTCAGGGCCCGCAGGGCAACCCGGGCCCGGCCGGACCCGAAGGACCCCAGGGCGACACCGGCCCGCGGGGCGACACCGGCCCGCTCGGAGGCCCCCCGGGACCCGAGGGCCCGCAAGGCCCCCAGGGCCCGCAGGGCAACCCGGGTCCCGCCGGACCCGAAGGACCCCAGGGCGACACCGGCCCGCGGGGCGACACCGGCCCCCTCGGAGGCCCCCCGGGACCCGAGGGCCCGAAGGGCGACACGGGCCCGGCCGGCCCGGCCGGAGGCCCCGCAGGACCCCAGGGCCCGGAGGGTCCCCAGGGACCTGCCGGCCCGAAGGGCGACAAGGGTGACCAGGGCGACAAGGGCAAGAAGGGCCGCCCCGGAAAGCCCGGGCCGCAGGGCCCGAAGGGTGACAAGGGCGACCAGGGCGACAAGGGCAAGAAGGGCCGCCCCGGAAAGCCCGGCCCGCAGGGCCCCCAGGGGCCACAGGGCCCCAAGGGCCCGAAGGGCGACACCGGTAAGCCCGGCAAGCCCGGCCACTGCAAGAAGTGCGGCGGCCACCACCACGACAAGCCCAAGCCCCCGAAGCCCACGCACAAGTCGAAGGCCCGCATCGTCAAGCCGGGCGGCAGCCTGGGCGTGCGTTCGGGCCCCGGCACCCAGTACGGGAAGGTCGGCAAGGTCGGCCACGGCTCGGTCGTCCAGCTGCAGTGCAAGGTCAACGGCCAGAACGTCGACGGCAATGCGATCTGGTACAAGCTCGCCGACGGCCGCGGCTGGATCGCCGCCCGCTACGCGCTGAACCTCAACAAGGTGCCGTACTGCGCCTGACGGCACCCCACCCCGCATGACGAATGCCCCGCAGCCGGATTCCGGCTGCGGGGCATTCGCGGCGTTTCCCGTACCTGTCCCTCACCATGGGCTCGTACAACTCGGAGAGGAGCGGTCCCCATGTCCATGAGCGCCGACGAAGCCAGGGCAGCCCTGCTCCCGCCGATCGAGCGGGTCAACGCCGACCACACCCCGGTGCGCATCACGTCCAAGAACGGCGACGCCGTCCTCATGTCCGCCGACGACTACGACTCCGGGCAGGAGACCGTCTACCTGCTGCGCTCCCCGGCCAACGCCCAGCGCCTGATGGCGGCCGTCGCACGCGACCGCGAGGGCGCGGCCACGGCCGCCCCGAAGATCCTCAAGGCCCGCTACCGCCAGTGACATGACGAAGGCCCCGCCACCGAATACCGGTAGCGGGGCCTTTGCCCACATGGGATGAGTGGAGATGGCGGGAATCGAACCCGCGTCCAACGGTGCAGAAGCAGGGCTTCTCCGAGCGCATTCCGCTGCGCTTTTCTCAGCCCCGGAGATCACACGGACAAGTCTCCGACGGGCTCAGTCACTGTTTGATTTCCTTCCAACCCCCGTGACCGGGGCTAGAAGTTTAGATCCCTAATTGACGCCAGGATCCGGACCGGGACCACTTCCGGGCTGACGCTCCTCACAGAGGCTTCAGCTCACTGTTATTAGGCAGCGAGGGTGAAGCGGGAGTTATCGCTCTTGGAGTTGGCGATTATTGTTTGCGACAGGTGGTTAACGAGATCATTGCCGCTTCCTCGGCTCGCTTCCCCTGCATCGACATCCGCTGTCGAAACCGATCATCCCCATGTTTTTTTAACAAGCTGCTCCCACCGCGAGCGGCGGGTGCTGACGCCATGGTACGCGAAGTGGACCACGAGATGCCAGGCGATTACAGCTGACCGCGCTCCTTGCGCTTCACGGCCGAGATCACCCGGTTCGTCTCGCGCGTGTCCTGCTTCTCACGCAGGGACTGGCGCTTGTCGTACTCCTTCTTGCCCTTCGCCAGCGCGATCTCGACCTTCGCCCGGCCGTCCTTGAAGTACAGCGAGAGCGGCACGATCGTGTTGCCCGTCTCGCCGGTCTTCGAGTCCAGCTTGTCGATCTCCTCGCGGTGCAGGAGGAGCTTGCGCTTGCGGCGGGCGCTGTGGTTGGTCCAGGTGCCCTGGCTGTACTCCGGCACGTGCACGTTGTAGAGCCAGGCCTCGCCGCTCTCCACCGACACGAAGCCGTCCACCAGCGAGGCCCGGCCCTGGCGCAGGGACTTGACCTCGGTACCCGTGAGCACGAGACCGCACTCGTAGGTGTCGATGATCGTGTAGTCGTGCCGCGCCTTCTTGTTCTGGGCGATCAGCTTGCGCCCTTTTTCCTTAGCCATAGTGCGGTCATTTTCGCACTACGGACCCACCCCTCGGCCACCCAATACCGCGGCGGCCCGCTCCTCGACCCGCTCGCCCGCCGCCAGGTCCGGGGTGATCCCGCTGCCGTCGAGGCTGCGGCCCCCCGGAGTGCGGTAGGTGCCGACCGTCAGTTCGGCCACCGAGCCGTCGGGGAGTTCCGTCGGCATCTGGACCGATCCCTTGCCGAAGGTGCGGCTGCCGACCGCCACGGCCCGGCCGCGGTCCTGGAGGGCGCCCGTGACCAGTTCGGCCGCGCTCATCGTGCCGCCGTCCACCAGGGCCACCAGCGGCCGGGTCGTGTCACCGCCGGGGGTCGCGTAGAGGGCGCGCTGCTCCCCTCGTACGTCGTACGTGGCCACGAGCCCGCCGTCCAGGAAGGCGGAGGCGGCCGCCACCGCCTCGGTGACCAGCCCGCCCGGGTTGCCGCGCAGGTCGAGCATGACCCCGCCGCCGGGCGGGGCGGCGCGGACGGCCGCCTTGACCTGATCCCCCGAGCCGCGGGTGAAGGAGGCCACCTTGATGATCGTGATGCCGCTCGGGAGCTGCCGTACGGTCACCGGCTCGGTGCGCAGCTGCTCGCGGCGGACGGTCTCGGTGAGGTCGGAGCCGTCCCGGCTCAGGTTCAGTACGACGGGGGTGCCGGCCTCGCCGCGCAGCAGGGCGATCACGTCGGTGACGGCCAGGCCGGTGACGGCGTGCCCGTCGACGCTCAGCAGCCGGTCCCCGGCGCGCAGGCCGGCCCGGGCGGCGGGGCTGTCGGGCTGAACCTTGTCGACCTGGATCCGGCCGTCGCGGGCCCGCTGCGCCCACAGCCCGACGCCGGTCCAGCGGCCGTCGAGGCCCTCGGCGAAGGCGGCGTACTCGCCCTGGTCGTAGACGGTGCCCCAGCGGTCGCCGCTGCGGCTGACCACCTCCTGGGCGGCGTTCTTGCCGGACTTGCCCTCGGCGACGGCCTCGGCGACGGCCCGGGCCACGGCCTCGCGGTCGGCGGTCCCGGTGGCGCGGGGCGGTTCGGGGGCTCCTGCCACCAGCGCGGCGGCGGCGGGGCCCTCCTCGCGGTCCCAGCAGCCGGTGCCCGCGGCGGTCGCGACGGACGCGAGGAAGGCCAACGTCAAGACGGCCCCGCGACGGAGGTCGCGGGGCCGGAGACAGAAGGCGGGCAGACCCGGCATGGCGCCGAGTCTAGGACAAGCCCCGCTGCGGTACGGATGGTTGACCGGACCGCTCGCGGGGCGCTTGTCACACCTTCAGGTACTTGCGCAGCGCGATGAACGCCGCCATGGAGGGCATCAGCAGCCCGATGAAGAGGACGTACGGGAGCTTGGCGAGCACCGAGGACCAGCCCATGAAGTCGATCAGCTGGATCTTGTCGCGCAGGCCCACGCCGTGGTCGATGACGAAGTACTGACCGGAGACGAGCATGGCGCACGCGAAGAGCGCGCCGATGAGCCCGGCTACGGCGGCCTCCATGATGAAGGGGACCTGGATGTAGAAGCTGGACGCGCCGACCAGCCGCATGATCCCGGTCTCCCGCCGTCGGCTGAAGGCGGAGACGCGCACGGTGTTGACGATCAGCAGCAGCGCCACGATCAGCATGATCAGCATGATGGCGAGCGCGGCGACGTTCAGGTAGTTCAGGATCTTGAAGAGGTCGTCGATGGCCTGGCGCTGGTCGTCGACGGTGTGGATGCCGTCACGGCCGACGAAGGCCGAGGTGACGACCTTGTACTTCTCCGGGTCCTTCAGCTTGACCCGGAAGGACTCCTGCATCTGGTCCGGGGTGATGGAGGAGGCGAGCGCCGTGTTGCCGAAGCGCTCCTGGTAGTGCTTGTAGGCCTCGTCCGCCGATTCGTAGGCGACGGACTTCACCAGGGACATCTGCTTGAGCTCGGACTCGATCTGCTTCTTCTGGTCCTCGGTGACCGCGCCCTTGCCGCAGGTGGTGACGCCCGTGGAGGCCGGCGCTCCGGCAGCCGCGGTGGCCTTGGCGGCGGCCTCGCTGGCCTCCTGGGCGTCCTGCTTGTTGCAGAGGTAGAGCGTGACGTTGGCCTTGTCGTACCAGTAGCCCTTCATCTTGCTCACCTGCTCGCGCATGAGCAGGGAGCCGCCGAAGAGGGCCAGCGAGAGGGCCACGGAGATGATGACCGCGAAGGTCATGGTGAGATTGCGACGGAGGCCGACGCCGATCTCCGACATGACGAACTGGGCGCGCATGACGTCTCAAGGGCCTTTCAGTGCTGGTAGCCGTAGACGCCGCGCGACTGGTCGCGTACGAGTCGGCCCTGTTCGAGTTCGATGACGCGCTTGCGCATCTGGTCCACGATCTGCTGGTCGTGCGTCGCCATGATCACGGTGGTGCCGGTCCGGTTGATCCGGTCCAGCAGCTTCATGATCCCGACGGAGGTCTGGGGGTCGAGGTTGCCGGTGGGCTCGTCCGCGATCAGCAGGGCGGGCCGGTTGACGAAGGCGCGGGCGATGGCCACGCGCTGCTGCTCACCGCCGGAGAGCTCGCCGGGCATCCGGTCTTCCTTGCCGCCGAGGCCCACGAGCTCCAGGACCTGCGGAACGGCCTTGCGGATCTCGCCCCTCGGCTTGCCGATGACTTCCTGGGCGAAGGCGACGTTCTCGGCCACCGTCTTGTTGGGAAGCAGGCGGAAGTCCTGGAAGACGGTCCCCAGCTGGCGCCGCATCTGCGGAACCTTCCAGTTGGAGAGCTTGGCGAGGTCCTTGCCCAGGACGTGCACCTGGCCGTGGCTCGCCCGCTCCTCGCGCAGGATGAGCCGCAGGAAGGTGGACTTGCCGGAGCCGGAGGAGCCGACCAGGAAGACGAACTCGCCCTTCGCGATGTCGAGCGAGACTTCTCTGAGTGCGGGACGGCTCTGCTTCGGGTAGGACTTGGAGACGCTGTCGAATCGGATCACGGGTGCACCACGGTCGCCGGGAGTAGGTGTGCGTGACCATACGCGAACGGGCGCGAGGTGGGGACCCGGCAACCGGAGTTGCCCCATATGTCCACGGGTCCGAGAGGTACCTGACCGCGATTGCCCGGACGGGCCGAGCCGAATGCCGGCGAAGCTGGCACAGTGGTAGGGGGAACGGAGCGGTTCCCCGCGCCGTTGTACATGAGTAAGAGGGCCAAGGGGACGAAAGGAGGAGCGCATGACATATGACCGGCTCGTGTGCGCGAACTGCGCCGCGCCCGTCAGCCAGGGCCGCTGCCCGGTGTGCCGGGCGAACCGGGAGCGCCTCCAGCAGCAGGAGGGCCCCTTCTCCGGCCTGAACCCCGCGACACTCATCGTGCTCATGGTGATCCTCGTGGCAGCGCTCGTATTGGTGGCGCAGCAGACCGCGTAGGCGTACCGATCACATGCCGTGAACAGACGGAAGGGCCCGGACACCGATGGTGTCCGGGCCCTTCACGCACGCTCGGCCTTACGCGGTCTGCTCCTGCTGCTTGCGCCAGCGGATCCCGGCCTCCAGGAAGCCGTCGATCTCGCCGTCGAGCACCGCCTGCGGGTTGCCGACCTCGAACTCCGTCCGCAGGTCCTTGACCATCTGGTACGGGTGCAGGACGTAGGAGCGCATCTGGTTGCCCCAGGAGCTTCCGCCGTCCTTGAGGGCGTCCATCTTGTCCTTCTCCTCCTGGCGGCGCCGCTCCAGCAGCTTGGCCTGGAGGACGTTCATGGCGCTGGCCTTGTTCTGGATCTGCGAGCGCTCGTTCTGGCAGGAGACCACGATGCCGGTCGGCAGGTGCGTGATGCGGACCGCCGAGTCGGTGGTGTTGACGCCCTGGCCGCCGGGGCCCGAGGCGCGGTACACGTCCACGCGCAGCTCGGCCTCGTCGATCTCGACGTGGTCGCTGGTCTCGACGACCGGGAGCACCTCGACGCCCGCGAAGGAGGTCTGGCGGCGGCCCTGGTTGTCGAAGGGCGAGATGCGCACGAGGCGGTGCGTGCCCTGCTCGACGGAGAGGGTGCCGTAGGCGTAGGGGGCCTTGACCACGAAGGTGGTCGACTTGATGCCGGCCTCTTCCGCGTACGAGGTCTCGTAGATCTCGGTCGAGTAGCCGTGGCGCTCGGCCCAGCGCAGGTACATGCGCTGGAGGCGCTCGGCGAAGTCGGAGGCGTCGACGCCGCCGGCCTCGGCGCGGATGTTGACCAGGGCCTCGCGCTCGGCGTACTCGCCGGAGAGCAGGGTCCGGACCTCCATCTCGTCCAGCGCCTTGCGGACGGAGACCAGCTCGGTCTCGGCCTCGGCGAGGGTGTCCGCGTCGTCCATTTCCTGGGCGAGCTCGAACAGCACCGCGAGGTCGTCGATGCGGCCCCGGAGGGTCTCGGTCTTGCGGACCTCCGCCTGGAGGTGCGAAAGCTTGCTCGTGATCTTCTGGGCGGCGTCCGGGTCGTCCCACAGGGACGGCGCGGCGGCCTGCTCCTCGAGCACGGCGATATCTGCCCTCAGCTTGTCGAGGTCCAGGACGGCCTCGATCGACCCCATGGTCGAGGAGAGGGACTTCAGCTCTTCGGAAACATCGACGACTGCCACGGGTCCAGCGTAGCCGGTCCTCGGACAAGGCCGTCCGGGCAGGCCGAATCACCCGTACTGATGGAGGCTCGTACGGGCGTACGCTCAGCGTATGACCGTTCTTCTCGTCAAGCGCCGCCATGTGGACCACATGCGTGTCACGACGTCGAGCTGTCTGCCGCCGGACCTGTCCCAAGCCTGATCCACCCCGATCCGACTTGGTCCTGTACGCGGCCCAGCGGTCCCGGCGCCATCCCTGCCGGCGGCTCCTCCCCACCCGCGTCCCCCGCCACCCGTAGGGGAACAGGACCCCGTGACATCCCGAAACGGAGCCGTCATGCCGTCCGCGCACACCTCCCTCCCCGTCCTGGACCTCTCCCAGGCCGACGACCCGGCCCAGCGGGCCGAATTCCTGAAGAAGCTGCACGCAGCTGCCAGGGACTCCGGGTTCCTGCACCTGACCGGGCACGGCATCACCGCTGCGGAGAGCGCCCGCATCCTGGACCTGACCAGGGAGTTCTTCGCCCTCCCGGAGGCCGACCGGCTCGCCGTGAGCAACCTCAACTCCCCGCACTTCCGCGGCTACACCCGGATCGGGCACGAGCTGACGGGCGGGGCCTCCGACTGGCGGGACCAGCTGGACGTGGGCGCGGAGCGCCCGGCACCGGTCCTGGAGCCGGGCGACCCGGCGTACCTGTGGCTGGAGGGCCCGAACCAGTGGCCGGCGGCGCTCCCGGAGCTGCGTACGGTCGTCCTGGACTGGCAGTCCCGCCTCGCCGCGGTGGCCCACCGGCTGCTCCAGGAGCTCCTCGCCTCGATCGGCGCCCCGGCGGACTTCTTCGACGCGGCCTTCGCGGACCGCCCCCACCTGCACACGAAGCTGATCCGCTACCCGGGATCCGCCCCTTCGGGCACCGACCAGGGCGTGGGCGCCCACAAGGACTACGGCTTCCTCACCCTGCTCCTCCAGGACTCCGTGGGCGGCCTCCAGGTGGTCCGGGACGGGGGCTACCTCGACGTCCCGCCGCTTCCGGGGGCCTTCGTGGTCAACCTGGGCGAGCTGCTGGAGATCGCGACGGAGGGCTACCTGACGGCGACGGACCACCGCGTGGTCAGCCCACCGGGCGCGGTCGAGCGCTACTCGGTGCCGTTCTTCTACAACCCCCGGCTGGACGCGGTGATCGACACGGTGCCGGGCGAGTACCTCCGCTCGGCACCGGGCGTCCTGCACGACGCGTCGAACCCGCTGCACGCGGAGTACGGCCGCAACGAGCTGAAGGGCTGGGTCCGGGCCCACCCGGCCGTGGCGCGGCGCTGGCACCCGGAACTGGTGGTGGCCTAGCCGGCCGGGCCCCTGGGGCTCCGCCCCAGGCCCCGCGCCTCAAACGCCGGCGAGGCTGGATTTTGGCCGGCGTCAGCCTGTAAGTGCGCGCAGCGCAACCCTGCGCCCGACGGGCTGGATCGCCCGGAGGGCAATTCCAGCCCGTCGGGCGTTTGAGGAGCAGGTCTGGGCAGAGCCCAGGGTGCCGCGCAGCGGCATCTCCAGCCTCGCCGGCGTTTGAGGCGCGGGGGTTCGGGGGCAGCCCCCCGACAACGGTGGCGCACCCGCGTTACGGGGTGCGGGGGCCCGACTGTTTATTGTCCTGCGGGGGCGCGGCGTCGTCGCCGGAGACGGCCAGCCACGTGCCCAGGCCGACCACCGCGGTCAGCGCCACGGCCGCACCCGACAGCGCCAGGCGGCGCTTACGTGCGGCCTCCGCGCGGTGGCGGGCGGAGCCCGGCCGGTGGCCGCCCGCCGGGCGGGGGACCCGCGCCGTGCCCAGCGCGCCGCCGGCCAGCTCGTCCGGCCCCGGCACCCGCATCGAGGTGTGGGTGTCGCGGTTGGAGTCCGTCGCGGACCCGGGGACGAGGGGAACCACGCCCCGGCGGCGCACCGGGTCGGCCACGGCGGCCGCTTCCTCCGAGAACTCCGGCTCCGGATCCGCGTCGTCCGGCTCGTCCACGTCCAGCGGCGGCATCCCGGCCAGGAGCGGGAGGAGGTCCCGCAGCCGGACCGACAGCTCAGAGGCGCGCAGCCGGGACGCGGGGGCCTTCGCCAGGCACTGCACGATCAGCTGCCACAGCTCGTCGGGGATCCCGGGGAGCGGGACGACGGTCTCGGTGACGTGCCGCCGCAGCACCGCGCCGGGGTGGCCCCCGCCGAAGGGGGTGAAGCCGGCCAGCAGCTCGTACAACACGGTGGCCAGGGCGTATATGTCGACGGCCGCCCGCGGGGGCAGGCCCTCGACGATCTCCGGGGCCAGGTAGTCCGGGGTGCCGATGATCCGGGTGGTGGTGGCCACGGCCCGGCCCGAGGCCCGCCTCGGGTAGTCGATCAGCTTGGCCACGCCGAAGTCGGTCAGCAGCGCCGGATGCGCGCCGCCCGGGCCGAGCGGGCCCTGCATGTCGAGCAGGACGTTCTCCGGCTTCACGTCCCGGTGTACGACCCCGGCCGCGTGCGCCGCGGCCAGCGCGTCGGCCACGTCCGCGACGATCGCGACGGCCGCCTCGGGGGCGAGCCGACGCTCACGGTCGAGGCGCGTGCGGAGGTCCGTACCGCGTACGAGGTCCATGACGAGGGCGAGGTCGTTGCCGTCGACGACGAGGTCGCGGACGGAGACCACGTGGGGATGCTCCAGGCCGAGCAGCGCGCTGCGCTCCTGGACGAACCGTCCGACCAGTTCCTGGTCGGACGCGAGGTCCTCGCGCAGCAGTTTGACGGCGACGGGCCCGTCAGGCCCCTCGCCCAGCCACACCGTGCCCGCGCTGCCGCGCCCCAGGATCTGGTGCGCGGTGTACCGGCTGCCGATCTTCCGTGCCACGACTGCTCCCTCAGCGGCTGGCGTACCGCACCAAAGCTACGCGGCCGGGTGCCCGTTGGAGGCCAGCAGGGGCCCTGATTCGCGGTGACCTTCACTTCTGCGGGCGAAAACACGTCCCAGAAGTCGACAAATCCACGAACTCGGCGCTACAGGGGTCCGTTTCAGGGCTGGGTGGAGCCCGTGGAGTCCGTGGCCTCCCCGATGGTGCCCACCCAGTCGGCGATGTCGGAGCCCCAGGTCCACAGCTGGTCCCACCAGCCGCGGCCGGTGCCGACCCACTCCTGGAGCGGGGTGAACGTCCAGATGAGCCAGCCCGCGACGAAGAACATCAGGATCAGCACCAGGCAGCCCTTGAGGCAGCCGAGGCCGGGGATCTTCACCGGGTTGGCGCTCCGGCGGCGCGGCTCGCGCGGCTCACGGGGAACCGGCTGCTGCGGCGGCGGAGCCTGCGGGGGCTGCTGCGGCTGGCGGTACTGGGGCTGCTGCGGCGGCTGGGGCTGCTGGTACGGCTGAGGCTGGTGCTGCTGCTGCGGCTGGTAGTGCTGCGGCGGCGGAGGCGCGTACTGCTGCTGGTGCTGCGGCTGCTGCTGGTGCTGCGGCTGCTGCTGGGGCTGCCGGTACTGGGGAGGCTGCTGCGGCGGCGGGCCCTGCCGGTACGGCTGTTGCTGTTGCTGCGGAGGCTGCTGCGGCCGGTGCTGCGGCGGCGGGGGCGCCTGGCGCTGCGGACGGCGGCGCAGGGGGTCCTCGCTCGGGTCGAGGTACTGGATCTGCGTCTGCTCGTTGCGGTCGCGGACGCCCTGCAGCTGCGACTGCCACGGGTGCGGCTGGTCCGGCTGCTGCACGGGCGGCATGACGGAGGTCGGGTCGGCGCCGCCGACCGGCGACATGACGCTGGTCATGGCGTTCGGGTCGTACGCACCCGCGGGCGCGCCCGCGCCGACGCCACCGGGCAGCACCTGCGTGGCGTCGGAGGCGCCCGCGGTCTCGGGGACCGGCGCCGGGGAGGGGTCGGGGGCGAGCAGGGCGCCGACGCCGAGCGCGGCCTCCACCTCGGCGGCCGAGGAGTGCACGCCGATGCCGGAGGCGACCACGCGCAGGGCGCGGGCCAGGCTCACGGCGCTGGGGCGCTCGTTCGGTTCCTTGCGCAGGCAGCGCTCGACGACCGTCCACAGCGGCTCGGGCACCGTCGAGGGGCGCTGCGGGTCCTCGCTGAGGTGGCGGTGGAGCACTTCGAGGGCGCTGCCGCCGGCGAACGGCGGGCGTCCGGTGAGCAGCTCGTAGAGCAGGATGCCGGCGCCGTAGATGTCGACGGCGGAGGTCTGCGGGCGGCCCTCGGCCGACTCGGGGGCGACGTAGGCGGGGGTGCCGACGAACTCGTGCGTGCGGGTCAGGCCCGGGGAGTCCGCGAGGCGGGCGATGCCGAAGTCGGTGAGCATCGGCTTCATCTGGCCGCCGCGCTCGTCGAGCAGCACGTTGGCGGGCTTCAGGTCGCGGTGGACGACGCCGTCGGCGTGGCTGGCGGCGAGCGCGTCCGCGATCTGGGCGGTCAGCAGGCTCGCGGCGACCGGGCTGAAGGGGCCGTTCTCGCGGAGGTACTTGTGCAGGTCCGGGCCGTCGATCAGGTCCATGACGAGGGCGAGCAGATCGCCCTCGACGACGAGGTCGCGGGTGCGGACGATGTTGGGGTGGGTCAGGCGCAGCAGGACGGAGCGCTCCCGCAGGAAGCGCATGACGATGTCCGGGTCCTGGGCCAGCTCCTCCTTGAGGACCTTGATCGCCACGGTCTCACCGGGCTGACCTGCGACGGCCGCCTCGGCGCCCGCGGCCTCCCTCTGGCGGGCACGCCAGACAGTGCCCGTGGCGCCGCGCCCGAGCGGCTCCTCGAGCAGGTACTTGCTGCCGACTGGCCGCACGTCTCGCGCTCCCTGCTGCTGTGTCGATCTGCTGTGCCGATCCGCTGTCTCGATCGGGTTTCCGGCCCACTCTAGGGGGTGTCCCTGTGGAAGACGCGGGCCACCGGACGTTGGTTGCCGCACGTACGTGCGGTGGGTGACGTTCGGGGGGTATGCCCCTGGCGTTTTTGCTCTGCATTCCGCGAGGTCCGGCCCGCCGCCTGATCGATCAAGATCACTTGTCGGCGGGTGCCGGGCGTGTTGTCCGTGACAGGTGCGAGGATGCACACGTACGGAAGGCACGGGACGGGAGCCCGTCCTTCCGGCAGACCTGACCGGACGACGCGTCCGTGCCGGGCGGGGGGCGACGACCGGGCAGCCATGCCCGTCCCGTCATTCCCCTGCCGGGCGCACACACCGCGCCCACCGCGCAGAAGGGACCGCTGACGGCGATGCAGATCCGGCTGACCGTCCTCGGGTCGCGCAGCGGCCACCAGACCGCGAGCGCCCCAGCCAGCTGTGACGTGCTCGTCACCGCGCCCGTCGGGACCGCGCTGGCCGCGGTCGCCTCCGGGCTCGCGGCGACCGTGGGCGGACCCGACACCGGGGGCACGGTCGTGCTGTACGCCGGTGCGGAGCGGCTGGACCTCCAGCGGCGGGTCCTGGGCGAGCCGCCGCTCGTCGACGGGGCGGTGCTGGCGCTGAACGCGCCGGTGCCGGACGTACTGCCGGAGGAGAGCCTCGGGGCCCCGCAGCTGCACGTGGTGGCCGGACCCGACGCGGGCGGGGTGCACCTGCTGCACAGCGGGCAGATCCGGGTGGGCCGCTCCGCCGACGCCGACGTCCCGCTGGACGACCCCGACGTGTCGCGGCTGCACTGCGCGGTGACGGTGCTGCGGGACGGGCGGGTGGCCGTGGCCGACCTGGACTCCACGAACGGCACCACGCTGGACGGCGCCCCGGTGGGCCCGCAACCGATCGCCCTGACCCCGGGGACCCTGCTCCGGGTCGGCGAATCCACCCTCCGCCTGGCCCGGGGATCGGGCGCGGCGGCCCCCCGCCCCACCACCCCGGACCTGGAGGGCCACCTCTCCGTCCCCCTCGCCACGCCCCCCGGCGGCGCCGGACAGCCCTCGGGGCACAGCCCCGGGACCCCTGCCGGCACACCGGACGCCGCCGGCGCGGCAGGCATCGACACCTCCTCGGGGCACCGCCCCGGACCGCAAGGCGCAGCAGGGGTCGCGGGCCCCGGCAGCGCCGGCGGACCGCCGACCAGCACGGGCGCCCCCGGCCGGCCCTCGGGGCACCGCCCCGGATCCCCCGGCGGAACCCCGAGGACCTCCTCCGGCGCAGCCGGTTGGACGGGCACCAGCGGGTCGCAGGCCGGCACGAGCACGCCGGGCGCCGCCGGTGCCTCCGGCGCGGCCGGATGGGGCGACTCCGGCGCGGCCGGGAACGCCGGATCCGGCGCGTGGCCGGACGCCTCCGGTACGGGCACCTCCGGCGCAGCCGGGTGGACGGGCTCCGGCGGGACGCCGACCAGCCCGGGCGACCCGGGCGCCCCCGGCGCCGCGCAACCCTCGGGGCGCCGCCCCCGAACCCCCGGCGGAACGCGGCAGGGCGCCCCCGGCGCGACCGACCCCGGCGCAGCCGGGTGGGGCGGCACCGGCGGGACGTCAGCCGGCGCGGCCGGGAGCCGCGGGGCAGGCGCGCGGCCGGACGCCTCCGGCACGGGCACGACCGGCACCGCCGGCGGGGCCGGGTGGGCCGGCTCCGGCGGGGCGTCGGCCGATGCGGCCGCGGCGCCCCCCGGGCAGCAGCCGCACCCCGAAGCCCCCGGCAGGGCTCGGCGGAAGGGGATCGGGGCCTGGGCGCGGAAGTGGGTGCGCGGGGAGGACCTCGCCGAGGCTCCGCGGGAGCCCGCGCCGGCCACCGCCGCCGCACCCGACCCAGACGACCCGGCCGCGCTGCTGCTGGCCGCGCTGGGACCCACCGAGCGCCTGTGGTCGCGTACGCCCGGGCATCCCGGTCTGCTGGAAGTGGGGCTCGGCGCCGGGAGCCGGGTGTCACTGCCCGAGGTCGGCGGGCTCGGCGTGGCCGGCCCGCGGGCCCGGCTGGCCGGGGTCGCCCGCTGGCTGGTCGCGCAGCTCGCCGCACTGCACGCGCCCGGGCAGCTGGAGATCGTGCTGCTGTCCACCGACCGCGCACGCGGCCTCGCCGACCGCCGCGGCGACTGGGGCTGGCTCGGCTGGCTGCCCCACGTACGGCCCGCGCACGGCCAGGACTGCCGGCTGCTCCTCGCGTACGACCGCGATCAGGCCGCCGCACGCACGGGCGAACTGACCCGGCGGCTGGACGACAGTCCCCTCGGCACGCACTGGGCCGCCGCCGATCCCGAGCGGGTCCGGCTGGCCGCCGCCGCGTACGAAGGCCCGTACACCCTGCTCGTCCTCGACGGCGATCCCGGCGCGGGCCCGCTGCGCGACCTCACCGGGCGGCTCGCCTCGCACGGCCCGGCCGCCGGGATCCACGTCCTCGCGCTCGCCGAGGCCCCGGCCGCCACCCCGGCCTCCCCGGTCGCCGACACGTACGAGGCGGCCTGCGCGAACTCCCCCGCCTTCCGGGACTGCGGCGCGGTCGCCCTGCTCAGCGGGGACGTGGCCACGGCCGTACGCACCTTCACGGTCACCGGCGGCCGCCCGGTGCCCACCGGCGGCACCGCCACCGCCGACGCCGTCTCCGCCGCCTGGGCCGAGCGCTTCGCCCGCGCCCTGGCCCCCCTGCGCACCGCCGAACCCTCCGGCGCGGGCTACCGGCCGGCCGCCGCCGCGCTGCCCGCCACCGCGCGGCTGCTGGACGAGCTGGGGCTGGCCCGGGCCACCCCGGCCTCCCTGATGGCCCGCTGGGCCGCCGCCACCGACCAGGGGCAGGGCGTGGGCGGCCTGGCCGAGATCGTGCTGGGCAGCGGGCGGCGCGGAGCCGTCGGCGCCGAGCTCGTCCACGACGGCCCGCACCTGCTCATCGAGGGCCCCGCCGGCAGCGGCCGCACGGAGCTGCTGCGTTCGGTGGCGGCCTCGCTGTCGGCGGCGGCCCGGCCCGACCGGCTCGGTCTGGTCCTGCTCGACGGGGCGGGCGGCGAGCGCGGCGACGGCCTGCTGCCCTGCACCGAGCTCCCGCACGTCTCGGCGCACCTGGTGGCCTCCGATCCGCTGCGCATGCGGGAGTTCGCCCAGGCGCTGGGCGCGGAGCTCAAGCGCCGCGCCGAGCTGCTGGAGGGCGTGCCGTTCGCCGAGTGGCACGCCGGCCGGGAGCTGGCCGACCGGATGGTGTCGCCCCGCCAGCCCACCGCGGGCGAGCTGCGCGGCGACCTCGACCCCCAGCGCAGCGGCACGCTGCGGCTGCGTTCCTCCACGACCCGTACCGATCCGGCGGGGCCCAGTCCGCTGCCCCGGCTGGTGGTGCTGGTGGACGACTTCGACGCGCTGGTCGCGCCGGGGCTCGGCGCCACCGGCCGGCCGGCCGCCGGTTCGGTGGTCCGCGCGCTGGAGGCGGTGGCCCGCGAGGGTGCCCGGCTCGGCGTGCACCTGGTGGCGACGAGCGCCCGTCCGGACCGTACGGCCGACACCCTCCTCGCCCGCCTGACCACCCTGCGGGTGGAGTTGGACGCCCCCGACCAGCCGGGCCCCGGCCGCGGCCTGCTGCGGCACGCGGACGGGCGGACGGTGCCCTTCCAGGCGGGCCGGGTCACGGGCCGGATCCCCCGGACGGCGACCCTGCGGCCCACTGTGGTCCCGGTGGAGTGGGAGCGGATGGGCGACCCGCCGGCCCGCCGGCCGGTGCGCGAGCTGGGCAACGGCCCGACCGACCTCGCGCTGCTGGCCAGCGCCCTGGACCGGGCCTCGCACCTGGTCTCGGCGATACCCGTACTGTTCCCGCCGGCGCCGTGAACCCCGACGCGCCCCCCGCGACGCGGTATTGCGCGGGGCGCGCGGGTCGGCGTAGACCTTGTGGTCCGGGACACACCACGGGCATCGGGGGCAGCACCATGCGCCAGCACGGAACGGGCCGTACGACACTCACTTGGGCAGCGCTGGCCGCGGCGGGCGCGCTGGTGCTCAGCGCCTGCGGGGACGACGGCAAGGGCAAGTCCGCCACGGACGATCCGTCGAAAGCACCCCAGGGCGGCTCGGCCGCCCCGCGGGTGGAGTTACCGAAGCTGACCGGCGAGAAGCTGGAGGTCGCGGCGGTCTGGACGGGCCCGGAGCAGGAGAACTTCACCAAGGTCCTGAAGGAGTTCGAGAAGCGGACGGGTGCCTCGGTCACCTTCGTCCCGGCCCAGGACCCGATCGTCACCTTCCTCGGTACGAAGATCGCGGGCGGGGCCCCGCCGGACGTGGCGCTGCTCCCGCAGGTCGGGGCGCTGGTCTCGGCGGTGCAGAACAAGTGGGCGCAGCCGGTGGGCGCGGAGGCCCAGGCCCAGCTCGACGCGAACTACTCGGCGGGCTGGAAGAAGCTCGGCGCGGTCGACGGCGCCCAGTACGGCGTGTACTACAAGGCCGCCAACAAGTCGCTGATCTGGTACAACGCGAAGGCCTTCGAGGCGGCGGGCGTGCAGCCGCCGAAGACGTGGAAGGACCTCCTGACCGCGGCCGACACCCTCTCCGCCTCCGGTACCCCGGCCGTTTCGGTGGCCGGCGCGGACGGCTGGACCCTCACCGACTGGTTCGAGAACGTCTACCTCTCCCAGGCGGGCCCGGAGAAGTACGACCAGTTGGCCAAGCACCAGATCAAGTGGACGGACGACAGCGTCAAGCAGGCGCTGACCACCCTGGCCGAGCTGTGGGGCCGCAAGGACTTCCTGGCGGGCGGGCCGAGCGGGGCCCTGTCCACCGAGTTCCCGAAGTCGGTGACGCAGACCTTCACGGGCGGGGACCGGCCTGCTGCGGCGATGGTCTTCGAGGGCGACTTCGTGGCGGTGAACATCGCGCAGACGGACGCGAAGGTGGGCAAGGACGCGCTCGTGTTCCCCTTCCCGGCGGTCGGCGAGAAGGCGCCGGTGGTCTCGGGCGGTGACGTGGCGGTGGCGCTGAAGCCGTCGAAGGGCGCGCAGGCGCTGCTGACCTTCCTGGCCTCGGCGGACGCTGCGGAGATCCAGGCCCGCGAGGGCGGTTTCGTCTCCCCGAACAAGGGGGTCGACCCGGCCGCGTACCCCAACGACATCCAGCGGAACATCGCCAAGGCACTGATCGCGGCGGGCGATGACTTCCGCTTCGACATGTCGGACCAGGCCCCGTCGGCCTTCGGCGGGACCCCGGGCGCGGGTGAGTGGAAGGCCCTCCAGGACTTCCTCGCGAACCCGTCGGACGTGGCGGGCGCCCAGGCGAAACTGGAGGCGGACGCGGCCAAGGCCTACGGGAACTGATCCCGGTGGCCGCCACCTCCCGGGAGGCCCGGCGCCGCCGTCTGATCGCGGCGGCGTTCCTCCTCCCGGCCCTCGTACTCCTCGGCGCGCTGGTCGTGCACCCGATCGGCTACTCGATCTACCGCAGCTTCTTCGACCGCTCGGGCGACTCCTTCGTCGGGGCCGGCAACTACCGCCAGATCCTGAGCGACGACACCATCCGCACCGCCCTGAAGAACACGGCGGTGTGGGTGGTCCTGGCGCCCACCACGGCCACCGCCCTCGGCCTGATCTTCGCGGTGCTGACCGAACGGGTGCGCTGGGGAACGGCGTTCAAGCTGCTGGTCTTCATGCCGATGGCGATCTCGATGCTGGCGGCGGGCATCATCTTCCGCCTGGTCTACGACCACGACCCGGACCGGGGCATCGCCAACGCGGTGTGGGTCGGGGTCCACGACACCTTCGCCGAGTCCTCGGCCTTCCCCAAGGCCCGCCCCGGCCGGGACTCCCCGCTGGTGCCGGCCGACGGGGGCGCCTTCGTCACCCGCGATCCGGTCACGGCGGGCACCCCGGCCGTGCTCCCGCTGGTCGGGGTGGCCCCGGAGTCCCTGCCCGAGGGCACGCGTACGGCGAAGTCCGCACCGGCCGAGCCGGGCCGGGTCACCGGGACGGCCTGGCAGGACTTCACCCGGGGCGGCGGCGGTCGTACGAACGCGGTCGACCCGAGCGAGTCGGCGTTCGCCGGCATGCGGATCGAGGCGGTCAAGGACGGCAAGGTGGTGGCTTCGACGACGACCCGCGCCGACGGCACCTTCAGCCTCCCCGCGGCGGCCGACGGCGCCCGGCTGCAGCTGCCCGCCTCGAACTTCCGGGAGGCGTACGCGGGCGTGCAGTGGCTGGGGCCGTCGCTCGTCACCCCGGCGGTCATCGGGGCGTACGTATGGATGTGGGCCGGTTTCGCGATGGTGCTGATCGGGGCAGGGCTGGCGGCCGTACCGCGGGAGCTGCTGGAGGCGGCGCGGGTGGACGGGGCGAACGAGTGGCAGGTGTTCCGCCGGATCACGGTCCCGGTGCTGGCGCCCGTATTGGTGGTCGTGCTCGTCACCCTCGTCATCAACGTCATGAAGGTCTTCGACCTGGTCTTCGTGATCGCCCCGGGCGCGGTCCAGGACGACGCGAACGTCCTCGCGCTCCAGCTGTACCGCACCTCCTTCGGCACGGACGCCGACCCGGGCCTGGGCAGTGCGATCGCCGTCCTGCTCCTGGTGCTGGTGGTGCCGGTGATGCTCGTGAACATCCGCCGGCTCCGGAAGGAGGGGTCCCGATGATCCGACCCCGCGCGACGACCACCAGGCTGGCATCGCGGATGGCGGGCGGGGCACTGAGGATCTTCCTGGTCCTGGCCGCGCTGTTCTGGATGATGCCCACCCTCGGGCTGCTGATCTCCTCCTTCCTCTCCGCCACCGACCTCAACAAGGGCGGCTGGTGGCAGGTGCTGACCGCGCCCGCGCGGCTGACGGCCGGCAACTACGAGCGGCTGCTGGCCAACGACACGATCACCGGCTCCCTCCTGAACACCGTCGCGATCGCGGTACCGGCCACCCTGCTCGTCGTCACGCTCGGCGCGTTCGCCGGATACGCCTTCGCCTGGCTGGAGTTCCCCGGCCGGGACTGGCTCTTCCTCATCGTGGTCGGTCTGCTCGTCGTCCCCGTGCAGGTGGCCCTGATCCCGGTCTCCGAACTCTTCGGCTCCATCGGCCTGTTCGAGACCACGGCTGGCGTGGTCCTCTTCCACACCGCCTTCGGGCTGCCGTTCGCCGTGTTCCTGCTGCGCAACTTCTTCGCGGAGATCCCGCGCGAGCTGCTGGAGGCGGCCCGCCTCGACGGCGCGGGTGAACTGCGGCTGTTCGCACGGGTGGTGCTGCCCCTGGGCGGTCCGGCGATCGCCTCGCTCGGCATCTTCCAGTTCCTGTGGGTGTGGAACGACATGCTGGTCGCGCTGGTCTTCGCGGACTCGGCGAACCCGCCCGTGACGGTCGCGCTCCAGCAGCAGGTACGGCAGTTCGGGAACAACATCGACGTGCTCGCCCCCGGCGCCTTCCTGTCGATGGTGGTGCCGCTCGTCGTCTTCTTCGCCTTCCAGCGGCAGTTCGTCTCGGGGGTGATGGCCGGCGCGATCAAGTAAAGGACGACGCAAGACACCGGTTGACGTGGCACGTTGACGCTCCGTAACCCGAATGCCACACGCTGCGTAACCCGATCGCCACGCCAGGGGTTCCTTGGGGGCACTCCCCCAGCCTCCGGCCGGGGGTGCCCCCACCCAGCGGTAGCTGGGGGAGCAATATGCCCGCGCCGACCCCTGGATGTGCCGTGCCCCGGTTCAGCGTCATCGTGCCCGCGTACAAGGTCCAGGCGTACCTCCAGGAGAGTCTGGACTCGGTCCTGACGCAGTCGTACCCGGATCTGGAACTGATCGCGGTCGACGACGCCTCCCCGGACGCCTGCGGTTCGATCATCGACGAGTACGCGGCCCGGGACCCCCGGGTGACCGCCGTGCGCCTGGCGCACAACGTCGGCCTGGGCCCCGCCCGCAACGCGGGCCTGGCCCGGGCCACCGGCGACTACCTGGTCTTCCTCGACGGCGACGACACCCTCGCCCCCGGCGCCCTGCAGGCGATCACCGACCGGCTGAAGGCCACCGGCTCCCCCGACGTCCTGGTCTACGACTACGCGCGCACCTTCTGGACGGGCGAGCTGGTCCGCAACCGCCTCTCGCACCGCCTCTCCGAGGAGGGCCCGGCCAGCTTCCGCCTCGCCGACCGCCCGGCACTCCTCGGCATGCTGATGGTGGTGTGGAACAAGACCTACCGCCGCGAGTACGTGGAACGCGAGGGCCTGCGCTTCCCGCCCGGCCTCTACGAGGACACCCCCTGGACCTACCCGGCGCTGCTGGCCGCCGAGTCCGTCGCCGTCCTGGACCGGGTCTGCGTGCACTACCGACAGCGGCGCACCGGCTCGATCCTGACCACGACCAGCCGCCGCCACCTCGACATCTTCGACCAGTACGACCGGGTCTTCGGCTACCTCGCCGGCCGTCCCGAACTGGAGCGCTGGCGGCCCGCCGTGCACCGGCGGATGGCCGAGCACTTCTGCGCCCTGTACGCCGACCCGCGCCGCCTCCCGCGCGCCGTCCGGGCCGAGTTCTTCAAGCGGGCCTCGGTACTGCTGCGCCGCTACCGGGCCACGGGCCGGGCCGGCGCGCCGCCCCTCTCGCTCTCCCGTACCGACCGACTGCGCCACGCCCTCATGCGGCTGGGCACCCGCCGCACCTACCGGCTGCTCTCGCTCGTGCGCGCGGCCGCCCTGGCGACGGGCCGCGCCGCCGCCACCCTGGGCCGGGGCCTGCGCGAGACCGCCCTGCGCCTGCACTACCGCGCCCAGCGGCTGCTCCCGCTGCGCCCGGAGCTGGCGGTGTTCTCCGCGTACTGGCACGGCGGCTACGCCTGCAACCCGGCGGCGATCGAGGCGAAGCTGCGGGAGCTGGCGCCGGGGATGCGGACGGCGTGGATCTGCGACGCGGAGCACGAGGCGACGCTGCCCCGGGAGACGGTGGCCCTGCGGCCGGGCTCGGCGGCGTACTGGACGGCCCTGGCGCGGGCCACGTACCTCACCACGAACGTCAACTTCGAGCGCGCCCTGGTCAAGCGCCCGGGCCAGATCCTGCTCCAGACCCAGCACGGCACCCCGCTCAAGCGGGTCGGCCTCGACCTCCAGGACCGCCCGGCGGCCACCCCTACGACGGACTTCGCGGGCCTGCTGCGCGGCGCCGACCAGTGGGACTACCTGCTCTCGGCGAACCGGCACTCCACCCTGGTGTGGGAGAAGGCCGTCCCCTCCTCCTACACCACCCTCGAATACGGCTACCCGCGCAACGACGCCTTCCACCGGGCCACCCGGTCCGACGTCCTGGAGCTGCGCGAACGCCTCGGCATCCCCGCCGACTCGACCGCGATCCTCTACGCCCCCACGCACCGCGACTACCGGCGCAGCCGGCCGGACCACCTGGACTTCGAGCGGGTCCTGCGCGACCTGGGCCCGCGCTTCGTCCTCCTCACCCGCACCCACCTCACGTACGCGGACTCCCACGCGGCGCCGGACCCGCAGCCGCGGCTGATCGACGTCTCCTCGTACCCGTCGGTCGAGGAGCTCTGCCTCGCCTCGGACGCCCTGATCACCGACTACTCGTCCCTGATGTTCGACTACGCCTCGCTGGACCGGCCGATCGTGATCCACGCGGACGACTGGGAGGCGTACGAGGCCGCCCGCGGCACCTACTTCGACCTGCGGGCCTGCCCGCCGGGGGCGATCGCCCGCACCCAGGACGAGCTCGTCGACATCTTCACCACCGGCCACTGGCAGGGCTCCCGCTCGGCCCAGCTCCGGGCGGCCTTCCGCGCGCGCTTCTGCTCGTACGACGACGGCCACGCGGCCGAGCGCGTCGTCCGCCGCGTCTTCCTGGGCCAGCCGAACCCGGTCCCGGCGGTCACCCCCCTGGAAGACCGCCACCCCTGCCCCCCGGCTGCCGCCGCCCCGACCCCGTCCCCGGCCCTGGCCCACGTCTGGCCGTGAGGCCCACCCACGCGCGTCCCCCTGGGGCTCCGCCCCAGGACCCCGCTCCCCAAACGCCGGAGGGGCTGAAGTTTCCCGAGGTTGCTCTGCGCGCACTTTCAGGCCGACACCAGCCAAAATCCAGCCCCGCCGGCGTTCGAGGCGTGGGGGTCCCCCCGGACGGAGTCTGGTGGGGGCACTCCCCCAGCCTCCGGCCGGGGGGACCCCCACCCAGCGGTAGCTGGGGGAGAGGGTCCGGGGCGGAGCCCCGGGACGGCGGCCCGCACGGGCACAACCCGGCCCGCACCCCCACTGGCTCAAACGGCCCGCAGCCCCGCCACGACCGACCGGGCCAGCTCGTCCAGGTACCCCCCGGGGACGGAGTCCCGGACCACCACCTGCCGCCAGTACAGCGGCCCGATCGCCAGATCGAGCGCCCGCTCCGGATCGGCCCCTTCCGGAAGCTCGCCGCGCGCCACCGCCTCGCCCACGATCCCCGCGGCGAGCCGCCGCTGCCCGTCCAGCAGCGCACCCCGCACCGCGTCCGCGATCTCCGGGTTCCGCGCCGCCTCGACCAGCAGGTCGGGGATCACCGCGGACGCCACCGGGTGCCGCAGCACGTGTGACATGACCTCCAGCAGGGCCCGTACGTCCCCGTACAGCGACCCCGTCCGCGGCACCGGCAGGCCGTCCACCGCGAACGCCCCCACCAGGTCCAGCACCAGGTGCAGCTTCGACTTCCACCGCCGGTACACCGCGGTCTTCCCGACCCCCGCGCGCCGCGCGACGCCCTCGATCGACATCCGGGAGAAGCCGACCGCGGCCAGCTCTTCCAGCACCGCCGCACGGATCGCCTCGGTGACGTCCGCACGCAGGACAGCGGCCCCGGCAGGGGCACGGCGGGTGGGGGTGGCAGCAGGATCCGTCGTCATGCCCAGAGCATATCGGCACCCGCACGTCACGACGATACGGTTGCGTTCCGACGCTGAGCGTCCTACTCTCGCCGTAGCGACGATACGGACCCGTCCCGTCGTCGCTCGACGCCCCGACCCCGGCGAAAGCGACCCTCGTGACCACCTCGACGGCAACCGCACCCGCACCCCCCGCGTACGCGGACCCGGCGGACCTCGCGGCCGCCCACGGCCTGACCCTCAGCGGCGCCCGCCCCGCCCTCCCCCGCTACATCGCGCAGCTCTGGGGCCGCCGCCACTTCGTGACGGCGTACGCGACCGCCCGCATGCAGGCGCAGTACAGCACCGCGAAGCTCGGCCAGGTCTGGCACCTGGTGACCCCCCTGCTCAACGCGGCGGTCTACTACTTCATCTTCGGCATCGTCATGCACGCCAGCCACGGCGTGCCCGACTACCTGCCGTTCCTGATCACCGGCGTCTTCGTCTGGGACTTCATCGGCAGCTCCATCAACGCCGGCACCCGCTCCGTCCACAGCAACCTCGGCCTGGTCCGCGCCCTGCACTTCCCCCGCGCCAGCCTGCCCATCTCCACCGTCGTGCAGCTCTTCCAGCAACTGCTCGTCACCATGGGCGCCCTGGTCATCCTGCTGTTCGCCTTCGGCCAGACCCCGAACCCGGCCTGGCTCCTGGCGGTCCCCACCCTGCTCCTCATGGCCGTCTTCGCCGCCGGCTGCGCCATGATCATGGCCCGCATCGGCAGCAAGAGCCCGGACGTCAGCCAGCTCATGCCGTTCGTCCTGCGCACCTGGATGTACTCCTCCGGCGTGATGTGGTCCATCGACTCCATGCTGAAGACGGACCAGTTGCCGCACTGGGTGTCGATGATGCTCAAGCTCAACCCGGCTGCCGTGTACATCGACCTGATGCGCTTCGCGCTGATCGACAGCTTCCAGGCGCACTCGCTCCCCCACCACGTGTGGCCCATCGCCATCGGCTGGGCGCTGCTCGCCGGCGTCGGCGGATTCGTCTACTTCTGGAAGGCCGAGGAGGAGTACGGCCGTGGCTGAGCTCACCGACACCCGCGTACCCACCGTCATCGCGGACGGGGTCCACGTCGTCTACAAGGTCCACGGCGGCGGCAAGGGCAGGGGCACCGCCACCGCGGCCCTGAGCCGGATCTTCTCCCGCAAGCCGGCCCCCGGCATCCGCGAGGTGCACGCCGTCAAGGGCGTCACCTTCACCGCCTACAGGGGCGAGGCGATCGGCCTCATCGGCACCAACGGCTCGGGAAAGTCCACCCTCCTCAAGGCCATCGCCGGCCTCCAGCCCGTGTCCGCCGGCCGGATCTTCTCGCACGGGCAGCCGTCCCTCCTCGGGGTGAACGCCGCCCTGATGAACGACCTGACGGGCGAACGCAACGTCGTCCTCGGCGGCCTCGCCATGGGCATGACCCGCGAGCAGATCAAGGACCGCTACCAGGACATCGTCGACTTCTCCGGCATCAACGAGAAGGGCGACTTCATCTCCCTGCCCATGCGTACGTACTCCTCCGGCATGGGCGCCCGCCTGCGGTTCTCCATCGCCGCCGCCAAGGACCACGACGTCCTGATGATCGACGAGGCCCTGGCCACCGGCGACGCCGCCTTCCAGCGCCGCAGCCAGGCCCGCATCGAGGAACTGCGCGAACACGCCGGCACGGTCTTCCTGGTCAGCCACGGCATCGGCACGGTCCGCGAGACCTGCGACCGCGCGATCTGGCTGGAGGCGGGGGTCATGCGCATGGACGGCCCGTCCGCGGAGGTCTGCGACGCCTACGAAGCCTTCACCGCGGGCAAAAGCTAGCCCCGCCGGCGTTTGAGGCGCGGGGGTTCGGGGGCGGAGCCCCCGGCAACGGCGCCGCACCCGGAACGCGAACGGGCCGTGCCCAGGACCGGCAAGGTCCCGGGCACGGCCCGTTCGGCAGAGCCGACTAGCTGTGCGCCCTCAGCAGCGACCGCATCGTCCGCATCGCCACCGAAAGATTGGCCAGGTCGAAGTCGTCCGAGCCCCGGATCTCCTCCAGGGTCGTCCGCGACCGGCCGATGATCGCCGCGTTCTTCTCCTCCCACGCCTTGAAGCGCTCCTCCGGAGTCGAGTCCCCGTTGCCCGCCGCCAGGACATCCGCGGTCAGGGCAGCGTGCGCCGCGAACAGGTCCTCGCGGATGGAGGCGCGGGCCATGGACTGCCAGCGGTCGGACCGCGGCAGTTCGATGATCCGGTCCATCAGCTGGGTGATGTCCAGGCGGTCGGCGAGGTCGTAGTACACCTCGGCGACACCCAGCGGGTCCACACCGGTGCGGTCCGAGATCGCGACGATGTCGAGCGTCGGGAACGCCGACGAGAACCCGGCGACCTTGGCCGCCAGCTCCTCCGGGACGCCCTCGCCCGTCAGCTCGTCGAGGATCGACTGGTACCACTCCAGGTCGGCCCCGCGCACCAGCTTCGGCAGCTCCGACCACACCTCGGCCACCCGCGCCTCGAAGAAGGCGATGGTCTCGCTGATCTGCAGCGGCTGCGGCCGGTTGTTCAGCAGCCAGCGGGTACCGCGCTCGACCAGGCGGCGCGAGTGCAGCCGCACCCGGGTCAGGACGTCGGCGGCGACCTCGTTGTCGAGGGCCTCCACCCTGTCCCACACCTCGGCCAGGCCGAAGATCTCGCGGGCCGAGAGCTGCGCCCGGACGATCTCCTCCAGGGAGGCCCCGGTCTCCTCGCGAAGACGGTGCAGGAAGGTCGAGCCGCCGGAGTTGACGGTGTCGTTGACCAGGAGCGTGGTGATGATCTCGCGGCGCAGCGCGTGCGCGTCGATCTGCTCCGGGAACTTCTGGAGCAGGGCGCCCGGGAAGTACGCGTGGAGCAGGCGGAGCAGGTACGGGTCGTCCGGCAGCTCGGTGTGGATGAGCTCGTCCGCCACCGTGATCTTGGTGTAGGCGAACAGGACGGCCAGCTCCGGCTGGGTCAGGCCCTTGCCGCTGTTGAGCAGTTCGCGGATCTGCCGGTCGGTGGGCAGGAACTCGAGCTCGCGGTTGAGCAGCCCCTCGCTCTCCAGGCGGCGCATGAAGCGCTGCTGGGCGTGGAGCAGGCTCGGGGCCTGGGACGAGCCGTTTGCGAGTGCCGTGTTCTGCGCGTAGTTGTTGCGCAGGACGAGCTTGCCGACCTCGTCGGTCATTTCGGCGAGCAGCTTGTTGCGCTGCTTGACGGTCATGTCCCCGTCGGCGACGACCGCGTTGAGCAGGATCTTGATGTTCACCTCGTGGTCGGAGGTGTCCACGCCCGCGCTGTTGTCGATGGCGTCGGTGTTGACCTTGCCGCCGTGGTGGGCGAACTCGATCCGGCCGAGCTGGGTCAGGCCCAGGTTGCCGCCCTCACCGATGACCTTGGCCCGGATCTCGGAGCCGTTGACGCGGATGGCGTCGTTGGCCTTGTCGCCGACGTCCGCGTGCGTCTCGGCCGTGGCCTTGACGTACGTGCCGATGCCGCCGTTCCACACCAGGTCCACCGGGGACTGCAGGATCGCCTTCATCAGGTCGGCCGGGGTCATCTTGGTGACGCCGGCCTCGATGCCGAGGGCCGCGCGGACCTGCGCGGTGATCGGGACGGCCTTCGCGCTGCGCGGGTGGATGCCGCCGCCCGCGGAGATCAGCGAGGTGTCGTAGTCGGCCCACGAGGAGCGCGGCAGGTCGAACAGGCGGCGGCGCTCGGCGTAGGAAGTGGCCGCGTCCGGGTTCGGGTCGATGAAGATGTGCCGGTGGTCGAAGGCGGCGACCAGGCGGATGTGCTCGGAGAGCAGCATGCCGTTGCCGAACACGTCACCGGACATGTCGCCGACTCCGACGACCGTGAAGTCCTGGGTCTGGGTGTCGTGACCGAACTCGCGGAAGTGCCGCTTGACGGACTCCCACGCGCCGCGGGCGGTGATGCCCATGCCCTTGTGGTCGTAGCCGGCGGAGCCGCCCGACGCGAAGGCGTCGCCCAGCCAGAAGCCGTAGGACTCGGCGACCCCGTTGGCGATGTCGGAGAAGGTCGCGGTGCCCTTGTCGGCGGCGACGACGAGGTAGGTGTCGTCCTCGTCGTGGCGGACGACGCCCTTCGGCGGCACGACCTCGCCGGTGACCATGTTGTCGGTGATGTCGAGCAGCGCCGAGATGAAGATCTTGTACGAGGCAATGCCCTCGGCGAGCCACGCGTCGCGGTCGACCGACGGGTCCGGGAGGTTCTTCGCGACGAAGCCGCCCTTGGCGCCGACCGGCACGATGACGGTGTTCTTGACCATCTGCGCCTTGACCAGGCCGAGGATCTCCGTCCGGAAGTCCTCACGGCGGTCGGACCAGCGCAGACCGCCTCGGGCGACCTTGCCGAAGCGCAGGTGGACGCCCTCGACGCGCGGGGAGTACACCCAGATCTCGAAGGCCGGCCGCGGGGCCGGCAGATCCGGGATGGCCTGCGGGTCGAACTTCATCGACACGTACGAGTGCTGCTCGCCCGCGGCGTTGAGCTGGAAGAAGTTCGTCCGCAGGGTGGCCTTGATGAGGGTGAGGAAGGCCCGCAGAATGCGGTCCTCGTCCAGCGAGGCGACCTGGTCCAGGGCCCCGTCCAGCTCCTCCAGCATGGCGTCGACCAGCTCGCTGCCGGCGGCCTGGCGGCCGGGCGACATCCGGGCCTCGAAGAGGGAGACCAGCAGCCGGGTGGTGTGGACGTTGTTGCGGAGGGTGTCCTCCATGTAGTCCTGGCTGAAGGGGGAGGCGGCCTGGCGCATGTACTTGGCGTACGCGCGCAGGACGACGGCCTGCCGCCAGGTGAGCCCGGCGCCCAGCACCAGAGTGTTGAAGTTGTCGTTCTCCGCGTCGCCGGTCCACACGGCCGCGAAGGCCTCCTGGAACCGCTCGCGGGCGTCGTCGCCGAGGTAGTTGGACGTCGCCGCGTTGTCGCCGTTGCCCGTCGGGAGCGGCATCCGCAGACCGAAGTCGTAGATCCACGCGCTGACCCGGTCGGAGCGGCGGAGCTCGTACGGACGCTCGTCGGTGACCTCGACGCCCAGGCGCTGGAGCACGGGCAGGACCGCGGACAGCGAGACCTGCTCACCGGTCCGGTAGATCTTGAACCGGCGCTCGCCGGGGCCCGCGCCGACGGGCTCGTACAGGGAGAGCGCGAACGGACGCTCGCTGGCGGAGAGCTTCTCCAGGTGAACCAGGTCGGCGACGGCCGCGCGCGGCGAGTGGTCGGCCTTGTAGCCCTCGGGGAAGGAGGTGCCGTAGCGGCGCAGCAGCTCGGCGGCGCGCTCCTCGCCGAGCTCGGCGACCAGGGCCTCGGAGAAGCCGTCGGCCCAGGAGCGGGCGGCGTCGACGAGGCGGCCCTCGAGGTGCTCGACGTCGGCGTCGGTCAGGACGGGCAGTACCTTGCCCTGCGGGACGCGGACGACGAAGTGGATGCGGGAGAGGATCGACTCGGTGTTCCAGGCGGTGAAGTCGACGCTGATGCCGTCGAGCTCCTCCCTCAGGATGTCCATCAGGCGCAGCCGGACGCCGGTGGTGAACCGGTCGCGCGGCAGGTAGACGAGCGCCGAGTAGTAGCGCCCATACTCGTCCTGGCGCAGGTACAGCCGCAGCCGGCGGCGCTCCTGCAGGTACAGGACGGAGGTTGCGATGGCCTGGAGCTGGTCGACCGGGGTCTGGAACAGCTCGTCGCGCGGGTACGTCTCCAGGATCTGCAGCAGGTCGCGGCCGTCGTGGCTGCTCGGCGTGAAGCCGGCGCCTTCGAGGACCTCGGCCACCTTGCGGCGGATGACCGGGACGCGGCGCACGGACTCGGTGTACGCGGCGGAGGAGAAGAGGCCGAGGAAGCGGCGCTCGCCGACGACGTTGCCCTCGGCGTCGAACTTCTTCACGCCCACGTAGTCGAGGTACGAGGGACGGTGCACGGTGGAGCGGCTGTTGGCCTTGGTCAGCACCAGCAGGCGGTGCTCGCGGGCCTTGGCGCGGGCGTCCGCGGGCAGCCGGTTGAAGGACGGCGAGACCGGGTGGCCGTCGTCCTTGCCGCTGTGGTGCGGGTCGGAGCGCAGGATGCCGAGGCCGGTGCCGGGCACGGCGGACAGGGCGTCGCCGTCGACGAGGTTGTACTCGCGGTAGCCGAGGAAGGTGAAGTGGTCGTCGGCGAGCCAGCGCAGCAGCTCGCGGGCCTCTTCCAGCTCGTACTCGCGCAGGTCCGGGGCGGTGGGCTCCTCGGGCAGGCCGTTGGCGATGCGCAGCGCGGCGTCGCGCATCTTCTCCCAGTCCTCGACGGACTCGCGGACGTCGGAGAGGACGCGCAGCAGGTCGACGGTGATCTGCTTGAGGTCGGCGCGGTCGGTCTCGCGGTCGATCTCGACGTGGATCCAGGACTCGACGAGGGAGTCGTGGGGGCGCGCGGTCCCGGGGCCGTGCGCGTCGCAGTCGGGGCCGAGGATCTCGATGAGCTTGCCGGTGACGTCACGGCGGACGACGACCTGCGGGTGGATCACGACGTGGATGCCGCGGCCCTGGCGGGACAGCTCGCTGGTGACGGAGTCCACGAGGAAGGGCATGTCGTCGGTGACCACCTCGACGACCGAGTGACTGGAGGTCCAGCCGTTCTCCTCGACCGTGGGGGTGTGCACGCGTACGTTCGCGGTGCCCTGCGGACGGTTCTCGGCGATGCGGTAGTGCGAGAGCGCCGCCCCGAAAACGTCGACCGGGTCCCGGTCGGTGAGGTCCTCTGGGGCCGTGTGCAGGTAGTAGCGCTGGAGGTAGGAGAGCACGGTGTCCCGGTCGGGACGCCCTCCCTGCTCGGACCCAGTCGGAAGTAGCCCCCCGGCCGGGCTGTTCTCAGCTACCCGGGCCGCCCGTGCGAGCAGCTCGGCCTTTGCTTCGTCCAGCTTGGTCTGCATGTCCTCTGGCTCCTGTCGCGCGCCATTGCGTGACGTAGGTGAAGGAAGGAATGACGGAGTGCCGCCCTGGGGCGGGATGTCCGTCAGTGATCGATATCGACGTTATGCCGTCGGGAGAGGCCACCGGGAGGGAATCGGCCACGTTCGGCTGGAGCTCCCGGGAGCGGGAATCAGCGAAGGCCCGGGCACGGTCGTGCGCCGGGCGCATGCCGGAGGCTCCAGTGCCGCCGATGACTATCGCGCTGATCACGGGTACTAGGCTATCTCGCCCTACCCCCCGGCCGTCATTCACTGCATCTGTACAAATGTTGGGGTGGAACTTTGACACTCTGGCCAGCGACGCGACGCGCGGACCGTGCCAGACGCTATTCGGCCAGTTCGCGAGCTGTGCGTACGGCCTCTGCCAGGGAGTCCACGACGGGCACACCGGCCGATTCCAGACTGGCGCGACTGTGGGAGCCACCCGTGTACAGGACGGCCCGGGCGCCCACGTGGGCGGCGGCGAGCGCGTCGTCCACGGCGTCTCCGATGAGGACCGTACGACCGGCTGTCACACCCGTCCCGTCCAGGGCGGCCATGTGGCGTACGAGGTGCCCCGCCTTGGAGCTGTGGGAGGGGCCGGTCCGCCCGTCGACGCGCAGGAAGTGCACGTCGATGCCGTGCGACCGGACGAGCGGCACGAGCTTCTCATGGGGCGCGAGGGACAGCAGTGACTGGGTCAGTCCGTCCCGCTGCCATCCCTGGAGCAGCTCGCGGGCGCCCTCGGCGAGCCCGGAATCCTCGGCGGCGGCCCAGTAGTGCCGGTGGAAGGCCTCGTCCATGACGACCCATTCCTCATCGGTGGGCAGCCGCCCCATGAGCCGCTCGTAGAACTTGGGCACGGGTACGACGTACAGGTCGCGGTACGTCTCCAGGGTGATCGGCGCGAAACCGAGCTCGGCGAAGGAGGCGTTGGTCGCCACGATCACGGCATCGATGTCGTGCAGCAGCGTGCCGTTCCAGTCCCAGACGATGTGGGTCGTCATCGCAACAGCCCCGGAATCTCCTGCACCCCGAACCACAGCAGCTCGTGGTCCTCGGCCCCGTCCACGGTGAACTGCGCGTCGTCGTCCCCGCCGTCGGCGGCCTCCAGGGCGTCGGCGGCCGCGGAGACGTCCTCCTTGGCGTCATCGGCGTCCACGTGCACGGCGGCGGCCACGGTGAGCCGTACGGCCGCCGCCAGGCTCACCTGCGCGAGGGTCGCCTCATCCACTCCGGGGGTGGCGCTGACGGCCTTGTCGTCCACGTCGAGCGCGACGACGACCCGCTTGCGCGGCGCGCCCTCCTCGCCGGCCAGCATCCGCAGGGAGGCGGCGGCGGCCCGGCTGAGGGCGGCGTACTCCAGCTCCTCGATGTCGTCCGACACGTACCACTCGCGCAGCCCGGGCGTGACGGCGTACGCACGCAGTGGGGCGGGCCCCAGCTCACCCGCCTTGTGCGCCTCGGCGAGCCCGGGGAGGGTCAGGGGGACGTACACGCGCATGGCCGGCTGCTTTCGGTAGTCGGAAACGCCCCCAGGATACGACTGCCGACCTGCGGCCGAGTGGGGGACGGCCGTAGTCCCCCTTCGGGGTGTCGGGCCACGGCCGGCTCCCGTCCACCCTCGTACCCGGCACCGGTCGGCCGCAGCGCGGCCACGGACCGTCACGCACTCGGATAGGTGAACCGGGCAGGGAAGCCGCTCCGGCCTCCCCGGCGGTTGCGGAGCGTATCCGACGGCCGTAGAAGATCCCCATCAAGTTACCGCCCGGTACCGATCCGGGCCCGGCCTGTTCGGGGGCAGATCGCCATGGACACCACGATGCGCGCGACGATCGGCGGCGAGGCCGCCCGCCGCAGGCCCGGCGGCCGGACCCGCACCCGCCCGGCCGGCCGGAACGACCAGCGCCGCCCTCCGCGCACCCTGCGGCTCGGCCCGCACCACTGGTTCGCCGAACGCCTGCTCGCGGTGGTCAGCGGCCGCCGCCCGGTCCACTCGCTCCTCGGCCACACCGTCGGCCCGGCCTACCAGCAGCTGATCACCCTGGCCCCGGCGGACCACCTCCGCGCCCGCCTCAGCCCGGTCATCCGCCAGTGCGGCCGCTTCACCCCGGGCCCGGGCGTCATCGAAGCCTTCGCCCGCATCGCAACGGGCGACCGCGTCACGGCCATGGCCTTCCGCCTGGAACAGGGCCCAGACCTCCGCTGGCGCTGCGCAGCGGTAGAACTCCAAGCCCCCGGAACCACCCCCGCCAGGGGCAATTCCAGCCCCGCCAGGGGTAAATCCAGCCCCGCCGGCGTTTGAGGCGCGGGGTCCGGGGCGGAGCCCCGGCAGCGGCGCCGCAGCCGAACGCACCACGCAACGCAACGAGGCCGGGGCCGGACACCACAACGGTGTCCGGCCCCGGCCGACGAGCTCAACCCCGCAGGGGTTACTTCTTCCGGCGACGCCCGCCAGAGGCCTTGGCGGCCTTCCGCCGCTCCGCCCGCGTCATGCCGCCCCCGTCACCGTCACCGGCACCCGCGTCGGACGCGAAGTCGCCCTCGACCACACCGCCCTCACCGTCCACCGTCGGCGCGGAGAAGTGCAGCCGGTCCGGCCGCTGCGGAGCGTCCAGCCCCTTCGCCCGGATCTCCGGACGCGCCGCCGGCACCGGCTCCTTCGTCAGCGACGGCGCCGCGGCCGCGTCCTGCACCGGAAGCTCCTCGACCTGCTGCTCGACCTGGACCTCCAGGTTGAACAGGTAGCCGACGGACTCCTCCTTGATGCCGTCCTGCATGGCGTTGAACATGTCGAAGCCCTCGCGCTGGTACTCGACCAGCGGGTCCTTCTGGGCCATCGCCCGCAGGCCGATGCCCTCCTGCAGGTAATCCATCTCGTACAGGTGCTCACGCCACTTGCGGTCCAGCACCGACAGCACCACGCGCCGCTCCAGCTCGCGCATGATGTCGGAGCCGAGCGCCTTCTCGCGCGACGCGTACTGCTCGTGGATGTCGTCCTTGACGGACTCCGCGATGAACTCGGCGGTGATGCCCGCCCGGTCGCCCGCGGCGTCCTCCAGCTCCTCGATGGTGACCTTCACCGGGTAGAGCTGCTTGAAGGCGCCCCACAGGCGCTCCAGGTCCCACTCCTCGGCGAAGCCCTCGACCGTCTCGGCCGTGATGTACGCGTCGATCGTGTCGTCCATCATGAAGCGGACCTGCTCCTGGAGGTCCTCGCCCTCCAGGACGCGGCGGCGCTCGCCGTAGATGACCTCGCGCTGGCTGTTGAGGACCTCGTCGTACTTCAGGACGTTCTTGCGCGTCTCGAAGTTCTGGGTCTCCACCTGCGACTGGGCCGACGCGATCGCGCGCGTCACCATCTTGTTCTCGATCGGCACGTCGTCCGGCACGTTGGCCATGGCCATGACGCGCTCGACCATCTGCGCCTTGAACAGCCGCATCAGGTCGTCGCCGAGCGACAGGTAGAAGCGGGACTCGCCCGGGTCGCCCTGTCGGCCGGAGCGGCCGCGCAGCTGGTTGTCGATACGGCGCGACTCGTGGCGCTCGGTGCCCAGCACGTACAGCCCGCCGAGGTCCTTGACCTCCTCGAACTCGGCCTTCACGGCAGCCTCGGCCCGGGTGAGCGCCGCGGGAAGGGCGTGCGCCCACTCCTCGATGTGCTCCTCCGGGTCCAGGCCCTGCTGGCGCAGCTCGGCCTCGGCGAGGTCGTCCGGGTTGCCGCCGAGCTTGATGTCGGTACCGCGGCCGGCCATGTTCGTGGCGACGGTGACGGCGCCGCGGCGGCCGGCCTGGGCGACGATCGTCGCCTCACGGTCGTGCTGCTTGGCGTTGAGCACCTCGTGCGGGATGCCGCGCTTGGAGAGCTGCTGCGAGAGGTACTCGGACTTCTCGACCGAGGTCGTACCGACGAGGATCGGCTGGCCCTGCTCGTGCTTCTCCGCGATGTCGTCGACGACGGCGGCGAACTTCGCGACCTCGGTGCGGTAGATCAGGTCCGGCTGGTCCTTGCGGACCATCGCGCGGTTGGTCGGGATCGGGACGACACCGAGCTTGTAGATCTGGTGGAACTCGGCGGCCTCGGTCATGGCCGTACCGGTCATGCCCGACAGCTTCGAGTAGAGGCGGAAGAAGTTCTGCAGGGTGATCGTGGCGAGGGTCTGGTTCTCGTCCTTGATGTCCACCCCTTCCTTCGCCTCGATGGCCTGGTGCATGCCCTCGTTGTAACGGCGGCCGGCGAGGATACGGCCGGTGTGCTCGTCGACGATCATGACTTCGCCGTCGATGACGACGTAGTCCTTGTCCTTCTTGAACAGTTCCTTCGCCTTGATGGCGTTGTTCAGGTAACCGACGAGCGGGGTGTTCACCGACTCGTAGAGGTTCTCGATGCCGAGCCAGTCCTCGACCTTGGCGACGCCCGCCTCGTGGATGCCGACCGTGCGCTTCTTCTCGTCGACCTCGTAGTCGCCGGTCTCCTCGATGCCCTTGAGCGGCTGGCCGGCCTCGCCCTTGGTCAGGCGGGTGACGAGCTTCGCGAAGTCCGCGTACCACTTCGTGGCCTGGTCGGCCGGGCCGGAGATGATCAGCGGGGTGCGGGCCTCGTCGACGAGGATCGAGTCGACCTCGTCGACCACGGCGAAGTTGTGGCCGCGCTGCACCAGCTCGTCCTTCGACCACGCCATGTTGTCGCGCAGGTAGTCGAAGCCGAACTCGTTGTTCGTGCCGTAGGTGATGTCGCAGTTGTACTGCTCGCGGCGCTGCGCCGGCGACATGTTCGCCAGGATGCAGCCGACCTCCAGGCCCAGGAACTTGTGGACCCGGCCCATCATCTCGGAGTCGCGCTCGGCGAGGTAGTCGTTCACCGTGATCAGGTGGACGCCCTTGCCGGACAGTGCGTTCAGGTACGCGGGCAGGGTGCCGACGAGGGTCTTGCCCTCACCGGTCTTCATCTCGGCCACGTAGCCGAGGTGCAGCGCCGCGCCGCCCATCATCTGGACGTCGTAGTGCCGCTGGCCGAGTACGCGCTTCGCGGCCTCACGCACGGTGGCGAAGGCCTCGGGCAGCAGGTCGTCCAGGCTCTCGCCGTCCTGGAAACGCTGCTTGTACTCGTCCGTGAGCGCCCGCAACTCGGCGTCGGAGAGGTTGACGAAGTCCTCTTCGATGGAGTTGACCTGGTCCGCGATGCGGTGCAGTTTGCGCAGGATCTTGCCTTCGCCTGCACGCATGAGCTTGTTGAAGACGGACACCGAGGTTTGTCTCCTTGCCGGTCGGGCCTGGGCACTGTACGTACACGGGCACGGCAGGTGGTCCCCACCGCAACGGCCATCGTAAGCGAGGACGTGGTCGCGTCGGGAGGTCCGCCGTAGCCGCGAGGGCGCGGGTGCCCGTATTGAGAACGTACGGGTGACGCGGAAGGTGCCGCTTCCCCTGTGAGATTCCCGAAAAGTGTTCGCCCGGGCACCGGTCACGGCAGCAGAATCCGCTCATGGAGCCCATCACACTGACCACCGACCGGCTCGTACTGAGGCCGTTCTCCCCCTCCGACGAGGACGAGGTGTTCGCCGCCTGCCAGGACCCGGACATCCAGCGCTGGACGATGGTCCCCTCCCCGTACGAGCGCGCGCACGCCCGCGGCTTCGTCGGCGAGCTGGTGCCGGGCGGCTGGCGCGACGACACCGCCTACTCCTTCGCCGTCCGCCTCGGCCCCGACGGCCCGCTGGTCGCAGCCGTCGGTGTCCACGTGCACGAGGTCTTCGGGACCAGTGCGTACGAGATCGGCTACTGGGCGACCAAGGAGCACCGCGGGCACGGCTACATGACCGAGGCCGTCACCGCGGTCGCCCGCTGGACCTTCACCGGCCTGGGCGCCGTACGCCTGGAGTGGCGCGCCGAGGTCGGCAACACCGGCTCGCGCGCCGTCGCCGAGAAGGCGGGCTTCCGCATCGAGGGCCTCCTGCGGGCCTCCCTGCTCCGCGTCGACTCCGTGCGCGACGCCTGGGTGGGCGCCCTCCTCCCGGCCGACCTCGGCCTGCCCTCGCGGCTGCCGCACGAGCCCGCTGTCAGTGGCCGCGTCTAGGCTGCGGAGATGACCTCGACCTCGCTCTCGCTGTCCGCCGACGAGGCCCGCCGGATCGCCCTGCGCGCGCAGGGCTTCCTCGGGGCGCCCGACCGCCGAGGTGGGGTGCGCGGAGTCCTGCGCCACCTGGGCGCCGTCCAGCTGGACACCATCTCGGTCCTGGCCCGCTCGCACGAGCTGATCCCGTACGCGCGCCTCGGCGCGGTGGGCCGGGACACCGTGGAGAAGGCCTACTGGTCGGACCGTCACGCCTTCGAGTACTGGTCGCACGCCGCCTGCATCCTGCCCATCGAGGAATGGCCGCATTTCGCCTTCCGGCGCCGCGCCAACCGGGCCCGCGGCCACCGCTGGCACGTCCTCCAGGACCAGGAGCGCTCGACGAAGGCGGTCCTGGACCGTCTGAAGGCCGACGGCCCGCTGACCTCGACCGAGCTGGGCGGCGCCAAGAACGGCGGCGAGTGGTTCGAGTGGTCCGAGACCAAGATCGCGGTGGAGTGGCTGCTCGACACCGGCGAGGTCGTCTGCGGTGAGCGCCGCGGCTGGAAGCGGGTGTACGACCTGCCCGAGCGCGCGGTCCCCGACGCCCTGCTCCACGACGACCTGGACGACCGCGAGTGCCTGCGCCGCCTCGTCGCGCTGGCCGGGCAGTCCCTGGGCGTCGGCACCCGCGCCGACATCGCGGACTACCACCGCCTCAAGGGCGGGGAGTTCGACGCGGTGGTCGCGGACTCCGGACTGGTCCCGGTCGAGGTGGAGGGCTGGTCCAAGCCGGCCTGGGCGGACCCTTCCGCCCTGGCCACGATCCCCCGGGGCCGCCACCGCACGACGCTGCTCTCGCCCTTCGACTCCCTGGTCTGGGACCGGCCGCGCACGGAGCGGATCTTCGGTTTCACCCACCGCCTGGAGGCGTACGTCCCCAAGCCGAAGCGGATACACGGGTACTTCGCGATGCCGCTGCTGGCGGGCGGGCGGCTCCAGGGCCGCGTCGACCCGGCCCGCGAGGGCCGCACCCTGGTCGCCCGGCAGCTCTCCCTGACCTCCCCGAAGGCCGCCGCCCCGATGGCGGCCGCCCTGCGGGAAGCCGCGGAATGGGTGGGCTGCGACGCGGTCCGCGTGGAGCGCGCCGGCTCCCCCGCCGAGGCGGCGGCCGTCACGGCGGAGCTGGCCGCGCTCTAGGGACGGGTCAGCGGATTTCCAGGATCTTCTCCCGCATCGCGTAGACCACGGCCTCCATCCTGGAGTGCAGCTGCAGCTTCTCCAGGATGTTGCGGACGTGGTTCTTCACCGTGTTCTCGGAGATGAACAACTCCTTGGCGATGTCCCGGTTGTTCATGCCGGTGGCCACCAGCTTCAGGACCTCCAGCTCCCGGTCCGTCAGCCTGGGCGCCGGCAGCAGCCGCCGCTCGTCGGTCCGCTGGATCATCGACTTGAACTCGGTGAGCAGCTTCGACGCCATCGAGGGGCTGATCTGCGACTGTCCGTCGGCGACCGCCCGGATCGCGGTGGCGACCTCGTCCGTCGAGATCTCCTTCAGGAGGTATCCCGTCGCACCCGCCTTGATCGCGTCGTAGAGGTCCGCCTCCTCGTCGCTGATCGTCAGCATGATGATCTTCGCGGAGGGCGCCACCTCCTTGATCGAGGTGCACGCCTCGATCCCGCCGCGCCTGGGCATCCGTACGTCCATCAGCACGATGTCCGGCAGCAGGTCGGCCGCCTTGTCCACGGCCTCCGCCCCGTCCCCGGCCTCGCCGACGACCTGGATGTCCTCCTCCTGCGCGAGGACGATCTCCAGTCCGCGCCTGAACAGCGCGTGGTCGTCGACCACGAGCACCCGAATGGGCTCCTTGCCCCGCGAGCCGGCCGCGTCCCCCGCCGCCGTCGGCCCGTCCGCGCCTCGACAGCCCGCGCCGTCGTCACCGCGTACCGGCCCGAAGCTGTCCGCCATCGTTCCTCCCCCTGCATGTGCTGAACCGCCGGACCAACCGGACGGACACCGCCGCCGATTGACTGCCCGCCATGATTCCATGCCCGCACGACGACGCGGGGGCGTCCGACGGCCACGCATGGCGCATACCCGTCACACAGGTGCCCCTGCGGACGCCTGAGCGATCCGCAGGGGCGACGAATGGTTCGCTTCAGCCGCCGAGCGCGCCGCCGGCGCCGCCTCGCGGTTCCTCCGAGCTGGAGGCCCCGTCGGGATTCACGTGAATGACGCCGTAGTCGTAGGCGTGACGGCGGTACACGACGCTGGGCAACTTGGTCTCGGAGTCGACGAACAGATAAAAGTCGTGTCCGACCAGTTCCATCTCGTAAAGAGCCTGGTCGAGCGACATCGGTGCGGCCGAGTGGGTCTTCTCGCGGACGACGAGGGGGCCTTCGCCCTGCACTTCGATGGATCCGATCCGGGTGATCGGCACCTTGTCCGTCTTCTCCTCGCCGACCGGCTGGCCATTGCCGTTGAGCGTTGCGGCACCGGGTACGACGTCGGCGACCTCCGCCGCCGAGATGCGTCCGCTGCCGCGGCGCGTGTAGCGCTTGTCGTGCTGCTTGCGCAGCCGGGCCTCCAGCTTGTCCTGAGCCAGGTCCAGCGCCGCGTACGGGTCGGTGGCGGAAGCCTCGGCACGGATCACCGGGCCCCGCGAGTGGAGGGTGATCTCCACGCGGTCGGAACGGTCGGCCTGCCGCGGGTTGTGCTCCTTGGACACCTCGACGTCCACGCTGATCACCTTGGCGTCGTACTTGGTGATCCGCTCAGGATTCAGCTTCTCGGCCACGTGCTTGCGGAACCGCTCGGGCACCTCGGTCTTACGGCCCTTGACGACGATGTCCACGCAGAACTCCGTTCCCGGATGGCTCCGCCTCATGGGGCGAAGCGTCTCCCTTTCGCACCAGGCTCCGGTGAAGGCCGGAGCCACGGACTTGGCGACTTTCACCTCCTCCTCCCCCATCGGCAAGATCAACACCCCACCGACTTCGGAGTCGAGCGACAGCGATGAGTGGGGCCAAGGCTCGCCAGTCCTTACAACCGAACATATCCCTCTATGGCGGTTGTCGGCACCCGCTACCGGGACGTTCTTCCGATCCCGTTGCTGATCTCTCTTACTACCTGCAACGATGGGCCTTCCCCGGCAGTTCCAAATCTATTCACAAGAGTTTTGCTCTCTTCGAGTTGCCGACCGCCGCCGCGACCACCGCCGCCCTCGGCCCGGCCCCGGCCGCCCCCAGCCCCGCGGCGCGCACCGCCCGGGCCGCCTCCGCCAGCGTGGCCCCGGTGGTGACGAGGTCGTCCACGAGTACGACCTCCGCGCCCGCCACCGCCCGCGCCCCTCCCCGGCGCACCTCCAGCGCCCCCGCCAGGTTCTCCCGGCGCTGCGCGGCCCCCAGCCCCGCCTGGTCCGCCACCGCCCGCCGCAGCCGCAGTACGGGGGCCACGCGCGCGGGCACACCGGCCCGCCGCAGCCGCCCCGCCGCGGCCAGCGCGATCCTGCGCGCCGGATCGTGCCCGCGCGCCCGGACCTGCCGCCGTGCGGAGGGAACGGGCACCAGCGCCAGCTCCCCCTCCCCCGGCCCCCTGCCGCCCGCCAGGACCGCCGCCGCCAGGGCATGGCCGAGCACCCCGGCCAGCGGCAGTGCCCCGCGCTCCTTGTGGGCCAGCAGCACGGCCCGTACGGGCCCCTCGTAGCCCGCGGCCGCGTGCACCACCGGCAGCCCCTCCGGCACCGGCGAGGGCCGCACGCGCCCCGCACCGGCCCCGCTCAGCGCCTCCCGGCAGCCGGCGCACAGCAGCACCCGGGCGGCGCCGCACCCGGCGCAGTCGACCGGCAGGACCAGCCCGGCGAGCTCCCGCCACCACCCCCGCATGCGTCCACTCTGCCGGGCCCCGCACCGGCCCGCCACCCCTGTGGACGACCCACGAAACCGCAGGTCAACCGGTATCGACACGGACATCGGCCAGGGCCGGACGCGGATCAGCCCGGGTACACCGGGGCCCGGCCGCCCGCCACCGTGCGCCACTGCGCCCCCGGCGGCAGCCACACGATGCCGTCCGCCGAATGCCCGACGACCGGCCTCGGCTTCCCCTCGTCCTCCGAGACGGCCACCGCCACCGCCTCCAGCCCGGTGGCCCCGGGCAGGCTCGCCGCGATCATCGAACCGTCCGCCAGCATGTAACGGGCCTGCACGACCCCGCCGCTCTCCCGGCCCACCACCAGCAGCCGACCCCGCGGCGCCCAGCTCATCGCCGTCACGTCCGCCATCTGCGGAGCCGCCGGGCGCAGCTCGCGCACCGACACCGACCCCGTGGCGTTCTTGCCGTCGGGCCGCTCGATCCGCCCCACCGAAAGGGTCTTGTGGCCGTCCCCCTCCAGGAGCAGTGCGATCCGCACCCCGTCCGCGGAGGTCTTCAAGGAGATGATCTTCCGGCCGGCGAGCCCCGCCACCTCCACCTTCTCGGGGGTTCCGACCCCGCCCGGCACCCGCCACAGACCGGGGTGCTGCGGATCCTGGTCGGCGACCCACAGGTCGCCCGCCGCGTCCCAGCTGGGCGCGGCCAGGGTGTCCGTCCTGGCCCCCTTGCTCGTGACCACCGGCTTCTCCGGCATGACACCGACCCCGGCCATCGCCACCACGTACAGGCCGTGCCCGTCCTCCGAGACCACGGCCGCGCGCCTCTCGTCGTACGACACGGCGGCGGACTTGACCCTGAAGGGGGCGGGGGTGCTCAGCGGTCCCGGCACCTGCTCGGGCTTGGCCTGCTGGTCCTCGCTGGCGGCGTCGAGCTTCATGCGGACGAGCCGTGCCTCGTTGTCGACGAAGTACTGGTGCTCGGGGGTCTTGGGCCGGCCGGCGATCGTGGCCGCGTTCGACTCGTTCACCGAGCACAGCGAGGACGACTTCTCGTCGGAACGCAGCAGTTCGACCTGGTCGAGCCGGGAGCCCGTCAGATCCTTGACGGTGTACAGGAGTTGGGTGGCCATCTTCTTGCACTGCGGCTGCGTGACGTTCTCGGCCTTCTCGTTGAGCGGCACGCGCAGCGTGTTCTGGCCGTCGTACGAGAGGGACTTGGTGCCCTCGCGCAGCTCGGTCCCGGTGGGGAAGCTGGACTCGACGACCGGCGCGAGCCAGTTGGAGGGCCCGGCCAGCAGCGACTGGACCGTCTGCGTGGTGGGGTCCATCCGCGAGTCGGGGTCGGCGCGCTGCCGCACGTACACGGGATCGGCGACGAGCATGCCGCCCGCGAAGTAGTACTTGTTGACCGGCATGTAGATGCGCTGGAAGTCGGACTCGCTGAGCACGAGGCTCCTGGGCGGCGTCGCGATCCGCCACTGCTTGTTCTCCTGCACCAGCTGGAGGAACCACTCGTACTGCCCGCGGGCGGTCTCCGGCTGGTAGGCGCTGTGCTCGTCCACGGCCGCGAGCTTCTCGCCGGTCACCTTCCAGCGGGGCTCGTCCGGGTCCCGCTCGCCGGCGACGGGCGACCGGCTGAGGCCGGACTTGAGGACGGTGACGGCGGAGCCGGGCCTCCAGCTCTTCGACGCCTCCTCGGTGAGGTACTTGCGGGCGGTCTCCAGCTGCGGGTCGTCGCTGGTCATGGCCTCCAGGAAGCCCTTGACGATCTCGGCCGCGCCGGCCTTGTCGGCGGGCGGTACGCCGAACACCCGGACCTGCGAGTCGACGCCCTGCGAGGCCTCCACGTCACGGATCTCACCGTGGGTGGGCATGGAGGCGCAGCCGGCCACCAACAGGGCGATCACGCCGAGGGCGCACAAGCGTACGATGCGCGCGCTCCTGCGCTCAGCGTCCATCGGTTCGATCCTCCTGTGGTGCCTGTTCGGCGGACGCCCGGTCGATGTCCCGGGCCACGACCCGCGATCCGTTCCCCGGCAGCGCGGTCGGATCGGCCGGTACGGGCACCGCCCCCGCCGCCGGCGACCTGGGCGGTATCGGCGACCGGTCGGAGCCCTCCGCCGGCCGGACGGGCGCCGCGCTGTCCGCCGCGTCCGCGGCGGCCCTGGCCCGGTTGGCCCGGGAGTCCTCGGGCTCCAGCGGGATCGGCGACCCGCGCAGCGGCTCGTCGGCGGTGCGCGGCAGGGTCAGGCGGAACTGCGAGCCGCCGCCCGGCTCGCCCCACGCCTGGAGCCAGCCGCCGTGCAGCCGGGCGTCCTCGACGGCGATGGACAGGCCGAGGCCCGTACCGCCGGTCGTACGGGCACGCGCCGGGTCGGCCCGCCAGAAGCGGTTGAAGACGCGGGTGGCCTCGCCGGGCTTGAGCCCGACCCCGTAGTCCCGTACGGCCACGGCGACGGCCCCGCCCGCGGACGCGAGCCGGACCACCACATCGCGGCCCTCACCGTGCTCCACGGCGTTGACGACGAGATTCCGCAGCACCCGCTCCACCCGCCGGGCGTCGGCCTCGGCGATGACGGGCTGGGTGTCGCCGAGCACCCGGATCCGGCTGCCCTTGTGCTCGGCGAGCGGTTCGGCCGCGTCGATGACGCGGCGCACGACGTCCCGCAGGTCGATGGGCTCGGCCTGCAGATCCGCGGCGCCCGCGTCGAAGCGGCTGATCTCCAGCAGGTCCGAGAGCAGCGACTCGAAGCGGTCGAGCTGCCCGGCGAGCAGCTCCGCCGACCGCGCGGTGACCGGGTCGAAATCGACCCGGGCGTCGTGGATGACGTCGGCGGCCATCCGTACCGTCGTCAGCGGGGTGCGCAGCTCATGCGAGACATCCGAGACGAAGCGGCGCTGCATCCGGGACAGGTCCTCCAGCTGCTGGATCTTGAGCTGGAGGTTCTGGGCCATCTTGTTGAAGGCCTCGCCCAGCCGCGCGATGTCGTCCTCGCCGGTGACCTTCATCCGCTCCTGGAGCTGGCCGGCCGAGAGCCGTTCGGCGATCCCGGCGGCCATCCGGACCGGCGTCACGACCTGCCGTACGACCAGCCACGCGATACCGCTGAGCAGGACGACGACGAACAGTCCGGCGGTGGCGATCGTGCTCTTGACCAGGGTGAGGGACTCCTCCTCCTGGGTCAGCGGGAAGAGGTAGTACAGGTCGTACGGGTCCCCGTTGATGTCGGTGAGGCGCTTGCCGACGACCAGCGCGGGCTCCGGGGCCTTCTGCCCCGTCCCGCTGGTGTAGCGGATCTCGGAGAAGGTCTTGAAGGTGCCGGTGGCGTGGTCGACGGCCCGCCGCAGCGCCAGCGGCACGCTCGCGGTCGGGTCCACGTTGCCGGAGGCGCGGGCACCCTTGACGCCGCCCTGCGCGCCGGGCAGCGCCTGCTCACCGGTCCCCGCGCCGAGCGCGACGACCTCGAAGGCGGTCTGGCCGCCACTGGCGAGCTGCTTGACCAGCGAGTTCATCCAGGTGCTGGCGTCCCGGCCGACCTTGCTGTCGGCGGCGTCGGGCCCGTCCACGGTCGCGGGGGCGTTGGCCTTCTCCTGTGCGACCGCGAACCCTCCCGCGGCCTGGCTCTGCGCCGCCTCCTCCTTCGCGTCGAGGAGGCCCTTGTTCACCTGGGCGATGACGACGAAGCCCAGCGCGAGGACCACGGAGAGGGAGATCAGCAGGGTGGCGGCGACCACCCGGAGCTGGATGTTGCGCCGCCACAGCCGGACAGCCGGAAGCAGCGGCCGGCGTACGAGGCGTACGCACAGCCGCAGCAACGGACCGCCCGGCGCTCCGTCCTGGAGCAGCCTGCCTCCCCGCAGCGCTCCCCACAGGGAGCCGCTTCGGGGCCTGCCGGACTGCACGTCAGCTCGGTCCGGCCTTGTAGCCGACACCGCGCACCGTCACAACGATCTCGGGGCGCTCCGGGTCCTTCTCGACCTTCGAGCGCAGCCGCTGCACGTGCACGTTGACCAGGCGGGTGTCCGCCGCGTGCCGGTAACCCCAGACCTGCTCCAGCAGCACCTCACGGGTGAAGACCTGCCAGGGCTTGCGGGCGAGCGCGACCAGCAGGTCGAACTCCAGCGGGGTCAGGGCGATGGAGGCACCGTCCCGCTTGACCGAGTGCCCGGCCACGTCGATGACCAGGTCACCGATGGCCAGCTGCTCGGGCGCGGGCTCCTCCGACCGGCGCAGGCGGGCCCGGATACGGGCCACCAGCTCCTTCGGCTTGAACGGCTTGACGATGTAGTCGTCGGCCCCGGACTCCAGGCCCACGACCACGTCCACCGTGTCGCTCTTCGCGGTCAGCATGACGATCGGCACCCCGGACTCGGCCCGGATCAGCCTGCACACCTCTATGCCGTCCCTTCCGGGCAGCATGAGATCGAGCAGTACCAGATCCGGCTTCGCCTCCCGGAAGGCAGCAAGTGCCTTGTCACCGTCCGCTACGAACGACGGCTCAAAACCTTCTCCACGCAGCACAATGCCGAGCATCTCGGCCAGCGCGGTGTCGTCGTCGACGACAAGGACGCGTCCCTTCATGGTTGACATCATCCCATTAGCTAATCGTTACCTGGCGGTGAGCTGTCCCACAGCCAAAAGGGCTGGAAATCGCCCCTCGGACCTGCGTGGAGATCAGGTCGACCAGTCTGCCCCGGATCCGGGTGACAATTGAAGGTACGGGCTGCCGCACATCCGGGGGGACGGCTGGTCCGTTCGTGGACCCCACATGGCACGATGGCAGCCGACCAGCGCCCCCGCCACAGCAGGTGCACGTGAAGGAGCGACGATGAACGACTCTCCGGGCTGGGCCACGCCCGGGTCCTCCCCTTCCGAAGGCGAGCGCCCGGCGACCCCCGCCGAGCAGCCGCAGCCCGCCGACGCACCGAAGTGGTCCGCCGAGCAGCCGCCTCCCGGCCAGTGGCAGAGCCCTGCCGCCGGCCAGACCCCGCCACCGCAGCAGCCCCCGCAGGGCGCCGGCTGGGGCGGGTACCCCCCGCAGGCGCCCCCGCAGGGCAGCCCGTACGGCCCTCAGCACGGCTACCCGGGCGGCCCCGGCCAGTGGGGCCGGCCCGCCGCCGCCAAGCCCGGAGTGATCCCCCTGCGCCCCCTGGGACTCGGCGAGATCCTCGACGGCGCGGTCGCCACCATGCGCGCCCACTGGCGCTCGGTACTGCCGATCACCCTGGTCGTGGCCATCGTGGTCCAGGTCCTCAGCATGCTCGTACAGAAGTACCTGCTGGAGGAGCTGATCCTCGCCGCGGACCCGGACAACATCACGCCCGAGCAGCTGATCAACACCTTCGGCAGCGCCCTCTCGGTCAGCGCCGCCACCCAGTTCCTCCAGATCCTCGGCGGGATCGTGGTCACCGCGATGCTCACGATGATCTTCAGCCGGGCGGTGCTCGGCCAGCACTCCTCGGTCTCCGCCGCCTGGAGCGACGCCCGCCCCCAGCTGCTCCGCCTGATCGGCCTCACCCTGCTGATGGGCGCCGGCGCCCTCCTGGGCGGCCTGATCCTGATCCTGCCGGGCCTCATCGCCCAGAACGTCGGCCTGGTCGTGCTGGGCTTCTTCGCCTACGCCCCGCTGCTCCTGTGGCTGTGGATGAAGTTCAGCCTGGCCTCGCCCGCCCTGATGCTGGAGCGGAGCACGGTCTTCAAGGCCTTCGCCCGCTCCTCCAAGCTCGTCAAGGGCTCCTGGTGGCGGATCTTCGGCATCACGCTGCTCACCGGCATCATCACCGCCATCTTCGCGGCGATCATCGTCTTCCCGCTCCAGATGATCGGCTTCTCCGTCTTCGGCGACGGCCTCTCCTCCATGCAGGACCCCACCGCCCAGACCGCCTGGGGACCGCTCATCCTGACCGCCATCGGCCTGATCATCGCCCAGGCCGTGGTCATGCCGATCCAGTCCGGCGTCACCGTCCTCCTCTACGTCGACCAGCGCATCCGCCGCGAAGGACTCGACCTGGAGCTCGCCCGAGCAGCCGGCGTCGAGAACTACGGCACCACCCACGGGGGCTGACCCACACATGATGAGTACGGGGGGCCTCATCACCACCGCGGCGGCACTCCTTCCCACTGCGGAAACACCACCGGTGACGACACCGCGCGACCCCGCCCGGGAGGCGGCCGAACGCGAACTGTCCAAGCCGATGTACCACCAGAACGACCCGGGCCTGCTCGACCGCGCCCTGCGCAAGTTCTTCGACTGGCTCGACGGCCTCTTCGGCTCGGCCTCCGGGGCAACCCCCGGAGGCACCTTCGGCCTGCTCGCCATCGCCATCCTGGTCCTCCTCGCCCTCGGGGCCCTGTGGTGGCGCCTGGGAGCCCCCCGCCGCACGGCCACCTCCGCCAACACCCTCTTCGACGACGGCATCCGCAGCGCCGCCGACCACCGCACCGCCGCCGAGGCCCACGCGGCCGCCGGCCGCTGGACCGAAGCCGTCCAGGAACGCATGCGCGCCGTCGTCCGCTCCCTGGAGGAACGCACCCTCCTCGACCCCCGTCCGGGCCGCACCGCCGACGAGGCCGCCGCCGAAGCCTCCGTCTCCCTCCCGGACCACGCCGACGAGCTCCGCGCGGCCGCCCGCACCTTCGACGACGTCACGTACGGGGGCCGCACCGCCGACGCCGACGCGTACGCCCGCCTGCGCGCCCTCGACACCACCCTGACCCGCACGAAGCCGCTCCTGACGGGACCCACCGCATGACGCCGCCCACCGGCCCCATGCCGGCCCACCCCCCACACAACACCCCGCCCACCGGCTCCCACGCGGCCGAACCCACGCCACCCCCATCCCCGCAGGGCGCGCCGCCCGCCGGTTCCGACGGGGACGGGGGTGTGCCGGGGCGTCCCCGCAGGGCGTCGAACGCAACCACCGCCCGGCCCACCGACCCCTCGCCACGTTCGGCGCCCGAGGAGACGCCCCGGCGCGCCCCCGGCACCGGCGGAACCACCCCGACCCCGCCCGGCCCCGGCGAAACCAGCCCTGCCAGCCCCCTCGGAAGCGGCCCAGCCAAACCCGGCCCCTCCAACCCCGGCCCCGCCGGAACCGGCACCCGCCGAACCCGCCAAACCCGCCTGGCCCTCCGCGCCCTAGCCCTCCTGGGCGTACTCGCCGCCGGCGTCGCGATCCTCGCCGCCCTGAACTCCGGCACCCGCCACGGCCTCCTGGACCCCCGCTCCGCCGACCCCTACGGCAGCCGCGCCGTCGCCGAGCTCCTCAAGGAGCGCGGCGTCACCACCCGCATCGTCACCACCGCCCGAGAGGCAGCCGACGCCGCCGGCCCCCGCACCACCCTCCTGGTGACCGACCCCGACCGGCTCGGCGCCGCCCAACGCCGCCTCGTCCGCTCGGCCATGGACCTCTCCGGCGGCGGCCGTACCGTCCTCATCGCACCCGGCAGCCGCTCCCTCCCCGGTTTCTCCCCCGGCGTCGAGTCCAAGGGCGAGGCCCCCGCAACCTCGAACTCGGACGACCTGGACCCCGCCTGCACCCTCCCCGCCGCCGCCACCGCCGGCCGCGCCACCCTCGGCGACGGCATGCGCTACACCACCACGCTCCGCGGGGCCACCGCCTGCTACCCCAGCGGCGACCACCCCACCCTCCTCGTCCTCCCCGCGGGGGCGAACGGCGCCGACACCGTCGTCCTCGGCTCCGGCACGATCCTCCTCAACGAGAGTCTCGCCGACACCGGCAACGCCTCCCTCGCCCTCCAACTCCTCGGCTCCCGCCCGGACCTCGTCTGGTACATGCCGTCCCTGGCGGACTCCGACCCCGACTCCCGAGCCGCCGACGAAGAGCAGAGCCTCCTCGACCTGGCCCCGGCCGGCTGGTCCTGGGCCCTGCTCCAGCTGTTCGTCGCCGCGGCCCTCGCCGCACTCTGGCGCGCCCGCCGACTCGGCCCGCTCGTCATCGAGAAGCTCCCGGTCGCCATCCGCGCCTCCGAGGCCACCGAGGGCCGCGCCCGCCTCTACCGCAAGGCCCGCGCCCGCGACCGCGCCGCCACCGTGCTGCGCGCCGCCGCCCGCGAACGCCTCGCCGCCCTGACGGGCGTACCGAACGGCCAGGCCCACGAGCCCACCGCCCTCGCCCCGGCGGTCTCCGCCCGGCTCGCGGACGGCTCCCGGGACGTGACCGCCCTCCTCTTCGGCCCCACGCCCTCCGACGACGCGGCACTCGTCGCGCTCGCCGACCACCTCGACGCCCTCGAAAGAGAGGTCCGTACGTCATGACGTACCCGACCACCGAGTCCGCGGCGGCGCAGCCCCCGGCTGCGACCGCGACCGCGGACAGCGCCCGCGCCTCCCTCGAAGCGCTCCGCACCGAGATCGGCAAGGCCGTGGTCGGCCAGGACTCGGCCGTCACCGGCCTCGTCGTCGCCCTGCTCTGCCGCGGCCACGTCCTCCTGGAAGGCGTCCCCGGCGTCGCCAAGACCCTCCTCGTACGGGCCCTCGCCGCCTCCCTCGAACTCGACACCAAGCGCGTCCAGTTCACCCCCGACCTGATGCCGAGCGATGTCACCGGCTCCCTCGTCTACGACGCCCGCACCGCCGAGTTCTCCTTCCAGAACGGCCCGGTCTTCACCAACCTCCTCCTCGCGGACGAGATCAACCGCACGCCCCCGAAGACCCAGTCCTCCCTCCTCGAGGCCATGGAGGAGCGCCAGGTCACGGTCGACGGCACGCCCCGCGCGCTCCCCGAGCCCTTCCTCGTCGCCGCCACCATGAACCCGGTCGAGTACGAGGGCACGTACCCCCTCCCGGAAGCCCAACTGGACCGCTTCCTCCTCAAGCTCACCGTCCCCCTGCCCTCCCGCGAGGACGAGATCGGCGTCCTGACCCGGCACGCAGCGGGCTTCAACCCCCGCGACCTGCACGCCGCGGGCATCCGCCCCGTCGCCGGCCGCGCCGAGCTCGAAGCCGCCCGCGAGGCCGTCGCCCGGGTCACCGTCTCCCCGGAGATCGCCGGTTACGTCGTCGACATCTGCCGCGCCACCCGCGAATCCCCGTCCCTCACCCTCGGCGTCTCCCCGCGCGGCGCGACCGCGCTGCTGGCGACCGCCCGCGCCTGGGCCTGGCTCACCGGCCGCGACTACGTCACCCCCGACGATGTGAAGGCCCTCGCCCTGCCCACCCTCCGCCACCGCGTCCAGCTGCGCCCGGAAGCGGAGATGGAGGGAGTCAAGGCCGACGCCGTCATCACCGCGATCCTCTCCCACGTCCCCGTCCCGCGCTGATGGCCCTCACCGGACGCACCGCCCTCCTGGCGGCCCTGGGCAGCATCCCCGTCGGCATCCTCGAACCGAGCTGGACGGGGATGCTGGCGGTCAACGGCCCGCTCGCGCTGGCCTGCGCGGTCGACTACGCCCTCGCGGCGCCCGTCCGCCCGCTCCTCCTCACCCGCTCGGGCGACACCTCGGTCCGCCTCGGCGAGTCCGCGGACGTGCACCTGACCCTCACCAACCCGGGCACCCGCAAGCTCCGCGCCCGGCTCCGCGACGCCTGGCCCCCCAGCAGCTGGCTCCCCGGCACCGAAGGCCCGGCCTCCCGCCACTCCGTGACCATCCCGGCAGGGGAACGCCGCAGGGTCACCACCCGCCTGCGGCCCACCCGCCGCGGCGACCGCCAGGCCGACCGCGTCACGATCCGCTCGTACGGTCCCCTGGGCCTGTTCGCCCGCCAGGTCTCCCACACCGTTCCCTGGACGGTCCGCGTCCTGCCCCCCTTCACGAGCCGCAAGCACCTCCCCTCGCGCCTCGCGCGCCTCCGCGAACTGGACGGCCGCACGAGCGTCCTCACCCGCGGCGAGGGCACCGAGTTCGACAGCCTGCGCGACTACGTCCCCGGCGACGACACCCGCTCCATCGACTGGCGCGCCACGGCCCGCCAGAACAAGGTGGCCGTCCGCACCTGGCGCCCCGAACGCGACCGGCACATCCTGATCTGCCTGGACACCGGCCGCACCTCCGCGGGCCGCGTCGGCGACGCCCCGCGCCTCGACTCCGCCATGGACGCGGCCCTGCTCCTCGCAGCCCTGGCGACCCGCGCCGGCGACCGCGTGGACCTCCTGGCCCACGACCGCCGCCCCCGCGCCCAGGTCCAGGGCCGCGCGGCCGCGGACGTCCTCCCGTCCTTCGTCAACGCGATGGCCACCCTCGAACCGGAACTGGTCGAGACGGACTCCCGCTCCCTGGTCTCCACCATCCTCCGCAGCGCCCCGCGCCGCTCCCTGGTGGTCCTCCTGACGAGCCTGGACGCGGCCCCCGTGGAAGAGGGCCTGCTCCCGCTCCTCCCCCAGCTCACGGCCCGCCACACGGTCCTGCTGGCCTCCGTGGCCGACCCTCACGTCGCCGCCATGACCGCGTCCCGCGGCGACGCGGACGCGGTCTACGAGGCCGCCGCCGGCACCCAGTCCCAAGCCCAACGCCGCCGCACCGCGGACCAGCTCACCCGCCACGGCGTCCACGTGGTCGACGCCACCCCGGACACCCTGGCCCCCGCCCTGGCAGACGCCTACCTCGCCCTCAAGGCCGCCGGCCGCCTGTAGGTCTCTCGGCCGTCCCGATTCCCCTCGCGGTGAAGCCACGAGCCGAAGGCTTCACCGCGCCGGGCTGCATACCCTGGTCGGGCGCCCACCAGGAGGACACCATGGCCGACCTGACCCCCGAGCAGATCCGCCGTATGCACGACTTCGCGGAGCAGCTCGCGGAGCTGGCCGAGCACCAGCAAGACTCGTGCTCCCCACGGTCTCAACGTGGTGCGGCTGCGCCGCCAGATCGAGGCCCGGACACCAGAGGTCATGGCCCTCAACGGCACGAACATGGGCGATCCCCAGACCGGCCTGACCAAGGTCCCCGATCTAGCAGCCTCAAAAGCTACCCCGCCGACTGGTGAAGCACGGAGTGGCATCAAGCGGAACGGGCCCCAAACGCAGAAAAGCCCCGCACCGAGCCCGTAAAGGGCTGGTGCGGGGCTTCCCGCAATGATTGTTCGGCGGCGTCCTACTCTCCCACAGGGTCCCCCCTGCAGTACCATCGGCGCTGAAAGGCTTAGCTTCCGGGTTCGGAATGTAACCGGGCGTTTCCCTAACGCTATGACCACCGAAACACTATGAAATTTGAACGCTGGCATTGACACAGCTGTTCGTTATTTCAGAACTAACACAGTGGACGCGAGCAACTGAGGACAAGCCCTCGGCCTATTAGTACCAGTCAGCTTCACCCGTTACCGGGCTTCCACATCTGGCCTATCAACCCAGTCGTCTACTGGGAGCCTTACCCTCTCAAGGAGGTGGGAATACTCATCTTGAAGCAGGCTTCCCGCTTAGATGCTTTCAGCGGTTATCCCTCCCGAACGTAGCCAACCAGCCATGCCCTTGGCAGGACAACTGGCACACCAGAGGTTCGTCCGTCCCGGTCCTCTCGTACTAGGGACAGCCCTTCTCAATATTCCTACGCGCACAGCGGATAGGGACCGAACTGTCTCACGACGTTCTAAACCCAGCTCGCGTACCGCTTTAATGGGCGAACAGCCCAACCCTTGGGACCGACTCCAGCCCCAGGATGCGACGAGCCGACATCGAGGTGCCAAACCATCCCGTCGATATGGACTCTTGGGGAAGATCAGCCTGTTATCCCCGGGGTACCTTTTATCCGTTGAGCGACGGCGCTTCCACAAGCCACCGCCGGATCACTAGTCCCGACTTTCGTCCCTGCTCGACCCGTCGGTCTCACAGTCAAGCTCCCTTGTGCACTTACACTCAACACCTGATTGCCAACCAGGCTGAGGGAACCTTTGGGCGCCTCCGTTACTCTTTGGGAGGCAACCGCCCCAGTTAAACTACCCATCAGACACTGTCCCTGATCCGGATCACGGACCGAGGTTAGACATCCAGCACGACCAGAGTGGTATTTCAACGGCGACTCCACAACCACTGGCGTGGCTGCTTCAAAGTCTCCCACCTATCCTACACAAGCCGAACCGAACACCAATATCAAACTATAGTAAAGGTCCCGGGGTCTTTCCGTCCTGCTGCGCGAAACGAGCATCTTTACTCGTAGTGCAATTTCACCGGGCCTATGGTTGAGACAGTCGAGAAGTCGTTACGCCATTCGTGCAGGTCGGAACTTACCCGACAAGGAATTTCGCTACCTTAGGATGGTTATAGTTACCACCGCCGTTTACTGGCGCTTAAGTTCTCAGCTTCGCAACCCCGAAAGGTCACTAACCGGTCCCCTTAACGTTCCAGCACCGGGCAGGCGTCAGTCCGTATACATCGCCTTACGGCTTCGCACGGACCTGTGTTTTTAGTAAACAGTCGCTTCTCGCTGGTCTCTGCGGCCACCCCCAGCTCACGGAGTAAATCCGATCACCAGTGATGGCCCCCTTCTCCCGAAGTTACGGGGGCATTTTGCCGAGTTCCTTAACCATAGTTCACCCGAACGCCTCGGTATTCTCTACCTGACCACCTGAGTCGGTTTAGGGTACGGGCCGCCATGAAACTCGCTAGAGGCTTTTCTCGACAGCATAGGATCATCCACTTCACCACAATCGGCTCGGCATCAGGTCTCAGCCTTAATGAGGGACGGATTTGCCTACCCCTCGGCCTACACCCTTACCCCGGGACTACCACCGCCCGGGTTGGACTACCTTCCTGCGTCACCCCATCGCTTACCTACTACCACCTTGGATCGGCGGCTCCACCACTTTCCTTTCCCCGAAGGGTCCGGAACGGCTTCACGGCCTTAGCATTAGAGGATTCGATATTGGGCGTTTCAAAGCGGGTACCGGAATATCAACCGGTTGTCCATCGACTACGCCTGTCGGCCTCGCCTTAGGTCCCGACTTACCCTGGGCAGATCAGCTTGACCCAGGAACCCTTAGTCAATCGGCGCACACGTTTCTCACGTGTGTATCGCTACTCATGCCTGCATTCTCACTCGTGAACCGTCCACAACTAGCTTCCGCTGCTGCTTCACCCGGCACACGACGCTCCCCTACCCATCACAGCGGGCGTTGGCCCTATTGCTGCAATGACACGACTTCGGCGGTACGCTTGAGCCCCGCTACATTGTCGGCGCGGAATCACTTGACCAGTGAGCTATTACGCACTCTTTCAAGGGTGGCTGCTTCTAAGCCAACCTCCTGGTTGTCTCTGCGACTCCACATCCTTTCCCACTTAGCGTACGCTTAGGGGCCTTAGTCGATGCTCTGGGCTGTTTCCCTCTCGACCATGGAGCTTATCCCCCACAGTCTCACTGCCACGCTCTCACTTACCGGCATTCGGAGTTTGGCTAAGGTCAGTAACCCGGTAGGGCCCATCGCCTATCCAGTGCTCTACCTCCGGCAAGAAACACGTGACGCTGCACCTAAATGCATTTCGGGGAGAACCAGCTATCACGGAGTTTGATTGGCCTTTCACCCCTAACCACAGGTCATCCCCCAGGTTTTCAACCCTGGTGGGTTCGGTCCTCCACGAAGTCTTACCTCCGCTTCAACCTGCCCATGGCTAGATCACTCCGCTTCGGGTCTAGAGCGTGCAACTCAATCGCCCTATTCGGACTCGCTTTCGCTACGGCTTCCCCACACGGGTTAACCTCGCTACACACCGCTAACTCGCAGGCTCATTCTTCAAAAGGCACGCAGTCACGACGCATTGAGTAAACTCAATGCGCGACGCTCCCACGGCTTGTAGGCACACGGTTTCAGGTACTATTTCACTCCGCTCCCGCGGTACTTTTCACCATTCCCTCACGGTACTATCCGCTATCGGTCACCAGGGAATATTTAGGCTTAGCGGGTGGTCCCGCCAGATTCACACGGGATTTCTCGGGCCCCGTGCTACTTGGGAGATTCTTAAGCAAGCCGCTGATGTTTCGTCTACGGGGGTCTTACCCTCTACGCCGGACCTTTCGCATGTCCTTCGACTACATCAACGGTTTCTGACTCGCCGACCGGCCGGCAGACCGATCAAAAGAATTCCCACAACCCCGCATGCGCAACCCCTGCCGGGTATCACACGCATACGGTTTGGCCTCATCCGGTTTCGCTCGCCACTACTCCCGGAATCACGGTTGTTTTCTCTTCCTGAGGGTACTGAGATGTTTCACTTCCCCTCGTTCCCTCCACACTGCCTATGTGTTCAGCAGTGGGTGACAGCCCATGACGACTGCCGGGTTTCCCCATTCGGACACCCCCGGATCAAAGCTCAGTTGGCAGCTCCCCGGGGCCTATCGCGGCCTCTCACGTCCTTCATCGGTTCCTGGTGCCAAGGCATCCACCGTGCGCCCTTAAAAACTTGGCCACAGATGCTCGCGTCCACTGTGTAGTTCTCAAACAACGACCAGCCACCCATCACCCTGACCTATACAGATCAAGTTCACTGGGGCCGGCACTGAAGATCGCAACCTTACGGCCGTACCTTCAGGACCCAACAACGTGCCAAGCACGATCCCGTCCACTGTCACTGTGTTCCACGCCGAAGCAGTACTTACAGGAAGTTTCAGAAACCGTGCCAACTAATCAACGTTCCACCCATGAGCTGACCGTGCAGAACATTTGTCTGCAATCGGTACTGTGCTCCTTAGAAAGGAGGTGATCCAGCCGCACCTTCCGGTACGGCTACCTTGTTACGACTTCGTCCCAATCGCCAGTCCCACCTTCGACAGCTCCCTCCCTTACGGGTTGGGCCACCGGCTTCGGGTGTTACCGACTTTCGTGACGTGACGGGCGGTGTGTACAAGGCCCGGGAACGTATTCACCGCAGCAATGCTGATCTGCGATTACTAGCAACTCCGACTTCATGGGGTCGAGTTGCAGACCCCAATCCGAACTGAGACCGGCTTTTTGAGATTCGCTCCACCTCACGGTATCGCAGCTCATTGTACCGGCCATTGTAGCACGTGTGCAGCCCAAGACATAAGGGGCATGATGACTTGACGTCGTCCCCACCTTCCTCCGAGTTGACCCCGGCGGTCTCCTGTGAGTCCCCATCACCCCGAAGGGCATGCTGGCAACACAGGACAAGGGTTGCGCTCGTTGCGGGACTTAACCCAACATCTCACGACACGAGCTGACGACAGCCATGCACCACCTGTATACCGACCACAAGGGGGGCACTATCTCTAATGCTTTCCGGTATATGTCAAGCCTTGGTAAGGTTCTTCGCGTTGCGTCGAATTAAGCCACATGCTCCGCTGCTTGTGCGGGCCCCCGTCAATTCCTTTGAGTTTTAGCCTTGCGGCCGTACTCCCCAGGCGGGGAACTTAATGCGTTAGCTGCGGCACCGACGACGTGGAATGTCGCCAACACCTAGTTCCCAACGTTTACGGCGTGGACTACCAGGGTATCTAATCCTGTTCGCTCCCCACGCTTTCGCTCCTCAGCGTCAGTAATGGCCCAGAGATCCGCCTTCGCCACCGGTGTTCCTCCTGATATCTGCGCATTTCACCGCTACACCAGGAATTCCGATCTCCCCTACCACACTCTAGCTAGCCCGTATCGAATGCAGACCCGAGGTTAAGCCTCGGGCTTTCACATCCGACGTGACAAGCCGCCTACGAGCTCTTTACGCCCAATAATTCCGGACAACGCTTGCGCCCTACGTATTACCGCGGCTGCTGGCACGTAGTTAGCCGGCGCTTCTTCTGCAGGTACCGTCACTTTCGCTTCTTCCCTGCTGAAAGAGGTTTACAACCCGAAGGCCGTCATCCCTCACGCGGCGTCGCTGCATCAGGCTTTCGCCCATTGTGCAATATTCCCCACTGCTGCCTCCCGTAGGAGTCTGGGCCGTGTCTCAGTCCCAGTGTGGCCGGTCGCCCTCTCAGGCCGGCTACCCGTCGTCGCCTTGGTGGGCCATTACCCCACCAACAAGCTGATAGGCCGCGGGCTCATCCTTCACCGCCGGAGCTTTCAACCCCCGCCCATGCAGGCAGGAGTGGTATCCGGTATTAGACCCCGTTTCCAGGGCTTGTCCCAGAGTGAAGGGCAGATTGCCCACGTGTTACTCACCCGTTCGCCACTAATCCACCCCGAAGGGCTTCATCGTTCGACTTGCATGTGTTAAGCACGCCGCCAGCGTTCGTCCTGAGCCAGGATCAAACTCTCCATGAATGTTTACCGGTAATCCGGTTCACACACACGAAAGAGCGGGCCAGTCTTGGTCGGAATAAGACCGACTGACCACAACGTCCTCGCTGTGTTGTTGCCTGCAAGCACTCCACGAGGGAGCCTTACAGGTCTTTTTCAAAGGAACCTCATCCACCGAAGTGGACGGGGTATCAACTTCTGGCGTTGATTTTTGGCACGCTGTTGAGTTCTCAAGGAACGGACGCTTCCTTTGTACTCACCCTCAGCAACACTAGCTGGGGCTTTCCTCCGGGCTTTCGTTCTGCTGTCTTGCGTTTCCGACTCTATCAGACTCTTTCGTGTCCGACTTCCTCGGTGCTTTCCAGGTTTTCGCTTTCGCGTTTCCCTTTCCGGCGATGCCGACTCTATCAGAAGTTTTCCACCGGATTAACCGGCTTCGGATTCCTGAAAAAGGAGTCGACTGTGCCCCGCTGGAATTCAATTCCTAGTGGGGGCGAGAGAGATTGTGAACCATCGCTGCCGAACTTGTCCAGTTCGAGGCAACCGTTTGAATCTACCTCCCCATCGCGGATGTGTCAACACCCGCTCCGGGACCTGAGGAGACTAGCAGCTCTGCGGGGTCCAACGCACATCAGGCCGCGGTCGGGAGCGTCGCCGTCTGGTCGGCTTCCTCTACGTCGCCCACCTCGCCGGCCCTGGAGGCTCGGCCGCCCAGGACGTAGACGTACAGGAGGAACGCGGCCTCGGCGACGATGCCGATCGTGATGCGGGCCCAGGTGGGGAGGCCTGACGGGGTCACGAAGCCTTCGATCAGGCCTGCGACGAAGAGGACCACCGCGAGGCCGATGGCCATGCCCAGGGCGGCTCTGCCCTGTTCGGCCAGGGCCGTGCGGCGGGTGCGGGGGCCCGGGTCGATGACCGTCCAGCCGAGGCGCAGGCCCGTGCCCGCTGCGACGAAGACCGCCGTCAGTTCGAGGAGGCCGTGCGGGAGGATCAGGCCGAGGAAGACGTCGAGGCGGCCGGCGGAGGCCATCAGGCCGAGGCCGACGCCCAGGTTCGCCATGTTCAGGAAGAGGATCCAGAGCACGGGGAGGCCCAGGAAGGCGCCCAGGACCAGGCAGATCGCGGCAGCCCGGGCGTTGTTCGTCCAGACCTGGGCCGCGAAGGAGGCCGCGGGGTGGCTGGAGTAGTACGTCTCGTACTCGCCGCCCGGCTCGGTGAGCTCCTTCAGGTAGTCCGGGGTGCCGATGGCTCCCTGGACCTCGGGGTGGGTGGCTATCCACCAGCCGATGAGAACGCCGACCGCCGTCGAGAGCAGGGCCGTCGGTATCCACCAGCGGCGGCTGCGGTAGACCGCGGCCGGGAAGCCCGCCGTGAAGAAGAGGGCCGCGTCTCGCCAGCCGGCGCGGCGGGTGCCTGTCACCGTGGCGCGGGCACGGGCGACCAGCTGGGTCAGGCGGCCCATGAGCATGGGGTCGGGGGCACTGGACTGGATGAGGGAGAGGTGGGTCGACGTGCGCTGGTAGAGAGCGACCAGTTCGTCGGCCTCGGCGCCGGTCAGCTTGCGGCCGCGGCCGAGGAGCTGCTCCAGGCGGTCCCATTCCGCTCGGTGTGCCGTCACGAAGACGTCGAGATCCATACGGTTGCCGCTCCCCTGCCCCTGGTCCCCTGCTCACTGCCTGTTCCTCGTGTGGTCAGCTTGGCAGACTGGATGCCCGAGGGGTTGGCGCAGGTCACGTGAAAGGTGCTGTGGTGAGCGATCTGGTGACGGGGGACGCGGTCGTCTTGGGGTTGCGGCCCGCACGGCTGCCGAGCCGGGCGCTGGCGATCGTCCTCGATCTGCTCGTGTACTTCACCGTGTACACGCTGGTCATGATCGGTCTGACCTTCTCGACCGCGTCGCTCGACGTGGCCGCGCAGGCCGCCGTGCTGGTGGCGGCTTTCGTTCTGGTGCTGGTCGGCGTGCCGATCGCGGTGGAGACGCTGAGCCACGGGCGGTCGCTGGGCAAGCTCGCGTGCGGGCTGCGGGTGGTGCGGGACGACGGCGGGCCGATCCGTTTCCGGCACGCGCTGGTGCGCGGGGCGATGGGGGTGATCGAGCTGCTGGTGACCGTCGGGTCCGTGGCGTGCATCGCCTCGCTGGTGTCGGCGCGCGGGCGGCGGCTCGGGGACGTGTTCGCGGGGACGCTGGTGATACGCGAGCGGGTGCCGGGGGCGCGGGTGATGCCGGTGCCTCCGCCGCCGCCGTGGCTGGCCGGGCGGTTCTCGGGGCTGGACCTGTCGGCGGTGCCGGACGGGCTGTGGCTGGCGATCCGGCAGTACCTGACCCGGATGAACCAGCTGGACCCGCAGGTGGGGGCCGCCATGGCGGCGCGGCTCGCGGACGATCTGGTGGCGCGGACGGGGGCGCCGCCGCCGGCCGGGGTGTCGGCCGCCGCGTTCCTGATGGCCGTGGTGCACGAGCGGCAGTCGCGGGATGCCGCGAAGGCGTTCCGGCCTGCTTCCCCTGCTCCGACTCCCGTGCCCGTACCCGTACCTGAGCCCGTCGCCGGGCCGGGGCCGGTCGCGGCTGCTCCGCATGTCGCTCCCGCGCCCGTGGCACCCGTAGAGGTGCGGGCTCCGCGGGCCGGCGGGTTCGCGCCGCCCGCCTGAGGGGGTTGGGGCTCAGGCCTCGTCGAAGGTCGAGGGCGGGGTCTCCAGGTGTTCGAGTTCGATGCCGGGGGCGGAGAGGACCACGTCCCCGGCGATGTGGATCGTGTGGACCTCGCCGGTGTCCAGGGCGCTGACCTGGTACTCGTCCACCAGGAGCGGGCCGCTGTCCGTGGGGTGCTCCTCGCGCCGCAGCAGGGCCCAGGCCTGGTCGACCGTGCGGGGGGCCAGGACCGGGTCGGTGAGGGCGACGAGTCGGACGCGGGTGGCGGGGGCGCCGGGGGTCAGGCGCAGCAGCCGGGCCGTGGCGACGAGGAACGCCGGGGAGGTTCCGGTGAAGGCGGAGGCGCGGACATTGCCCTCGGTGGCCTCGGTTCCGGTGGGGTCGGTACGGACCCATGTGACGCCGTCGATGGCGGCGCCGCGGACCTGCCAGCTCGCCGCGTTCAGTTCGAGGCGGATCGGGCGGCCGAGTTCGTCGACGGCCAGGTCGACGGAGCCCCTGTGGTCGCCGTTCGGGGCGGTGAGCTGGGAGACGTAGCGCCAGCCGGAGGGTCCCGGGGCGCAGTGGAAGTGCTCCTCGCCGAGGGGGGCGTGGTCGTGCGGGTCGTGGAGCGAGTAGCGGCCGCGGGGCATGGTGCACACACTTCTGTCGGGACGTATGGGGCAGGCCCCCGGCACACGTGCCGGGGGCCTGCTTCACATTCTGCTACCGCTGGTCGGATCAGTAGCGGTAGTGGTCCGGCTTGTACGGGCCCGCCACGTCGACGCCGATGTAGGCGGCCTGCTCGGGGCGGAGGGTGGTGAGGCGGACGCCGAGGGCGTCGAGGTGGAGGCGGGCGACCTTCTCGTCCAGGTGCTTCGGGAGCACGTAGACGTCGGTCGGGTACTCCTCGGGCTTCGTGAAGAGCTCGATCTGGGCCAGGGTCTGGTCCGCGAAGGAGTTCGACATCACGAAGGACGGGTGACCCGTCGCGTTGCCCAGGTTCAGCAGACGGCCCTCGGACAGCACGATGAGGACCTTGCCGTCGGGGAACTTCCAGGTGTGGACCTGCGGCTTGACCTCGTCCTTGACGATGCCCTCGACCTTGGCGAGGCCGGCCATGTCAATCTCGTTGTCGAAGTGGCCGATGTTGCCCACGATCGCCTGGTGCTTCATCTTGGCCATGTCCGAGGCCATGATGATGTCCTTGTTGCCCGTGGTCGTGATGAAGATGTCCGCCGTCTCGACGACATCGTCCAGCGTCGCGACCTGGTAGCCGTCCATGGCCGCCTGCAGGGCGCAGATCGGGTCGATCTCGGTGACGATGACACGGGCGCCCTGGCCGCGCAGGGACTCGGCGCAGCCCTTGCCGACGTCGCCGTAGCCGAAGACGACCGCGACCTTGCCGCCGATGAGGACGTCGGTGGCGCGGTTGATGCCGTCGATCAGGGAGTGGCGGCAGCCGTACTTGTTGTCGAACTTCGACTTCGTGACGGCGTCGTTCACGTTGATCGCCGGGAAGAGCAGGTCACCGGACTGCATCATCTCGTAGAGACGGTGGACACCGGTGGTGGTCTCCTCCGTCACGCCGCGGATCTCGGACGCGAGCTGCGTCCACTTCTGCGGGGTCTCGCCCAGGGTGCGGTTGAGCAGCGTGAGGATGTAGCCGTACTCCTCGGAGTCCGCCGTGGACGGGTCCGGAGCGGCGCCGGCCTTCTCGAACTCGACGCCCTTGTGGACGAGGAGGGTGGCGTCGCCACCGTCGTCGAGGATCATGTTCGGGCCGCCGGTGGGGGTGTTCGGCCAGGTCAGCGCCTGCTCCGTGCACCACCAGTACTCCTCCAGCGTCTCGCCCTTCCAGGCGAAGACGGGGACGCCCTGCGGGTTCTCCGGGGTGCCGTTCGGCCCCACCGCGATGGCGGCGGCCGCGTGGTCCTGGGTGGAGAAGATGTTGCAGGAGGCCCAGCGGACGTCGGCGCCGAGGGCGACGAGGGTCTCGATGAGCACGGCCGTCTGCACGGTCATGTGCAGGGAGCCGGTGATACGCGCGCCGGCCAGCGGCTGCGTCGCCGCGTACTCCCGACGGATCGACATCAGACCGGGCATCTCGTGCTCGGCCAGGGTGATCTCCTTGCGGCCGAAGGCGGCGAGGGAAAGGTCTGCGACCTTGAAGTCCATGGGTGCTGCTCCTCATGGTTCGAGAGGGTGGGTACGGCTGAGCCGTGCGCCGGCCGTGTGGAGACAAGGCGGCACACCGAGCACAGTCCGTCGGGGGCCCTCTCTCCCCTCGGCACGATCCCTGGGACCGCCCGACCGCCATCAGCAGCGACGCCTGACACTGATGACGAATCTACACCGATCGGCGGAGCGGGCCCCAGTTGGCCGGGGGGCAAGTCGGTGCCCGGGTTCGGGCCTTCTGGTGGGCATCTTCAGGGCCTTTCGGACTTTTGATGCACCGCTTACGTGGGGCAGGGTGCCGGTGGATCGGAACCCATGCGCGATCTCGCAGGACCGGCGCGGGTACGGGTGCCGACGCGGGACCGGCCGGGATGGCTGCCGTCGGATACCTCTTTTGGGTGAACGGTGCGGCGTTGCAGGGCGTGTGGCCTTGCCGGACTGGTCGTCCGGGACATGGACGAGCTCGTACGGGTCGCACTCGCGCGGGAGGCGCAGGGCACGACCGGTCTCGGCGAGTCGATCGCCATCCCGCACGCCAAGACGGATGCGGTGAGCCGGCCCACGGTGGGCTTCGCCCGCTCGGACGAGGGCATCGAGTGGGGTGCGCTGGACGGGACGAAGGCCCGCCTCGCCTTCATGATCTCGGTGCCGGAGGCCGCGGCCGGTGACGAGCACCTGCGGATCCTGGCGCTACTGTCGCGCAAGCTGATGGACACCGGCTTCCGCGAGCGGTTGCAGGCGGCTCCGGACGAGCCGGCGATCCTGGACGTGCTGCGCGAGATCCGGTAGGCCGACGGGAGTCGCCGGGGCCCCTCGCCACCCTCGGTGGAGCGGGGCCCGACCGCGTTTCGTACGCTGCGCGGATGATGGAGCGTAGGCGGGGTCGAAGACGGGGTATCTGGGCGATCGGGCTGCTGGTGACCGGTTCGCTGCTGGTGCTCGGCGTACTGGTCTACGGGGCGTTGGCGGCCCAGGGCACCTGGGCCGCCTACAACAAGGAGATCGTCCCGAGCCAGAACATGCGGCCGACGTACGAGCCGGGGGACAGCGCCTGGTTCTCCATGGGCGCCGACGGCGAGGACTTCGAGGTATCGCGCGGCGACGTGGTGCTCGTGTCGGTTCCGGAGTGGGTGCCGGACGGGCTCATGCTGTCGCGGGTGGTGGCGCTCGGCGGGGACCGGATCGAGTACCGGCGGGGCGAGACCACGCTCCGGCTCAACGGGCAGCCGCTGGACGAGCCGTACATCCTCAACCGGTCGGAGCCGTCGAGCGTGCCCTTCGACGTGACGGTGCCCGAGGGACGGATGTTCCTGATGGGCGACAACCGCATGAACTCCGCGGACTCCACGATGCACCCCGATGCCGACCAGGGCACCGTCGACCTGTCGGCGGTGCGCGGAGAGGCCGTCGCGGAGCCGACGGGGCTCATCGTCGCGGGTGGCCTCCAGGTGCTCGGAGCCGTCCTGTTCCTGGCCGGCGGCGTGCTGGGGATCGTGGCCCTGGTGGCGCGCCGACGGCAGCGGCCGGAGCCCGTCGTACCGGCGGCCTGGCCCGCGCCCTGAATACGAATACGAGGAAGGCCCCCGCGGGCCGAGTGCATCGGCTCGCGGGGGCCTTCCGTACGTTCACCCGGGGCTACTCCGCCTTGGTGGTCGCCGGGCGGTAGATGTCCGGCTCCAGGTAAATGACCCGGGCGATCGGGACGGCCTCGCGGATGCGGGCCTCGGCGGCGTTGATCGCTTCGGCGATCTCGGTCGCGGTGCCGTCGTGCTGGACCGAAATCTTGGCGGCGACCAGCAGCTCCTCGGGGCCGAGGTGCAGGGTGCGCATGTGGATCAGGCCGGTGACCGTCTCGCCGTCGACGACCGCGGCCTTGATCTTCTCGATGTCTTCGATGCCGGCCGCCTCGCCGAGCAGCAGGGACTTGGTCTCCGCGGCGAGGACGATCGCGATGATGATCAGCAGGATGCCGATGCACAGGGTGCCGATGCCGTCCCAGACTCCGTTGCCGGTGACGAGGGCGATGCCGACGCCCGCCAGGGCCAGGACCAGGCCGACGAGGGCGCCGAGGTCCTCCAGCAGGACCACGGGCAGCTCGGGGGCCTTGGCGCGCCTGATGAACTCGGTCCACGACAGCTTGCCGCGGATCTCGTTCGACTCCTTGATCGCGGTGCGGAAGGAGAAGCTCTCGGCGATGATCGCGAAGACGAGTACGCCGATGGGCCAGTACCAGGCCGTGATCTCGTGCGGGTCCTTGATCTTCTCGTAGCCCTCGTAGATGGCGAACATGCCACCGACCGAGAAGAGCACGATGGAGACGAGGAACGCGTAGATGTAGCGCTCCCGCCCGTACCCGAAGGGGTGTTGGGGTGTCGCCTCGCGCTGGGCCTTCTTGCCGCCGAGGAGCAGCAGCCCCTGGTTCCCGGAGTCGGCCAGCGAGTGGACGCTTTCCGCGAGCATCGACGAGGAGCCGCTGAAGATGAATGCCACGAATTTGGCCACAGCGATGGCGAGGTTGGCGGCGAGTGCCGCCACGATCGCCTTGGTACCGCCCGACGCGCTCATGGGTGCAGGGTGTCCTTCCTAGCCACTGATACCGGCCGCACATTCTTGCAGCCGCCGGGACGGACGCTACGTCAGACCACCACAGTGGCACGGAAGACAGTGCCGGTTCCGGACAGTTCGACCTTTTCGCCTGCCGGTACGAAGACCGACTGCCCGGGCGCCAGGGCCAGTTCGCCGGCCCGGGGCGAGCCCGCCGTGCAGAGCAGGACCTGCGGGGTGCCCTCCGGGAGCGCGCGGGAGGCCCCGCCGGGGGCGAGGACGAAGCGGGAGAGCCGGAATTCGTCGATGGGGGCCTCGTAGACCTCCTCGCCGTTGCCCTCGGGGCGCAGCACCTTCGGGTCGCCCGGCTCGAAGTTCGTGATCTTCAGCAGTTCGGGTACGTCCACGTGTTTGGGGGTGAGTCCGGCGCGCAGCACGTTGTCGGAGTTGGCGAGCAGCTCGACGCCGAGGCCCTGGATGTAGGCGTGCGGGACGCCCGCGCCGAGGAACAGGGCCTCGCCGGGCTGGAGTCGGAAGTGGTTGAGGAGCATGGCCGCGACGACTCCCGGATCGCCCGGGAAGTGGTGCACGAGGGAGGCGTACGGGGCGTAGCGGCCGCCGAGGCGGTCGGCGGCGGCCTCGACCTCGGCGACGGTGTGGGCCATCTCGGCGCGGTCCGCGCTCAGTACGGCGGTGAGGACCTCGCGCAGGGCCGCTTCCTCGGGGTGCGCGTGCAGCAGGTCGACGTACGGCTTGAGGCTGTCCACACCCAGACCCTCGATGAGTTCGGCGGCCTCCAGCGGCGGGCGGAAGCCGCACAGTCCGTCGAACGGGGTGAGCGCGCAGATCATTTCGGGCTTGTGGTTGGGGTCCTTGTAGTTGCGGTGGGCCGCGTCCATGGGGACCCCGCGGCGCTCCTCGTCCTCGAACCCGGCCCGCGCCTGGGCACGGTCGGGGTGGACCTGGAGGGACAGGGGGGCGCCTGCGGCGAGGATTTTGAGGAGGAACGGCAGTCGCGGGCCGAACCTGGCGACGGCGGCGGCGCCCAGCTCGGTTTCCGGATCGGCGGCGATGACGTCCGAGAGGGCCCGCTCACCGTCGCCCCGGTCGAGGCGGGAGGGCGCGCCGGGGTGGGCTCCCATCCACATCTCGGCCTGTGGTTCACCGGTGGGGTCGACTCCGAGGAGCTGGGGGATGGCGGTGGTCGATCCCCAGGCGTAGGGGCGGATCGTGTTCGTCAGGCGGTCCATCGTCGTCTTCCTGGATAGAGCCGGGCAACATGTGTCTACCTCAGCTGTGTCCCCCGGAGGCCAACGCCAGGTAAGCGGTGGCGAAATCCGTGACGGCGAGCAGTTCGGCGAGCTGTTCCAGTTCGACGCCCTCCTCCGGTTCGAGCTCGCTGATGGCCGTGTCGTGGCTGAGGGCGAGCTCGCGTGCGGCGGGGGCGGCGGAGAGGCCGCCGGCCGGCCGGTCACGCAGCAGGACGATGCGGGCGCGAAGAGCCTGGGGCTCCTCGACCCGGTCACGGAAGAAGTCTTCGGGATCGGCGCCGGCGGCGAAGGAGCCGGCGAGCAGGACGCCGTGGGCGGGCAGGGCCTCGGGGAGGGCGGCGGCCAGTGCGGGGCGGCCGGCGAGCTCGGCGAGGGTGGCGGCGAAGCGGCGGCCGGCGGGTCCGGCTCCGGTGCCCTCGCTCCAGATGAGCGGGAGGGAGTCGGCCAGCTCGGCGGCGAGGGTCTTGGCCGGGTTGGAGTACGTGGCGATGGCGGGCCCGCAGCGCTCGGCGGTGCGGTCGAGCCGGTCGGCGACGAGCTGGAGGGCGGCGGGGTCGGCGGAGATCAGGCCGACCCTGTCGAGGAGCACCAGCAGCGGGGTCAGCAGGGCCCACAGTGCGCCGGGGCCGGCGGCGGCGGACTCGTCGTACTCCTGGTACGGGGCCTTGGCCATCGGTACGTGGAGCCCGTGCGCGCCGTCCACCGCCTCGCTCAGCGGTGAGCGCTCGGGGGCGACGGCGACGACGCTGCAGCCGCGCCGGTAGGCCTGCTCGGCGAGGACGGCCAGTCCGGGCTCGGTTCCGTCGGTGGTGGCGATGAGCAGCAGGTCGACGGGGCCGGCCCAGCCGGGCAGGACCCAGCGAAGGGCGCCGGCCGCGTGCGCGACGCCGGTGGGGTCCAGCCGGATGACGGGCGCGGAGGCTCCGGCGAGGGCGCCCAGCAGGTCGGCGACGCCGGTGGCGGCGGTGCCGGGGCCGGCGATCAGGACCGCGCGGGGGCGGCCGTCGGGGCGGAGCTCGCCGAGGCCGGCCTCGGTCGCGTGCCGGGCCGCTGTACGGACTCGGGCCCCGGCCTCGGCCGCGCCGCGGAGCAGGCCCCGGCGGTCTACGCGGGCGAGATCGTCCGGTGCGTCGAGGAGCGACTCGTCGAGCATGGCGGCCTCCTGCGGTGTTGACGCGGGTGGGGTCAGGCGCTGGCCGTCGGGCCGGCCTTGTTTCAGGCGGGGCGGCGGGCCTCGTCGACGAGCAGGACCGGGATGCCGTCACGGACGGGGTAGGCGAGGCCGCAGTCCTGGCCGGTGCAGATCAGCTCGGGGGCCGTTTCGTCGGCCGACGCGTCCTGGAGGGGCGAGTGGCAGGCGGGGCAGGCGAGGATCTCCAGAAGACCGGCTTCGAGCGGCATGTGGTGCGTTCCCTTCGGGGATATGGGTCGGGCGAGGTCAGCGTACCGCCGAGTCATCTCCGATGCGGCCTGGAAGGTGTCTCTGCCTGGGCCGTGGGCCGTGCGGCGCGGTGGTGGGGTCTGGTGCGGCGCCGCTGCCGGGGCTCCGCCCCGGGCCCTCCCCCAGACTCCGTCCCGGGGGACCCCCACGCCTCAAACGCCGGCGGGGCTGAATGTGCCGCTGCGCGGCAGCTTCAGCCCCGCCGGCGTTCGGTCAGGCGCGGATGAGGGCCAGGATCTCGTCGCGGACCTTGGCGAGGGTGGCCGCGTCGCGGGCTTCCACGTTCAGGCGGAGGAGGGGCTCCGTGTTGGAGGCGCGGACGTTGAACCACCAGTCCTCGGCCGTCACGGTGAGGCCGTCCAGCTCGTCGAGGGTGACGTCCTCGCGGGCGGCGTAGGTCTCCTTGACGGCGGCCAGGCGGCCGGCCTGGTCGGCGACGGTGGAGTTGATCTCGCCGGAGCCCTCGTAGCGGTCGTAGGAGACCACGAGGCCGGAAAGCGGGCCGTCCTGGCCGCCGAGGGCGGCGAGGACGTGGAGCGCGGCGAGCATGCCGGTGTCCGCGTTCCAGAAGTCCTTGAAGTAGTAGTGCGCCGAGTGCTCGCCGCCGAAGATGGCACCGGTCTTGGCCATCTCCTCCTTGATGAAGGAGTGGCCGACGCGGGTGCGGACGGGGGTGCCGCCGTTCTCGCGGACGACCTCGGGGACGGACCAGGAGGTGATCAGGTTGTGGATCACCGTGCCGGTGCCGCCGTTGCGCGCCAGCTCGCGGGCCGCGACCAGCGCGGTGATCGCGGACGGGGAGACGCCCTCGCCGCGCTCGTCGACGATGAAGCAGCGGTCGGCGTCGCCGTCGAAGGCGATGCCGAGGTCGGCGCCCTCGGCGAGGACGCGGGCCTGGAGGTCGACGATGTTCTTCGGGTCGAGGGGGTTGGCCTCGTGGTTCGGGAAGGTCCCGTCCAGTTCGAAGTACATGGGGACGAGGTCCAGCGGGAGGCCCTCGAAGACGGTCGGGACGGTGTGGCCGCCCATTCCGTTGCCCGCGTCGACGACGACCTTGAGCGGGCGGATCGCGGTCAGGTCGACCAGGCCGCGCAGGTGGTCGGAGTAACCGGTGAGGGTGTCCTGCTCGGTGATGGTGCCCGGCGTGGTGTCGGCCGGGATGGCGGGGGCGCCTTCGTCGGTCCACTTCTCCACCAGCTCGCGGATCTGCGAGAGGCCGGTGTCCTGGCCGACCGGGGCGGCGCCCGCGCGGCACAGCTTGATGCCGTTGTACTTGGCCGGGTTGTGCGAGGCCGTGAACATGGCGCCCGGCAGGTTCAGGGAGCCGGATGCGTAGTACAGCTGGTCGGTGGAGCACAGCCCGATCAGGGTGACGTCCACACCGCGGGCGGCCGCGCCGCGCGCGAAGGCGGTGGACAGGCCCGGGGAGGAGGGGCGCATGTCGTGGCCGATCACGATCGCCGTGGCACCCGTGACCTCGACGAACGCTGCACCGAACAGTTCCGCCAGGGGCTCGTCCCACTCGTCCGGTACGACGCCGCGTACGTCGTACGCCTTGACGATGTTCGAAAAATCTGCGGCCACTGCCTGCCCTCCTGAAGGTCCTGTGCGGTCGAGCCAACCTACCTTGAACCCGGAGGGGCCAGACAGACGACGCAGTCAGGGATCAGAGCGTCAGGAATCGGGCGATCTCAGGACGCGCAGGTGGCCACGGCGCGTCTCGCCGGTGCCGGGGCCGCCGTTCTGGCCGCGACCGGAGCCTCCGGCCTCGGCGGCGCGCCCGGGCGGGCGGGCTGCTTCGCGGACGGCGTTCGCGAGGGCTTCGAGGTCGTCGCCGCTGGGGCGCGACGGCGCGGAGCCGTCGGACAGGCGGACGACTTCCCAGCCGCGCGGCGCGGTCAGGCGCTCCGAGTGCTCGGCACACAGGTCGTAGCAGTGGGGTTCGGCATAGGTGGCGAGCGGGCCGAGAACTGCGGTCGAATCGGCGTAGACGTACGTCAGTGTCGCGACGGCAGGGCGGCCGCACGCAGTGCGCGAACAGCGACGTACAAGGCTCACGACGTTGGACGGTACCGCACTCTTGACCGGGCCGCGACGACTCCGCCGCCGCTCACTCCCCCGTGTCGCCGTGCGGGCTACCCTGCGGGGGTGACGGACAGCACCCTGCCTCCCCTCCCCACCGAGCCTCCCTCCGGGGTCCCGGCCGAACCCCGCGTGCGCCGTCGGGACCGGCACGGACGCGGGATGCGCGGGCCGGTGGCGCCTCCGCAGGTGCCGCTGTCCGCGAGCCGGTCGGAGCTCTTCGGGGACCTCGTCCGGGATTCCGTGGAGCGGCTGGAGCGGCGCTGGCCGCAGCTGGCCGAGGTGGAGTTCCTCGTCGGCGACGTACCGGGCCCGCCGGGCGGTCCGGACACCGGCTGGAACGACGAGGCGGTGCCGCTGGGCGCGCTGTCGGAGCCGAACGGCGGGCGGCCGGCCCGGATCGTGGTGTTCCGGCGGCCGGTGGAGATCCGTACGAAGACGCGGGACGAGAAGGCGCTGCTGGTCCACGAGATCGTGGTGGAGCAGGTGGCGGAGCTGCTGGGGCTGTCTCCGGAGACCGTTGATCCGCGTTACGGGCAGGACTGACCATTCGGCCCGGCCATGGCTGTGGTCGGGTGCGGCGCCGTTGCGGGGGCTCCGCCCCCGAGCCCCCGCTCCTCAAACGCCGGAGGGGCTGAATTTGCCGCTGCGCGGCACCTTCAGCCCCTCCGGGCGCATGCGTTACCTGGTCAGGACCGAGAGGTCCTGGGCGGCTCTGGGGACCGAGACCGTGGAGCGGTCGTCCGAGAGGGTCTGGACGGTGAACATCGAGATGCCGTCGTGCGGGAGTGAGAGGGTGCGGGCCGCGTGGACCGGGCCGCCCGAGAGGGTTTCGACGGTCAGGGCGTAGGCGCCCTTGCCGCCGGCGGGGGCCAGGGTCAGCGTCTGCGTGGTGCCCGCCTTGAGCGTGACCTCCTGGGAGGCGGGTTCGCCGCCGCCGGTGCCCGGCGAGGCCGTCACCTTGACCTTGGCGTCGGCGCCCGGTGCCGTCAGCGACAGCAGGGTCGCGTTCTCCTCGGGCCGGTTGTCGGCCGCCGTGGCCCGCGCCCCGACCGGGCCGGTGGCCGGTACGAAGCCCAGTTCCTGCTTGGCTCCGCTGCCGCGGACCACCCGTACCGCGGCGACGACCGGGGCGGCCTTCTTGGCGTCCGTCGGGGTCAGCAGCAGCGAGCCGGGCTCGCCTCGGGTCAGGTCCCCCAGGTCCGCGCTCGCGGTCATGCCCGCCTTGACGTGCAGCTGCTCGTTGCCCGCGGGGCTGATGGCGCCGCCCGGTCCGGCGAGGCGCAGCGTGAGGTCCGCGTCCTGCTCGCCGGGTACGAAGGCGACGAGCCGTACGGAGGTCGCGTCCGCCGGGATGCCCGGGAGCACCAGGGAGCCCGCCGGGTCGGTGGAGGCGGGCAGCCAGTCGGTTCCGACGCCCTCCTCGGCGACCTGCACGGAGGCCCCGACGCGGCCGGCGCGGGTGGTGACGTGGGCGGTGGCGTCCGCGAGCTGGGTGCCCGGGACGAGGGTGGCGAGGGAGACGGTCCTGCTGGACTTGGGGTCGACCCGGATGCTCTCGCTGGTGACCGCGTCGGACTTGGCGAGGCCGTCGGGGCCGAAGAGCCTGATGTCGACGATGGCGGCGGCGTCGTCCGGGTTGGTGAGGTGGACGAAGTCCTCGCGGCCCTTGGCGGTGCTGACGGCGGGGAACCAGAAGTCGGTGCCGGGCGCGGTGCAGGCGGCGCCCAGGACGCCCCGGGCGCGGCCCACCGACACCTTGGTGGTGAGCTGCGCCGTCCAGCCGGGGGCAAGGACGCCCTCGGCGCTGCCCGTCAGCGCGGGTGCCTCCGCCCCGGTGGAGGTGGCCCCGAAGGGCTTGCCGGGCTCCTTGGGCTCCAGTACGGGCTTGGCGTCCGCGGTCGCGCCGAGCAGCCGGGCCGCGCCCTTGCCGTCCCCGGAGGCCTTGGCGGCGGCCGGGGTGAAGGCCGTGTACGTGGTGTCGGCGATGTCGGAGGAGCTGGGCGCCGGGCACACCAGCAGGGACCGCTCGACCGGCATCCGGGAGGCGGCGGCCGCCTTGCCGTCGGCCGGGTTCCCGGCGGGGTCGGGTGCGGTGAGCGAGGCGATGCCGGTGAGGGCGGCGAGGGCCGCGGCCACGGCCGCGAGCGTCAGGGGTGCGCGCTGCTTCACTGCTGGGGGCTCCCGTCAGGACGCGGGTCGTGCTGTGCGTGGGGGTCGTTCGGGCGGAAGGCGTCGAAGGGCTCGTACGGCTGCTGGTGCTCGTACGGCTGCTGTTCGTACGGCTGCTCGTACTGCTGTTGCCCGTACGGCTGGGCGTACTGCTGCTGGTACGGGTCCTCGTAGGCCTGCTGGGGGGGCTGTTGGCCCTGCTGGTCGTACGCAGCCGTCGGGTACTGGTCGTACTGCTGCGGCTGCGGCTGCTGCTGCTGCTGTTCGTACGCGTAGCCGCTCTGGTCGCCGTACGCCTGGTACGCGTACGCGTCCTCGCCGTACGACGGCTGCGCGGGGATCTCCGCGTACGGGTCGGCGACGGCCGCTGCCTCCACCGGCGCCGGGGCCGGCTCGGACTCCGCGCGCAGGCGGCGGGCGCGACGGCCCTCGCCGGTGGGCTCGGAGGCGGTGGCCTCCTCCTCCGGGAGGTCGTCGTCGAGCCGGGCCCGGCGGCCCGGGAGGGCCATCACCAGCAGCACCAGCGCGAGCAGGCCCTGCGCCCAGTGCCAGACGGTCCGCAGGATCGAGCTCTCGTGGACGAGGTCGAGCCGGCCGCCTTCGACGGGGAGCTCGAAGCCCTGTGCCCAGCCGTCGAGGGTCTTGGGCTTGAGGGGCGTGCCGTCGAGGGTGGCCTTCCAGCCCGCGTCGGCGCGGTCGGCGATGCGCAGCACGCGGCCCGCCTCACCATTGGGGATCTTGGAACCGTGGGCCTCCACGGGGCCCGCGGCGACCGGGACGGGGGCCTCGCCCGGCTTGGCGGAGACGATGACGGCGCGGGGCAGCCAGGGTTCGACGCCCCACAGGGAGGTGCCGTCCTGCTGGTGGCGGCGGTTGAGGCCGGGGGTGGCGTCGAGGACGCGGCGGATCTCTTCGGGGCCGCCGGGGCGGAACATGACGAAGCGGATGGCGTAGGCGCTGAGCTGGCTGGACTGGTCGGCGCCGGATCCGGCGACGAGGTTGGAGACGACCTTGTCGAGGCGGGGGTCGCCGCCGCTCGCGCTGGTGATCTCGGCGTCGCCGAGGCGGCCGCCGGCCCCGCGCACGAGGCTGTACGAGACGCCGCCGGGCGCGTCCAGGTCGAGGATCAGGGTGCGGGTCTGGTTGTCGTCCCCGCCGGCGTCGGCGACGAAGGCCGGGACCTGGACGGGGTCGCGGCGCTGCAGCGGACCGTCGGCGCCGGCGACCATCCAGGTGGCCGCGGCGAACAGCGGGCCCGCGACGGCGGCGAGCGCGATGAGCGCGGCCAGCGGCTGGCGCCAGCCGAAGCTGCGGGCGGCGACGCGTTCCCTGGCGCCGTCCGCGCCGACCGCGGCGGCGGCGAGGAGGGCGAGTCCGTAGACGAGGGTGGCGGGTCCGGCCCAGGAGCCGCGGTTGAGGAGGACGGCGAGGGCCAGGCCGGCCAGGGCGGTGGCCCAGGCGGCGCGGACGGCGAACCGGCGCTCGGTGCGGAGCAGGGCGGCCAGCGCGGCGAGGACGATGCCGATGAGGAGCAGGCCGGCTCCGGTGCCGGGTCCGCCGGGGCTGATGCCGAGGAGGTCGAGGCCGCCCGCGGAGCCGGCTCCGTACGGCAGGCCGGCCTCGTCGAGGAGGCGGCCGGGGTGCAGGAGCAGGCCCAGCGACCAGGGGGCGAGGACGAGGACCGGGACGGCGAGGGTGGCGAGCAGGCGCGGTCCGTACGTCTTCCACTGCGCGCGGCGGTGGGCGAGCGCGGCCGCGCCGAGGAGGGCGGCGAGCAGCCAGACGACGGGGGTGAAGGCGGTGGCCAGCGTCAGCAGGAGGGTGTACGTCCACACCGCGCGCCGGCCGGGGCGCTGCTCGGGGTCGTCGGTCTTGCCGGGGGTCCCGCCGAGTCCGAAGGCGGAGACGGCGGAGCGGGCGATCAGCGGCAGCAGGACGGCGAGCAGAGCCGTGCCTAGGCGGCCGCCGGCGAGGGCTCCGGTGACGGCGGGCAGGAAGGCGTAGGCGACGGCGGCCCAGGCGCGCAGCAGCCGGGATTCGACCAGGGGCCGGGACGCGAAGTAGGCGGCGAGGCCGGCGAGCGGGACGGATCCGACGAGCAGCAGGGTCAGGGCGGCCTGGGTGGATCCGAAGAGCAGGGTGGCGAGGGCTCCGAGGACGGCGAGGTACGGGGGCGCCGATTCGGTGGAACCGGTCCCCACGGGCTGCCAGCCGGCGGTGTAGGCCCGCCAGAGTTCGGGGCCGCTGTCGGGGGCGGGCAGCAGGGCGCCGCCCATCAGGGAGCCGCCGCCGATCAGGGCGCGGCAGGCGGCGAGGGAGACGAGCAGGAGGACGGCGAAGAGTGCGGGGGCGGGGTTGCGGGCGATCCGCTTGAGGCGCGCGAACCGCTCCTCGGCCACCGGGTAGTCGCCGTCCTCGCCGGGGGCGTTCAGGATGCTGCCGCCGCCGTGCCGGCCCGCGGGGGCGGAGTCGGTGTCGCGGGTGTCGCCGAAGTATCCGGCGAGCTGTTCGGCGTTGGCGCGCAGGGAGGCACCGGGCGGCGGGAAGAGCGGGCGCAGTTCGGCGGCGGGGACCGCGGGGCGGCTGCGGCGCTTGCGGGCGGCGAGGATCCTGCCGGGGCGCAGCAGGGTGGCGAGGAGGCCGGTGATCTCGTCGACGGCCTGTCCGGGGGCCTTGCCGACGAGGTAGGCGAGGGTGCGCAGGACGGTGCCGAGCAGCACGCGGAGCAGGACGTACGGGAGCGCGCGGCCGGAGCTGTTGGCGAGCATCGTGTAGACGGCGCCGGCCTTGTCCACGCGGTGCGGGCTGGCGCTCGTACGGCCTGCGCAGTCGACGGTGCGGCGTTCGCGGGCGGAGGCCTCGGCGTGGCGCATGACGGCGTCGGGGGCGACGAGGACGGTGTGGCCGGCGCTTTGGGCACGCCAGCACAGGTCGACGTCGTCGCGCATGAGGGGCAGACGGCGGTCGAAGCCGCCGAGGGCTTCGTAGACGTCGCGGCGCACCAGCATGCCGGCGGTGGAGACGGAGAGGACGGGGCGGACCTGGTCGTGCTGGCCCTGATCCTGTTCGCGGCGGTCGAGGCCGGTCCAGCGGCGGCCGCTGCGGGCGATGGTGACGCCGGCTTCGAGGAGCTGCTTCTTGTCGTACCAGCCGCGCAGCTTGGGGCCGATGACGGCGGCGTCGGGGTTCTCGTCGGCGACGCGGAGCAGTTCGGTGAGGGCGTCCGGTTCGGGGGCGCTGTCGTCGTGGAGCAGCCAGAGCCACTGGACCGGTTCGCCGTGCGGGAGCTCGGGAAGGTCGTAGTGGTCGTCGCGCCAGGTGCGGCTGACGGGGTCCCAGCCGCTGGGGCGCTTGAGGTACGGGAGGTCCTCGGGGGTCAGGGTGCCGGCGGTGCGGACGGCTTCGTCGACGGCGGCGCCGAATCCGGTGCGGCGGGCGAGGTGCAGGACGCGGTCGTCGCCGAAGGCCTGGTTGAGGAGGCTCGCGGACTCGTCGGCGCTGCCGGTGTCCGCGGCGACGTGGTTCTGCGCGGGGCGTTCCTGGCCGAGCAGGCCGGCGAGGGTCCGGGGCAGCCAGCGGGCGCCGTCGTGGGCGACGAGGACCGCGGTGACGACGTGCCGGGGGAACTCGGGTGTGGCGGGGGCCTGGCGGGAGGCCGCCGACTGGCTGTGCAGGGACATCGCTGTACGGCCCTCCGGCCTGGGGGTCCCCCCGGACGAAGTCTGGGGGAGGGTCCGGGGGTGGTGTGCCCTCGGAGGCTGCTGGACAGCGCCCCACCCTAACGGCTGGCAAAGCGACGGTCCGCCTCCTGCGGGGAAGGTGCGGGAGGCGGACCGTGTGCCGTGCTCTTTGCCGTGCTGGGTGCCTTGTCGGCCGTGCGGTCGATATGCCGTGCGATATGTCAGGTGGTGCGTGAAAGGTGCCGGTCGGGCGGCGCCTTCGGGCCCTGGGGCCGGCGGTCGGGCCGGTACGCGGGGCCGGGGTCGGGCTGGTCTGGCCGGCGGTCTGGCCGCGGCTCAGACGGCGGCCTTTTTCAGACGGCGGCGCTCGCGCTCCGACAGGCCGCCCCAGATGCCGAATCGCTCGTCGTTGGCGAGGGCGTACTCAAGGCATTCGGAGCGGACCTCACAGGCCAGGCAGACCTTCTTGGCCTCGCGGGTGGAGCCGCCCTTCTCGGGAAAGAAGGACTCGGGGTCGGTCTGGGCGCACAACGCGCGCTCCTGCCATCCGAGCTCTTCGTCCGCTTCCTCGACCAGCAGTTCCTGAAACAGCTCGGTCATGTGCGCCCCTCGCTCTGTCTGTGCGTCCCCGTGGTGATGCCGTTACTGATCGCTACGTAACGACACGAGTGAAATTACAAGTGCGTGGCTCCAGCGCAGTCAAGCCGAGATCTGCTATTGGGCCCCTTATTCACTCTGCGGAACCAAGCCTATGCAGAAAGTGTTCATATCGCCAAAAATCGTGACACATGCCACAGGCGTCACGTGATGCCCGTCTTCACCCGTAATCGACGTGTCACTCAGTGGTGTGGTTGCGATCCGGCCAAAGAAGCGGCGTAGATCACAGTCCGGTCACGAGGTGACGGGTTCAGGTTTGAGCCCTGACATAGCGCCACATCCCCTGGCGGCGACTGCACAAACCTTTCTCCGCACACGGTAACCGGATGAGGTGAAACTTTTCCCCCAAACCGGACATTGGGTTGACAGTCCGGCCCCCGAGCCGTTCTCCTTGTTCGCATGTCAGCGCCCGCAGCCGCCACCCGGACCCCCATTCGTGGGTTCCTGTGCGCTGCCCAGGTTCGCTGTTGCTGTCACAGCTGTTGATGCCCCAGGAGCGTCCGCTCCTCTGAGCTCCGGCCACCCCCACAGCGACCGCCAGCACCACTGACATCCGTCGAGGAATCCCCCACGATGAACAGCACCCCCGCCGCCACGGCCACTGTCGAGAGCGACCTCCAGATCGCCGGCGACATCCTCGCCGTCCAGCACCTCCTCCAGCCCGCCCGCGAACACCCGGCCACCGTCGCCGAGTTCGTCGGCCTGGCCCGCTCCATCGCCGAGGACCGCGCCTCCTGGGAGCACCTCGTCCGCTACGACGCCACCACCCGCTGGTACCACCGGCTGCGCACCGGCCCCGGCTACGAGGTCTGGCTGCTCAGCTGGGTCCCCGGCCAGGGCAGCGGCCTGCACGACCACGGCGCCTCCTCCGGCGTGCTGACCGTCCTGGAGGGCGAGCTCACCGAGCACACCGCCCGCGGCCCGCTCACCCACCGCCCCGGCGCGCAGCGCGTCCTCGCCCCCGGCTACGCCCACGAGGTCGTCAACGACACCCTCGACGGCGCGGTCAGCCTGCACGTCTACTTCCCCGGCCTCACCGAGATGCCGATGCACAGCTGCTCCCCGGCCGAACCGGCATCCGTCTCCGCCTGACCCCGACCGGCCCGGCATGCCCACCCGTCGCGCGGCCACCGCCCCTCGAACGACTGCCCGCGGCTGACAGACTGTCCACATGCGCATTGTTGTTCTGGCCGGCGGTATAGGCGGCGCCCGGTTCCTCCGCGGACTCAAGTCGGCAGTCCCCGACGCGGACATCACGGTCATCGGCAACACCGGTGACGACATTCACCTGTTCGGGCTCAAGGTCTGCCCCGATCTGGACACGGTGATGTACACCCTCGGCGGTGGCATCAACGAGGACCAGGGCTGGGGCCGCACCGACGAGTCCTTCACCGTCAAGGAAGAGCTCGCGGCGTACGGGGTCGGACCCACGTGGTTCGGCCTCGGCGACCGCGACTTCGCCACGCACATCGTCCGTACCCAGATGATCGGCGCCGGTTACCCGCTGAGCGCGGTCACCGAGGCCCTGTGCGACCGCTGGCAGCCCGGGGTGCGGCTGCTGCCCATGACCGACGACCGGGTCGAGACCCACGTCGCGATCACCGAGGCCGGGACTGGGACGGAGTCTGGGGGAGAGCGCCGCGTCATCCACTTCCAGGAGTACTGGGTCCGGCTGCGCGCCTCGGTGGACGCGGAGGCCGTCGTCCCCGTCGGGGCCGATCAGGCCAAGCCCGCGCCCGGCGTGCTGGAGGCCATCGCCGCCGCCGACGTGATCGTCTTCCCGCCGTCCAACCCCGTGGTCTCGATCGGCACGATCCTCTCCGTGCCCGGCATCCGGGAGGCCGTGGCCGCCGCCGGGGCACCCGTCGTGGGCCTCTCCCCCATCGTCGGGGGCGCGCCCGTGCGCGGGATGGCCGACAAGGTGCTGGCCGCGGTGGGCGTCGAGTCCACGGCCGCGGCGGTCGCCCTGCACTACGGGACCGGGCTGCTCGACGGCTGGCTCGTGGACTCGGCCGACGCGGACGCGGTCGCCGAGGTGGAGGCCGCCGGGATCACCTGCCGTGCGGTGCCGCTGATGATGACCGACCTGGCCGCGACCGCCGAGATGGCCCGCGCCGCCCTGGAGCTGGCCGAGGCCTCCCGGTGACGGCGCCGGACGCGACGGACCCCGCGCGCGTGGTCTCGTACGAGGTCCGGGCCGTCGGCGGGATACCGGAGGTCAGGCCCGGTGACGACCTGGCGGAGCTGATCACGACGGCCGCGCCGGACCTGCGGGACGGGGACGTCCTGCTGGTCACCTCGAAGATCGTCTCCAAGGCCGAGGGCCGGATCGTGGAGGCCGATTCCCGCGAGGACGCGATAGACGCGGAGACCGTACGGGTCGTCGCGCGCCGGGGTCCGCTGCGGATCGTCGAGAACCGGCAGGGCCTGGTGATGGCCGCGGCCGGGGTCGACGCCTCCAACACCGCCCCCGGAACGGTGCTGCTGCTGCCCGAGGACCCGGACGGCTCGGCCGCCGCGATCCGCGCGGGGGTCCGCGACGCGCTCGGCGTGGAGGTCGGCGTCGTCGTGACGGACACCTTCGGGCGGCCGTGGCGCGCCGGGCTCACCGATGTCGCGATCGGCTCGGCCGGGGTACGGGTCCTCGACGACCTGCGCGGCGGCACGGACTCCCACGGCAATCCGCTGAGCGCGACGGTGGTCGCGACGGCGGACGAGCTGGCCGCCGCCGGCGATCTGGTCAAGGGCAAGGCGGCCGGTCTTCCGGTGGCCGTGGTGCGCGGGCTGGGCCACGTGCTGGGCGAGGGCTCGACGGCGCGGGACCTGGTGCGCGCCCCGGCCGACGACATGTTCCGGCTGGGGACCTCGGAGGCGGTACGGGAAGCCGTCACGCAGCGCCGTACGGTACGGGCCTTCACCGACGAGCCGGTGGACCCGGGTGCCGTCCGGCGGGCGGTGGCCGCGGCGGTGACCGCCCCGGCTCCGCACCACACGACGCCGTGGCGGTTCGTCCTGCTGGAGTCCGCGGCGGCCCGGCTGGAGCTGCTGGACGCCATGCGGGACGCGTGGGTCGCGGACCTGCGGGCCGACGGGAAGTCCGAGGAGTCCGTCGCCAAGCGGGTGCGGCGCGGGGACGTGCTGCGGAACGCGCCGTACCTGGTGGTGCCGTGCCTGGTGACCGACGGCGCGCACGACTACGGGCACGCGCGGCGGGACGCGGCCGAGCGGGAGATGTTCGTCGTCGCGATGGGCGCGGGCGTGCAGAACCTGCTGGTCGCGCTGGCCGGGGAGCGGCTGGGCTCGGCGTGGGTGTCCTCGACGATGTTCTGCCGGGACGTGGTGCGCAAGGTGCTGGGGCTGCCGGAGGGCTGGGACCCGATGGGGGCGGTGGCCGTGGGCCATGCCGTGTCGCCTCCGGCGGGGCGGGCGGAGCGGGACCCGGAGGACTTCATCGAGGTTCGCTGACCGTCGGGCGGGCCCCGCCCGGGGGAGTCAGCCTGCGGCGCCGCTGTCGGGGGCGCTGCCCCCGAACCCCCGCGCCTCAAACGCCGGCGAGGCTGAAATCCGGCGGCCGCGCGGTCAGAGCCGGCCGATGTCGCCGCGGGGCATGCGGGGTGTGCGGCGGGGCGGGGTGTGGCCCGCGAGGAGGATCAGGCGGGCCGCGCGGTGGCGCTGGCCGGCGTAGGGGGCGAGGAGCTCCAGCATGACGGCGTCGTCGGCGTCGCGGTCGCCCGCGAGGGCGTAGCCGACGATGCCGGGGAGGTGGAGGTCGCCGGTGGTCACTGCGTCGGGGTCGCCGTTGCTGCGCTGGAGGGTTTCGGCGGAGGTCCACGGGCCGATGCCGGGGACGGCTTCCAGCCGGGCGGTGGCCTGCGGGAGCTCCATGGCGGCGGCCTCCTCCAGGCGGGCCGCGACCCGGGCGGCGCGCAGGATCGTCGAGGAGCGCTTGGCGTCGACGCCGGCCTTGTGCCAGTCCCAGGACGGGATCCGGGACCAGGTGCGGGGGGTGGGCATCACGTACAGGTCCAGGGCTTGGACCTGCTGCGGGCCGGGGGCGGGCTCGCCGTACTGCCGTACGAGGCGGCGCCAGGCGCGGTAGGCCTCGTCGGTGGTGACCTTCTGCTCCAGGACCACCGGGATCAGCGACTCCATGACCATGCCGGTGCGGGTCAGGCGCAGGCCGGGGCGGCGGCGGTGGCTGGCGTGCAGGAGGCGGTGGCGGGGGACGAAGGCCGCCGGGTCGTCGGCGGCGCCGAGGAGGGCGGGCAGCTGTTCGAGGATCCAGTCGGCGCCGGGGCCCCAGGCTTGGGCGTGGATCTTGCCCGTCCCCGGGTGGGAGACGCGGAGGGTTACCGGGCCCTGGGGGGTTTGGCTCGCCTTCCAGACGGAGCCGTCGGGGGTGGTGCGGAAGGTGGGGTCGGCGGGGCCGCGTCTGAGGGGGCCGAGGGTGAGGCCGAGGTCCACCGGGCCCTCGGGGGTCCATACACGAGCCTTGGCCCCCGCCCCGATCGCTTGCCCGTTCCCTGCCGGGACGTGGGTGCGGCCGCCGCGGATCGCGGTGCGGGTGATTGGGTCGAAGCGGCCGGCCATGCGTCGAGCGTAGCCCTGCGGGGCCGTTCCCCACCCCGCCCTTCCACCGTTCCCCGGGCTCTGCCCGGCCCCTCTCCCCCAGCTACCGCTGGGAGGTGCCCCCACCAGACTCCGTCCGGGGGGACCCCCACTCCTCAAACGCCGGAGGGGCTGAACCCCCAGCCTCGCCGGCGTTTGAGGCGCTGGGGGTACCCCCAGCGGTAGCTGGGGGAGGGTTCGGGGGCAGCGCCCCCGACAGCGGCGCCGCACCCGACTGACCGCCGGGGGCTACGGCCTGCCCTGGAGTTTGGCCGCGGCCGTGCGGGTGGGGGGCAGCGCCGCGTACAAGCGCTTGCCCGGGCATTCCGTGGCGAAGCCGTCGCGGTGGCCCGAGATGACGTTCAGCTTGACCGACTGGCCCTTCGGGAAGCGGTTGCCGCCGCCCGACTTCAGGGTCGCCTTCGCCCGCGGGTCCGCGCCGAAGAGGCCGAGCTTCCAGGCCGTGAGGCGCGCCACCGCGTCGAGGGCGGGCTGCGGCGGGGCCGTGGACGTGTAGGTGCCGATGACCGCGATGCCCATGCTGTCCGTGTTGAAGCCCATGGTGTGGGCGCCCAGGACCGCCTTGGAGACTCCGCCCGCGCGGCCCTCGTACACCGTGCCGCACTTGTCGACGGCGAAGTTGTAGCCGAAGTCGCGCCAGCCGCTGCTGACCACGTGGTAGCGGTACAGGCTGCGCAGCACCGCCGGGGCGTCCTTGCAGGCGTAGTTGTTGCCGGAGGCGCTGTGGTGGACGAAGGCCGCCTTGACCCGGTTCGTGTAGACGAAGCCCGGCTCCCGCAGGCTCTCGTCCGCACCCCACCCCTTGCGGGTGACGATCCGCGGGCGCGGGCCGACGTACGCGGCGGCGGCCTCGGACAGGGTGCCGTCGCTCGCGAAGACCGCGTCGGCGGTGGAGTCGGCCTTGTCCAGGGCGATGATCTCGTTCGCGCCGAGCTGGGCGTGCGGGACGTTCGCGGCGGAGGACTCGGCCATCTCCATGGTCATGCCCGGCACCACCATCTCGCCCTTGTCGTCGTCCTCGGGGCGGCCGTTCTTGCCGTCGGCGCCCCTGCCGGGCGAGGACAGGCCCGGGTCGACGAGTTCGATGCGCAGGCCGGAGGGCAGCCGGCCGGGGGTGCGGGTGGCGGTGTCGGCGCCCGGTTCCGCCTGGACGCGGACCTCGATGCCGTCGGACTCGCCGACCCACAGGGGGGCGGTGGCGCCGCGGATCCGGCCGGAGCCGCGTTCCACGGCGTCGGGGTCGGCGGCGTGTTCGCTGTTGTGTGTCTCGACGTCCTGCCAGTCGGACCAGGCGGCGGTGGCCGTGGAGCGGGTGCGGACCTGGACGCGGCCGTGGAGCTGGGTGGCGACGTCGTCCCAGACGACCCCGACCAGCGAGAACGTCGTGACGTCGCGTGCGGCCAGGCCGCGCGTCTCGGGGAGGCGCGGAGAGGCGCTCATGCCGGGGACGCCGGGGGTGCGGTCTGCGGTGGCGGGCCCGATGGGTGCGAGGGGCAGTGACTGGGTGGAGCCGGCTGGGGTCACGGCTGCGGCGGCCGCGGCCGGGGACGCGGCGGCCAGGGCCGGGGTGGGGAGCACGAGGGGCAGGGCCAGGGCCGCTGCCGTCGCGACGCCGATCGAGGAAGCAAGGAATCCACGCATGAAAAGGATGGTGAACATGCTCACCACCCGGCGCCATCCGAGAACTGACGCCCCGTCCGATGGCGCTCGTGTACCCCTCCCCCGTACGGAGGATCCGGTGACCGCCGTACGGGGGACGGGCCCGCGTACCCTGTGGCGGGTGAACGCCACTGACCGCACCCCTGCCGACCTGCTGCGATCCGCGCTCGCCGCTGATCCGGGCCGCCCGCTCGTCACCTTCTACGACGACGCCACGGGCGAGCGCGTCGAATTGTCCGTCGCCACCTTCGCCAATTGGGTGGCCAAGACCGCGAATCTGCTCCAGGGCGACCTGGGCGCCGAGCCCGGTGACCGGCTCGCGCTGCTGCTCCCGGCCCACTGGCAGAGCGCGGTGTGGCTGCTCGCCTGCGCCTCGGTCGGTGTCGTCGCCGAAGTGGGCGGGGATCCGGCCGCCGCCGACCTCGTCGTGAGCGGGCCGGACACCCTGGAGGAGGCGCGGGCCTGTTCCGGTGAGCGCGTGGCGCTGGCGCTGCGGCCGCTGGGCGGGCGGTTCCCGCAGCCGCCGGCCGGGTTCGCCGACTACGCGGTGGAGGTGCCGGGGCAGGGCGACCGGTTCGCGCCGTTCGCCCCCGTCGACGCGGACGGCCCGGGGCTGGTCGTCGGCGGCGAGGAGCTCTCGTACGCGGAGCTGACCGCGCGCGCCCGCGAGGACGCGGTGAAGCTCGGCCTCGGCGCGGGCTCGCGGGTGCTGACCGGGCTCGGCTACGACACCTGGGACGGGCTGTCGGCCGGTCTGTACGCGGCGCTGGCGTCGGGCGGCTCCGTGGTGCTGTGCCGGAACCTGGACCAGCTGTCGGAGCAGGCGCTGGCCCAGCGGGTGGAGAGCGAGCGCGTCACCCACACGGTTTAGGCATCGGGTGGCCCCGTCACCCACACCGCTCAATGGCTCCGCCGGGCTATTTGTCACCCGCATGGCCCTAGACACGCCGTCGCCCCCGGGCTGCTCCGGCAGCCCGGGGGCAGGATCGGCAGTGGCCGTACTCACCCGTACGGCCGGTTGTCGTAACGGCGAGGGGACGGACGCCAGTGACGGACAGCGCGGGCATACCCGGCGGTGGGAGCGATGCGGCCGGAGGCGACGCACGGCCTCCGCGGAGCCGCAGGCGCCGGCTGCTGCGCTGGATCGGCCTCGGGGTGGCGCTGCTGGTCCTGATGGGTGCGGCCACCGGCTGGTGGCTCTACAACAAGCTCGACGGGAACATCACCGAGGACACCTCGGCGGCGGCCGAGCTGCAGCGCTACGAGCGCGACCGCCCGGCGAACTTCGCCACCGGCGCCCAGAACATCCTGCTGATCGGCTCGGACTCGCGCTCCGGCAAGGACAACGCCCGGTACGGGCAGGACGAGGGCACCCAGCGCTCGGACACCACGATCCTGCTGCACCTGCCGGCGGACCGGAAGAGCGCGACCGCGGTGTCGATACCGCGGGACCTGATGGCGGAGATCCCCGCCTGCCTGAAGGCGGACGGCACCCGCAGCGGCGAGCGGTTCGCCCAGTTCAACTGGGCTTTCCAGTGGGGCGGGGCCGCCTGCACGATCCGTACGGTCGAGAAGCTCACCGGGATCCGGATCGACCACCACATGGTCATCGACTTCGGCGGGTTCAAGCAGATGGTCGACGCCATCGGCGGGGTGGAGGTCTGCCTCAAGCGGCCGGTGGACGACGCCGAGGCCCGCCTGAAGCTGCCCGCGGGGCGGCAGACGCTCCAGGGCGAGGAGGCGCTCGGTTTCGTCCGGGCCCGCTACAGCCTGGGCAACGGCAGCGACACGGAACGGATGGAGCGCCAGCAGCAGTTCCTCGGCTCGCTGGTCAAGAAGGTGCAGAGCAACGGGGTCCTGCTCAATCCGGCCCGGCTGTACCCGCTGCTGGACGCGGCGACCTCCTCGGTGACCACGGACCCGGGGCTGGCCTCGCTGCGCGGGCTGTACGAACTCGTCCGGGGCGTACGGGACATCCCGACCGAGCAGATCAAGTTCCTTACCGTGCCGCGCCGACCGTACGCCGCCAACCCGAACCGGGATGAACTGAATGAACCGGACGCGGCCCGGCTGTTCCAGCAGTTGCGGATGGACGAGCCGGTCACGATCACCCCGCCGAAGCCCAAGGCCGAGACGGAGGCCGAGACCGAGGCGACCTCCGGGACCGGGAACGAGCCGGCGGAGGACTCCGGGGGGCAGCCGTCCGCGGGACGGGCCGGCGAGGGAACCGACGCTACCCCCACGCCCGTCCCCACCTTTACGGGGACGACGGCGGGCATCGCGGACTGCCGGTAAAGCAATCCCAAAAGCCGGTGCCCGAACCGAGCGGGATGGGGTGTTCGCCCCGTTATAAGGGCAGTGGAATTCATCACCAGCATGGTTTGCAGCCGCACCTGACGGATAAGGTGAGCGATCCGGTGCCCCGGCCGGACCAGAGGCCGGGCGCCTGCAGCCGGATCGTTGACCGGGCGCCTTGGGGGAGGCGCATCGCGAGGCACCGACGGAGGATTCGAGCAACCGTGGATGCGCAAAGCCGTGGGCGGGCCGACGAGATCGACCCCGCAGACCAGTGGGTACTCAACCCCCGTACGGGCCACTACGAACTGCGACTGGGCGACTCCGCAGCGCAGCAGCGGCCCCCGGGCCCCGCGCCCCGCGCAACGCGCACGGCGCCGTCCCGTACCGAACCCGCGACTTCTCCTTCCGTACCGAAGCCCCGGCGCGGGGACGGTCCGCCCGGCGGCCGGCGCGGCGGTCGCTCCCGCAAGGCGGGCGGCGGGCGCCGCAAGAAGGCGCTGCTGATCACCAGCGGGACGCTGGCGTTGCTGCTGGTCGGCGGCGGCATCGCGGGTTACCTCTATTACGACCACCTGAACGGCAACCTCAACGTCACCGACGTCGTGGGAGCGGGCACCGGCGGGTTCAAGAAGGACCAGCCCATCAACATCCTGGTCATCGGCACCGACAAGCGCACCGGCGCGGGCAACGAGAAGTACGGGGACAAGGACAGCGTCGGCCACGCCGACACGACGATCCTGTTCCACGTCTCGAAGGACCGGACGAACGCGACCGCGCTGTCCATCCCCCGGGACCTGATCGCCAACATCCCCTCCTGCCCGACGAAGCAGCCGGACGGTTCGACGAAGACGATCGCCCCCACCAAGGGCACGCGCTTCAACAACAGCCTGGGCCAAGAGGGTCGGGACGCGGGCTGCACCATGCGCACGGTCAAGGAACTCACCGGGATCGAGGTCGACCACTTCATGATGGCCGACTTCAACGCCGTGAAGACGCTGAGCTCGGCGGTCGGCGGAGTGCCCGTCTGCCTGGACAAGGCCGTGAACGACAAGGAGGGTTCCCAGCTCAACCTGGGTCCCGGCGAACACAGGCTGGAGGGCGAGCAGGCCCTCGCCTTCGTCCGCACCCGGCACGGCTTCGGCAACAACAGCGACCTCGACCGGATCAGGATGCAGCAGCAGTTCCTCGGTTCGATGATGCGCGAGATGAAGTCGAAGGAGACGCTGACCAGCCCCAAGAAGTTCCTCTCCCTCGCGGAAGCGGCCACCAAATCGCTGAGCGTGGACTCGGGGATCGGCTCCATCGCCAAACTCACCGATCTGGCAGGTGAGTTGAAGAACATCGACATGAAGAACATCACCTTCACCACCATGCCCGTGCTCGACAATCCGGCCGAACCGGAGGGCAAGAAGGCGACCGTCGTCGTCAATCAGGCGCTGGCCGACCCGCTGCTGCAGATGATCCGGGGGGACGTCTCGCTCACGGAGGTCGAGAAGCAGGAACAGGCCGCGAAGGAGGCGGCCGACGCGGACGCGAAGGCCAAGCAGGACGCGCTGCTCCAGGGCAACCGGGCGGCCGCCGCGGACGTCAGGGTGGACGTGTACAACGGCGGCGGCCCCAAGGGCGCCGCGTCCACCACGCTGAACTGGCTGCAGAACACCAAGGGTGTGCCCAAGGCCAGCAACCTCGGCAACGCGCCCGCGAAGGTCGGCGCCACCCAGTTGGAGTACGCCCCCAACCAGGCCGACCAGGCCCGGGCGTTGGCGGACATGCTGGGGCTGCCCGCCACCGCGCTGAAAGTGGGGACGGCCGATGCGGCGGCCAGGACGCCCATGAAGCTGACGCTGGGACCGGACTTCCAGCAGCCGGGCGCCCCGCTGGGGCAGCCCGTTCCGCAGGAGCTGCCGAAGGACGTCCAGCAGGCGCAGGCCGACAAGGCGATCTGCGCCAAATAACGGGCTGCAGCCGGACGTACCGGCACAATGCCGAGTAATCAGGATCTTTAGGGGGGCTCGTGAGGCACAGCAGCATGCGGGGGGAGGGGGCGACCGCCCAGTCCGCCGGTGACATATCCGGCGGCGGGACGGACGCGCCCGGCACCGTGCCACGACCGCGGGGCGGCTCGCGCCGCGCCCGCCGGGCGGGCGGTGGCCGCGGCTCCCGGCGGAGCAAGCGGCGGGTGCTGCGCTGGGTTTCCTCCGTGCTGGCGGTGCTCATACTCGGGACGGCCGGCGCCGGTTACCTGTACTACCGCTACCTGAACGGCAGCATCAAGACGGACCCGCTGAACCTCGGTGAGAACAAACTGAGCGGCGCGAAACCCAACGCCTTCGGGCAGACACCGCTGAACATCCTGCTCATCGGCTCCGACGCGCGCGACGGCGAGGCCAACCAGGCTCTCGGCGGGGCCACGGAAACCTTCAACGGACCGCCCCTCGCCGACGTGCAGATGCTGCTGCACCTGTCCGCGGACCGCAGCAACCTGTCCGTCGTGTCCATGCCCCGCGACACGATGCTGATGATGCCCAAGTGCACCGAGCCCGGCGGCAAGGTGCACCCCGCGAGCAAGGGCCTCGTCCAGACCAACGAGTCGCTCCAGCGCGGCGGACCGGGCTGCACGGTCGCCGCCTGGCAAGAGCTGACGAAGATACCGATCGACCACTTCATGATGATCGACTTCAAGGGCGTGGTCTCGATGGCGGACGCCATCGGCGGCGTCCCGGTCTGCGTCGAGAAGAACGTCCACTCCCGCAATCAGAAGGGCGAGGGTTCGGGACTGAAGCTGGAGAGGGGCACGACCAGCATCCAGGGCGAGCAGGCCCTGCAGTGGCTGCGCACCCGCTACGGCTTCGAGGACGGCACCGACATCGCCCGCACCCACGGCCAGCACATGTACATGAACTCGCTGGCCCGCGAGTTCCGCAAGAACGCCAAGCTGTCCAACCCCGTGAAGATGAACAGCCTGGCGCAGGCCGCGATCGACGCCATGGTCGTCGACCCCGGCCTGAACAAGATCGACAAGCTGTACGACCTCAGCATGGAGCTCAAGAAGGTCCCGCCGGGGCGGATCACCATGACCACCATGCCGTGGGTCTACAGCACGAAGCCCGGCCTGGACGGCCGGGTGGAGCCGATGCCCGGCGATGCCGAGGCCGTGTTCCGGATGGTCCGCGAAGACCTCCCGCTCGACGGCAAGGACTCCGGGACCCCGACGGACGGCGCCTCCCCCTCGGCCGGCACCTCCCCGACCCCCTCCGCCCCGGCCCAGCCGAGCACCGCCCCGGCCTCGGCGCCCTCGAAGATCGCGGTCTCTGTCCGCAACGCCACCTCCGGCAAGGACGGCACCGAGGCCCTGGCCAAGCGCCGGGCGGCCGATGTCGCCGCGCTGCTCGTCGGCAAGGGGTTCACCAAGGCCACCGCCGAGGTCCAGGCCGGGGCCGAGGACACCACGGTGGTCCGCTACGCCACCGACGCGCAGGCGGCCGACGCCGCCGCCGTGGCCACCGCACTGGGCCTGCCGGCCACCTCCGTGCAGAAGTCCGCCGAGGTCCCCGGGATCGTCCTGTTCGTCGGCAAGGACTGGCGGACCGGCACCGCGCCGACCTCGCCGCCGCCCGCCCCGACGGTGGCCCCGACCTCCGCAAACGCGCTCAACGGCGACAACGACCAGGCGTGCATGAAGATCCAGGACGGCTTCACCTGGTAGGAGCACGGCGTACGCGCGAAGGGGCCCGGTGCTTGCAGCACCGGGCCCCTTCGTATGCGCGTGCGACCGCGCGTCCGCCGTGCGTCCTGCCGCGGCTCAGACCTGCGAGGAGTCCCGCTTGACCGCCGGGCGGCGGCTCGCGATGACCTTGTTCGCCAGCGCGCGCGGACTCGTCAGGAAGCCGAAGCCCCAGCACAGGTGCATCGTCGCCAGGGCGACGGGGATCTGTGCCCGGGCCTTCAGCGAGAGGCCCTTGCCGGCCGGGACGGAGCCCGCGACGATCGCCGCGAAGTAGCCGGCCGGAACGACGAAGCCCAGCGGGGTGACGGCCACGCCCACGACCACGCCCGCGGCCATCGCGCAGACGAGGGTCGGCGGGGCCAGGTAGCGCGGGTTGATGGAGCCGGAGTGGTACCGGGCCACCACGTGGCGCCAGCGCCCGTAGTCCTTGTACTGCTTGGCCAGTGCCTTGACGGAGCGCCGCGGGCGGTACTGGACCTTCAGCTCCGGCGAGAACCAGATCAGGCCGCCGGCCTCGCGGATGCGGAAGTTCAGCTCCCAGTCCTGGGCGCGGATGAACTCCTCGTTGTACCCGCCCTGCTGCTCCAGCGCCTCGCGGCGGAAGACGCCCAGGTAGACGGTCTCGGCGGGGCCCGCCTGGCCGCCCGTGTGGAACGGCGCGTTGCCGACGCCGATCTTCGAGGTCATCGCGGCGGCGACGGCGTCTTCCCAGGCGTTCTGGCCCTCGGCGTGCATGATGCCGCCGACGTTCTGCGCGCCGGTCTCCTCCAGGAGGCGGACCGCGGTGGCGATGTAGTTCGGCGAGAGCATGCCGTGGCCGTCGACGCGTACCACGATCGGGTGACGCGAGGCCTTGATGGCGGCGTTGAGCGCCGCCGGGGTCCGGCCGGTGGGGTTCGGGACGGTGTGGACTCGGGGGTCCTCGGCGACCAGTTCGGCGGCGATCTCGTCGGTGCGGTCCGTGGACGGCCCGAGTGCGATCACCACCTCCATCTCGCCCGCGTACTCCTGTTCCAGGATGTGGCGGACGGAATCGCGGAGGTAGTGCTCCTCATCGAGCACCGGCATGATCACCGAGACTGCGGGCTGCTGGGCGGGCATGTGGTCCTTCAAGGTCGGGTATCTGTGTCACGTTACCGCGTACGGGGGAACCGGGTGCGCGCCGAGCGAGCAGTACGGACAGACGCTGATCGTATGGGCCTACTGTTCTGACGAATCAGCCACCGACCGTTCCCCTGCTGCCTCGCGGAGGTGTCCCCAGTGCCCCAGCCGCACCGTTCCCCCCGTCCCGCCGGGCCGCGCCCCGCGCAGCGCGCACGGCGCCGGGGCGACCGGCCCCGGTGGGGGGTGCGCATCTCGGCCGGGCTGGCCGTGGTGGTGCTGGGCTCCGGAGCCATCGGGCACGCCGTGATGACCGGCCTGGACACCGGGATCGAGCGCGTGGACCCGTTCAAGGACATGAAGAACCGCCCGCAGGCCGGGCACGGCCTGAACTTCCTGCTGGTCGGCACCGACGGCCGCGAGAAGATCAGCCCGGAGGAGAAGCGCGAGTACCGCCTCGGCGGGGCCCCCTGCCACTGCACGGACACGATCATGCTCGTGCACCTCTCCGCGGACCGGGAACGGGCGAGCGTGATCAGCCTGCCCCGCGACAGCTACGCGGAGGTGCCCGCGCACCGCGACCTGATCAGCGGCAAGAACCACAAGGCCCACCCCGTGAAGCTGAACGCCGCCTACGCGGAGGGCGGGCCCCAGCTGACCGTGCGGACCGTCGAGAACATGACCCGGGTCAAGATCGACCACTACCTGGAGGTCGACTTCACCAGCTTCATGAAGACGGTCGACGCGATGGGCGGGGTCGAGATCTGCACCGCCAAGACCATGCGCGACCCGAACACCGGCCTGGACCTGCTCCCCGGCACCCACCGGCTCACCGGCGGACAGGCCCTGCAGTACGTGCGCTCGCGCCATGTGGACGGGGCCTCCGACCTCGGCCGGATGCAGCGCCAGCAGCGGTTCATCGCCGCCCTGATCAAGCAGGCGACCGGCGGCGGGGTGCTGCTCAACCCGGTGAAGTTCAAGGAGCTCAGCTCCACCCTGCTCGGCTCGGTCCGCGCCGACAAGGGCTTCGGCTCGGAGCAGATGCTCGCGCTCGGGCAGGCCATGCGGGACTTCACCCCGTCCTCCTCCGAGTTCGCCTCGGTGCCCATCGGCAGCCCCTCGTTCCCGGTCAAGGGCATCGGCTCCACCGTGAAGTGGGACGAGCCGAAGGCCGCCAAGCTCTTCGAGGCCCTGCGCCATGACCGGCCGCTCGCCCCCGTCCGGCCAGGGAAGGCCGCCGCGAGGCCGGCGGCCGTTCCGGTGGACGTGCCGCCGCAGCAGATCCGGGTCCAGGTGGAGAACGGGACCCGCATCGACGGGCTGGGCGGACGGGTCGACGCCGCACTGCGCGCCACCGGCTTCGACACCACCCGGGCCCCGGGCAACGGCGCCAGCCGCGAGGTCCGGCGCACGGTGGTCACGTACGACCCGCGCTGGGACCGCTCCGCCCGGTCGGTGTCGACGGCGCTGCCCGGCAGCGAACTGCGGGCGGTGCGGGGGCAGGGGCGCACGGTGCTGGTGATCGCGGGCTCGGACTACCGCAAGGTGGTGCCGGTGCGGGCGGAGGACCCCTACCAGGGCGGCGCCGTCGGGGTGGTCACCGGGGACCAGGTGGTCTGCGGGCGGTAGGGCTGCTCAGTCGTCGAAGCCCTGGGCGGCCCGTTCCTCGCGCAGCGCCTTGATCGCCTGGCGGCGGGCGAGCCGGTGCGTGCGGCGGATCTGGGCCTCCTGGTAGCGCCGCTCGTCCTGCTCCGTCTCCGGGAGGACGGGCGCGACCGGCCGGGGCTTGCCCTCGGCGTCCACGGCCGCGAAGACGAGGTAGGCGGTGCCGACCTGGGTGGCGGGGGTGGACTCGTTCCACCGCTCCGCGAGGACCCGTACGCCGATCTCCATGGAGGAGCGGCCCGTCCAGTTGCACTGGGCCTTCACGTGGACGAGGTCACCGACGCGCACCGGCGCGAGGAAGACCATCTCGTCCATGGAGGCGGTGACCGCCGGACCCCCGGAGTGGCGGCCGGCCACGGCACCCGCCGCGTCGTCCACCAGCTTCATGATCACTCCGCCGTGCACCGTCCCGAGGAGGTTGGTGTCGTTCGCGGTCATGATGTGGCTGAGGGTCGTACGGGAGGCCGCCGTCGGCTTCCCGGGCAGCTCGCCCGGTATGTGAGTCATACGGACACCTTAGATCCGTACGGGAGGCATCAGCTCTGCAACAGCACCGGTACGGAACCTCACCCGGGCTGTCGGACGACACGCCGGGGCAGGCATCCTTGGCACATGAATGACTGGCCAGAAGGTCGCGACGGCGGGTACGGACGCGGCAGCGCGCAGCCCCAGCCCGAGGGTGCCCAGCGGATGCGGCACATCCAGCGGCAGCAGCAGCCCCAGCAGCCGCCCCAGCCCCAGCGGCCCCCGCAGGGCCCCCCGGCGCCCCGGGGCCCCGGGCAGCCCACGCGCCCGTCCGTGCCCCCGCAGCAGGGTCAGAGCCACGACACCTACGGCGGGTACGACAGCGGCTACAACACCGGCCAGGTCTACGGCACCGCCTCGGGCAGCGGCCCGAGCGGACCCGGCGGCACCGGTGGCCCGGGCGGCCCCGGCGGGCCTGGCGGGCCTGGCGGGCCTGGCGGATCCGGGACGCGGCCGGCCGGTCCCGCGCCGGACTGGCGCAAGCGGATCAAGGTCGGCTCGATCGTGCTGGTCTCCGCGCTGCTGGTGACCACGGTCTCCACCTACTTCTGGGCCGACTCCAAGGTGCGCCGCGAGGTGGACCTGTCCAAGGTCATCGAGCGCCCGAAGGAGGGCGACTGCACGACCTACCTGATCGTCGGCTCCGACAGCCGCGAGGGCATGTCCGCGGAGGAGAAGAAGAAGCTCCACACGGGCTCGGCCGAGGGCAAGCGCACCGACTCGATGATGATCCTGGCGAAGTGCTCCAGCGGGAACACGATGATCTCGCTGCCGCGCGACTCGGACGTGGAGATCCCGTCCTTCGTCGGCTCGCAGTCCGGCAAGAAGTTCCCCGCCCAGGGCCGCCGGGTCAAGCTCAACGCGGCGTACGCGGAGGACGGCCCCGAGCTGCTGGTGCGGACGGTGGAGCACAACACCGGCCTGCGCATCGACCACTACGCGGAGATCGGCTTCGCCGGCTTCGCGAACATCGTGGACGCGCTGGGCGGGGTGGAGCTGGACATCGAGGAGGGCTTCAAGGACGAGAAGTCGGGCGCCGACTTCAAGGCCGGCAAGCAGACGCTGAACGGCGAGCAGTCCCTGGCCTTCGTACGGACCCGGTACGCCTTCGCGGAGTCGGATCTGCAGCGGACGAAGAACCAGCAGAAGTTCCTGGCGGCGCTCGCCAGTCAGGCGGCGACCCCGTCCACGGTCCTCAATCCGTTCCAGCTCTACCCGGTGCTGGGCGCGGGCCTGGACACCCTGATCGTGGACAAGGACATGGGCCTGTACGACATGGGCCAGATGTTCTTCGCGATGAAGGGCGTCAACGGCGGTGACGGCGTCTCGATGAACATGCCGATCTCCGGCCAGCGCGGCGGCAACCTCGTCTGGGACAAGGCGAAGGTGCAGCAGCTGGTCAAGCAGATCCAGAACGACGAGAAGGTCACCGTCCGCGGAAACTGACCGCGGACGGGACGGACGTACGGACGTACGGGACTGCCGTACGGGATCGGGCGCCCGGGGATCGGGCGCCCCGGCCTCAGGCGTCCGGGGAGAAGCGGATCGCGGCTGCCGGCAGCCGCGCCCCGCACCACACCCGGGCGCCGGCGCGCAGCTCGTTGTCCGCGCCCACGACGGCGCCGTCGCCGATGACGGCGGCGTCCAGCACGGTCCGCGCGCCCACGCTCGCCCCGGCGCCGACCAGGCTGGCGCCGACCTGGGCGTCCGCCTCGATGACGGCGCCGTCGAGCACGATGGAGCCGTCGACGACCGCTCCCGCCTCGATCCGGGCGCCGGCGCCGACGACGGTGCCGCCGGACAGCTTGGCCCCGGCCGCCACCTGGGCTCCGGGCAGTACGAGGGACTCGCCGCGGCGTCCGGGGACGGCCGGGGAGGAGACGACGCCGCGGACCAGGTCCGCGGAGGCCTGGATGATCGCCTCGGGCTTGCCGAGGTCCATCCAGTACGTGTTCTCGGTGACCCCGTGCAGCCTGCCGCCGGCGGCGAGCAGGCCGGGGAAGGTCTCGCGCTCGACGGAGACCGGGCGGCCGGCCGGGATGGAGTCGATCACGCTGCGGCGGAAGACGTAGCAGCCCGCATTGATCTGGTCGGTGATGATCTCTTCGGGGGTCTGCGGCTTCTCGGTGAAGGCCAGCACTCGCCCGTCGGGGTCGGTGGGGACCAGACCGAAGGCACGGGGGTCCTCCACGCGCACCAGGTGCAGGGAGACGTCGGCGTCGGCCGCCTCGTGCGATCCGACGAGTCCGGCGATGTCCAGGCCGGTGAGGATGTCCCCGTTGAAGACGAGGACGGAGGAGTCCGGGCCGCCGGTGAGCAGCTGCGCCGCGTTGCGGATGGCGCCGCCTGTACCGAGGGGCTCGTCCTCGACCACGTACTCCAGGTGGACGCCGAAGTCGGATCCGTCGCCGAAGTAGGGCTCGAAGACCTCGGCGAGGTAGCAGGTGGCCATCACGATGTGCGTGACACCGGCGGCGGCGGCCCTGGCTATCTGGTGGGCGAGGAAGGGGACGCCTGCCGTGGGAACCATCGGCTTCGGCGTGTTCACCGTCACGGGTCGCAGCCGCGTCCCCTGTCCGCCGACCAGCAGGATCGCTTCCGTCATTGCGTTCTCCCCAACCGATTCCGGCGTACGAAGGTCCAAATTTAGCCCATCCGAGTGCCCCCCAGGGGCGCCCGGCCTGATGTGTACGTCCGCCTGCGCCGCAGGCCAGGGCCTCAAGGGGCGAACGGGTTGGCGTGGCCGGGCAACTGCTGCCCCGGGCTCAGGAACCGCCGGTCGCCCTGTTCGTCGCGCACCGCGTGGTACCCGGCGGCCGTCAGCCGCCGTGCGATCTTCCCGCGGCGGATCGCGCCCACCTGGAACGCCACGGTGAGGAGCAGCGCGAGCACCCCGCCGGAGGCGAGCGCTTCGACCGGCGACCTCTCGATGAGCATGAGGCCGGTCAGGGCCGCGCAGGCGAGGTAGCTCTTCACCTTCTGGCTCCGGTCGGCGGCGTACATGGCCATGACGTCGAAGGTGATGAGGTCCTTCAGCACGGCCACGTTGCCGGCCGCCTCGGGGAGCGGCTTCAGCGAACCCTGCACCAGCCCGGGCACCGTCCCGCCGCTCCCCGCCCGCGGATGGGCGGTGATGGTGGCCGCCTCGCGGACGCGCGCTTCGGGCCGCGGGTCCCGGTACATCCGGACCTGGACGAGCGAGTTCTTGAACCCGGTCCGGTACGCCATGCCGTACGTGTAGCCGAACTGCTCCGCCACGTGCGCCAGGGCGGCCGCCTTCCGCGCGGAGCCCTGGGGGGCGATCTCGACGACGTCCTGCTGACGGGCGATCTGCTGGAGCATCCCCGCTATGTGACGTTCTACGGACATCCTGTTCCCCGCCCCCTGAGACCCCGCGCCCGGGGCCGATCGGCGCACAGCCTAAGGGGTGCGCCGATCGGAACACGAGGTCTCCCGGTCCCCCGGCCGGGGGACCGGGAGACCTCGCGTCCGGCGGGGGTCGGGCCGCTACGGCAGGTTGCGGGCCATGACGATCCGCTGGACCTGGTTCGTGCCTTCGTAGATCTGGGTGATCTTGGCATCGCGCATCATGCGCTCGACCGGGTAGTCGCGGGTGTAGCCGTAGCCGCCGAGGAGCTGGACGGCGTCCGTGGTGACCTCCATGGCCACGTCGGAGGCGAAGCACTTGGCCGCGGCGCCGAAGAAGGTGAGGTCTTCCTTGTCACCGCCGGCGGAGACGCGCTCGGACTTCGCGGCCGCCGAGTAGGTCAGCTGGCGGGCGGCCTCGATCTTCATGGCCATGTCCGCGAGCATGAACTGCACGCCCTGGAAGTCGCCGATCGGCTTGCCGAACTGCTTGCGCTCCTGGACGTAGCCCTTGGCGTAGTCCAGGGCGCCCTGGGCGATGCCCAGCGCCTGGGCGGCGATGGTGATGCGGGTGTGGTCGAGGGTCTTCATCGCGGTGGCGAAGCCGGTGCCCTCGGCGCCGATCATGCGGTCGGCGGGGATGCGGACGTTGTCGAGGTAGACCTCGCGCGTCGGGGAGCCCTTGATGCCGAGCTTCTTCTCCGGGGCGCCGAAGGAGACGCCCTCGTCGGACTTCTCGACCACGAAGGCGCTGATGCCCTTCGAGCGCATCGAAGGGTCGGTGACGGCCATGACCGTGTAGTACTCGGAGACGCCCGCGTTGGTGATCCAGCGCTTGACGCCGTTGAGGACCCAGAAGTCCCCGTCACGGACCGCGCGGGTCTTCATGCCGGCGGCGTCCGAGCCCGCGTCCGGCTCGGAGAGCGCGTACGAGAACATCGCGTCGCCCTTGGCCAGCGGGCCGAGGTACTTGGCCTTGAGCTCCTCGGAGCCGGAGAGGATCACCGGGAGCGAGCCGAGCTTGTTGACGGCCGGGATGAGGGAGGAGGAGGCGCAGACGCGGGCCACCTCCTCGATCACGATCACGGTGGCGAGCGCGTCGGCGCCGGCGCCGCCGTAGGTCTCGGGCACGTGGACGGCGTGCAGGTCGCTGGCGACCAGCGCGTCGAGGGCCTCCTGCGGGAAGCGGGACTCCTCGTCGACCGCGGCCGCGAACGGCAGGATCTTCGCCTCGGCGAGCGAGCGGACGGACTCGCGGAGCATGTCGTGCTCCTCGGCCGGGCGGTACAGGTCGAAGTCGGCAGAACCCGCCAAGATCTCTCACTCCCCAAGGGTGGTGCGTTGCGTGATGCTAACTACCGTTAAGTAACCCAAGTTTAGTCGTCGCCGTCGGGGCAGCGGTATGGACGACCCGCGTGAGTTGCGTGACAGCACGGGTGCTCCTGGGGAACGTCCCCGTCCACGGGCCCGACTATGCTCAGTGGCCGCAAACGGCCCCGCACCTCTGGAGCACCCATGGCCCCCCTCAGGATCACTGTGATCGGCACCGGATACCTCGGCGCGACCCACGCCGCGGCGATGGCGGAGCTGGGGTTCGAGGTACTGGGGCTCGACGTGGTCCCCGAGAAGATCGAGATGCTGGCCTCCGGCCGGGTGCCGATGTACGAGCCCGGGCTGGAGGAACTGCTGGCCCAGCACGTGGCCGGGCTGCCGGGATCGAGCGGGCGGCTGCGGTTCACCACCTCCTGGGAGGAGGTCGGCGCCTTCGGCGACGTGCACTTCGTGTGCGTGAACACCCCGCAGAAGCACGGCGAGTACGCGTGTGACATGTCGTATGTGGATGCGGCGATGAGCTCGCTCGCTCCGCACCTGACGCGGCCGGTGCTCGTCGTCGGCAAGTCGACGGTGCCGGTGGGCTCGGCGGAGCGGCTGGCGGCGAAGCTCGCGGAGCTGGCCCCGGCGGGCGCGGACGTGGAGCTGGCGTGGAACCCGGAGTTCCTGCGGGAGGGCTACGCCGTGCAGGACACCCTGCACCCCGACCGGATCGTGGTCGGCGTACAGGGCGAGCGGGGCGAGAAGCTGCTGCGGGAGGTGTACGAGACGCCCATGTCGGAGGGGACTCCGCTGGTGGTGACCGATTTCCCGACCGCCGAGCTGGTGAAGACCGCCGCGAATTCCTTCCTGGCGACGAAGATTTCCTTCATCAACGCGATGGCCGAGGTGTGCGAGGCCGCCGGCGGGGACGTGGTCAAGCTGGCGGAGGCCATCGGCTACGACGACCGGATCGGCGCGAAGTTCCTGCGGGCCGGGATCGGCTTCGGCGGCGGCTGCCTTCCGAAGGACATCCGGGCCTTCATGGCGCGGGCCGGCGAGCTGGGCGCCGACCAGGCGCTGACCTTCCTGCGCGAGGTCGACTCCATCAACATGCGCCGCCGCGGGCACATGGTCGAGCTGGCGCGCGACGCCGTGGGCGGTTCGTTCCTGGGCAAGCGGGTGGCGGTGCTGGGCGCCACCTTCAAGCCGGACTCGGACGACGTACGGGACTCGCCCGCACTGAACGTGGCCGGGCAGATCCACCTCCAGGGCGGGCAGGTCACCGTCTACGACCCCAAGGGCATGGACAACGCACGGCGGGTGTTCCCGACGCTGGGGTACGCGGACTCCGCGCTGGAGGCGGCGCGGGGCGCGGAGGTGGTCCTGCACCTGACCGAGTGGCGCGAGTTCCGCGACCTGGACCCGGCGGAGCTGGGGTCCGTCGTGACCGACCGGCTCATCCTGGACGGCCGCAACGCCCTGTCCCCCGAGCGGTGGCGGGCGGCCGGGTGGACGTACCGCGCGATGGGGCGCCCTCGGGCCTGAGCCCCTGCGGGTCGGGGTGCGGCGCCGCTGCCGGGGCTCCGCCCCGGACCCCGCGCCTCAAACGCCGGCGAGGCTGACATTGCCCTGCGGGCAATCCAGCCCTGCCGGCGTTTGAGGAGTGGGGGTCCCCCCGGACGGAGTCTGGGGGAGGGTCTGGGGCGGAGCCCCAGGTCATTGAGCCGCGCCACGATCTACCCGCGGGCCCTGTACGTGCGCATTTTGGCTCGGCTGCCGCAGATCGACATCGAACACCAGCGGCCTCGGCCGCCCGGGCTGCGGTCGTAGTACGCCCATTGGCAGTCGTCCGCCGCGCAGGCCTTCAGGCGGGGCCAGGTGCCGGCGGCGGACGCTTCGGCCAGGGCCTCGGCCATGCGGGAGAGCAGGGTCGGGGCGCCCGCCGGGGCGAGGGTCACGGCGCCCGACGCGTCGATGCGCACCGTCAGCGGGGCCTCGGCGAGGAGCCGGTTCAGGTGGTCCTCGGCGCCGGGACGCAGCTCGTGGCCCGCGTGGGCCAGCAGCGCCCCGCGCAGGGCCTCTCGCAGCTCCGCCGCTTCCGCGAGGGCCGCTCCGGACAGGCCGAACTCGGCCGCGAGGCGGTCGTCCCCCGTGTCCACGCTCAGCGTGTTGACGAGGCTCTCCACCAGTGCGAGACCGCCGGGTGCCGGTGCGCGTCCACTCATGCCCTCGACGTTACCTCTTGGAGGGGAGTGGGGGTAACGCGTAGGGTTGGGGTTACCGGTAAGAGGCACTTGCCGGTAACCGTCAGGAGGAGAACCATGGCCGTCGCCAAGCTCGGCACCGTCGTCCTCGACTGTCCCGACCCGCTCGCCCTCGCCACCTTCTACGCCGGTCTGCTCGGCGGCAGCCCGAGCTCCGGGGACGAGACCTGGGTGGACCTGGAGGGCCACGGGGGCACACCGCTCGCCTTCCAGCTGGCCCCCGGGCACGTCCCGCCGAACTGGCCCTCCCCCGAGGGCTCGCAGCAGTTCCACCTGGACCTGACCGTCGAGGACCTCGACGCCGCCGAGGAGCACATCCTCGCCCTGGGCGCCAAGCCCCTGGACGCGGAGGACCGCGGGCGTTCGTGGCGGGTCTACGCCGATCCGGCCGGGCACCCCGTCTGCCTCTGCGCCTGTTAGGCGGTCCGGGCGGGCCGGGCCGGGCGTCAGGTCCGGCGGTGTCCGGCGGCGCGGGCCGTGAACTCCGCGTCGCGCAGGACCCGCTGGGCGTTGCCCCAGGTCAGCAGGGCCACATCGGCTTCCGACCAGCCCCGGCCCAGGAGCTCCGCGATCAGCCTGGGGTAGCCCGACGGGTCGGTGAGGCCGGTCGGGCGGGGGCTGCCCGGTTCGGAGCCGAAGGCTGCGCCGAGTCCGACGCCGCCCGGGCCCGCGATGGCCCGTACGTGGTCGATGTGGTCGGCCACCGCGTGCAGGGAGTCCCCGGTGCGGGCGGTGTCGAAGGTGACCATCGCCAGGCCGTCGGCCTCGCGCAGGGCGAGCAGGACCTCGTCGGTCACGTTCCCGGGATGCGGGTTCAGCGCGGCCGCGCCCGTGTTCGAGATGATCACCGGCGCCTTGGACGCCTCCGCGAGCCGGCAGGCGACCGCCGGTTCGCAGTCGGTGAGGTCCAGCAGGATCGCGAGCCGGTTGGCTTCCCGGACCACCTGGTGGCCGAAGGCCGTCAGGCCGCCTCCCTCATCCTCCGATTCCGCCCAGGTCGCTCCCGCGGGCGCGAGGATCCGTACGCCCAGTGTGTGGAAGGCGCGCAGCACGCCGAGGGAATCGGTGAGCGTGCCGCCGGGCACGGGGCCGAGGAACGAGGCGATCCGGCCGCGGTTGCGGGCATCGGCCATGTCGTCGGCGCTGAGCGCGAGGAGCAGGCTGTCGGGGTAGCGGCGCATCAGGGCCAGCGCCACGTCGATCTGTTCCAGGGTCTCGGACACCACGTCCTCGGGCGGCCGGCCCTCCGGGACGAGCAGGGACCAGAACTGGGCCCCCACTCCCCCGGCGCGCAGCCGCGGGATGTCGGTGTCCACACCGGCTTCCGGGGTGTCGATGTCGTGGTACGGGCTCTGGCGCAGGGTCCAGATGAGCGTGTTGCACCCGTCCGCGACGGGATGGACGGACAGCAGCGCGGCGGCCCGGTCCAGCGCGGTGGTCGCCGTCGCGGGGGTGGGGGTGTTGGCGCCGGTGGTGGTGCCGGTGGTGGTGTTGGAGGCCGGGGGGTCTTCGGCTCCGATGCCCACGGTGTGGGGTTCATCCTGCAGGTCGGCCATGGCGTTCGCTCCGGTCTCGGAGGCAGCAGGGAGAGATGGTGCCACCGTGACACGCGGGGCGTGTGTGTTGCTTGGTGGGTGTGGCGTTCGGGTGGCAGGGCCGAACCCCGTTCCCCTGGCCGGACGTGGTGCCCTTGCCCTGGCCGGGCGGGGTGCGGGGGTGCCGCTGCGCGGAGCCTCTCCCCGCCCCGCCCTTCCACCGTTCCTCCCCCAGCTACCGCTGGGAGGTGCCCCCAGGGCTCTGCCCAGACCCGGTCCTCAAACGCCGGACGGCTGGAAAATCCAGCCTCGCCGGCGTTTGAGGCGCGGGGCCGGGGCGGAGCCCCGTGCGGCGGGGCCGCGCTACAGGACCGCGTTCGACGGGCCCAGAGTGGCAGACAGGTCGCGGGCCACCGCTTCCGCGTCGCGGAGGGCGCGGACCGCGTTGGACCAGGTGAGCTTCGCCAGGTCCTCGCGGGACCAGCCGCGGGTCAGGAGTTCCGCGACCAGGTTCGGGTAGCCCGCCACGTCGTCCAGGCCGGACGGGGTGAAGGCCGTGCCGTCGTAGTCGCCGCCGATGCCGATGTGGTCGATGCCGGCCACCTCGCGCATGTGGTCCAGGTGGTCGGCCACCGTCGCGGCCGTGGCAACCGGGCGGGGGCGCCCGGCCTCGAAGGCCCGGTGCAGGGCCATCGCCTCGGGGGTGGTGTCCAGGTGGTGGAAGCCGTGGGCGCGCAGGTTCTCGTCCGCGGCCAGGGTCCACTCCACCGCCGCCGGGAGGATGAACTTCGGGACGAAGGTGGCCATGGCGACCCCGCCGTTCGCGGGGAGGAGCGCGAGGACGTCGTCCGGGATGTTGCGCGGGTGGTCGCAGACCGCCCGGGCCGAGGAGTGGGAGAAGACCACGGGGGCGGTGGAGACGGCGAGCGCGTCGCGCATCGTCGTCGCGGCCACGTGGGAGAGGTCCACCAGCATGCCGACGCGGTTCATCTCGCGGACGACCTCGCGGCCGAAGTCGGTGAGGCCGCCGTGCCGGGGCTCGTCGGTCGCCGAGTCCGCCCAGTCGATCGTGTCGTTGTGCGTGAGCGTCATGTACCGCACGCCCAGCCGGTGCAGGGCGCGCAGCGTGGCGAGGGAGTTGTTGATGGAGTGGCCGCCCTCGGCGCCCATGAGGGAGGCGATGCGCCCTTCGCGGCGGGCCGCCTCCATATCGTCGGCCGTCAGCGCCCGCACCAGGTCGCCGGGGTAACGGTCGATCAGCTGGGCGACCGCGTCGATCTGCTCCAGCGTGGCGCTGACCGCCTCGTCGCCCGCGTAGTCGGAGCGGACGTAGACCGACCAGAACTGCGCGCCGACCCCGCCGGCGCGCAGCCGTGGGATGTCGGTGTGCAGGTGGGCGGACGTGTCGCCCGCGATGTCCCGCTGCGTCAGGTCGTAGCGGACCTGCTCGCGCAGCGCCCAGGGGAGGTCGTTGTGGCCGTCGACGACCGGGTGTTCGGCGAGCAGCTCACGCGCCTCGTCCAGGCGCTGCGCCGCGCTCACTTCGCGAATCCGAAGGAGTCCGCGCCCGCGACCTTCGTACGCAGCCGCTTGCCCTTCTCGGTGGCCTGGTCGTTCAGCTCCTGCTGGAAGTCCTTCATCCGGGCCAGCAGGTCGGTGTCGTGCGCGGCCAGGATGCGGGCCGCGAGCAGACCCGCGTTGCGCGCGCCGCCGACGGAGACCGTGGCGACGGGGACCCCGGCCGGCATCTGGACGATCGACAGCAGGGAGTCCATGCCGTCGAGGTACTTGAGGGGGACGGGGACGCCGATCACGGGGAGGGGGGTGACGGAGGCGAGCATGCCGGGCAGGTGGGCGGCCCCGCCCGCGCCCGCGATGATCGCCTTCAGGCCGCGGTCGGCGGCCTGCTCCCCGTACGCGATCATCTCGCGCGGCATCCGGTGCGCGGAGACGACGTCGACCTCGTACGGGATCTCGAACTCGTCGAGCGCCTGGGCGGCCGCCTCCATGACGGGCCAGTCCGAGTCGGAGCCCATGACGATGCCGATGATCGGACCTGCGGCGGAGGTGCTCATTCGGTGACCGTTCCTCTGAGGTAGTCGGCTGCGTGGCGTGCGCGCTCCAGCACATCGTCCAGGTCGTCGCCGTAGGTGTTGACGTGGCCGACCTTGCGGCCGTGTTTCACGTCCTTGCCGTACATGTGGATCTTCAGCTGGGGGTCGTGGGCCATGCAGTGCAGGTACGCCGCGTACATGTCGGGGTAGTCCCCGCCCAGGACGTTCGCCATGACGGTCCACTTGGCGCGGGGGCGCGGGTCGCCCAGCGGGAGGTCCAGGACCGCGCGCACGTGGTTGGCGAACTGGGAGGTCACGGCCCCGTCCTGGGTCCAGTGGCCGCTGTTGTGCGGGCGCATCGCCAGTTCGTTGACCAGGATCCGGCCGTCGGCGGTCTCGAACAGCTCCACGGCCAGGTGGCCGGTCACGTCGAGTTCCTTGGCGATGCGCAGGGCGAGGGCCTGGGCCTGGCCCGCGAGCTCCTCGGAGAGGTTGGGGGCGGGCGCGATGACCGTGTCGCAGACCCCGTCGACCTGGACGGACTCCACTACGGGATAGGCCACGGCCTGGCCGTGGGGGGAACGGACGATGTTGGCCGCGAGTTCGCGGACGAAGTCCACCTTCTCTTCGGCGAGGACGGGGACACCGGCCCGGAAGGGCGCGTCCGCGTCCTCCGGGGTGCGTACGAACCACACGCCCTTGCCGTCGTAGCCGCCTCGCACGGTCTTGAGGATGACGGGGAACCCGCCGACCTCCGCCGCGAAGGCCTCCACGTCCGCCGGATCGCTCACGATCCGGTGGCGGGGGCTGGGCGCGCCGATCTCGTCGAGTTTGGCGCGCATCACCCCCTTGTCCTGGGCGTGCACCAACGCGTCGGGCCCCGGGCGGACGGGAATGCCGTCCGCTTCCAGGGCCCGCAGGTGTTCGGTGGGTACGTGCTCGTGATCGAAGGTGATCACGTCGCAGCCGCGCGCGAAGGCGCGCAGTGTCTCCAGATCGCGATAGTCGCCGATGACGACGTCGCTCACGACCTGGGCCGCCGAGTCCTGTGGGGTGTCACTGAGGATCTTGAATCTGATGCCGAGGGGGATACCCGCCTCGTGGGTCATGCGGGCGAGCTGTCCGCCGCCGACCATGCCGACTACCGGGAACGTCACTCCTCCAGGGTATCCGGCGGGATTCCGCCATATGGACGTGGCCTGGCGCGGACCTGTCGGTTGCCTCCCCCGGTGTGCCGTGCGTCGCACGCTGCCGGAAGGCACAGACGGAGCACAGGGGGGAGACTTAGCATGGGTGGGTTGACGGAGAACCCCGGACGCCCCTGGTGGGGCGGTGACCGACAGGACTGACCTACTGATGAGCACGCCTGGGGACGGATCTGTTCTCGAACGCGTACGCGGTCTCCTACGGGAGGTCGCCAAGTTCGGGGCGGTCGGCGGTCTGGGTGTGCTGGTCAATCTGGGTGTCTTCAACCTGATCCGCAGCACCACCGACCTCCAGGTGGTGCGCGCGAGCGTGATAGCCACCGTCGTGGCCATCGTCACGAACTACCTCGGCTTCCGCTACTTCGCCTACCGCGACCGCGCCCAGAGCGATCCCGCCGGGCGCACGCGCGAGCTGGTCCTGTTCATGGCGTTCAGCGCGATCGGCCTGGTCATCGAGAACGGCGTGCTGTACGTGGCCACGTACGGCTTCGGCTGGGACGGGCCCGTCGCCAGCAATGTGTTCAAGTTCATCGGCATCGGGACGGCCACCGTGTTCCGCTTCTGGTCCTACCGCACCTGGGTCTTCAAGGCGCTGCCCGTGGCGGCGTCCGTGTCCGCCACGCCCGCCGAGCCCATGCCCGAGCCGGCGCCGCTGCCCAAGCCGGACCGCCGTCCGGAGCCGGTCCCCGAGCCGGAGCCCGCGAACAACTAGGGCCCTCGAAAGACCAGGGCCAGGCGCGCCGGGCGACCGGATCGCTAGCGGACCGTCGCCTCGGGCTCGGACCGTTCCGGCGCCGTCCGGCTGAGGAAGATCGCGAACACCGGCGGCTGTGCCTGGAGCAGTTCGAGGCGTCCGCCGTCCGCCTCCGCGAGGTCCCGGGCGACGGCGAGGCCGATGCCCGTGGAGTTGCGGCCGCTGATGGCCCGCTCGAAGATCCGGTTGCCGAGGTCGGGCGGGACCCCGGGGCCCTCGTCCGTGACCTCCAGCACCGCCTGGTTGCCGACGACGCGGGTGCGCAGTGCGACCGTGCCGCCGCCGTGCATGAGCGCGTTCTCCACGAGGGTCGCCAGGACCTGCGCGACCGCGCCCGGGGTGCCGACGGCCCGTACGCCCTGCTTGCCGGAGCGCACGATGGCCCGGCCGGCGCTGCGGTAGGCGGGCCGCCACTCCTCCACCTGCTGTTTGACGACCTCGTCGAGGTCGAAGGGGACGGCGGAGCCCGTGCGGGGGTCGCGCGAGTTCGTGAGGAGCCGCTGCACCACGTCCGTGAGCCGCTCCACCTGGGTGAGGGCGATCGACGCCTCCTCCCGTACGGTCTCCAGGTCGTCGGTGACGGTGATCTCCTCCAGCCGCATGGACAGCGCCGTCAGCGGCGTGCGCAGCTGGTGGGAGGCGTCGGCGGCGAGGCGCCGCTCGGCGGTGAGCATCCTGCCGATCCGCTCGGCGCTGGCGTCGAGCACGTCCGCGACCCGGTCCAGCTCGGGTACCCCGTACCTCCTGTGCCGGGGCCTGGGGTCTCCGGAACCGAGGCGTTCCGCGGCCTCGGCGAGGTCGGTGAGCGGGGAGGCCAGCCGGTTCGCCTGCCGTACGGCGAGCAGTACGGCCGCCACGACGGCGAGCAGCGCCACCGCGCCGACCACGGCCAGGGTCCGGCCGACCTCCTCGGTCACGGTGGAGCGGGACGCCTCGACGACGACCGTCTCGCCCTGCTCTCCGCGCGCGCTGCCGCGGATGACGTCGTCGGTGATCCGGTTGCCGACCTCCACGGCCGGCCGGCCGGGGAGGGTGATCCGGGCGTAGTGGCCGGCGTCGAGCTGCTCGGCGAGGGCGCCCTCGTCGATCGGCGTCTTCTCCAGGACGTCCGCCTCGACGATGCCCACCAGGCGCAGCGCCTCGGACTCGATCCGGTCCTGGGCGCTGTTGGTGATCGTCCGGGTCTCCACGATGACGAGGGAGATCCCGAAGACGGCGATCACGACGAGCACCACGGCGAGCGTGGAGTTGATCAGGCGGCGGCGCATGGCTCAGTAGGCTCTAGCTCTTCTCGAAGCGGAAGCCGACGCCACGGACGGTGGCGATGTAGCGGGGGTTCGCCGCGTCGTCGCCGAGCTTCTTGCGCAGCCAGGAGATGTGCATGTCGAGGGTCTTGGTGGAGGACCACCAGGTGGTGTCCCAGACCTCGCGCATGAGCTGGTCGCGGGTGACGACCCGGCCCGCGTCGCGGACCAGGACCCGCAGCAGGTCGAATTCCTTCGCGGTGAGCTGGAGCTCTTCCTCCCCCATCCACGCGCGGTGCGATTCCACGTCGATCCGCACGCCGTGGGTGGCGGGGGGCTGGGTGGCCTCGGTGGCGCCGCGCCGGAGCAGGGCCCGGACGCGGGCCAGCAGCTCGGCGAGCCGGAAGGGCTTGGTGACGTAGTCGTCGGCGCCGGCGTCGAGGCCGACGACCGTGTCCACCTCGTCCGCGCGGGCGGTGAGGACCAGGATCGGGAAGCCGTGGCCCTCGGCGCGCAGCCGGCGGGCCACTTCCAGGCCGTCCATGCCCGGCAGGCCCAGGTCCAGGACGACGAGATCGACGCCGCCCTGCAGTCCGGCGTCCAGGGCGGCGGGGCCGTCCTCCCGGACCTCGACCTCGTACCCTTCCCGGCGCAGGGCGCGGGCCAGGGGTTCCGAGATGGATGCGTCGTCCTCGGCGAGCAGTACACGCGTCATGTGGGTGATGGTAGTCCGCGGCGGGTGAATCGAGGGGCCCACTGTCAGACCCCTGCCGAACTGGCCTTATGGACTAGTGGTCGCCTTCGAATCTGGCCAAACGGTTCCCGGTTGACCTGTGATCCATCTCTCAAGTCCTTTCATATGCCTCGCTGTCGTGTCGTATGGTGGCGAGACGCCTGATGCACTACCTCAGGGACCTTTGTGCCAAAAACGGCCGAAGGTCTCTATTTCTGTCCTGATCGGACAGGCAGTCTTGTGGGACTCACCTGTCCGGGCTTGATGACAGTGAATGACCTATGGGCCGGGCCCGCCGCGCGAAGGTGCGCGAGCGGGCGTGGATCCCGGTTACGGACGTTCCTTCGCCCCCACACCTCGGGGCGAGACCCCCGGGCGTGGGGTGGGAGGTCCGCCGCCGGTGCCGGCCACTCGTCCCGGGCGCTGTTCCGCTCACGAAGCGAAGCGTCCCGAGCAAGCAAGGATCGACCCATGGCTTCCAGCCTGACGAGGGACTCGGCGGACACGTCCGCGGAGAAGACCTTCCTCGGCCACCCCAGCGGCCTCGCCTTCCTCTTCATGACCGAGATGTGGGAGCGCTACAGCTTCTACGGCATGCGCGCGCTGCTCGTGCTCTACCTGGCCACGAACGTGGCCGACGGTGGTCTCGGGATGAACGACGCGACCGCGGTCGCGATCTACTCCGTGTACAACGCGATGGTCTACCTGCTCGCCCTTCCGGGCGGCTGGCTCGGTGACCGCGTGTGGGGTGCCCGCAAGGCCGTGGCCGTCGCCGGTGTCGTGATCATGACGGGTCACTTCCTGCTGGCCGTGCCGTCGTCCGTCTCGTTCTTCATCGGCCTGGCGCTGATCGCCGCCGGTTCGGGCGTGCTCAAGGCCAACATCTCCACGATGGTCGGCCAGCTGTACCGGGACAAGAACGACCCGCGTCGTGACGGTGGCTTCACGATCTTCTACATGGGCATCAACCTCGGTGCCTTCGTCGCCCCGCTGACCATCGGCTACGTCGGCCAGGAGGTCAACTGGCACCTCGGCTTCGGCATGGCCGGTGTCGGCATGGCCCTGGGCCTCGCCTTCTACTTCTTCGGCTTCCGCCACCTGAACCCGGTCTCGAACCAGGTTCCGAGCCCGCTGAGCGCCGCCGAGAAGTCCTCCGTCGTCAAGAAGGGCCTGATCTGGCTCGGCGTCGCCGTCGCCGCCTACGCGATCATCGGCCTGGCCGGCATCTTCACGATCAACTACGCGCTGTGGCCGCTGACCATCGCCGGTCTCGTGCTGCCCGCCTGGGCGATCATGCGGATCAAGCGCGACAAGGACCTCTCCACGGTCGAGCGGTCCCGCATGTCGGCGTACGTGTGGTTCTTCGCCGCCGCCGCGATCTTCTGGGCGATCTACGACCAGACCGGCTCCACGCTGGCCCTGTTCGCGAAGGACAGCACGGACAGCACGCTGTTCGGCTTCAACTTCCCGGAGAGCTGGTTCCAGTCGCTGAACCCGCTGTTCGTGATGGCCCTCGCCCCGCTCTTCGCGATGCTGTGGGTGGCCCTCGCCAAGCGCTCCAAGGAGCCGACCACCCTCGCGAAGTTCTCCTTCGCGCTGGTCATGATCGGCATCTCCTTCGGCGTCATGATGATGGCCCAGGGCCTGGCCACCGGCGACACGAAGGTCAGCCCGATGTGGCTGGTCGGCGTGTACTTCATCCAGACCGTCGGCGAGCTCACCCTCTCCCCCGTCGGCCTGTCGCTGACCACCAAGCTGGCGCCGCAGAAGTACGCCTCCCAGATGATGGGCGTCTTCTTCCTCGCGGTCACCGCCGGTGACTCGACGATCGCGCTGCTCCAGCTGCTCGGCGCCCCGACGGACACGCAGGGCTGGTTCGCCAGCCAGGGCGCGCTCGCCGTCCTCGCCGGCATCGCGATCTACATGTACCGCAAGAAGGTCCAGCCGCTCATGGGTGGCGTGCACTGACGCACCGTCCCTGACCTGCGCCCGAACGGCGAACGGCCCGGCACACCGGAAGGTGTGCCGGGCCGTTCCCTTTGCCCGGCGGGTGCCGGCGGGTGCTAGCGGGTGCCGCGCAGGCGGCGCCACGGGGTGAAGGTGAACACCGCGCCACCGAGGAGGATCACGGTGCCGGCGACCAGGGCGAGGGCCTTGATGCCGCCCTCGTCCTCGGCGCCGGTCTCGGCGAGGTTGCCCGAGGTGGCGTTGCCGGTGGTGGTGGTCGTCGTGGGCGAGCCCGAGCCGCCCGCCTGCGCGACGGTGTCCAGCTCCAGCGAGACGCCGGTGCTGGTCGCCTTGCAGGGGACGTTGAGCGGCGTGGAGCCCGCCACCATCGTCACGTCGATCGACATGTCGGCTGGGCTGAGCGTGACCTTGCCCGTCTTGCCCGGCTTGTAGGTGCCCGTCATTTCGCTCAGGCTGACGTCGGCCCCCTGGGCGATGGCCTCGGCGTTGGCCGGGCCGGTCACGTTGACCATGCCGGTGTCGGCGCCGCCGAGCTTGATCTTCATCGAGGGCTTGAGCGCGCCCTTGGGCAGGGCCACCGGGGCCTTCATGGCGCCCTTGGCCGTCTTGACCGTCAGGTCGAAATTGCCGCCGTTCTTCTTGGCGCTGACGGTGACCGGGGTGGTGATGCCGCCGGGCACGGTCTCACCGCAGTCGAACTTCACGTCGACGGGCTTGCCGGGGAAGTCGGTCTGACCGCCGCCTCCGGCGGTGGTGCCGCCGTTGTTGGTACCGCCGTTGTTCGTGCCGCCGTTGTTGGTCCCGCCGTTCGTGTTGCCGCCGTTGCCCGAGCCGCCCTCGACCTTGATGGTCGCGGAGGCCTTCACGGCCTCCTTGGGCGCGCACTTGGTCTCGGTCTTCATGATCTGGTGGACCGTGATCACGTACTTGTCGGGCGTGAGCGTGATGTCGCCGGCCTTCTCGATCTTGAGCTTGCCGGTCATGGTGGACAGCTTCATGTCGCCGCCCTTGGGGATGGGCGGGTTCTCCCGCGGCCCCTTCATGGCGACCACGCCGGTCTGCGCGCCCCCCACCTTGAGGTCGCCGCTGGGCTCGACCATGTTCGCTTCCAGGTCGATCACGTCCGGGTTCTTCGACGCCGCCTTCACCGTCTTCCAGGTGACGTCGACGGTGTCCCCGACCTTGGCCGTCGCGGGAGCCGTGATCTCCACGGTCGTCTCGCCCTGGATCGGCGGCAGCCCGGAGATCGACGGCGGTATGCACTCTGTCTTGAACGTGACCGAGGCGGCCTGGGCGGGACTCGCCGCCAGCAGGATCCCCGCCCCGCCGAGCATCAACGCGACCCCGGCCGCGCTCATCCTCCGTTGGGTTCTCACGGATGTCCCTTCGTTGTCGGATGGTCTTCTGACGGTGCGGATTGCCGTGCGGATTGCTGTGCTGTTCCCGGTGCGCTGTCCGGGGTGAACCACGGCAGGACCGCCGTGGTGGTCTGGGGGGACGGCTCCGGCGGACCGGAGGCCGCGCGCGCGGGTCCTCGTAGCGACGGGATCCGGGGCAGCCGGGTCGTCACGGCCGCGGGCGACTCCGGGGGCACGCCCCGGTGGCGGCCGCCCGCGGGCGTCTCGCGCGGGCGGACCTTGTCGACGACGGCCATGCCGATGCGGAAGAGCGCGGCCGGGATCACCAGCAGGAGCAGGCCCCAGAAGACCAGCACCCCGTACGGGCGGTCCACGCCCCACGGCTGGGTGGCCACGACCGTCTCCCCGTACTTGAGGGAGAGGGTGTGGTCCCCGTGGGCGCCGGCCGTGAGGGCCACGTCCAGGGCGATCTCCGCCTTGCCACCCGGCGGGATGGTCCCCTTCCAGCGGGCCTCCTCCCACAGCGGCGCGAACACGCCCCGGGTGGTGCCGAGCTGGAAGACCGGGTCCTTGACGGGGGCCGAGCCGAGGTTGCCGACGGTCACCTTGAACTTCCGGGTGGGCGGGGCGCCGAACCAGGTGAGCACCCCGTCCTCGCCCTCCAGCCGGACCCCGGTGAGCATCGCGAGGCGGGCCGTGCCCGATTCGGCGGGCAGCTCGGCCACCTCGTGGTCGGTGATCTTCAGGGCGGCGGCGACGGTGGACTGGTCGCCGTTGACGGAGGTGACGTTGACGATGCAGGGGCAGGGCTTCGGCGGGGCGACCACCGGCAGCTGGGCGGTGAAGTGCCCGTCGTCGGCCACGGAGACCGCGGTGCCGTCGGCGTTGGCGCAGCTGTTGGTGCCGCCGATCATGTTCTGCCCGCAGACCAGCAGCATCACCAGCGACTTGGGGCGCCAGCCGGTCCCGGTGACGGTGAGCTGGGTGCCCTTGGCGGCCTCCTGGAGCGAGAGCGCCACGGTGGGTTTGCCCTCCTCGGCGGCGGCCGGGGCTGCGGGGAGCAGCGCGAGGGCGCACGCGGCGCATGCGGCCAGTGCGGCCGCGAGGAGCGTACGGAGGGGGCGGAGGGGGCGGATCGTGCCGCCGGCCTTGGCGCTCACCTGGCTGCTCCCGTCAGTTCGTGTTCCGGTTCGGGTACGGGCGTGCCGCCCGCCAGGGGGTCCAGGCGGGTGCGCCGGCTGCGTACGAGGTACAGCGCGGTCAGGGTCGTCGCGCCGAGGGCGAGCAGGGCGCCGCCCAGCCAGAGCGCGAGCCGCCAGGGCAGGAACCACGCCGAGGTGGCGGCCGTGGCGCGGGCCCCGCCGGGGGCGGTGACGGTGAGCGTGAGGCGGACCCGGTCGAGGACGGGCGCGCCGGGCCAGGGCTCGGTCAGCTCGACCCGCTGGCCCGGGAGCAGCTCCACCGGCAGGGCGCGGGCGCCGCGCCCGGGGACCTCGCCGAAGCGGCCCTCGGCGCGGATCGACAGCTCGGGGGCGAGGGCCACGTTGCCCCGGTTGACCAGGGTGTACGCGATCACGGAGGCCGCGCCCTTGCCGCGTACGGAGACGTCCTCGACGGTGAGGGCGGCCAGGGTGGGGCCGCCGACCCGCAGGTGGACCCGTACGCCCACCTCGTGGCCGCCCTCGGTGGCGACCACGGCGGCGGGGTGGTCGCCGGGCGGGGAGGCGGGCGGCACGGTGACGGTGAAGGGGACCACCGCGCGGGTGCGGGGCGGGATCTTCACGGTGGCCGCGGCGCCGAAGCTGATCCAGGCCCCGGCGCCGGTCCAGTGCCCTGTTGAGCGGCCTCCGGCCGCGGGTTGCGCGGGCCGCACGGCGAAGGCGCCCTCGGTGGTGTTGTAGGCGTCGGCCCCGCGCAGGGTGACCGTGCGTTCCGTGTCGGTGGTGTTGGTGAGCGCGAGCCGGTCCTCCAGCACGGTGCCGGCGGTGCCGGAGAGGTAGTAGTACGGACGCGCGGCGTACGGGCGGGCACCCCCGGGCCCGGCGGCGGCCGCTCCGGCGGCGGCCGTTCCAGCGGCGGCCGTTCCAGCGGCCGGCTCGGCGGTCCAGCCGGGCTCGTCGGCCGCCGCGGGGTGCGCGGGGGTCGCGTACAGCGCGGCGGCCGCCAGGAGCGGGACGCCCACGCGCCGGAGGGACGTGAGGGAGTGGAGCACGGGCATGGCCGGGGGTGCTCCGTTCAGGACCGGGCCCGCTGGCCGCGCCGGGTCAGCCAGAGCACGCCGGCGGCGCCGCTGAGCAGCACGGTGCCTCCGAGGGTGCCCAGCGCGAGGGCGGAGTCGGTCGGTCCGGTCTGCGGGAGGCTCTCGCCGCCCGCGGAACCGCCGGATTGTGTACCGCCGCTGCCCGCGCCCGTGACGTCCAGTTCGAGGGACGGCTTGGGGCTGTTGCCGGGGGTGCAGGTGGTGGTGGTGCCCAACGCCTTGATGGTGAGGACCCCGGCGGTGAAGGTGACCTTGCCGCTCTTCTTGGGCTTGTAGGTGCCCGAGAGGTCGGTGATCTTGATGGGCGTATTGGCGGGAATGGCCTCCGGGTTGGACGGTCCGGAGACCGGCACGGAGGCCTTCTCGGCGCCGTCGACGAGGATGACGGCGCTGGGGCTCATCGCACCCTTGCCGAGCTCGACGGGGCTGGACGAGACGCCCTTCTGGAAGGACATCGTCAGCTTGTACCCGTCGCCCTCCTTCACGGCCTTGATGTCGATGGGTGATACCGCCGACTTGTCCCCGATCGGGGTCTTGCAGTCGTAGGCCACGTCGATGACGGCGGCCTGCGCGGCGGGGGCGGCCAGCAGGACCGCCGATCCGGCTGCCAGCGCGGAGGCCAGCGCGAGCGCGGTGGAGCGTTTCCGGTCGGACACCTTCGTCTTCCCCTCGGGCCACAAGTTACTGACGACACATCAGATTGGTGGCTCAAGGTACGCCGGGGGTCTTACGGAGGGAAGACAAAGGACGGGCCGGAATTGACCCTTCGTCAGCGCCCTTTCTCAGTGCGCGCGGACACCCTTCTGCCACACGGCGGAAACCAGCGGGACACCGGGCCGGTAGGCCAGGTGGACGTGGCTGGGAGCGTCCAGCAGGGCCAGATCGGCGCGGGCTCCGGGGGTGACCCTGCCGATGTCGGTACGCCGCAGGGCGCGGGCTCCGCCGGCGGTGGCGGCCCACAGGGCCTCGTCCGGGGTCATCCGCATGTCGCGCACGGCGAGCGCGATGCAGAAGGGCATCGAACTCGTGTAGGAGGAGCCCGGGTTGCAGTCCGTGGACAGCGCCACGGTCACGCCCGCGTCGATCAGACGGCGGGCGTCGGGCCACTGGGCGCGGGTGGAGAACTCGGCGCCGGGCAGCAGGGTGGCGACGGTGGTGCCCGCGGCCTGGGCGAGGGCGTCCACGTCGGCGTCGGTGAGGTGGGTGCAGTGGTCGGCGGAGGCGGCTTCGAGCTCGACGGCCAGCTGCACGCCGGGGCCGTGGGAGAGCTGGTTGGCGTGCACGCGCGGGATCAGGCCGGCGGCGGCGCCCGCGGTGAGGATCGCGCGGGCCTGCTCCCCGTCGAAGGCGCCCTTCTCGCAGAAGACGTCCACCCAGCGGGCGTACGGGGCGCAGGCCTCCAGCATCTCGCCGGTGACGAGATCCACGTAGCCGGCCGGGTCGTCGGCGTAGTCCGGGGAGACGATGTGCGCGCCGAGGTAGGTGACCTCCTCGGTGTGCGCGGCGGCGATCCGCAGGGCGCGGGCCTCGTCGGCGACGGTGAGGCCGTAGCCGGACTTGGTCTCGAAGGTGGTGGTGCCCTGGCGGCGGGCCTCGTCGAGGTGGCGCAGCAGGTTCGCTTCGAGCTCGGCGTCGGTGGCGGCGCGGGTGGCGGCGACGGTGGTGCGGATGCCGCCGGCGGCGTAGCTGCTGCCGGACATCCGGGCGTTGAACTCGGCGGTGCGGTCGCCGGCGAACACGAGGTGCGAGTGGGAGTCGACGAAGCCGGGGATGACGGCGCGGCCGGCCGCGTCGAAGGCGGTGTCGGCGGCGGGGGCCTTGTCGGCGGGGCCGACCCAGGCGATGCGGTCGCCGTCGATGACGACGGTGGAGTTTTTGATCAGGCCTAGGGGGCCGTCGCCGAGGGCGGGGTCGTTGGTGACGAGACTGCCGATGTTGGTGATTGCGGTGGTCATGGTCGCGGTTCCTCGTGGTGGTCGAGTTGTTTTTGTTCCCCCACCCCGCCCCTTCCCGAAACTGGGGGCTCCGCCCCAGACCCCGTACGTGCGCTGCGCGCCCGTGCCCTCAAACGCCGGGCGGGCTGGATAGTGCCGCGCAGCGGCACCATTCAGCCTCGCCAGGGGGCACCTCCCAGCGGTAGCTGGGGGAGTTTGAGGCGCGGGGGTCTGGGGGCGGAGCCCCCAGTTTCGGGAAGGGGCGGGGTGGGGGAAAGGCCCGCCGCAGGCGTCCCCCGCTAGGCGCGGAGGGCGGCGATGGTGGAAGCCAGGGCCGACGGGACGTCCGGGACCAGGGTGTGGACGCCGTCGCGGACGATGTGGCGGCCCCCGACCACCGTGTGCCGGACATCGGCGGCCGAAGCCGCGAAGACCGCCATCTCCGCGCCGAGCCGGGGGACGGGACCGGCGGTGCGGACCGAGTCCAGGGCGATGGTGGTGAAGTCCGCGAGCCCGCCCGCCGACAGGCTGCCCGCATCCGGCCTGCCCAGCGCCGCATGGCCATCGGCCGTGGCCGCCCGCAGCAGCGCCGCCGCCGTCCAGTGGCCGCGCGTGCGGCTGGCGAGCCGCTCGTTGAGCTCCATCGCGCGGGCCTCTTCCAGCAGGTCGATCACCGCGTGGCTGTCGCTGCCGAGCGAGAGCGGGCTGCCCGCCCGCTGGAGGCGGACCGCCGGGCCGATGCCGTCCGCGAGGTCGCGTTCGGTGGTGGGGCACATGCAGGTGCCGGTGGTGGTGCCGCCGAGGAGGGCGATGTCCACGTCGGTCAGGTGCGTGTTGTGGACGCCCGTGGTGCGCGGGCCCAGCACCCCGTGGTCGGCGAGGAGCTGGGTCGGGGTGCGGCCGTGCGCGGCCTGGCAGGCGTCGTTCTCCGCGGTCTGCTCGGAGAGGTGCACGTGCAACGGCACCCCGCGCTCCTGCGCCCACGCGGCGACCGTGGCCAACTGCCCCGCCGGGACCGCGCGTACGGAGTGGATCGCGGCGCCGATCAGGGCGTGCTCGCGGGGCTTCAAGGCGCTGACCCGCTCCGCCCAGGCGTCGGCGGTGCCGTCGGAGAAGCGCAGCTGGTGGTGGTTGGGGGCCTCCCCGAAGCCTGCCGACAGGTAGGCGGTGTCGAGGAGGGTGATCCGGATGCCGGCCGCGGCCGCGGCCTCGATCAGGGCCTCGCCCATGGCGTTCGGGTCGGCGTACGGGGCGCCGCCCGGGGCGTGGTGGACGTAGTGGAACTCGCCGACGTCGGTGATGCCGGCCAGCGCCATCTCGGCGTACACGGCGCGGGCGAGCGCGAAGTACGTGTCGGGGGTGAGGTTCTGGGCGACCTTGTACATGAAGTCGCGCCAGGTCCAGAAGGTGCCCGAGCCGACCTGGACCGTGCCGCGCAGGGCCCGGTGGAAGGCGTGGGAGTGCGCGTTGGCGAGGCCCGGGATCGTCAGGCCGCGCAGCACTTCGGCGCCGGGGGGCGGGGCCTCGACCCCGGTCCGGACGGCGGCGATCCGCCCGTCGGCGGATACGTCCAGGGCCACGCCCGGCTCGACGTTCGTGTCGAGCCAGGCGTGTTCCAGCCAGTACGTCGTACGCGTCGTCACCGGCACGCGAGTCCTTCCAGTACGTCGGCGAGGGCGAGGACGCCCGCCACGCAGTCGTCCTCGGCGGCGAACTCCCGCGGGGAGTGGGAGACGCCGGTCGGGTTCCGTACGAACAGCATCGCGGTGGGGACGGCGGCGGAGAGGATTCCGGCGTCGTGTCCCGCGCCCGTGCCGAGGACGGGGACGGACCCGCCCAGGATCCGGTTCATCTCGTCGCGCAGGGCGTGCTCGAACTCGACGACCGGGGTGAAGGACTCCCGGACGATCGCGAGGTCGATACCGTCCTGGCCGGCGCGCTCGCGGGCGGCCTTCTCGATGGCGGTGACCACCGTGTCGAGGGTCGCCTGGTCGGCGGCGCGCGAGTCGAGCCAGCCGCGCACCAGGGAGGGGATGGCGTTGACCCCGTTGGGCTCGACCGCGATCTTCCCGAAGGTGGCGACGGCCCCGGCGAGGGCCGCCTCGGTGCGGGCCGCGAGGACGGTCGCCGCGTACGTGAGCATCGGGTCGCGGCGGTCGACCAGGCGGGTGGTGCCCGCGTGGTTGGCCTCGCCGTGGAAGTCGAACCGCCAGCGGCCGTGCGGCCAGATCGCGGAGGCGATGCCGACCCGGTCGCCGGAGAGGTCGAGGGCCCGGCCCTGCTCCACGTGGAGCTCGACGAACGCGCCGATGCGGGCGAGGCGTTCGGGGTCGGCCCCGATGGCGTCGGGGTCGTACCCGGCGGCCTCCATCGCCTGCGGCAGGCTGATGCCGTCGGCGTCGCGGAGCTCGTACGCCTTCTCCTTGGTCAGCTGCCCGGCGGCGAGCCGGGAGCCGACGCAGGCGAGGCCGAAGCGGGCGCCTTCCTCGTCACCGAAGTTGGTGATGGCGAGTGGCCTGGCGAACTCCGCGCCCCTCCTGCGGAGTTCGTCCAGGGCCGCAAAGGAGGACACCACCCCGAGGGGGCCGTCGAAGGCCCCGCCGTCGGGGACGGAGTCCAGGTGCGAGCCGGTGACGACGGCGTCCCCCGCGAGGGGGTCGCCGAGCCAGGCCCACTGGTTGCCGTTGCGGTCGGTCTCGTACGTCAGCCCGCGGGCCTCTGCCTGCGCCTGGAACCAGGTCCGGCAGTCGGCGTCCGCGCCGGTCCACGCATAGCGGCGGTACCCACCGGAGTCCGCGTTGCGGCCGATGGGCGCGAGGTCGGCCCACATGGCGTGGAAAGAGCTGCTCTCTCCCCGCCCCGCCGATTCAGCCTCGCCGGCGTTTGACGCGCGGGGTCCGGGGCGGAGCCCCGGCAGCGGCGCCGCACCCGGGATGTCGGCCTCGCTCACGCGTCGTCGCCCTCGCGCATCGGGACCCGGACCCCGCGCTCGTCCGCCACGGACTCCGCGATGTCGTAGCCCGCGTCGACGTGGCGGATGACGCCCATGCCCGGGTCGTTCGTCAGCACGCGGCGGATCTTCTCGCCCGCCAGCGGGGTGCCGTCGGCGACCGTGACCTGGCCCGCGTGGATGGAGCGGCCCATGCCGACGCCGCCGCCGTGGTGGATGGAGACCCAGGAGGCGCCGGAGGCCACGTTGACCATGGCGTTGAGCAGCGGCCAGTCGGCGATCGCGTCGGAGCCGTCGAGCATCGCCTCGGTCTCGCGGTACGGGGAGGCCACCGAACCGCAGTCGAGGTGGTCGCGGCCGATGACCAGCGGCGCGGCGAGGGTGCCGTCGGCGACCATCTCGTTGAAGCGTTCGCCGGCCTTGTCGCGCTCGCCGTAGCCGAGCCAGCAGATGCGCGCGGGCAGGCCCTGGAAGTGGACGCGCTCCCCGGCCATCTTGATCCAGCGGTGCAGGGACTCGTTCTCCGGGAAGAGCTCCAGCATCGCCTTGTCGGTCTTGTGGATGTCCGAGGCCTCGCCGGACAGCGCCGCCCAGCGGAAGGGGCCCTTGCCCTCGCAGAACAGCGGCCGGATGTAGGCGGGGACGAAGCCGGGGAAGGCGAACGCGCGGTCGTAGCCGGCCAGCTGGGCCTCGCCGCGGATGGAGTTGCCGTAGTCGAAGACCTCGGCGCCGGCGTCCATGAAGCCGACCATGGCCTCGACGTGCTTGGCCATGGACTCGCGGGCCCGGGTGGTGAAGCCCGCCGGGTCCTTGGCCGCGTAGGAGGCCATGTCGTCGAAGTCGACGCCGACGGGGAGGTAGGCGAGCGGGTCGTGGGCGGAGGTCTGGTCCGTCACGATGTCGATCGGGGCGCCCTCGGCGAGCATCTGCGGGAGCAGCTCGGCGGCGTTGCCGAGGAGGCCGATGGAGAGCGGCTTGCGCGCGTCGCGGGCCTCCACGGCCAGCTGGAGGGCGTGGCGCAGGTTGTCGGCCTTGACGTCCAGGTAGCGGTGCTCGATGCGGCGCTCGATGGCGCGCGGGTCGACGTCGATGCAGATCGCGACGCCGTCGTTCATCGTCACGGCCAGCGGCTGGGCGCCGCCCATGCCGCCGAGGCCGGCGGTGAGGGTGATGGTCCCGGCGAGCGTGCCGTCGAACTTCTTGGCGGCGACGGCGGCGAAGGTCTCGTAGGTGCCCTGGAGGATGCCCTGGGTGCCGATGTAGATCCACGAACCGGCGGTCATCTGGCCGTACATGGTGAGGCCGAGGTGCTCCAGGCGGCGGAACTCCTCCCAGTTGGCCCAGTCGCCCACCAGGTTGGAGTTCGCGAGCAGGACGCGCGGGGCCCACTCGTGGGTCTGCATCACGCCGACCGGGCGGCCGGACTGGACCAGCATCGTCTCGTCCTGCTTGAGGGTCTGCAGGGTGCGGACCATCGCGTCGTACGAGCGCCAGTCGCGGGCGGCCTTGCCGGTGCCGCCGTAGACGACGAGCTTGTCGGGGTGCTCGGCGACCTCGGGGTCGAGGTTGTTCTGGAGCATCCGCAGCGCGGCCTCCTGCTGCCATCCCAGGGTGCTGAGCTCGGTGCCTCGCGCGGCACGTACGGGGCGGGGTCCTGACATGGCGGTGCCTCCTCCGATGTTGGTCAATCCATTCACATCCTCGCTTCCTGAATAGATTCAGTCAACAGCTGCGGGTCGCTCCTTCGGATGATGGGATGGCGGGCATGGACGACATGGACAGGGATCTGGTCGTACGTGCCGCCGTCGCGCAGGGCCTCCTCGACTCCGAGCCGGTGGCCTGCCTGCTGGACACCGCCGGGATCCGGGCCTCCGCCGCCGCCCTGACCGGCGCCTTCGCCGCCGCGGTGGCGCCCGGCACCCCCGTCCTGCACGCCTTCGCCGTCAAGGCCGCCCCGCTCGTGCCCGTACTGCGGCTGCTCGCCGACGCCGGGCTCGGCTGCGAGGTCGCCAGCCCCGGCGAGCTGGCGCTGGCCCGGGCGGCCGGGCTGCCGGCCGGGCGGATCGTGCTGGACTCCCCCGCCAAGACCGAGGGCGAGCTGCGCGAGGCCCTGGCGCTGGGCATCGCCGTCAACGCCGACAACCGCCAGGAGCTGGAGCGCCTCGACGCGCTCGTCGGCTCCGCCCCCACCCCGCCCGCGTCCCCGATCGGGGTGCGGATCAACCCGCAGACCGGAGCGGGCACCATCGGCGCGCTGTCCACCGCCACGGCCACCTCGAAGTTCGGCATCGCGCTGCGCGACCCGGGGGCGCGCGAGTGGCTCGTACGGGCCTACGCGGAGCGGCCGTGGCTGACCCGGCTGCACACCCACTCGGGCTCGCAGGGCGTCCCGCTGGCCCTGATCGCCGAGGGCGTACGGGAACTGCACGCGCTGGCCGAGGAGATCAACGCGGCGGCCGGGCGCCGGCAGGTCGACACCCTCGACATCGGCGGGGGCCTGCCGGTGAACTTCACCTCGGACGAGGCGGTCCCCACATACGGGGAGTACGTCGCGGCCCTGCGCGAGGCGGTCCCGGGGCTCTTCGACGGCTCGTACGGGCTCGTCACGGAGTTCGGGCGGTCCCTGCTGGCCAAGAACGGCCTGGTCCTGGCGCGGGTCGAGTACACCAAGACCAGCGGGGGCCGTGCGATCGCCCTCACCCACGCGGGGGTCCAGCTGGCGACCCGCACCGCGTACGCGCCGGCGTCCTGGCCGGTGCGGATCCTGCCGTACGACGCGAAGGGCGTCGCGAAGGCCGGGGAGCCGGTGGCGCAGGACATCGCGGGCCCGGCCTGCTTCGCGGGCGACCTCCTGGCGACGGCGCGCGAGCTGCCGCGGCTGGATCCGGGGGACGTGATCGGCGTTCCGGACACGGGGGCGTACTTCTTCACGGCCCACTACGGCTACAACAGCCTCCCGCGGCCCGCGGTGCACGGCTTCGCGGTGTCTCCCGGGGGCCGGGTCCGCTTCTCGATGGCGCGACCGGCGCAGGGGCCCGCGGAGATCGTCGCGGAGGCCGGCGGCGCCTGCGGGGATGCCCTGCTGTAACCGCTGCGCGGGCCTTCCCCCACCCCGCCCCTTCCCGAACCGGGGCTCCGCCCCGGACCCTCTCCCCCAGCTACCGCTGGGAAGTGCCCCCACCAGACCCCGTCCGGGGGGACCCCCACGCCTCAAACGCCGGCGAGGCTGATCTTCCAGCCCCGTGCTCCTCGACAAGCAGGCCGAGGGCGCCAACACTCCCCCTGGCTCCGCCGGGGGGACCCCCACCCGCGCCGCCGTCGTGCACGCCCGCACCCTGGAGGTGCTCGACGAGCTCGACCCCTCCGGCGCCCTGCACGGCGAGCTGATCGGCCGCGGCATCCCCGTCACCCGGTTCCGGATCCGCGACGGCGCCCGCCCCCTCACCACGATCCCCTTCGGCGGTCTGCGCACGGCCCACCCGTACGCGCTGATGGCCCCCCCAGTACGAGACCGAGGCGGTGCTGCTCGCCGGGGACGCCGCCCACGTGCACAGCCCGGCCGGCGGCCAGGGCACGAACACCGGCATCCAGGACGGGTACGCCCTGGGCCGCGCCTTCGCCGGCGAGAGCCTGGACGGTTACGAGGCCCGCCGACGGCCCGTCGCCCAGCGTGTGGTGGCCCTCACCGACCGGATGACCCGGGTCGCGACCACCCGCAACCCGGTCCTGCGCGCCGTCCGCAACGCCCTGCTCCCCGTCCTGCCGCGCATCCCGGCGCTGCGCGACGCTCGCCACCGAGCTCGCGGAGCTGAACCACCGCTGAGCGGCGGGGCGGGCTCAGTCCACGAACAGCCCGCGCGACACCGCCCGCGCGTCGAAGGCCTCCAGCCGCGCCTGCGCATCGGGCAGCGCGTCCGCCATCGCCTCCAGGAGCACCCGGCCCAGCAGCATCGGCGCGCACGCCGTGTCGAAGGCCAGGCCGGTGCCGACGGGGGCCGGGATCAGCAGGTCCGAGTGGCGGGCCACCGGGGCGAAGGCCGAGTCGGCGACCGTCACCACGGTCAGGCCGGCCCGCCGGGAGCGCTCCAGTGCCTCCACGACCTCCCGGGGATGCCGGGGCAGCGCGAAGCAGAGCAGGGTGCTCGCCCCGGCGGCGACGGCCGCGTCTATGCGGTCGTCCATCATCGAGCCGCCCTCGTCGAGGAGCCGTACGTCCGGGTGCACCTTGGAGGCGAAGTACGCGAAACCGCGCGCCTGCGAGGACGCCGCCCGCAGCCCGAGCACCGGCAGCGGGGTCGAGGCGGCGAGCAGCCGGCCGGCCTCCTGGACGGGCGAGGGGTCGGCGAGCATCGCCGACAGCTGCCGCAGGTTCTCGATCTCCCCCTGAACGGCCTGCTGGTACTCGTTGTACGCGTCCTCGTGCGCGGTGGCGGTCCGCTCGGCGGCGGGCGCCACCTCGCGCAGGTGGCGGCGGAGCGCGGGATATCCGTCGAAGCCCAGCGCCACCGCGAAGCGGGTCACGGACGGCTGGCTCACCCCGGCCAGCTCGGCGAGCTCCACGCTCGACAGGAAGGGCACCTCCGCGGCCCCGCGCACCATGCAGTGCGCGATCCGCCGCTGGGTCGGCGTCAGCCGGTGCCCCTCGAACAGCTTCTGCAGCCGCGCCGCCGGGCTGTCACTCATGCCGCCCCCTCCGTCCCGGTGAGATATTCAGTCACGGAGCACTCTGCATGCGGTTATGCACACGGGCAAGCCGTGCCCGCTATCCGGATACGGGGGATAGCCCCAGTGCGGGGGGCACCGGCGGTTCCTACCGTGGGGACATGGATGACCACGCCCACACCCATGAACTGAAGAAGGAACTCGGCGCCACGCTGGACGCCCGGCGGGAGCTGGGTCCGGAGTACGAGGCCGCGCTGGTGGACTCGTTCGTCGAGAAGCTCGACACGCAGGTCCGGCGCCGGCTCGCGGAGGAACGCCTGTCCGCGGCCCGTGGCCCCGCCGGTCCTGCCGTGACGGAGGGGGGCTTCGGCGAACGCTTCGGCTTCGCGATCATCACGCTGGTGCTGGCGATCCCGCTCTCGGCCATTGCTGCTGCGCAGGCGCGCCTGCCGGGGCTGCTGGTGGCCTGGGCCGGGATCGTGGGCGTGAACTTCATCCACGCGGCCAAGGGGCTGCGCCGGCGGGACTGACCGCTGTTCGGCTGCGGCGCCGCTGCTGGGGCGCCGCCCCAGACCGCGCGCCTCAAACGCCGGCGGGGCTGAGTCACCCCGCGAGCAGGGCTGGAGGAAGCCGGAGAGCGCCCGGCTGAAGGCCGCGAGGCGGGCCCGCGTGCAGGAGGCCGTCCGGCGCACCCGTCCCGGGAGGGAATAGGCGGGGACCGCCGCACCCCGGTTGCCCGGGGGCGGGACGACGGCGGTCCCCGCGGAGGACACGGGCCGGGTCAGGGCCGTTCCGCGTCCGTGGCGTCCACGCGATCCGGGAGCCGCTCCGGAGGTGCGTTCGCGCCGTTCGGTGGTGCCGGCCGGGATCCGGTCTCCCGGGCTTCCCTGCCGACAACCACCACTGTGCCGGAGCCGTGTTAAGCCGGTGCTGCCGTCACGTGACGGGCCCGTACCGTTTGCGCGACTTCCCCGCCCGGTGCCCGCCGGACCGGACGGGGCCGGGTGTGCGGTGGGGCGTCCCCGCAGGGCGTCGAACACAACCACCCTCGGCCCACCGACCCCCCGACACGTTCGACGCCCGAGGAGACGCCCCGGCGCGCGCCCGGACCCGGCCGGGCCGGCCCATGGGCAAGACCCCCGTACGGGGGCCGCAGGCCCAAGGGCCCGGGGGCCGACCCCCGGAGACCCGGCCGAGCGAGCCGCTGGGGGTACCTCCCAGCGGTAGCCGGGGGAGCTACTTCGCCGACTTGGCGAGGAACGCCAGCAGGTCCTGGCGGCTGACCACGCCGGTCGGCTTGCCCTCGACCAGGACGATCGCCGCGTCCGCCTCGCCCAGCACCGCCATCAGCTCGGAGACCGGCTCGCCGGATCCGACCTGGGGCAGCGGCGCGCTCATGTGCTTCTCCAGCGGGTCGCCCAGCGAGGCCCGCTGCGCGAACAGCGCGGACAGCAGCTCCTTCTCGACGACCGAGCCGATGACCTCGGCGGCCATCACGTCCGGGTGGCCCGCGCCCGGCTTGACGATCGGCATCTGCGAGACGCCGTACTCGCGCAGCACCTCGATCGCCTCGCCCACCGTCTCCTCGGGGTGCATGTGGACCAGGGACGGCATCGCGCCCTCCTTGTCCGCGAGGACGTCACCGATGCGCGCCGCCGGACCGGCCTCCTCCAGGAAACCGTGCCCGGCCATCCACTCGTCCGAGAAGATCTTGCTCAGGTAGCCGCGGCCGCTGTCCGGGAGCAGGACGACGACCACGTCGTCCGGCCCGAGACCCTCGGCGGCGCGCAGGGCGGCCACGACCGCCATGCCGCAGGAGCCGCCGACGAGCAGGCCCTCCTCCTTCGCCAGCCGGCGCGTCATCTGGAAGGAGTCCTTGTCGGACACCGCGATGATCTCGTCGGTGACGTCCGGGTCGTAGGCGGTCGGCCAGAAGTCCTCGCCGACGCCCTCGACGAGGTACGGGCGGCCGGAGCCGCCGGAGTACACCGAGCCCTCGGGGTCGGCGCCGATGACCTTGACCTTCCCGCCGCTGACCTCCTTGAGGTAGTTGCCGGTGCCGGAGATCGTGCCGCCCGTGCCGACACCGGCGACGAAGTGGGTGATCTTCCCGTCCGTCTGCTCCCACAGCTCGGGGCCGGTGGTCTCGTAGTGCGAACGGGGGTTGTTCGGGTTGCTGTACTGGTCCGGCTTCCAGGCGCCGGGCTCGCGCGCGAGGCGGTCGGACACGTTGTAGTACGAGTCCGGGTGCTCGGGGTCGACCGCGGTCGGACAGACCACGACGTCGGCGCCGTACGCGCGCATGACGTTGATCTTGTCCATGGACACCTTGTCAGGGCAGACGAAGATGCACTTGTAGCCCTTCTGCTGGGCCACGATGGCGAGTCCTACACCCGTGTTGCCGCTGGTCGGCTCCACGATGGTGCCGCCGGGCTTGAGGGCTCCGCTCTGCTCGGCGGCCTCGATCATCCGGACGGCGATCCGGTCCTTCACGGAGCCGCCGGGATTGAAGTACTCGACCTTCGCAAGGACGGTGGCCGTGAGGCCTTCGGTCACACGGTTGAGCTTCACCAGCGGGGTGTTGCCGACGAGGCTGATCATCGAGTCGTGGAATTGCACCATGTTCTCCAAGGACGGGACTCCACGGGTTCTCCGGGAGGTCCGGCCAGAGTATGCGGAAAGGGATTGGACGACCGTCCGTACGGGGCAGGAAGGTCAACGAAGGCCCAGTCAGAGAAGTGAGGTGGCCGGAAGGGTGTCCAGGGCGAGAACAGCCCGCCGGATCGCGGCGGGCGCAGCGTACGGCGGGGGCGGGCTCGGGCTGGTCGGGGCCGCCACGGTGGGGCTCGTGCTGGCTGAGATGCAGTTCGCCAAGCGGACGGTGGGCACCGGGCTGGGTGATCCGCCGCGCGCGGACGGGTTGTACGGGAGCGAGTTCAACGGGCCGGAGCAGAGTACGGGCCCGCTCCGGCTGGCCATGCTGGGCGACTCCACGGCCGCGGGGCTCGGCGTACGGCGGGCCAGACAGACCCCGGCGGCGCTGCTGGCCTCCGGGCTGGCGGCGGTGGCCGAGCGGCCGGTGGAACTGCGCAACGTGGCCCAGTCGGGGGCCATGTCCGACGACCTGGACCGGCAGGTGGGGCTGCTGCTGGACGGCGACCGGCCCGCACCGGACGTATGCGTGATCATGATCGGCGCGAACGACGTGACCCGGCGCATGCCGCCCACCCAGTCGGTCCGCCACCTCACCTCGGCGGTGCGGCGGCTGTGCATGGCGGGCTCCGAGGTGGTGGTCGGCACCTGCCCGGACCTGGGCACGATCGAGCCGGTCTACCAGCCGCTGCGGTGGCTGGCCCGGCGGGTCTCGCGGCAGCTGGCGGCCGCGCAGACCATAGGGGTGGTCGCGCTGGGCGCCCGTACGGTCTCGATGGGGGACCTGCTGGGGCCGGAGTTCGCGGCGAACCCCCGGGAGATGTTCGGCCCGGACTCCTACCACCCCTCGGCGGAGGGGTACGCGACGGCGGCGATGGCCGTCCTCCCCACCCTGTGCGCGGCGCTGTCGCTGTGGCCGGAGTCCGACCGGCTGGACGTGTCCCGCGACGAGGACATGCTCCCGGTGGCCAAGGCCGCGTCGGCTGCCGCCGGGCAGGCGGGTACGGAGGTCACGGCGGCCCGCGGCCCCTGGGTCCTCCTCAAACACCGCCGTCGGCGGCGCCTCCCGGACCCCTCCGCGTCCCCGACCCCGGCCGACCTGGCCAACACCCCGACCCCGGGCCCGTAGCCCCGGCCGCCGTCGCCCCGCTGCGCGGAGCCCGTCCCCTACCCGCCCTTCCGCCGCACATGCAGGCTGACTCCAGCCGAAATCCAGCCCCTCCGGCGTTTGAGGAGCCGGTCTGGGCGGAGCCCAGGGTGCCGCGCAGCGGCGCCTTCAGCCCCGGCAGCGGCGCCGCAGACGCATCCTGGGAGTGCGGGCCCGGCCCGTGAGCCCCCCAGCCCCCGCAGGAGCGACCGGCATCACACCGCCCCGCCGGTGACCTCGACCGTACGGGGCGGTAACTTCGCATGCGGTCCCGCAACGACGCACCCCTTGGAGTCCCGATGCCCGAAGCCGTCATCGTTTCCACCGCCCGCTCGCCCATCGGGCGCGCCTTCAAGGGGTCCCTCAAGGACATCCGGCCGGACGACCTGACGGCCACGATCATCCAGGCCGCCCTCGCCAAGGTCCCCGAGCTGGACCCGCGCCAGATCGACGACCTGATGCTGGGCTGCGGCCTCCCCGGCGGCGAGCAGGGCAGCAACCTGGCCCGCATCGTCGCCGTGCAGATGGGCATGGACTTCCTGCCGGGCGCGACGATCACCCGTTACTGCTCCTCCTCCCTGCAGACCTCCCGCATGGCCCTGCACGCCATCAAGGCCGGTGAGGGCGACGTCTTCATCTCCGCGGGCGTCGAGATGGTCTCCCGTTCCGTCCACGGTTCCTCCGACATCCGCGAGGCCCACAACCCGCTCTTCGCGGACGCGGAGGCCCGTACCGCCGCCCGCGCCACCGAAGAGGGCACGGACTGGCACGACCCCCGCGAGGACGGCCTGATCCCCGACGCGTACATCGCGATGGGCCAGACCGCCGAGAACCTGGCCCGCCTCAAGGGTGTGACCCGCCAGGACATGGACGAGTTCGGCGTGCGCTCGCAGAACCTGGCCGAAGAGGCCATCAAGAACGGCTTCTGGGCGCGCGAGATCACCCCGGTCACCACCCCCGACGGCACCGTGGTCTCCACGGACGACGGCCCGCGCGCCGGCGTCACCCTGGAGGGCGTGCAGGGCCTCAAGCCCGTCTTCCGCCCCGACGGCCTCGTCACCGCCGGCAACTGCTGCCCGCTGAACGACGGCGCCGCCGCGCTCGTCATCATGAGCGACACCAAGGCCCGCGAGCTGGGTCTGACCCCGCTGGCCCGGATCGTCTCCACCGGTGTCACCGGCCTCTCCCCCGAGATCATGGGCCTGGGCCCGGTCGAGGCGTCGAAGCAGGCACTGAAGCGGGCCGGCCTGACCGTCGGCGACATCGACCTCTTCGAGATCAACGAGGCCTTCGCGGCCCAGGTCATCCCGTCGTACCGGGACCTGGAGATCCCCCTCGACAAGCTGAACGTCAACGGCGGGGCCATCGCCGTCGGTCACCCCTTCGGGATGACCGGCGCCCGCCTCACCGGCACTCTGATCAACAGCCTGCAGTTCCACGACAAGCAGTTCGGCCTGGAGACCATGTGCGTCGGCGGCGGCCAGGGCATGGCCATGGTCATCGAGCGTCTCAGCTAGTCAGGGCCCCAGGCGCCGCAAGGGACCGGGCCCGGTCCCTTGCCGCCTGCCGACGCCGGATCCAACCCCGTCGCGGCCGACCTGTGACCGAATCTCCCCCAGGATGTGACCTATCTCCTGGGGGATCGGCATATATGCAGGTCAGGCAGTATGCGGAGGGGCACCTCGGGACGAAAGACCTGTCCAATTCGTGACGTAATGCACTGCACGCCATTCCCAGGTCAGGACACTCTGATGTAGGAAGTCGGGGGATCGAATCACACCGGGAGTTAGTCAGTGAGCGCCATGTCTCTTGCCCTGCTGCTGACCGCGGCCGCTGCCACGGCCGTCGGCGCTGCTGCGCTGCACGCCGTCCACGGCCTGCGCAAGCAGGTCACGGCCCTGCGCAGTGAGCTGGCGGTGCCGGCCCACCCCCGCGGTGCGACCGTCCCGCACGCCCGCAGCGCCGTCGAATCCCCCGCCGCGGAGATACGAGCCGCCGTGGCCGAAGCCCTCGCCGAGGAGCGTGAGCGCGAGCTGGCCGAGGCGCGCGCCTTCTGGGCCGCGCAGGAGGCCCGCGACGCCGCCGACGCGCCCTCGCTGCTGGGCGGCCTGCCCGGCCTCGGAGAGGACAGCCCGCACGTCTTCCTGCCCCGGCAGGCCGACATGGTGGGCCTGGAGCCGGTGCTCGGCGACGACGCCCTCGACGAGAACCCGTACCCGGAGGACTCGGCCGAGCTGGCCGCCGCCCGCCGGCGCCACCCCTCGCACCCCGACTTCGTACCGGTCCAGGCCTCGCACCCCGGCGCCGACCACGAGCGCACGGTCAGCCGCCTGGAGGAGCTCGCGGAGGCCCGTACGGCCCTCGCGGACGTCCGTCCCGGCCCGCTGGGCACCCTCGACGTGTACGTCTTCACGGACGGCACCACGCTCTGCATGACCCCGGGGCACCGGGAGACCGCGGAGCGCCTCGCCGAGGCCCTGCGCTCGGGCACCGCTCCGGTCCTGCTCGGCGGCTCGGGCATCTCCGGCGCCTACGCACTGACCTTCTCCTGCGGTAGCGCCGAGGACCCGGACAGCAACGTCTACATCCTCGCGGACCGCGTCATCGCATCGCTCTAGCGTCCGCCTGCTCCACCAGCCGCACGGCCTCGTCCAGCACCTCGGACGGGGCCTTCGCGCCGTCCGGGGCCGCTGCGCCGCGCAGCACCTCCGCGAGGTCGGCCCCGGCCACCGCCACCTGGTCCCCGACGACGAAGAGCCCCGCGTCCGGCATCTCCCGCACCCGGGCGCCCGCCGCGCCCGCCGCGGCGTCCTCAAGGGCCTGCGCTCTCGCCGAGAGCTCGCGGGCCAGCTCCAGTGCCACCTCGGCGGCTCCTTGCCGCAGGCGGCTCTGCGGCGCGGCCCGCAGCCGGTCTGCGAAACGTTCCACGGCGGCGGTCAGGGGTGAAGTATCGAGCACCCGGCCGACCTTACGCGCCGTCCGCGCACCATTGCCAACGGGCGAACTCTCCGGCACGGTGACGTGAAGAGAGCAGCACGGCGACACCTCCGGAGGCGCCCATGTCCGTAGAGTTCTCCGAGCAGACCCACCGCAACATGATCGACAGAATCCCCCAGACCACCGGTCGTGAAGTCTCCGACTGGCTCCGCACCGTGGACGAAGGCCCCTCCCTCGTCCGGTTCGAGGAGAAGGTCAGCTGGCTGCGCGGCGCGCACGAGCTGTCGTACGGCCAGGCCAAGGCGATCATCCACGAGTACGACCTGCGCAGAGCCGCACGCCGGTTCGGCTGACCCCGTCCCCGACTCCCGACTCCCGACCCTCGACTCACGAACCCCGGAAATGCGGGAAGGCCCCGCGAGCACTGTGCTCGCGGGGCCTTCCCCATGCAGTGGGCAAGCCTGGTGGCCGCCGGTACGACTAGTCGTCGCCCGAGAGGATCTGGAAGATGCGCAGCATCTCGATGTAGATCCACACCAGGGTCATGGTGAGGCCGAAGGCGGCGAGCCAGGCCTCCTCGCGCGGGGCGCCGTACGCGACACCGTCCTCGACCTGCTTGAAGTCGAGTGCGAGGAAGCAGGCGCCGAGGATGACGCCGATGGCGCCGAACAGCAGGCCGAGGCCGCCGCTGCGGAAGCCGAGGCCGTCACCGCCGCCGAAGACCGAGAACAGCAGGTTCGTCAGCATGAGCAGCATGAAGCCCATGGCGGCGGCCATCACGAAGCCGTAGAACCGGCGGTTGACGCGGATCCAGCCCATCTTGTACGCGGTGAGCACGGCGGCGAAGACGCACATCGTGCCCATCACGGCCTGGATGACCACGCCGGGGCCCAGGTAGGTGCTGGTGGCCGCGCTGATGACGCCGAGGAAGACACCCTCGAACGCCGCGTAGGCCAGGATCAGGCCCGGGGAGGCCTTGCTCTTGAAGGACTGGATCATCGCGAAGACGAACGCGACGAGCATCGCGCCGATGGCGATGCCGTACGACTTGCCCAGGTTCGCCGGGTCGACCGGCAGGAGGACCCAGGACAGGGTCGCCGTCACGAACAGCGTGCCGAGCGTCATGGCCGTACGGCTCACGACGTCGTCGATGGTCATCGCGTTGGTGCGCGCCGGGGCCTGCGGCATACCCGTCGCCGGGTCGGTCGCGTACGGGTTCGTCGCGTACGGGTTGGTCCCGGCCTGCTGGTGCTGCTGCTGCGCGTCAAAGCCCGCGTAGCCACCGTTGTCGCGGCTGAACCCCCGTCGCGAGAAGACCGGGTTACTGCTCCTCATCTCACTCCTCCGTGGCCACCGAGCGCGGCCTTGCATCAAGAGTAATGCGCTCGCAAAAAAAGCACCCTACTGCTGGAGGAGGATCTTAGGAGAAGGCAGGGCGAAGCGCAGGGGATAAATCGACCCGGGCCTCGCTGGAGCTGGAGAGTGCCCGGAGCCGGACTTGAACCGGCACGACCCGAAGGTCAGCGAGGTTTAAGCTCGCCGTGTCTGCATTCCACCATCCGGGCAGGGCGTGGCGGCCCCCGATATCAGCCTTCAGCGCTGCCCCGACCCTATCCGGAACACCTCTGCCGCCACCTGGCCGTCTTTCCGATGTTGTCTGATTTTATTGGCGCTTGAGGGGTCGTCAGGGGCGAGAACGCACGGTCGGCACCTTCTCGGGGACGATCACCCCCGATACGGGAATGACGGGATTTCGATGGCCCGCGCCACCCCTCCCGCCACCCGGCACGCCACCCCGCACCTCCCCCGGATCCGGACCAGCCGCCTCCGCCACCGCCCTGCGTCGAGTCGGGGTCGCCGTCATACCAGAGACGTACGCGGACGCCTCCGCGGTCAGACTCCAGTGGGCCGGTGAACGGTCACCACGGCTGATCCGGAGCGGGGGTCGGCGCGGAGACGATGGACGGGTCCCCGCACCGCAGACCGAGGAGCCGTCCCGTGACCACCATGAACTACGCCCCGCACACCACCCAGGCCGTGGCCGCCCGCGCCACCGGCCTCTCCAAGGTGTACGGCCAGGGCGAGACCCAGGTGGTCGCCCTCGACAACGTCACCGTGGACTTCGCGCAGGGCCAGTTCACCGCGATCATGGGCCCCTCGGGCTCCGGCAAGTCCACGCTGATGCACTGCGTCGCCGGCCTGGACACCTTCTCCGCCGGCTCCGTGCGCATCGGCGAGACCGAGCTGGGCTCCCTCAAGGACAAGCAGCTCACCCAGCTGCGCCGGGACAAGATCGGCTTCATCTTCCAGGCCTTCAACCTGCTGCCGACCCTGACGGCCCTGGAGAACATCACGCTCCCCATGGACATCGCCGGCCGCAAGCCCGACAAGCAGTGGCTGGACAAGGTCATCGAGATGATCGGCCTCTCCGGCCGCCTCTCCCACCGCCCCACCCAGCTCTCCGGCGGCCAGCAGCAGCGCGTGGCCGTGGCCCGCGCCCTGGCCTCCCGCCCCGAGATCATCTTCGGCGACGAGCCCACCGGAAACCTGGACTCCCGCTCCGGCGCCGAGGTCCTCGGATTCCTGCGCAACTCGGTGCGCGAGCTCGGCCAGACCGTCGTGATGGTCACCCACGACCCGGTCGCCGCCTCCTACGCGGACCGCGTCATCTTCCTCGCCGACGGCCGGATCGTCGACGAGATGTACGGGCCCACCGCGGACGGCGTGCTGGACCGCATGAAGGCCTTCGACGCCAAGGGCCGCACCAGCTGAGGCACCGCCCTCCCTGCCCGGCTCCGCCTCCGCCGCCGCCGTTCCTTCGGCCGCGCTGACACCCTGGACTCCTCCACCATGTTCCGTACCGCCCTGCGCAACGTCCTCGCGCACAAGGCCCGGCTGTTGATGACGGTGCTCGCCGTCACCCTCGGCGTCGCCTTCGTCTCCGGCACCCTCGTCTTCACCGACACCCTCAGCAACGCCATGTCCAACCAGTCCGCAAAGTCCTACGACGGCGTCGCGGTCTCCGTGACCGACCACGGGGCCTCCCGGAACGAGGACGGCGAGAAAGAGGGCGACCCCGGCATCAGCCAGCAGACCCTCGACAAGGTCAAGGCGCTCAAGGGAGTCGACTCCGTCTCCGGCCGGGTCACCGGCTTCGCCGGCGTCGGCGACGAGAACGGCAAGCTGATCGGCAGCGGCTGGGCCAACGCCGGCTCCAACTACGCCCCCGTCAAGGACGGCAAGGACCCGCGCTACGACTTCACCGACGGCACCGGCCCTGCCACCGCCGACCAGGTCGCCCTCGACAAGGACACGGCCGCCAAGGGCACGTACAAGGTCGGCGACAAGATCCGCGTCGCGACCAACGGACCGGTCAAGGAGTTCACCCTCTCCGGCGTCTTCACCACGGAGGACGGCGCCGTCAACGCGGGCGGCAGCCTGGTCCTGTTCGACGCCAAGGTCGCCCAGGAGCTCTACCTCCAGCCCGGCTTCTACAGCGAGCTCTCCGTCGCCGCCACCGCCGGCACCACCGCCGACCAGCTGCTGACCGAGATCAAGCCCCTCCTGGGCAAGAACTCCGAGGCCAAGACCGGCGCCGCCCTCGCCGCCGAGCAGGCCAAGCAGATCGAGCGGGCCATGTCCGGCATGAGCACCGGCCTGCTGATCTTCGCCGGCGTCTCCCTCTTCGTCGGCATCTTCCTCATCTACAACACCTTCACCATGCTGGTCGCCCAGCGCACCAAGGAACTGGCCCTGCTGCGCGCCATCGGCGCCAACCGCGGCCAGGTCAAGCGCTCGGTGCTCGCCGAGGCCGCCGTCGTCGGCCTCATCGCCTCGGTCATCGGCCTGGTCTCCGGCATCGGCCTCGCCGTCGCCATGCGCTCGGCAATGGGGCTCTTCGACGCCAAGATCCCGGCCGGCGACCTGATCATCGCCCCCGCCACGATCCTCATCGCGCTGGTCATCGGCATCCTGGTGACGATGCTCGCCGCCTGGCTGCCCGCCCGCCGCACCGCCAGGATCGCCCCGGTCGCCGCCATGGGCAGCGCCCACCTGCCCGCCACCATGAAGTCCCTGGTGCTGCGCAACTCCATCGGCAGCGTCCTGGCCCTCGCCGGCATCGGCGTGGTCTTCCTCGGCGTGAGCCAGAAGAGCGAGGGCCGCACGGTCATCGCGGGCGGCGCCTTCTTCCTCCTCATCGGCATCTTCGTCCTGCTGCCGATGCTCTCCCGCCCGGTCATCGCCCTGGTCCGCCCGCTGCTGGAGAAGGTCTTCGGCGTCGCCGGCAAGCTGGCCGCGCAGAACGCGGTCCGCAACCCGCGCCGCACCGCCGTCACCGCCGCCTCCCTGACGATCGGTCTGACCCTGGTCACCGCAATGTCGGTGATCGGCATCACCGTCGGCCAGGCCGTCGACAAGGCGACCACGCAGAACGTCAAGGCCGACTACAAGGTCACGATGGCCGGCGAGGGCATGAACCTCGACAAGTCCGTGCTCCCGGCGCTGGAGAAGGGCAAGGGCGTCACCGCCGTCTCCCCGAAGACCCTCGAAATCGTCAAGCTCGCCGGCACCTCCCAGGTGGTCAGCGGAGTCAACCCGGCCGCGCTGGCCGACGTACTGGAGGTCAGGACCACCGCCGGCAACCTCGCCGCCCTCGGCCAGGGACAGCTGATGGTCTCCGCGAAGGAAGCGGAGAAGAAGGGCCTGAAGGTCGGCTCCACGGTCGACGCCCAGTTCTACGACGGCCAGAAGGGCACGCTCCAGGTCGGCGCGATCTTCGACGCCAAGGACCAGCTCGACGACTACGTCCTCGACAACAAGATCCTCGCCGCGCACAACGAGGAGCAGTACCTCCCCGAGGTCCTCGTCAAGACCGCCGGCGGCGCCTCCGAGGCCAACCAGCTGGCCGTCATCGACGCCCTGGGCAAGAGCCCGGCCATCAAGGTCTCCGACAAGGCCGACATGCGCAACGAGATGGCCGGCATGATCAACACCTCGCTGAACATCATGTACGGACTGCTCGGCATGGCCCTGATCATCGCCGTCCTCGGCGTGATCAACACCCTCGCGATGTCGGTCTACGAGCGCCAGCAGGAGATCGGCATGCTGCGGGCGGTCGGCCTCGACCGGGGCCGGGTCAAGAACATGATCCGCCTGGAGGCCGTGGTCATCTCGCTCTTCGGCGCGGTCCTCGGCATCGGCGTCGGCGTCTTCCTCGCCTGGGCCGGCGGCAAGACCATCGCCGCCTCCATCCCGGGCTACGAGCTGGTCATCCCCTTCGACCGGATCGGGATCTTCTTCGCCCTCGCCGGACTGGTCGGCGTCCTGGCCGCCATGTGGCCGGCCCGCAGCGCCGCCCGCCTGAACATGCTGACGGCCATCAAGACGGAGTAGCGGCATCATTCCAGCCCGCCAGGGGCCCCTCCCAGCGGTAGCCGGGGGAGTTTGAGGCGTGGGGTCTGGGGCGGAGCCCCAGGAGCAAAGGTGTGTAGGGCCCCGGGGCAGCTGCCCCGGGGCCCTACGTGTGCGCGTGCGCCGCAGGCCTACGCGCCCCAGGTGCGCAGCCGCAGCGGCAGCCCCGACTCCCCCGCCGCCGAGGACCGCACCGCGAGGACCTGGTTGACGCCGAGCCGGCCGTGCTCGAAGCCCAGCGCGGAGGCCGCCATGTACAGCAGCCAGACCCGGGCCCGCCCCGGCGAGGTCAGCCGTGCGCACTCCTCCCAGTGCGCCTCCAGCCGCGCCACCCAGGCCCGCAGGGTCAGCGCGTAGTGCTCGCGCAGCGCCTCCACGTCGCGGACCTCGAAGCCGGCCCGCTCCAGCTCGCCGACGGTGCTGCCGAGCGGGGAGAGCTCGCCGTCGGGGAACACGTAGGCGTCGATGAACTCGTCGATACGGTACGACTCTTCGTCGGCCTCCGGGGGGCGGGCGATCTGGTGGTTCAGCAGGCGCCCGCCCGGGCGCAGCAGGGCGTGCAGGGTGCGGGCGTAGTCCCGGTAGCGGTCGGCGCCGACGTGTTCGGCCATGCCGATGGAGGAAACGGCGTCGTACGGGCCGTCCTTGACGTCCCGGTAGTCCTGGACGCGGATCTCCACCAGGTCGGTCAGCCCCTCGTCGGCGACCCGCTTGCGTGCGTACGCGGCCTGTTCGCGGGAGAGGGTGATGCCGGTGACCCGGACGCCGTACTCGCGCGCCGCGTGCACGGCCATGGAGCCCCAGCCGCAGCCGACGTCGAGGAGCCGGTCGCCGGGCCGCAGCGCGAGTTTGCGGCAGACGAGGTCGAGCTTGTCGCGCTGGGCCGCCTCCAGGGTCCCGCCGGGCGTCCAGTAGGCGCAGGAGTACACCATCGAGGGGCCGAGCACCCGTTCGTAGAAGTCGTTGCCGACGTCGTAGTGGTGGCTGATGGCCCTGCGGTCACGGCCCTTGGTGTGCCGCTGCCCGCCGCGCCGGACGGTCGCCTCCTCGGCGGGGGGCCCGGGCGGCGGCAGCGGTCCGGCGACCGCGATCAGCTCGCGCAACGCGGCCCGGTGCTCGGGGTCGCGCAGCAGCCGGGCGGCCGGGCGGGCCTCCTTCGCGCGGCGGGCGATGCCCCCCAGGGCCGCGAGCGGCCGGCTCCGGCCGGCCGGCTTCCCGGTGGGAGCGGTGGGAGCGGTGGGAGCGGCGAGCGGGAAGTCGCGCTCCTTCTCCCAGACGAGCCCCGCCACCCGGTCCAGCAGCTCGAACAGGTCGCCCTCGACGGTCATTTCACCCGCGACCCAGGCGCGGGCCAGGCCCAGTTCACCCGGCTTCCACAGCATCCGGCGCACCGCACGGCGGTGGTGGAAGACGAGCACGGGACCACCGGGCGGGCCCGCCTCGCTGCCGTCCCACGCACGGATGCGCACGGGCAGCGGGGCTCCCAGCAGGGTCTCGGCTAGAGCAGCCAGCCGCGGCGCGGCGTCGTTCATGGCGCACCTCCACAAAAGCTCCGACCCATCCGTCTACCCACAACGGACTGCGGGTACGCCGAAGGGGCCGCCCGCACCACGGATGGCGGGCGGCCCCTTCGGGGTCGTGCTTCGGGTTCGTGCCGTCAGGCCCGGGCTAGGAGGCCTTGGCCTTCTGCGCCGGAGCCGCAGCGGCGGCCGGAGCCGGCGCCGGCTTGGCGGCCTCGTAGAACTCTTCGCGCGGGGTCTCCAGCGCTCCGAGGGAGACGACCTCGCGCTTGAGGAACATGCCGAGGGTCCAGTCGGCGAAGACGCGGATCTTGCGGTTCCAGGTCGGCATGGCCATGCCGTGGTAGCCACGGTGCATGTACCAGGCGAGCCGGCCCTTGAGCTTGATCTTCATCTTGCCCATGACGATCATCGCGACGCCCTTGTGGAGGCCGAGGCCCGCCACCGCACCCTTGTTGGAGTGCGAGTACTCGCCCTGCGGGAAGCCCCGCATGCCCGAGATGACGTTGTCGCCGAGGACCTTGGCCTGACGCAGCGCGTGCTGGGCGTTCGGCGGGCACCAGGCGTTCTCGACGCCGGCCTTGCGGGCGGCCATGTCGGGAACCTGGGCGTTGTCGCCCGCGGTCCAGATGTAGTCGGTGCCCTTGACCTGGAGGGTCGGCTCGGCGTCGACGTGGCCGCGCGGGCCCAGCGGCAGGCCGTAGCGGGCCAGCACCGGGTTGGGCTTGACGCCCGCGGTCCACACCAGGGTGCTGGAGTCGACCTCGAGGCCGTTCTTCAGCACCACGTGGCCGTCCACGCAGGAGTCCATGGAGGTGTTCAGGTAGATCTCGATGCCGCGCGACTCGAGGTGCTCCTTGCCCCAGGTGCCGAGCTTGGGCCCGACCTCGGGAAGGATCTTGTCGGCCGCGTCGACCAGGATGAAGCGCATGTCCTCGCGCTTGATCGTGGAGTAGTACTTCGCGGCGTCGCGGGCCATGTCCTCGACCTCGCCGATCGTCTCGGCGCCGGCGAAGCCGCCGCCGACGAAGACGAAGGTGAGGGCCTTGCGGCGGACGTTCTCGTCCGTCGTGGACTCGGCCTTGTCGAGCTGCTCGAGGACGTGGTTGCGCAGGCCGATGCCCTCTTCGACGCCCTTCATACCGATGCCCTGTTCGGCCAGGCCGGGGATCGGGAAGGTGCGGGAGACGGCGCCGAGCGCGATCACCAGGTAGTCGAAGGGCAGCTCGTACGCCTCGCCGACCAGCGGCGTGACGACGGCGACCTTGCGGTCCTGGTCGATGCTGGTGACCCGGCCGGTGAGTACCTCAGCCTTGGGCAGCACGCGTCGCAGCGGGACGACGACGTGCCGAGGCGAGATGCTGCCTGCGGCCACTTCGGGGAGGAAGGGCTGGTAGGTCATGTACGACCGCGGGTCGACGACCGTGACGGTCGCCTCGCCGTAACGCATCTTCTTCATGATGCGCTTGGCTGCGTACAGGCCTACGTACCCACCTCCTACAACGAGGATCCTGGGACGCTCCGTGGTGCTCATGGAACGAGTATCCAGCACCCCCAGGGGTGGTGCTCGTGAGCCCCTTCACAAGCTGTCCGGAACCCTCTGCTACACTCCGCGGCCCACGTGACGGAGGTCATGGCGCGCAACGGGAACCACGGTGTAACGGGAGTCGTTGTTCACCCGTCCTGAGCTGGGCCGCAGGCCCCCAACCGGACTGGACCACCGGCGTTTGTCCATACGTCTGATGCGGAACCCGCAGCCTCCGACATTCGCACGAACGCTCGGGTAAACGGGCCTGAGGGCCCTCGGGAAGCCTCGAACGGCCCTCCCGGCAGCCCAACAGGCCCCTTTTCCTTGTGAAGAACTTCACGAACTTCGTGTGGATCAAGGGACCAAAGTCCCCCGCGGACCCCTCTTCGGGCGCCTGAACAGACCGTTCCGCCTGGGAATCCCCTGACGATCACGCTCCGTCTCAGGCGACGGACCAGGCGATCCCGTCCAGGATGTCGTGCTCCGAGACGACGACCTCCGAGGCGCCGACCCGCTCCATGACGGCCAGCAGGACCAGGACGCCCGCGCCGATCACGTCCACCCGTCCCGGGTGCATCACGGGGATCGCGGCGCGCTCGGCGTGGGTCTCGTTGAGCATCCGCTCGCTGATCTCCCGGACCTGCTCGTAGGAGATCCGGGAGTGGTGGATCTTCTCCGAGAGGTACTCCGGCAGGCCGAGGGCGATCCCGGCGGCCGTGGTCACCGAGCCGGCCAGACCCACCAGCGTGCGGGCCTCGCGCAGCGGGACCGACGCCTCGGCCAGGTCCAGCGCGGCCTCGATGTCGGCCCGCATCGCGGCGATCTGCTCCGGGGTCGGCGGGTCGGTGACGACCCCGTCCACCACCAGGTGGCGCTCGGTCATCCGGACGCAGCCCACGTCCACCGAGCGGGCCGCCCGTACGTGCTGCTCGCCGACGACGAACTCGGTCGAGCCGCCGCCGATGTCGACCACCAGGAACGGGCGCTCCAGGTGCTCGTGGGCGGTCAGCTCCTTCGTGGCGCCGGTGAAGGAGAACTCCGCCTCCTCCGCGCCGGAGATCACCTCGGGCTCGACGCCCAGGATCTCCTTGACGCCCCGTACGAACTCGTCCCGGTTCTCCGCGTCCCGGGAGGCGGAGGTGGCCACGAAGCGCACCCGGTCCGCACCGAGCTCCTTGATGACCGTCGCGTACTCGCGGCAGGCGGCGAAGGTCCGCTCCAGGGCCTCGGGGGCGAGCCGGCCGGTCTTGTCCACGCCCTGGCCGAGCCGGACGATGGTCATCCGGCGGTCCAGCTCGACCAGGTCGCCCGTCGCCGGGTCGCAGTCCGCGACCAGCAGCCGGATGGAGTTCGTACCGCAGTCGATGCCCGCGACCCGGGTCACTCGGACTCCCCTTCCTTCTTCTCCGTCTTCTCCGCGCACGGGGTGACGCACGGGCCCTTGGCCCACCACTCCGGCAGCATCGCCAGGGCCTCGTCGCCGAACGGGTTCACGCCCGGGCCCGCGGCCAGGGAGTGACCGACCAGCACGTGCAGGCACTTCACCCGGTCCGGCATGCCGCCGGCGCTCGGGAAGCCCTGCAGCACCTCGATGGCGTCACGGCGCTGGATGTAGTCCTCGTGGGCGGCCCGGTAGGCGGCGGCCAGTTCCGGGTCCTCGGCGAGCCGGGCCTGCATCTCCTTCATCACGCCGTTGGCCTCCAGCGTGCCGATGGCGCCGGCCGCGCGGGGGCACGTCAGGTAGTACAGCGTCGGGAAGGGGGTGCCGTCGGGGAGTCGCGGTGCGGTCTCCACCACGTCCGGCTGGCCGCAGGGGCAGCGGTGCGCGATGGCGCGCAGCCCGCGCGGCGGGCGGCCGAGCTGCTGCTGGAACGCCTCGACGTCGGCGTCGGTCGGCTCGGTCCGGTCGGTCTGGGGCGGGGGCGTCTGCATGCCTGGAGGAAGTCTCTTCGTTCTCGTGGATGGGTGCGGTGCTCAGTCGCCCGGACGGTCGGCCTTGTCGACGCCGTCCCAGACGTTCGAGTACCAGGGCCGGTCCGAACCGGCCTGGCCGGTCCGGGGCCGCTCGGCGGCCTCGGCTCCGGGGTCGGTCATGATGTAGCCGATCTCCCCCGGTCGCAGGAAGTGCAGGTGCTTGCGCGCCTGCTGCTCCGCGTACGCGTCGTCCTGCCAGCGGGCCTTCTCGTCGCGGAGCCGCTCCAGGCGGTCCCGCGCGGCCGCGGCGGCCCGCTGCTGGTCGGCGATCTCCGAGCGCTGGGAGACGTACTGGCGCATCGGATACGCCAGGGCGACGACCAGGGTACAGAGGACGAGCACCAGGAGGGCCGCGCGTCCGGTGAGCCGGCTGCGGCGGACCTGACGGCGCGACTGCGAGCGGTAGACGTGGGCAGCGGTCCGCTCACCGAGCTGCTTGAGCCTGGTCGCGGTGGAGAAGGTGGAGAACCGATCCCGGTTCCCGGCCATTGGTCCGCCTCCCCTGTGTACACGTACTACGCAATACGTCCCCGCACACGGTACGGGACCGAGTGCGGGGACGTACGGAGGCTAGAGCTCCGTCATGGGCAGCAGCCCTGATTAGCCCTTGAAGCGCGGGAAGGCGGAGCGGCCCGCGTACACCGCGGCGTCGTCGAGGATCTCCTCGATGCGCAGCAGCTGGTTGTACTTGGCGACGCGGTCCGAGCGGGCCGGGGCGCCGGTCTTGATCTGGCCGCAGTTCACGGCGACCGCGAGGTCGGCGATGGTGACGTCCTCGGTCTCGCCGGAGCGGTGGGACATCATGCACTTGAAGCCGTTGCGCTGGGCCATCTCGACGGCGTCGAGGGTCTCGGTCAGCGAACCGATCTGGTTCACCTTCACGAGCAGGGCGTTGGCCGAGCCCTCTTCGATACCGCGGGCGAGACGCTCCGGGTTGGTGACGAAGAGGTCGTCGCCGACGATCTGGACCTTGGAGCCCAGGCGGTCGGTGAGGGTCTTCCAGCCGTCCCAGTCGTCCTCGAACAGCGGGTCCTCGATGGAGACCAGCGGGTACGCCTCGACGAGCTCGGCGTAGTAGTCGGTCATCTCGGCGGCCGAGCGGGACTTGCCCTCGAACTCGTAGTTGCCGTCCTTGTAGAACTCGGACGCGGCGACGTCGAGGGCGAGCGCGATGTCCGTGCCCGGGGTGTAGCCGGCCTGCTTGATGGCCTCGACGATGAGGTCGAGCGCGGCGCGGTTGGACTCCAGGTTCGGGGCGAAGCCGCCCTCGTCACCGAGACCGGTGGAGAGGCCCTTGGTGTGCAGGACCTTCTTGAGGGTGTGGTAGACCTCGGCACCCCAACGAAGGGCCTCGGAGAAGGACTCCGCGCCGATCGGAGCGATCATGAACTCCTGGATGTCGACGTTGGAGTCGGCGTGCGACCCACCGTTGAGGATGTTCATCATCGGAACGGGCAGCAGGTGCGCGTTCGGACCGCCGAGGTAGCGGAAGAGCGGAAGGTCCGAGGCCTCGGACGCGGCGTGCGCGACGGCGAGGGAAACGCCGAGGATGGCGTTGGCGCCGAGGGAGCCCTTGTTCTCGGTGGCGTCCAGGTCGATCATCGCCTGGTCGATCAGGCGCTGCTCGGTGGCGTCGTAGCCGACGAGCTCCGGGCCGAGCTGCTCGATGACGGCGAGGACGGCCTTCTCGACGCCCTTGCCGAAGTAACGGTCGGGGTCACCGTCACGGAGCTCTACGGCTTCGAACGCTCCGGTGGAGGCACCGGACGGAACTGCAGCACGGCCGGTGCTGCCATCGTCGAGGCCCACCTCGACCTCGACCGTGGGGTTGCCTCGGGAGTCCAGGATTTCCCGGGCTACGACGACGTCGATGGACGGCACGAGCATCTCCTTCTGGGATGTGACGCTGGGTGTGCGGCGGCATGTCAGACCGTGGGACGGCCTTGCCGCTTAGAGCCTAACCGGCTCCGGGCACTCGGCCTGCCGACCGCCCGGGTCCTGGGACGAAAAAGGGCCCGAATACCCGTGTTCCAGGACATACGGCTCTTGTGACGGGTTGTTCGGCCTGCGAAAACGCCGCCGCCCGGCGCGTGGGGGGAAGACGCGCCGGGCGGTGGAGCTGTGACGTGTGGTGAAGACACCTGCGGCTATTGCCGCATTGTTCAGCTGAGCTTCAGCTTCTGACCCGGGAAGATCAGGTCGGCGTCCGAGACGATGTCCTTGTTGAGCTCGAAGAGCTTCTCCCAGCCGCCCGTGACGCCGTTGGCCGTGGCGATGTCACCCAGGGTGTCGCCGGCCTTGACCTCGTACGAACCGTTGCCGGTCTTCGGGGCCTCGGTGCGCTCGGAGCGGGTGGTCGGGGCCGGGGCCTCGGAGCGCTTCGGCTCCGTCTTCTTCGGCTCGGTCTTCTTGGGCTCGGTCTTCTTCGGCTGGGTCTTCTTGGTCTCGGTCTTCGGGGCCTCGGTCTTCGGAGCCCCGGTCGAGCCGCCACCGGTGTAGGAGGAGTTCGACAGACCCTTGCCGCAGTGCGGCCAGGCGCCCTTGCCCTGGCCCTTGAGGACCTTCTCGGCGATGGCTATCTGCTGGGACTTCGAGGCCTGGTTGGCCTGCGGGGCGTACGACTTGCCACCGAACGCGGCCCAGGTGGAGGACGAGAACTGCAGGCCGCCGTAGTAGCCGTTGCCCGTGTTGATGGCCCAGTTGCCACCGGACTCGCACTGCGCGACCTTGTCCCACTCGGAAGCGGTGGCGGCGCTCGCGGTGCCCGCGGCCATCAGGGGCGCCGCGACGACGGCACCGGCGACACCGGCGAGCGTGACGATGCGGACGGCCTTGGAACCGCGGCGGTGCTTGCCCTTGCCGGAAAGCAGCATGAGTTTTCTCCTCACCGACGCCTACGAGGTGAGCTGTCGGGTTCGGGCGAGTGAGTTGCCCGGCCGTGCGACCTAGCGCACGTCTTAACCCCTAGCCGGTGGCGTGACCGTCTCTCAACGGCCGCTCCCGGCACCTACCTTGGTTCCCCCGCTCCTGCCTTCGGCGCTTTACGCGACGACTGTTCCCCCCGTCCGCCGGCAGGATTCGGCGATGCGGTCGAAGGAGCCCGCGGTGGCGGGCGATTCAGAAGGTAGACAGGTCTCCCCCCGATGTTCAACGAGCGACATCGGGGGGAACCGACCCCTACTTGCGCCCTTCCCAAGGGCGTTTGCGCAGGTGAGGACGGGGTTTGCGGAAGCCCCGAGGCGGGACACGCCAGTTGACCGGAAGAGACGCATGTCTCACTTACAGAAAACGGACAATCAACTCTTTCCGGATGATTGAAGTGCCCTTATTGCGCAGTTAGATCCAGGTTCTGGCCAGGCTTGATCAGGTTGGCGTCCTCGCCGATGACCTGCTCGTTGGCCGCGTAGAGCGCGTTCCAGCCGCCCTTGAGTCCCTTGGCATCCGCGATGGCCATCAGGCTGTCGCCCGCCTTCACGGTGTACGAGGGGGCCGACGCGGCGTCAGACGTGACGGGCGCCTCGGTCGCGGGCGTACCGCGGTGCTTGCCGCTGCCCTCCCCGGGCGCGACCGGCGGTGCGGTGGAGGCGTCCGGCGCCGCCGGGACGCCCGGGTCGGCCGGGTCGCCCGGGGTCACCGGCGGCAGGCCCGGGGTGACCGGCGGGGTCGCGGGCGGCGTCGTGGGCGGCGTGGTCGGCACGCCCGGGTCCACCGGCTGGCCGGAGTTGCCCGGAGCCGTGGGGTCGGGCGTCGGAGTCACCGGAACCGTCGGGTCCGGCGTCGGGAGGTCCGGCGGCGGCATGACGGGCAGTCCGAGGTCCGGCCCGAGCGGGTGCGGGGCCGGGGTCGGGGCCCCGAAGTCCGTGGCGGGATCCCCGGATCCGGCGGGCGGCACCTTGTCGTCCGGGCGGGACGGCGTGGGGGCGATGGCGCCGTGCTTGCCGGGCAAGCCCGGGTCCACCACCGCGGCGGGGCCCTGCGCGTCCAGCCCGGCGGGCGCCGCGCACATCGGCCACGCCTGCGGGCCGCGCGCCGCCAGCACCCGTTCGGCGACGGCGATCTGCTGGGACCGGCTGGCGAGGTCGGCCCGCTCGGCGAAGTCGAGCCCGCCGGCCTCCCGCCACTCCTCCTGGGTGAACTGGAGCCCGCCATAGGCGCCGCTGCCGAAGTTGGCGCTCCACGTGCCGCCGCTCTCGCATTCGGCGACCTTGTCCCACGTGGATGTGTCTGCCGCGCTCGCGCTCGTGGCGGCGAGCAGCGGCAGGGCCAGCGCGGAGCCTGTGACTCCGGCGGTGACGACTATCGCGGGCACCTGACGGGGGCGTCTGTGGCGGCCGTTCCCGGAACGCATGAGGCTGCACCTTTCGCATAACGGCGGGGTAACGGCAGAACCTAGCGGGCCTCGAACGCATGTCACAAGTTCGCTCGGGAACTGACTTCGGGTCAGGCGGCGCTCAGGCGTTCGTCGGTGCGAAGCGAACGGGAAGAGTGCGCAGGCCACGCATGATGAGTCCGCCCCGCCAGCGCAGCTCTTCGGGTGGAACGGCGAGTTCCAGATCCGGCAGACGCGTGAGCAAACTCGCAAGCGCGGTCTGCCCTTCAAGTCGCGCGAGCGGAGCGCCCAGGCAGTAGTGGATGCCGTGCCCGTACCCGAGGTGCTGGTTGTCGGTCCGCGAGAGGTCCAGGGTGTCCGGCTCGGCGAACCGTTCGGGGTCCCGGTCGGCGGCCGCGAGGACCACCAGGACCGGATCGCCGGCCGCGATCCCCTGGCCGCCGAGGGTCATCGGCTCGGTGGCGAACCGCCAGGTGGCCAGCTCCACCGGGCCGTCGTAGCGCAGGAGTTCCTCGATGCCGGTGGCCAGCAGCGCGCTCTCGCCGGCAGCCAGGGAGGCCTGGAGCCGCTCGCGCTGGTCCGGGTTCATGAAGAGGGCGTGCAGCCCGTTCCCGATCAGGTTCACCGTGGTCTCGAAACCGGCGAACAAGAGGATGAAGGCCATCGCGGTGGCCTCGGCCTCCGTCAGGTGGTCGCCGTGGTCGCTCGCCCGGATCAGGTCCGAGATGAGGTCATTGCCCAGATCATCCCGCTTGCGGTGGATCAGTTCCCCGAGATAGGTGCGCATCTGCTTCACGGAACGGGCGACTCCGCCGCGCGGACCGCCGCCGTGCCGGATCATCATCCCGGCCCAGTCGCGGAAGTCGTCCTGGTCCTCGCGCGGTACGCCGAGCATCTCGCAGATGGCGTAGATGGGGAGCGGGAACGCGAACTCGTGGATGAGGTCCGCCTCCCCCCTCTCCACGAACCGGTCGATGAGGTGGTCGGTGAGCTCCTGCACGCGCGGGGTGAACTCGGCCACCCGGCGCGGGGTGAAGGCCTTCGACACCAGCCGCCGCAGCCGGGTGTGGTCCGGCGGGTCGATGTTGAGCAGGTGCGTCATCAGCTCCGCCTTGCGCTCCCCCGGGATCCCCGTCTTCCCCTTGGCGTGCGCGGGCTCCGCGTGGTGCGCCGGGTTCTTGCTGAGCCGCTGGTCGGCGAGGGCCTGGCGGGCATCGGCGTACCGGGTCACGAGCCAGGCCTCGACCCCGCTGGGGAGCTTGGTGCGGTGCACCGGGGAGTGCTCGCGCAGCCAGGCGTAGGCCGGGTAGGGGTTCGTCGCGAACTCCCAGTCGAAGAGGGTCGGGCCCTCCGCGGAGGAGGGGTCGGCGGGGACGTCTGCGGGGGCTTCGGGAGTCTGCTCGTGCACCCGACGACCGTATCCCGGCGCCCACCCACCATCCCATATGGCCGGTTCGCCGCGGCTGTCCGTAGATGGGTCGACGCTTGACCTCACGGACTCCGCCATTCCTACTTTCGGTTTTGTGGATGTGAGGATCTTGAAAAGCAGTTTCGCGGTGGTGGAGAGACGGGCCGAACACGCGGTCAAGTTCTTCTACTCCCACCTGTTCTGGCACAACCCCGGAGTCCGTGATCTCTTCCCGGCCTCCTTCGAGGACATGGAAAGACAGCGGGACCGGCTCTTCGCCGCGCTCACGCACGTGATCGCCCACCTGGAGAACGAGAGCCTGGTCCCCTACCTGCGCGACCTGGGGCGCGACCACCGCAAGTTCATGGCCGGCCCCGAGCACTACGCGGCCGTCGGCTCCAGCCTGCTCGCCGCGCTCGCCGAGACCTCCGGCGACGCCTGGACCCCGCAGGTGGAGAAGGCGTGGACGGAGGCGTACCAGGTGATCGCCGACGCCATGATGGGCGGCGCCGCCACCAGCGAGGACCCCCCGTGGTGGGACGCGGAGGTCGTGCGCCACCTCCAGTACGGCCAGGACATCGGCGTCCTGACCCTCAGGCCCCTGCTCCCCTTCCCCTACCTCGCCGGCCAGTACACGAGCGTGAGCAGCGAACGGGTCCCCACGACCTGGCGCACGTACTCCATAGGCAACGCCCCGCGTCCCGACGGCACCGTCGACCTGCACGTCAGCCGGATCGACCGGGGCCGGCTCAGCAGCTCCCTGGTGCGCGAGACGCAGCCGGGCGACATGCTGCGGCTCGCCGCCCCCGGCGGGCAGCTGACCTTCCGCCGCGAGGACCGGCCGGTCAGCTTCATCGCCGCCGGCACCGGCTGGGCACCGATCCGGGCCATCCTGGAGGAGCTCGTGGAGCACCCTCCCGATCAGGACGTGCGGCTGTTCGTGGTGGCGCGGGACGCCGCACACCTCTACGACCGGCCGCTCATCGACGAGTACGCCGCCGCCTGCGGCTGGCTGAGCGTCACCTACATCACGCCCGCTCCCGGCCGGCACCGCAACCAGGCCACGGACCGGCTCGCCACCGCCCTCAGCAACCGGGGGCTCTGGCCCGACCAGGACGTCTACCTCAGCGGGCCGCCGCTGTTCATCAACGAGACCGCGTACCTCCTGGAGGAGCTCGGCGCCCCTCCCGGCCGGATCTTCTACGACTCCGTACCTGCCAGTGGCAAGGGCCACGGCCCCGGGTACGGGCGCCCGCTGGGCTTCGGCGAGTGGTTCCTGAACCGCCCGTCGCCGCACTGGCACGACCCGTCGAGCCGCGCGCCGAGGGACACCTGAAGCACCTGAGACACCTGAAGTACCCGACCCACCTGAACACCGCTGCTGGGGGCTACTCGCCGACGCCCTCGGCCGCACGGATCGCGTCCCGGTAGACGCGGGCCGCCGCCCGCAGAGCCGTCTCGGGGTCGATCCCCTCCTCCTCCGCGCGCGCCGCCAGCGCCAGCAGCTCGTACCCGACGCCCTCACCCGCGGGCAGCTCCACGGCCAGTTCCCCCGCACGGGCACGGCCGGCGAGCTTGGCCGCGAGCGCCAGACCGGGCTGGCCCAGCGGGATCCCGTCGGTGACCGACTCCCGCCGCTTCTCCGCCGCCTTGGTGCGCTGCCAGTGCTCGTGCACGTCTTCCGGGGTCTCGGCATCGGCGTCGCCGAACACGTGCGGATGCCGGTGGATCAGCTTCTCGACCAGGGTCCCGGCCACGTCGTCGATGGAGAACGCCTCGGCTGCGTCCTCGGCGTCCCCGATGCCCTCCTGCGCGATCCGCGCGTGGAAGACCACCTGGAGCAGGACGTCGCCGAGCTCCTCGCGCAGCTCCGTACGGTCCCCGGCCTCGATGGCCTCGACGAGTTCGTACGCCTCCTCGATCGCGTACTTCGCCAGGCCCTCGTGGGTCTGCTCCGAGGTCCACGGGCACTCCCGCCGGACCCGGTCCATCACCTGGACCACGTCGAGCAGGCGCGCGCCCGGCAGGTCGTACGAGCCCGGCAGCAGCTCCAGGTCCGGCATCGAGAAACGGCCCGAGCCGGCGAGCCGCGCCAGCCCGTCGGTGAGCCGCCGGTCGCCCTCCCCGCCCGGGAGCACGACGACCGTGCGGCCGCCCGCGCAGGCCTCGACCAGCGCGTGCGCGTCCGGGCTCGCCTGCTCGACCTCGATGCCGGCCTCCCGCAGGTACGGCAGCTGCGGGTGGCCGGGGTCGGCGCACAGCACCCGGTCCGCGGCGTGCAGGGTCTGCCACGCCGGCCACGACAGCACGCCGGGGGCGACCCGGTGGCTGGTGGTCAGCAGGACGATGCGGCCGGTGGGCTCGGCGGATGCCTGCTCGGCGGCGGAGGCGGCGGATGCGGGGTCGGCGGGTGCGTGGTCGGTCACCCTTCGAACCTACCTCTGCGGGACCGCCATCGGATCCACGGGGGCGCCTTCGGCCTGGGAGCGCTGGACGATCCAGGGGGTCTCCCCGGCACCGAGCTTGATCTGCTTGGCGTCCCAGGCTCCGTAGCGCGGGTTCACCTCGATGTGCAGGGCCTGCACGGCGGTCCGGGCGGGCTCTTCGAGCTTCCCGTTGCCGTACTTGGCGGTCAGCTTCGTCAGCAGCACCCGGTCCCGCAGGAAGCGGTCGGTCTGGCCCGGGGACATCGCGCCCTTCTGCAGGAGCAGCGCCTCGAACTGCTCGGTCCCGCCGTTCTCGGCGACGTACGCCTTGCGCTCCTCCTCGATGTCCTTCTCGGAGACCTCGATACCGGCGGTGTCGGCCATCTTGTCGATGATCCGGCTCTGGAGCATCGAGTCGAGCTTCTGCCGCTCCAGGTTCGGCGTGCTCGCGATGAGCTCGGCTGAGCCCTGCCCGGAACGGTTCTGCGCGTCCCGGACGTCGTTCACCTGAGCCTGGAGGGCGGAGGTCGTGATCCGTTCACCGCCGACCACGGCCGCGGTGCCGGGGCGGGTCTCGCCCGAGCAGGCGGCCAGCAGGGGGGCCGCCAGGAGCAGGGCGGCGGAGACGGAGATCGCTGTGCGACGGTGCAAAGGAGCCTCCAGGGCCGGGAGATTGTGCGTTCTTGCACAAGGCCGTGCGGTGATCGATGTTATGAGGTCAGGGTGATCGGGACCACCGGTTCGACCAACGATTCGCGCGCGGACTGAACACGCACCCGTTCATAGGGGAGTCGGCCTCCGCCCGCGTGTCCGGCGCGCCACCCGGTCACCCGTCCTGGGGACCCCGCCGCCCGGACGGCGGCCGCGTCGGCGGTTGGCCACCCGGAGGCCACCCTTCGGACACCCGGTGCTGCCAAGGTGCGCGCACTATGTCGACACCGCACCTCTCGCCGCGCAGCACACCGCGCCGAAGGAGCCTGCACGGCTCCGCACTCGCCGCGATGCTCACGGCGGTGGCCGTCTGCGCCGGGGACGCCGTCGCCCGCGTCTTCCCGTACGGGCCGCGCCATCGCAGCATCAACGACCTCGGCAACCAGTTCGTGCCCTTCCACGCGCAGTTGTGGGACCTCCTGCACGGCCGTGCGGAGGGCGGGCTGCTGTTCAACTGGCGCTCCGGGTACGGCACGAGCTTCCTGCCGGATCTGGGGACCTACCTGACCAGCCCGTTCGCCGTGCTGGTCGGACTGTTCCCGCGGGACGGCATAGACCTCGCGGTGTACGTGGTCACGGTGCTCAAGACGGCGGCCGCGGCGGCGGCCATGGCCTGGCTGCTGCGCACCCAGCGGCGCGGCCCGTGGTGGGCGGCGGGGCTGCTCGGTGCCTCGTACGCGCTGTGCGGCTGGTCGGTGATCGAGGCCTCCTACAACCCGATGTGGCTGGACGGGCTGATCGCCTTCCCCCTGCTCTGCCTGACCGGCGAGTGGGCGCTGCGCGGGCGCCGCCTCGTGCTCGGCGTGCTGGTCGTGGCCCTCTGCTGGACGGCGAACTTCTACACCGCCTACATGGCGACGCTGGGCGCCGCCCTGGTGGTGCTCGTACGGGTGGCACTGGCGCGGGAGGGAGTCCGGGAGCGCCTGGCCGTGGTCGGGCGGGCGGCCGGGACGACCGTGCTGGGGATCGCCCTCTCCGCTCCGGTACTGCTCCCGCTGTTCCTCAGCTCCGGGCAGGCCTACCCGGGGTGGGTCAAGGAGTTCCGGCCGGTGTCCTGGGCCGACCTGTTCGCCCGGCTGCTGCCGGCCACGTACTCCTTCTCCTCCCCCGCCGTCTTCGTCGGCACCGGCACGCTGCTGCTGGTGGCCGCGCTGCCCTTCCACCGGGCCGTGCCGCTGCGGACCCGGCTGTGCTGGGCGGGGCTGACCGCGACCGTGGCGCTCTCCCTCCAGTGGGCGCCGACGCACCTGGCCTGGCACCTCTTCGCGACCCCGAACGGCAGCCCGTACCGGCAGACCTTCGTCCTGGCGGGCATCGCGGTGATCGCCGCCTGGGCCGGGCTGGCGGCCGGCCTGCCGGGGCTGCGGGCGCTGGCCGCCGGGGCCGGGCTGCTCACGGCGGCGGCCCTGTGGGCGGCCGACAGCCCCCTCACGACCCGCCTCGGCCATGTGCTGTTCGCGGGCGGGCTGGTGCTGGCGGGCGCCGCCTGGTGGGCGCTGCGCCACCGCCGGCTGCTCCTCCCGGCGGCGGCCGTACTCGCGGCGGTGCTCGCCGGGCAGGCAGCCGCGACGACCGCGTACGGCCACAAGGGCAAGCTCGGCGGCCTCGACGACTACCCGTCCTGGACCTCGGCCCACACCGCGCGCTCCGAGGCCCTGGCGGGCGCCGAGGGCTGGCCCGCGTACCGCACCGACCCGAGCCGGCCGGCCCTGACGGGCAACGACCCGATGCTGCTGGGCGGAGAGGGCGGCGCGTACTACAGCAGCCACACCCCGGCGGTGTTCACGAACACCATGGTGGCCCTGGGCGCCGGCTGGACCTCGCGCGGGCGCAACGTCCAGAGCATCGACAACCCGGTGACGGACGCCGTCTTCTCGGTCGGCGCCCGCCTCCAGCCCGACGGCACGGTCCGCCGCGCGGAGGTGCCGCCGCTGGTGACGACCCGTCCGCCCGGCGCGCCCCTGTCCTACGGCGACTCGCCCTTCGCCAACCAGGAGCTGCTGCTGGGCGCGAGGGTGTACGAGGACCCGCAGGCGCCCGGGGTCTGCCGCGCGGGCACCGAGGCCTACCTGTGGGCCCCCGAGTACAACGCGACGGCCCGCCTCGCCGACGGCCCCGCCTTCCGGCTGAACGGCAACGCGCCCCGCAACCGGGCGGCCGTCCAGCCGCTGGGAGTCTCCCGCGGGCCCTCCTCGGCGCTGGTCTTCGACGTGGCCGCGCCGCCCCGCTGGACCCTGTCCTGCCTGGACCGCTCGCGGCTCGACCCGGCGGTGGCCGCCCTGCGCGCCACGGCGGCGACCTCGGTGCGGGTCGGCTCCTCGGAGGTGCGGGCCACGCTGCCCCCGGGCGCCACGGGCACGGCGGTGCTCTCCGTCCCGGCGATCGCGGGCTGGACCTGCAACGACCGCCCGGCCTCGGCCCACCTGGGCCTGGTCGCGGTCCCGCTGGACGGCCGCACCACCTCCGTCAGCTGCTCCTTCCGCCCGCCGGGCCTGGTGCCGGGCGCGGCCGTGGCGGGGGCGGCGGTGCTGGTGCTGCTCGCACTGGTCGCGGCCGGACGGATCCGGGCCGGCCGTCAGCGGGGCGGGACGGCGTAGAAGTCCTCCGCGAAGGGGCCGCCGAAGAGGGGCCCGCCGAAGGCCTCGTACTTCTCCGCGCCCACGTAGTGGAGCTCTTCCCAGAATTCGTAGAAGAACCGCCCGGTCTCGTCGATGTAGAAGCGGGCACCCTCGTCCAGGTCGTAACCGATCGGGAAGACCCGCAGGCCCAGGCCCCGGGCAAGCTCGGCGGCCTCTTCGGGCTCGTCCCGGGAGGGGAGGTCCGGGTCGAAGAGGAGGCGGTCCCTGGGGCGGTCGCCCAGCCGCATGGCGACGCCCCCGTGCTCGCGGAGGAAGTCCGCCGCCGCCGGGAAGAGCTCCAGGTCGTAGCGGCCGTCCTCGCGGTACGCCGCGAGGACCGGCGCCACCAGGGCGGCGAGGCCGTCCTCACCGATGTCCCGGCCGGGGTGCCAGCCGCCTTGGGTGAAGTTGGCGTCGACCCACTCCGGGGGGCGGGGCCACCCCATCAGCGCACCTGCCCCAGCCAGTGCAGGGTCCGGCGTACCTCGGAGGGGAAGGGGTGGGCCGGGCCGTGCAGGCGTTCCGCGTCGAAGAGCAGCCGGGCCAGGGTGTCGTGCGCGGCCTGGCGGTCGCCGAGGGAGAGCTGCAGGTGCGCTATCCGGCGGCGGATCTCCAGGGGCAGCCCCGGGTCCGGGTTGGCGTAGTGGTTCTCGAAGAGCGGGAGCAGCGAGCGGTACTCCGCCAGGGCGGCAGCCGGTTCGCCGAGCTGCTCCAGGCACTGGGCCGAGTCGTAGCGGAAGCGCAGGGCCTGCGGGTCGCCGGCCGGGAACTCGTCGGCGAGGCGGCGCAGTTCGGGCAGGGCCCGGCGGTACTGGCCGTCGTCCATCAGCGTGGCCGCGTACTGCTTGCGCAGGGAGCGGACCACCGGCGAGTGCTCCCCGTGCTGGGCGACGGCCGCCGGGAGGATGCCGCCGAGGATGTCCACGGCCTGGGTGAGGCGGCCCTGGGAGAGCAGTTGGCGGGCCTGGTCCACGGCGCCCGGGATGTCCGGCTTCGCGGGCGCCGTCGGCGGCGCGCTCGGCCGGGGCGGGGCCCCGGGGACGCTCTGGGCGGGGACGCTCGGGGCGCCGGGGAAACCGGGGGACCCGGTCACGGCCGGAGCGCGGTCGGGCCAGGGGGCCTGGGGGCGCAGGAACGGGCGGGTCGGGTCGAGCGGCCCGGTCGGGGCGGCGCTGCCGCGGGCGGGCAGCAGGGGGGTGAGGGCCTCGTAGACCTCCTGCGCGGAACCGGGGCGGTCCTGCGGGTCCTTGGCGAGGAGGCGCAGCAGGAGCGCCTCCAGCTCCGCCGGGATCTCGGGGCGCAGCCCGCGCACCGGGAGCGGGGGCTCGTAGAGGTGGCGGTGCAGGACGCCGAGGGCGGTGGATCCGGCGAAGGGGACGTTGCCGCTGAGGAGTTCGTACAGCAGCACGCCGAGTGCGTAGAGGTCGGTGTACGGGCCCACCGCGCCGCCCATGGCCTGTTCGGGCGCCATGTAGGCGGGGCTGCCGATGGGCGAGCCGGTGCTGGTGAGGCGGGTGGTGTCGGTGTCCATCACCGAGGCCACGCCGAGGTCCAGGACGAGCACGGTGCCGTCGGGACGGATCATCACGTTGCGCGGCTTCAGGTCCCGGTGGACGATCGGCACCGCGTGCACGGCCGACAGCACCCCGCACAGTTGCGCGACGACGGAGACCGCCCACGGCCAGGGGTACGGATCGTGTTCGGCGAGGTGGTCGGCGAGGTCAGCGCCCTCGACGTACCCCATGACCAGGTAGAGCTCGTCGCCGTCGCTGCCGGCGTCGTGCACGGTGACCAGCCCGGGGTGGTCGACCTGGGCCGTGACCCGGCACTCGCGCACGAAGCGGCGGCGCAGCTCCTCGGCGACGGTGCCGGGGCCGGCCACCTTGTCGGGGCGCAGCAGTTTGACCGCGACCCGCCGGTCGAGGCGCCGGTCGTAGGCCGTCCAGACCTGGCCCATGCCGCCCTGGCCGAGAATGGTGGCGAGCTGGTAGCGGTCGCCGATGAGCCGGTCGGTCACTGGTGCGGGTCCTGGAACGAGCTCGGGTGCGGGTTCGGGGTCTGGCCGGGGTTCTGGTTCGGGCCCTGCTGCTTGCGCAGCAGCTCGCTGAGTTCGTCGAGTTCGGCGCGGACCTGCCCGATGCGCGGGGCGGCGGGCGCCTGCGGGGGCACCTGTGGCGGTACCTGCATCTGGCCCGGGACCGGGGTGGGGGCCTGGGCCGGGTATCCGTAGCCGGGGATGGTCTGCTGCGTCTGGCCGTACGCCGGCCCGGGCTGCGCCGGGTACCAGTGCGCGGCCGCGTTGGCGACCTCGTGGTGGCGGATGTCCATGGTGAGGAAGTAGACGCAGCTCCCGAAGGCGGTGAGCAGGATGCCGATGAAGGCCAGGTTGCCCTGCCAGGCGTCGTCGTCGGGCGTCTGGTCGATCTCGATCAGCGTGACCCACAGGGCGCAGAGCGCGATCGAGGTGCCCATCATCACCCAGTCGCGGATCCTGCGGGTCAGCAGCGCCAGCCGCAGCATCGAGGCCCAGGCCAGGAAGCCGCAGCTCAGGATGGGGAGCAGCGTGAACAGCACGCGCAGTGCCACCACTCCCCCGGAAGTGGGCCGGGGACCTTGCTGCGGCGGGATGCCGGGGCCGTGCATCGCTGCTCCTGACGGGCCGTGCGGAAACGCTTGCGCGTCTGAGCGTATAAGCCTTTCCGGCGGGCGGTGAGGGGGTGGGCCCAACCGTTGCACGCTCGCAGCACACCCGCCCGCCGGTCCTACCGGTCCGGCGTGACCTTGCCGTCCGACAGGCCGTCGTAGAGGCCTTGTACGAGCTGTTCGCCGAGCCGTCCCGCCAGTCGCAGGGCGTCCTCGAACTCGGCGAGCGCACGGAACCGGGCTCCGTAGCCGCGCTGTTCGGCCAGCGGCTGGCGGGGCAGCCGGAGCCGGCGCACGTCGAGCCGGGTGGCGGTGGAGGCGTGGCTGCTGGCGCGGCGGGTGCCCGCGGTGCCGCGCAGGAATCCGGCCAGGAACCACGGGTCGAGCGCGGCCGGGTCGGGGCGCAGCAGCACGAGGCCCCGGCCGGGGACCGCACCCGCGGTGTCCTCGGAGACCACGCGGGCGACGGAGGCGATGCCGACGACGGGGACGAGGACGTCGCCGGGGGCGGTGAGGACGGGCTCGTCGGGGCCGGCAGCCAGGATTCCCGAGGGGGCCGTTCCGGCGTAGACGTCCTGTTCGGTGAGGACGGGGGCGCTGCCGGAGCCGGCGCCGGTGCCGGTGTGCAGCTCCAGCGCTCCGGCGCGGGCGAGTTCCCCGATGGTGGTCAGCGGGGGCCGGGCCGCCGCTCCGGCGGGCGGGACGGCGGGCGGCGGGGTGAGCCGGGTCGCCCGGTCGAGGGTCTCGGTGAGCCGCTGCCGTACGGCGGTCAGCTCGGCCGGGCCGCCGCCGGCGGCGGGCGGGGGCAGGTGGCGGGCCGGGGTGAGGTCCACGTCGTCGTCGAGCAGCTCGACGACGGGCACGACGCGGGTGGTGCCCGGCACTTCCTGCACGGTCCCGGTGCGGTCGTACGCGGCCCAGGCGGCCTCCACCGCGCCGTCCCCGGCGGCCGAACCGTCGATGAGGAGCAGACCGGCGGGGGGCGCCGTCTGCGGGGCGGGCCTGCGCAGGACCCACAGGTGCAGGGGGATCCCGTACGGGGGCGCGGCCCCCGCCGGGAGGCCGACGACGGCCCGCAGCGCGCCGCGGCGCAGCAGGTCGGCGCGGATGCGGCGGCCCGAGCGGCGGGCGGCGACGGCGGGCGGCATGAGCAGGACGGCGGTGCCGCCCTCGCGCAGGTGGGCCAGGCAGTGCTGGACCCAGGCGAGCTCGGATTCGGTGCGGGCGGGGAAGCCGTACTCCCAGCGGGGGTCGTAGGCCAGTTCCTCGTGCCCCCAGTTGCGTTCGTTGAACGGGGGGTGGCAGAGCACGGCGTCGACGGCCTCGCCCGTGAAGGCGTCGGCGCGCAGGCTGTCGGCGGCGGCCGCGCGGACCGGGGCCGGTCCCCCGAGGGCCAGGCGCAGCGCGGTGAGGGCTGCGAGTTCGGGCGAGGAGTCCTGCGCGTACAGGGCGGCGCCCCCGCCGGCGGCGCTGACGGCCCGCAGCAGGGTGCCCGTGCCGCAGGCGGGATCGAGCACGGTGCGGGCCGCCGGGCCGGCGAGGGCGGCCATGAGCGAAGCGAGGCCGTCCGGAGTGAGCGTGTACTGGCGGGGGTTGGCGTCGAGGTGGCGGCCGAGGAGGAACTCGAAGGCCTCGCGGGCGCCGAGTTCGGCGGCGAGTTCGGCGGCGGCCCGCAGCAGGGGCGGGGCGGCGGGGCGCAGCGGGACCTCGTCGAGGGCGTGGCCGGGGCCGAGGCGGGCGCGGAGCACCTCGTCGAGGACGGGCCGCAGCAGTTCGCCCATGCGCTCGTCGGGGGCGGCGGCCACCTTCAGCCACTCGGCGGGCCGTTCCCGTACGACGAGCAGCGCGCCGCCGGCCTTGACGAGCGCGGTGACCGCCCCGCCGGGGTGGGCGGAGATCTGCTGCCAGACGCGTTCGCGCAGCGGTACCTCGGCGAGCTTGCCCTGGGCGCGCAGCCACTGTTCGACCTCGGGGAGGGCGAAGGAGGGGCTGGTCTCGGTACCGCCGACGGGCTTGGGGAAGTCGGCATGGCGGCGGCGCCAGTTGCTGACGGCGGCCCGGCCGACTCCGGCGAGGCGGGCAACGTCGGCCGCGGTCACTTCGGCGGGGGGCTGGGGGGCGTGGGGGGCGCCGATCTCCTCGGACATGCCGGGGAGCATACCCGTTCACACGCAAGAGACTCATTCACAGCGTGAACTCAATTTCCCTGACACGCATGGTTGACTCGGTTCACAAGCATCTGGTCTGATCGCTACATCACACAGAGAACACCCAGCGGCCGGACGCGCCGGAGAGCCGGCCCGACCCCGCCCGACGCGCCCGACCCGGTCCCGACAATCGGACCCTCACCTTCCGCTTGACCGGCCGCTCCCTCTACCCTTCCCCCCGCCCCACCTTCCTGCCTCGGAGAGTCCCCCCATGCGCATTGCCAACCGCCCGATCCTCACCGCCGCCGCCCTCGCCTGCGCCGCCACCCTCGGACTCACCGGATGCTCCGCGTCCGGCCCGTTCCCCGACCTGAGCGGCTCCCAGGTCGCCGACAAGTCCGTCGCCGCCCTGCGCGGCACGGACTCGCTCACCGTCAGCGGAAACGTCTGGGACGACGGCAAGCAGATGCAGCTGAACATGGCGGTCAGCAAGAGCGGCGACTGCAAGGGCTCGATCTCCACCCCGGACGGCGCCTTCGAGCTGATCCGCAACGCCGAGTTCGTCTTCATCAAGGCCGACGAGCCCTTCTACCGCGCCCAGATGAAGGACCTGCCCAAGGAGCAGGCGGACGCGGCGGTCAAGATGCTGGCGGGCAACTGGCTGAAGTCGAAGGCGGCGGACGAGGACTCGAAGGAACTGTCCGCCCTGTGCGACCTGGACGAGCTCCTCACGGAGTTCGACGACAGCAAGGGCGCCCAGAAGGGCAAGGTCACCACGGTCGACGGCAAGCAGGCCCTCACCCTGACGACGAAGACCACCGACGGCACCGAGACCCTGCTGGTGGCCACCGAGGGCGAGCCGTACCTGCTCAAGGCGACGAACACCGGCAAGGAGCCTGCGGAGATCTCCTTCACCCGGTTCAACGAGCCGGTGCAGGCCGACGCCCCGACCGGCAAGGACGTCATCGACGCCGACGAAATGGGCTAAACAGGATGAACACCCCGCAACGGGCGAACCATCCTAAACCCGGGTACCGTCGCAGACGGGAAACGGAAGGAGCCCGTGACATGGGGATCTTCGACAGGTTCAGGGACCAGGCGAAGGACAAGGCCAAGAACGTCTCCGACAACCTCGAACAAGAGGCCAACGAGAAGACGGGCGGCAAGTACGCCGACCACGTCGACAAGGGCCAGCAGATGATGGAAGAAAAGCTGGGCATCGACGACGACCCGAAGAAATAGCCGCGCGAAGAGGCCGGGCCCCGACGGGCCCGGCCTCTTCGGCGGCCTCTTCGGCCCTCAGGCCGCGTGCCTCACGATCCGAGGATCGTGGCGAGGAACTCCCCGGTCCAGGCCAGCAGTTCCCGGCCGACCAGCGGCTTCCCGCCGACCTTCCCCGTCTTCGGACGCGGGATCAGCACCTGCGAGGTGGCGGGCTTCAGCACCGAGCCGGGATAGAGCCGCTTCAGGCGCAGCTCCTGCGACTCGCGCAACTCCACCGGCCCGAAACGGATGTTGGGGCCCTGGAGGGTGATGTCGCCGACCCCGCACGCACGGGCCAGCATCCGCAGGCCCGCCACGAGCAGCAGGTTCTCCACCGGCTCCGGCAGCTTGCCGTAGCGGTCGGTGAGCTCCTCGCGGACCGCCTTGACGTCCGCCTCGGAGTTGGCGGCGGCGATGGACCGGTACGCCTGCAGGCGCAGCCGCTCGCCGGGCGCGTAGTCGTGCGGGACGTGCGCGTCGACCGGCAGCTCGATCTTGACCTCCAGCGGCGGCTCCTCCTCCACCCCGCCCTCCACGGCGGCCCGGTAGTCGGCCACGGCCTCGCCGACCATGCGGATGTACAGGTCGAAGCCGACGCCCGCGATGTGGCCGGACTGCTCCCCGCCCAGCAGGTTGCCCGCGCCGCGGATCTCCAGGTCCTTCATGGCCACGTACATGCCGGCGCCCATCTCGGTGTGCTGGGCGATCGTCGCGAGCCGCTCGTGCGCGGTCTCCGTCAGCGGCTTCTCCGGCGGGTACAGGAAGTACGCGTACCCGCGCTCGCGGCCACGGCCCACGCGGCCGCGCAGCTGGTGCAGCTGGGAGAGGCCGAAGTTGTCGCCGCGCTCCACGATCAGGGTGTTCGCGTTGGAGATGTCGATGCCGGACTCGACGATCGTCGTCGACACCAGCACGTCGAACTTCTTCTCCCAGAAGTCCACCACGACCTGTTCCAGGGCCTGTTCGGACATCTGGCCGTGGGCCGTCGCGATCCGCGCCTCGGGCACGATCTCGCGCAGCTTCGCGGCCGCCCGGTCGATGGACTCGACCCGGTTGTGGATGTAGAAGCACTGGCCCTCGCGGAGCAGTTCGCGGCGGATGGCCGCGCCGATCTGCTTCTCCTCGTACGGGCCGACGAAGGTGAGGACCGGGTGGCGCTCCTCGGGCGGGGTGGTGATCGTCGACATCTCGCGGATGCCGGTCACCGCCATCTCCAGGGTGCGCGGGATCGGCGTCGCGGACATCGTCAGCACGTCCACGTTGGCGCGCAGCTTCTTCAGCTGCTCCTTGTGCTCGACGCCGAACCGCTGCTCCTCGTCGACGATGACCAGGCCCAGGTCCTTGAACTTGGTCTCCTGCGAGAAGAGCCGGTGCGTGCCGATGACGATGTCGACCGCACCCTCCTTCAGCCCCTCCAGGGTGGCCTTCGACTCCGTCTCGCTCTGGAAGCGCGACAGGGCCTTCACGTTGACCGGGAACTGGCTGTAGCGCTCGGAGAAGGTGCCGAAGTGCTGCTGCACGAGGAGGGTCGTCGGCACGAGGACGGCGACCTGCTTGCCGTCCTGGACCGCCTTGAAGGCGGCGCGCACCGCGATCTCGGTCTTGCCGTAGCCGACGTCGCCGCAGATCAGCCGGTCCATGGGGACGGACTTCTCCATGTCCTCCTTGACCTCGGCGATGGTGGTGAGCTGGTCGGGCGTCTCCGCGTACGGGAAGGCGTCCTCCAGCTCGCGCTGCCAGGGGGTGTCCGGGCCGAAGGTGTGGCCGGGGGCGGCCATGCGGGCGCTGTACAGCTTGATGAGGTCGGCGGCGATCTCCTTGACCGCCTTCTTCGCCCGCGCCTTGGTCTTGGTCCAGTCGGCGCCGCCGAGCCGGTGCAGGGTCGGGGCCTCGCCGCCGACGTACTTGGTGACCTGCTCCAGCTGGTCGGTGGGGATGTACAGCCGGTCGCCGGGCTGGCCGCGCTTGGCCGGCGCGTACTCGACGAGGAGGTACTCGCGGGTGGCGCCCTGGACGGTGCGCTGCACCATCTCGATGTAGCGGCCGACGCCGTGCTGCTCGTGGACGATGTAGTCGCCGACCTCCAGGGTCAGCGGGTCGATCGACTTGCGGCGCCGGGTCGGCATCCGGCCGAGGTCCTTGGTGGCGGTGCGCTGCCCGGTCAGGTCGGTCTCGGTCAGCACCGCGATCTTCAGCGCCGGGTCGACGAACCCGTTGTCGAGGGAGCCGCAGGCGACGTGCACGATCGAGGGCTCCAGCGCCCCCAGGTCCGCCTCCAGCCGGGCCGCGAGGCCCTCGCCGCCGAGCACCTCGACGGTACGGGCGGCCGGGCCGTGGCCCTCGGTGAGGTAGACGGTGTGCCAGCCGTCGGCGATCCAGCCCTTGGTGTCGGCGAGCGCGCGGGCGGTGTCGCCGCGGTAGGCCTCAGGGGCGTGCATGCCGAGCTTGAGGGTGCCCACCGACTCGCCGGCTGATGTCAACGTGCCGCCCAGGTCCGCCTCGTCGGCGGCGAACGGGGACACGGACCACCACATCATGCCCAGCTCGCGCGCGCGCTCCCGTACGTCGGCGATCCCGCGCAGCGAGGCCGCGCCGACGTCGATGGGGGCCTCGCCGCCACCGGCGGTGGCCGCCCAGGAGGCCATCAGGAACTCCTGGCTCGTCGCCACCAGGTCCGAGGCCCGGGTCCGCACCCGCTCGGGATCGCACACCACGGCCATCGCCCCGGCGGGCAGCACGTCGATCAGCAGCTCCATGTCGTCGACCAGGACCGGTGCGAGGGACTCCATGCCCTCGACCGCGATCCCCTCGGCGATCTTGTTCAGCAGTTCACCGAGCTCGGGGTGCGCCTCGGCGAGGGCCGCGGCCCGCTCCCGCACCTCGTCCGTCAGCAGCAGCTCACGGCAGGGCGGGGCCCACAGCCCGTGCTCGGCGACCTCCAGGGACCGCTGGTCGGCGACCTTGAAGTAGCGGATCTCCTCGACCTCGTCGCCCCAGAACTCGATGCGCAGCGGATGTTCCTCGGTGGGCGGGAACACGTCGAGGATGCCGCCGCGCACGGCGAACTCGCCGCGCTTCTCGACGAGCTCGACCCGCGCGTACGCGGCGGCGGCCAGGGCGGCCGTGATCTCCCCGAGATCGACGCTCTGCCCCTGCCGCAGGCTCACCGGCACCAGCTCCCCGAGCCCCTTGACCTGGGGCTGGAGCACGGAGCGAATGGGCGCCACCACGATGCTGACGGGACCGGCGGCCGGGTCGTCCTTGCTGGGGTGCACGAGCCGGCGCAGCACGGCGAGCCGGCGGCCCACGGTGTCGCTGCGCGGGCTGAGCCGTTCGTGCGGGAGCGTCTCCCAGGACGGGTAGTCCACGACCGAGCTCTCGAGTTCCCGCGGCATCAGGGAACGCAGGGCCGCCGCCAGGTCCTCGGCCTCCCGCCCGGTGGCGGTGACCGCGAGCACGGTCCGCCCGGTCTGCCGGGCCAGCGCGGCGATCACGAACGGGCGCGCCGCACCGGGACCGACCACATCGACGTGCATGCGGTTGCCGTCCCCGGCCGCGGTGACCGCTTCGGCGAGCGCGGGATCCCGGGTGACGGCGTCGAGCAGTCCGTGCAGGCTCATGTAGCGGCTTCCATCCGGTGAAGGGGCAACGCGAAGGACCCGACACGTCGTACGGGCCGGGGGTTCCCACCCTACGACGCGCCGGTGACGGCCGCGCGAGGGATTCCGGTCCCCGAAGGGGTGACGGAGCCGGCGCCTCTCGGACCGCCCGGGCGGGCCGTACGCCGTCACCCGGGATTCCGGAGCCGGTCGCCCTGGCCCGATCCGAAGGGCCGCCGAAGGGCCGAGTCTCGTCACACGCGACGGGTTCGTCCCCCTTTACGATGTCGAGGTACTGACCGTCTGAGCTCGCCGCGTCGCATCCGCCGGAGAGACGCCGACCGGCCGAGGAGTGCGACACCGTGACGAGTGACGCGATAACCCGTCCCGCCTCCCCGCCCCCGTCGGCGGCCGCGGTCGCGGCCCCGGAGGACCGGGGCCGGTGGCTCGGGCCGTACGCGGTGGCCTGCGGGCTGTTCCTCGTCTACCTCGTGCTGTCCGTCGGGCGGTTCCGGCGGATGGAGTGGGCCTCCTGGGACCTGGGGATCTTCGAGCAGGCCATCCGCGCGTACGCGCACCTCCAGGTGCCGGTCGCCGATCTGAAGGGGCCCGGGGCCAACATCCTCGGCGACCACTTCAGCCCGATCATCGCGCTGATCGCACCGGTCTACCGGGTCTTCCCCGGCCCCATCACCCTGCTGGTCGCGCAGGCCGCCCTGTTCGCGCTGTCCGCCGTCCCCGTCACCCGGGCAGCCGGGCGGATGCTCGGGCGGGCGCGCGGGATCGCCGTCGGGGTCGCGTACGGGCTGTTCTGGGGGATCCAGCGGGCCGTGGAGTTCGACTTCCACGAGATCGCCTTCGCCGTGCCTCTGATCGCCTTCTCCCTGGAGGCGGTCCTCAACCGGCGCTGGCGGGCCGCACTGCTGTGGGGGCTGCCGTTGGTCCTCGTCAAGGAGGACCTGGGCTTCACGCTCGCCGCCCTGGCCGTGGTGGTGGCCTGGCGGGCCCGGACCACCGACCGGCGGGCCGCCTGGACCGCGCTCGGCGTCGCCGCCGCGGCCGCCGTGTTCGCCGTCCTCGTCTTCACCGTCTTCATACCGGCCTTCGCCACCGCGGGCTACGGCTACTGGGACAAGATCCAGGGCGCCGGCCCCCTCGACGGCCTCGGCACCAAACTCACCACCCTGACCTGGGTGCTCCTGCCCACGTCCGGGCTGCTCGCGCTGCGCTCGCCCCTGCTGCTGGTCGCCGCCCCCACCCTGGGCTGGCGGTTCCTGTCCGGGGACGACCACTACTGGTCCACCGACTGGCACTACAGCGCCGTCCTGATGCCCGTCGTCGCCCTCGCCCTCGTCGACGCCGTCGACACCCTGCGGCGCGGCGAGCGTCCGTGGCTGCGCTCGTACGCCCTCCAGATGCCCACCGCCGTGCTCGCCGCCTCCCTCGCGCTCGCCGCGACCGGCATGCCGACGGCCAAGCTCGTGGAAGCGAGCACGTACGAGAAGCCCGCCCGCGTGACGGCGATCGAACGCCTCCTCGACCGGATCCCCGACGGGGCGGTCGTGGAGGCCGACACCGGGCCGCTGACCCGGCTGACCTCCCGCTGCCGGGTGCTGTGGATCGGCGGGAGCAAGGGCATGGTCCCGGACTGGATCGCCATCGACAACGGCTCGAAGTGGGCCGGCCAGGACCCGACCGCGTACGGAACCCAGCTGCACCCCGGCGAACGGTTCACCCTCGTGGGCGAGGTCGAAGGCGTCGTCCTGATGCGGCGGGTCTAGGAAACGGACGGCGCCGGCCCGGGACCCGAGGTCCCGGACCGGCGCTCTCCCCCGTTCGACCGCGGCGCCCGCTACTCGCTCGCGATCGCGTTCAGGACGTTCATCCGTCCCGCCCGGAAGGCCGGCACCAGCGCGGCCAGCAGGCCCACCAGGGCCGATCCGGCGAACACCCCGAGGATCGTGGGCCAGGGGATCTCCAGGACGTTCATGCCCTCCAGTGCGAGGAGCTGCTGCGCACTGGCCCCCCAGCCCATGCCCAGCCCGAGGCCGAGCAGGGCGCCGAAGAGGGCGATGACCACCGACTCCAGGCGGATCATGCGGCGCAGCTGGCGGCGGGAGAGGCCGATGGCGCGCATCAGGCCGATCTCGCGGGTCCGCTCGACCACCGACAGGGCGAGGGTGTTCACCACGCCGAGGATCGCGACGATGATCGCGAGGGCGAGAAGCCCGTAGACCATGTTCAGCAGCTGACCGACCTGGTCCTGGATGGCCTTCTTGTAGTCGGTCTGGTCCCGCACCATGTACTGCGGGTAGTCAGCCACCGCCGCCTTGACCGCGGCATACGTGGCGGCCTTCTGCCCGTCCTTCGCGCTGGCCAGCAGCATGAAGGGGCGCGGCAGCCGGTCGGCCGGGACGTTGGCCTCGGCGATCGCGGTGCTGATGTACTTGACGCTCTTGTCGATGCTGCCCTCGTCGAGGGTGATCGCGGCGACCTTCAGCTTGACGGTGTTGCCGCCGGTGAAGGCGACGGTCAGCTGGTCGCCCAGCTTGATGCCGTACTTGGTCGCGTACTCCGAACCCACCGACATGGAGTCCTTGCCGTACGCGTCCGTGTGCGTGCCGGCGACCATCTTGCGCTTGATGTCCTTGGCGTACGTCGGGTCGGTGGCTCCGAGGGTCAGCTCCTCGGCGCTGCCGTCGGGGGTGGTGACCTTGGCCGGTACCTCCCGGTAGGCGGAGACGTGGTCCAGGCCCGGGGCGGCGCGCACCGCCTGCTCGGCCTGCGGCATGACCGGCTGGCCGGTCTGGGAGTTGATGACGTAGTCCGCGCCGACGGTCTTGTCGAGCTCCTCGGTCGCGGAGGCCACCATCGAGGAGCCGACCACGGACAGGCAGGCGACCAGCGCGAGGCCGATCATCAGCGCGGCGGCGGTGGCGCCGGTGCGGCGCGGGTTGCGCAGGGCGTTGCGCTCGGCGAGCCGGCCGATGGACCCGAAGGGCCGCAGGACCGCGCCGGAGAGCACCCGGACCACGCCGGCGGCGAGGAGCGGGCCGATCACGATGAAGCCGATGAGGGAGACGACGACGCCCAGGCCCAGCCACATCGATCCGGCCGCGGCCTTGTCGGCGGTCGTGGTGAGGTACAGCGCCGTGCCGCCGATGCCGGTGAGGACCAGGCCGAGGACGGCGCGGAGCCGACCGGCCTTCTTGTCGCCGGGGGTGCCGGATTCACGCAGGGCGGCCATCGGGGAGACCTTGCCGGCCCGGCGGGCCGGGACGTAGGCGGCGACGACGGTGACGACCACACCGAGGACGATGCCGATGACCGGGGTGGTCCAGGCGATCGTCAGATCGTCCGTGGACAGGTTCATGCCCATCTGGCCCATGAGCTTCATCAGACCGACGGCCAGTCCCACGCCGGCGCCGATGCCGAGGACGGAGCCGACGAGGCCGAGGAGGAAGGCCTCGACGACCACGGACTTGAGGACCTGTCCGCTGTCGGCGCCGATGGCGCGCATCAGGCCGATCTCGCGGGTGCGCTGGGTGACCAGCATCGCGAAGGTGTTGAAGATCAGGAAGATGCCGACGAGGAAGGCGATGAAGGCGAAGCCGAGCATCACGTACTTCATGACGTCGAGGAAGGAGCCGATGTCCTCGCGGCCCTGGTCCGCGGATTCCTTGGCGGTCTGCAGCTTGTAGGTGTCGGCGCCGACGGCGGAGGCGATGTTCGCCTTGAGCTGGTCGTCGCTGACGCCGTCCGCGGCGGTGACGACGACGTTGGTGAACACGCCGGGAGCGCCGAGCAGTTCACGCTGGGCCGTGGCCGTGTCGAAGTAGACGACGGTGGCGCCCGGGTTGGTGGCCTTGAACTTGGCGATGCCGGAGATCTTGGCGCGGAAGTCGCCGGTGATGGCGATGGTGCGCAGCTCGTCCCCGATCTTCAGCTTGTGCTTCTTCGCCGTGTCGGCGTCGACCATCACCTCGGTGGGGCCGCGCGGCTCGTGGCCGGAGCTGACCTCCATCATCTTGAGCTCGTTGTCGTTCCAGCTCGCGGCGATCGTCGGGGCGCCGGAGGTGGGGCCGAGGTTCTTGTTGTTCGAGTCGACGACCGTGACGGACAGCGAGATGACGCTGCCCTGCGCGGACTGGACGCCCGGCGCGGCGGCGACCTTGTCGACGGCGTCGGCGGACAGCGTCGCGGGCCGGCCGTTGCTCGGGTTCTCCTGGTCGTCGTCCTCCGGTCCGAGCGGCTTCGCGGACACGGTGACGTCCGCTGCGGTGGAGGCGAAGAGCTTCTCGAAGGTGGTGTTCATGGTGTCGGTGAACACCAGAGTGCCGCAGACGAAGGCCACGGAGAGCAGGACCGCGACGGCGGACAGCGCCATCCGCCCCTTGTGCGCGACGAAGTTGCGCCGCGAGGTCTTCAGGACGGTGTTGCTCATGACGTCCGTCCGCGGGCGTCGAAGTCCTTCATGCGGTCGAGGACCTGGTCGGCGGAGGGCCCGTACATCTCGTCGACGATCCGGCCGTCCGCGAGGAAGATGACGCGGTCCGCGTAGGAGGCGGCGACCGGGTCGTGCGTGACCATGACGATGGTCTGGCCGAGCTCGTCCACCGAGCGGCGCAGGAAGCCGAGGACCTCGGCCCCCGCCCGGGAGTCCAGGTTTCCGGTCGGTTCGTCACCGAAGATGATCTGCGGGCGGGCCGCGAGGGCGCGGGCCACGGCCACGCGCTGCTGCTGGCCGCCGGAGAGCTCGGTCGGGCGGTGCTTGAGGCGGCCGGCGAGGCCGACGGTCTCCACGACCCGGTTCAGCCACTCCGCGTCGGGCTTGCGGCCCGCGATGTCCATGGGGAGCGTGATGTTCTCCAGGGCGTTGAGCGTGGGCAGCAGGTTGAAGGCCTGGAAGATGAAGCCGATCCGGTCACGGCGCAGCTGCGTGAGCTTCTTGTCCTTCAGCCCGGTGACCTCGGTGTCGTCCAGGAAGATCTGCCCGCTGGTCACCGTGTCGAGACCGGCGAGGCAGTGCATCAGCGTGGACTTGCCGGAGCCGGAGGGGCCCATGATCGCCGTGAATGCGCCGCGCATGATGTCCACGTCCACGTCGTCAAGGGCGACCACCCGGGTCTCCCCGGAGCCGTACGCCTTGACGAGCTTGCGAGCCCGGGCCGCGACGGCTTCATGCCCTCCAGTACCCCCGTGCCTGGTTTCGGTCATAGCCGTTGTCACGGTCTTTCTCCTTCTTCGGTGTGCGGTCGCCGCCGTCATGAAGTCTCTGGCGAGAGGGGGGTGCGGCGCGCTGGTGCCCATCGCCGTATCCGCCCGGGGGTTAACCCCACCCCCCGGCCCCTGGCTCGTATGTTCCAGTTAAGGAGCTGCCGGGATCCTGTACGTCCTCCGCCGGGACGAACGGCCCCTGGCCCCTTCTACGGAGCTCCCCCTAGGGGTTGTCCACCCTTCGGACGATGCGCCCTGGGGGATACCGGCCGGCATGGCGGCGGTGAGATGGTGTTCCCCGCACATACGTGTACGGGGAAGGGATCTTGGTGGGTTCAGGGGAGGGCACGGCCGACGCGGTGGTCACCGCGGGGGCGACACCGGTCGGGCGGCCGGCCGGGGCGGTCGTGGCCTCGCTCATGCTCGGGATGGCCCTCGTCGCCCTCGACAGCACCATCGTCGCCACCGCCGTCCCGCAGATCGTCGGTGACCTCGGCGGCTTCTCCGTGTTCTCCTGGCTCTTCTCCGGCTATCTGCTCGCCGTCACCGTCACCCTGCCCGTCTACGGGAAGCTCTCCGACACCTTCGGCCGCAAGCCCGTCCTGCTCTTCGGCATAGGCCTCTTCCTCGTCGGCTCGCTGTTGTGCGCGCTCGCGTGGAACATGGCCGCGCTCATCGCCTTCCGGATCGTCCAGGGCCTGGGCGGCGGCGCCCTCCAGGGCACGATCCAGACCCTGGCCGGCGACCTCTACCCGCTCAAGGAACGGCCGAGGATCCAGGCCCGGATGTCCACCGTGTGGGCCGTCTCGGCCGTGGCCGGTCCCGCGCTCGGCGGGCTGCTGGCCTCGTACGCGCACTGGCGCTGGATCTTCCTGATCAACCTGCCGCTGGCCGCCCTCGCCCTGTGGATGATCCGCCGCCACCTCGTCGAACCCGTACGCTCCCCCGGCCGCCGGGGCCCCGTCGACTGGGCGGGCGCCCTCGGCGTCTTCGCCTGCGGCGGGCTGCTGCTCTTCGCGCTCGTGCAGGGCGGGGTCGCCTGGCCCTGGCTGTCGGCGCCCTCGCTCGGGCTGTTCGCCGCCACCGCCGTCCTGGCCGCCGTGGTCGTCCGCGTGGAGCGCCGGGCCGAGGAACCGATCCTGCCCGGCTGGGTCTGGCGCCGGCGCACCATCGCCGCCGTCAACCTGGCGATGGGCGCGCTCGGCCTGCTGATGGTCGCCCCGATGGTGTTCATGCCGACGTACGCCCAGTCCGTGCTCGGCCTCGGGCCCGTCGGCGCGGGGCTCGTCATGTCCGTGATGACCCTGAGCTGGCCCATCACCGCCGCCCTCAGCCAGCACGTCTACCGGCGCATCGGCTTCCGCAACTGCGCCGTCATCGGCATCGCCCTGTCCGCGGCGATCCTGTACGCCTTCACGCTGCTCCCCCACCCCGCCCGGCCCTGGCAGCCCGCTCTGATCATGCTGCTGCTGGGCGGCGCGCTCGGCCTGTTCCAGCTCCCGCTGATCATCGGGGTCCAGTCCACCGTCGGCTGGGCGGAGCGCGGCACCACGACCGCCTCCGTGCTGTTCTGCCGCCAGGTCGGCCAGAGCGTGGGCGCGGCCCTGCTGGGGGCCGTCGCCAACGCCACCCTCGCCGCCCGGCTGGTGGACGCCCCGATGCCCGGACTGCCGGGCCACCTGGACGACGTGGCGAAGGCCCTGAACGAGCCGGGGCTCCTCCCCCGGGCCGCCGCCGACTACCTGCGCGAGGCCGTGGCCGCGGCGGTGGACCACATCTTCCTGGGCGCGACGGCGGCCGCCGTCGCCGCGCTGCTGGTCCTGCTGCTGGTGGCCCCGCGGCGGTTCCCCGTACTGCCGGAGCAGGAGCAGTAGTTGACTTGTCATGACCCCCGCCATTCAGGGACCCTGTGACCAGGACCGTTTCCGGGGGGACGACATGGCTTCCGCACTCTTCGCACTGGCGTTACTCGCCGCCCTGACCGTGCCCGTCGGCCGGCGCCTCTACCGCCACCCCGGCTTCGTCACCGGCCGCGACGGCCGCCTCTCCACCTCGACCACCCTGGCCCTGGCCTGGACGGTCGTCCTCGTCTGGCTGCTGCTCGCGATCCTCGGCCACGGTCTCACCGCGGGCGGCGGGGTGTCGTACTTCCAGGGCCCCGACGGCCCGCTGTCCACGCTGACGACCGTGTACCTGCCGCTGCTCGGCGGCCCGTACGCGGCCCTGATCGGCGCGAAGACGGTCGTCGGCATGCGGCTGGAGAACGGCAGCATGGCCAAACCCGCCCCGAAGCCCACCCCTTCGGGACGCAGGCCGCTGCGCGAGCTCGTCGCGAACGACAGCGGGCGCGTGGACCTCGTCGACCTCCAGTACGTCGCCCTCAGCGCGGTCACGATGCTGTACGTCGTCCTGTTCTTCCTCACGGACGTCGGCGGCGGGCTCCCCCGCCTCCCCTCCGAGATCTGGGCCCTCACGGGCGCCCCGGCCGGCGCGTACCTGATCAACAAGATGGCCGTCCGCGCGAACCCGGTCATCACGAACGTCGCCCTCGCGGGCACGGCCCTCACCATCCAGGGCGGCGGCTTCACCCCGGACCCGGCGGGCCCCCCGCCCCAGGTCACCGTGAACGACACGGCCACCCCGGCCACCGTCGACCCCACGACCGGCACCCTGACGGCCCCCCTCCCGGAGCCCGCGAAGCCCCCGTTCACGGTGACCGTGACCACCCCCCGCGGCCTGCGCAGCGACCCGTACCGCTACGAGCCGACGCAGACGACGCAGACGACCTAGGCCTCCCCCTTGTGCCGGGCGTAATAGCGCGCCACCCGGGCCCGGTTGCCGCAGACCGACGCCACGCACCAGCGGCGGCGCGGGTGCGCCGGCAGGAAGAGCAGCCGACACCCCTCCCCCTCGCACGCCCGCACCGATTCCCATCGGGGACCCGTCAGCAGATCGACAACGGCCTCGGCCAGCTCCGCCGCCAGCCGCCGGGCCGAACCGCCCGCCCGACGGGAAACCGCCGTCGGGCCGCCCGCCTCGCTCCAGGCCAGCTCGTAGTGGGCGGGCGCCCCGGCCAGGGCCCCGTTCAGCGCACCCAGCTCATCGGCCGGCGGCCGCTCCCCGCCCCGCACCGCGTCGAACACCGCGCGCGCGGCCTCCCGTACGCCCAGCACTGCCTCCACCTCGGCCTCGCCCACCTCCCCGACCGGGGCCAGCCGCCCCTCCTGCTCGGCCAGCCACGCCGCGAGGCCCGCCGGGTCGGCGACCAGGTCGCCCAGGGCGGTACGGGTGTTGAGGAGATCCAGGGCCAGGTGCTCACCAGTAAGCGGAAAAGTCGTCACGCACCTAATGCTACCCAACCCCCTTGACCCATTAACGATCATCGGCAAGACTAATGGAACCAAACCACAAGGAGGCATGTGATGGCCGCTGTCCAGCACCGCACCGTCGACGTCGACGGAGTCCGCGTCGCCTACCGCGAGAGCGGACCCGCCGACGGCCCCGTCCTGCTGCTCCTGCACGGCTTCCCCACCGCCTCCCACCAGTTCGCCCGCCTGATGGACGCCCTCGGCGACACCCCCTGGCGCCTCATCGCCCCCGACTACCCCGGCTTCGGCCGCACCGAGGCCCCGGACGACTTCACGTACACCTTCGACCGGCTCGCCGACATCGTGGAGGGCTTCACCGACGCCCTCGGCCTGGACCGCTACGCCCTCTACGTCTTCGACTTCGGCGCCCCCGTCGGCCTCCGCCTCGCCACGCGCCGGCCGGAGCGGGTCACCGGCCTGATCGTGCAGAACGGCAACGCGTACGAGGAGGGACTGTCGGACATGGCCCGCGAGTTCACGGCCCTGCGGCGGGACGTCCCGGGCAACGAGGACCAGGTCCGCGGCCTGTTCACCGTCGACGGCACCCGCTTCCAGTACGAGGCCGGCGTCGCCGACCCCTCCCTCGTCTCCCCCGACAGCTGGACCCTCGACGCCCACTACCTCGCCCTGCCGGGGCGCGCCGACGCACAGGCCGACCTGGCCTTCGACTACGCGTCCAACCTGCGGCGCTACCCGGAATGGCAGGCGTGGCTGCGGAGCTCCGGCGTACCGGTCCTGGTCGTCTGGGGCGCGGGCGACCCCTTCTTCACCCCGGCGGGCGCGAAGGCGTTCCTCCAGGACGTGCCGGATGCCGAGGTCCACGTCTTCGACGGGGCGGGCCACTTCGCCCTCGAAACCCACCTCGCGGCGATCGCTCCGCTGATGGCAACCTTCCTGACCACCCTCCCGTAACCGCTGCCGTTCCCCTGCGGGGCCGTTCCCCTGCGGGGCTGGGGGGTGCCCGTGGGCGGGGTTTTGACGGTCCGGGCTGGTCCGCGGTGTCCCTCCGGGACGTCTCCTCGTCCTCGCGCACCGAGGCACCTTTCGAAGCCAAGGGTGGTTGCGCGCTCGTCCTGCGGGGACGCCCCGGAGCGCCCCCGCTCCCCCCGTCGGCCAAAGGCCCCGCCCCGCGGAACGGGAGCGTGCGGCGCTGCGGGTACGCCCCTGTGCCCCCTGCCCCGTGGGCCGGGAGCGCGCGTTGGGGCGGGGACACGGCGGAGTGTCCCCGCAGGACGAGCGCGCAACCACCCTCACGTCTCGCAGCGGTGCCTCAGTGCGCGAGGACGAGGAGACACTCCGCCGGGGCACCGCCCCAACAGGCCGACCCCGGCCCAGGGGCAAACCCGGCAGCGGCGCCCCGCCCGAGGGGTCGGCGGAGCCCCGGCAACGGCGCCGCACGCAAGGCAACGCAACGCAGCCGAGCCCCCCGCAGGGGCTACGCCGACGCCCGCCCCGTCAGCGCCGCCAGGCTGGACCGGACGTGGTTCATGTGCGCCCGCATCTCCTCCCCCGCCTCCGCATGCTCCCGCAGGACCCGCTCCGTCTCGCGCCCCACCCGCTCCTCCTCGACCCGCGCCCCCGCCAACACCTCCGCGGCCAGCGCCTCCGCGTCCTCCTGCCCGTGCCGCGCCGCCTCCTGCGCTTCCGCGAAGCCCCGCCGCGCCTCCGCCAGCCGGGACTCCGCGTACCGCTCCAGCTCCTCGTGCCGCGCCACCAGCTCGGACTCCCGCGCCGCCAGCTCCCGTTCCGCCGTCTCCCACCGCTCCGCCTGCTCCTGCTCGCGCTCCGCGAGCAGCGCCTCCGACCGCCGCCGCACCGCCGCCAGCCCGGCCGCCGCCTCCGACCGCCACTCCGCCGCGTCGTCCCGCGCCGCCGCCCGCGCGTCGTCCGCCTCCCGCTGCGCCCGCAGCAGCCCCTGCCGGGCCCGGACCTCCGTCTGCTCCCGCACCGCGTCCGCGTCCTGCCGCGCCAGCGCGGCCACCCGCTCCGCGTGCGCCTCGGCCGCACCCCGCGTCGCCGCCGCGTCCGCGCGCGCGTCCTCCCGCAGGGTCTGCGCCTCCTCCTGGGCCAGCAGCAGGATCCGCCGGGCGCGCTCGCTCAGCTCGTCGTACGTCTGCGGGGCCAGCGCGGCCACGGCGCCCCGCAGCCGCTCCGCCTCCGACTCCATCTGCTTCGCCAGGACGGTCAGCCGCGCCACCCGCTCCCAGGCCTCGTCGCGACTGCCGGACAGCCGACCCAGATAACGGTCGACGTCCTCCACGCGGTAGCCACGGCCGCGCACGATCGCAATGGGTGCACTCATCCTGGAAGCGCCTCTCTCGCGGGGATTCCTGTCAAGGATGCGCCATTTGCTCCCGGAAGCCCGAATGGCCGGGCCGAAACCCCTTTCGAGAGGTCCCGACCCGGCCATTCGACGTCACGTACACACCAACGGCGCTAGAGCAGCCCGTCCCACATCTGCTCCAGCAGCACCGACCACCAGGTCTCCGGCGAAGCCAGCGCCGCGCTGTCGAGTCCCGCCAGGTTCGTCTGGAAGTCCACGGTCCAGCGGCCCGCCTGTTCCGGCGTCAGGTGCTGGCGCAGCCGCCACATGTGACCCAGCATCGCGAGCGACCGTACGAACTGCGGCAGGCTCGAATTCACGAACTGCGGCGGCACCGGGGCACCGCCCGGACCGCCCTCCACCGGCACCGCCACGATGTGGGCGGTCCCGTACTGCACGCAGAGCGCCTTGCCGAAGTCGCTGCCGACCACCAGGTACGAGCCCGCGTCCGACGCCGGCTGCACCTGACGCTGCGCCGCCATCTCGGCCAGCGTCGGCACCGGCTGCCCCGGCACCGCCTGCGCCCAGAAGAACGGCCCGAAATCGACGGGCAGGCCCGACCACACCAGCGTCTGCGCCACGATCTCCGGCACACCCTGACGGGACACCGCCCGCTGGTCGTAGCGGAACACGCCCTGCGGACCGAACGCCCCCGCCAGCTCCTGCGCGATGGCTTCGAGCGGGATCGCCGGCTGGAGCGGCACCTGCGGCAGCGGGGCCCGTACCGGCGCGGGGCGCGCCGGACCGTCCGCCACCTGGTGCAGTTCACCCTGATGGGTGAGCAGATGCCGCATGCCCTGCTGCCGGCCCGCGTGGTCCTTGCCGTACGGAGCCACGTTGGTGATCCGCACCTGGGGCCAGGTCTCCCGGATCATCCGGGCGCAGTAACCGCCGGGCAGCTCGCAGGACTCCAGCTCGGTGTGCAGCTCCAGCACCTGCTGCGGCGCCACGTTCATGGCGCGCAGCTCGTGCAGGATCTGCCACTCCGGGTGCGGAGTACCGGGCGCCGAGCGGCGGATGAGCTGCTGCTCGGAGCCGTCGGGCGCGCGGTAGCGGAGCACGGCCTGGTAGCCGGGCCCGACCGTGGGCACACCGGAGGGAGCCTGGTGCGCCTGCGGTACCTGCGGCGCCGGGGGGTGCGCCACGTGAACACCCGGCGGCGGACCGGGAGGCGCGGGCGGCTGACCCGTCACGGACGGACCCGCCAGCATCGTCGCGGCATGATCCAGCCCACCACCGAGCGAACCACCACCCGGAGCCCCGGGCGGACCCGGCGGACCGGGCGGCTGCGGCGCACCACCCCGCGGAGCCCCCGGCGGACCGGGAGGCGCGGGCGGCTGACCCGTCACGGACGGACCCGCCAGCATCGTCGCGGCATGATCCAGCCCACCACCGAGCGAACCACCACCCGGAGCCCCCGGCGGACCGGGCGGCTGCGGCACGCCGACACCAGGCGCCCCGGGCGGACCGGGAGGCGCCGGTGGCTGACCCGTCACAGCGGGACCCGCCAACATCGTCGCGGCATGATCCAGCCCACCACCCAACGACCCCGGAGCCCCGGGCGGACCCGGCGGACCGGGAGGCTGCGGCACACCACCCCGCGGAGCCCCCGGCGGACCGGGAGGCGCCGGCGGCTGACCCGTCACGGACGGACCCGCCAGCATCGTCGCGGCATGATCCAGCCCACCACCCAACGACCCGGGAGCCCCTGGCGGGGTCGGCGGACCCGGCGGCGTGTGCGGCTGCCCCGCGCCGGGACCAGCGGCGCCGGCGGCGCCCGCGGCGCCCCCTGCGGAGCCACCCGGGCGGGAAATCCGGGCCTTGCTCGTCGGCGCGTCGGCGATGTCCGCCGCCTCCGACCCGAGCGCCGGTACGACCGCGGTCCTCGGCAGCTGGCTGCCGCCCGCCATCAGCGTGGTCTTCGCCTCGGACGCCACCCCGGGGGACGGCACGTCGTCGAGGTCCGACCCGGACAGCGGCGGCGCGAACACCGTCGCGGGCAGCGGCACGGAAGCGTCGTCCGAGCCGGAGTTCACATCGGTCCCGGCCCACGGGGTGGACCCGGCGGGCACCCCGTCGTTGGCGGTCGGCTCGTACGGGATCTCACCCCCGCGCCGCAGCGGCACCGCGTCCACGGGCTCCGAGGCCCTCACCGGCACCGGCTCGGGAGCCGACACGGCGTCCGCGGGCTCCGCGAACAGCGGAGCCGGGGCCACCGGCTCCGGAGCAGGAACCGGCGCCGGAGCGGGAGGAGCCGTCGGCGTCACGGCCGGCGGAATCCCCGCCCGGTCCGCCGCCTCCTGCAGCCACTCCGGCGGGCTCAGCATGAACGAGGTCTGCTCCGAGTCGATCCGCGGCGGCGGAACCGACGCCTCCGAAGCCGACGCCACCGCAGCGGCCCCGTACTCCTCCTCGTACCGGCGGATCACCTCACCCACCGGCAGCCCCGGCCACAGCGTGACCTCCCCGCTGTCCCGCGCGATGACCAGCCGCTGCCGACCACCACCGGACACCGGACCGGCCGCACGGTCCTCCGCCCACACCACGAAACCGAGCCCGAACTCCCGTACGCGCACCTCACGGTGCTGGTACGCGGGTACGTCCCCGTTGATCCACTCCTCGGCGCGCTCCTGCGCCTGCGCGAACGTCACCATCGCGCTATCACCCCTCCACCCGTGCCGGACCCGACACGGGAACCGAGCGTGCGAATCCGCCGTCCACCATCAGACCGGCCACCGTTTCCAGTTCCGGCGGATTGCCCGCCAACCGCTCCAGAAAGGCGTCGAAATCACCGCCGCACGGCAGCAACAGCCGCTCCACGCGCTCCTGCACCGACCACCCGTCCCGGTCGCGCGCGTCGTCGTACGGGGAGAACCACACCGAACCGAGCGACTCGCCCTTGACCTTCAGCGCCAGCAGGCCGCCCTGCGCGAAGGCCACGCACAGGTAGTCCTTCGTCAGATGGTCGCGCAGGCACTTGTTGGCGTAGACGAGGTCGTTGACCGCCGCCTCCTCGCGCACGGTGAAGAACGGCTGGTCCACCAGCAGCCCGAGGTCCACCTCCAGACCCACGCCCACCGGCGCGCTGCCACCCGCCGCCTTCAGGAACGAGCGGTACGCCTCCGGCAGCCGGTAGCCGAGATCCTCCTCGACGCCCTGCACCTGCGACTCGGAGACCGAGACCACCGACTTCGGCAGCCCCATGTGCACCGGGCGCACCTCCTGCAACGGTCGCGTCCCGCGCTTCTCGTGGTCGACCGGAGCGGTCGCCAGCCCGGCGTGGTGCCGCAGCAGCGCCTTCACCTCGACCGGAACCAGTTCCATGCGCCGCGAACCCGCCACGTGGTGCCAGGTCCAGCCGTGCGGCGTCGCGACCGGGCCGACCGTGTCCCACAGCTCGTGCCCGGCCACCTTCATCGCGGCGTTCGCGGACACGACGTCCGTCAGACGCAACTCGTCGACACCGAAGCCCTCCGGCGGTTCGGCGATCTCCACCGCCGCGCGCGCGTACGCGGAGAAGTCCGGATGCCCGTTGCCGTCCACCCGCACTCCGTGGGGATGCCGAGCGGCCCGGACCGGGTCCGGGAAATGCACGACCTGCCCCGAGTAAGCGGCGTTGGGTGGCGCGGCATGCTGCCCGAGCCGACCTGTCGTCATGGCGGTAGCCCCCTGCTGGATCTGGCTGGTTCACCACAGCCTATGCGCTGGGGCAAGAGCGTCACCCGCGCGCGACCGGCGCACCCACCCGCGGGCCGGGAACATCCGAATTGATACGAATATTCGACCCCGCTTCCGCATCACAGGAGACATTTGACAGGCTGTCCCCGCAGCACGGGGGCGTGCGCACAGCGGTTACCACCGCGGGCACGGGAGGGAAAGCGCGACCATGCAGAACACGGCAACACGTACAGACACGGCCGACACCACGGGCCCGGCCCACGGCCCGGTGACCGGCCCGGCCACCGACCCCGGCGGCTCCGCCGGCGACCCAGCCGGCGACCCCCGGCTGCGCTGGAGCAGCGCCGCCGGCCGCCCCGCCGTACCCGTCCTGCGCTTCCGCCGCGACGGCATCCTGCCCACCGTGGCCGCCGCCCTCTCCGTACGCGGCGAAACCCTCACCGGCACCGCGGGCAAAGCCGACCAGCCCCCCGTGCTCCACCCCCTCGTACAGGACTTCCTCGACACCCTCACGAGCGGCCAGCGCGAACGTTTCACCGGCCGATGTCCCGAGGCCATCCTGGTCTCCCGACACCTGGCCGCCATCGAAGGCGCCCGCTCCAAACGCGCCTCCCGCAAACCGCTCTCGCCCAGCGAGGCCCGCCGCTCCCTCAAGCACGCGAAGATCACCGCCCGCCGCATCCGCGAGGACGGCGACCCCCTCCACGGCAGCTACGCACCCCCCTGCCGCTCCTGCGAGGCCCTCCTCGCCCACTTCGGCGTACGCCCCGTCGACCTCACCCCCTCCGAGCAGCGATGACCACCTCCGCCTCCTACGACCGCTCCTCGGCCACCCGCTTCCCCGTCGCCGTGGACTCCGCCCTGCGCACCGCCGGCTGGGAGCCCGGCCGCTGGGACATCAAGCAGGCCGAGTACTGGGCCGACGCCCTGCGCGACCACACCACCCCGGCCGGGCACCGGCACACCGTTTTCCCCGCCGCCGTCGAGGCCTGGGCCGAATTCGGCGGACTCACCGTCTCCGCCCCTGGACCCGGCCGCCAGATAGCCCCCACGGCGATCCACCTCGACCCCCTCACCGGGCTCCACATGGCCCGCACCTTCGCCGACCTGGGCCGCGCCCTGTCCTCCGAGCTCTGCCCCCTGGGCATCGAAGCCGACCGGGGGCACCTCCCAGCGGTAGCTGGGGGAAGCTCCCACTTGGCGATCGACCGCGAGGGCCGCGTCTACGGCATCGACCACACCGGCGACTGGTACCTGGGCTCCGACACGGACGAGGCCCTCACCCTCCTCCTCACGGGCCTCCAGCCGACCCGCCTGACCACGGGCTGACACCCGCCGATCGCGCCGAGTCCCGGCGCACACCCAGGCCGCCCCCACAGGCCCGGACAGGCCGGGTGTGCGCCGGGAGCACCCCGCAGGCCGGACGGGCCGGGTGTGTGTCGGGAGCACCCCCGCAGGCCCGGACGGGGCCGGGCGTGTGTCGGGAGCACCCCCGCAGGCCCGGACGGGGCCGGGTGTGTGTCGGGGCGTCCCCGCAGGGCGTCGAACGCAATCACCCTCGGCCCACCGACCCCTCGAACCGTTCGACGCCCGAGGAGACGCCCCGGCGCGCGCCCGGACCCGGCCGGGCCGGCACCACACCGGCCCCGCGCCCGCGCCCGCGCCGAAGGAATCCGCCCTAGCGCACCGGCACCGGCACCGGCACCGGCACCGGAATGACCGCCGAGACCCGGAAACCGCCCGCATCGGTCGGCCCCGACACGAACACCCCGCCCAGCCCCAGCACCCGCTCCCGCATCCCCACGAGCCCGTTCCCCCCGCTCGGCAGCCCCGGCTCCGGAGCCTGCCCGTCACACGGCCCGTTCTCCACCTGCATCGCCACCTCCCCCTCCCGGTGCGCGAGCCGTACGACGACCCGCGCACCCGGAGCGTGCTTGTGGCAGTTGGTCAACGCCTCCTGCACCACCCGGTAGGCCGTCTGCTCCACCTCCGCCGGGTAAGCGCACAGCGCCCCCTGCACCACCATCTCCACGACCATCCCCGCCACCCGCGACTGCCCCACCAGCGCCTCCAGCTCCGCCAGCGAGGGCCCGTCCTCAAAACCCCCCACGAACGCCACCGGCACGGCAGGGGCCGCCGCCACGACCGGCTTCGCCGGCGCCTCCCGCCGCAGCACCCCCAACATCTCCCGCAGCTCCGTCAGCGCCTGGCGCCCCATGTCACCCACGAGCGCCGCGTTCTTCGCGGCCCGCGCCGGATCCTTCGCCGCCACCGCCTCCAGCGCGGCCGCGTGCACCACCATCAGCGACACCCGGTGGGCAACCACGTCGTGCATCTCCCGCGCGATCCGGGTCCGCTCCTCCGTACGCGCCCACTCGGCCCGCTCCTCCGCCCGGTCCGCCAGCAGCGACAGCTCCCGCTCCAGCGAGTCCGCCCGCTCCTGCAGGCTCTCCATCAGCCTGCGCCGGGCCCCGATGTACAGCCCGAACAGCACCGGCGGCACGTTCAGCGCCACCGCCACGAAGACGGACAGCATCAGCACGACCGTGTGGTCGGCCTCCATGTCCCCGCGGGTCCGCAGGTACATCACGGCGAAGGTGGCGGCCAGCGCCATCGAGGTCAGCGTGGCGGTGATCCGCCGGGGCACCTCGGAGGAGGCCACCGTGTACAGCCCCACCACCCCGAGCAGGAAGCCCATCACGGCCGGCGTGACACCGATCCCCACCAGCACCACGGCCACCGGCCACCGCCGCCGCACCACGAGCACGGCCCCCACCACCAGCCCGAACAGCACCCCGACCGCGGTCGGCACCCCCGCCTCCCGGGCGAAGGCCACTCCCTCCCACCCGCACTCGACGGCCGACACCCCACCGAGCGCCAGATCCACCACGACATCCCGCCGCCGCGCCCACCACCACAAAGGCGGCCCAGCGCGGCCTTCCACATCCCCCGTACTGGTCATGCCGTCCAGCCTACGCAGCGGCCCCAGCACACGGTCGACCGGAATTCCGGCAAACCCGGGGTAATCGCACGTACGACTGAACCGTCCGTTATCCGAGACCTGAATCCCGCATTCCGGACGACATTGAAGCCATGACCGAAATCCGACGTCGCCCCGGCGACGGCACCGGCGGGCTCCGCCAGGGCACCACGACCTTCGAATCCCTCCGCGAGCAGGCGGTGGCGCTGCGCCGCGAGGGCCTCAGCCGGCGCCAGATCCGCGACCGCCTCCACGTCCACAACAACGACATCCTCAACCGCCTCCTGGAGGGCGAGCCGGCCCCGGAATGGACCAAGCGCCCGAACGCGAAGGACGACCTCCGCGACCGCGCCCGCGAGCTACGCCTCCAGGGCCTCACGTACGACCAGATCCAGCTGGAACTCGGCTGCTCGAAGAGCTCGATCTCCCTGTGGGTCCGGGACCTGCCGAAGCCCACTCCGAAACGGACACCTGGCGAGCAGGCGACTCACGCCTCCCGCCAGCGCTGGGAGCGCGAACACGCAGCCCGGGACAAGCAGCGGGCGGAGGCGAAGTCCTCAGCGAGATCCGAGATCGGGAGCCTCAGCGACAGGGAGCTATTCGCCGCAGGAGTCGCCCTGTACTGGGCAGAAGGGACGAAAGACAAGTCGTATGACCGGCGAGAAAAGGTGCGTTTCATCAACAGCGACCCTGGGGTCATCCGCGTGTTCATCGCATGGCTCGACCTCATCGGGGTCGCGCGGGAGCGTATCTGCTACCGCGTGGCGATCCACGAATCGGCCAACGTCACTGCGGCCGAGCAGTACTGGGCCGACCTCGTCGGCGTGGACGTGACGCTGTTCGCGAGGACCACCCTCAAGCAACACAACCCCAAGACCACCCGGAAGAACGTGGGAGAGGACTACCGCGGCTGCCTGGTTCTGTACGTCAGCCAAAGCGCCGACCTTTATCGTCGCATCGAGGGCTGGTGGTGCGGCATAGTAGATGCCGTCGACTCGACCGACGAAGATCAATGTCCGGTTTAGTCGGAAATGGTCCCCTGTGGTGTAATTGGCAGCACTGAGGCTTTTGGTGCCTTATGTCCGGGTTCGAGTCCTGGCGGGGGAGCTTTTGTACGTTCGGGTCCTGACCTCACAGTCGGGACCCGGCCTCGTTTCCGCCCCTTAACCCCCCGGTATCCTTCACGGGTCCACCCCCGAAGCCGAAGGGCATCCCCGTGAGCGCCAACCGCCCGGCAGCCGTCGTCGTCCTCGCAGCGGGTGAGGGCACCCGCATGAAGTCCGCGACTCCGAAGGTTCTGCACGAGATCTGCGGGCGCTCGCTCGTCGGTCACGTGGTCGCCGCCTCCCGTGAGCTGGACCCCGAACACCTCGTCGTGGTCGTCGGGCACGCCCGGGAGCAGGTCACCGCGCACCTCGCCGGCATCGACGCCGGCGTCCGCACCGCCGTCCAGTACGAGCAGAACGGCACCGGGCACGCGGTCCGCATGGCCCTCGAAGAGCTCGGCGGCACGGTCACCGGCACCGTGATCGTGGTCTGCGGGGACACCCCGCTCCTCACCGGGGAGACCCTCAAGCAGCTCGCGGCCACGCACACCGCCGACGGCAACGCCGTCACCGTGCTGACGGCCGAGGTGCCGGACTCCACCGGCTACGGGCGCATCGTGCGCGACGCCGAGTCGGGCGCCGTGAAGGCGATCGTCGAGCACAAGGACGCCACCGACGCCCAGCGCGCCATCCGCGAGATCAACTCCGGGGTCTTCGCCTTCGACGGGGCCCTGCTGGCCGACGCGCTCGGCAAGGTGCGCACGGACAACAGCCAGGGCGAGGAGTACCTCACGGACGTCCTCGGCATCCTGCGCGAGGCCGGCCACCGCGTCGGCGCGGCCGTCGGCGCCGACCACCGGCAGATCCTCGGCATCAACAACCGTGTGCAGCTCGCCGAGGCCCGCGCCCTGCTGAACGCGCGCCTGCTGGAGCAGGCCATGCTCGCGGGCGTGACGATCGTCGACCCGGCCGGCACCTTCATCGACGTGACGGTCACTTTCGGCCAGGACGCGATCGTGCACCCGGGGACCCAGCTCCTCGGCTCCACGCACATCGCCGAGGGCGCCGAGGTCGGCCCCAACAGCCGCCTCACGGACACCCACGTGGGCGCGGGCGCCCGGGTGGACAACACGGTGGCCGACAGCGCGGTCGTGGGCGCGCAGGCGAGCGTGGGCCCCTTCGCGTACCTGCGTCCCGGTACCAACCTCGGCGTGAAGGCCAAGGCCGGCACGTACGTGGAGATGAAGAACGCGACGATCGGCGAGGGCACGAAGGTGCCGCACCTGTCGTACGTGGGCGACGCCACGATCGGCGAGTACACCAACATCGGCGCGGCCAGTGTCTTCGTGAACTACGACGGTGAGCACAAGCACCACACCACCGTCGGCTCGCACTGTAAGACGGGGTCGGACAACATGTTTGTGGCACCCGTCACCATCGGGGACGGCGCCTACACGGCCGCCGGGTCCGTGATCACGAAGGACGTACCGCCCGGCGCACTGGCCGTGGCCCGGGGCCAGCAGCGGAATATCGAGGGCTGGGTGGCCCGGAAGCGTCCGGGAAGTGCCTCGGCGACGGCGGCTCAATCGGCAGTCCAGGTGGACTCCGACGCCCGTTGAGGTGAACTGACCGGAAACGGGTACGTTCAGGACGGCGTACCGTGATAGGCGCACCCAATTCGGCTGGCTGACCGTGTGCGGGACGGACGCACATGGGAGCGAGCAGCTTTCAACACGTCTGAGGAGACAGTGCTGTGACCGGGATCAAGACGACCGGCGAGAAGAAGCTGATGCTCTTCTCCGGCCGCGCCCACCCCGAGCTGGCCGAGGAGGTCGCGCACCAGCTCGGTGTCGGCCTCGTGCCGACCAAGGCTTTCGACTTCGCGAACGGCGAGATCTACGTCCGCTTCCAGGAGTCGGCTCGCGGCGCGGACTGCTTCCTGATCCAGAGCCACACGGCTCCGATCAACAAGTGGATCATGGAGCAGCTGATCATGATCGACGCGCTGAAGCGCGCGTCGGCACGCTCCATCACCGTGATCGTCCCGTCCTACGGGTACGCCCGCCAGGACAAGAAGCACAAGGGCCGCGAGCCGATCTCGGCCCGCCTGGTCGCCGACCTGCTGAAGACCGCGGGTGCCGACCGCATCCTCACGGTCGACCTGCACACGGACCAGATCCAGGGCTTCTTCGACGGCCCGGTGGACCACCTTTCGGCCCTGCCGGTCCTCGCGGACTACGTGGGCGCCAAGGTGGACCGCTCGAAGCTGACGATCGTCTCCCCGGACGCCGGCCGCGTGCGCGTCGCCGACCGCTGGTGCGACCGTCTGGACGCGCCGCTCGCGATCGTGCACAAGCGCCGTGACAAGGACGTCGCCAACCAGGTGACCGTCCACGAGGTCGTCGGTGAGGTCAAGGGTCGCGTCTGCGTCCTGGTCGACGACATGATCGACACGGGTGGCACGATCTGCGCCGCGGCCGACGCGCTGTTCGCGCACGGCGCGGAGGACGTCATCGTGACGGCCACGCACGGCATCCTGTCGGGCCCGGCCGCCGACCGTCTGAAGAACTCCAAGGTCAGCGAGTTCGTGTTCACGAACACCCTGCCGGACCCGTCCGACCTGGAGCTCGACAAGATCACGGTGCTGTCGATCGCCCCGATGATCGCGCGCGCGGTGCGCGAGGTCTTCGAGGACGGCTCGGTCACCAGCCTGTTCGAAGAGCAGAACTAGATCCTTTTGAAGTGCGGCCTCCCCGCCGGGTAGACTCATGAAGTTGCTCGGCGAGGGAGGCCGCACTTTCATGTGCGGGCACTCCGTTATCGACGCGCTCTTCGTAGCAGGCCGTTCCGGCCGGGTGACTGTCGTCCATTTCCGTCACCCCACGAGGAGTGAGCATGTCCGAGATCAAGCTTTCCGCCCAGCTCCGTGACACCTTCGGCAAGGGCTCTGCCCGCCAGGCCCGTCGCGACGCCCTGGTTCCCGCCGTCATCTACGGTCACGGCAACGAGCCGAAGCACGTCAACGTCGAGGCCCACGGCCTGCAGCTGGCGCTGCGCACCGCGAACGTCCTGATCTCCCTGGACATCGCGGGCGACGGCACCGAGCTGGTCATCCCGAAGGCCGTTCAGAAGCACCCCCTGAAGCGCTCGATCTCCCACGTCGACTTCCTGATCGTCAAGAAGGGCGAGAAGGTCACCGTCGACGTCGCGATCGTCACCGAGGGCGAGCTTGCCGCCGGCGGCAACATGCTGGAGACCCTCCAGAACACCGTCTCCGTCGAGGCCGAGGCCACCCACATCCCGACCGAGGTCACCGTCTCGATCGCGGGCCTCGAGGCCGGCACCACCATCCACGCCAAGGACCTGGTCCTCCCGGAGGGCACCACCCTGGCCATCGACGGTGACGTCGCCGTCCTGCAGGTCGTCGCCCCGCAGGCCGAGGAGCCGGCCGCCGAGGCCGCCGAGGGCACCGAGGCCTGAGTCTCGCCCTCACCCCTCAGCAGTTGCTGACCGACCGCCGTCCGGCTCCACTGGAGCGGGACGGCGGTCGTCTTCGTTCTCAAGGCTGTAAGGAGCTATCGATGTCGGACGACGCGGCGACTCCCTGGCTGGTCGTGGGCCTGGGCAATCCGGGCGGCGAGTACGCGGGGAACCGTCACAACATCGGTTTCATGGTGGCGGACCTGCTCGCGGAGCGGATCGGCGGCAAGTTCAAGGCGCACAAGGCCCGTGCCCAGGTGGTCGAGGGGCGCATCGGCGCGCCGGGGCCGGCGAACCGCCGTGTGGTGCTGGCGAAGCCGATGTCCTTCATGAACCTGTCGGGCGGGCCCGTGACGGCCCTGCGCGACTTCTACAAGGTGCCGTTGGAGCGGATCGTCGCGATCCACGACGAGCTGGACATCGACTATCCGACGCTGCGGCTGAAGCTGGGCGGCGGGGACAACGGCCACAACGGTCTGAAGTCGATGACCAAGTCGATGGGTCCCGAGTACCACCGGGTGCGTTGCGGGATCGGCCGGCCTCCGGGCCGGATGCAGGTCGCGGACTTCGTGCTGAAGGACTTCTCCTCCACGGAGCGCAAGGAGCTGGACTGGTTCGTGGACCGGGCTGCCGACTCGGTGGAGTGCCTGATCGCGGAGGGTCTGGAGCGCGCCCAGTCGACGTACAACTCCTAGGGGGCACTGGCCGGTAGGCGACGTAGGCTGATCGTTACACCGGACATAGGGCACACGGGCCCCCAAGGCCCCACGAATACTGACGAGTACCTCTTGACCGCTGTGGGCGGCGTCAGCAAGCTGGGCGGCGCCACCCCCACGGCCCGTATCCCTCCCCTGTGCCAGAGGTACCCCATGCCTGTTTCCAGCAAGCGCTGGGCGGCGATAGCGGTCCCGGCCGCGGCTTCCCTCATGCTCGCCGCAAGTGCCGTGCCCGCTTACGCGCTCGACTCGTACACCATTCCGCTGCACCAGCCGGTTCCCATCACCGCGGCTTCCTACGAGAACAAGGAAGCCACCTGCGCGGACATCCCCGCGTCCCAGGACGGCTGGCACTTCGTCCTGCCGGGCAACTCCACCGAGTTCAAGAAGCTGACGGTCACCTTCGAGCCGGGTGGCACGCAGGAGATCACCGTCTTCGGTCCGCCGACCGAGAAGCACGCGTACGCGGCTTCCGCGGCCGGTGCCCAGTTGACGGCCGCGTCCGCGGTGGTCGAGGGCGGCTCGGTGGAGTGGTTCAACCTGTCGCACACCTGCCCGGCATCGGTGACGCCGTCCGGTACCCCGTCGGGCACGCCGTCCGGTACGCCGTCGGGTACCCCGTCGAGCAGCACCTCGGCCTCGACCTCGTCGTCCCCGTCCCAGTCGGCGTCCCCGAGCTCCTCGGTGTCGGCGAGCCAGAGCGGCAGCTCCACGCCGTCGGGCACGGGCACACCGAGCTCCACGGCGAGCTCCCCGGCTCCGGTGACGGGTGGCGGCACGGGTGGCGGTGACCTGGCCAGCACCGGTTCGGACCTGCCGGTGGCGCTGGTGTCGACGCTGGCGGCCGGCCTGGTGGCCGCGGGTGCGGTGCTCGTGATGCGCCGCCGCCGCACGCAGTCGTAGGAGCCGTAGGCAGTAGTCGTACGAGGAAGCCCCCGCACTGTCGGTCAGTGCGGGGGCTTCCTCGTGTCCGGGTGCGGGCTCAGCCGGTGTTGCGCAGGCCGGCGGCCACGCCGTTGACGGTGAGCAGCAGGGCGCGGGCGAGGAGCGGGTCGGCTTCCTCGCCGCGGGCCGCGGCGGCGCGCTGGCGGGCCAGCAGGGAGACCTGGAGGTAGGAGATGGGGTCCAGGTAGGCGTCGCGTACGGCGAAGGTCTGCTGGAGCACCGGCTGGGAGTCGAGGAGCCTGTCGCCTCCGGTGATGCGCAGGACCTCGGCGACGGTGAGCTCGTGTTCGGCCTCGATGCGGTCGAAGACGTGCTTGAGGTCGTCGGGGACGAGGGTGTCGACGTAGTGGCGGGCGATCCGCAGGTCGGTCTTGGCCAGCGTCATCTCGACGTTGGACAGGAAGTTGCGGAAGAAGTGCCAGCGTTCGCCCATTTCGGTGAGGACGTCCTCGTGGCCGGCCTCGCGCAGGGCCTTGAGGCCGGAGCCGACGCCGTACCAGCCGGGGACGATCTGGCGGGACTGGGTCCAGCCGAAGACCCACGGGATGGCGCGCAGGCCGTCGAGGCCGGCGCCGGAGTCGGGGCGGCGCGAGGGGCGGGAGCCCAGGTGGAGGTCGGCGAGCTGGTCGACGGGGGTGGCGGCGAAGAAGTACGCGGGCAGGTCGGGGTCTTCGACGAGCGCGCGGTAGGCGCCGTGGGCGGCTTCGGAGACGGTGTCCATGGCCGCGTCCCAGCGGGCGAGGGCGTCGTCGGACTGGCGGGGTGCGGTGTGCAGGGCGGAGGCCTGCAGGGTGGCCGCGACGGTCAGTTCGAGGTTCTCGCGGGCGAGGGAGGGGACGAGGTACTTGTCGGAGATGACCTCGCCCTGCTCGGTGACCTTGATCTCGCCTTCGAGGGTGCCCCAGGGCTGGGCGAGGATCGCGTCGTGGGAGGGGCCGCCGCCGCGGCCGACGGTGCCGCCGCGGCCGTGGAAGAGGCGCAGGCGTACGCCGTAGCGGTGGGCGACGTCGCGCAGTCGGCGCTGGGCGCGGTGGATCTCCCACTGGCTGGTGGTGATGCCGCCGAACTTGGAGGAGTCGGAGTAGCCGAGCATGACCTCCTGGACGTCGCCGCGCAGGGAGACGAGGCGGCGGTAGGAGGGGTCGGCGAGCATGTCGCCGAGGATGACGTCGGCGGCGCGCAGTTCGTCGGTGGTTTCCAGGAGCGGCACGATGCCGATCTTGGCCCAGCCGGAGTGGAGGTCGACGAGGCCGGCCTCGCGGGCGAGGACGGCGGCGGCGAAGACGTCGTCGGCGCCCTGGCACATCGAGATGATGTACGACTCGATGACCTCGGGGCCGAACTTCTCGAAGGCGTCCTTGATGGCGGAGAAGACGCCGAGGGTCTTGTGGCCGGCGGCGTCGAGGGGGGCCGGGGTGGGGGCCAGCGGACGGCGCGAGCGGAGTTCCTTGGCGAGGAGCTTCTGCCGGTAGTCGCGGGGCATGTCGGCGTAGCGCCAGGACTCCTCGCCGAGCCGGTCGAACAGCTGGCCGAGCGCGTGGTGGTGGGCGTCGGCGTGCTCGCGTACGTCCATGGTGGCGAGCTGGAGGCCGAAGGCCGCGAGGGTGCGGATGGTGCGGTCCATGCGGCCGTCGGCGAAGAGGGCGCCGCGGTGTTCGCGCAGGGAGGTCTGGATGAGGGTGAGGTCGGTGAGGAGCTCGGCGGTGCCGAGGTAGTCGCGGCCTTCCTCGTGGGGGATGCCCTTGGCGAGGCGTTCGCGGGTGTTGAGGAGCTTCTGCCGGATGCAGGTGGCCTTGAGGCGGTAGGGCTCCTCGGCGTTCAGCCGCTTGTAGCGCGGGCTGATCTCGGGGAGGCGTTCCAGGTCGGCCTGGAGGGAGGCGAGGAGTTCCTCGGTGGCTCCGGTGTAGCGGATGGAGTTGGAGAGGAGGCCGCGCAGGAAGTCGATGAGTTCGAGGGCGTCGGTGATGCCGTGCTCGTGCTGGAGGATCAGCACGTCCCGGGTGACGTCGGGGGTGACGTTCGGGTTGCCGTCGCGGTCGCCGCCGATCCAGGTGCCGAAGGTGAGGGGGCGGGTGCCGGCGGGGAGCTCTACGCCGACGCGCTGGAGTTCCGCGGCGAGGTCTTCGAGTACGTCGCCGACGGCGCCGGCGTGCAGCTCGTCGAGGTAGTAGATCGCGTTGCGGGCTTCGTCGGCGGGCTCGGGGCGGACGACGCGGAGTTCGTCGGTCTGCCAGACGAGGTCGATGTTCTCGGCGAGGCGCAGGTCGTGGCGGCGGCGGTCGCCGGCGCCGGTGACGGGCTCTTCCAGCAGGGCGGCGATGCGGCGGAGCTTGTTGAGGACGCTGCGGCGGGCCGCTTCGGTGGGGTGCGCGGTGAAGACGGGCCGGACGTTGAGGTTCTTGACGGTCTCGCGCAGGTGCTCGGGGTCGGCGTCCTTGAGCATGTCGGCGGTGCGGGCGAGGAGCCCGCCCTCGGCGGCGCGGTGGGCGCGCAGTTCCTTGCCGCGGTGCACCTGTTCGGTGACGTTGGCGAGGTGGAAGTAGGTGGAGAAGGCGCGCACGAGCTTGGCGGCCGTCTCCAGGTCGGTGTCGCCGAGGAGGGCGGCGGCGGCTTCGCCGTCGGTGCGGGTGAGGGCGCGCACCTGTTCGACGAGGTCGAGAAGGTCTTGGCCCTCCTGGCGGACGAGCGTCTCCCCGAGGAGGTCGCCGAGGCGGCGGATGTCCGCGCGCAGCTCTGCGTTCGCGGCGTCCTTGGTGTGGGCGGGGACCTGGTCAGCACTGCTCACAGGTGCGGCTCCTTGCAGTGTTCGAGCGCTACTGGGCGGTGGGCTCCCCGACCGCGCGCAGCGCTGCTGCTCCTGATGCGCAGCTCGGGCTGCCCGTACGGACCGCGCTGTCCGACGGGAACAGGATAGGTGTCCCGCGCCTGTGCCTGGGCAAACGTCTCATCAGACGTCAAGTGGGCGGCTCGCGAGCGGGCCGTCGCGCGCCCTCGTACGCCCCGGCCGCGCTCCTATCGCCCCGGGCCCCTGCTTTGCCATACTTACGATGCCGTAGGTTACGCGTCCGTAACCCCAGCACCTGCCGACTTCTCACCCTCAGGGGACACCCATGACCACCAGCCTCGATCTGATGGAGGGCGCCTCCGCGCCCTCCGACGGGTCCGCGCCGTCCGCGACTCTCGGCGGCGAGAACAAGCGGTCCATCGAGCAGATCGCCCTCCTGCTGTTCATCACCGTTCCCTTCCTGGCCCTGCTGGCGGCGGTTCCGCTGGTCTGGGGCTGGGGGGTGAGCTGGCTGGACCTCGGCCTCATGGTCTTCATGTACTTCCTGGCCTGCCACGGGATCACCATCGGGTTCCACCGGTACTTCACGCACGGTTCCTTCAAGGCGAAGCGGCCGCTGCGCATCGCGCTCGCGGTCATGGGCTCGATGGCGGTGGAGGGGCCCCTGGTGCGGTGGGTGGCCGATCACCGCAAGCACCACAAGTACTCGGACCATGAGGGCGACCCTCATTCGCCGTGGCGGTTCGGGGAGACCCTTCCCGCGCTGATGAAGGGCCTGTGGTGGGCGCACATCGGCTGGCTCTTCGACGAGGAGCAGACCGACCAGCAGAAGTACGCGCCCGACCTGATCAAGGACCCGGCGATCCGGCGCATCTCGCGCGACTTCATCTTCTGGACGATGTTCTCCCTCGCCATCCCGCCGCTGGTGGGCGGTCTGGTGACGATGTCCTGGTGGGGCGCGTTCACGGCGTTCTTCTGGGGTTCGCTGGTGCGGGTCGCGCTGTTGCACCACGTGACGTGGTCGATCAACTCGATCTGTCACGCGGTGGGCAAGCGTCCGTTCAAGTCGCGCGACCGTTCGGGCAACGTGTGGTGGCTGGCCGTGCTGTCCTGTGGTGAGTCCTGGCACAACCTGCACCACGCGGATCCGACGTCGGCGCGCCACGGCGTGCTGCGGGGCCAGGTCGACTCCAGTGCCCGGCTGATCCGCTGGTTCGAGCAGCTGGGCTGGGCCACGGACGTCCGCTGGCCGTCGGCTGCCCGCATCGACGCCCGCCGCAAGGAAAACGAGCCGAACCCGGCATGATGGGGGACGTGGCGATCGACGGCAGCAATTCCAGCAGCGACAAGCCCAGGCGCGGCCGCCGGGTCCGGATGACGGGCGCGGAGCGGCGTCAGCAACTGCTGGACATCGGCCGGACGCTGTTCGCCGAGAAGGGCTTCGAGGGCACTTCGGTGGAGGAGATCGCGGCGAAGGCCGGGGTGTCCAAGCCGGTGGTGTACGAGCACTTCGGCGGCAAGGAGGGCCTGTACGCGGTCGTCGTGGACCGGGAGATGCGCCAGCTGCTGGACGGGGTGACGGGCGCTCTGACGGCCGGGCACCCGCGGGAGCTGCTGGAGCAGGCGGCGTTCGCCCTGCTGGACTACATCGAGTCCTATACGGACGGCTTCCGGATCCTGGTGCGCGATTCCCCGGTCGCGCAGTCGACCGGCACCTTCGCCTCGCTGATCAGTGACATCGCCACGCAGGTCGAGGACATTCTGGGTCTGGAGTTCAAGGCCCGGGGCTTCGACCCGAAGCTGGCCCCGCTGTACGCGCAGGCGCTGGTGGGGATGGTGGCGCTGACCGGGCAGTGGTGGCTGGACGTGCGCAAGCCGAAGAAGGCGGAGGTGGCGGCTCATCTGGTGAACCTGGCCTGGCACGGCCTGGACGGGCTGGAGTCGAAGCCGCACCTGGTGGGGCGCCGCAAGAACTGAGTGCGGACCGCCCGTGCACGCGACGGCGCCCCGTCACCGGAGGTCCGGTGGCGGGGCGCCGTCGCGTGGTGCCGTCTGCCGCTCTAGGCGCAGGGTTCCAGGGTGTCCGCTTCCAGGCCTTGTCGTTCGGGGCCGTGTCGTTCGAGGAACTCGAGCCGGTTGCCGACGGGGTCCTCGGAGTAGAAGCGGCGGTGGCCCGGCAGGTTGTCGTCCCAGACGACCGTGGCGCCCCGCTCCTCAAGTCTGCTCGCGTACTCGACGATGCCGGTGACCCGCAGCCCCGGATGGGCCTTGCGGGCGGGCCTGAAGTCCTCCTCCACGCCGAGGTGCAGGTGTACGGGTCCGGCGGCGAACCAGCAGCCGCCGCGTGCGGCGAGGGCGGGCGGTTTGGGGATCTCGGTCATGCCGAGGACGTGCGTGTAGTAGGCGCGGAGCCGGTCCTCCGACCCGGGCGGCGCGGCGAGTTGGACGTGGTCCACGGCGGTGAGCACGGTCAGGCCTCCTTGCGGGCGACGGCGAAGATGCGGCGGAAGGGGAAGACGGTGCCGCGCGGCCCGGTGGGGTAGGCCTCGCGCAGCCGGTCGCGGTACTCGGCGAGGAAAGCGGCGACGGCCTCCTCGTCGTCGCCCAGGGCGGTGAGGACGGGCCGCAGGGCGGTGCCCTTGACCCAGTCGAGCACCGGGTCGGGGCCTTGGAGCAGTTGGTGGTAGGTGGTTTCCCAGACGTCGGCGGCGCAGCCCAGTTCGGTGAACCGGGCGAGGTACTCGGCGGGTTCGAGGAAGTGCTTGTAGCGGGCGCCGTGGCCGGCGAGCCGGGCGCGCCAGCGCGGGGTGTCGCACTGTTCGGCGAGGAGGGCGTGGCTGGGGGCCCGGTAGTTGCCGGGGATCTGGAAGGCGAAGGTGCCGCCGGGGCGCAGGCCGTTGATCCAGGCGCCGAAGGAGCCGGGGTGGCTGGGGACCCATTGGAGGGCGGCGTTGGACACGATCAGGTCGTAGGGCTCGTCGGGGAGCCAGGAGGCGAGGTCCGCGTGGTGGAAGTCGAGCCGGCCGCCGCCGGCGGTGGGGCCCGCGTATTCCTGGTCCGCGCGGTGGAGCATCTCCGGGGACAGGTCGAAGCCGGTGATGCGGGCGTTGGGCCAGCGGTCGGCGAGGAGGGCGGTGACGTTGCCGGGGCCGCAGCCGAGGTCGGCGATGCGGGCGCCGGGGGTCCCCCCGGACGAAGTCTGGGGGAGGGTGGGGAGTTCCGGTATGCGGTTCAGCAGGTCGAGAAAGGGCCGGGTGCGGTGTCCGGCGTGCCGGAGGTACTGCTGGGGATCCCAGGTGGGTGCGGTCGGCGCTGTGGACGTGGGGGTCCCGGCGCGTGCGGTATCGGAATACATGTTCGAGCCTCCCTGCTGGCGGGGCGGTCGGAAGCGGAATCAGTTCCGGGACCCTCCATGCCCCACGGTCGCCCCAATTATATCTCGACATCAAGATAGTCGTGGTCGAGATACTCGACGTGAAGAGACTTCATGTCGACAGACCCCTTACACTGATCGGCATGGAGGACGAGGTCGACCGACTGGTAGCGGCATGGCGCCGGGAGCGCCCTGACCTCGACGTGGAACCGCTTGAGGTACTGAGCCGCGTCAGCAGGCTCGCGCGCCACCTCGACCGGGCCCGCAGGCTGGCCTTCTCCGAGCACGGCCTGGAGCCTTGGGAGTTCGACGTCCTCACCTCCCTGCGCCGCGCCGGAGCGCCCTACCAGCTTTCCCCCGGCCAGCTCCTGACGCAGACCCTGGTCACCTCCGGCACCATGACCAACCGCATCGACCGGCTCGCCAAGAAGGGCCTCGTCGAACGGCTCCCGGACCCCAGCGACCGCCGGGGGGTCCTCGTGCGGCTCACCCCCGAGGGCCGCGACCGCGCCGACCAGGCCCTGGCCGGCCTGCTGGCCCAGGAGCGGGCGATCCTCGCCCAGCTCTCGCAGAACGAGCGGGTCGATCTCGCCGGGCTGCTACGCCAGTTGACCGCTCCGTTCGACAACATCCCCGGCTAGCCCCAGGTCCGCCGGCCGTACGCCCGCCCGCCGGGCCAAGGCCACCGCGGCCAGGGTGGAGTGCACGCCCAGCTTCCCCAGCACGTTCTGCATGTGCGTGCGGACGGTGTGCGGGGACAGGAACAGCCGCGCCGCAACGTCCTTGCGGCCCAGCCCGGCCACCATGCAGCGCAGCACCTCGTGCTCGCGCGGGGTCAGCGACTCGACCAGCCGCTCGCTGTCCGTCCGGTGCTTGCGCGCGGCCGTCAGCTCGCGCAGCACCCCGGTGAGCAGTGCGGGCGGCAGGTGGGTCTCCTCGCGCAGCACCCCCCGGACCACGGCCAGCAGCCGCGAGAGCGAGCAGTCCTTGGCCACCCAGCCCGAGGCCCCGGCCTGCAGCGCGTGCGCGGCCCGGCGGGGGTCGTCGCGCTCGGCGAGGACGACCGTGCGCACCCCGGGGTGCGCGACTCGCACCGTGGCGACCAGGGCGATGCCGTCCGGGCCCGGCGGCGCGGACCCGGAGCCCGACTCCCGCTGGACGGGCACGCCGCCCGGGGCGCCGGCGCCCGCCGCGGCCCCGGGTCCGGCCGCGGCGGCCAGATCGGCGTCGACCAGCAGGACGTCGAAGCGGCGGCCCTCGGCCACCGCACGTTCGAGGCAGCGCAGGGCGGCGGGACCGCTGCCGGCCGCGGACACGTCCACGTCCGGCTCGGCCGCGAGCGCGGCTGCGAGCGATTCGGCGAAGATGCGGTGATCGTCGACGACGAGAACCCGGATACGAGCCACAAAACCCCCAAGGGTAGGGGAACGGACAACGGCGGGTACGGCGCCCGGACCGGGTGATCCACAGCTGCCGCGGCCGCCGCCGCGACATCTCTGCACTACCCCGGACCGGACGTCGTACCCGACTTGTCTCGACCCCTGAATCAACACCGGCCCCCACCGGTGTCACGCATCAGGGTAGGCCCGGCGGTGGCTCGCGGTTGGCCGAATAGCAGAAGTTTTCCTTGCGATTTTCCAGTGGGGAGCCGCTGAACGGCCTTTGTCGTGGCTTGAATTCGACTGCACCGAAGGTCCGGATGGCGGTATCCGTACCGGCGTGTGCCACGGGCAGTTGCACGGGGTGCATTTCACCCGGCGTGTGCACGCCTGGCGCCCGCGCACAGCGCCGGACCCCCGCGTGCGGCGGACATGCGCGCGCCCCCCGCACCGAGAGGTGCGGGGGGCGCGCGGGAAAACAGTGGGCGGGGTGGTTCAGGAGGCGTCCCTGCGCGCGAAGTTCCACGCGTCGGTGATGATGCCGGTGAGGTCCGAGCGGCTCGGGGTCCAGCCCAGGCGCTCGTGCGCGGTCCGCGCGGAGGCCACCAGCTTCGCCGGGTCGCCGGCCCGGCGCGGGGCGACGACCTCGGGGATCTCGTGGCCGGTCACCTTGCGGACCGTCTCGACGACCTCGCGCACCGAGAACCCGCTGCCGTTGCCCAGGTTGCAGATCAGGTGCTCGCCCGCGGTGGCGTGCTCCAGCGCCGCCAGGTGGGCTTCCGCGAGGTCGGCGACGTGGATGTAGTCGCGCACGCAGGTGCCGTCCGGGGTCGGGTAGTCCTCGCCGTACACCGAGATCGACTCCCGCTCGCCCAGCGCGACCTGGAGCACCAGCGGGATCAGGTGGGTCTCGGGGGTGTGCCGCTCACCGAACTCCCCGTAGGCACCGGCCACGTTGAAGTAGCGCAGGGACACCGCTGCCAGGCCGTGCGCCACGCACTCCCCCGCGATCATGTGGTCCACGGCCAGCTTCGAGGCGCCGTACGGGTTGGTCGGCGCGGTCACCGAGGCCTCCGTCAGCAGGCCCTCCGTCGGCTCGCCGTAGGTCGCCGCGGTGGAGGAGAACACCAGCTTGCCCACACCGGCCTCGCGCATCGCGGCCAGCAGGGCGAGGGTGCCGCCGACGTTGTTCTCCCAGTACTTGCCCGGGTTCACCACGGACTCGCCGACCTGCGAGGAGGCCGCGAAGTGCAGCACCGCGTCGAAGGAGGAGTCCACGTACCGTGCCGCGTCCTGGATCCGGCCCTCGATGAAGGTGGCGCCCGCCGGGATCCCCTCGCGGAAGCCGGTGCTGAGGTCGTCGAGGACGGTCACCTCGTGGCCGGCTTCCAGCAGGTGGGCCGCGACCACGCTGCCGACGTATCCCGCGCCGCCGGTCACCAGGTATTTGTGCATCGCCGTCTTGCTCACTCGCCTATTGCCTCTCGCCGGGGAACACGCGCCCGTGCACGCGCGTACTAAGAGACTGGCTTACCCGATTCGGCGGCTCGGGGGAAATCCGGGCCCGGTGTCAGCCCTGCCCCGCCTGTCCCGCAGGCCCCGTCTGCCCCGCCGATCCCGCCTGCCGTACCGGGACCGCGCGGTCCAGCAGGCCGGTACGGGCGGCCAGCGCGGCCGCCTCCAGCCGTGAGCCCACGCCCAGCTTCATCAGGACCCGCTGCACGTGCGTGCGGGCGGTGCTCGGGGCGATCTCCATGCCGGCCGCGATCAGCCGGGTGTCCTCGCCCTCGGCGACCCGGACCAGCACCTCCACCTCCCGCGGGGTCAGCAGCCGCAGCAGCCTGCTGCCCTCGTCGTCGGGCTGGGCCGCGGGGTTCAGGAGCTCCGCGAAGGCCCCCTGGAGCAGCTGGGGGGCGATCGCCACCTCCCCCGCCCGCGCCTTGGCCAGGGCGCGCTCCACGCCCTCGATGCGCTCGTCCTGCCGTACGTACCCCGAGGCGCCCGCGGCGAAGGCCGCGGCGATGCCGCGCGGGCTGGGCACCGGGCCCAGGACGACGACGGCGATCTGCGGGCGCTCCCGCTTGATCCGCACGATGGGTTCGAAGACCCCGGGCTCGGCGGGTGACGCCGTGCCCAGCAGGCAGACCTCGGGGGCCCGGTTGATGACGACGTCGGCTGCGCCCGCGGCCGGGGCGGCGGCCGCCAGCACCCGGTGACCGCGCAGTTTCAGGGCAGAGGCGAGCGCCTCGGCCAGCAGCCGGTGCTCGTCGACCACCACGACCCGTACGCCCATTGAGGCACCCACCCCCGACTCATCTGACCCGGCAAGCTACACGCTTGTTCGACGGTGCGCGCCGGTAACAGCGCAGAAGCCCCCGGAAGGACGGACCTTCCGGGGGCTTGGTGCGGTGTGCGAGAGGGGTCAGCTCGCGGTGAAGGAGACGAAGAGGTGCTCCGGGTCGGACTTGTCCGAGTACGGCTTGCGGACCGACGTGCGGGAGATGAAGAGCTTCCCGTTGTGGTAGCGGTATTCGGAGTAGTCCGGCGAGAAGGGGGACTCGATGCGCTGGCCCGTCTTCTCCGCCGGGTTCTCCATGAGGAGGGTTTCCTTCATCGTCTTGCCGTCGATGCTGACGACCTGGGCGCCCTTGTCGTACGGGGGCTCCTTGTAGGCGATGATGTTCGGCCCGTCCATGCGCAGCGGGGTGAGCTGGTAGCCCTCACCGGCGTCGGCGCGGTCGCTGGTCTGCTTGCCCGTCGTCAGGTCGAAGGAGAGCAGCTCGTTGGTGCGGCCGATGCTGCTCTCCTGGCCCTGGTGCTCGGTGGAGGGCAGGTAGAGCTTGCCGTTGCCGACGACCATGGCCGTGCACTTCTCGACCTCGGTGGCCGCGCACTTGCCGTCGAAGTTGCCGGAGGCGACGGAGATGCGCGCCTTCAGCTCGCCCTTGTCGTCGACGACGAAGAGGTCGCTGACGCCGGTGGCGTTCTTCGCGGTGTCGCCGACGTCGGCGGCGACGACCAGCGGCTTGGTGGAGACGATGCCGGCGTAGTCGATGCCCGGGGAGAGCTTGTACGAGGCCTTGGGCGCGCCGGTCGTCGGGTCGAGGATCTGCGCGTACAGGGTGTAGTTGGGGCTCTGGCCGCACTTGCGGATGACGGCGAGGGCCTCGCCGCCCGCGTAGCCGGTGTCGCGGCACTGCTCGGCGTCGACCTTGGGGAGCCACAGGGACTTGCCGTCTGCGAGGTTCCAGGCGGCGCCGCCGATGGAGATGTCGGCGGCGGCCACGGTGTTGCCGCTGATGGTGACCTCGCGCAGGCTCGCCGGCCGGTCACCGCCGCTGGTGCTCTTGGCGTTGCCGGACCAGACGAGCTTGCCGGCCTCCAGGTCGATGACGCCGACCTCGGTGCACGGCAGGTACTTGTTCTCGGCCGTCGGCTGGCCGGCCTTGAAGAGGATCGCCGACTTGTTCTGGCTGACGTGTTTGGTCGCTCCGCAGATCTCGCCCGCGAGCGGGATCTCCCACTTCTTGGCGCCGTCGACCAGGTTGTAGCCGACGACCTTGGACACGTCGGACTTCACGTAGGTCGTGTCGGTGATCCACGAGCCCTCGGTTTCGACCTGCTCGGCCGGCTGCGGGCTCGGCAGGTGGAACAGCGGCTTCGACTTGGGGTTCCCGGGCGCCTTCTCGACGGCGGGCCCGGCCTCCTGGGGCTTGTCGTTGCCCGTGGAGGCGCTGGGGTCGCCGGTCGCGGTGTTCTGCGTGCCGCCGCCGGTGCCGCCGTCGCCGGAGGTATACCAGAGGCCGCCGCCGACGATGAGGACGATGGCCAGCAGGGCCGAGCCGACGATCATCAGCTGGGTGCGCTTGTCGTTGCCGCCGGCCGGGCCGCCCGCCGGGGGCTGGGGCGCGTACATCGGCGTGGTGGCCGGCCCGGGCTGCTGCGGGTAGCCGTAACCGGGCCCCGGCTGCGGGTACCCGTACGCGGCCTGCCCGGCGGGAGGCTGCCCGGCCGGCGGCTGCGCCGGCTGGGTCACGGGCTGCGTCGGGGGCTGCTGCGGAGGCGCCGGCGGTACGGGCGGCGGCGGGGCGAACCCGCCCTTGGGGGGATCCTGCGGCGCTCCGAAACCGCCGGACGGCGGCTGGCTGGGGGGCGGCGGGGTACTCATGCGTTGCTACTGCCTCTCGGTGGGCGGCTCGTCGGACACGTTCACTTGCCGAAGACCATCAGGAGCTTCTCTTCCTTGCCCGCGGCCGCCAACTGGCTGCTGGAGATGAAGAACCGTCCGTCCACGTAGTCGACCTTCGTGGCGCGGAAGGAGCTCTCGACCGGAGCGGCGGGGCCCGAGGGGTGGCGCAGGAGCGCGGTGGGGGTGCCGCCGGCGGCCGGGATGGAGAGGACCTCGCCGCCCCTGTCCTCCTCGGCCTTGCGGTAGGCGATCAGCTGCCCGTTCTCGGCCTTGACCGGCACGATGGTGCGCTGGTCTCCGGCCGGGGTGCGCCACTTGGCCTTGCCGGTGGTCAGGTCGAAGGCGACGATCTCGTTCGCCTTGCCGACGGCGGGCTTGGTGGGCAGGTAGAGGATGTTGCCGTCGACGACCGAGGCGCTGCAGGTCGACAGGGACCGGAAGATGCCGGTGTCGCCGCAGCCGACGGGGAAGGTGCCCTCGCCGGAGAGGGTGGCGGTCTGCTTCCCGTCGGGGCCGACGACGATGATGGAGCGCTCCTTGCTCTCCTCGTTGCCGACGTCGAGGACGAGCGGGTCCACCGAGTAGATGCTGGTGACCTTGAACTTCGCGGGGAGCCGGAAGGTCCAGTTCTTCGCCCCGGTGACCGGGTCGGTGCCGTGGACCTCGACGGTGCGGTTCTCGTCCTGGCAGGTGGCGAGGGCGATCATCTTGCCGTTGCCGGCCGTGTAGGAGTCGGGCTTGCAGCCCTCGCCCTGGTTGCTGCCGAAGAGCTTGTCGCCGGTGCTGACCTTGAAGGCGCTGGCGTTGCCGCCGCGGCTGATGGCGACGGTGTCGCCGGTGATGTCCACCGAGGGGCTGGTGAAGATGTCGAAGAGCCCCTCCTTTGGCACCTCCTTCGACCAGACCTCCTTGCCCGTCTTCAGGTCGACGACGCGCATCTGGGTGCAGGAGGCGCTGTCCGACTCGCCGTCGCGGTACATGACGACCGTCTTGCCGTCGGCGGTGGTCTGTGGGGTGGAGGCGCAGATCGCGGTGGGGAAGGGAAGGGTCCACTTCTCCTTGCCGTCGGTGACCGCGTACCCGGTGAGGGACTTCCAGACGCTCTTGACGACGGTGTCGCCGACCACCCACTGGCCCACGGAGTCGACGCCCCTGCCGGGCCCGTCGATCTTGATGCCCTTGTACCAGAGGACCTTGTCCTCGCCCTGCTTGCGGCCGGAGTTGAGGTCGCCTTCCTGGCTGCCGTTGCCGCTGCCGTCGCCCTTGTCCACGGAAGCCGACGCGGAGGGCTTGCCGTCGGCGGGCGTGGACTCCTGCGCGACGGGCGGCTTCGGGTCCTCGTCGCCCCCGGAGAAGACGACGTAGCCGACGCCTCCGAGGAGGAGCAGCGAGGCCACCGAGGCGGCGATCAGCAGGGTCAGCTTCTTCTTCGGCGGCATCCCGGGCGCGGGCGGCGGCGTTCCGGGGATTCCGGGGGGCGGCGGGTAGCCGTACCCGGGCTGCGTCGGGGGCTGCTGGGGCGGATGGGGCTGCTGGGCGTACGGATTGGCACCCTGCGGCGGATATCCGTACGTACCGGGCTGCGGCGGGCCGGGCAGGTGCCCGTAACCCGAAGGTGTCGGTGGCTGGTTCGGCGGCTGGGGCGGCTCGGTCATCAGCGCACACCTTCGGCTTCGGGCGGTCGTGGGGAATGACCTTTCTATCACTGACGTAGCACATACATCGGGCCGGTCCTCGCCCTGTTCCCAAGGGAGGACCGGCCCGTGACGCCGTCGTTATCCGGCCAGTTGCCGCGCCGCGGCTACTGGGCGTCCTCGGCGAGCTCCAGCCAGCGCATCTCCAAATCGTCGCGCTCCGAGAGGAGTTCCCGCAGTTCCGCGTCGAGCTTGGCGACCTTGTCGTAGTCGGTGGAGTTCTCGGCGATCTGCGCGTGCAGGTTGCTCTCGCGGTCGGAGAGCTTGTTCAGCTGCCGCTCGATCTTCTGGAGTTCCTTCTTCGCGGCGCGCGAATCCCCCGAGGCGGTGGACTTCGCGGCGGCAGCGGCGGCCGGGGCGGGTGCCGGGGCGGCGGCCTCGATCATCCGCCGGCGGCGCTCCAGGTACTCGTCCAGGCCGCGCGGCAGCATCCGCAGGCTCGCGTCGCCGAGCAGGGCCATCACCGTGTCGGTGGTGCGCTCGATGAAGAACCGGTCGTGGGAGATCACGATCATCGAGCCGGGCCAGCCGTCGAGGAGGTCCTCCAGCTGGGTGAGGGTCTCGATGTCGAGGTCGTTGGTGGGCTCGTCGAGGAAGAGGACGTTCGGCTCGTCCATCAGCAGGCGCAGGATCTGCAGCCGGCGCCGCTCACCACCGGAGAGGTCGCCGACGGGCGTCCACTGCTTCTCCTTGGTGAAGCCGAACTGCTCGCACAGCTGGCCCGCCGTCATCTCGCGGCCCTTGCCGAGGTCGACGCGGTCGCGGACGCGCTGGACGGCCTCCAGGACCCGCAGGGACGGGTCGAGTTCGCCGACCTCCTGGGAGAGGTAGGCGAGCCGGACGGTCTTGCCGACGGTGACCTTGCCGGCAGCGGGCTGGATCTCGCCCTGGGTGCGGGCGGCCTCGGCGAGGGCGCGCAGCAGGGAGGTCTTGCCGGCGCCGTTGACCCCGACGAGACCGACGCGGTCGCCGGGGCCGAGGTGCCAGGTGAGGTGCTTGAGCAGTTCCTTCGGACCGGCGTGGACGCTGACGTCTTCCAAGTCGAAGACGGTCTTGCCGAGGCGGGCGTTGGCGAACTTCATCAGCTCGGAGGTGTCGCGCGGCGGCGGCACGTCGGCGATCAGCTCGTTCGCGGCCTCGATGCGGTAGCGCGGCTTGGAGGTCCGGGCGGGGGCGCCGCGGCGCAGCCAGGCCAGCTCCTTGCGCATCAGGTTCTGCCGCTTGGACTCCTCGGTGGCGGCGATCCTGTCGCGCTCGGCGCGGGCGAAGACGTAGTCGCTGTAGCCGCCCTCGTACTCGTGCACGTCACCGCGCTGGACGTCCCACATGCGGGTGCAGACCTGGTCGAGGAACCAGCGGTCGTGCGTGACGCAGACGAGCGCGGAGCGGCGTTCCTGGAGGTGCTTGGCCAGCCAGGAGATGCCCTCGACGTCGAGGTGGTTGGTGGGCTCGTCGAGGATCAGGAGGTCCTGGTCGGCGATGAGCAGCTTGGCGAGCGCGATGCGGCGGCGCTCGCCGCCGGAGAGCGGGCCGATGACGGTGTCGAGGCCCTGGCCGAAGCCGGGCAGGTCGAGTCCGCCGAAGAGGCCCGTGAGGACGTCGCGGATCTTGGAGTTGCCGGCCCATTCGTGGTCGGCCATGTCCCGGATGATCTCGTGGCGGATGGTCGCCTTGGGATCGAGGGAGTCGTGCTGGGTGAGGACCCCCATGCGCAGGCCGCCGGACTGGGTGACGCGCCCGGTGTCGGGGTCCTCCAGCTTGGCGAGCATCCGGATGAGGGTGGTCTTTCCGTCGCCGTTGCGGCCGACGACACCGATCCGGTCCCCCTCGGACACGCCGAGGGAGATGCCGTCGAGCAGGGTACGTGTGCCGTACACCTTGCTGACTGCCTCGACATTGACCAGATTGACGGCCATCAGACGCGCTCCAGGGAAGGGGTGTGGATCAGCCCCTCAGCCTAACGCGCCGGGCGGGGCCGGACCGTTCCACCAGCAGCCGGCCGCCGAGCGCCATCGCGATGGCGGCCGGCGCGGTGACGGGGACGGCGATCAGGGTGGCGCTGTGCCCTTCGAGCAGGCCCCCGAGGCCGGTCATGGAGAGCCCGAGGATGCCGAGGATGCACAGGGTGATGCCGGCGGCGGCGCGCGGGCCGCTTCCCGCGGCCGTCGGGGATGCGGACGGGGCGGACGGGGCCTCGAAGCGGCGGAAGCAGGCGACGAGCAGTGCGGTCAGGGCGGCCGCCAGGAGGATCCGTACGGGCACCTGCGCCCACCAGGCGGCGGTGGCGGGCTCGGGCAGGGCGATCCCGAGGGCGAGCTGGGCTCCGTACACGGCGAGCATCGCGGTGAGGTGCCAGAGGAAGGCGGTCATGGCGATCCCGTTGGCGGCGACGACCCCGCGCCAGACGCGGGGGCGGCGCAGCCAGGCGGTGGCGGGCCGGGCCAGGAGCTGGACGGCGCCGACGAGCCACAGGCCGTGGCAGAGCAGGGCCAGAGTGGGCGGGGCCATGTTGGAGACCTTCTCGCCGGGCATCCCGACCATGGACAGCGGGTACGGCCCGTACGCCACCAGCAGCGCGGCCCCGGCGAGGCCCGCGGCGGCGAGGGCGGCGGGCAGGCGGACCCCGCCGAGCCGGCCGTCGGCGCGGAGGAAGCCGAGCTGGTGGACGGCGAGCCAGACGAAGGCGAAGTTCAGGAACTCCACGTACGGCACGCCGAGCGCGAAGCGCAGTACGTCCACGGCGGCGGCCGCGCCGAACAGCCCGGCGAAGGCGGCCCATCCGTGGCGCCCGTGGAGCTTGAGCAGCGGCGGGGTGAGGGCGACCATCGCGAGGTAGATCCCGATGAACCACAGCGGCTGCGTCACCATCCGCAGCGCGGCCCCGCTCAGCACCCCGTCGCCGCGCCCGGCGAGCTGCACGCCGAGCGCGAGGACGGCCCACACGAGGACGAAGACGAGCGTGGGCCGCAGCAGCCGCTGGAGCCGGGCCCGCAGGAAGGCGGCGTAGACGGGCTGCCCGTCGCCGCGGCGGGCGAGGCTGCGGTACGAGAGCGCGTGCGCGAAGCCGCCGACGAAGAAGAACACCGGCATGATCTGCAGCCCCCAGGTGAGCACCTGGAGGGCGGGCACGAGGGCGAGGAGATTCCCTATGCCGCCGGTGCTGACGGCCGCCATCAGCCAGTGGCCGGCGATGACGGTGCCGAGGGAGGCGACCCGCAGGAGGTCGACGTACCGGTCGCGGGTGGCGGGGGTCGCCTCGGCCATGTCGCGTGCGCTCGCTGTCATGCGCCTACGGTGGCCCGCGGCGCCCCTCCCCCGACAGGGCCCGGGTACTCAACTCCCGCCTGAGTACGGGCGCGGCCCCCTTGCTGGGGCTCCGCCCCAGACCCTCCCCCAGACTCCGTCCGGGGGGAGGGTCTGGGCAGAGCCCAGGGTGCCGCGCAGCGGCATCTTCAGCCCGCGGCCCCCGCAGGGCTACGGCAGGACAGTGGCGCCAGGAGCCGGGGCGGCGGCCACGCGGGTGGTGCGGCAGGTGCCCGAGGCGTCGAGCACGGCGGCCACCTTCAGCGCGGATTCCGGGTCGCGGACCAGGAAGGCCGTCGTCGGCCCCGAGCCCGAGACCAGCGCGGCCAGCGCTCCGGAGTCCAGGCCCGCCGCCAGCGTGTCCGCCAGCTGCGGGCGCAGCGACAGCGCGGCCGGCTGGAGGTCGTTCGCCAGGGTGGCGGCCAGCGTGTCCGGGTCCCCCGAGGCGAGGGCGGAGAGGAGGGCCGGTGAGGCCTCGGGCTCCGGGATCGGCGTGCCCTCGGCGGCGGCCAGGCGGTCGAACTCGCGGAAGACGGCCGGGGTGGACAGCCCTCCGTCGGCCACCGCGAACACCCAGTGGAAGGTTCCCGACGCCACCGGCGTCAGCAGTTCCCCGCGGCCGGTGCCCAGCGCGGCGCCGCCGACCAGGCTGAACGGGACGTCGCTGCCGAGCGCCGCGCAGATGTCGAGCAGTTCGGCGCGCGGGGTGTCCAGCCCCCACAGGGCGTCGCACGCCAGCAGGGCCGCGGCCCCGTCCGCGCTGCCGCCGGCCATGCCGCCCGCCACCGGGATGTTCTTCGCGATGTGGAGGTGGACCGAGGGGGCGATGCCGTGGCGCGCCGCGAGGAGCTCGGCGGCCCGCGCGGCGAGGTTCGTACGGTCCAGCGGCACGTGGTCGGCGTCCGGGCCCTCGCAGCTGACGGTCAGGGAGTCGGCCGGTGTGGCCGTGACCTCGTCGAAGAGGGAGACGGCGAGGAAGACGTTGGCCAGGTCGTGGAAGCCGTCGGGGCGGGCCGCGCCCACCGCCAGCTGGACGTTGACCTTCGCGGGGACGCGCACGGTCACGCTCGTACGGGTGCTCACAGCGCGGGCCTCTCCGCCGCGGGCTTGTGCTCGGCGATCGCGGCGAACTGCTCCACCGTCAGCGATTCCCCGCGCGCCTGCGGGGAGATCCCGGCGGCGACCAGCGCGGCTTCGGCGCCCGCCGCCGAACCGGCCCAGCCGGCCAGCGCGGCGCGCAGCGTCTTGCGGCGCTGGGCGAAGGCGGCGTCGACGACCGCGAACACCTCGGCCTTGGTGGCGGTGGTCTTGATCGGCTCGGTCCGGCGGACCAGCGATACCAGGCCGGAGTCGACGTTCGGCGCGGGCCAGAAGACCTTGCGGCCGATGGAGCCGGCGCGCTTGACGTGCGCGTACCAGTTGGCCTTGACGGAGGGGACCCCGTACACCTTGTTGCCCGGCTCGGCGGCGAGCCGGTCGGCGACCTCCGCCTGCACCATGACCAGGGTCCGCTCGATGCTCGGGAAGCGGTCGAGCATGGTCAGCAGCACCGGCACGGCCACGTTGTACGGCAGGTTCGCGACGAGCGCGGTGGGCGCCGGGCCGGGCAGCTCCGTCACGAGCATGGCGTCGGAGTGGACCAGCGCGAAGCGGTCCTTGCGCCCGGGCATCCGGGCTTCGATGGTGGCGGGCAGCGCGGCCGCGAGGATGTCGTCGATCTCGACGGCGGTGACCCGGTCGGCGGCCTCCAGCAGGGCGAGCGTCAGCGAGCCCAGCCCCGGCCCGACCTCGACGACCACGTCGTCGGGGCGCACCTCGGCGGTGCGCACGATCCGGCGCACCGTGTTGGCGTCGATGACGAAGTTCTGCCCCTTCTGCTTCGTCGGCTTCACGCCGAGTACGGCGGCCAGCTCCCGGATCTCGGCCGGTCCGAGGAGGGCGTCGGAAGGGGTGGCGGGGTTTTCGTTGGGCTGCTGCTCTGCGGTGCTCACCGCGCAAGCGTCTCAGATCGGCAGAGTGATCCTGTGCCAGGCATGGTGTCTGGTCCGAGGATCGGATTCCACAGTGGAGGGCTGGCGTGGGCGTGGAAGTGAAATCCCGCGCCCAGCGCTGACCCTCGTGGCCGGTGCCGGCTGACGGTGGATGTGCTGATCGTCGTCACGTCCTGGTGCCGGTCGGCTGCGCGCGGCAGTCGGGGCCGGTCCGTGTGGGCGTGTCCCTCCGGACGCTTGCCTGCCGGGCCCGGGGGCCTGGCAGGGGAGGGTGTCCGGCGTCGCCTGGGCGTCGGACGTCTGGTCTTGTGCCGGGTGGGTCCGATCTTGGACCTGTCCCGCCGGCTGGTCTGGTGTGCGTGGGGTGTGATGACCGCGCCCGCTTCGAGTGGGTCCACGACGCTGCGGATGGCCATGGCCCCGGTGGTGCGGTCGGTGACGGTCTTGGCCTGGTGGGCAAGTCCGCGGGCCGCGATCCGCTGCCATGCACCGTGATCGCGGTCGCCCTGCCAGTGGCAGGACGGGCAGACGGCCCATTTCCAGCCCGGTGCGGTTGGCCGGTCTGGGGCCTTGCGGTGCGATAGCGGGGTGAGGCACCGCGGGCAGTGCTTGGATGTGTTGTGGGCCGGGACACTGACGACGGCTGTGCCCGTCTCGGCGGCCATGTGCCGCATGCGATCGACGATCTGCCCGCGTACCTGCTGAGAGAGGCGCGTGTTCATGGTGCGGCCCATCCCACGGGCCTCCAGAGAGCGCAGGTCCTCAACATAGATGACGCTTGCCCCGGCGGCGATTGCCTGATCGACGGCCCATCGGGCGGCGGCACAGGCCAGAGTGTCATTGAGGTTCGAGCGGCGTGCGCAGACTCGGCTGATCTCGTCGCTCAAGACAGTTCGTTTGCCGGCCAGCGCGTGCTGCTCGTCCCCTGCACTCAGCCTCTGGTAGTGGTCGACCTTGGCGTTCAAGTACTCGGACAGTCGGCGCAGCCGGTGCTGCTTCGCAAGGACACCGGCGGCCCGGAACATGCCACCGGCCCCGAGGGCGGTGATCCTCCCGTCCTCGTTCAGCCGCGCTGCTCCGGCGCAAAGCAGGGTGTTCAGGCCCCAGTCCACGCCGAGCGCGACCACGTGCCCGCTACGAACGGCTTTCGGCACAGCCTGGGTGTAGGCGAGATCGACGCGGACCCCACCTCCGCGTGGGCGGATCGTGGGCAAGTGCAGCACCGCACCCGCAGGGATCGTCGGCGGCAGGGAGACCGAGCAGGCCACCCATGTCCAGTCCGTGTACGAGCGCGGATCCGGCCGGGTGGGGAGCTGCAGGCGTAGCAGCGCGCGGCGCGGCTCATGCGCCCGCTCGATGGTGGCCTGTTGCCTATCACACGCCGACAACAGCAGCATCCGAGCTGCCCTGGGCGCGCTCTCCACCTCAAACACATCGACAGGCATCCGGTCGTGCCGGCCGGCGAACACGGCGATCTGGCGGGTACGGGCCTTGATGACGCTCGAAGGCAGATGCCGTCCGTCCGGCCGGCAGCTTCCGCCCACCTGCATCCTCCCCGGAGGCGAGGGCAGCCACGTCAAGGACGTTCCAGTGCGCAGCCAACAGCTCAGCGACCATGCCGGAAACGAGATCGGCTGCCCAGCCAACACGCTCCGCCAGCATGGAGACCGTCAGTCGTTCACCGCTCTCCTCGTCCACGCCCCTTCGCAGCAGGCCACGGGCGCAAGCGGTCCAGCTCGCCTGGCCCTCCACGAGCGGCACCTTCCGACTCACACCCCTCGACGCCGATGCTGTCATCCGATCAACGACACCCGGCAGGAAAGGTCACGCGTTCGATCCACGAACCCATTTCTATGTGAGCCTGCGGCCGCAGTGCGGCCAGGGACTCGCCCCCCGCTGCACGTAGAGCTTCTTCGCCCGGTACGTCTGTTCCGCGGCGGGTGCGTCCTGGGGGCGGCCGCTGCCGCCGAGGCCCTGCCAGGTGCGGACGTCGAACTGGTAGAGGCCGCCGTACGTGCCCGAGGGGTCGGTGGCGGTGGGGCGGCCGCCGGACTCGCACTGGGCGAGGGCGGACCAGTCGAGGCCGTCGGCGCCGGAGACGGAGGTGGGCAGCGGCTTCGTGCCGACCTTGACGAGCTGGGTGACGGGCTCGCGGACGATCTCCTCGGTGACGCGGCGGGGCTTCTGCCGGACCCCGTTGACGGTGCGCAGGCTGTACGTGACCCTGCGCGCGCCGGGCCGGCCGGCGCGTTCGACGACTTCGGTGCCGGTGAAGAGGGAGGGGTCCTCGGTCTTCTCGACGGCGTACGCGATGCGCTCCTCGCGGACCTCGCGGGTGCCGGTGATGCGGAGGACGGTGACGGTCTGGCCGTCTCGCGGGTAGGAGTCCGCGGGTACGGAGGTGTTGTCCTGGCCGTGCAGGGTGATGCCGGCCTGGTCGAGGGCTTCCCGGACGGTGGCGGCGTTGGTGCGGATGGTGCGTTCGCCGCCGTCGGCGAGGAAGGTGACGCTGCGTTCGGTGCGGACGCTGAGGGCGAGGCCCGCGCGGGGGACGGGGGCGGTGCGGGGGGCCGAGAGGTAGGCGCCCTCGGCGCGGATGCCGAGCTGGCGCAGGGCGCCTTCGACGGTGCGGGCGGTGGTCCACACCTGGCGCTGCTGTCCGTCGAGGGTCAGGCGCAGGGGGCGGCCGTAGCGGACGACGACCTGTTCCCCGTCGTCGAGGGGTTCGCCGGGGGCGGGGGCGACGAGGTCGTGGGGGCCGACGCCGAGGCCTTCGGCTGCCAGCAGTTCGGTGACGTCGTCGGCGAAGGTGTGGAGGTCCCTGGGGACGCCGTCCACGGTGAGCCGGACGGTCTTGTCGGCGGCGACGAACGCGGTGGTGCCGCCGGCGAGGAAGGCGACGACGAGGGCCTGCGGCACGATCCGCCGCCAGTTCCCTCCCGGGGCGGGTGAGGGGACGGCCGGGGCCCGGCGGCGGCCGCTGCCGGGGCCGGCCGGGGCCGGGAGAATGGCGGGCCCCCCGCCGCGGCGGCGCCCGGGTCCCGGCGGGGCGGCCGGAGCCGCCTCGGCCACCGCGCCGCGCCGTCGGCCGGGGCCCGGCGGGGCGGCGGGGCCCGGCGTCTCGGCCGGAGTGCCGCGCCGGCGGCCGGGTCCGGGCGGGGCGGGGGCGGTGGCCACGGCGCTGCCCGCGGGGCCCCGGCGGCGGCCGGTGCCCGTTCCGGTGGGCGGGGACGCGGGGGTCGTCGTATCGGCGGTCGCGCCGCGGCGGCGTCCCGGGCCCGCCGGGTCGGGGTCGGGCAGGGTTTCCTCGGCACCGGGGCCGCGGGCGCGGCGCCGTGAGGGGCGCTCCTCCATGCCGCGCGGGGCGGGGACGCCGGGCCCGGGCTCGCCGGGGGCGTCGCCCGCACCGGCAGGCCAGGCCGGGAGGGTGGGTTCGTACGCCCCCGGCAGGGAACGGCCACGGCGGTGACTGCCCTGGGTATCGCTCACGACGCTCGCTCCACTGGTGGTCGGCACCCGCTGGTTCGGGCACGGCACCTTAGCGGAGGAGTCGTCACACTCCAAAGTCGTACGACTACTCAGGGTGTCCAGGTGTTCGGGGGGCGGGCCCGGGGAGGCCGGGCGTTCGGCAGGGCGCCGGCAGGGCGTCGGCAGCGCTCAGTAGGCGAAGGCGCGGGCCGTGTTGGCCGCCAGGGCCGTGGCCATCGCGTCCTCGTCGATGCCGCGTACGGCGGCCATGGCGCGGACCGTCAGCGGAATGAGGTACGGCGCGTTGGGCCGTCCGCGGTAGGGCGCCGGGGTCAGGTAGGGGGCGTCGGTCTCGACGAGGACCAGCTCCAGCGGGGCCACGGCGAGGGCCTCGCGCAGCGGGGCCGCGTTCTTGAAGGTGACGGTCCCGGCGAAGGACATGTAGTACCCGGCGGCGGCGCACTCGCGGGCCATGTCGGCGTCCCCGGAGTAGCAGTGGAAGACCGTGCGCTCCGGGGCGCCCTCCTCGCGCAGGACGCGCAGGACGTCGGCGTGGGCCTCGCGGTCGTGGATGACGAGGGCCTTGCCGGTGCGCTTGGCGATCTCGATGTGGGCGCGGAAGGAGCGCTCCTGCGCGGCCATCCCCTCCGCGCCGGTGCGGAAGTAGTCGAGGCCGGTCTCGCCGACCGCCTTGACGTGGTCGAGGCGGGCCAGCGCCTCGATCTCCGCGAGCGCCTCGTCGAGGGCGGCGTCGCCGCCGCCCGCCCGCGCGCCCTGCCGGGACCATCCGTCGGGGTCCCCGTGGACGATGCGGGGGGCTTCGTTCGGGTGCAGGGCCACGGCCGCGTGGACGTTCTCGTACGCGGCCGCGGTCTCGGCGGCCCACCGGGAGCCCTTCACGTCGCAGCCGACCTGGACGACGGTGGTCACGCCCACGGAGGCGGCCTTCGCGAGGCCCTCCTCGACGGTGCCGGACTGCATGTCCAGGTGGGTGTGCGAGTCCGCCACCGCCACCCGGAGGGGTTCGGGCAGCGGCGGCGGTGCGTCCTTGGAAGAGCTCATACGGCCGATCTTATGACCGGCGGAAGATCCCCATCAGCCGGGAGAGCGGGCCCCGGTCCGCGTCGTCCACGGCCACGGGTCCCGGGCCTTCGTGCGCCTTGTGGGTCCGGGGTACGTTCGCCCCCGCTGGCACGGGCCCGGCGATCCCCGGGGCGATGCGGTGGTGGTAGAGCCGGTCGATCGTGCCGAGCACCGAGGAGACCTGGCCGGCCCGCATGATCCGTACGACGTGACCGCCGCAGTTCAGGCAGGTCGGGTTCGACAGGGGGGAGGGCACCCGCTCTCCCTTGACCGTGTACATGATGAACGGCTCGCCCTTGCCATCCACGTGGTGTTCTATCTCGTACCCCTGCTCCCAGCCGTAACCGCACTTCATGCATGCGAAGGAGTACGCCTCGTGCACGATCTGCACCGGCGGGGTGGGAACGTCGTGGGGTGCGGCGGGTGCGGTGGCGGGTCCCGCCACGGGTACCGGGGTATCAGCGATCTCACTCATGCGAGCTCCTCTTGTCCACTGGTGCCATTGCCAGTGGACGCCTCTTCGGGCGGGAGCGCATCAGGCCCTGTCTAGTGTTGGACGGTCCTTGGGCGACTCATGCCCAAAGCGCCCGGTGCGCGGTCTGAGCTTTGCCTTTCAGGTTAGCCCTTTACCGACTTACGGCACCTTTTGTGCCGCATTCTTTGCCGCGACGACCGCGTCGAACACCTCGCGCTTGGGTACTCCGGCCTCGGCCGCGACCGCCGCGATGGCCTCCTTGCGGCGCTCCCCCGCCTCCTCGCGCACCCGGACCCGGCGCACGAGCTCCTCGGCGTCCACGTCTCCGGGCCCGGCCGCCGGGGCCCCTTCGACCACGACGGTGATCTCCCCGCGCACTCCCTCGGCCGCCCAGGCCGCCAGCTCGCCGAGGCCGCCGCGCTTGACCTCCTCGTAGGTCTTCGTCAGCTCGCGGCACACGGCGGCCCGCCGGTCGGCGCCGAAGACCTCGGCCATCGCGGCCAGGGTGTCGTCGAGCCGGTGCGGGGCCTCGAAGTAGACGAGCGTGCGGCGCTCGCCCTCGACCTCGCGCAGCCGGCCCAGGCGCTCGCCCGCCTTGCGCGGCAGGAAGCCCTCGAAGCAGAACCGGTCCACGGGCAGCCCGGACAGGGCGAGCGCGGTGAGGACGGCGGAGGGCCCGGGGACGGCGGTGACCTTGATGTCCTTCTCCACGGCGGCGGCGACGAGCCGGTAGCCGGGGTCGGAGACGGAGGGCATGCCGGCGTCGGTCACCAGCAGCACGCGCTTGCCGTCCTCCAGGGCCTGGACCAGCTCCGGGGTGCGCGCGGTCTCGTTCCCCTCGAAGTACGAGACGACGCGCCCGGTGGTGTGCACGCCGAGCCCCTGGGTCAGCCGGCGCAGCCGCCGGGTGTCCTCGGCGGCGACGACGTCGGCCCGCTCCAGCTCGGCCGCGAGCCGCGGCGGGGCGTCCGCGAGGTCGCCGATGGGCGTCCCGGCTAGCACGAGCGTGCCCGGCAGGCCCGCCGCGGAGGCCGTCGTGGAGGAGGGTTCGGAGCGGAGAGGCTGGTCAGTCGTCACCCGCCCATCCTCTCAGTCCCGTGGCCCGCCGCCCCCCGGTCCCGGGGTGCACACGGATCTCTTCCCCTCTCTTCCCTACGATGTGCCGGTGACCAGTACCGCGACGCCGCCGCCCAGCCCCGCGGGGGCCCCTCCCACCCCGCCGTCGGGGTGGGCCGAAGAGCAGCCCACCTGGCTGCGCCGCCTGCGCGGCTTCGGCTACGCGCCGCCGGCCGGAGCGTCCGCGCGCACGGACGTCCGGGGCCGCCTGGTGCCCCCGTACGCACAGCCGTCCCCACAGCTGTGGATGACCTTCGGGCTGCCGCCCGAGGTGTGGGGGACGTGGAACCGGATCCTGGCGTGGGCGGGGCCGCTGCTGGTGGCGCTGGTCGCGGGGGTGCTGCGGTTCGTGAACCTGGGCAGTCCGAAGGCGGTGATATTCGACGAGACGTACTACGCCAAGGACGCCTGGGCCACGGTCAAGCAGGGCTACGAGGCGAGCTGGCCCAAGGACATCGACAAGTCGATCCTCGCCAACCCCGACGGGATCGCCCTCCCGCTGGACCCCGGCTACGTGGTGCACCCGCCCGTCGGCAAGTGGGTCATCGGGCTCGGCGAGCTGATGCACGGCTTCACCCCCTTCGGCTGGCGGTTCATGACGGCCCTGCTCGGCACCCTGTCGGTGCTGATGCTGTGCCGGATCGGGCGCCGCCTGTTCCGCTCCACCTTCCTGGGCTGCCTGGCGGGCGCGCTGCTGGCGGTGGACGGCCTGCACCTGGTGATGAGCCGCACCGCGCTGCTCGACCTGGTGCTGATGTTCTTCGTGCTGGCCGCCTTCGGGGCGCTGCTGATCGACCGGGACGGGGCGCGGGCCCGGCTCGCGGCCGCGCTCCCGGTGGACGAGGAGGGCCGTACCCGGCCCGACATGAAGATCGCCGAGACGCTGCGGCTGGGCTGGCGCCCGTACCGGATCCTGGCGGGCGTCTGCCTGGGCCTGGCCGCCGGCACGAAGTGGAACGGCTTCATCGCCCTGGCCTTCTTCGGCGTCCTCACCGTGCTGTGGGACGCGGCCGCGCGCCGCACGGCGGGCGCGGGGCGCCCGTACGCGTCGATGCTGCGCCGTGACGCCCTGCCGGCCTTCGTGTCCACCGTCCCGGTCGCGATCGTCACGTACGTCGCCTCCTGGTCGGGGTGGATCTTCAGCCCGGACAACGGCAAGGGCGGGTACCTGCGCGACTGGGCGGCCAAGTACGACCAGAACAGCTCGCTGTCGTTCCTCCCGGAGTGGCTGCGGAGCCTGTGGCACTACGAGACCGAGGTCTACAAGTTCCACGTCAACCTGCACGACGGGCACACCTACGACTCCAACCCGTGGAGCTGGCTGGTCCTGGGCCGGCCCGTCTCGTACTTCTACGAGTCCCCCGCGCCCGGCACCGACGGCTGCCCGGCGACCGAGGCGGGCAAGTGCGCCCGCGAGGTCCTGGCCCTGGGCACCCCGCTGCTGTGGTGGGCGGGCTGCTTCGCGCTGCTGTACGTGCTCTGGCGGTGGTTCTTCCGCCGCGACTGGCGGGCGGGCGCGATCGCGTGCGCGCTGGGCGCGGGTCTGCTGCCCTGGTTCAACTACCAGGAGCGGACGATCTTCTACTTCTACGCGGTGGTCTTCGTCCCGTACCTGTGCCTGGCGGTGGCGATGATGATCGGCGCCCTGCTGGGCCCGGCCGGTTCGAACGAGCGCAGACGGGCGCTGGGGGCGATCGGGGCGGGGGTCCTGGTCCTGCTGATCGTGTGGAACTTCATCTACTTCTGGCCCATCTACACCGGCCAGACCCTCCCGATGGACTCCTGGCGCAACCGCATGTGGCTGGACACCTGGGTCTAGCAGCGCAAACGACGGGCCCGGCACCTGATGGTGCCGGGCCCGCTGTGGTTGTTGCGTGGCTCGGTTCGACGGTGGCGTGACTTTCGTTCCGATGCGGTTCGGGATGATTTGGGGCACCCCAAAGCAGAGGAGAGCCCCGTGGGCAAGGTGGTCATGTACAGCTCGGTGTCGGTGGACGGGTTCGTCGCGGACGAGGATGACCAGCCCGGACCGTTGTTCGACTGGTTGTCCAACGGTGACGTCCCGTTGGACGAGAGCGGCGAGCTGAAGGTGTCGCAGACGTCCTACGACTACACCCGGCCGTACTGGGACCGGATCGGAGTCACGATCGTCGGCCGCCACGTCTTCGACCTGACGGACGGCTGGGACGGGAAGCCGCCGGGCGGGATCGGCCACGTGGTCGTCGTGACGCACCGGCCGGAGCCCGGGGGCTGGGACCCCGAGGCGCCGTTTCACTTCGTCGACGGCGTCGAGGCAGCCGTGGCCAAGGCGCGGGAACTTGCGGGTGACCGCATGGTCGAGGTCGCCGCCGGCGACGTCGGTGGCCAGGTGCTTGCCGCGGGCCTGATCGACGAGGTGCGCATGGACGTCGTACCCGTCGTGTTCGGGTCCGGCAAGCGCTACTTCGGGTCGGTCCACGCGCAGCACCTGTTGGAGGATCCTGACGTGGTGATTCAGGGCAACCGGGTGCTTCACGTGCGCTATCGGGTGCGCCGTTGACCGACCTGAGCCCTCCTGCCACATGCCCGCGGTTTTCGGCCATCGAGGTTCCGTTCCGGTAACAAGAGCGAACGCGAACCGCGACGCGACGTAAGGTCCACACCAAGGGTTCCTTGAACACGTTCAGGGAACTGTGGCTCCTGGGGAGGGGACTCAAGTGAACGGGGCAGCCAAGGGCGCCATAGTCGGCGGGGTGTTCCTCGCACTCGTCGGCGGCGCCGGGTACGGGGTGTACGCGCTGGTCGGAGACGCCGGAGAGGACGGGGGCGGCGCAACCTCCACCCAGTCGGGGAAGGGCAGCGGGCCGGTCACCGAGAAGGAGACCGTGGCCACCGCAAAGGCCTTCCTCGCCGCGTGGGCCGCAGGGGACGAGCGTGCGGCCGCCGACCTGACGAACAACGCGCAGGCCGCGCAGGCCGCCGTCGGCGATTTCAAGACCAAGTCGTACGTGTCGAAGGCCGTGATCACCCCCGGCACCTACAACGGCACGAGCATGCCCTTCAAGGTCGAGGCGGAGATCACGTACGAGGGCGTCACCAAACCCCTCGCCTACGAGTCGACGCTCACCGTGGTGCGCGGGCTGACCAGCGGAAAGCCGCTGGTCGACTGGAAGCCCTCGGTGATCCACCCGCAGCTCCAGAAGGACGAGAAGCTGCGCGCGGGCTCCCCCGCGACCCCGCCGGTCAAGGCGCTCGACCGCAACGGCAAGGAGCTGACGGCCGAGCAGTACCCCTCGCTGCGCGCCATCCTGGACGACCTGCGCAAGACGTACGGGGAGAAGGCGGGCGGCACGAAGGGCTCGGAGGTCTGGATCGAGCCGGCCGCCCAGGACGCGCCCAAGCGGACCCTGCTGACGCTGGCCGAGGGCAAGCCGGGGGAGATCCAGACCGTACTGGACGCCGATGTGCAGGCGGCGGCGGAGAAGGCGGTGGCCAGGCACGCCGAGTCCTCGGTGGTGGCGATCAAGCCGAGCACGGGCGAGATCCTGGCCGTGGCCAACCACCGCAAGGACGGTTTCAACGCGGCGATGAAGGGGGCCCGCGCCCCGGGCTCGACGATGAAGATCGTGACGGCCGCCATGCTGATCGAGAAGGGCCTGGTGTCGGCGGACAAGCCGGCGGCGTGCCCGGCGACCGCCACGTGGGAGGGGAAGCCCTTCCACAACCTGAAGAACTTCAAGACGGAGGGCGAGACCTTCGCGTCGAGCTTCGCCAAGTCCTGCAACACCGCCTTCATCAGCCTGATCGACGACGTGAAGGACAACAGCGCGCTCCCCCGGGAGGCCAAGGAGGTCTTTGGCATCGGGCTGGACTGGAAGACCGGGATCGTCTCGGTGGACGGGTCCGTTCCGGAGGTCTCGGGGGCGGGCGCGGCCGCCGCGTACATCGGCCAGGGCACGATCACCATGAACCCGCTGAACGTCGCCTCGATCACGGCCACCGCCCGGACCGGGGTGTTCCGGCAGCCGGTGATCGTGAAGGCCTCGCTGGACGGACGCACCCTCGCCACCGCCTCGCGCCCCTTGAAGCCGGGGGTGTCGGCGCAGCTGGTGAAGATGATGAAGCTGACGGCGACCAGCGGCACCGGCAGCGCGGCGATGGCCTCGGTCGGCGGCGCGGACAAGGGCGCGAAGACCGGCTCGGCCGAGGTCGACGGTGCGGGCAGCCCGGACAGCTGGTTCACCGGCTTCAACGGGGACGTGGCCGCGGCGGCGATGGTCGAGGCCGGCGGCCACGGCGGCGAGACGGCGGGCCCGATCGTGGCGGAAGTCCTCTCCTCCTGACGCGGTGGCCCTCCGGGCAGGGCGGGATCGTGGCGGGCGGGGACGACGCGGGCGTGGCGTGGGGGAAACCTCCTCGACCCGCCGCGACGCGCGGCGTTAGCGTCCCGGTATGACGACCACCGCGCATCCCCTGTTCGCCGAGGCCCTCGCCGGCCTGGGTATCGACCTCACCGTCCGGAGCTTCCCCGAGGGGACCCGTACGGCCGCCGACGCGGCCGCCGCGATCGGCTGCGAGCTCAGCCAGATCGTCAAGTCGCTGATCTTCGCCGCGGACGGGGTCCCGGTGCTGGTCCTCATGGACGGCGCTTCCCGGGTCGACGTGGACGCCGTACGCCGCGAGCTCGGCGCCGGGAAGGTGACCCGGGCGGACGCCACCGTCGTCCGGGAAACCACCGGCTACGCCATCGGCGGGGTCCCGCCCTTCGGCCACCGCACCCGCACCCGGGTACTGGCCGACCGGTCCCTCCTCGCCCACACGGAGGTATGGGCAGCGGCCGGCACCCCGAACACCGTCTTCCCGATGGCCCCCGCCGAGCTCATCGCCCACGCGTGCGCCACCCTCGCCGACGTACGCGAAACCGGCTGAGCGCACCGCCCCACCCACCACCGACGGACGGAGTCCGGCGCAGCGGCGCGAAGCCGGTAAGGCCCGCCAGGGCCGAACCGCGCGAGCGGCGCGTCAAGAGCGGCAACCACCGGCTACGCCATCGGCGGGGTCCCGCCCTTCGGCCACCGCACCCGCACCCGGGTACTGGCCGACCGGTCCCTCCTCGCCCACACGGAGGTATGGGCAGCGGCCGGCACCCCGAACACCGTCTTCCCGATGGCCCCCGCCGAGCTCATCGCCCACGCGTGCGCCACCCTCGCCGACGTACGCGAGCAAGGCTGAGCCGCGTCCGCCGCCTCGGCCCGGTGCCCGCCGGACCGGACGGGGCCGGGTGTGCGTCGGGGCGTCCCCGCAGGGCGTCGAACGCAACCGCCGCCCGGCCCACCGACCCCTCGCCACGTTCGACGCCCGAGGAGACGCCCCGGCGCGCGCCCGGACCCGGCCGGGCCCGCACCCACACCGCCCCGAGCCGAAACCACCGCCCCTAGCCCGCCGACAGAGCCGTCTTCAGGGCGCGTACCAGCGCCTGCGCTCGCGGGTCGGCCGTCACCGACTTGGCCAGCGCGTTCGTCACGTAGCCGAAGCCGATCCCCGCCTCCGGGTCCGCGAACGCCAGTGAGCCGCCGCGGCCCGGGTGCCCGAAGGAGGCCGGCGAGAGCAGCGGGGAGGCCGGGCCGTGCAGCATGTAGCCGGGGCCGAAGCGGGTGTTGACGACGAGCACCCGGTCGGGGCCCGCCGAGAGTTCCCGGCCGGCGAGCGCGGTGGTCTCCGGGGTGAAGACGCGGGCGCCGTCCTCGACCACCCCGATGGTGGCCCCGTAGAAGCGGGCCAGGCCGCGGGCCGTGCCGATGCCCGCGGAGGCGGGGAGCTCGGCGGCCCGGTAGGCGGGGTCGTTCTCGTCGGGCAGCGGGTCGATGGCCGCGAAGGCGCGGCGGGTGAGCGAGGCGGGGTCGGCGTAGGCCTCGGAAACGTTTCGCCTCGGCCGGGTCTTCAGCATGCCCGCGCTCTCGGGCGGGTCGACCGGGGCCACCCGGCCCACCCGGTGGGCCTCGGCCTCCGGAAGGCCTATCCAGAAGTCCACGCCCAGCGGCTCGGCCATCTCCTCGGCCAGGAGCGAGCCCAACGTGCGCCCGGTGACCCGCAGCACCAGCTCGGACAGCAGCCAGCTGTAGGTCTGCGCGTGGTAGCCGTGCTCGGTGCCGGGCTCCCAGAAGGGCCGCTGCGCGGCGACCGCGCGCGCCCCGGTCACCCCGTCGGCGGCCTCGGCGGCGGTCAGCCCCCGGTCCAGCGCCGGGACGCCCGCGCGGTGCGCGAGCACGTCGCGGACCAGGATCTTCTCCTTGCCGCCCGTCTTGAACTCCGGCCAGTACGAGGCCACGGGCGCGGCCAGGTCCAGCAGCCCGCGCTGGTGCAGCAGCAGCGGCACGGCGGCGGCCACGCCCTTGGTGGCGGAGCGCACGATCTGCGCGGTGTCCGCGGTCCAGGGGTCCGTACCGTCGGCGTCCTTCGTGCCGCCCCACAGGTCGACGACCTTGCGGCCGTCCCGGTAGACGGCCACCGCCGCGCCCCGATCACCGAGCACCTCGAAGTTGCGTACGAAGGCGTCGCGGACGGGCTCGAAGCCCTCCGCCACCGTCCCGTGGACATCCACGTCTTACTCCCAGCACCTGCCACGACGCCCCGTCGGCGCCTACGACAGGATGCAACGCCCACCGGACGGCCCTGCTTCCCGGGCCCCGGAACAGCGGCCCGCCCGCTCAGTGCGAGGGGCGCGTCAACAGCGGCGTGCGCGGGTCGAAGCCGAAGGGCAGCTCCAGCCTGTGCGCCCGCATCAGGTCCTCGTCGCACAGCAGGTCCTGCGTACGGCCGTCGCCGGCGATGACCCCCTCGCTGAGGATCACCGAGCGCGGGCACAGTTCCAGTGCGTACGGCAGGTCGTGGGTGACCATCAGCACGGTCACGTCGAGCGAGCGCAGGATGTCGGCGAGCTCGCGGCGCGAGGCCGGGTCGAGGTTGGAGGAGGGCTCGTCGAGGACGAGGATCTCCGGCCGCATGGCCAAGACCGTGGCGACGGCCACCCGGCGGCGCTGCCCGAAGGACAGGTGGTGCGGCGGCCGGTCGGCGAACTCCGCCATGCCGACCTGCTCCAGCGCCCCCCGTACCCGCTCCTCCAGCTCGGCGCCGCGCATCCCGGCCGCGGCCGGCCCGAAGGCCACGTCCTCGCGCACGGTCGGCATGAACAGCTGGTCGTCGGGGTCCTGGAAGACGATCCCGACCCGGCGGCGGATCTCGGCGAAGTTCCGCTTCTCCACCGGGAGCCCGGCCACGGTCACGGTGCCGACCCCGCCGCCCAGGATCCCGTTGAGGTGCAGGACGAGGGTGGTCTTGCCGGCGCCGTTGGGGCCGAGCAGGGCGACCCGTTCGCCGTGCCCGACGCTCAGGTCCACGCCGAAGAGGGCCTGGTGGCCGTCGGGGTAGGCGTAGGCGAGGCCGGAGACCTCCAGTGAGGCCGGCTTCAAGTCGTCCATCTGCATCTCCTAACGGTGCTGATTCCACTACGATGGGTTACCTGCGACAGCAGCGGTCAGGGCTTGGCCGTCGTGAGCCTTTTCGGAGGCGAGTGAGAAGCCGCCTCAGGCGGAGGAGTCACCCCAACAGACAGACGGCCAGTACGGCCAGTGCTGTCACAGGGAGCGCGGAGGCGCGCGCCCACTCTGTGGGCGTTGCCGCGACTTCGTCGATCACCGGCATCGAGCCGGCGTAGCCGCGGCTGACCATCGCGAGGTAGACCCGCTCGCCGCGCTCGTAGGAGCGGATGAACAGGGCGCCGGCGGTCTTCGCCAGCACTCCCCAGTGCCGGATGCCGCGGGCCTCGAAACCGCGCGAGCGGCGGGCGATGGACATCCGGCGCAGCTCGTCGCCGATCACGTCGCCGTAGCGGATCATGAAGGAGGCGATCTGGACGAGGAGCGGGGGCAGCTTCAGCCTCTGCAGGCCGAGCAGCAGCGCCCGCAGTTCCGTCGTCGAGGCGAGCAGGACGGAGGCGGCGACGCCGAGCGTGCCCTTGGCCAGGACGTTCCATGCGCCCCACAGCCCCGAGACGCTCAGGGACATGCCGAGGACCTCCACCCGCTCGCCCTGCGCGACGAAGGGCATGAGGACGGCGAAGGCGACGAAGGGGATCTCGATCAGCATCCTGCGCAGCAGGAAGCCGGCCGGGATGCGGGCCACGGCCGCGGCCGCCGCGATGAGGACGGCGTACGCCCCGAAGGCCCACACCGCCTCGCGCGGTGTGGAGACGACGACCAGGACGAAGGCGAAGGTCGCGGCGAGCTTGCAGTGCGGCGGCAGGGCGTGGACGGGCGTGTGCGCGTGCCGGTAGAGCTTGTGCGCGTGGCCCGCGCCCATCAGACGGCGCCCATCAGACGGCGCCCGAACGGATGGCGCCCGAACGAACGGCGCCCATCAGACCGCGACCGAGGGCTCGGCCGTCCGGCGGCGGCGCACGACCCAGAAGATCCCGGTGCCGACGGCGACGGTCGCGCCGACGCCGAGGGCGCCCGCGAGGCCGCCGGAGAGGCGGGCGTCGGTGACGTCCTTGACGGCGTAGTCGGCGAGCGGGGAGTCCTTCGCGGCGTGCTCCTCCACCGTGGCGTCGATGCCCTGGTCGGCGGCGACCTTCTCCAGGCCGTCGGGGCTCGCGGAGGCGTAGAAGGAGACGAAGCCGGCGAGGACGAGGGCGGTGACCAGGCCGGTGATCCACACCTTCGCGGTGGAGCGGGCGGCGGCGGGCGCGGCCGCGGGCGCGGCGGCCGGCGCGTCGACCAGTTCGCCGCCGACGCGCAGCTTCAGCGGGGCGGTCAGCTCGCGCGCCCCGTGCACCAGGTCGGGGCGTACGGCGATGACGGCGCCCACGGTCGCCACGGTGATGGCGGCCTCGCCGAGGCCGATGAGGACGTGCACGCCGACCATGGCGGTGAGCACCTTGCCGATGGCGACGTCGGCGGTGCCGCCGACGGCGTACAGGGCGGTGAAGGCGGCGGCCGAGGCGGGCACCGAGAGCAGGGCTCCGGTGAAGGCGGCGACGGTCACGGAGCGGCGACCGGCCGGCAGCACCTTGAGCAGTCCGCGGAAGACGGCGTAGGCGACGACGACGGTGACGACGCCCATCACGGTGATGTTCACGCCGAGGGCGGTCAGGCCGCCGTCGGCGAAGAGGATGCCCTGCATGAGGAGGACCACGGACACGCACAGCACGCCGGTATAGGGGCCGACGAGTATCGCGGCGAGCGCCCCGCCCAGCAGGTGGCCGCTGGTGCCGGCGGCGACGGGGAAGTTCAGCATCTGCACGGCGAAGATGAAGGCGGCGACGAGGCCGGCGAGCGGCGCGGTGCGCTCGTCGAGCTCCCGGCGCGCGCCGCGCAGGCTCACGGCGACGGCTGCGGCGGCTGCCACTCCGGCGGCCACCGACACGGGTGCGTTGATGAATCCGTCGGGCACGTGCATGGAGGGCTCCGCTTTCTCGCAGTCTGCAACCGTCCAAGAATAGTGCCCACCTGCAAACCGTTGGCAATAGCACCTTCGTCACAATTGAATCCGTGCGGTTCGGTCGGAATGTGCGAGGCTGGACGGAACAAACGGACTCATTTGCTCCGATTCGAGGAGTGCTGTCGATGTCAGCCACCGCCGAGAATCCCGCCGCGACCGCCACCCCCACCGCCGTCGAGGAGCGCGTCATCGCGCGCGTGATCAGCGACGATCCGCTCTACCGGAAGATTCCGGTGGCCCTGCGCTTCGCCGCCTCCGAGCCGCTGGCCGTACGCATCGTCTTCCCAGCCGACGTGTCCCCCGAGGGCACGGACAACGAGTGGGTTTTCCCCCGCGCCCTGCTGGAGGCCGGCCTCCAGGCGCCGACGGGGACCGGAGACGTACGCGTCTGGCCCTGCGGCCGCGTCCAGGCGGTCGTCGAGTTCCACTCCCCCGATGGCGTAGCGGTGGTGCAGTTCGACATCGCGGCCCTGCGCCGCTTCCTGCGCCGTACGTACGCCCCGGCCGGCGTGTAAGGGCGCCGGCGTTTCGCGCACGGAACAGGCTCCCCCAGCTACCGCTGGGAGGTACCCCCAGGCCCCGTACCCCCCGATCGGGGGTACGGGGCCGGGCCGTTCGCATGCGGGGTCAGGCGTTGACCAGCTCGCGGTTCTTGTCCGGGCCCTCGGGCCCGTCCTCGGAGTCGGCGAGGTGCTTGCGCAGGCTCTCGCCCTCGACGTCGACGTTCGGCAGCAGCTTGTCGAGCCACGCGGGCAGCCACCAGGCCTTGTGGCCGAGCAGGGCCAGCACCGCCGGGACGATGGCCATGCGGACCACGAAGGCGTCGAAGAAGACCGCGACGGCCAGGCCGAAGCCGATCATCTTGACCATCTGGTCACTGGCCCCCATGAAGCCCGCGAACACCGCGATCATGATGACGGCCGCGGCCACGACCACCCGGGCGCTGTACTGGAAGCCGGTCACCACGGCCTGGCCCGGGCGCTCGCCGTGGACGTACGCCTCCCGCATCCGGGTGACGAGGAAGACCTCGTAGTCCATGGCCAGTCCGAAGACCACGCCCACCATGAAGATCGGCATCATCGACATGATCGGACCGGTCTGCTCCACCCCGAAGATCGAGCCGAGCCAGCCCCACTGGAAGACCGCGACGACCGCGCCGAGGGCGGCGACGACCGAGAGCAGGAAGCCGAGGGCCGCCTTGAGCGGGACCAGGATCGAGCGGAACACCAGCATCAGCAGCAGGAAGGCGAGACCGACGACGAGCGCCAGGTAGGGCAGCAGCGCGTCGTTCATCTTCTGCGAGAAGTCGATGTTCATCGCGGTGGCGCCGCTGACGAGGACGTCGTCCCCGTTGGCTTCGCGGATCTCGTGGACCAGGTTCTCGGTCTCGACCGAGGACGGGCGGTCCTTGGGGATCACGTTGATGATCGCCGCGTTGCCGGCCTCGTTGAGCATCGGCGGGGTGACCGCGGCCACCCCGTCCAGGCCCTTGATCCGGTCGACGGTCTGGTCGGCGAGCTCCTTGCCGCCGTCCACGACCACCATCAGCGGGCCGTTGAAGCCGGGGCCGAAGCCGTCGGACAGCAGGTCGTACGCCTTGCGCTGGGTGGTGGAGACCGGCTGGGCGCCGTCGTCGGGCAGGCCCATCTCCAGCTTGCCGGCGGGGATCGCGATGACGCCGAGACCGATCACACCGGCCAGCAGGACCATGACCGGGCGGCGCAGGACGAAGCGGGCCCAGCGGGTGCCGCCGTTGGCCTTGGGCTTGGCGTCGGCGGGCTTGCCCTTGCCGAACAGCTTGCTCTTCTCGCCCGCCGGCAGGACCTTCTTGCCCGCGAAGCCGAGGATGGCCGGGACCAGCGTCAGGGCGACGAGCACCGCGATGACCACCGTGCCGGCGGCCGCGACGCCCATCTTGGTCAGCATCGGGATGTTGACGACGGCCAGGCCCACGAGGGCGATGACCACGGTCAGACCGGCGAAGACGACGGCGGAGCCGGCGGTTCCGGCGGCGCGGCCCGCGGCTTCGTCGCGCTCACGGCCCTCGGCGAGCTCCGCGCGGTAGCGGGAGACGATGAAGAGGGCGTAGTCGATGCCGACCGCGAGGCCGATCATCATCGCGAGGGTGGAGGTGGTGTTGCCCAGGTCCAGCACGTTGGCGAGGGCGGTGATGGAGGAGACGCCGATGCCCACGCCGATCAGCGCGGTCAGCAGCGGCAGACCGGCCGCGATCAGCGAGCCGAAGGTGATGACGAGGACGATCGCGGCGACCATGATGCCGATGATCTCGCCGGAGCCGGTCTCGGGCGCCGCCATCAGCGCGTCACCGCCGATCTCGACGGTGAGCCCCTGCTCCTGGGCCAGTGCGCCGGAGTCCTTCAGCGCCTCGCGGGTGGCATCGGTCAGCTCCATGCCGCTGACCTTGTACTTGGCGCTGATGTAGGCGGTGGAACCGTCCTGGCTCACGGCCTGCGCCTGGTACGGGTCGGTGACCGAGGAGATCTGGTCCTCGCCCGGACCGGACTTGAGGTCTTCGACGATCTTCTCGACCTCGACCTTGGGGCCGGCGTCGGTGACCTTCGCGCCCTCCGGCGCCTTGATGACGATGCGGGCGGTGGCGCCGTCGGCGGCCATGCCCGGGAAGCGCTGGTCCAGCAGGTCGAAGGCCTTCTGGGCCTCCGTGCCGGGTATCGAGAACGAGCCGGAGGTGGGCGCCGAGGCCGAGGCCGCGCCGAAGACGGCGAGGACCAGCAGCGCCACCCATGCGAGGGCGACGAAGCGTCGTTGCCGGAAGGCGCCGCGGCCGAGCCGGTAGAGGAAGGTAGCCACGAGGGTGGTTCTCCCGTTCAGGTCGTGGGATGGAAAGGGCAGGAAAAGCCGGCCCGACGACGAGAGCGGCGTGTCAGGAGCAGCGAGAAGCGTCGAGCGGTGGGGACGGGTCGAGACGGGGAGGATCAGACGCCGAGGGCGGGGAAGACCACGGCGTCGATGAAGTCACCGAGGAAGGTCCGGTCCACCGAACGGTCCTCGATCAGCGGGAGCGCGATGAACGCCCCGATGAGCATGTGCGGTACGAAGTCGAGGGCGGGGCAGTCCGGGCGGATCTCGCCCCGGTCCACCGCGCGCCGCAGCATCGTCTGGAGACCGTTGATCTCCGGGTCGACGAGCAGGTCGCGCAACGCCTTGTGGAGCTCCGGGCTCTCGTGGACGGCATGGGCCAGACCCCGCATCAGTGCGGTGTCCTTGGCCATCTGCGCGTCGTCGGAGTGCTCCACCATGCGCGCGAAGTCTCCGCGCAGGCTGCCCGTGTCGATTTCCCGCAGCGAGACGGGCTGCGTACATCGCAGGGCCTTGGCGACCAGTTCCGGCTTGCTCCCCCACTGGCGGTAGAGGGTGGCCTTGCTGGACTTCGTACGGGCGGCGATCGCGTCCATGGTCAGCGCCTCGTAGCCGACGTCACGCAGGAGGTCGAGGACCGCCTCGTGCAGCTCGGCCTGCCGTTCGGGGGTGATCCGGCTGCGCCGTGACACATTCGCCTCGGTCATCCCGGGCCTCCCATCCGAACGCACTGCCCATCGAAACGAAACCATTCCGTACTCATAAGACGATACCCCCGGCTCCAGCGAAACGAAACCGTTCCGTTTCGCTTGTCGGAGTGGCATGGATCACCTGTACGAGTTGCCAGGCCTCCCTGGCGCGGAAAGCATTAGGGGGTGAGTCACGACGTCGCGTACCTCCGGTTCCCGCACCTGCACGACGACCTGCTGTGCTTCGCCACCGAAGACGATCTTTGGGTGGCCCCCTTGGTTCCCCCTGGAGATCCGGTCGGCCGGGCCTGGCGCCTGACCGTCGACCGGACCAGGGTCAGCCACCCCCGCTTCTCCCCCGACGGCAGCCACATCGCCTACACCACCTGGCGCAGCCTCGACCCAGAGATCCACCTCGCCCCCGTGCACGGCGGTCCGGTCCGCCGACTCAGCCACTGGGGCGCCACCGACACCCGCGTCTGTGGCTGGGACCCGGACGGCAACGTCCTCGCGGTCTCCTCGCACGGCCAGCCGTTCTCCTACTACTCCTGGGCCTACAAAGTGCCCACGGACGGCAGCCCCGGCGGGCGCCTGCCCTGGGGGCCCGTCTCCGACATCCAGGTCGCCGACATCGACGGCGAGCACCGCACCCTGCTCCTCACCGGCAAGCCCCCGCACGAGCCCGCCGCCTGGAAGCGCTACCGGGGCGGCGCCACCGGCCGGCTGTGGCTGCACGGCGAGCGGCTGCTGGAGGACATCGACGGGCACCTCGACGCCCCCATGTTCGTGGGCGGCCGCATCGCCTTCCTCTCCGACCACGAGGGCGTCGGCAACCTCTACTCCTGCCTCCCCGACGGCACCGGCCTGCGCCGCCACACCGACCACGAGGAGTTCTACGCACGGCACGCCTCCAGCGACGGCCGCCGGATCGTCTACCAGTGCGCCGGGGACATCTGGCTCGTCGACTCCCTCGACCCGGACGCCGTCCCCCGCAAGCTCGACGTCCGCCTCGGCGGCCCGCGCGCCGGGCGGCGCACCTACCAGGTCCCGGCCGCCAGCCACGTCGACTCCCTCTCCGTCGACGCCACCGGGCGGGCCAGCGCCGTCGTGGTGCGCGGCAGCCTGTACTGGCTGACCCACCGCGACGGGCCGGCCCGGACCATCGCCGACACCCCGGGCGTACGGGTACGGCTGCCCGAGATGCTCGGCTCCGGCGGCCAGGTGGCCTACGTGACGGACGCCGAGGGCGAGGACGCGATCGAGATCGCCTACCTCCCCCGGGCCTCCGGGGACCGGGAGCCGCGCCGGCTGGCCTCCGGCGAGCTGGGCCGCGTACTGGAGCTGCTGTCCGACCCGGACGGGGAGCGGCTCGCGATCGCCTCCAACGACGGGCGGCTGCTGCTCATCGACGCGTCCGAGGAGTCTGGGGGAGGGGAGGTCACCGAGCTCATCCGGTCCATCAACGGGCCCGTCACCGACCTGGCGTTCTCCCCCGACGGGGCCTGGCTGACCTGGTCGCACCCCGGCATCGGGCGCTCGCTGCGGCAGATCAAGATGGCCCGGATCGCCGGGCCCGGGCCGCGCGTCATCGTGGACGTCACCAACGGCCGCTTCGAGGACGAGAACCCGGTCTTCACCCGGGACGGCCGCTACCTGGCCTTCCTGTCCTGGCGCGGCTTCGACCCGGTCTACGACGTGCACACCGGCGACCTCTCCTTCCCGCTGGGCTGCCGCCCCTACCTGGTGCCGCTGTCCTCGGCCACCCCCTCCCCCTTCGCGCTCTCCGCCGAGGGCCGGCCCGCCGCGGGCGGACTCGACCCGGCGGAGGGCGACACCGGCGACGGCACGGTGACCGTGGAGGTGGAGGGGCTGGAGAGCCGGGTCACCCCCTTCCCGGTGACCGCCTCCAAGTACTCGGCCCTGTACCCGGTGAGCGGCGGCGGGCTGGTCTGGCTGCGCTGGCCGATCTCGGGCGCCCTCGGCGAGACCTTCGCCAACCCGAACGACATCAGCGGCAAGCCGACGCTGGAGCACTTCGACCTCACCAAGGCCCGCAAGACGGAACTGGCCTCCGGGCTGGACTGGTTCGCGGTCAGCGGCGACGGCACCCGGCTCGTCGTCAACGACGACGGCGACCTGCGCGCCGTCCCCGCGACCGAGTCCGGCGACAGCGACTCGACCGTCTACCTCGACCTGCGGCGCATCCTGCACGAGGTGGACCCGGCGGCCGAGTGGCGCCAGGCCTTCGAGGAGGCCGGGCGGATCATCCGCGCGTACTTCTGGGAGCCGAAGATGTGCGGCATCGACTGGGACGGGGTGCTGCGCCAGTACCGCTCCCTGGTCGAACGGGTCGCCTCCCCCGACGAGTTCGCCGACCTGCTGCGCGAGGTCCTGGGCGAACTCGGCACCTCGCACGCGTACGTCTCGCCCGCGCGCCGCAACGAAGGCCCCCCGCACTACCAGCGGGCCATCGGGCTGCTCGGCGCCAACCTCGTCCACCGGGACGGGGCGTGGGTGGTCAGCCGGATCCTGCCCGGCGAGTCCTCCGACTCCAAGGCCCGCTCCCCCCTGGCGGGCACCGGAATCCGGGAGGGCGCGGTGCTCACCCACGTCGACGGCCGGCCCGTGGACCCGGTCGCCGGGCCGTACCCGCTGCTGTCGGCCGCGGGCGGCACCACCGTCGAGCTGACCTTCACCCCAGCCGAGGGCGAGGGCCGGGCCCGCCGGGTCGCGATCGTGCCGCTGATCGACGAACGGCCGCTGCGCTACCAGGACTGGGTGGCCAAGCGGCGCGCGGTGGTCCGCGAGATCAGCGGCGGCCGGTGCGGCTACCTGCACATCCCCGACATGGGCGGCTCGGGCTGGGCACAGTTCAACCGCGACCTGCGCATGGAGATGTCCCGGCCCGCACTGATCGTCGACGTACGCGGCAACGCGGGCGGGCACATCAGCGAGCTGGTGGTGGAGAAGCTGACCCGCTCGATCCTCGGCTGGGACCTGACGCGCAACGCGCAGCCGGTGTCGTACGCCTCCAACGCGCCCCGCGGCCCGATCGTGGCGCTCGCCGACGAGGCGACCTCCTCGGACGGGGACATGATCACCGCGGCCTTCAAGCTGCTGGGGCTGGGCCCGGTGGTCGGCCAGCGCACCTGGGGCGGGGTGGTCGGCATGACCGGGCGGCACACACTCGGCGACGGCACGGTGATCACGGTGCCGATGAACGCCGCGTGGTTCCCGGAGTACGGCTGGTCGGTGGAGAACCACGGCGTGGAACCGGACCTGGCGATCCTGCGCACCCCGCTCGACTGGGCCGAGGGCCGGCACGCCCAGCTCGACGACGCCGTGCACCTGGCACTGGAACTGCTCGAACAGGACCCGGCCGCGGTGCCCCCCGGCTACACGGACGTCCCGGACCGCCGCCGCCCGAAGCTGCCGCCGCGGCCGTAGGCAAGGGGCCGTAACACGGGGCATGCGAAAGGGGCGCGATCCGCTGGGGGCCCCTCCCAGCGGTAGCTGGGGGAGGTGCGGATCGCGCCCCTCGGCGCTGTGTGCGGTGCGGGCCTGGCAGCAGTCAGGCCGTCAGCTCGGCTGCGCTGATCCTCAGGCGTCGAAGTCGTCGTCGAACCGGGCGCGGGCCGAGTCGGCCTGCTCCTGTCCCCGCTGCTTCGCCTGGTCGGCGGCCTGCGAGGAACGCTCGGAGGTTTCGTCCTTCGCCCCGCCGAGCTGCTCCTTCGCCTGCGCCGCGAGCCGCTCGGCCTTGTCCTGGAACTGGTCCTTGATACCCATGCTTTTCACTCCATGAGGGGTGTCGGTGGTTGGGCCTCGACCAGACTTGCACGGGAGGACAAAGCTCGCATTTTGATCAATGGCCCTGAGCACGCTCTTTCTCGTCGGCAGCCCCGCCGGCCCCCACAAGTCCCTTGGAAACACCGGCCAGTCGCGGTTCGAACCGCTTCATCTCGCGCTGTCCGACTGACGAGATGATCCCGGGCAGGTATCCGCGCACCCCCTGCATCCCGCGCAGCCACCACTGCGCGTACACGTGCGCCGAGCGGCGCTCGATGCCCGCCACGATCCGGTCGACGGCCGGGCCCAGCGGGTAGGTGCGGTTCGACGGCCACGGCAGCCGCTGCCGCAGCTCCTTCATGACCTCGTCCTGGTCGGCGCCGCGCACCATGTCGGTGTCGGTCCAGGAGAGGTAGCCGACGCCGACCTTGACGCCCTTGTAGCCGACCTCGGCGCGCAGACAGTGCGCGAAGGCCTCGACACCCGACTTGGAGGCGCAGTACGCGGTCATCATCGGGGCCGGGGTGATCGCGGCGAGCGAGGCGATCTGCAGGAAGTAGCCGCGGCTCTCCATCAGTACGGGCAGGAACGCGCGCGCCGTGACGGCCCCGCCGATGAGGTTGACCTCGATGACCCGGCGCCAGGCGTCGGGGTCGGAGTCGACGAACGGCCCGCCGGAGGCCACGCCCGCGTTGGCGACGACGATGTCGACCTTCCCGAAGCGCTGCTTGACCTCCTGCGCGACGCGCGCCATGGCCTCGTGGTCGGTGACGTCGGCGTACCAGTGGTCACTGTCGGTGTGCAGCCGCTCGGACACCTCCTTGAGGGCGTCCGGTTCCAGGCCGACGAGCGCGATCTTCGCGCCGCGCGCGGACAGCTTGCGGGCGAGCAGCTCGCCGACCCCGCGTGCGGCGCCGGTGACGACGGCGACCTGGCCTTCCAGATTCCTGCTCATCCCGTCTTCTCCTTCGTGTCCTTCACGTGTACGTCCACAAGCTCGCGTATCGCGTGGGTGACGGCCTCGGGGGCCTCGATCGGGGTCATGTGCCCCATGCCGGTCAGCTCCGTCAGCCCGACGCAGTTCGGCAGCGCGGCGGCCAGGCCGCGGGCGTGCACGATCGGGGTGAGCCGGTCGACGGTGCCGCCGATCACCGCCGTGGGCACGGTGAGCGCGGCCAGGTTCGCGTCGAGGTCGAGCCCCGCCAGCACCTCGGACCACGCGTGGCGCACCTTGGTCGGGCAGGCGTGCACGATCCGGGCGCACGCCTCGACCCGGTCGGGGGCGGATCCGGGGCCCATGGTGGCGTACTTGAGCACTTTCCGGGCGACGGGCGTGACCGGCCCGAGCGGGGCCCGGGAGCCGAGCACCGCACCGGTGATGCGGGTCCGCGCGCGCCCGGCGCGCAGCGGCAGCACCCGCGCCTCCTCGACCAGCCGGGAGCTGCCGGTGCTGCACAGCAGCGCGGCGGCGGCGTGCTCGGCGAACTCCGGCCGGCCGGCGGCCGCCATGATCGTCATCCCGCCCATGGAGTGCCCCGCGACGACCGCCCGCTCCCCGGGGGCCAGCGCGGCCCCGAGCACCGCGACGAGGTCGTCGGCGAGGGCGGTCGTACCGTGCGCGGCGCCGGCGGGGCTGCGGCCGTGCCCGCGCTGGTCGTAGGCGATGACCCGGTGCCCCTTGGCCAGCTCCCGCACCTGGGCGGCCCAGAAGGCGGTGGAACAGGTCCAGCCGTGAGCCAGCACCACGGCCGGCGCCCCGTCCTCCCCGTGCACCTCGACGTGCAACCGCGCCCCGTCGGCGGACACCGCGACAAGCTCCCGCCGCGCGACGGGCGGCGCGAAGGGCCCGGACCCGACATGCATCAACCGACTCACGCGGCCCCCTCCTCGGCACGAACCCCATCAGCCGGGCCGGAGCCCAACCCAGCCCCGCCGACATCCGAGCCCCCACCGGAGGCAAATCCAGCCCCGCCTGCGTTCGAGGCCCCGCCGGAGGCAAATCCAGCCCCGCCGGCGTTCGAGGCCCCGCCGGAGGCAAATCCAGCCCCGCCTGCGTTCGAGGCCCCGCCGGGGGCAAATCCAGCCTCGCCGGCGTTTGAGGCGCGGGGGCTCGGGGGCAGAGCCCCCGACAGCGGCGCCGCACCGGACCCCTCGGAGCCCGCCCGACGGCGCCCCGACTTCGCCGCGGCGGCAGCCGACACCGCGGGAGCCGACACCGAGGCAGCCACACCGGCCGGCTCCCGCTCCCGCACCCGTACGACCTCGTACTCGGCAAGGTCGACCTGCCGGGTCTCCTTCCGGAACTCCCCCGTCGTCCCCGGCCACACCGTGGTGTTGCGCCCCTGCGCGTCCAGGTACCAGCTGGTGCAGCCGCCGGTGTTCCACACCGTCCGCTCCATCCGCGTCTGCACCTGCCGGTTCCACTGGTTCACCGCCGACGGCCGCGCCGCCAGCGCGACCCTGCCCCCCAGCACGCCGAGCTGCCGCAGGTAATCCGCCATGTAGTTCAGCTGCGACTCGATCATCAGGATCATCGAGCTGTTCCCCAGCCCGGTGTTCGGGCCGATGATCGTCATCCAGTTGGGGAAGCCGGCCGCGGTCGCCCCGCGCAGCGCCTGCATCCCGTCCTTCCAGGCGTCCGCGAGGGTCTGGCCCTCCGCGCCCACCACCCGGTCGGCGATCGGCATGTCCGTGACGTGGAAGCCCGTACCGAAGACGATCGCGTCGACCTCGGTCTCGGTCCCGTCGGCGGCGACCAGCACCGAGCCGCGGATCTCCTTCAAACCGGAGGCGACCAGGTCCACATTCGGCCTCGCCAGGGCCGGGTAGTACTCGCTCGACAGCAGGATCCGCTTGCAGCCGATCCGGTACGAGGGCGTCAGCTTGGCCCGCAGCGCAGGGTCCTTGATCGAACGGGCCATGTTGGCCTTGGCGAGCGACTCGATCAGCCCGAGCTGGTTCGGCCGCTTGGTGAAGGCGCTGACCTGGAGCTCCCGGATCCCCCACAGCAGCCCGCGCCGCGCCGCCCGGGTGAAGGGCAGCTGGCGGTGCAGCCAGCGCTCCACGGCGGTGATGGCCCGGTCGGTGCGCGGCATGACCCACGGCGGGGTCCGCTGGAACAACGTCAGCCGCTCCACCTCGGGGGCGATGGCGGGCACGATCTGGATGGCGGAGGCACCCGTACCGATCATGGCGACGCGCTTGCCGGCGAGGTCGTAGTCGTGGTCCCAGCGCGCGGAGTGGAAGACCTTGCCGGGGAACTCGGCGAGCCCCGGGATCTCCGGCATCTTCGGGTCGGACAGCGGCCCCGTCGCGGAGACGACGACATCGGCGGTCAGCTCGCCGGCCGAGGTCTCGATCTCCCAGCGCAGCTCGTCCGCGTCCCACCGCATCATCCGGACCTCGTGGTTCAGCCGGATGTGCCGGCGCAGCCCGAAGGTGTCGGCGACGTGCTCCAGGTACTCCCGGATGGCCGGCTGCCCGGAGAAGGTGCGGGGCCAGTCCGGGTTGGGCGCGAAGGAGAAGGAGTACAGGTGGGAGGGCACGTCGCAGGCGCACCCCGGGTAGCTGTTGTCGCGCCAGGTCCCGCCCACCGAGTCGGCCCGCTCCAGTACGACGAAGTCGGTGATCCCCTCGCGCCGCAACCGCACGGCCGCACCGAGTCCGCCGAAACCGGACCCGATCACCGCCACCCGCACGTGCTCGCGCTTGCCCACCCCACCAGCCATGCCGCCCATGCCGCCGCCTTCCGCATCTGCAACACTGCCAGCAATCACTGGCACAATCGGGAGAGTAGAGCAGGCCCGTACTCATGGGTAGGGGTCGCGCGCGGAAAGTTACCGGCAGTACGCCATAGGCTGCGCCCGTGGCGAAGGACGAGACGGAAGCAGACACAGTGCGTGAGTACCGTACGGAGGAACTGGCCGAGGCGGCCGGCATCCCCGTCCGGACCCTGCGCTTCTACCGCGAGCGCAAACTGCTCCCGCCGCCGCGCCGCGAGGGCCGGATCGCCTGGTACGACGATCACCACCTCGCCCGGCTGCGCACCATCGCCGCCCTGCTGGAGCGCGGCCACACCCTCGGCGGCATCGCCGAGCTCACCGCCGCCTTCGAGAGCGGCCGCGACGTGGGCCAGCTCGGCGAGCTGCTCGGCATCGGCTGGTCGGAGGAAACGCCCGTCCGCCTCTCCCCCGAGGCCCTGGCCGACTACTTCGAGGGCGAGGTCACCCCGGAGAACCTGGCCGCCTCGCTCGACCTCGGCTACCTGGCCGTCGACGGGGACGCCATCGTGCACGTGAGCCGGCGCCTGCTCGACGTCTCCTCGGCCCTGGTCCGCGAGGGCGTCCCGCTGGCGGCCGTCCTGGAGACCGGCCGCCAGGTCCGCGCGCACGCGGACGCGATGGCGGCCCTCTTCACGGAGCTCATCGCCGCCCACATACCGGGCGAGGACGCCCCGACCCGGCTGCGCCCGCTGGCGAAGAGCGTGGTCGAGGCCGAACTCACGATGGCGATGGACCGCCTGCTGGCCTCGCCCCCGACCCCGCCCGCGGCTCAGACCCCGAGCTCGTAGACCACCGTCACCGGCGCGTGGTCGGACCACCGCTCGGGGTGCGTCTCGGCCCGCTCCACGAAGGCCTTCACGGCCTTCGCGGCCAGCCCCGGGGTCGCCACCTGGAGGTCGATGCGCCAGCCGGCGTCGTTGTCGAAGGCCCGCCCGCGGTAGGACCACCAGGAGTAGGGCCCCTCGGTGTCCGGGTGCAGCGCGCGCACGACGTCCACGTACCCCGCCTCCCCGTACACCTTCCCGAGCCACTCGCGCTCCTCGGGCAGGAAGCCGGCGTTCTTCCGGTTCGTCTTCCAGTTCTTGAGGTCGGCTTCCTCGTGGCAGATGTTCCAGTCGCCGCACACCACGACCTCACGCCCGTCGGCGGCGGCCCGTACCTTCAGCTCCTCCAGGTACGTGCGGAACTCCCCCATGAACCGGTACTTCTCGTCCTGCTTCTCGGTCCCGGCCTCTCCGGAGGGCAGGTAGAGGCTGGCCACGGTCACGCCGGGCAGATCGATCTCCACGTACCGCCCGCTGCCGTCGAACTCTTCGCTCCCGAATCCGACCTGCACCCGCTCGGGCTCCCGACGCGTGTACAGCGCGACCCCGGCCCGCCCCTTGGCGGCGGCCGGCGCGAACACGGTGTGCCACCCCTCGGGCTTCCGGACCTCCTCCGGAATCTGCCCTTCCTCGGCCCGCACCTCCTGCAGGCAGACGACATCGGCGTCGGAGCCTTCCAGCCACGGCCCGAAGCCCTTCTTGGCGGCGGCGCGGATTCCATTTACGTTCACGGAGGTCACGATGAGCATCACAGCACCATAGCCGGAGCGTTCCGTACGATGTCCGGATGTCTCACGGGATCCAGCTCCGCACCGCGCCGTACGACCACCCGGACGCGGTCAAGCTCAACGACCAGGTACAGCTCGAATACCGGGTGCGGTACGACGGCGAGGGTGATGAAACGTTCCTCGACCCGACGATGTTCGAGCCGCCGCGGGGTCTCTACCTGCTCGCGTACGACGCCTCGGGCAGCCCGATAGCGAGCGGCGGCTGGCGGAGCCAGGAGGAGAACGACGAGGGCTACTCGGACGGCGACGCCGAGCTGAAGCGCATGTACGTCGTCCCGGAGGCCCGCGGCCTGGGCCTGGCCCGCCGCATCCTGGCCACCCTGGAGGACGACGCCCGCGCGGCGGGCCGCACCCGCATGGTCCTCGAAACGGGCGACCAGCAGCCGGAGGCGATCGCCCTGTACCTCTCCTCGGGCTACACGATGTCCCCCAAGTTCGGCTTCTACCGCTTCCACGACTCGAGCCGCTGCATGGCAAAGCCGCTCAACTAGGCCCCGGGCCCCACCCAGCCCCACCGGGCAACATCCAGCCCCTCCGGCGCTTGAGGAGTGGGGGTCCCCCCGGACGGAGTCTGGGGGAGGGCCTGGGGCAGAGCCCCAGCAACGGCGCCGCACCCTCCCACCTCACCTGGGCCACATCCACCCCACCTGGGCCACATTCAGCCCCTCCGGCGCTTGAGGAGTGGGGGTCCCCCCGGACGGAGTCTGGGGGAGGGTCCGGGGCGGAGCCCCAGGCCGCCGCGCAGCGGCATCTTCAGCCTCGCCGGCGTTTGAGGCGCGGGGTCCTGGGGCAGCGCCCCCGGCAACGGCGCCGCACCCCCACCTACCCCCGCGGGAGCCAGACGGCCGCGTCCCCGCCCCAGCGCGACGGCCCCCGCGCCCAATCCCCGAAGGGACTCGCGGCGTACCGCAGCCCCCCGTACCCCGAGTCCACCTCCCGCAGCCACCCCCCGGCCGAGTACCCGCCACCGGCATCGGCACCGGCACCGGCACCGGCACCGGCAGAACCCTCACCCGCCCCCAACCCCCGCACCAGCCACGACCCCGTCCCGGCGAGGGAGAACCGCAGCCCCCGCCCACCCCCCTCCGCCAGCGCCCTCAGCACACCGGCCGCCACGAGGTACCCCGTCCCGTGGTCCAGCGCCTGCGCCGGCAGCGCCCCGGGCACACCCCGCGGCACACCCCCCGCCCCCGCACAGCGCGCAGCGATCCCGTACCCCGCCTGCACCAACGAGTCGAACCCCCTCCGCCCCGCCCACGGGCCCCACCCCCGCCACCCCCACGCGCACAGCTCGGCCACCACCAGCCCCGGCCGCCGCTCCAGCAGCTCCGCCGCGCCCAGCCCGTACCGCTCCAGCGCTCCCGGCCGGTATCCCGACACCACCACGTCGGCCTCGGCCAGCAGCCCCTCGAACACCGCCCGGTCCCCCGGCTCCGCCAGGTCCAGCAGCGCCGACCGCTTCCCGAAGCCTGTGTCCGCGTACGCGTCGTCCGCTTCGGGCAACCCCGGCGGGTCGATCCGCAGCACGTCCGCGCCCAGCAGCCCGAGCGTCCGCGTGGCCACCGGCCCGGCTATGACCCGGGTCAGGTCCAGCACCCGCACCCCGGCCGCGGGCCGCCCGACGGGGGCCGGCCCGAGCCGCCGACCCCGAGCGCCTGATTCCCGTACGGGCTCCACCAGCGGCTGCGGCTCCCCGTACGCCTCGGCCACCGCGACGGCCAGCCCGCCCTCCGCGTACACCGCCTCCTGCACCTCGACGGCCGGCCGCCCCGAAACCGCCGCCCGCAGCGCCTCCGGCGTCGCGGCCGGCAGCCCCAGCCCGCGCACCAGCGCCGCCTCGTGATGCGGGTAGTTGGCATGCGTACGCACCCACCCGCCGTCCGCCGCCTGCCAGAAGCCGGACAACGGCGCGAAGCTCACCGGCGCCCGCCCCTGCACCCGCAGGTGCCGCTCGCTGACGAACGCCGTCGCGACCGCGCCCTCGTCCACCACGAGCGGAGCCACGTCACCCGCCCCGCCACCGGCCCGTACGGCGGCCAGCTCGGCCGCCGCCAGCGCGCACACCCCGACCGTGGACCGCGCCAACTCGTCCACCGGGAGCGGCCCTTCCCCCAGGTCCCCGACCCCCCTGTACCGCACGCGCCCCGCCAGCTCCGGCGCCCCGCCGAGGGCCGCCCACGCCTGGGCCGTCCCGCCAACCCGCCCAACCCCATCAACGACGTTCGTCATGAACCCCATTCTGCGATCCCGGCCACGACCATCGAGGCGACACCCGGCGCCAGGGCCGGGTCAGGCGGCATGGCCAGCAGGAACACCCAGGCGAAGACGGTGCCCAGCACGGCGGCATGAACCATCGCGGGGTCCGGCATCACAGCCAACTCACCCCGTTCAAGAGCCCGTTCCAACAGCCCCACCACCACCGTCCGCTCCCCGGCGATGAAGGTCTCCTGGAAGCGCGCCGCGATCTCGGGCTGCTGCTTCAAGTCGGCGAGCAGACCGGGGGTCACGGCGGAAACGACAGGGTCGGAGAAGGTCCCGAGCACCAGAGTGGCGAGCGCGGTGAGATCTCCGAGCAGCGTCCCCGTATCCGGCAGCGGCTCCGGCTCACCCCCGTGCACGAGCACGGAGAAGACCATTTCGCCGCGCGAGGCGTGGCGCCGGTAGATGGCCGCCTTGCCCACGCGCGCCTTGGCGGCCACGGCGTCCATGGTCAGCGCGGCGTACCCCACTTCCGGGACCAACTCGCGTACGGCGTCACGGATCGCGTCGTCCACCCGGCTGTCACGCGGCCGGCCGGTGGTTTGTTTCGCGGGTTGCTTCGAAGGCTCCACAGGGTCCATCATACGGAACTATGAGTATCGGAACTGCAAGTACCGTAAGTACTCCGCCCACCACCACGCCCTCGGCCCGGGCCCGGACCCTGACCATCTGGGCGGGACGCAGCACCGTAGCCATCGGCATGGCCCACCTCGCCGTCTTCGTCCCCCAGACCTGGTCGAGCTGGGGCGACTGGCTCACCGGCCGACTGCACGGCCCGGCCGCCATCGAGGACCCCGCCAACGCCGACTCGCTCCTCCTCTTCTGGGCCCTGCCCGGCAGCTTCACCGTCCCGCTGATCCTGCTCGGCCTGCTGCTCGTCCGGATGGCCCGCACCGGCCAGGAGGTCCCGCGCTACGTGCCCTGGACCCTGGCGGCATGGGTCCTCGTCGGCGGCTGGATCCTCGTACCCTCCGGCTTCCCCCTGGGACTCGTCCCGGCCACCCTGCTCCTCCTCGCGCACCGCGCACGTCCGGCACGCGCCTAAGACGACCGGACGAGAACCTGGCCGCGGTGCACCTCGGCCTGACCCCGGAACAGCGCAATAGCTCGATGCGGCGCACTGACCACCGGGCGGCTCGGCCCGGAAACGACGGAATCCCGTCCGATCGAAGCGATCGGACGGGATTCCGCACGGTGTTCCATGCTGCTCTGCCTTCTGCTTCCGCACCTTGGTCAGGCTGCGGTACGAGCGGCAACCGCTTTTACTGCAGGGGCAATTGAGCCGGCCCGTCGCTGCCTCCGTGCCGAGTCCGTACTCGGCGTGGAGGCAGCGTCCGGGCTCAAGCCACGGATCTTCCGGTCAGCCGAGGTAGCCGAAGAGGTCGACGATCACATGCGCGGAGCCCCAACCGCTGTTGGCGAACTCCACCTTGCCGTCGGCGCCCACCGGCACCGTCACCAGGTTGGCCACGGTGCTGCCGGTCGTCCAGTTGAGGTTGGACGAGCCGGGACGGGTGGCGCCCGAGGGCCACGCGGTCAGGTAGCCGTCGGACTTCGGCTCGGTCACCGTCACGTTCAGCACGACCGCCTTGGCACGCCCGAGTTCCCGGCTTCCTGAGAGGTCCAGCACGGTGCTCGCGCCCGCGGGCACCGCGCCGGTGGTCCGGGTGTCGAACATGCGCTTGGGACCGGCGGTGTGGAAGGTGCCGCCGGCCGGGTCGTCGGAGTAGTAGCCGAAGACGTCGGCGACCAAGTGGGCACTGTTCCAGCTGCCGTTGAACAGCTTCACCTTGCCGTCCGCACCGACCGGGACCACCACGTGGTTGGGTACGGTCTGGCCCGCCGTCCAGTTGAGGCTGGACGTGTTCGGCCGTTCGCTGCCCGACGGCCACGCCGTCAGGTACCCGCGGTCCTTCGCGTCCGTCACGGTCAGGTTCAGCACGACGGCTTTGACGCCGCTCTGCGGGACACCGCCACGACCCGCGACCTGCAGCGACACCTCGCCACTGGCCGGCACCGGAGTGGTTCCCGGCCGGCCCAGCGCCTCCCGCGAGTCCAGCAGCCGTGCCGGGCCCGCCGGGGTGAAGGTGCTGCCGCCGGCATCCGCGGAGTAGTAGCCGAAGACGTCGGCGATCAGGTGCGCCGTGCCCCAGCCCGCGTTGCGCAGGTTCACCTTGCCGTCCTCACCCACCGCCACCACGACCTGGTTCGGTACGGTTCGCCCGGTCGTCCAGTTGAGGTTGGAGGAGTCCGGCCGCGTGGTGCCCGACGGCCAGGCGGTCACGTAGCCGTCGGACTTCGTGTCGGTCACGGTCACGTTCAGCACGACCGCCTTCACCCCGGACTGCGGCACCCCTCCCCGGCCCGCGACCTGCAGCGACACCTCGCCGCCGGCCGCCACCGGATGGGTCCCGGGACGGCCGAGGGCCTCGCGGGTGTCCAGCAGTCGTGCCGGGGAGAGCGCGGTGAAGCGGTCGCCGGCCTGGGGGGCCGGGATGCCGTTGTTGGCGACGTGGATGCGCTGCCCGTCGGCGTCGGTCCAGACGATGTTCGCGCCGGTGCGGTCGACGGCCCAGGACCGGTTCGGCTGACGGAAGGACTTCCATTCCTGACCCTCGGCGAGCGTGCGGACCTGCACGGTGTTCTCGCCGCCGGAGGTCTTGATGCCGTCGTGGAAGTCGAGCAGCAACAGCCGGCCGGTGGCCCGGTCCTGGCGTACCAGATAGCCGTCGCCGAGGAGGGACTCCCGGCCCCAGGTCACGTCGGACCAGCCGACGGTCTGCACCGGCACCGAGAGGGTCTGGCGGGTCACCGTGTCGTACACACCGCTGGTGCGCACCGTGCCCTGGTTGTCCTGGCAGCCCCAGCTGACGAAGCGCCCGACGGCCTCCAGCAGCGTGGCCGGGCACGGCGTGGTGAAGGTGCCGCGGTCCAGCACGCCCCGCACGTCGGTGGCGTAGACGGTGGTGTCGCCCTCCTTCGAAGTCCACAGCGTGTCGCCCTGTACGGCGACGCCCGTCGCCCGCGTCTGGAACACCTGGGCACGGGTGTCGAGATCGCCGACGATCACCGGGTGGTTGGACGTGAAGTTGCCGTACGCGGTCTGGGCGAGCACCACGTAGCGGCCCGAGGCGTCCGCGGTCTGCAGCCCGTTGACGTCACCGGTGGGTACGGTGCCGGCCCATTCCCGGCTGCCGGTTTTGCGGATGACGGCCGCATTCCTGGTCACCGGCTCGTGCTCCAGGTAGCGGCCGTCCCCGGTGGACCGGAGGCCGACGCAGCCGGCGTTGAAGCTGTAGCAGTTGCTGATGGAGTGCGTGCCGTCGAGGGTCTCGAAGGTCTTCACCGGGGTCGCGTCGTTCGAGACCCGGTAGCTGCGGTACGCGCCGGTGATGTCGCCCGGCTGGAACTGGACGGTGTCGGAGGCGGCGGTGAGCACGCCACCACCGATCGACAGGCCGAAGACGGTGGCGGGTGCCGGGGGGACGGCCGCCAGCCGGGCCGACAGCGGCTTGGCGGTACCGTCCGCGGTGATCCGGTGGACGGCGGTTTCCGGCTGGGTTCCGTACGCGGGGGCCTTCGGGCTGCCGACCGCGATGAGCGATCCGTCCGGCGCGGGCAGCAGCTGGCTGTCGGCGAACTCCAGCAGGTACTCGATGATTCCGGAGGTCGATCCGAGGGGCGCGAAGCTCAGCGGACGACCCCGGTTGTCACCGGAGGTTCCCGCAGTGGGCTCGGTGCTGAGCAGCCAGTTGCCGAGCAGCCGCAGCTCGCCGCCCATCGGGTTGAAGTACGTGGAACTCAGCACGGTCTGCGGCTGCGCCCGGTCCAGCACGTCCACCATGTTCTGGTCGCCGGTGCGCAGCACCGCGCCCTTGGCCAGCCGGAAGGTGTGCGAGAACTCGAACTCCCCCTCGTCCGGCAGTGGGGTGGTCTGCCCCGTCACGACGTCCACGAGGACGGAGTGGCTGAGGTTGTCCAGGCGGTGACGCAGGATCAGCGAGTTCTGGTCGCCGTCGTGCACCGAGGTCGCGAGGACCGCGTCGGCGGGCAGCGCCACCTTGGTGCGGACCGTGGAGCCACCGTCGAGCCGGTTCAGGTACCAGCCGGTGACGGTGGAGCCGCTGCCCTCGAAGGTCAGCACGGTGCGCCCGTACGTCCCGTAGTAGGTCTGCCCTGCCGGGATCGCGACGGTGCCGAGTGCCACCGGCCGGCCGGTGGCCAGGTCGTACAGGTCGACCTTGGCGGGAGCCTGCCCCGTGGCCGCCGTGTGGATCGCCGCGGTGTCGGAGGAGGTTCCGTAGCGGTGGTCGGGGGTTCCCCTGTAACCGCCTGCGGGCTCGCCGCCGTCCAGGTTCCCGCTGACCGGGGCGGGCAGCCGCAGACCGGTGTCGGTGGTGGCGCCGGTGTCGTACCGGGTCCACAGCAACCGGTCGCTGCCTTCACGGGCGTGCAGCAGGCCGGTGTCGCCCGCCACGAAGAGCTGGTCCCTGGCCGGGAGACCCCGCGGGGCCGCGGGCAGCACCAGCTCGGCGGGGGCGCCGGCAGCCGGGGCGGCGACAGCTTCGGGCAGGGCCACGGTCAGTGACGCGGCGCCGGTGACCAGGGCCAGCGTGGCGGCTCCCAGCCCTCGGCGCATGCGCAACGATCGTCGTAGCGTCGGGTCCACGAACACCCTCTCAGGCGAGTACAGGGAGAGGGGGACGCCGCAGTACCGGCCCCGTGCAGCCGCTCTCGCGGGCCGGTCGGCCTGGCTCCTCGACTCGGTCCCCCTCCGAATCGTGTCGGAGCATAACAACGCCGATCGCCCGTCCGCACAGGAGTTCCCACAAACGCCGAGATCCCGCCCGGTCTTTCGACCGGACGGGATCTCGGGACGTTCACGAGAGCTACTCGCGAACTGTCGTTTGTGGACCTGTGGGGATTTGAACCCCAGACCCCCTCGATGCGAACGAGGTGCGCTACCAGACTGCGCCACAGGCCCTTGCGACGTGTGAAACATTAGCATCCCCGCGCGGGTGCTCCAAAACGCGTATCCCGGAGCGTCCGTGCAGGTCACCGATCACTCGTTCGCGGCGCGCGGGCGGTCGTCGCTCTCGTACTGGTCGAACAGCGGCGTGCGGCCGCGGCCCTGGCCGCGGGGGCGCGGGGTCGACGACTGGGGCTTCGCGTCCGGCTTCGGGGTCGGGGGCTGCGGCTGGGCGCGCAGGCGGGGTTCCGTCGGTTCGGCCGTGCTGGAGCGGGTCGCGCTCCAGGCGTCCGGGGTCGCGGGGCCGGTGGCGCGGGGGGCCACGGGGGCCGTCACGTACGTCGGCAGCGGGACCGGGACCGGCTCCCAGCTGTCACCGCGCGCGGGGCCGCGCTCGCGCTCGCGCTGCTGGTCCACCCACTCGGCGTGGTCGGTCTGCTCGACCAGCGCGCGCCGCCCGGCTTCCTGCGGGGAGACCGGTGGCGCGGGGTCCGGGTCGGTGCCCGCCGGCGCGCTCTCCTCGGAGGGGCCCCGGCGCGGGCGGTTCTCCCTCAGGTGGCGCGCGGCCGCCTCGGCGCGGCGCCGGTCCATCGTGAACTCGTAGCGGCGCCGCTCCTGGACCCTCAGGTGCACGATGTACGTGCTCAGGAGCAGGGCGGGCACGGCCGGGGCCCAGAGGTAGCGCAGGCCGCCCACCGCTGCGACGACCGCACCGAGGGTGAAGACGAGGAAGAGGAGCGCGGTGGTGCGCCGGCGGCGCGCGAGGACCTGGAGGCGCTGTTCGCGCCGGGCCCGCTCCGCGCGGTGTTCCCGTTCGGCAGCGGCAGCGGCCGGTCTCGGCTCCGCCCTGGTCGGGGGTACGACGAAGGCCCGGGCGTCGGCGTCGACGGAATCGACCGTTTCCGTCACCGCGTCCGGGTCCGCGTGGGGCTGGGGCTCCGCCTCTTCGTCACCGCGCTCACGCAGCCCCTTGGCGTAACGGCGCTCCATTCCCGCCCGGCCGGAAAGCAGCCGAATGGCAGTGGAGAAGCGTTCCGTCGGACGGGCTTCGTTCAGCTCGTCCTGCCTCCGGAGCCACATGGGCACCAAGTAGGCGGCCCAGGCCCCGACAATGACTGCGTAGATGAGGCCGCTGCTGCTCACACCTCATACCGTAGAGGGGCGCGGGCGGGGGGATCGGCCAATTGGGCCGGTGTGTCGCGCGATCTCGCTGATATCACGGACTTTTTTTGTGATTCTTCGGATCAGGTTATGGGCGAATCGGTTCGAGGGGGCGCGCGAGGCCCTTAAATCGAACGGATAATCGATTATCTATTTCGGCGGGGACTGTGCCTGACGGGCCCGGTGCCAACGGCGCAGCAGCCCCTCCGGCACCTCCTCCGCCGTGACCGCGTAGACGAGGTGGTCGCGCCAGGCGCCGTCGATGTGCAGGTAGCGCGGGCGCAGCCCCTCCTCGCGCAGGCCCAGCTTCTCCACGACCCGGCGGCTCGGCCCGTTCTCGGGGCGGATGCACACCTCGATCCGGTGCAGTCCGACCATCCCGAAGCAGTGGTCCACGGCGAGCGCGACCGCCGTCGGCATCACGCCGCGGCCCGCCACGTCGCGGTCCACCCAGTAGCCGACGTGGGCCGCGCACATCGAGCCCCAGGTGATCCCGGCGACCGTGAGCTGGCCGACCAGCCGGCCCTGGTACTCGATGACGAAGGGCAGCATCCGGCCCGCGTTCGCCTCCGCCCGCAGGTGGCGGACCATCTGACGGTACGTCGGCCGCTGGATCACCGGCCCCCACGGGGCGGGCGGCGGGATCGTGGCCTCCCACGGCCGCAGCCAGTCCCGGTTGCGGCGGTTGACCTCGCGCCAGGCCTTCTGGTCCCGCAGTTTTATCGGCCGGAGCGTGACGTCGCCGTCCTTCAGGACCACCGGCCAGGTGGGGCCGTTCAGCTCGTGCTCCCGGAGGGTTGTGCCGGGCTGGCGTGGTCACCGCCGCGGATCTGGTCCACGGCGTGCGGCAGGATCCGGGCCAGGACGGCGAGGCCGTCGCGCACCCCGCCCGTGGAGCCCGGCAGGTTGACGATCAGGGTGTGTCCGGCGACGCCCGCCAGGCCGCGGGACAGCGCCGCGGTCGGCACCTTCGCCAGGCCCTCGGCGCGGATGGCCTGCGGGATGCCCGGTACCTCGTAGTCGAGGACCCGCGCGGTGGCGTCGGGGGTGCGGTCGGTGGGCGAGATGCCGGTGCCGCCGGTGGTCAGGATGACGTCGTAGCCCGCGGCCACGCCCTCGCGCAGCGCCTGCTCGACCGGATCGCCGTCCGGGACGACCCGCGGGCCGTCCACGGTGAAACCGAGCTTCTCCAGCGCCTCGGCGAGCAGCGGACCGCCCTTGTCGGCGTACACGCCCTGCGAGGCCCGGTTGGAGGCGGTGACGACCAGGGCCCTGCCCGTGGAAGCGGGTGCGGCCGGCTCAACGGGGTCGGCGGGACCGTGACTGTGGCTGTGGACCTCGCCGCCGCGCGGGGCGTTCACGAGCGCGCCCAGTCGCCGGACTTGCCGCCCGTCTTCTCCTCCACCCGGACGTCCGTGATGACGGCGCCCTTGTCGACGGCCTTCACCATGTCGATCACGGTGAGTCCGGCGACCGCGACGGCGGTGAGCGCCTCCATCTCGACGCCCGTGCGGTCGGTCGTCTTGACGGTGGCGAGGATCTCGACGGCGTCGTCGGCGACCTTCAGGTCGACCTTCACTCCCGAGACGGCCAGCGGGTGGCAGAGCGGGATCAGGTCGGGGGTCTTCTTCGCACCCATGATCCCGGCGATCCGCGCCGTCGCGAGGGCGTCGCCCTTGGGGACGCCCTCGCCGCGCAGCAGCTCGATCACCCGGGGGGAGACCAGTACCCGGCCGCTGGCGCGGGCCGTCCGGGTGGTGACGTCCTTCTCGGAGACGTCGACCATCCGGGCCGCGCCGGCCTCGTCGATGTGGGTCAGCCTGCTGTGGGTACTCATTGCTGTGCCGCTCCGCTCTGGGCCCGCGCGGGGCCTGTGTGGTGCGACACACGCTACCCGCACCGGCCGTACTTCAGCCGAGCAGGACCACTTCCAGCTCGGTCCCGGACTCCACCGAGGTGACGTCCTCCGGTACGACGATCAGCGAGTCGGCGTGGGCCAGCGCGGCGATCAGGTGGGAGCCCGATCCGCCGACCGGGCTGACCGTGCCGCTGTCCGCGTCGTACTTCCCGCGCAGGAACTGGCGGCGGCCGGCCGGGGAGCCGAGCGCCTTGTCGGCCTCCAGCACCGCCCGCACGACGGGCCGGCGCACCTCGGAATCCGGCAGGCCCATGAGGGCCCGGATGGCGGGGCGCACGAAGAGCTCGAAGGAGACGTACGAGGACACCGGGTTGCCGGGCAGGGCCAGCAGCGGGGTGTGGTCCGGGCCGATGGTGCCGAAGCCCTGCGGCTTGCCGGGCTGCATGGCGAGCTTGCGGAAGTCCATCCGGCCGCCGTCCACGGCCTCGCCGTCGGCGCCCTCGCCCAGGGCGACCGAGGACAGCGCCTCCTTGACCACGTCGTACGCGCCGACGCTGACCCCGCCCGTGGTGACGAGCAGGTCGGCACGGATCAGCTGGTCCTCGATGGTGGAGCGCAGGGTGTCGGCGTCGTCCGCGACGGCCCCGACCCGGTAGGCGATGGCCCCGGCGTCCCGCGCGGCCGCGGCCAGCGCGAAGCTGTTGGAGTCGTAGATCGTTCCGGCGGCCAGCGCCTCGCCCGGCTGGACCAGCTCGCTGCCGGTGGAGAGGACGACCACGCGCGGCCTGGGCCGCACCCGGACGGTGCCGCGGCCGATGGCGGCGAGCAGGGCGATCTGCGGCGGGCCGAGCACCGTGCCCGCGGCCAGCGCGAGGTCCCCGGCCTGTACGTCACTGCCGCGCGAGCGGACGTGCGCCCGCGCCTCGGCCGCGCGGTGCACCCGTACCTCGCCGGCCGCACCCTCGGGGGCGGCACTGGCCGGGGTCATCCCGGCGGCCGCGCCCCCGCCCGTACCGCCGTCGGTCCACTCGACCGGTACGACGGCTTCCGCGCCGGGCGGGAGCGGGGCGCCGGTCATGATGCGGGCGGCCTCGCCGGGGCCGACTGCACCGCCATCGGGTAGCCCACCACTGCCCGCCGCGACGTCCCCGACGACCGTCAGCACCGCGGGGAACTCCTCGCTCGCACCCTGGACGTCGGCCACCCTGACGGCATAGCCGTCCATGGAGCTGTTGTCGAAGGGCGGGAGGGCGACGGGCACGGTGACGTCCTCGACCAGGACACAGCCCTGGGCGTCCAGCAGCTGGAGCTCGATGGGCTCCAGCGGGCGGATCGCGGCGAGGACGTCCGCGAGGTGCTCGTCCACGGACCACAGACGGTGGCCGGTGTCCTGCGGTGCGGAACTGCTCAAGGTGCTACATCTCCTCCGTGACGTAACGGTGAAGCCAGGTGCGGAACTCGGGGCCCAGGTCCTCGCGCTCGCACGCGAGGCGGACGATGGCCCGCAGGTAGTCGCCGCGGTCCCCGGTGTCGTAGCGACGACCCCGGAAGACCACGCCGTGCACCGGACCGCCGATGGTCTCGTCGGCGGCCAGCTTCTGCAGGGCGTCGGTGAGCTGGATCTCCCCACCGCGGCCCGGCTCGGTCTCCCGCAGTATGTCGAAGATCGCGGGGTTGAGGACGTAGCGTCCGATGACCGCGTAATTGCTGGGGGCGTCGGCCGGGTCCGGCTTCTCGACGAGCCCGGTGATCCGGACCACGTCCTCCTCGTCGGTGGCCTCGATGGCGGCGCAGCCGTAGAGGTGCACGTTGGCCGGGTCCACCTCCATGAGCGCGATGACGGTGCCGCCCGTGCGGGCGTAGATGTCGGCCATCTGACGCAGGAGGGGGTCGCGCGGGTCGATGAGGTCGTCGCCGAGGAGGACGGCGAAGGGCTCGCGGCCGACGTGCGGCTCGGCGCACAGCACGGCGTGGCCGAGGCCCCGCGGGTCGCCCTGGCGGACGTAGTGCATGGTGGCCAGGTCGCTGGACTCCTGGACCTTCTTCAGCCGGTCGTCGTCGCCCTTGGCGATGAGGGCCGACTCCAGCTCGTAGTTCCGGTCGAAGTGGTCTTCCAGGGCACGCTTGTTACGCCCAGTGATCATCAGGACGTCGTCGAGGCCGGCGCCGACAGCCTCCTCGACCACGTACTGGATGGCCGGCTTGTCCACAACCGGGAGCATTTCCTTCGGGGTCGCCTTGGTCGCCGGAAGGAAGCGAGTACCGAGGCCCGCGGCCGGGATCACGGCCTTCTTGATCACGGGGTGCAACATAGTCATGGCCAGAACGATAGTGGGTCCCGCAGAAGGCTTGACGAGTACGCGGTAAGAAGATCCGGTTATGTCCCCATTCCCAAGGAAATTCGCTTTCGCTGTGAATGAGAACCCGCACGCCTCCCCGACCAAGGCAGAACTGCGCCGAGAACTCCTCGCCGCCCGCCGCGCCTTGTCCCCCGACGACTCCCGTACGGCGGCCCGCGCACTCGCCGTCCGGGCCCTTGAACTGCCCGAACTGGCCGGCGCGCGCACGGTGGCCGCGTACGTCTCCGTCGGCGCGGAACCGGGCACCCGCGAGCTCCTCGACGCGCTGCGCGCGGCCGGCAAGCGGGTGCTGCTGCCCCTGCTGCTGCCGGACAACGATCTCGACTGGGCGTCCTACGAGGGCCCGGCGAGCCTCGCCGAGGCCGCGCACCCCGGGAAGATGCGGCTGCTGGAGCCGACCGGCCCGGCGCTCGGGCCGGACGCGGTGACCGGCGCCGACGCCGTACTGCTGCCGGGGCTCGCGGTGGACGGGCGCGGGATGCGGCTCGGCCGCGGCGGAGGCTCGTACGACCGGGTGCTGGAGCGGCTGGACCGCGCGGGGGCGCATCCCGCGCTGGTGGTGCTCCTCTACGACGACGAGGTGGTCGCCCGGGTCCCGGAGGAACCGCACGACCACCCCGTGCAGGCGGTGGCCACCCCTTCCGGGGTGCTCCGCTTCGTCTGATGTGAGGCGCTAGGGCTTCAGGGTCAGGGTGTCGACCGTCGCCTTGTCCACGGCCTCCTTGCCGAAGGGCCACTCCAGCAGCTCGCCCTTGGCCCACATCGTCGTCTGGTCGGTGTAGTTGGAGTGGTACGTGTGCCCCGAGGCGCCCGTCAGGTTGATCCAGCGGGACTTGTCGAGGTCGTTGAGGTTCACGACCATCCGCATCGACGGCACCCAGGTGACCCCGTACCCGCCGGCGGCGTTCCAGCCGGTCGCGTTGACGGTGGCCTCGCCGCCGCCCACGTTCCAGGGGCCGCGGTTGAGGAGCCACTGCATGAAGCCGGGGCCCTCGGTGCCGATCGTCTGGTTCTTCAGGGTCAGCTGGTGCAGCCGGCCCCAGCTCCAGGTGGACTGGTCCTTGCCGAGCTTGGCGGTCAGCTCCCAGCGGGCGTCCTCCATGGCCCGCGCGAACAACTCGTCGCGGGTGGTGGTCGCCGGGACGGTCAGGTTCTTCTTGGGCGCGGCCCACCAGGGCGACTTCTCGTCCTTGACCAGGCGGCGGACCACCTCGAACCAGCGGTCGCCGCCGTCCGGCTGCGCCGAGTCGCTGTCGCGCATGCCGCATTCGCGGACCACTTCGGCCAGGTCGTCGTTGGGACCGCTGGTCTGGTCGTGGACGTTCATGCAGCTGCCCTCGATGCGCAGCTCCTTCGGCATCTTGTCGCCGAAGGCCAGCTTGAGGATGTTGCGCCAGACCGCGTTGAAGTAGGCCGCCGCCGCCGAGTCGGGCTCCTGGGTGTAGTTCCAGCCCTCCAGCAGCTTCTGGGCGGAGCGCACGTCCGGGTCCTTGACGTCGATCTTGGCGAGCATCGGGGTCAGCAGCGCGGCGATCTCGCTGCTGTTGTCCATCTGCATGGCGCGCATGTCGTCGGTCGAGATCTTGCCGCTGTCCTTGATCTTCGCCTCGATGAGGTCGTTGATCCGCTGGCTGCGGGCGCCGTAGCCCCAGTCGGTGGTCAGCAGGCCCGGGTACTTGCCGGCGCCTGTGCCGCCCTCGACGACCGCCTGGTTGGCGGTGACGATGAAGCCGCGCGAGGGGTTGTGGTCCCAGGGCAGCTCGTTCTGCGGGATGTAGCCGGCGTTGCCGTCCTTGCCGCCCTTCCAGGCGTACTTGGAGTCCCAGCCGGGGGCGGGCATCCGGCCGTCGCCCGCGCCGCGCACGGGGATGCGGCCCGGGGCCTGGTAGCCGATGTTGCCGTTGAGGCCCTTGTTGTCGGCGTAGATCAGGTTCTGGGAGGGGACCTCGAAGTCGGCGGCCGCCTTGCGGAAGTCCTCGAAGGTCTTGGCCTTGTCCAGCTTGAAGACCGCGTCCATGGACTTGCCCGGGTCCAGGGCGGTCCAGCGCAGGGCCACGGCGTAGCCGGGGCCGCGGTCGGGGGCCGAGGACGCGACGGGGGCGCGGGCTCCGACCGTGCCGAGCTCGTCGCTGCGGTCGGAGATCAGCGGGCCGTTGTTGGTGGTGCGGACGGTGATCTTCTTGCTCTTCGCGCCCGCGATCTTGATCTCTTCTTCGCGGGTGGCGAAGGGGAGCACCCTGTTGTCGTAGACGTAGCCCTCGGGCTTGACCTGCTCCAGGTAGAGGTCGGTCACGTCGGCGCCGAGGTTGGTCATGCCCCAGGCGATGTCGGTGTTGTGGCCGATGACCACGCCGGGCATGCCGGAGAAGGTGTAGCCGGCCACGTCGTACTGGCACTGGGCCGAGACGGTGCGGCAGTGCAGGCCCATCTGGTACCAGACCGAGGGCAGCTGCGGGGAGAGGTGCGGGTCGTTCGCGAGCAGCGGCTTGCCGGTGGTCGTGTACTTGCCCGAGACGACCCAGGAGTTCGAGCCGATGCCGCTGCCGTTGGGGCCGAGGATCGCGGGGATCTGGTCCAGGGTCTCGGCGAGGGCTGCCATCTGGGTCTGCAGGCCGACGGTCGCGCCCTGGGCGGTGGCGTTGTCGGCGAGGCCGGTGCGCGAAGCGGAGCTCCCGTTCGCGCCGGAGCCGGTGCCGGTGCCCGTACCGGTGCCGCTACCCGTGCCGGAGCCCGTCGAGCCGGTGCCGGTTCCGGTGCCGCCGGTGGTGCCCTGCGGCGCGTACTTGCCGCCCTCCACCTTGCCGCCCTCGACGACCGGCCGGTTCCGGTCGAAGGGGTACGGCGGGTACAGCTCGTCGATCTGCGCCTGCGAGAGCGTGCTCGACATCAGCGCGCGGTCGATCTCGTCCTGCATGTTGCCGCGCAGGTCCCAGGCCATCGCCTTGAGCCAGGCCACCGAGTCCACCGGCGACCACTGCTCGGGCTGGTAGTCGTCGCTGAGCTTGAGGGCGGCGTGCTCGACGGAGAGGTCCTTGCCGGACTTCCCCTTCAGGTACGCGTTGACCCCGTCGGCGTAGGACCGGAGGTTCTTCTTGGTCTCTTCCGAGAGCTTCTTCTCGTACTCGACCTCGGCGACCTGGCGCCAGCCCAGCGTGCGCAGGAAGGCGTCGGTCTCGACCTGGCCGGATCCGAACATCTCCGAGAGCCGCCCGGAGGTCATGTGGCGGCGTACGTCCATCTCCCAGAACCGGTCCTGGGCGTGGACGAAGCCCTGCGCGCGGAAGAGGTCCTCGTCGTTGTCGGCGTAGAGCTGGGGGATGCCGTGGGCATCGCGCTTGACGTCGACGGTCCCGGTCAGGCCGGGAACCCGGAGGGAGCCGGTCGTCTGGGGGAACGAGGCGCGCACGCTGTCCACACCCCAGTACGCCCCGTAGCCGAGGCCCGCGAAGAGCGCCAGGACCAGGACGAGCACGATCAGACGGGCTCGTCGTCCCTTCTTCTTGACGGGAGGAGCGGTTTCGTTGGCGGGCATCGCTGTCCTTAGAGGGGCAGGGTGGTCCTGGGAGTGCTGGGAGCAACCATAGGCGCAGCACCGGCTCCGATGATCCGCCAGGGGTCCAGGTGCTGAGGACAGGGGCGAACACGCGTTTCACAATGTGGTTATCGCGTAAAGGGAGCGTCAAAGATTAGGTAAGGTAACGAACTACTTGCCGAACCTGTCGCCTGGAGGAGCGCCCCACCCGCTCCCCCGCGCGCTTTGAGGAAGGGTCGACCGCTGACTGTCCACACGCTCAATGAGCTGATGCTGGTCTGCTCGCTCGTGCTGCTCGTCGCCGTCGCGGCGGTACGCATCTCTTCACGCAGCGGCCTCCCCAGCCTGCTCATCTACCTCGGCATAGGCATCGCGATAGGCCAGGACGGCATCGGCAACGTCGTATTCGACAACGCCGAGCTGACCCAGGTCATCGGATATGCCGCACTCGTCGTGATCCTCGCCGAGGGTGGTCTGGGCACCAAGTGGAAAGAGATCAAACCGGCCCTCCCGGCCGCGATCGTGCTGTCGCTGGTCGGCGTCGCGGTCAGCGTCGGCGTCACGGCCGCGGGCGCGCACTACCTCGTCGGCCTGGAATGGCGCCAGGCCCTGCTGATCGGCGCGGTCGTCTCCTCGACCGACGCCGCGGCCGTCTTCTCCGTACTGCGCAAGGTCCCGCTCCCCTCCCGGATCACGGGCGTGCTGGAAGCGGAGTCCGGTTTCAACGACGCCCCCGTCGTGATCCTGGTCGTGGCCTTCGCGACCGTCGGACCGGTGGACCAGTGGTACGTCCTGATCGGCAAGATCGCCCTGGAGCTGGCGATCGGCGTCGCGATCGGCCTGACGGTGGGCTTCCTCGGCGCCTACGGCCTGCGGCACGTGGCCCTGCCCGCGTCGGGCCTCTACCCGATCGCCGTGATGGCCATCGCGATCACGGCGTACGCGGCCGGCGCGATGGCGCACGGCTCCGGCTTCCTCGCCGTCTACCTGGCGGCGATGGTGCTCGGCAACGCGAAGCTGCCGCACTGGCCGGCGACGCGGGGGTTCGCGGACGGGCTCGGCTGGATCGCCCAGATCGGCATGTTCGTGCTGCTCGGCCTGCTGGTCACCCCGCACGAGCTGGTCCACGACTTCTGGCCCGCCGTGGTCATCGGCCTGGTGCTCACGATGGTGGCGCGGCCGCTGGAGGTCTTCGTCAGCCTGCTGCCCTTCCGGATCCCGTGGCGGGAGCAGGCCCTGATGTCGTGGGCCGGCCTGCGCGGAGCGGTCCCCATCATCCTGGCGACCATTCCGATGGTGTCCGGGATCGAGGGCAGCGACCGCGTCTTCAACATCGTCTTCGTGCTGGTCGTCGTCTACACCCTGGTGCAGGGGCCGACCCTGCCCTGGCTGGCGCGCAAGCTGCGGCTCGGGGACACCGACGAGGGCGCGGCCGACCTCGGCATCGAGTCGGCCCCGCTGGAGAAGCTGCGCGGACACCTGCTGTCCTTCGCGATCCCGCCGGCCTCGCGGATGCACGGCGTGGAGGTGAGCGAGCTGCGACTGCCGGCCGGAGCCTCGGTCACCCTCGTGGTCCGGGACGCGAAGAGCTTCGTACCGGCGCCGTCGACCGTGCTGCGGCGCGGGGACGAGCTGCTGGTCGTGGCCACGGATCCGGTACGGGACGCCGCCGAGGCGCGGCTGCGGGCGGTGGCCCGGGGCGGCAAGCTGGCGGGATGGCTGGGGACGGGGAACGGGCGCGGGAACCATCATTAGAGCGGCGCTCTAATTCAGCATTTTCGATGGATTCTGTCCGGATTCGGGCCGGTTTATTCGCTTCCTGAATGCGAAGTTCCAGTTAATCGCAGGTGAAGACGCGCCTTGTCGCCGTAATCACAGGGCGTGGTAGCGCTCCCCCCTGTATGATGAAGGCACAACAAATCGAACCAACTCTGCCTGACGCAGAGCTGGCGCGACCGCAAAGCGGCCGTGGCACCCTCCCGCAGTGGGCGCCCAGGTATCACTCGGTTCTGCGCAAGAGGACAGCTCTCGGGGCTCCCACATGTACGGGTGCGACCGCTCACAAGGCGAAGCATCGTCCGCAGACGGGGACGCTCTACCAGGCAGCGGAAAGGCAAGGCCGTGACATCCGCGGTCACGACCGACAAGTCCGCCCGCCCCGGCTACGGGCAGCTCCTGCGCACGCCCGGCGCCCTCGGCTTCATTCTCCCCGGCTTCGCCGCCCGGCAGCCCTTCGCCATGCTGACGGTCAGCATCGTCCTGCTCGTCCAGCACACCACCGGTTCCTTCGGCAGCGCCGGCATCGTCGCCGCCGTCACCGGTGTCTCCATGGCCGTCTTCGCCCCGCAGATGGGCAAGCTGGTCGACCGGATCGGCCAGAGCCGCGTCCTGGTGCCGGTCGTCCTCGCGCACGCCGCCGCCGTCGGCGTCCTGACCACGCTGGCCCTGCTCGGCTCTCCGCTGTGGGCGCTCGCGCTGGCGGCGATCCCCGCCGGTGCCACCGTCCCGCAGGTCGGGCCGATGGTCCGGTCCCGCTGGGCCGCCAAGCTGGAGGGCTCGCCGCTGCTGTCGACCGCGGCCGCCTTCGAGTCCGTCACCGACGAGTTCACCTTCGTGGTGGGCCCGGTGCTGGCCACCTTCCTGTGCACCGCGATCCACCCGTCGGCCGGCCTCATCACCGAGGCCACGCTGACGATCGTCGGCGGTCTGCTCTTCGCCGCCCAGCGCGGCACCCAGCCGAAGCCGGTCCCCCGCGCGGCGAACGGTGAGAAGCACGCTCCCGCCCTGTCCTTCCCGGGCCTGCGCGTCCTGATCGTCGCCTTCATCGGCATCGGCGCCGTCTTCGGCGGCATGCTGGTCTCGCTCGCCGCCTTCTCCGAGGAGATCGGCAACCCGGGCGCCAACGGCCTCCTGTACGGGATCTTCGCGGCCGGCAACATGATCGCCGGCATCGCCATGGGCGCCATCGCCTGGAAGATCGGCCCGCGCCGTCGCCTGATGCTCGGCTACATCGGCCTCACCGCGACCGCCTCGGTCCTGTGGGCCGCGGACTCGGCGATCCTGCTGGGCGCGCTCGGCCTGGTCGTCGGCCTGTGCATCGCCCCGGCACTGATCACCGGCTACACCATGATCGAGCAGCTGGTCCCCGCCGCCTCCCGCACCGAGGCCTTCGCCTGGCTCACCGGAGCGGTCGCCTTCGGGCAGGCCGGCGCCGTGACCCTGGCCGGCCGCCTGGCGGACGCGCACGGGTCCTCGTACGGATTCCTGGTGCCCATGGCGGCCACCGCGCTCGCGCTGCTCACGCTGCTGGTGCTGCGCGGGAAGCTGGCGCCGAAGGCCCCCAGCCGGATCGTGAACTCGTCCACTCCGGCCTCCTCGGCCGCCCCGAAGGCGGTCCGGAACACGGTGAACGAGCGTGGGATGGGTCACCGCGTGCCGGTGACGGTGGACTGATCGGCCGGAATACGTCACCATGGACCGTCGTTAGCACTCATTGAGTCAGAGTGCCAGGAGGAAATTCGTGCCGACCTACCAGTACCAGTGCACCGAGTGTGGTGAGGGCCTTGAGGCCGTGCAGAAGTTCACCGATGACGCACTGACCGTGTGCCCGAGCTGCGACGGACGCCTGAAGAAGGTGTTCTCCGCGGTCGGCATCGTCTTCAAGGGCTCCGGTTTCTACCGGAACGACAGCCGTGGCGCCTCGTCGAGCAGCACCCCTGCCTCGAAGCCTGCTTCGTCGACGTCCACGACGTCCACCGCTGCCGCCCCCGCCGCTTCGTCCTCCTCGACGTCGTCGAGCTCGGGCAGCAGCGCCGGCTCCACCTCGGCGGCCTGAGCCGTCCGATCGCCTTTCCCGAGGCCCCGCAGCCCTTACCAGGGCGGCGGGGCCTCCGGCATGCCCCGGTGGGGCCCGGGTGAAGCCCGCTCGGCCCCGACGGTCCCCGTTAGGGTGGTCGTCATGGCGAACGCAGAGATCGGTGTCATCGGCGGCTCGGGCTTCTACTCCTTCCTGGAGGACGTCTCCGAGATACAGGTGGACACCCCGTACGGGCCCCCGAGCGACTCCCTCTACGTCGGTGAGCTGGCGGGCCGCAGCGTGGCCTTCCTTCCGCGGCACGGGCGCACCCACACCGTCCCGCCGCACAAGATCAACTACCGGGCCAACCTGTGGGCCCTGCGCTCGGTCGGCGTCCGCCAGGTGCTCGGCCCCTGCGCCGTCGGCGGCCTGCGCCCCGAATACGGACCGGGCACGCTCCTCGTACCGGACCAGCTGGTCGACCGTACGAAGTCCCGCGCGCAGACCTTCTTCGACGGGGAGCCGCTGCCCGACGGCAGCGTCCCGAACGTCGTGCACACCACCTTCGCCGACCCGTACTGCCCGGTGGGCCGGGCCGTGGCGCTCGCGTCGGCCCGGGAACAGGGCTGGGACGCGGTGGACGGCGGCACCATGGTCGTCATCGAGGGCCCCCGCTTCTCCACGCGCGCCGAGTCGCGCTGGCATGCGGCGGCGGGGTGGTCGGTGGTCGGCATGACGGGCCACCCGGAGGCGATCCTGGCCCGTGAGCTGGGGCTCTGCTACACCTCGATGGCCCTGGTCACCGACCTGGACGCGGGCGCCGAGACGGGTGAGGGCGTGTCCCACACCGAGGTCCTGAAGGTGTTCGGCGAGAACGTGGGCCGCCTGCGCAAGGTCCTCTTCGACGCGGTGGCCGCCCTCCCGCCGACGGAGACCCGCGACTGTCTGTGCACCCACGCCCACGACGGCTGGGACCTGGGCATCGAGCTTCCCTAGCCCTCGAAAACCGGTGGATCCGTCCTCGTGTGGGTGACGGGATTGTCCACAAGCCGGGGGCCGTCCACAGGTCGGCGCGGGATTCCGCGGGAGGCCTGATCGTGGGATGTGTCCGGGCGTCGGGTCCGGACACGACGACCCACTCGGCTTGGCGGTGTTCCTCATGTCCCGTACTTCTTCGACCACTTCAGCAGTTGCCACCTCCACATGTCCCCCCGGGCACACGGTCCCGCCGTTCGCCCCGCTTCGCGTGGGGCGGGGCGGGGACCGGCTGCGCAGGGTCCTGCGGCGTCGGCGGCGGGCCGCCGCGGCCGGGCTGGCCGTCGCGGCCGCGGCCCTGGCGGTGGGCGGGACGGAGGCACAGGCCTCACGGGGCGCCGCACCGGCGAAGGTGAAGGCGCCGCCGCCGGCGGCGGTGCGGATGGTGTCCGCCCCGGTGCGCATCGCGGACGCGGGCACGGTGCGGCTGCTGCGGCCCGGGGACCGGGTCGACGTGGTGGCGGCGGAGCGCGCGGGGCCGCCCAGGGTGGTGGCCGCAGGAGCTCGGGTTGCCGAAGTGCCGGAATCCGACCAGGGTGTTGGGGACGGTGGGGCGCTGGTGGTCCTGTCCGTGCCCCGGGACACCGCACGGGCTCTCGTGGGGGCGGGCTCCGTGGCCCGGCTGGCGGTGACGTTGTGTTGATTCGCACTGACGCTCAGCCAAGTCACCTCCAGGTGGCTGTCGATTGGACACGCCGGGCCTGGACTGCCGTAGCTTTCGGAACCGTTGACTCCGTGTTCGGCAGATGTGAAGAAAGGCTCAGTGGTGAGCGAGAAGAAGAAGGAGAGCATCCTGGCGGGCTTCAAGGCCTTCCTGATGCGCGGCAACGTGGTCGACCTGGCGGTCGCCGTGGTCATCGGCGCCGCGTTCACGAGCATCGTGAACTCGGTGGTCAAGGGCATCATCAGCCCGGTCATCGGCGCGATCGGCACGCAGAGCCTGGACGGCTACAAGACGTGCATCAAGAACCCGTGCGAGATCGGCCCGAACGGTCAGCCGACGGGTGTCGAGATCCTCTGGGGCTCGGTGCTGAACGCCGCGCTGACCTTCCTGATCACCGCGGCGGTCGTGTACTTCCTGATGGTCCTGCCGATGGCGAAGTACCTCGCCAAGGTGGAGCAGCGCCGCAAGGCCAAGGAAGGCGTCCAGGAGACCATGGAGATCACCGAGCTGGAGGTCCTCAAGGAGATCCGGGACCACCTGGTCGCCCAGCGCAGCGTCAACGGCGTCGACACGGCTCCGAGGTCGCGCGACGCCTTCTGACCGGTCAGCCGGTTCAGATGTGGTGCGGGGGCTTCTCGTCGAGGAAGCGGGCCAGGTCGGCCGTGCTTCCGCCGGCGGGCGGCCGCTCGCCCCAGCCCCGGTCGGTGTCGTCCGAGGACTGCTGGTCCAGGGGGTCGTCGAAGATCAGCTTCGGCTTCGGCCTGGGCTCCGGCCGCGCGGCGGGCTCGGGCTGCGGGTCGGGGGCGGCGGAGGTGCTCATGCCTCCAGGGTACGGCCGCCCCCGACGCTCGCCCCGATCAGCTGGGGGCTTCGGCGCCCTTGCGGGCGTAGAACCACCAGCACACCGCCAGGCACGTGGCGTAGAAGCCGATGAAGATCCACAGCGCGTTGGTGACGGCCATCGCCGCGAACATCGCGGGGATGAAGAAGAAGCCGTAGGCGGCGATGGCGGAGGAGAAGCCGGTGACGGCGCCCGCCTCCATCTCGGACTGCTTCAGCGCCGCCGCCTGCGCCTCCGGTCCCTTGCCCTCGGCCTCGCGCATGTGCTGGTCCCGGAAGATCACCGGGATCTGCCGGAAGGTCGAGCCGTTGCCGAGGCCGGAGAAGGCGAAGGCCACCAGGAAGCCGATGAAGAAGGGCCAGAAGTCGCCCTGGCCCCCCGCGTGGGGCAGCGCGAAGATCACCACGATCAGTTCCGCGGCCATCCCGACGAACGACAGAAGGGTGACCCTGGCGCCGCCCATCTTGTCGGAGAGCCAGCCGCCCGCCCAGCGCATGAGCGCGCCGACGAACGGGCCGATCCAGGCATAGGTGGTGGCCTGGTATCCCTGCGCCTCGAAGTTGTCCTTGATCAGCAGGGGCAGGCCGGCGGCGAAGCCGATGAAGGACCCGAAGGTGCCGACGTAGAGCCAGGTCATCAGCCAGTTGTGCTTGCGCTTGAAGATGATCTTCTGCTGGCTGAAGGGGGCCGCGGCCACCTGGGGCGCCCAGCACGGCGGCGGTGACCACCAGCGGGGCGACCAGCTGGACCGCGCTCACGCCGAGGTTGCCGAGGCCGCCGTTGAGGCCGTTGGCGCTGCCCTTCTCCCGCTTGGGGAAGAAGAAGCCGATGTTGGCCATGGAGGAGGCGAAGTTCGCGCCGCCGATGCCGCAGACGGCGGCGATCAGCGCCAGCTCCCAGTACGGGGTGCCCGTGTCCTGGAGGGCGAAGCCGAGCCACAGCATCGGCACGACGAGGATGAGCGTGCTGAAGGCGGTGAACTTCCGCTCGCCGAAGATCGGCCCGATGAAGGTGTACAGGATCCGGAACGTACCGCCGGTGATCCCGGGGATGGCCGTCAGCCAGAAAAGCTGCGACTTGGAGAAACCGAAGCCGACGTCGTTCAGCTTGACGACGGTCACCGACCAGACCTGCCAGACCACGAAGCCGAGCATCAGCGCGGGGATCGAGATCCAGAGGTTGCGCTGGGCGACCTTGCGCCCGGTGGACTGCCAGAAGCCGTCATCCTCGGGCCGCCAGTCACCGATGGTGGCACCGGGCTTGTAGCTCTCCGCGCGGTGCGAGCGAACCGTGGACGGGGTGGGCGTGGGTATCGACATGGTCAACGGTCCTTCGGGGCGAGGAGCCACAGTCCGATCACGACGAGGAAGGACAGGATCAGGAATCCCGCCCCCCACCAGGCCGTTGCGGTGTTGCCCTTCATCCACTCGTTGACGGTCACGGTCAGCGCCCAGAGCTGTCCGATGAGCACGGTGAGGGCCAGGGCCAGCCGGGCGTTGAGCTTCGAGGACCGCTCCGGCTCGTGTTCGGTGCCGGCTCCCGGGCCGGGGCCCGTGTTGCGGATCCGCGGGTCCCCGTAGCCGCTGGTGGAGCGGATCTGCGGATACCGCTCGCGCACCGGCCGGTTCAGCCGGGGCTGGGCACTGCCTGGGTGGTACTCGGGACGCGGAGGTGGCTGCGGGGCGCTCATGTGCTCCTCCTCTCGGTCGTGGCGGCGCGAGCCGCTCCGGGGCAGTTCAGCTGCTGGGCCATCTCGGGGCGGTTGTCGCCGAACTGGCGGCAGAGGGCGTCCTTGGCCGTCTCCCCCGACCGGGCGGTGGCGATGGCCCAGACGCTGCCGTCGGCCTGCTCGGTCAGGAAGATCCTGGGGAGCGGGCGCGGTGGCGGGCCCGCGGTGACCTCGCCGGTCCGGGCGTCGAAGACACCCTCGTGGCAGGGGCAGTACAGCTCCCCGTCGGCGCCCCGGTCCTCGCGCCACAGCACGGCGCAGGCGAGGTGGGTGCAGACGGCGGAGTAGCCCACGAGGGAGCCGTCCGCGAGCCGGACGGCGACGGCTCGGTCCTCTTCGCCGGGGAACCGGAAGGCCACGGACTGGCCTGGCGCCAGCTCGTCGGTGACCTTCTTGGCCTCGGGCAGCGTCTCGCTGTCGCCGTGCCGGTGCAGGATGCCGGCGGCGACGCCGACCCCGCCGATGGCCAGGCCGCCGGAGACGGTGGCGACGATCCGCAGGTAGTCGCGTCGGGTGGTGAGGGAGTCGGCGCTGATCCGGTCGCGCAACTGCGCGGCGGCGGCGTCCCCGTCCGAGTCCGGGTCCGGTCCGGGGGTGGAGGACGGAGGGGGCTGTTCGGTGAGGCTCATCGGACGTCCACTCCGCCCACCCGTCGCCCGCCGCCACCCTTATTCGACTGCGCTTCGCGCACGTCCACTCCATTGATCTCTACGACGGGCAGCCCGCCGGGGACGGGCCACTGGACCTTGTCGGCGGGGACGACCATCGCCACGCCGGTGCTGACCACGACGTCACCGAAGACGAAGGAGTCGGCGACCTGCACGCCGGGTCGCTCGGCCTGGAGCTCTTCGAGGGTTCCGTAGAAGAGGGCGCCGGTGGGGCAGACGGTGGCGCACATGGGGGCCAGGCCGTAGGCGGTGCGGTCGTAGCAGAGGTTGCACTTCATCTGCAGCTTCGCCTGGAGGTCGATCTTCGGGACGCCGAAGGGGCAGGCGTTGACGCAGTTGGCGCAGCCGATGCAGCGGGTGGTGTCGGCCTGCTGGACCACCCCGTCGGCGGTGACCAGGATCGCGTCGGCGGGGCAGACCTCGGCGCAGGGCGCGACCGGGTCCTCGCAGTGCATGCAGACGGTCGGGAGGGAGGCGACGGACATGCCGGGCTCGGTGTAGTCCAGGTGGATCATCGACTTGCCGCGGTGGGAGTCGCATTCGCGGCAGGCGGAGACACAGGCCTGGCAGCCGATGCAGCGACCCGGGTCGATGAAGATCGTGCGGCCCATCATGGCGGGTCAGCTCCTCTCGGCCGTGCCACGGCCCTGCGGGGACGTGGGCGGCAGGGGGTCGGTGCGGGAGAGCTGCGTCTCCGGGTACGCCTCGCGGCCGGGGGCCGTGGGCGGCGGCGGCACCTCGTCGACCCGTTCCCCGGCCTCGATGCGGGCGGCGCAGACCTTGTACTCGGGGATCTTCGAGCGGGGGTCGAGGGCGTCGATGGTCAGGGCGTTGGCGGCCGTCGGGACGGGCCAGTGGTACGGGATGAAGACGGTGTCCGGCCGGATGGCCTCGGTGACCAGGGCCGGGAAGACCTCGCTGCCGCGGCGGGTGACCACCCTGACCGGGTCGCCGTTGCGGAAGCCGTGCGAGGGGTGGACCTCCACCCAGGGGCGCGGGGTCTGCTCGACGAGGGCGCCCAGGCGGCGGGTCTGGTTGCCGGAGAGGAAGTGCGCGACGGTACGGCCGGTGGTGAGGGAGAGGGGGAACTCCTCGGTGTACGGGTCCATCGGCGGGTGCCATTCGACGACCTGCATGTGGACCTTCCCGTCGGGGTGGAAGGTCTTGCCGCCCTCGAACAGCCGGGGCGTGCCCGGGTGGTCGGTGGTGGGGCAGGGCCAGGCGATGCCGCCGGTCTCCTCCAGGCGTTCGTAGGTGATGCCGTAGTAGTCGTTGACCGTGCCGGCGGAGGCGATGCGGAGCTCCTCGAACACCTCGCGGGAGTCGGCGAAGTCGAACTTGTCGCCGACGCCGAGCCGTCTGGCGAGCTCGCACATCACCCAGGTGTCGGTGCGGACGCCGGCAGGCGGCTCCTGCGCCTTGTTGTGCTTGACGACGCGGGCCTCGGTGTTGGCCATGACGCCCTCGTCCTCGGCCCAGACGGTGACGGGGAAGACCACGTGCGCGTTGGTCGCGGTCTCGGAGAGGAAGAAGTCGAACTGTGCGTGGAATTCGAGGCTGTCGTAGCCCTTCTTGACCGTCCCGTAGTTGGGGAGCGAGACGAAGGGGTTGTTGCAGATGCCGATCAGGCCACGGATCTCCTGCCGCTGCATCTGCCAGACCATCTCCATCATGGAGGTGCCGGCGGGCGGGAGTTCGGACTCCTCGATGCCCCAGATCCGGCAGATCTGACGGCGGTGCTCCTCGTTCATGATGGAGCGGCCGCCGGGCAGCAGGTCGGACTTCTGGCCGTGCTCGCGGCCGCCCTGGCCGTTGCCCTGGCCGGTGATGGTGCCGTAGCCGGCACCTGGCTTGCCGAGGTTCCCGGTGGCCACACACAGGTTGATGATGGACAGGCAGTTCTCGACGCCCTGCGAGTGGTGCTCGACCCCGCGCGCGTGGAAGGCCATGGCCTTGGCGGCACGGCCGAACATCCCGGCCACCTGGACGATCTGTTCCTCGGGGACCCCGCAGATCGCGGCGGAGCGGGCGGGCGGATAGTCCTGGACGGTCTTCTTGACCTCGTCCCAGCCGGTGGTGTGGGCGGCGAGGTAGGCCTCGTCGGTCAGGCCCTCGGCGATGACCACGTGCAGGACGGCGTTGAAGAAGGCGGAGTCGGTGCCGGGCTTGAGGGCGACGTGGACGTCCGCGGTACGGGCGATGGCCGTCTCGCGCGGGTCGACGACGATCAGCGAGGCACCGCGGTCGCGGGCGCCCCACACGTACTGGGTCATCACGGGGAAGCACTCCCCCACGTTCGACCCGGCGATCAGCAGGCAGTCGGTGAGGAGGATGTCGGAGAAGGGGTTGGCGGCCCGGTCGATGCCGAAGGAGAGCTTGTTGGCGCCGGCGGCGCTGACCATGCACAGGCGGCCGTTGTAGTCGACGTGCCGGGTCTTGAGGGCGACCCGGCCGAACTTGCCGACCAGGTAGGTCTTCTCGGAGTAGAGGCTGGCGCCGCCGAGCAGCCCGAAGGAGTCGTTGCCGTGGGCGCCCTGGATGCGGCGGATCTCGGAGACGGTGAAGTCGAGGGCCTCCTCCCAGGAGGCCTCCTTGAACTCCTCGTCGCGGGAGCGGCGGAGCAGTGGGCTCGTCAGCCGGTCGGGGTGGTTGACCTGCTGGTAGGCGTTGATGCCCTTGGGGCACAGCCGCATCCGGTTGATGTCGTGGTTGCGGGGCTCGACGCCGAAGACCTTCCCGCCCTTGTCCACGCGCAGGTACATGCCGCACTGCACCCCGCAGAAACAGCAGTGGGTGGGGACGAGCGTCTCGCCGTTCTGGTCGGCGTGCCACTTGTCCGCGGGGATGCCACCCGCGTCGCGGAAGTTGCGGGTGCCGGGCGGCGCGATGGACGGGTCGATGGGCAGCGTGGCCCTCTGGGCGGGGTCCGTCGCGGTCACTTGAAACCCTTCTTGACGTGGTTCAGGTAGGCGCTGCCGCGCAGTGCCCGCTTGCAGCGCGGGCAGTATTCGACGAAGGCGTTGAAGTCGAGGTTCAGGTCCTGCATCGTGCCGCGCAGGTTCTCCACGTACGGGGTGGTGTCGATGGGCTCCCCGCAGCGCTTGCAGGCGAAGACCTGCTCGTCCTGGCGGGCCGTGTACTTGAACAGCTGCATGCCGACGGCGGCGGGGCGCTGGACGATGTGGAAGAACTTCCCGAACGGGATGTAGATGAGGGTGAACACCACCGACACCATGTGCAGGATGGCCAGGAACTCGTAGCCGCCGCCGTGCAGGAAGATCGACGAGAAGGTCAGCAGCAGCCCGGTCACGGAGATCACGATCAGGCAGATCAGCGGCAGCAGGTCGTAGGCGAAGCGCTGTCCGGTGATGGCTCCGCGGTCCTTCATCCGGCGCCACAGGAAGTACGAGGCGCCGGGGATGACGAGGACGGCGGCGACGTCCAGACCGTGGAACATGAGCCAGCCCAGGATGTTCAGCGAGTCGAAGCCGAGGACCTTGAAGCCCCAGATCCGCATCTCGTAGCCCGGTCCGGAGCCGCTGCCCGAGGTGAAGGTGAACCAGCCCCAGGTCAGGGGGAAGGTGATGAGCGCGGCCAGGATGCAGCCCCAGAAGATGAGCTGGTGGGCGGCCCAGCGGGCGCGCGAGCGGGCGCCGAGGAACTTCTGGAAGCCGAGGTAGGTGGCGATCATCTTCGGCAGTGCGGTGGGCGCCTTGCGGAAGTTCTCGGCGGAGAAGAAGCTGCCGAACCCCTTCTTGAAGAGGCGGCGCGCGCCGGGCGCGGAGACCCACACGGTGTACCGGTAGGCCACGCCGAAGGCCAGGAACACGGTGGCGACGGCGTAGGGCAGCAGCGCCGAGTCGAAGTCGCGCAGGAAGCGGCTGCCCAGCACGATCGCGGCGATGAGGAGCAGCGAGACGACGATGCCGGCCAGGGTGGCCCGTGCGGTGACGGGTTTCCCGGCCGGCGGTGGGTTCTGGGGCGCCTCGGGTGGTGGCGGGGCTTCGTCGAGGACTTCGGTGGGCTCGGACACAGCACCACGCTAAGTGGTCTGTACCGTTTCAGCCCGTTATGCCGTACTTACAATTAGGCCGTACGAGTTAGACGGCCTTCAGTCCCCGAGCGGCGAAGACCGCCTTGGCCTCGGCCACCTGCTCCGGCGTCGGCGACGGGGTGTCGTGCAGGGTGAAGTTCATGTCGAGGGCCTGCCACTTGCTCTCCCCAAGCTTGTGGAAGGGCAGCACGTCGACCCGCGAGACGTTGCCGAGGGTGCCGGCGAAGGCGGCGACGCCCTCGACGTTCTCGCGCGCGTCGGTGAGCCCGGGCACCAGCACGAACCGCAGGTGGACCTCCTTGCCCAGGTCCGCGAGGCGGCGGGCGAAGTCCAGGGTGGGCTCCAGTGGACGGCCGGTGACCTTCTTGTACGTCTCGCGGTCCCAGGACTTGATGTCGAGCAGGACCAGGTCCACGTCGCGCAGCAGCGCGTCGGTGGCGCGGGCGCCGAGGAAGCCCGAGGTGTCGAGGGCGGTGTGCAGGCCGAGGTCGTTCTTCATCCGGTGCAGCAGCTCGCCCGCGAAGACGGGCTGGAGCAGTGGCTCGCCGCCGGAGACGGTGGCGCCGCCGCCCGAGGCGGAGATGAACCGGGTGTACTTGCGGGCCTCGGCGATGACGTCGTCGGCCGAGGTGCGCTTGCCGTTGCGCATCCGCATGGTGTCGGGGTTGTGGCAGTACAGGCAGGTCAGCGGGCAGCCAGAGAGGAAGGTCACGAAGCGGGTGCCGGGGCCGTCCACGCCGGTGGACAGGTCCCAGGAGTGCACGGAACCCTCGCTGGGCCGCTGGGTCGCGGCGGCGGCCGGGGTCTGCCCGGCACTGACGGCGACGGCCGCGGCGGGGCCGACGGGGAGGCTCGTACCGAAGAGGACGGTCATGGCAGGTGCTCCAGAGGTGATCCGGTGTCCGATGGAGTCGCGCGGTCCCGGGGCCGGGGTGAGGGCCCGGCCCCGGGCCGCGCGGTCTGGACGGCCCGCGCCCTGCGCGCAGTGGGCGCTTAGAGCGAGCCGTGGAAGGTGCGGTTCAGCACGTCGAGCTGCTGGTCCCGCGTGAGGCGGACGAAGTTCACCGCGTAGCCGCTGACGCGGATGGTCAGCTGCGGGTAGTTCTCCGGGTGCTCCATGGCGTCCATGAGCGTGTCGCGGCCCAGCACGTTCACGTTCATGTGGAAGCCGTCGCCGGCCATGTAGCCGTCCAGCACGCCCGCCAGGTTCTTGATCCGCTCCTCGGGGGTGCGGCCCAGGCCGTCGGGGGTGACGGTGTTGGTCAGCGAGATGCCGTCCTCGGCGTCCTCGTAGGGGAGCTTGGCAACCGACAGCGCGGAGGTGACGTAGCCGTGGGTGTCGCGGCCGTTCATCGGGTTGGCGCCCGGGGAGAACGGCTCGCCGGCGCGGCGTCCGTCGGGGGTGTTGCCGGTCTTCTTGCCGTAGACCACGTTCGAGGTGATGGTCAGCACGGACTGGGTGTGCTCGGAGCCCCGGTACGTCGGGTGCTTGCGCACCTTCTTCATGAACTCCTCGACCAGCCACACGGCGATGTCGTCGACGCGGTCGTCGTTGTTGCCGTACGCCGGGTAGTCGCCCTCGATGCGGTAGTCGGTGACCAGCCCGGTCTCGTCGCGCACGGCGGTGACCTTGGCGTGCTTGATGGCGGACAGCGAGTCGGCGGCGACCGAGAGGCCGGCGATGCCGCAGGCCATGGTGCGGCGCACGTCGCGGTCGTGGAGGGCCATCTCGATGCGCTCGTAGGCGTACTTGTCGTGCATGTAGTGGATGACGTTCAGGGCGTGGACGTAGGTGGAGGCGAGCCATTCCATCTGCTCGTCGAACTTGGCCATGACCTCGTCGTAGTCCAGCACCTCGGCCGTGACGGCGCCGGTGGACGGGCCGACCTGGGCGCCCGACTTCTCGTCGCGGCCGCCGTTGATCGCGTAGAGGAGGGTCTTGGCGAGGTTCACGCGGGCGCCGAAGAACTGCATCTGCTTGCCGACCGGCATCGCCGAGACGCAGCACGCGATGGCGGTGTCGTCGCCGAAGCGCGGACGCATCAGCTCGTCGGACTCGTACTGCACCGAGGAGGTGTCGATCGAGACGCGGGCGCAGAACTCCTTGAAGCCCTGCGGCAGCTGCGGCGACCAGAAGACCGTCATGTTCGGCTCGGGGGCCGGGCCGAGGTTGTAGAGGGTCTGGAGGTAGCGGAACGAGGACTTGGTGACCAGCGGACGGCCGTCCTCGCCCATGCCGGCGATCGATTCGGTGACCCAGGTCGGGTCGCCGGAGAACAGCTCGTCGTACTCCGGGGTGCGCAGGAAGCGCACGATGCGGAGCTTGATGATGAAGTCGTCGACGAGCTCCTGGGCCTGCTCCTCGGTGAGGACGCCGGCCTCGATGTCGCGCTGGAGGTAGACGTCGACGAAGGTGGAGGTGCGGCCGAGCGACATGGCCGCGCCGTTCTGCTCCTTCACCGCGGCCAGGTAGGCGAAGTACAGCCACTGGATGGCCTCGCGGCCGTTGGTGGCCGGGCCGGAGATGTCGTGGCCGTAGGAGGCGGCCATCGCCTTGAGCTCGGCGAGGGCGCGGATCTGCTCGGAGAGCTCCTCGCGCAGGCGGATCGTCTCCTCCAGCGAACGGTTGCCGGCCGGGAGGGAGTTCAGCTCCTCCTTCTCCTCCTTCTTGAAGGAGATCAGGCGGTCGGCGCCGTAGAGGGCCACGCGGCGGTAGTCGCCGATGATGCGGCCGCGGCCGTAGGCGTCCGGCAGTCCGGTGACGATGCCGGCCTTGCGGGCGGCGCGGATGTCGGGGGTGTAGGCGTCGAAGACGCCGGCGTTGTGGGTCTTGCGGTACTCCGTGAAGACCTTCTCCAGCTCCTCGGAGACCGGGTAGCCGTAGGTCTCCAGGGCGCCGGCGACCATCCGCCAGCCGCCGTAGGGCATGATCGCGCGCTTGAGCGGGGCGTCCGTCTGGAGACCGACGATCAGGTCCTTGTCGCGGTCGATGTAGCCGGGGGCGTGCGCGGTGATCGTCGACGGGATGTCGTAGGCGACGTCGTAGACGCCCTTGTCGCGCTCCTCCGGGAACTTGTCCGTGATCGCCTTCCACACGGCGGTGGTGCGCTCGGTGGGGTCGGCGAGGAAGGTGTCGTCGCCCTCGTACGGCGTGTAGTTCTGCTGGATGAAGTCGCGGACGTCGATGGCGTCTCGCCACAGGCCGCCCTTGAAGCCCTCCCAGGCCTCGCCGTTCTTCGTGGTCTCCGCAGGAGTGGCAGTCATCGCCCGCACCTTCCCAGTCGCCTCATTGCTTGACTTGTATCCATTGCACGCCTTTTGATCGATCATTTGGGTCCGCGTTGGTCCTGAGCTGGAGCCCGAAGGTCCCGCCGCCTGCCACCCGGCGGGCACCGACACCGCCCTGACCTGCCATTTCACGGGGGCCGAAGGTCCGTCGCGCGCTTGTGAACGCTTTCACAAAAGGCGGGATCGGGTTCGAAGAGGCATCGCGACGACGCCTCAAACGCCGGCGGGCCGGGTTTCAGCCCCGCCGGCGTTTGAGGCGCTGGGGGTACCCCCAGCGGTAGCTGGGGGAGGGTCCGGGGGCTCCGCCCCCGGCAGACGGCCCGCAGGGGACTAGCTCGGGGCCTCCGCACCCTTGCGGGCGTAGAACCACCAGGCCACGACCACACAGGAGGCGTAGAAGCCCACGAAGCCCCACATCGCGCTCGTCACCGCGAAGTTGGCGAACATCGCCGGGATGAAGAAGAAGCCGTAGGCGGCGATGGCAGCGGTGAAACCCGTCACCGCGCCCGACTCGATCTCGGCCTGCTTGAGCGCGGCCACGTACTCCGGGGTCCCCTCCGTCAGGCCCTTCAGGTGCCGGCCCCGGAAGATGACCGGGATCTGGCGGAAGGTCGACCCGTTGCCGATGCCCGAGAAGAAGAAGGCCGACAGGAAGCAGAGGAAGAAGCCCTGGAAGGAGCCCTGGTCGGAACCGGCCGGGAGGAAGGTGATCACGCCGATGATCGACACCGCCATGCCCACGAACGACAGGATCGTCACCCGCGCGCCGCCCAGCTTGTCCGCGATCCAGCCGCCCGCCCAGCGGGCCAGCGCGCCCAGGGCCGGGCCCATCCAGGCGTAGGTGGCCACCGAGTACGCGGGGAAGGTGGTCTTGATGAGGAGCGGCAGGGCCGCCGCGAAGCCGATGAAGGAGCCGAACGTGCCGACGTAGAGCCAGGTCATCAGCCAGTTGTGCTTGCGCTTGAAGATGATCTTCTGCTGGCTGAAGGGGGTCGAGGCCACCTTCAGGTCGTTCTGGCCGAACCAGGCCACCACGGCGAGCACGATCAGCACGGGCACCCATACGAAGGCGGCGTTCTGGAGGTAGATCTCCGAGCCGTTCGCCTTCTTCTGGCCGGCGCCGATGGCGAGGACCGAGGACGTGATCAGGATCGGTGTGAGGAGCTGGACGACCGAGACGCCCAGGTTGCCCAGGCCGCCGTTGATGCCGGTCGCGTTGCCCTTCTCCTGCTTCGGGTAGAAGAAGCCGATGTTGGCGAGCGAGGAGGAGAAGTTCGCACCGCCGATGCCGCACAGCGCCGCGATCGCGATCATCATGCCGTACGAGGTCGACGTGTCCTGCACCGCGAAGCCCAGCCACAGCAGCGGCACGATCAGCACGACGGTGGACAGGGCCGTGAAGCGGCGCTGGCCGATCATCGGGCCGAGGAAGGTGTAGAAGATGCGGGCCGTCCCGCCGGTGATGCCGGGGACGGCGGTGAGCCAGAACAGCTGCGACTGGCTGAAGCCGAAGCCGACGTCCTTCAGGTTGGTCGCCGTGATGCTCCAGACCTGCCAGACCACGAAGGCCACCAGCAGGGCCGGCACCGCGATCCACAGGTTGCGGGTGGCGACCCTCTTCCCGGTGCTCCGCCAGAAGGACGGGTCCTCCGGCGTCCAGTCGGTGATGGTGCGGCCCGGACGGTACTGGGCCGCATCAGCGAGCTGCGGCCGTACCGCGTCCTTCGTGGCGGAACTCATGGTGTGTCCTCAAAGCTCGAGGGGTGTCCTTGCCTATCCAGGTTCCGTTTCCCCGGACGCCCCGCGGCAGAGGACAACGCACTGTGGGCGACGGGACAAAGTCCCGTCGCCCACAGTGCGTTGGTCGATACGTCAGTTCAGCGGGAGGGCGAGGACGGGGAGGGAGACCTCCGGGTCGTCCAGGCAGACACCGGTCCGCAGGTCGAAGACCTGCTTGTGCATCGGGGAGGCGACGACGGGAACCCCGTCGCGCGAGCCCATGATCCCGTCGGCGATGACCTCCGCGCCCGAGAAGGGGTCCGGGTTGCCGACCGCGTACACCTCGCCGGCCCGGTCCTTGAAGAGGGCCGCCTCGGTGCCGTCCTCCAGCACTGCGGTACGCCCGCGCCCCGGTTCGAGGGCGTCCCCGGCGGAGGTACCGAAGTCCACCGTGCCGAAGCGTTCCAGCGCGGCCGGGTCCTCCAGGACCGCCTGCCACTCGTCCTGGTAGGCGGCGACGTGCCGCTCCATCTGCGCCACCGAGGTCGGGGGTGAGGCTGCCCAGCACGTTCGCGACGACCGGCTTGCAGACGGCGCAGCCCTCGCCGCCCTCCTGGAGCGCGACCCCGACGCCGGCCCCGGCCGGATCCCGGTGGTCCCCGCGTACCTGACCTCGGCCGGGCCCACGGTGCCGGAGGCCCTGGCCGCCCTGCGGGCCGCCGGGCACCGCCGGATCGCGGTGGCCGCGCACCTGCTGGCCCCGGGACGGTTCACGCACGCGCCGGCGGGCTGCGGCGCGTGGACGGTGTCGCAGCCGCTGGCCGACCATCCGCGCCTGGCCCGGGTGGTCTTGGCACGCTGGGGGTAGCTCCCAGCAGTAGCTGGAGGAGAGTCCGGCCGGGGCACACGGGTGGTGCGGGCCGCGCGCCTGGCCTGCTGACCCGGGGCCCCTCTGGTCTCCTGGCCGGTATGGCGTACCTCCCCATGACCGCCCGCAGCCGCGACGAGGACCACCGCGCGGCCACCCCGCTGGAACTGTTCTTCGACCTCTGCTTCGTCGTCGCCATCGCGCAGGCCGGAGCCCGGCTGGTGCACGCGCTGGCGGAGGGCCATCCGGGGACGGGGGTGATCGGCTACTTCTTCGTCTTCTTCGGCGTGTGGTGGGCGTGGATGAACTTCACGTGGTTCGCCTCCGCCTACGACTGCGACGACGTCCCCTACCGGATCGCCACCCTCGTCCAGATCGCCGGCGTTCTCGTCTACGCGGCGGGGCTGAGCCGCGCCTTCGACGAGAACGACTGGACCGTCCCCGTCATCGGCTACGTCATCATGCGCGTCGCCCTGACCGCGCAGTGGCTGCGGGCCGCGGCCGGCGAGGAGGGCGCGGCCAGGACGGCGGCGCTGAAGTACGCGGCCGGGCTGGTGATCTGCCAGGTGGGCTGGGTGGCGCTGCTGTTCGCCCCGGACGGCGCGAAGCGCTGGCTGTTCCTGATCGTGGCCGCCGCGGAGCTGCTGGTCCCGGCGATCGCGGAGCGCGGGCACGAGACGCCGTGGCACGCGCACCACATCGTGGAGCGGTACGGCCTGTTCACGATCATCGTGCTGGGCGAGACGATCGCGGCGGCCACGGTGGCGGTCAAGTCGGCGCTCGACGAGCACGAGGCGCTGGACGTGCTGCTGCCGATCGCCGGCGGCGGGCTGCTGATCGTCTTCGCCGCGTGGTGGATCTACTTCGCGGTGCCGATGCACGAACATCTGACCTCCAACCGGGAGGCCATCCCGTGGGGCTACGGCCACCTGCTGATCTTCGCCTCCGGCGCGGCGATCGGGGCGGGCATCGAGGTGGCGGTGGAACACGCGGTGGGTGCGGCGCACATCTCCCAGACCGCCGCGAACGCCTCCGTCACCGTCCCGACCGCCCTCTTCCTCCTGATGGTCTGGCTCCTGCACTCCCGCCACTTCAAACGGGGCCCGGCCCAGCAACTGACCCTGCCGGTGTCGGCCCTGGTGGTGTTGGCCTGCACATGGACGGGTCCGTACGCCGTCCTGTACGCGGGCCTCGTCTGCGCGGCCACCGTCGCACTGGGCCTCACCCTGGCCACCCACACCGCCCGCTGACCCAGCGCCCCCTCCTGGGGCTCCGCCCCAGACCCCGCGCCTCAAACGCCGGCGAGGCTGGAATTGCCCTGCGGGCAGATGATTGCGTTGCGCGCACTTGCCGGCTGACGCCAGCCAAAATCCAGCCTCGCCGGCGTTTGAGGCGCGGGTCTGGGCGGAGCCCAGGGGGCCGCGCAGCGGCACCTCCAGCCCCTCCGGGGGGCTGGAGCGGAGCCCCCGGCAGCGGCGCCGCGCCGGACCGTCACTCCCGCGCCCCCGGCGGCGTTGGGCAGGCCATGACACTCCCCGCACAGCGAACCGGCCAAGCCCCCGGCAGGGAACTGGTCGAACCGGGCTTCTGGCAGGCGCCCCCCGCGCACCGCCTCGCCGCCTTCGCCCGGCTCCGGGCGATCGGCGCTCCGGTCTTCGTCCCCGAAGGGACCGGGCACTGGGCCCTCCTCCGGCACGCCCACGTGCAAGAGGCCAGCCGGCTCCCCAAGGTGTTCGCCAGCGCCCCCGGCGTGACCACCCCCGAGCCCGCCCGCTGGGTGCGCGCGCTGTTCGGGGACTCGATGGTCAATCTGGACGGCCCCGACCACGCCCAGCTCCGCAAGATCGTGCAGCGGGCCTTCACCCCCCGCCTGCTGGCGGCCGCCGAGGCGGACATCCACGCCGTTGCCACCCGCATCGTGGACGACGTACTGGACGCACGGCCGGACGAGTTCGTCTCCGCGGTGGCCTCCCGCCTGCCCCTGGAGGTCATCTGCAACATGATGGGCATCCCCGAGCACTACCGTCCCGAGATCGCCGACCGCGTCAACCACGCCTCCGAGAACATCGGCGTGGAACGCGGCCTGGCCTCCCGCCTGCGGATGCCCGGCCGCGGCCTGCGCGCCCTCGCGCGCATGCAGCGGATGGTGGCGGGCATCGGGCGGGAGCGCCGCAGGCATCCCACCGACGACCTGATCTCGGCGCTGGTCTGCGCGAACGTGGACGGCCAGGCCCTGGGAGCCCGCCAACTCGGGGCGTTCTTCTCCCTCTTGATGGTCGCCGGGGTGGAGACCACCCGCAACGCGATCACCCACGGGCTGACGCTGCTCACCGACCACCCGGACCAACGGGACCTGTTGCTCTCGGACTTCGAGAAGTACGCGGACGGCGCGGTCGAGGAGATGATCCGCCATTCGACGCCGATCATCCAGTTCCGCCGGACGGTCGTCACCGAACACACCATGGGAGGGCACCTGTTCCGCCCCGGCGACAAGGTGGTGCTGTACTACGCCTCCGCCAACCGCGACGAGGCGGTCTTCCCCGACCCGGACGCCTTCGACATCACCCGCTCGCCCAATCCGCACCTCGGCTTCGGCGGCGGCGGCCCGCACTTCTGCCTGGGCGCGCACCTGGCCCGGGTGGAGATGAGGGCCCTGTTCCACGAGCTGCTGACCCGGCCGGTGGGGCTGCGCGCGGTGGGCCTGCCCGATCTGGCGGGGTCGAACTTCGACAACCGGGTCCGCTCGCTCAAGTTCGCCTTCGAGCGGCCCTGAGCGGGCGGCGCGAGGGCAGGCCCCGAGGGCCCGGCCACCGGGCAGGCTGGGAGCCCGGCGGCCGGAGCGCAGTGCCGTACGGCGCCGCGCGGCGCGGTACGGCTGAGCGCGGCGCGGCTACTTCTGCAGGCGTCGCACCGCGAGGACGCAGTGGGCGCTGCCCGTGAGCACCGCCTCGTCGCCCGCGAACGCCTGCAGGGTCTCCGGGGCGACCGGCTCGCCGGGTACCGCCTCGGGCCAGGCCCGCGTGGCGAAGAGGAAGTACGCCTGCCCGCTCTCGTCCGCCGCGGCGACCCACTCGTCGGGGGCGGTGCACCGTGCGTTCATCCCGGGCAGGGTGAGCGCGATCTGGTTGCCCTCCAGCAGGATCTGCACCGGGAAGGTGGCCGGCTTGAGGGTGCCGTCCATGACGACGTCGCCGATCGGCAGACCGATCTCCTCCAGCAGCCCGCGGGCCGCCGCCTCGCCGGCCTCCCGGCCGCCCGGGCCGTCACCGAGGGTGTAGGCGAGGAGGTACGGGATGTCGTGCGCCTCGTCGGGATCGCCGATCCAGGCGAGCACGGAAAGGGTGCCGAGCTGGGTCCGGTCGATTTCGGCTTGAGTAGAAGTCATGCGCCGCACCCTAGTGGTCCGGCCACCGAGCCTTTCACGGCCTTTCACCCGGGCGGGCTAGACGGCCCAGAATCCCTCTCCGGAATTCGCCCGCATGTTCGCGTCCTGGTATTGGAGGCGGTCGATGCGCGCGTTTTCCGGGATTTCGAACACCACCCACCCCTCTGCCCGTTCACCGACCGCGAGGGAATCGAAGACGAGCGGTTTGCCGGTCGTCAGCTCGCCGGTGGGCACCACCCCGTGGCGCTGCCCCGCGCTGTCGTGCGCCCACATGCGTCCGAGCGCCCCGTACGAGTCCCCGCCGACGTTGACGAAGGACATCGAGGCGGCCACCCACCGCTTCCCGGGGGCCGGGGCGAAGTTCTTCTCCACGCCGATCGCCGGGTCCACGTACGCACCGAGCACCACCTGGAGGTGGCGACCCACCTGGCGGCCGCGCACCCGAAGGGAGTCACCCACATGGGCAACCTTCGCGCCGGTCCGCGCGGAGCCCTCCGCCGCGCCCGGAGCCCCGTCGTCCACCGGGACGGCGGGCACGGCGGCGGGGGCGAGCGCGGCGCGCTCGGGGACGCTGTCGCAGGCCGTGGTGGCGAGCAGGAGCAGTGGCAGCAGGGTGCCGGCGGCGAGGACGGGGAGCGGACGGGGGGACTGGCGCATTCGGGATCCCTTCGGGACGTATTCCGGCCAGTCTCACGCCCCCGAGCGGGCAATTGCACACACCGACACGAGTACGGGGAGCGAGTGGGCGCGCCCGGCTGCCAGCACAATTCGTTCCGGCGGATTCCCGCCCCTACGACCACCCGGAGGAACGCATGCGCATTCACGGCTCCCGTCTGGCCCTGGCGGCACTCTCGGCACTGGCGGCCACCGCCGTATTCACCACCCAGGCAGGTGCGACTTCTTTCGACCAGGGAATTTCCGTACAGCCGTACGGTCACATTTCCGAGGGCGACACGATCACTCTTTCCGGCACCTACCACTGCGAGGCGCCGTCACTCGTGGGGACGAGCCTGCAGATCGCGGCGGCCGTCGTCCAGGGCAACACCCGCCTGGCGTTCGGCGGCGGCGAGGCGCAGTGCGACGGCGCCGAGCACGAGTGGCACGCCACGGGCACGCTCCGCTTCACCCCGGACGTCCACCCGGGAGAGGCGCTGGCCGAGGTCCGGCTCAACGAGATCACGCTCTCCGGCCTGATGCCGAAGTCGATCGACACGGTCGCGGAGGAGACCCGCGAGATCCGGCTGATCGCCCGCTAGAGCACGCCCCGTCGCCCGTCGAGTGATCCGGTAGCCGCCGCTACCGGCACTCGGGCGCGACGTCCGTCATCGACATGAACGCCACCGCCTGGCACCCGTGCTCCGCGCGCGGCCGTCCCGTCGTCCAGTCCACGACCGTCGGCACCCCGGCAGCCAGCAGGAGCAGGGCGGCCACGATGCCCGTCACCGCGCCCTTGCTCAGCCCGCGCACGGCATGGTCCCGCGGAGCCGGTTCGGTACGAAAGCTGTCATAGCCCGCATCATCACCCCGACCCCGGCACCCCACAACTCGGCGTGACGGACCGGTCACCCCACGCTCCGGGGGCTGCCGTCCGCGTCGAACTCGCACCACACCGCCTTGCCGTCGCCCCGGGACTCGACGCCCCAGTGCGTGGCCAGCGCGTCCACCAGGAGCAGCCCGCGCCCGGTGGTGGCCGCCTCGCCCGGGGATCGCCGGCGCGGCCACACGCTGGAGCGGTCCTTGACCCACAGCCGGATCCGCCGGACCGGCTCCGGCAGCACCTCCATGGTCAGCACCGCCCCGCCGTCGGTGTGCAGGAGGGCGTTGACCAACAGTTCCCCCGCCGCCAGCTCCACGTCGTCGGCGAGTTCCGGCATGCCCCAGTCGCGCAGTGCCTGCCGCAGCGCGTACCGGGCCTCCGAGAGCCCCTCGGGATCCGCCTGGTGCACGTACTGGTGGATGCGCGGGGCCCGGTGGGTGCCCGGGTCGGGGGCGCGGCGCAGGACCAGCAGGGCCACGTCGTCCCCGGAGCCCCAGCGCTCCCAGAGCCGGTCGGAGAGGTGGTCGGCGAGCGCCCCGGCCCCCTGCGGGCCGCTGCGCACCGCGTGGGCGAGGGCCTCCATGCCCTGGGTGATGGCGGTCCCGGGCTCCTCGACGAGCCCGTCGGTGCACAGCACGAGCGTCTCGCCGGGGACCAGGTCGAGCCGGGTCTCGGGGAACTCCTCCTGCTCGAACACCGTGGCCAGCCCCAGTGGCAGACCGCCGCGCACGTTGGGCCAGCCGGTACGCCCGTCCGTGTGCCGGATCAGCGGGCCGAGGTGGCCCGCGCGGACGGCCCGTACGCCTCCGGTCTCCAGGTCCACCTGCGCGTACATGCAGGTCGCGAAGCGCTCGGTGTCCAGTTCGGCGAGGAAGCGCGAGGCCCGCGCCAGCACCGTGGACGGCGGGTGCCCCTCCCCCGCGTACGCCCTCAGCGCGATGCGGAGCTGGCCCATGATGGCGGCCGCGTGCGTGTCGTGGCCCTGTACGTCGCCCACGACGAGGCCGACGCGGTCGCGGGGCAGCGAGATCACGTCGTACCAGTCCCCGCCGACCTCTCGCCCGCTCCAGGCGGAGTGGTAGCGGACCGCGATCTCCCCGCCCGTGATCTCGGGGATCCGGCGCGGCAGCATGGCGGCCTGCAGGCCCGTGGCGAACTCCCGCTCCTGGTCGAACAGGAGCGCCCGCTGGAGCGACTGGGCCACGATGCCGGCCAGGCCGAGGCAGAGGTTGCGCTCCTCGGGGCTGAACTCGCTGCGCCGCCGGTAGAAGAGGACCAGCCCGCCGATGGCCTTGGCCTGCGCGATCAGCGGCAGGTAGGCGGCCGCGTCGTAGTGGATCCGGCCCAGGTACTCGGCGAGCAGCGGGAACTCGCCGCCGAGCTCGGTGAGAGAGGTGACGAAACGTGCCTTCCGGGAGAGCACCGCCTGCGACAGCGGGAGCGTGCCGTCCAGCCGGGTGAACTTGCGCTCGCTGAGGATCTCCAGTGATTCCCCGCTCAGCGCGATGATCTTGATGGAGGCGCCTTCGACGAGGCCGAGCGCCAGCCCGTCCGCGCCGAGCCGCTCCAGGGCGCCCGCCCCGGTCAGCGCGGCCGTCACGTCGTCGACGGTCACCGCCCGCGACAGGGCCTCCGTGGTCCGCTGCACGATCGTGGTCTGCTGGGCGCGCGCCGTCTCCAGTTTGCGCAGCAGGGTGGCGTGGGCCAGCTCCGGCGTGGCGTCCCGGACGATCCCCACGATCATGTACGGCCTGCCGTCCGGGTGCCTCAGCACCCGGCCCTGGGTGTGCGTCCACTGGTCGCTGCCGTCGCGCCGGTTCACCGTGAAGTACGAGCCGTAGGTGTCCCCGCCGCCGTCCAGGACCGAGATCACGCTCTCGTTGAGGCGGGCGGCGTCCTCGGCCGGGATCCGCAGCCCGAGCCCCTCCGGGGTGCCGTCGAACTCCTCCGGCGCCACGTCGAAGACGGCCAGGCCGGCCTCGTCGAGCACCATCGTCCCGGCGCCCAGGTCCCACTCGAAGCTGCCCATGCCGTTCAGCGCGAGCCGCTCGCCCGGCCCGGTCGCCGGGGGGCGCCCGTCGCGCCGCCGGTCCCGCTCGGGTCCGTCCTGCTGCGCCGCTGCCAAGACTCACACCACCTAACGGCCGGGCCAGCACGGCTGGGAGATGAGCCGCTCCCACTCCTCGTCAGGATGCCCCGGAAGCGTGCGCCCGGCCTCCCGCCAGCGGTTGACGAGGGTGAGGTAGATCGTGGCCTGGTCGGCGACGGCCCCCGGCTGGTAGGCGGACGGGTACGTGGATCCGTACCCGGATCCGGCCGGGGCCCGGTGCGGGGACGCGGCCGCGGATCCGGCCGGGGCCCGGGCAGGGTCGTGCCCGGCGGTCCTGGCCGCCGCCGGCTGTTCCCCGCGGCTGGCGGGGATCCGCACCCAGCCACGGCCCTGTGCTCGCTCCGCGCTCATCGCAGACCCCTCTCACCCGCAGTTCCGTCTCTCACCGCAGATACGTCCCCGGATGCCCGGTGGCGGCCCTGCGGGGCGCGATGGCTCTCGCGCCCGGCAAGAGACGCCCGGCGCCGAGACGCTTGCGGACTCCTCTCACCAGTCTCCCCGCCGTGAAGCCCGCACCGTGCACGAATCGCATGGAAGGGCCGAATGAGGGAGCAGTCAGCAGCCCCGCGAAGAACAGCCCCGGCCACGAGGACTCGAAACCGGGGCTGAGCTCCGGCGTCGCGGTCTCCCCTACGGTCGCCAGCGCGGCCCGCAGGCCCGCGTCGAGCAGCTCCAGCCGACCCAGGTCCGGGGCGAAACCGGTGGCGGCGATGACGTGCGCGGTGTCCAGGACCACCGATTCGCCGGACCTGGTGGTCAGCCCGAGCCTGGTCCGCCCGCCCACGGCCACCGCCCGGTGCAGTTCGTGCCCGAGCATGACGGGCACGCGCCGCTCGAAGCGCTCCCGCAGCCACCAGGCCCCGGCCGGGCCCAGCGCGGTCGCCGCGATCCGCTCCCTGGACTGCGCGGGCAGCCCGCGCACCGCCCAGGGCAGCTCCGACCACACCCAGCTGCGCCAGCCGGTGCCGAGCCCGCTGTGCGGATCGCGCAGGGCGCGCAGCGGGGGGCGGCTCAGGGGCTGCGGCACCGTGTTCCAGTTCAGCCGGGCGCGCCGGGCGACCAGGCACGGCCGGGCGCCCTGCTCGGCCAGCAGAGCGGCGGTCTCCAGCGCCGCCTGCCCGGCCCCGAGCACGGCGACCTCCTGGCCGGCGAAGCCGGCCAGGTCCCGGTGGCCGCTGCTGTGCGAGCAGTGGCCGGGCGGGAGGTCCCGCAGGGCCGGGGGGAGGTGGACGAAGGGCATCACACCGACCGCGACGGCCACCGTACGGGCGAGCAGCGGCGGCCCCTCGGCGGTGCGGACGCGGAAGCCGTCGCCCTGCGGGGTCACCTCCGTGACGGTCACCTCCTCCACCTCGGGCGCGGCGTGCCGGGCGAACCACATCCCGTACGAGCTGAACGTGCCGATCGGCAGCGGAGTGCCGTGTTCCGCACGCAGTCCGCGGGTGGCGCAGTAGTCGGCCAGGGTGTGCCGGCCGTCCGGCGCGGAGAGGTTGGACGACCAGGGCTCCGACTTCAGGTACATCCCGTCGGGCATGTGGTCGCGCCAGGAGGCCATGGGCCGCCCGAGCAGCCGTACGTCGAGCCCCGCGCCGGCCGCGTGGGCTGCGATCGACAGCCCGTACGGACCCGCGCCGACCACCACGAGATCACTCATCCGCGTCACGGCCACTCCTCCTGCTCGATGGGCACCGCCCCGGCCCGGTCCGCCGCGGCACCGGGGCCGGGCCCCGGGCCGGGGCCGGGCCCGCCCGGCATCGGCCGCAGCCGCTCCCGCGCGCCGCCGGCAGCGCGCGCCCGGCGGGCGAGCCCGGTCAACGTGTCACCAACTCGTCCGGCTCAGCCGACGCCCCCGGCGGGCCGGGTCGGGCGAGCTCCGCCGGCTCCGGCTGGTCCCGTCCCCGCTGGCGCGGCGCCCGGGCCGCCGCGAGCGCTGCCCGCCGGCCCTGCCCGGGCACGCCGCGCAGGGCTCGCACGCCCTTGCCGAATCCGCGCCCGAGGAAGGCCCCGGCCATCGCCACGAACGGCACCGGGTCGTCGGCGGCGAACCAGGCCGCCTCGACCCCCGCCCGCCGCACCTTCGGCACCACCCGCACCGGCCCGGCCGACCTGCCGGGGCCCCCGGGCGGGGTCGCGCCCGCCCTGCGGGCCACGCCCGGGCCGGGCAGATCCGGCCCCGCCGGCGTTGGGGGCGCGGGGTCCGGGGCGGAGCCCCGGGGGCCCTCGGCGCCGAGCCGGTCCGGCTTCCCCGGCACCGCGGCCGGACCCACCTCCAGCCCCACCACCGCTCGCGCCGCGGGCCCCACGGCAGGGGACGCCGCAGGCCCCACCGCAGGGGACGCCGCACGGCCCGCCGGGAGGCGCCCCGCGCCGCCACGGACGCCCCGGAGGGCCGCCAGCAGCGCGTAGTTCTCCGCGACGAACACCCGGCCGGGGCCGCCCACCGGCTCCGGCACCCGCTGGCCCGTCAGATCCAGGTACATCGCCTGTACGACGTCCAGCCCGGCCGCATCGACGAACAGCCGGAACTGCGCGCCCGGGCGCGGGTTGAAGTCCACGAGCCGGAAGACGCCCCGCTCGTCCCGCCGGAAGTCCAGGTCCAGGATCCCCTGGTAGCCGAGCCGTTCGGCGAGCCGCAGCCCCGCCTCCTCCACGGCCGGATCCGGCAGCCAGCGGCCGACCGCCGTCAGCCCCGTCCGCAGCGGCCAGGACAGCTCCTTGCGGCCCGACCCCGCGAGCAGCGGACGCCCGCCCCGGGCGAAGGCGCCGTGGAAGAACCAGTCGGTGTCCGGCCCGGCCGGAAGGAACCGCTGGAGCAGCAGCGCGCTCCCGGCCTCGGCGGAGCGTTCGTACAGCCGCGCCGCCTCGGCGGTGGTGCGTACGAGCGTGGTGCTCCGCAGCCCCTCTCCCCCGGCGGGCAGCAGCCACGGCCTGCTCCACTTGGCCACCAGCGGCAGGCCCAGCCGCCACGCGGCCCGCGCCGCCTCGGCCCCGCTCCGCGGCACCGCCGTCTCCGGGTGCGGGACGTCCCACCGCGCGCAGAGCCTCGCCAACTCGGCCTTGTCCGCGACCCGGGCGGGCAGGTTGTCGGGCTGATGGGGAATCCGGAACCGGCCGCCGAGCACCGGCGCGATCCGCGCCACGGCGATCGCGCTCAGATCGTCCATGGCGATGAGCACCGCCGGCCGCCCGATCCGCTCCGACACCCCGGTCAGGCACTCCAGCAGCGGCCCCGGCGCCTCCGGGTCCAGTCGGCCGGCCGGCCCGGGATGCACGGCGCGCAGGTACCGCGAACGCCCCATGGGACCTCCCCCGGCCTCGACGACTGCATGGACCTCCACGCCCTTGCGGCCAAGGGATCTGACGGCGCCAAGGGTTCCGTGGTGAAACGGATTCCGGTCGAGTCTGAGCACAACAGCGGGCACATGGCCGGCGAACTCGTACATGGCAGCGGTGTCTTTCACCTAGTCGGACCAAGCGGGTGGTGATGCGCAGATGCGAATGGCCTAGGTGGCCGTCACCGGACAGGCCATTCGTCAGATGTGATGCCTAACGTCTTTGGTAAGCACACCGATTCGGGAAAGCCCGGGAGACGCCATGCGCAGACCACGCCGCCGACTGGCGCGCACCTGTATCGGTACGGTCACGGCCGGACTGCTCGCCACCGGCGCCGCCGTCTCGGCGCCCGGGAAGGACTCGTCCGGCCACACCGACATCGCCATGGGCGCCTACCTCGACTACGGACCGCCCGGGGTGGCCCGGATCCCGTACCTGTCGAACTGGCTGGGCGGCAAGGAGATCCGGGTGGGTCACACCTACCTGCCCGGCGACCAGTGGGCGGGCATCGAGGGACGGGTCTCCTTCCTGGCCGACTGGGCCGCGTGGCGCCTGGCCCGGCCCGACCGGATGTTCGTGCTCAACGTCCCCATGCAGGAGCGCAACGAGGCCCGGGTGCCCGACGCCCAGGTCGCCCGGCTGATCAGGGCGGGCGCGCGCGGCGACCACGACCTGCACTTCCGCAGGCTCGCCGAGCGGCTGGTGTCGCTGGGCGTCCCGGACACGGTGATCGTGCTCGGCTGGGAGATGAACGGCGTCACCTACACCCACCGCTGCGGGCCGGACCCGGAGAACTGGAAGGCGTACTGGAAGCGCGCCGTCACCGCGATGCGCTCCGTTCCCGGCCAGCGGTTCAAGTTCGACTTCGCGCCGAACAGGGGTACGGACGCGATCGGCTGGACCCGGTGCTACCCCGGCGACGACGTGGTCGACATCATCGGCATGGATTCGTACGACCAGGCTCCCGGCCGGACCTTCGACGACCAGGTCACCCAGCCGTACGGGCTCCAGCAGCACGTTGACTTCGCAGAAGCACACGGCAAGGAGATCTCGTATCCGGAGTGGGGACTGTTCCGGCACGGGGACAATCCGGAGTACGTGCGGCGCATGCTGCAGTGGATCGAGCGGCACAAACCGCTCTACCACACCATCACCGACTACTGCCCGCACGGCGTGTGGCAGTGCAAGCAGAACCCCGAGTCGTCGAAGGCCTTCCGCGAGGCCCTGACCCCGGAGAAGCCCGGCCCGGTGATCCCGACCCCGGTCGTGCCGACGCCGGTGGTCCCGACCCCCGTCGTACCCACCCCGGTCGTCCCCACGCCCGTCGTCCCGACGCCGCAGGTGCCGACCCCGCAGGTCCCCACACCGCAGGTGCCGACCCCGCAGGTGCCGACGCCCGACGTCCCCAAGCCCTCCCCGGTGTCCCCGACGCCGGAGCCCACGCCCGAGGCCACCCCGAGCCCGGCCGGCCCGACCCCCGAGGCCACCCCCGAGGCCACACCGAGCCCGGTCGTCCCCACCCCGAAGCCCACGCTGCCGGTCAGCCCGAGCCCCCTCGTCCCGACACCGGAACCCAAGCCCGAACTCACGCCCGACCCCACACCGGCAGTCACGCCCGAACCCAAGCCGGAAGTCACGCCGGAACCCAAGCCAGAGGTCACTCCGAGCCCGACGCCCTCGCCCGTCGCGCCGAGCCCGCTCGTACCGAAGCCCGAGCCCACGCCGGCCGCCTCGGCCTCGCCGAAGCCCACGCCCGAGCCGCCCGCCCAGCCGACCAACAGCAAGCAGTGGTGCGTGCCGCTCAACTTCGGCGAGTGGCTCTCCAAGCTGGTCGGCAAGCAGTCCGTCTGCGTCAAGGTCGACTGGGGCAAGGACTCCGGCTACTGGCCCTTCTAGTCGGGTCATCTCACCCGCAGTTCGTTGAGCCGCGCCCGCCAGTCCCTGGCGGCCGGCAGCGCCTCCCGCAGCGCGTCCACCGCCCGCTCGCGCCCCGCCACCTGCGACTCGTGCAGTCGCAGCAGGGGCGCGAGCGCGGTCGTGGCCAGCAGGAACCTCTGGTTGACGACCCTCTCGGGCCTCCAGTGGTTCTTGTACGGCTCGTTGCCGCGCAGGAAGCTCACCACCGGGCGGCCGTCGGCCAGGGCGTGCCCGGAATCGTGGCGCAGCAGCAGCGTCGCCACGTCCACCTTCCGCGCCCGCAGGTCCGGGTCGGCCCCGTAGAGGTAGCCGCCGCTCAGCCCGGCCGACAGCAGCGTGACGTTGGCCGCCACCACCTTCCCGTCCAGGCGGAACTCCGTCAGCCGGGCCTCCCCCGTCCGCACCATCCGCCGGGTGGCCCGGGTCAGGTGCTCGGCGAAGCGCGGCTTCAGGTGTTCGGGAGTAACCCCGCGTCCGCGCCACTGCTTCTCGTGCAGCCGCAGCAAGTGCCGTACCGCACGCGGCACTTCCTGCTCGGTGGCCTCGTGGTCCTCGATCCCGGCCGCGTCGGTCTTGCGCAGCTTGGCCCGGACCCGCTGGGCGCCGGAGGCCGGCATCCGCTTGACCAGCTCGTCGATGGGCAGCGCGGGCAGTTCCATGCAGGTGGAGTCGGTGAGCCTGGCGCCGGTCCCGGGCCAGTGCTTGTACAGCTGCTCGACCGCGGCCCCGGGGCGGACCTCCCGCAGGTCGACGACCGCGCCCCGGGCAGCCCGGTGCAGCCCGTGGGCCAGAACCGGGACGACCTGGTCGGCGTACTCGGCGGCCACGAGCACGTCGAAGTAGTCGCTGATGGGACCGCCGAGCGGCACCAGCAGCGGCAGCGGCCGGTGGACGAGCATCAGCGCGGCCGCGCCGACCAGTTCCTCGCCGCGCCGCACGAGGACGAGCCGCAGCCGGCCGTCCTTCCCGTACGACAGCCACCAGGAGTGCAGCCAGGCGTGGGTCTGGAAGGGGGTGGCGGTGGGGCAGGCGCGGACGAGCCGGTTCCACGGCTCCTCCAGCACGGCGAACTGCCGGGGGTCGCGGCACAGGGTCACCGTCAAGGGCTGTCCTGCGGAGCCCTGGGTCATCGCACGGACTCCTTCTCCTTGGTCTCGGCGTGCTCACCCTGCGCGGGAAGCGAGGGGTACTCCTCGACGACCGGCTGTGGTTCCCCTTCCGCGTCCTTGCGGCGGCCGGGCCGGGCGAGCAGCCACAGCCCGCCGAGCAGACCTCCGGCGCACAGCCCGACGGCGCCGCTGATGGCGGCGGACGGGGAGGCGGGGTCGGTCGGGGCCACGGCCTGGTTGAAGAGGAGCAGCTGCACACCGGTGTTCTTGGCGGCCTGGTTGCTGCTCAGCGAGAGCGCGTCGGCGACGGCGTTCGCGATGTCGGCGGCCTCGGAGGGGCTCTTCGAGGTACCGGTGATGGCGATCATCGGGGACTCGGGGGAGGTCTCGGCCCGCACCTGGGTCCGCAGCTTCCGGACGGCGATGCCGGCGCGGGGCTGAGCGTAGGCGAGGGTGGAGCTGCTGGTGGCGATACGGGCGTACGCCTGCGCGAAGCCGAGGGCGGTGGCGGGCTCGGTGGTGTCGTCCGGGACGGCGACGACGTAGCTGGTGGCGGCGTACTCGGGCGCCTTGAGCACCCCGTACGCCCCGCCCGCGGCCAGCCCCAGCACCGCGCAGACGGGCAGCGGCCACCAGGCGGGCGGCCGTGGCCGCCGAAGGCGGCGTCGCTCGGAGCGGTGGCGGTCGGACTTCTTCTGATCAACGGTGTCTGCCATGAGCGTGCGCTCGCTTCCTGTATCGAGGGAAGTTCCCATGGGCCCTGCCGGGCCCCCTGCGGAGAGCTGCCGGGGAACGGTCAACCGCTGCCGGCCTGTTCGGGGGCCGCCGCCGGCCCTGCCTCCGGGTCGGGCCCGGGCGGCGTGGTCGCGCCGGCCTCCGGCCCGGCGCCTCCGGCGCCGACCGGCACCGGGGCCGCGCCCTGGCTGAGAGTCGGCGTGCACGCCGTTGCGGGTTCCGGCTGCCGCACCCCGATGCCCGGGTCCCCCGGGCGCAGGCCCGCCCCCACCGGCGCCCGCACCACGAGCCCGGGCCCGCCCACCTCCAGTCCCACCGGCGCTTGAGGCGCCGGGTCCGGGGCAGCGCCCCGGGGGCCCCCGGGGCCGAGCCGGTCCGGCTTCCCCAGCGCCGCGGCCGGACCCACCTGCAGCCCCGCCACCGCCTGCGCCGCGAGACCCGGGCCAGGCACATCCAGCCCCACCGGCGCTTGAGGCGCGGGGTCCGGGGCAGCGCCCCGGGAGGGCCCGGCGCCGAGCCGGTCCGGCGCCACGCCGCCCACCCCCGGCCCGCCGGGGCCCGGGGCGGCGCCCCGGGGGGCCGCCGTGCCGAGGGCCAGGTCGTACACGTCGAGGAGTTGCCGCGCGCTGCGGGCGATGTCGTAGCGGCGGACCACCGGCGGCGGCGGCAGCCGCTTGGCGCCCGCCTCCATGTGCCCCCGGAGCGCCGCGACGAGCTCCTCCGTGCCGGTGCCGATCCGCCGCGCCCCGGGGGCCTGCGCGGCCGGCAGGTCGTCGATGGCCGGGCAGGTCACGTGGAGGACGGGGAGCCCGGCGGCGAGCGCCTCGACGACCGCCAGCCCGAACGCCTCCTCCCGCGAAGGGGAAACGAAGACGTCCATGGCGGCGAGCAGCGCGGGGATCCCCGGCGTGCGACCGTCCGCGCTGTCGCCCAGCGGGTCCCGCTCCCCCAGCAGGTGGATCCGGCTCTGCGCGCCGAGCTCCGCCGCCAGCCGGCGCAACGCGGCCCGCTCCGGCCCGTCCCCCGCCAGCAGCAGGTGCGCCCCCGGCAGCGCCGCCACCGCCCGTACCAGTACGTCGAACCGCTTGCCCGGCACCAGCCGCCCGACCCCGCCGACCACGAAGGCCCGTTCCGGCAGCCCGGTCCGGGCCCGCGTCCCGCGCCGCACGCCCTCCTCGAAGCGGAAGCGGACGGCCTCGATCCCGTTCGGGACCACGTGCACCCGCGCGGCCGGCACCCCCCACGCCTCCAGCCGGGCGGCGACCGTGTCGGACACCGCGACCGTCGCCGCGCCCAGCCGCTCACTCGCCAGGTACAGCGCCCGCACCCCGGCCGTCAGCGGCCGCCCCTCGATCTCCCCTTCTCCGAGGGAGTGTTCGGTGGCCACGGTCGCCCCGACGCCCGCGAGCCGCGCCGCGAGGCGCCCGTACACGCAGGCCCGGTAGAGGTGGGTGTGCACGAGGTCGTACCGGCCGCGCCGGACGAACCGCACCAGCTTCGGCAGCGCCCCAAGGTCCCGGTTGCCGTGCATGCCCAGGTGCACGACCCGGACCCCGTCGGCGCGCAGCCCCTCGGCCACCGGCCCCGGGTTGGTCAGCGTCAGGACGTCGCACCGCATCGGCATGTGCCGCAGCAGCAGCCGCAGTTGCTGCTCGGCACCGCCGACACCGAGTCCCGTGATGATGTGCAGGGCCTTCACGGCAGGACCACCCTCCGGAGCCCCCGCACCTGGTGCCGCAGCTGCTTCACGCGCAGCCGCGCCCCGCCGTCGGCCTGGCTGACGTGGGTCCGCGGCAGCGCGTGCCGGCCGGCGAGCCGCCCGGGGTCGATGGCGCAGGCGTACCCGTACCCGGCGGCCCGGGTCGCCTCGACGACCCGCTCGTCGAGGTGCCCGTACGGGTAGCAGAAGCCCTCCGGCAGCGTCCCGGTCAGCTCGCGCAGCAGGTCGCGGCTGCCCCGCAGCTCCTGCTGGAGCACGTCGTCGGCGGCCGCGGTGAGGTCCTGGTGGAGCAGCCCGTGCGAGCCGATCTCCTGCCCGGACGCGGCGACTTCGCGGATGCCCTCGGCGGTGAGCAGGGACTTGCGCGGCCCCAGCGGGTCCCACACGTTGTCCACGCCGAGCCGCCCCGGCAGCACGAAGAGGGTGGCGGTGCAGTCGTACCGGCGCAGCAGCGGCAGCGCCTGGGTCAGGAAGTCGGTGTAGCCGTCGTCGAAGGTCAGCCCGACCAGGCCGGCGCCGCGCCCCGCCGCGCGGGCCCGCAGCAGTTCGCCGACGGACACCCCGCGCAGGCCCCGGGAGCGCAGCCACAGCAGCTGGGCCTCCAGCGCACGGGGCGTCACGGTGATCCCGTACGGGTCCTCGGCGGGGTCGGTGAACTCGGCGACCGAGTGGTACATCAGGACCCACGGCGAGGCGGTCCGGCGGGCGGGGTCCACCACGGCGGCGGGTGCCGTGTCGGTGTCAGCGGACATTTTTGCGGAACCTCTGCGTGAGCTGGGAGATCTGACCGGGCAGGGCGGTGACTTCGAGGGCGCGTATGGCCGTGCCGGTGGCCCCGAACATGGCCGGGATCAGCAGGCAGCCCAGCGCGGCGCTGAGCAGCGGGTCCGGGATCATGGGCCCGGCGATCCAGCCGGTGGCGCAGGCCGCTACGGCGGCGACGCCGAGCCGTCCGATGCTGACGGCGACCCGGCGGACCTGGATGGCGATGATGCGGGAGCCGAGGCCGGTGAGCAGCAGCACGGCGGTCGTGGTGATGCCGGCCGCGTTGGCGGCGGCGATGCCGTAGGTGCCCCACCAGCGGACGGCGAAGGCTCCGGCCACGATGTTGACGAGGAGCCCGGCGCCCATCGCGAGCGCCGGGAACCAGGTGGGCCGGGCGGTCGAGAAGAAGGGCCGGGACAGCGCCCCGACGAGGCAGTGGCCGAGGAGGCCGAGCCCGTACACCCGCATGACGGAGGCCGTGGCGAGGGTGTCCTGATGGGTGAAGGCGCCCCGCTCGAACAGCACTTGGATGATCTGGGGCGCGTATCCGATGACGAGCGCGCTGCCCATGAGCACGGCGAGCGAGGCCAGCGCCAGGTCCTGTTCGACACGGCGCCGGGCCTTCTCCCGCTCCCCGCCGGCCATGGCCTGGGCGACGACGGGGAAGGTGACGGTGCAGATCATCAGCGACAGCACCATCGGCATCTGCGCGACCTTCTGCGCGTAGTTCAGGTGCGAGATCGCCCCGGGCGGCAGGGACGCGGCCAGGAACCTCTCGACCAGCACCTGGGACTGCCGGAAGACGGCGAAGAAGATCACGGGTGCGATGAGCCCGAAGGCGATGAGGGTGGGCCTGTCGCGGTCGCGCTGGCTGCGGGCCGCGCCCTTGGCCCGGGGCGGGCCGAAGCCGACGTGCCGGATGAAGGCGGGCAGTTGGACGAGCGCCATCAGCAGCCCGCCGACGGCAACTCCGGCCGCGGCGGCGCGGACCCCCCACAGGGCGTGGAGGGCGACCATCGTCCCGATGATGCCGATGTTGTACGAGACGTAGATCGCGGCGGGCGGTACGAAGGAGCGGTGCGCGCGCAGCGCCGCGCTGAAGTATCCGGCGATGCCGAAGGAGACCACCGTCAGGGCGGTCAGCCGGGTGCATTGGACGGCCAGTCCGGGATCGGGCAGGCCGGGTGCGAGCACGGCGACGACGGCCGGAGCGGCGACGACGAGCACGGTCGCGACGACGGCCAGCAGCAGCACGAGCCTCGGCAGGGTCGCCCCCACGAGCAGCCGTACGGGATCCTGCGCGCGGGCCTCCTTGCGCGAGAGGCCTGCCCGGGAGGCGGCCCGCCGGGCGAGGGCGTGGCTGAACGCGGGCACCATCAGCAGCGCCATGGCGTCCTCGATGAGCAGCGTCGAGGCCATCTCCGGCACGGTCCAGGCGATCAGGAAGGCGTCGCTGTCGTGGCCGGCTCCGAAGAGGTGCGCGATGGTCTGGTCCCGCACCAGCCCGAACACCGCCCCGGCGGCGGTCAGCCCGGCGGTGACGGCGGCGGCCTTCGCCAGGAACCCTCCCAGCGCGGGGCTCCCGCCGGGGGTGGCGGGGGGTTCACCGGCGGGCCCGGGCCGGCTCCCGCCGGGGGGCGCGACCGTGCGGCGGGCGCAGCCGAGACGCCCCCGGGTTCGCACCGGCGCGGCCGAGCCGCCGCCCCCGAGGTCCTGCCCCTCGCCCGGCCCCGGCCCGAGGTGAGCGCCCGCCGCGACGCGCACGGGGTCCCCGTCCGGGTACCCGGCGGCCCCCGGCTCCGCCGAGCCGGCCACGAACCCGGCATCGGACCCCGCGGGCACCCGACCCGAGCCCGCCGCCCCGGAGCCATCAACCGACCGCGGCAGCCTCCCCGTCACGAACCCGGGGTCCGGCACCGCAGGCACCCGACCCGAGCCCGCCGCCCCGGAGCCGTCGACCGACCGCGGCAGCCCCCCGGTCACGAACCCGGGGTCCGGCACCGCGGGAACGCGACCGGCATCAGACCGACCGGAAACCGGCCTGCCCGCGCCATCGGCGGAACGCGGCAGCCCCCCTGTCACGAACCCCGGGTCCGGCACGGCCGAGATCCGGGGCGGGGCCGGGGTGCCCGGGACGTGGGTGGGGCCCGCCCCGGCCGGGGGGCCGGGGGCGGGCCGCCAGGGCGTGGTGTCCGTCACGGGCCGTCCGCACCCGGAACGGCGCGCATTCCGGCCGGAAGGCCGGAGCCCCCGCCCGCGGCAGCGACCGCACCGCCGCGCGAGCGGCCACCCGGACCCGCCGCGTCAGGAGCCCCGCCGGTGCCAGAACCGGAACCCCCGCCGGAGGCGGACCCCGCACCGCCGCGTGGGCGGCCGCCCGGGGCCGCGGCCCCGGCGGCCGTAGCCCGCTGCCCTCCGCCGGGGGCTGACCCGGCGACCGTGCCCGGGGTGGGCCCTGTGACCCCACCGAATGCGGCACCCGCCGGGGAGGCCGCGCCCAGCGAACCGGTGGCTGCCCCCCGGGAGGGCAGAGGCAGGGCCCACCAGGCGGCCAGGCCGATGATCACGCCGGTCAGGACCGTGGACGGCCCGCCGATGTCCGCGTACAGGAAGTCGGTCAGCTGCCACACGAGCAGGCCGAGCGCGATCAGCCCGCAGTCCTGGATCCCCCTGCCCCCGCCGAACCCACCGGAGGCGAGCCGCCTCAGCCCCGCCACCAGGAGCACCGCCCAGCCGCCCACCAGCGCGGCCAGGCCGATCAGCCCCTGCTCGCTCAGGATCAGCAGGTACTGGTTGTGCGGCGAGAGCAGCGGCTGGCGGAGGTAGCCCTGGCCCGCACCCGCGGTGTCGCTGCCGGAGGACAGTCCCAGCGAGGCGTGCCCGTCCCGGTGGGCCGGGAAGCCCTTCAGCCCGACCCCCACCGCAGGCCGCTCGCGCCACATCGACTCGGCCGCGGCCCACATCGTGTAGCGGTCGGTCACCGACTGGTCGGGCGCGCTCGACACCTGGGTGATGGAGGTCAGCCGCTCGGCGACCATGTCGGAGCCGACCCCGAGACCGCCCACCAGGACCACCCCGGCCGCACACAGCGCGACCAGCACCTTCAGGGCACGCCGGATCCCGGCCAGGACCATGACCAGCAGCGCCGCCCCCGCCGTCGCGATCCACGCGCCCCGGCTGAACGACAGCACCAGCGGCAGGACCAGCAGCAGGGCGCAGCCCCCGGCGATCCGCCGTACCCGCGGCGGCAGTCCCGGCGCGAGCGCCATCGCGGTCGCCACGATCAGCCCGTACGCCACCACCGTGGCCATGCCCATGACGTCACCGGGGCCGAAGGTGCCCACGGCGCGGATGTCCTCGCCCTGGTACGAGGCCCCGGTGTGGGTCGCGTACTGCACGACCCCCACCGCGCCCTGCACCAGCGCCAGCACCACGAAGCATCCGGCGGCCAGCCGGAACTCCCCCGCGTCGCGCACCAGCAGCACCAACGCCGCCGGGACCAGGACGAAGACCTGCAGGTAGCGCACGAAGCCGGGCAGGGCCGTGTACGGATCCCCCGCGGTCATCGTCGCCACCGCGAGCCCGACCCCCGGCGCCCCGAGCACGAGCACGCCCAGCGGGCGGAGCTCCCGCACCCGGCCGCGCAGCGCCTGGACCCCGCAGACGAAGACCAGCAGCAGCGAGGCCGCGTCGGCCGGGCCGACCTTCCCGGAGGCGGTCGCGTCCCCCGCCGGGAGCGGGGCGAGCAGGAACAGTACGGTCGCCGCGAGCGGCAGCAACGGCCAGTGCCGCCGCAGCAGGCCCGGCAGGTCGGGCCGTTCACCCCTCGGGGAGAGGGATACGGCAAGGCTCATCAGCTGCCCCCCAGCCGGAAGCGGAAGAAGGAGGCCGCGGTGCGGGCGAGGATCCACAGGTCCTGCCACAGCGACCAGGTGTCGATGTAGTGGTTGTCGAAGCGGGCCCGGTCCTCGATGGAGGTGTCCCCGCGCAGGCCGTTGATCTGGGCGAGGCCCGTGATGCCGACGGGCATCCGGTGCCGGGCCTCGTAGCCGGGGTGGACCGTGGCGAACTTGGCGACGAAGAAGGGCCGTTCGGGGCGCGGGCCGACCAGGCTCATGTCACCCCGTACGACGTTCCACAGCTGCGGCAGCTCGTCCAGCGAGGACTTGCGCAGGAAGGAGCCGACCGCGCTCATCCTGCGGTCCCCCGCGACCGTCCAGCGGGTGGCGGCCTCGTGCTCGTCGGCGCGCAGGGTACGGAACTTCAGCAGGGTGAAGGGCCGCCCGTACAGGCCGACCCGCTCCTGCCGGAAGATCACCCCCGGCCCGTCCCAGATCCGCACGGCGAGCGCGCAGGCGCCCATCACGGGTGCGGCTGCGACCAGCGCGACCAGCGCGAGCACCGCGTCGATGCCCCGCTTCGCCCAGCGCTCCAACGGCCGTGCCGGGCGCGGCAGCAGCGGCTGCACGGCGTACCCCCACAGCTGGTCGGCGGGGTACGCCACCCGCATGCCGGTGACCTTGGCGGTACCGGCCGGGTCGGCGAGCCAGAGCCGGCAGCCGTGGTCGTGGAAGAGCCGGACCAGCGAGGCGGTGCGCTCGTCGGCCTCCGGCGGGCGGGTGAACACCGCGTGCCGAACGGAGTTCTGGATGACCGCGCGCCGGACGTCCTCGTGGGTGGCGAGCACCGGCAGCGCCCCGGCGTCCCCTTCGGCGGCGCCCGCCGGGTCGGCGAGCCCGACCGGGCGCAGCCCGAACTCGGGTCGGCCGTGCAGGGCGGCGGCCACCGCGCCCGCCCCGGCGCCGGGTCCGACGACGAGGGCGGAGGCGGGCCTGCGTACGGCCGTACGGCGCCGGAACTGGTTGACGAACCCGCGTCCCGCGCACGTCAGTACGACCTGAAGGCAGACGGCGGTCAGCAGCACGCTCCAGCCCAGGGCCCGGCCCGGGTCCACGGCGGCGGCGACCGCCCCGGCCGTGCACCACAGGACGGCGGACCGCCCTGCCAGCGCGGGCAGTTCGAGCAGCGCGGAAGGCGCGAGCCGCGGCCGGTACAGCCCGGCCTGCGCGTGCAGGGCCGCGAGCGCGAAGGGGGACAGTGCCACGAGCGGCAGGGCCGCCCCGGCCGGCAGTGCCGTTGCGGGCAGGGCCGTCACGGTCAGTACGGCGGCCAGCGCGTCGGCGGTGAGCAGCGGGAGCACCAGCCCGCTGCGGCGGATCCGCTGCGGGCGCACGGCGGGCCGGGCCCGGTCGGCCTTGGGCCCGCGCGGGGGGTGGATGGCGGTCGCGGCACGGCGTACGGCAGTGGTGCCGGCGGGCCCCGTGCCGGCCTGCCCGGTGTGCCGCCGCGCGGGTGCGCTGTCCATCGTCATCGGCTGATGCGCTCCTGGTTCAAGGGCCGGGGCCGGCCCAGCAGTTCGTGGTACAGACCGGTGACCGCGTCCGTGGTCCGCCGCACGTCGAAGTCGGTCCGGGCGTGCTGCCGTGCCTGCTCGCCGAGTTCGGCGAGCAGCCGCGGTTCGGCGAGCAGCCCTCCCAGGGCCTTGGCCAGCGCCGTCGGGTCCTCCGGCGGTACCAGGCACAGGCGTCCCTGGCCGGGCGGCAGGCTTTCGCGGGCACCGCTGACGTCGGAGACCAGGACCGGCCGGCCACAGGCCATGGCTTCGAGCGGGGCGAGCGCCATGCCTTCCCACCGCGACGGCAGTACAACGAGATCGGCGGCCCGAAGCCACGGCCGGATGTCCGCGGCGGCTCCCGCGAAGAGCACGCTCGTGCCGCCGGACTGCGCTGCCGTGCGGCGCAGCCGTTCGGTGTCGGGGCCGTCGCCGACGAGCGCGAGACGGGCCCCGGGGACGGTGCCCAGCAGCTCCGGCCAGGCGCGCAGCAGGACGTCCTGCCCCTTCTGCTGGCAGAGCCGGCCCACGCAGACGGCGAGGGGGCCGTCGCCCCGGAAGGCGGCGGGCAGCGGCAGTTCGGCGCGGGCCAGGGCCTTGTCGTGGTCGGGGTCCGGTGAGCCGGGGCGGAAGTGGTCCAGGTCGACGCCGTTGCGGATCACCGCCCAGTGGGCGGTGATGCCCTCGGTCTCGCCCGCGCGGCGTTCCGCCTGGCTGACGCAGAGCACCCGGTCGGCCCAGCGGGCCCCGTACCTCTCCCAGCGCAGCGCGAGGGCGGCGGTGGCCCCGCCGACGGCGTCGAAGGACCAGGCGTGGGGCTGGAAGACGGTGGGTACGGCGCCGCGCGCCGCGAGCCGCCCGGCCAGTCCCGCCTTGGCGCTGTGGGCGTGCAGCAGGTCGGGCCGGACGCGGCCCAGCAGCCGCCGGGCGCCGAGCAGTTCGGCGGGCAGCCCGGGGCCGGGGGCCCGCCCGGCGCGCCAGGTGAGCACCTCGGCCCCGGCATCCCGGGCGCCGTCGGCGAGGACGCCGCCGCGCGGGCAGCCGACGACGGTGCGCAGGCCTTCGGCGGTCTGGGCGCGGACCAGGTCGATGACGACCCTCGCCACGCCGCCGTCGACGGGCTGGACGAGGTGGAGGACGGTCGTGGGCCGTGCGGCCCGTGGCTGTGTGGGCACGTGGAGTGCTCCTACGTTCAGCGGCGCGCATCTGTCTGAACGAAGAGCACACCGAGGAAATGACCCTGACTTTCGCCCGTGAACCTGAAGTTCAGGCTGCGGGCGCCACCGGACAGGGCGGGACTCAGGTCGAACACGTCCGCGTCATATCCGAGATTGTTAATATGTTCGGGCTGTCGCACGAACGAGTGATCCTGATCCCCGAATTCCGTGACCGTGGAATTCATAACATCATTAAAAGGATTTTCCGCATCGCCGATGATCACCCGTCGTCCGCTGTCGGACGTCACGGTGAGTGAATCCCCGAGGACCCCGCGGTCCCCGTCGTAGCCGACCAGCCCGACCTTCCCCGCGGCCCCGGCCGGCGCCGTCAGGCCCTCGACCTCGACGATCCCGTCGCCGGCCCGGGCGGCCAGCACCTCGAAGCCGTCCCACAGCGAGATCCGGCGCACCGGCTCCTTCGGATGCTCGTAGGCGACCACCAGCGTCCAGCCGCCCCAGGCACCCACCTCGGAGTGCCCCATGGCGACGTTCAGCTGGGAGACCGTCCACATCCCGGCCCCGCCCTTGCGCACCAGCGGGGTCACGTCGGCGGAGGCCTGGTAGGCGTCGCTCCCCGCGTCCGTCCGGTGGCCGATCACCGTGTCGGCGAGGACCTCCTTGTAGGCCCCGCCCGGCTCGGCGACCAGCACGCGGCCGTTGTCCTGCGGCGGCTTCTGCTCGCCGACCCGCAGGTTCCCGCCCCAGTAGAGCCGGGCGTACGAGACCTTCGCGCCCTGCGGCACCTTGAGCTCGGCGCGGGTGGAGTTGTAGGTGTCCGGGTCGGAGTCGACCTCGCTGTAGAACATCTCGAAGTCGCCGTTGACCCCCGCCGCCCCCCGCTTGACGTCGGCACACGGCTCGGCCTCCGGGGACTCCTCCTTGCGGCAGCCGATGGCGGAGTTGGAGGCCCGGACCAGCCCGCCGTGCAGCACGGCCTGGTAACGCTCGGTGAAGGTGACGCGGGGCTGCTCTCTCGGCGAAGGAGCATTCGAAGCGGACGGCGCGGCACCCGCGACTGGAACGTGCACGGAAAGCGTGAGGCAGGACAGCAGACCGAGTGTGCCGAGGATTCTGCGGGAGGAACCCATGACCCTGTCTCCATTTTCGATCTACGGGACAAAACAGGAGTGCACTTTGTCAGAAATCGGGCTGGAAATCACGTCGGACTCGCTCGTACGGCCTTTCGGGCGATAGTGCGCACCCTCCGGACCGGCGGGTCGTTATGCGTTGCACCATTGTTCGAACCGAAAGGAATTACGGAGATGAAGAAGAGGCTGGTACGCGGCACCACCATGGCCGTCGCGAGCGCCGCCATGCTGATGGGCGGCGCGGGCCTCGCCTCCGCGCACGGCGGGGACGGCGCGACGGCGAACGGCTTCACGGGCGAGTCCCCCGGCGTCCTGAGCGGCAACCTGCTCCAGGTCCCGGTCCACGTTCCGATCAACGCCTGCGGCAACACCGTGAACGTGATCGGCCTGCTGAACCCGGCGTTCGGCAACACCTGCGTGAACGCCTGACCGTCAACCGTGCCGCCCGAAACGGATGCATCCGAGTGAAGCCACGCAACCCAAACCAGGGCCGGGCCGTTGTTCCGGGTGCTCCACTACCGGGCAATCCTGCAAAAAAGGGACGACAATGATCAAGAAGATGATGGCCTCGGCCGCGGTTGCCGCCTCGGTCGTGGGCATGGGTGCGGCCATGGCGCCGCAGGCGATGGCGGTCGGCAACGACAACGGCATCAACACCGTGAACGGCAACGGCGCCTCGCAGATCTACGGCAACCAGGCCACCTACGGCAACATGAGCCCGCAGATGGCACTGATCCAGGGCTCCTTCAACAAGCCCTGCATCGCCCTGCCCGCGAAGGCCAACGTGCAGTCCGTGCTGGCCCTGGTCAACGTCGGCGTCCAGGACATCCCCGTCCTGTCCAGCCCGCAGAACCAGCAGTGCACCGAGAACTCCACCCAGGCCAAGGGTGACGAGGCCCTCTCGCACATCCTCAGCAACATCCCGGTGCTCTCCGGCAACGCCTCCGCCGGCAGCTGACCGAGCCCCGCGCCTGCGAGGCCGCCGCACCTTCGGGTCGCGGCGGCCTCGCCGCTTGTGAACCCCCGTAAAACATCTTCACAAATCCACCGGAGAACCGGAACCGGAATTCGAGCAGGGCATCGGAGTGAATAGCCGGGCCGTCGCCGAAAACATGTGGTTTCTTTTACTCCGACCGCTCGTTGTTAATTCTGCAGTGGATACGCCTCTGCGGGAAGGATCGAAAACAAATGACGTACAAGAAGGCAGTGGTGCTGGCCGCCGGCGCTCTGATGGCCGCCGGTGCCGCCTCCCCCGCCATGGCCGACGCGGGCGCCGACGGCAAGGCCGTGGGCTCCCCCGGCGTGCTCTCCGGCAACCTGCTCCAGGTCCCCGTGCACGTCCCGGTCAACGTCTGCGGCAACACCGTCAACGTGATCGCGCTGCTGAACCCGGCGTTCGGCAACACCTGCGTCAACGCCTGACGAAGCTCTTGTGCCCGCAAGGGCAACCTCCTCGGGGTGGCCTCGGAGTGCACGGCGGTGCACTCCGAGGCCACCTTCGATTCAGCACCGGCGCAACCCGCCGGTAGACAGGGAAGGACCCATGCGACAGGTACTGAGCCGACAGGTACTGGGCAAGGGGATGCTCACGGCGGCAGCCGCGTCGAGTCTGCTGTCGATCGCGACCGGTGCGGCCTACGCACACCCCGGAGCGAGCGCCGAGGCCTCGCATTCGCCGGGTGTGCTCGCCGGCAACAGCGTCTCGGTACCGATCACCTTCGCGCCGAACGTGTGCGGCAACAGCGTGGACGCCGGGGCGGGACTCAACCCCGCGATGGGCAACACCTGCGCCACCACGACCGGCTCGCACGCCGATGACGACGCCGACTACGCGCGCTACCTGAGCCCCGAGAACGCCGAGGCCCTGGAGCGCTACCTCGACGAGCGCGAGGCCCGCCACCGGGTGCCGGAACAGCGCCACGAGTCCCCCCGTGACCAGTACGAGCAGCACGAGCAGCGGGACCGGCACGACCAGGGCGGCCCGCGGGACCAGGGCGGCTACGGCAGCTCCGGCGAGGAGCAGCAGGGCGAGGAGGAGTGCGACGACCACCCTCAGCCCGGGCCCGAGGCGGAGCACCCGGCCCCCGCGCCCCACCCGGCACCCCCCGCACCCCCGCAGCCGCAGCCCGAGGAGGAGAAGCCGCCCCCGGCCCCGGTCGAGGAGGCCCCCAAGCCGCTCCCCGCCCCGGCCCCGGAGGCTCCCGTCGAGGAGGCCCCCGCGCCGCTCCCGGCACCCGCCCCGGTCCCCGAGGCTCCCGTCGAGGAAGCGCCCGCGCCGCTCCCCGCTCCGGCGCCCGTACCGGCCCCGGTCGACGAGGCTCCGCAGCCGCTCCCGGCCCCGGCTCCGCAGGCCCCCGCGCCGACGCCCGAGGCTCCCGTCGAGGAAGCGCCCGCGCCCCGGCCGCCGCACGGCAGCCAGCCGGTGGAGCGCCCCGCCGACCAGCCGCCGGCCGCCCCCGCGGGTGACATCCCCGTCCACCTGCCCCCGGCCCCCGCCCCCGCCCCGGCTCCGGCTCCGGCTCCGCAGGCCCCCGCGCCCGTTCCCGTACCGGCGCAGCTGACGGCGCCGATGCTGGCCGAGACCGGCGCGGGTCAGCCCGCGGCCGCGGCAGCCCTCGCGTCGGCCCTGATCCTGGGTGGCGCCATTCTGTACCGGCGGTCCCGAATCACCTGATCGGCATTGCCGGTAATACCGGTAATCGGAAGAAATATCGGCCGGAGAATCCCTTGTCGGATTCTCCGGCCGCTGTCATGTCCCCGCGGATTCGCGTTTCCGTACCGGCGGGCGATCGTTACGCATGGTGAAAGCGGTGCGACGGTCGCCGCTGACGCCTCCGCCCACGAAAAGAAGAGGATTTCGATAATGAAGCTCTCGAAGGTCGCCGCTGTCGTCGTCGGCTCCGTAGCCGCCCTCGGCGCCTCCGCCCCCGCGTTCGCCGCCGATGCCCCGGCCGCTGCGATGCCCCCCATGAGCGTGACCGGCGGGGCGGAGTACGCACTGAACACCCTCGGCCCCGTCACCGAGAGCCTCCCGCAGACCGCCGGCAACGCGCTGGCCGAGCAGGGCGATGCCGTCAACAAGGTCGTGGGCACGGCCCAGAAGGTCAACAAGGTCCGCAACGACGTGCCCGGCACGGTCCTCGGCCTCGCGAACGGCGCCACCCAGGCGAACCCGATGCTCGGCGGCGTCCAGCTCAACGGCGGTCAGGGCGGTCAGGGCTGAGCCGCCCGGACACGACTGTGGGCGCCACCGGCGAAGCCGGGGCGCCCACAGTCGGTTGAGCTGCCGAACCGCCGACGTCAGTCGTTGACGCAGACGTTGCCGAACGCCGGGTTCAGAGCGCCGATGACGTTCACGGAGTTGCCGCAGACGTTGACCGGAACGTGGACCGGGACCTGGCCCAGGTTGCCCGAGAGCACACCGGGGGAACCCACGGCCGCGCCTTCGGCCGACGAGTCGGCCGAAGCGGAGCCGGCGGCACCGGCCGCAGCGAGACCAGCAGTGGCCAGGACCAGGGCGGCCTTCTTGGCAGAGTTCATGGGAAGTGCACCTTCTGTTCGACGTTCTGCCCCGGTTCGGGGCTCACATCGAGCGAAACGTCCCAGCTTCCCGGACGACACGGCCTCGCGCGAGATCAGACCTGTTCAGCTCAATGGCCGGGCCGTGGTCGCGCACGGGGTTCCGCGCCGTCCTCCCGACCCCTACGGCAGGTCGGGGATCTCCGGAATCTCGGGGATGTCAGGGATCTCGGGTGCGTCCGGGAGCTCGGGGACGCCCGGGAGTTCGGGTGCGGTGTCCGCCGGAGGTACGAGCGGGACCGCGCCCGGGAGTTCGGGCGCGGTGTCCGCCGGAGGTACGAGCGGGACCGCCGGCAGGTCCGGGGCGACCCCGTCGAGCGGCGGGAGCTCCACCGGCAGCTTGGGGACGATGTCGGACAGGTCGGGGAGGTTGAGGTCCGGGAGCTTCGGCAGCTGGATCGGCGGCAGCGTGATCCCTCCGGGCAGCAGGCCCCCCACCGACTTGAGGAGGTCCTCGATGGTCTTGGTGAGGCCGGCGAGGAGGTCGTCGATCGGGCCGGCCGCGGCGCGGCTCTCCACCTTCTCGATCTGCCGCTGTACGGTCGCCGCCCGCTCGGTGCGCGCGGCGGCACCCTCACCGTCCGCGGCGCCCGCGGGGGCGGCCGCGCCGGTCAGTATGACGACGGCGAGGGCCGACGGGACGATCATGCGGGCGCGGGAGGGCTTGGTGCGGTGCATGGGTGTTCCTTCTGGTGGTGGCATACAAACGGACCAGAGCGATCCGCTTCCTCACTCACCGTGCGAACACCTCGCACGGAGCGCAACCGGATCTTGAACAGCTGAGGGGTGCGTACGGGCTTCGCGCACGCGTCCGCAGAAGGCTCACCCCCTCCGGGGAAAACCCGGCGGCACGCGGGCCGTTTGAGTGAAGCACCGGAACCAACCACCCGCCGGGACAGTTGACCAGGGCGCTCCATCAGCGGGCATTCGTGCGACAAAAGGATCAAGATGTTCAAGAAGTTCATGACCGCCGCCGCGGTCTCCGCCGTTGCGGTCGGCGCGGGCGCCGCTGCCGCGGCCCCGGCCATGGCCATCGGCAACGACAACGGGATCAACACCGTCAACGGCAACGGTGCCTCGCAGGTCTACGGCAACCAGAAGACCCACGGCGACATGAGCCCGCAGCTCGGCCTGGTCCAGGGCACCCTGAACAAGCCCTGCATCGGTCTGCCGGCGAAGGTCAACGCCCAGTCGCTGGTCGCCCTGGTCAACGTCGGTGTCCAGGACATCAACGTCCTGTCCAACCCGCAGAACCAGCAGTGCACCGAGAACTCCACCCAGGCCAAGGGCGACGAGCCGCTCTCGCACATCCTGGACAACATCCCGGTCCTCTCGGGCAACGGCTCCGTCGGCAGCTGATCCCAGCTCCCCGCGTCGAGCGACGGGGGCCCCGGCAGCGTCCAGCTGCCGGGGCCCTCGCGCGTGCGGCCGTTCGGGGCTGCGTCACCCGGTCCAGAAGTCCCACCACCGGGTGAGGATCAGCATCCCGATCACCCCGGTGTGCAGGGCGGGCGGGGCCCACCCGAACTCGTCGAAGAAGCCGCGCACCGGGGCGGGGGCCGGGAGGGCGCCCGTACGGACGTTGTGCGCGGTGACCGCCCAGAACATCAGCAGGGTCGCCAGCCAGGCCAGGCAGCACCACAGGCACAGCGCGTTGATCTCGTACAGCGACTGGACCATCAGCCAGGTGCAGAATCCGACACCGAAGAGCGTTCCGGCGTTCAGTCCGAGCCAGAACCAGCCGCGGTAGCGGGCGCCGGCCAGCAGGCCCGCGCCGACGCACACGACGACGGCGTAGGTGACCAGCCCGAGCATGGGGTTGGGAAAGCCGAACGCCTGCGCCTGCTCGCTCTGCATCACGCTGCCGCAGGAGACCACCGGGTTGAGGCTGCAGGCCGGCTTGAAGTCCGGGTCCTCCAACAGGAGGAACTTGTCGAGGGTGATCACCCAGGAGGCGAGCACTCCGGCCGCCCCCGTGAGGACCAGCAGCCAGGCCGGCCCCCTCGGAGCGGCCGCCGCGGCCTGCGGGCCGCCCTCGTGTCGACTGTCGGGCCGTTCCTGTTGGTGCGGGACGCCCACTGTATTCGTTGCCATGCCGCCCATAGTCCCGCGCTCCACCACACAGCAGGCTGAACCATGCCTATTCGTACGCAAGTTGACCTGAAGGGGTGGCGGGAACCACTGATGGTTCCCGGACGTTTTACCGAACCCCGGACGTGATGTCAGAGCCAGGGGCTACGTTGAGCTCCCGCGAAGTGACAAGCTGCGACGGCCTGGAGACCCACCTTGAGCGATCCGTACGAGACAACCGAGGCGCACCTCGAGCGACTCCTCGGCCGCACCCTCAACTCCTTCGACCTTCCTGACCGGTTGGTCGAGCGCCTCGGCGCGGCGCTCGCCCACAGCTCTTCGCTGTACACCACCCACCACAGTCCGGCGACGGGGCTGTGGCGGGAGACGCACCGGCACACCTACCTGCTGGCGGACGGCGGTTCGGTCTCCTTGTGGGAGCTGACGTACCGGCTCGGCGACGGCGACGGCGACCGCACGGTCCGGCACGAGGTCTTCGCGAGCAAGGCGGAGATCTGCCTGGCCGTGGCCCGGCTGTTCGGCGCGGTCCCGGCCGACGCGGCGCTGGAGCCGGTGCTGCTGCCGGGCGACGAGGATCCGGACAACGACGTCGCCGTGCTGAGCGCGCTGTTCGCGGCCTCGGCTCCGGCGCAGCGGCACCGGGAGTACGTGGTGGAGGAGTCCGCCGACCACGCCCGGCGGGTCCTGCGCCGCGCGGAGAACGCGGACCGGCCCGGCGAGCCGGTGGCCGCGCTGCTGCGGTCGGCGTACGCGCACCACATCACGCAGGCGTTCGGCACCCGGCAGTGCCTGTCGGACGGGCGGGACGCGGGGTTCAGCCTGTACGAGCACGCCTTCGTGCTGCTGGACGGGGCGGAGCTCAGCCTGTGGGAGGTCGAGCACACGGCGACCCCGGACGGGCGGCACATGTGCGAGGTGTACGACACCGAGGCGGCCGCGCGCGAAGCGATGGAGCTCCGCGCACGGGTGCGGTGACGCTCCGCTGAGGTCGGCCGATCCGGGGCTCGGGCCCCGGCCCCCGGATCCGGCCCGGCCCCTCCCCGCTGGGGGCTCCGCCCCCGGACCCTCCCCCAGCTACCGCTGGGGGTACCCCCAGCGCCTCAAACGCCGGCGCGGCTGAAATCGCCCTGCGCCCGTCAGGCCGTGGCGGGTTCCGACAATCGGAGGTCCAGGGGCAGGTCCTGGGTGACGCGGACCGCTTCGGGGCTCAGGTCCGCGGGGGTCAGCATGGCGCTTCCGGGAAGTTGGACCGCGGCCGCGCCGTGGGCCAGGGCCGAGGCGAGGGCGGCCGGGCCGGTGCCTCCCGCGACGAGGAAGCCGGCCAGGGAGGCGTCGCCCGCACCGACGTTGCTGCGGACCCGGTCCACGGGGACCCGCGCGGTGCCGTAGTAGGTGCCCTCCTCCGCGACCAGCAGCTGGCCGTCGGCGCCCAGGGAGGCGAGTACCGCCCCCGCGCCGCGTGCGCGGAGCTCCTGCGCCGCCTCGGTCACGTCGGCCAGGGTGGACAGCGGGCGGCCCACCGCAGCGGCCAGTTCGGAGGCGTTCGGCTTGATGACGTCCGGCCGGGCCGGGAGCGCCGCGAGCAGGGCCGGGCCCGTGGTGTCGAGGGCGATGCGGGTGCCCGCTTCGCGGGCGCCGGCGACCAGGTCGGCGTACCACCCGGGCGCGAGGCCGCGCGGGAGACTGCCGCAGCAGGCGATCCAGGCCGCGTGCGTGGACCACGTACGGACCGTCTCCAGGGAGGTGGGCGATTCCGTCGGACAGAACTGCGGGCCGGACGTGTTTGTCGTACGAGGTTGTTGTCGCTCGATCGTGTGACGTTCGACTTGACGGCTTGCGGGGCCCTGGGCGGGTCGGGATAGCGTCGCCGTGCGATCTGGGACGCCGGGAACGGTGCCAGCGTGCGGGGCCCCCTCTCCACCAGAGAGATGGTTTGGGGCCTCCCCGCCGCCTCTGGCCGGACCCACATGGCCAGGTCGCACAGGGAACCAGCCTCCCGGGACAGGACCACGCACACGATGCGTGTCGCCTCCCCGGGGTCGAGTACGCCGGGGACCAGTGCGCCCAAGACCGTTCGGGGCGTGCGGCTGAACGGACTCGCTTCCGCTCAGTCGAAAGGAACGGTTGGGCGTGACGGTGAGGATCATACGAGCACGACTTCCGAACCTGCGGCCTCGATCGCAGCCTTGCGGTCGGGGCCGAGCCCCCTGTCCGTGATGAGCAGGTCGATGTCCGCGAAGGAGCCGAAGCGCGCGAAGTGCTCCTGCCCGGCCTTCGCGGAGTCCGCGAGGAGGACGACGCGGCGGGCGGCGGCGATCGCCGCGCGCTTGACGGCGGCCTCGGCGAGGTCCGGGGTGGTCAGGCCGCCCTCGGCGGAGAATCCGTTCGTCGCGAGGAACAGGACGTCGGCGCGGATCTCGGCGTACGCGCGGAGCGCCCACGCGTCGACGGCGGCGCGGGTGCGGTGGCGGACGCGGCCGCCGACGAGATGGAGGTCGATCCCGGTGTGGTCGGCGAGCCGGGCGGCGACGGGCAGCGCGTGGGTGACCACGGTGAGGGCCGTTTCGACCGGGATGGCGGCCGCGAGGCGGGCGACGGTGCTGCCCGCGTCGAGGACGACGCTGCCGCCGTCGGGGAGTTCGCCGAGGGCGGCGGCCGCGATGCGGTCCTGCTCGTCCGCGGCGGTGGCCTCCCGCTCGGTGAGGTCCGGCTCGAAGTCGAGGCGGCCGGCCGGGATGGCGCCGCCGTGCACGCGGCGGACCAGGCCGGCCCGGTCGAGGGCCTTGAGGTCGCGGCGTACGGTCTCGGCGGTGACCTGGAACCCCTCGGCGAGGGAGACCACGTCGACCCGGCCGGCCTCGCGGGCGAGGCGGAGGATCTCCTGCTGGCGCTCCGGTGCGTACATGTGGGTTTGCATCCGTTCGATGCCCGATTCTGTGGCTTCCCCTACCGTACGCCCGATTGCAGGCGAAAACAAAAGGAAACGGACATGCTCGCCTGAGAAGGCGGGCATGTCCGTGGACCGAGAGCGGGAAACCCTAGGAGGCCGGGACCTTCTCGGCGGCCGGGGCCACGTACTCCGAGCCGCCCTCGCGCTGCTCCATCGGGATCGGCTTGCGCGGCAGCAGGAACATCACCGCGAAGATCACGAGCAGGACGGACGCGATCCACCACAGCGCGACGCGGAAGGCCTCGACGTACGGCACGCCGAAGACCATGTCGTCGTCGATCATTCCGAAGAAGACGACGGAGGTGAGAGCGAGGCCCAGCGCGTTGCCCGTCTGGCCGGTGGTGTTGATCAGGCCGGAGGCGGAGCCGGCGTGCTCGCGCGGCACCTCGGAGAGGGTGGTGTCGTTCAGCGGGGCCACGATCAGGCCCATGCCGATGCCCATCAGGACCAGCGGGGCCGCCATCTGCCAGGGGGCGATCTCCATGCCGTAGTGCTCGGACTCCCAGATGTACAGGAGCAGGCCCGCGGCCATGATCAGCGCACCGGCCTGGAGCACCTTGCGGCCGAAGCGCGGCACGAGCTTGCCGACCGAGATGCCCGCGGCGGCCGAGACGGCGATCGAGAAGGGGATGCCGGTGGAGCCGGCGCGCAGGGCGCTCCAGCCGAGGCCCATCTGCATGTACAGCGTCCAGACCAGGAAGAAGATGCCGGTCGCGATGCCGAAGGTGAGCTGGACGGCGATACCGCCGGCGAAGCTCTTGACCTTGAAGAGGGAGAGCTCGACGAGCGGGGAGCCGTCCTTCTTGATCTTGTACTTCTCGTACGTGATGAACGCGGCGAAGACGAACGGCGCGGCGATCATGCAGACGAAGCCCCACAGCGGCCAGCCGTTCTCGCGGCCCTGGGTGAGCGGGAAGATCAGCATGACCAGGGCGAGGGTCGCGAGGACCACGCCGACGAGGTCGAGGCGCAGGGCCTTGGGGGCCTTGGACTCACTGATGAACATGCGGCCGAGGATCACGGCCGCGATGCCGACCGGCAGGTTGATCAGGAAGATCGGGCGCCATTCGAGACCGAAGAGGTTCCACTCGCTGAGCAGCGCGCCGAGCATCGGGCCCGAGACGGCGCCGAGGCCCACGATCGCGCCGAACATGCCGAAGACCTTGCCGCGCTCGTGCGGCGGGAAGGTGACGTGGATGATCGCCAGGACCTGCGGGACCATCATGGCCGCCATGCCGCCCTGGAAGAGGCGGGAGGCGACGAGCATGCCCGGGTTGGCGGCGATGCCGCAGAGCAGGGAGGCGACGGTGAAGCCCGCGATGCCGATGAGGAAGACGCGCTTGCGGCCGTAGATGTCACCGAGACGGCCGCCGGTGATCAGGCCGGCGGCGAAGGCGAGGGCGTAGCCGGCGGTGATCCACTGGATCGCGCTGGTGGAGGCCCCGAGGTGCTCGCGCATGCTGGGGATGGCTATGTTGACGATCGTGACGTCGACCAGGTCCATGAAGGTCGCGGTCATCACGATGGCGAGCGCCAGCCAGCGGCGGCGGTCCGCGGGCGACCCGTTCGTGGGCGAGCCGTTCGTGGTTGCGGGGGCTGTCGTCTCGTTCCGCTCTTCTTGTACGGGCCCGCTCTCTCTCGCGGGCGATGTCTTGGACGTCTCGGTGCTCATGGAGAGAAACCTAGACGGGATGTAGGTCAGATTGTGTCCGCTTTCGCTGGCAGTCTGGATCGCATGACAGATACTCCGGCGCGGCTGCTCTCCCTGCTGTCCCTCCTCCAGACCCCGCGCGAATGGCCCGGGAGCGAACTGGCGCAGCGGCTCGGGGTGAGTGCGCGGACCATCCGGCGGGACATCGAGCGGCTGCGGGATCTGGGCTACCCGGTGGAGGCCACGCTGGGCGCGGAGGGCGGGTACCGGCTGGTGGCCGGCGCAGCGATGCCGCCGCTGCTCCTCGACGACGAGGAGGCCGTGGCGATCGCGGTGGGGCTGCGGGCGGGGGCCGGGCACGCGATCGACGGGATCGAGGAGGCCTCCGTACGGGCCCTGGCCAAGCTCGAACAGGTACTGCCGTCGCGGCTGCGGCACCGGGTGGGCGCGCTGCAGTCGGCCACGACCGCGCTGACGCGGGGGGACGGGGCGAGCGTGGACCCCCGGACGCTGACCACGATGGCCTCGGCGGTGGCGGGGCCGGAGCGGCTGCGGTTCGCGTACCGGGCGGGGGACGGGGTGGAATCGCGGCGGCTGGTGGAGCCGTACCGGCTGGTGAGCACGGGGAGCCGGTGGTACCTGGTGGCGTACGACCTGGAGCGCGAGGACTGGCGCACCTTCCGGGTGGACCGGGTGCGGGAGCCGTTCGCTACGGGGGCGAGGTTCGCTCCGCGGGGGCTGCCGATGGACGCGGAGGAGTTCGTACGGCGGGGGCTGCGGGGCGGGGGGACGTACGCGGTGGAGGCCGCCTTCGCGGCGGGGGCGGATGCGCTGCCGGGGTGGCTCCGCGCCGTTGCCCTCCCGGGCGGGGGCGGGTCGGAGACGGTGGTCCGCTTCGAGAGCGGGGACGCGCCGGAGTGGCTGGCGGCGCGGCTGGCGCTGGTCGGCGTCCCGTTCACGGTTCGGGAACCGGTTGCCCTGCGGGCGGCCGCAGGGGCGCTGGGGGCGCGGCTGTCGGGAGCCGGGGGATCGGTCGAGTAGGGCCCGCTCCGCCGAAGGACGCGGGGCTCCGCCCCAGCAGCGGCGCCGCACCCGCGGGGCCTGGGCGGAGCCCCAGGGCGGCGGGCCGCCGAGGCCGCGGCAGGGGGGAGCCCCGGCACCTGGGGGGGGGTGGTGCCGGGGCTCGTCTGGGGGTGGGCCGGCCGCGTCAGGCCGCGGCGTCGAAGCCCGTGTCGCGGGCCATCCGCTTCAGCTCCAGCAGCGCGTGCTTCTCGATCTGGCGGATCCGCTCGCGGGTCAGGCCGTGCTGCTTGCCGACCTCTGTCAGCGTACGCTCCCGGCCGTCCTCGATGCCGTACCGCATCTTGATGATCGACGCGGTGCGCTGGTCGAGCTTGCCGAGCAGGTCCTCCAGCTCCTCGCTGCGCAGCAGCGACAGCACCGACTGCTCGGGGGAGATCGCGGAGGTGTCCTCCAGGAGGTCGCCGAACTGCGTCTCGCCCTGGTCGTCCACGGACATGTTCAGGCTGACCGGGTCGCGCGCCCAGTCCAGTACGTCGCCCACGCGCTTCTCCGTCGAGTCCAGCTCGGCGGCGACCTCGGCGTGCTCCGGGTCGCGGCCGTTCTCGCGGTTGAACTCGCGCTGGACGCGGCGGATCCGGCCCAGCTCCTCGACCAGGTGGACGGGGAGGCGGATGGTGCGGGACTGGTCCGCGATGGAGCGCGTGATCGCCTGGCGGATCCACCACGTGGCGTACGTGGAGAACTTGAACCCCTTGGCGTAGTCGAACTTCTCGACCGCGCGGACCAGGCCGGCGTTGCCCTCCTGGATGAGGTCGAGGAGCGGCAGACCGCTGCGCGGGTAGCGGCGGGCGACGGCGACGACGAGACGGAGGTTGGAGCGGATGAAGACTTCCTTGGCGCGCTCGCCTTCGGCGGCCAGCGCCTCCAGCTCCTCGCGTGCGGGGGCGTCGCCCTTCCGCTCCATCTCGCCGTCGAGGATCTGCTGGGCGTACACGCCCGCCTCGATGATCTGCGAGAGCTCCACTTCCTTGGCGGCGTCGAGCAGCGGGGTGCGCGCGATCTCGTCCAGGTACATGCCGACCAGGTCGCGGTCTGCGATCTCCCCGCCCACAGCGCGTGCGCTGCTCGTGGACTTACGGCGGGCGACGGCGCGGGTTGCCATGCGTGCTCCCTTGCGATGAGTTCGGTCGCGGTGCGGCTGCCGGACGGCCACCGGGGTGCGGTGGAGCGCCCTTCGGACACTCTCCCGAGTGCCCGCTTCCGAAGGAAACAACGACTGGAATCGGGACAGAATTCCCACGTCGCTCCCTCTTTTTCGAGATCTTGCAGTATCCTGCCCCGCCACGAGAGGGGACCGGATGCCGCAGGACTTCGAGGAGGTGCAGGTCAGGCCGGGAACGGAGGCCGATCTGACACCCCTCACGGACGTGTACAACCACTACGTCCGTGAGACCGCCGTCACATTCGACACGGCCGTTTTCACCCCGGAACAGCGCCGCCCGTGGCTGCACTCCCACCCTGAAGACGGCCCGCACCGGCTTCTGGTTGCCTGGACCGGCGATCGAATGGCCGGATACGCCACAAGCAGCCCATTCCGTCCGAAACCGGCGTACGCCACGTCGGTGGAGGCGAGCGTCTACCTGGCCCCCGCACGCGGTCGGCCGGGGCATCGGGACGGCGCTGTACGAGGCCCTCTTCGCGGAGCTGGCCAAGGAGCCCGTGCACCGCGTGTTCGCGGGGGTCGCCCTCCCGAACGAGGCCTCGGCACGGCTCCACGAGCGCTTCGGGTTCCGGCGGATCGGGGAGTTCACGGAGGCCGGGTGGAAGTTCGGGCGGTACTGGGACGTGCGGTGGTACGAGAAGCGGCTGGACCACCCGTCCGGGTGAGGGGCGAGGCATATTCCTGCGGCATACGCCTCCACGCCCATACCGTGCGGCGATGACCACATCCGACTCCCAGCCACCCGGCATCCCGCCGGTGGACCCCGAGCTCGCGGACGCGCTCCGGCGGGCCTGGCAGGCCATCGACCCACCCGAGACGTTCCGCGTCGAGGTGGTGGAGGAGTTCATCGAGATCTGGCGTGTGGGACCGTTCCGCCACAGCCTGGTCGCCAACAGGTTGCGCAGCCGCCTGACCACCTTCCTGGACGACGGTCCGTACAGCGCCTACCAGGTGCTGTACGTGAAGCACGGGCACCGGGCCTGGGCTCCTGACGTGCTCGTCGCGCCAGATGACCTCGCGGGCCACGTCTCCCCTGACGGGTACGGGATCGAGGCCTCGGCAGTGGCCCTGATGGTCGAGGTCGTAGCACCGGAGCCCGAGGGCGTCACGCGGGACCGCAGCCGCAAGCGGCGGGCGTACGCGCGGGCCGGGATCCCCGTGTACGTGATCATCGACGACTACGACGGACACGGCACCGTCAGCGTGCTGACCGGCCCCGTGCCCGGTGAGGCGCAGTACGCCTCCGAGGTGCGGATGCCCTACGGGACCGAGGTCGTCGTCCCCGAGGGGCCCGCCAAGGGGTTCGCCATCGGCGAGGACATCACCGGGGCGCTGCGGAGCGACGGCTAGCCGAACTGGAGGGAGCGCTTCGAGAGGCCCATCCAGAATCCCTCCACCGTGTCACGGCGGGCGGCGAGGTCGCCCGAGGCTTCGGCCGCGCCGAGGGTGACGAAGAGCGGGGCGAAGTGCTCCGTGCGGGGGTGGGCCAGGCGGCCCGAGGGGGATTTGGCCTCGAAGTCGAGCAGGGAGTCCAGGTCGCCCGAGGCGAGGGCCTCGTGGCCCCAGGCGTCGAACTCCGTCGACCAGGCGGGCGTGCCGGCATGGCGGAGGGCCGCCAGGTTGTGGGTGAAGAAGCCGCTGCCGACGATCAGGACGCCTTCGTCGCGCAGGGGTGCGAGCTTACGCCCGAGGTCCATCAGGCGGCGCGGGTCGAGGGTGGGCATGGATATCTGGAGCACCGGGATGTCGGCCGCCGGGAACATCTCGACGAGGGGGACGTACGCGCCGTGGTCCAGGCCGCGGTCGGGGATGTCCTGGACGGAGGTGCCCGGGGCCCTGAGGAGTTTGCGGACCGAGGCGGCGAGCTCCGGGGCGCCCGGGGCCTCGTAGCGCACCCGGTAGTAGTGCTCGGGGAAGCCCCAGAAGTCGTAGACGAGCGGTGCGGGCTCGGTGGCGCCGAGGGCGAGCGGGGCCTCCTCCCAGTGGGCGGAGACCATCAGGATCGCCCGGGGGCGGGGCAGGCCGGCGGACCAGGCGGCCAGTTCGCCCGGCCAGACCGGGTCGTCGGCCAGCGGCGGGGCCCCGTGGCTGAGGTAGAGCGCCGGCATACGGGTGCCCTGGGGGTTCGGGGCCGGGGATGCGGGGGCGGGGGCCGGGGTCATGGGGCGCTCCTGAGTCGTGGGTGCAGGGCCGCACGAAAAGACTAACCCCGCTTGGTTCAAATTTGAACCAAGCGGGGCGTTCAGTCATTCCCGCGCGGGCACCGCCCCCGTCAGTGGGCGATCACCGGGACCTTGAACTCGTCGTCCGCCCCGTCGCCGGAGGCGACCACGCCACCCGCACCCGGACGGCCCGTGTTGATCAGCGCCACCGCGATGGCCGCGCTCGCGACCAGGATGCCGACGGCCCACCAGATGGCCGAGGTGTAGCCCTCGACCATGGCCTGCGCCTGGACGAGCTTGGCCGCCGGGCCGCCCGCCGCGGCCTCCGCCGCGTGGTCGGTCAGGTACGCGGTGGTCGCCGAGGCGGCGATGGTGTTCAGCAGCGCGGTGCCGATGGCGCCGCCGACCTGCTGCGAGGTGTTGACCATGGCCGAGGCGACACCGGCGTCGGCCGGGTCCACCCCGTGGGTGGCCAGGGACATGGCCGGCATGAACGCCGTACCCATGCCGAGGCCGAGCAGCAGCTGCGCCGGCATGATCAGCGCCGCGTACGAGGACCCGACCTCCAGCTGCGTCAGCATCAGCATGCCGAGGCCGGCGACCAGGAAGCCCGGACCCATCAGCAGGCGCGGCGCGACCCGGGTCATCAGGCGGGCGCCGATCTGCGTGGAGCCCGCGATCATGCCGACGATCATCGGCATGAAGGCGAAGCCGGTCATGACGGGCGAGTAGCCCTTCACGACCTGCAGGTAGTAGGTGAGGAAGAGGAACAGGCCGAACATCGAGATGACGGCGAGGCCGAGCGAGAGGTACACGCCGCCGCGGTTGCGCTCCAGCAGGACGCGCAGCGGCAGCAGCGGGGACTTCACCTTGGACTCGACGAAGACGAACGAGGCCAGCAGGGCCACCGAGGCGATGAACATGGCCACGGTCACGCTGTCCGACCAGCCGGCGGACTCGGCGCGGGTGAAGCCGTAGACCAGCGCGACCAGACCGAGCGTGGACAGGATCACGCCGGGGATGTCGAGCGGCGCACGGTTGCGGCCGCCCGCGGGCTCACGGATGACCATCCAGGCACCCACGGCCGCGACGATCGCGAACGGGATGTTGACGAAGAAGGTCCAGCGCCAGTTGAGGTACTCGGTGAGGAAGCCGCCGAGGATCAGGCCGACGGCGCCGCCGCCGCCCGCGATCGCACCGTAGATGCCGAAGGCCTTGGCCCGCTCCTTGGCGTCGGTGAACATGACGGCCAGCAGGGAGAGGGCGGCCGGCGCGAGCAGCGCGCCGAAGGCGCCCTGGAGGGCGCGGGCGCCCAGCATCATGGCCTCGCCGTTGGCGGCGCCGCCGAGCGCGGAGGCCAGGGCGAAGCCGATGAGGCCGACGACGAAGGCGTTCTTACGGCCCCACTTGTCGGCGATGCGGCCGCCGAAGAGGAGCAGACCGCCGAAGGCCAGCGCGTACGCGGTGATGACCCACTGGCGGTTGCCGTCGGAGATGCCGAGGTCCGTCTGGGCGGAGGGCAGGGCGATGTTCACGATGGTCGCGTCGAGGACGACCATCAGTTGGGCCAGGGCTATGAAGACGAGCGCCTTCCAGCGGCTGGGATCGGCGGCAGCCTGCGGCGGTGTCGCGGCTGTTTTTGACATGGGGGTACCCACTTCACGGTGCGGAATGACTGAAAACTGACTGGAACTGACTGGAATCCGACTGAGATCTACTGAAAAACGATATTTCGGGCGGCCTGTCGAAGTCACATGGTTTTCCGCCTCAAGTCCTCCAGCGTGGCCGCCGAACCGGGCAGCACCGACCGCGCCGGAGCCCTCAACCCGTCGAGGAACAGCTGGAGATGGCGGTGGGTGAACCGGCCGGTGTCGAGGCAGCCGATACCGGGGAGGGGGCGGCTGAGCTGGGACAGGGCGACCATCAGGTCGCCGATGCCGATGTCCGTACGGATCAGGCCCGCCTCCTGACCGGCGGCCAGCAAGGTGTCGACGGCCTCCCCCAAGGCGGTTCGCGCGTCGATGAGTTCTGGGTGCTCGCCGTCGAAGTCGTCGCCGAGCATCGGGCACAGGGCGCCGATCCGCTCGTCGGCGGCGGTGTGGGTGAAGCGGCACAGGGCGGCGAAGGCGTCCGGCTCCTCGGCGAGGGAGGCCTCGGCGGAGGCCGTGACCCGGTCCATCACGAAGAGCACGACGTGGTGGACGAGGGTGGGGCGGTCGGGGAAGTGCCGGTAGAGGGTGGCGTTGCCGATGCCCGCCCGGCGGGCGACCTCGTCGAAGGGGGCGCCCGAGCCGAACTCGACGAACACTTCGCGGGCGGCCGTCAGGATGCGCTCGCGGTTGCGCACGGCGTCGGCCCGCGGACGCGGGACCGCGCGCGGCGCGGGTGCCGATGCGGGTGACGATGCGGGTGCGGGTGCGGGTGCGGGCGCGACGACGGCCCCGGGCGCGGTGGCCGTGGCGGCGGGCCGGTTCGGGAGCGCCAGGTCCACGGGGGCCTCGGGGGCGGATACGGCCGCCTTGGCGGTGGTGGGGCGCTTCATTCCGGGGCCTCCCTGGCGCTGCGATCCGTACGACCCCCTCAAACGGGGAGCCGGTCCCCACTTGGCGGGACTCACGTACAAACGGGGATCGGGTCCCCGGTTATTTCACTCGCAAGTGTGAGCCGGGTCACAGGACCTTCCACGTTCGGCCTCTCCCGACGCGCGGCCGCGCCGGAGCCGTCAGAGGGTGATCGAACAGAGCGCAGTCCGGGCAGGGCCGGCTGCCGCGGACCCGAAGGCGATCTCCATGCCGCAGACCCGCCACCGGATACGCAGACCACGCCGCACCAGCGCGTACATCGGCATCACCGCGCTGGCCCTCGGCGTCACGGCGACCGCGAGCGCCGGGATATCCAACCGCGGCCACTCCGCCGCCGGGCCCGTGGCAACCACCGCCGAATCGGCCCTCGCGCCGTGCCGGATCGCGGGCACGATGGGCGTGCAGATGTCCGAGGGCCTGCCGACCCCGCCGGGGTACTCCCGCTCGACCGGCGAGGTCCGGGCGCTGAACTTGATGATCGACTTCCCCGACGCCAAGGGCGAGGGCACGGCCGCGGACCGGCTCGCGGAGTTCTTCCCCCAGACCGCCGACTGGTTCCGCACCAGCTCCTACGGGCGGCTCGTCTACCGCGCCGAGGCGCCGATAGGGAACTGGCTGCGCATGCCGATGCCCTTCGCGGCGTACGGGATCGAGCGCGGGTCCGCGTACGAGCCCGGCTACCGGCAGCTCGTCGAGCACATCGCGAAGGCCGCCGACCCCGAGGTGGACTTCAGCCGGTACGACCTGATCAACATCCTGGTCACGCCGAACGCCGGGCCGTCCGCCCTGGACACCGTCCTGTCGGTGACCTTCTCGGGCAACGGCGAGGCGCCCGTCGCCGACGGGGTGCCGCTGGCGAACACGTCCTTCGTCTACAGCCGGCAGGACGACGGCTCCGGCACCTACCGGGAGACCGGCTACCGGGTGCTCCCCCACGAGAACGGGCACGTCTTCGGACTGCCCGACCTCTACACCTCCGACGGCGGGGGCACGGTCGGGCACTGGGACATCATGAGCGAGGACTGGGGCGCCAACAACGACCTGCTGGGCTGGCACAAGTGGAAGCTGGGCTGGCTGGACGGCTCGCAGATCAGCTGCGCGTCGAAGTCGGGCACCAGCGACCACGTCCTGTCGCCGCTGGCGGTGGAGGGCGGTACGAAGCTGGCCTTCATCCCCACCTCGGAGAGCGCCGGGTACGCGATGGAGGTGCGCACCCTGGCCGGGAACGACGAGGCCGTCTGCAAACCGGGCGTCCTCATCTACAAGGTGGACTCCGACGTGGACACCGGGCACGGGCCGGTGACGGTCTCGGACAGCGCCGACGCGAGCGGCGGCTGCACCCGGCGGCCCAATGTGCACGCGGAGCTCTCGGACGCGCCGTTCCGGCCGGGCGAGACCTTCACCGACGAGAAGGCGGGCATCAGCGTCTCGGTGGTGGGCGAGCTGCGCAACGGCAGCTACCAGGTCCGGGTCATCCGCCCCTGACGACCCCTCCTCCGCCCGCACCCCACATCCCGCATCCCGTCCGCATATCGACACCACGCGGACGGGATGCGGACACATGCCGCGACGCCGACGAAATCGTCACCGGGAGTCCTCAAGCGGAGGGCCCGCCACCGGCGTTTCCCCCTCCCCGAGCCGCGCCGTCGGCAGAGCCTCGAAATCGACCATCCGAGGCAGGCGCACAACCGCGTTCCGGTTCTCGCGAGGAGCCGGCGGTCATCGCGGTACGCGCCCAACCGGCCACGGCGGCTGGCTGATTCCGCATCGGCGCCGGCCCGGAGGAGAACCGGGGCTGGATCATCCACCAGGGGAGCCATCCCGGGGGCGCCGGGCCTCGTAGGAATCCACGAAGAGCAGGCCTCAGCCTGCGGAGTTTTCATGTCTTCGACCCCTACCTGCCCCGGCTCGATTCCCTGTCTACTCCTCACAAGCCGCAGCTAATCGGGGGATTGCGCGTGCCGTGTCTGCAACGCCGTTGTGTCTGAAAGGCGTTCGCCTGATGTCGGATTTCCAGCCGGACTCCCGATGCTCCCGACATCTCGCCGAACGAAGGAAAAACCTTGTCCACGACCACGACGTTATCCGCTCGGCACATCGAGATTTCCTGGCCTGATCTGGGCATCACCGTCACCGCGGAACTCGATGACCGCAACCCTGAGTTGGCAGATGCCCTGTGGGAGTCCTTGCCCTATCGGAGTCTGCAGGGACACGCGCTGGTCGCCGGACAGCACCTGTACCACCACGTACCGATCCCCTCGCTGCTGCACCTGCACGCCACTCACAAGATCGCCGACCGGCGCGATGCGCCCGACGGGACGGTCTTCTGCTCCGGGCTGCAGCATCTGGGCATCAAGTACGGCGAGTTGAGCGAGCCGATGCCGGCTTCGCCCGTGGGCCGGATCCGGCAGGAGGACATGCCGGCCCTGCTGGAGGCCGGGGCCGCGGTCTGGGACGCCGTCTACGCGACGAAGAAGCAGATCCTGGTGGAGGTCCGCAAGGCCGGCACCGCGGGCGGACACCGCATTCCCCGGCTGACCGCCGCGAACTCCGATGCGCAGCAGCTGATCCACGATCTGCACGCGGAGACCGAGCGGATCTGGCTGACCGCACCGCCCGAGCTCGCCGACCTGCACGAAGGCCTGATCCCTTCCGGAGCCGGCAGCTACGAGACGGTTCTTCCCACCCTCCTGTTCGTCAACGGCGAGACCCGCCCGCTCGGCTACGCCACCTACGGCGGCCTGGTCCGCGCCGCGGTCGCGAACATGCCGATGGACTCCCTGCGCCAGATGGCACGCCTGCTGATCGGCGTCCCGGCCGAGTTCCTGGGCTACTGCGGCCTGGAGAAGCTGTGGGCCTTCACCGAGCGCGTACTGGCCTGCCTCGACGAGCTCGACCGCGAGGACTTCCTCGCGGTGGCGAGCCAGATGGCCCTCTACATCAACTGCCTGGGTGCCTGGAACCTTCACCTCTTCCCCTGGGACGCCGCGGACCAGCTGCGCCGGCAGCCCGTTCCCCAGTAGCGAGAAGTGACGAGTGCCCTGCCCCGGAAGACTTTTTCGAGAGGACAGTTCATGGCTGAACAAAAGGGCGAAGAGTTCGTTCGGAAGATGATGCGGTGGCACTTCAGCCCGGAGACCGGATCGCCGTTCTGGCTGAAGCGCGCCGAGACGCTCGACTTTGACCCGTTGACCGATGTACGTGATTTCGACGATCTCGGCTTGTTTCCCAATGTGGTGGACGAACTGCGCGACGTCGCGGTCCGCGATCTGATTCCCCAGGGCTACGGCGACGGCCTCGAGGCCAGCGTCTACGAAAGCGGTGGCACCACCGGGGAGCCCAAGCGCGTGGTGTTCGCCGCGGAATGGCACCGGCGCAGCGTCGAGTGGTTCAGCGAGCGACTCGACGAACACGGTGTGCCCCGGAACGTCGACTGGCTCAGTGCCGTTCCCACCGGGCCGCACAACGTCGGAGCCATGGCGGTCGACACCGCGGCGCTTCGGGGCGGGCTGAACTTCGCCATCGATCTGGACCCGCGATGGGTGAAGAAGCTGCTCGCGGACGGCCACATGGACATGGCCAGCGCCTACACCGATCACCTCATCGAGCAGATCGGTTTCGTCCTGTCCAGCCAGGACGTGGGCGTGCTCTTCGCCACTCCGCCGATGCTGGACCGCCTCGCCCAGCGCGATGACCTGGTCGAGCTGGTGAACCGCAAGGTCCGCACGATCATCTGGGGCGGTACGCATCTGGACGCCGACACCCGGGATCTGCTGCGCGACGAGGTGTTCCCGAACACCAAGCTCGTCGGGGGCTACGGCAGCACCATGATGCTGGGGACATCGGTGGAGCGCCCCGGCCTCGGAGCCGACGAGCCGTGCGTGTTCGACTCCTTCGCCCCGTACACCACCTTCCGGGTGGTCGACCCCGAAACCGGCCGGGTCGTTCCGTACGGCGAACGCGGGCAGGTGATCGTCCACCACATGAGCCGAACGGCGTTGCTGGTCAACAACGCCGAACGGGACTTCGCCACCCGGATCGCACCGGCCACGGACGGTTTCGGCGACTCGCTCGCCGACGTCGCTCCCGTGGAGTCCTTCAGCGGTGCGCCGGTGATCGAGGGCGTGTACTAATGCTGTTCCTCGACGCTCTCGGCCCGAACGGCCCCTATCGATCGCGGCGGCAGGAGACGATCCCGGACCTCGCCGGAAACCCGATCGCGACCCTGAGTCTCGTACCGCCGCTCTACGTCACCCGCGCGATGAAAGCACTGCACCGCGCACCGGTGATGCCCCTCGACGCACGGATCGCGGCGCTCGCCGAGGCGGGCCGGGCGTTCGCCACGCAGCGGGTCGCGGGACTGACGGCGGAGGAGTACCAGCGCACCGTCAGCGCCGCCACCGGCACACCGATCACGACGGTACGAGGCGCCACCGCCGACATCGCGCGGGCCGCCGAGCGGATCCACCACAGCATGCAGAACGCACGGCCGGCCGGCGCGGTCGATTCGTGGCGCGATCCGCTGACCCGTGGCGGCAGGGCGGTGTGGACCCGTCGGGGCGACGTGTTCGCCGTCCACGCCGCGGGCAACCACCCGTCGGTGCACCAAGGTTGGCTGGACGCCGTCGCGCTCGGCTACCGGGTCGCCGTGCGTCCGTCCCGGCGCGAGGCCTTCACGCCGCACCGGTTGGTCACCGCCCTGCGCGAGGCCGGATTCGGCGAGGACCGGATCGTCCTGCTGCCCACCGACCACCAGGCGGCCGACGAGATCCTCCGGCACGCGGACCTCGGAATCGTCTACGGCGGTGACGACGTCATGCGCAAGTACGCGGACGATCCGCGCATCCTGCCGCAGGGCCCCGGGCGCTCCAAGGTGCTCATCACCGCCGAAGCCGACTGGGAGCCGATCGTCGACACCATCGTGGAGTCGATCAGCAGCGGTGGGGGCGTCGGCTGCGTCAACGCCACCGGCGTACTCGTCGAAGGCGACCCCACCCCGGTGGCGGCAGCGCTCGCCGAACGCCTCGCCGCGCTGCCCAGCCTGCCCCCGTCGGACGATCGGGCGGTGCTGCCCGTCATGCCGATCGGCCCCGCCCGCCGGTGGGAGGAAGGACTTCGCCAGCGGGCGGCCGACACCAAGGCGTGGCTCGGTGGCGACGGGATCCTCGACGACCTCGGCGACGGCACCGCCGTGCTGCGGCCGGCCGTGCACCAGCTCGACAGCCCCTTCGACGCGCAGCTCGGCATGGAACTGGGCTTCCCGTGCGCATGGGTCGCACCGTGGGACCGCGAAGCCGGGATCCGGCCCCTGCGGGGCACGCTCGTCCTCACGGCCGTCACCACCGACGAGGACCTGATCGACGCCCTGGTGGCCGAGCCGACGATCGGCAACGTCTACATCGGTGACCATCCGACCCCGTGGATGGCGCCCGGCCTCCCGCACGACGGCTATCTCGCCGACTTCCTCATGCGTACCAAGACCGTCCTGCGCTGACCTGCGCTGACCTGCGCGGATGTCGTGCGGAGTACGGCCTACGGCCCGCACCCAGTCCGTTGATCCTCCAGGAAGAAGGACATGACCGCACAGACCGTCACCTCCGTGCCCGCCTACCTCGTCCCCGCAGCCGGCTCCAGGCTGGAGCGCGGCACGATCCCGCGGCGGCCGGTGGGCGAGCACGACGTGCTGATAGAGATCAAGTACACGGGGATCTGCCACACCGACATCCACCGGGCCCGCGACGACATGGGCGGCGGCGTCTTCCCGATGGTTCCGGGCCATGAGATCGCCGGTGTGGTCACCGCCGTGGGCCCGGGCGTCACCCAGCACCGCACGGGTGACCGGGTCGGCGTCGGCTGCATGGTGGACTCCTGCCGGAACTGCGACAACTGCAGGGGCGGCCAGGAGCAGTTCTGCGCGAACGGCGCCGTGGAGACGTACAACTCGCCCGGCCCCGACGGCGGTCCCACCTACGGCGGCTACTCCACCCACATCGTCGTCGACGAGAACTTCGTGCTGCGCATCCCCGAGGGCATCCCGCTCGCCGAGGCCGCGCCGCTGCTGTGCGCCGGCATCACCCTGTACTCCCCGCTGGTCCACTGGAACGCCGGCCCCGGCAAGAAGGTCGCCGTCGTCGGCCTGGGCGGCCTCGGCCACATGGGTGTCAAGATCGCGCACGCCATGGGTGCCGAGGTGACGGTGCTCTCGCGGACCCTGGGCAAGAAGGACGACGGGGAGCGGCTGGGCGCGGACCACTTCCACGCCACCTCCGACCCGGCGACGTTCGAGCGGCTGGCCGGCGCCTTCGACCTGATCATCAGCACGGTGTCGGCCAACCTCGAACTCGACGCGTACCTGTCGCTGCTCAGGACGAACGGCACGCTGGTGAACGTCGGCGCCCCGTCGGCCCCGAGCAGCGTGATGCTGTTCTCCCTGATGGCCGGCCGCAAAACGCTGGCCGGCTCGCTGATCGGCGGTATCGCCGAAACCCAGGAAATGCTGGATTTCTGCGCGGAGCACGACCTGGGCCCTGACATCGAGGTCGTCTCCGGCGAACAGATCAACGAGGCGTACGAGCGGGTGCTGACCTCTGACGTCCGCTACCGCTTCGTGATCGACGCGTCGACGATTCCGGCCGCCTGAACCACCGCCCGTTCTTCACTCGTTCCCCCAATCCCTTCCTCACTCCCTTCCTCACTCATTGACGAAGCGAGGGTTTTCCCTTGCCCGAATTGGAGTTCTGATGGCAATTCAGCGGAAGCACACCATGTACGACTCGACCATCATCGACGCCACCCCGGACGCCGTCTGGGCCGTGGTCCGCGACGCCCTGAAGGTCGTGGCGATCGTGTCCGGCGACGGGGCGAAGAACGTGGGCTGGGCCGAGGGCGGATCCGCCGAACGCGTCCCGGCACGTTATGACTTCACCCTCGCCTTCAACGACGGCCTCGTGCAGCAGGAGGTGGCCGGCCGCGACGAGGTGCTGCGGTCCCAGAGCTACCGCGCCATCGCGCCGGCGACGGGTGTCGACGCCTACGTCGCCACCATTCGGATCCGCGAGATCACCAACGACCCGAGCCGCTGCTTCTTCGACTGGACGCGCGAGCTCACGATCGCCGAGGACGCCGACACCGAAGTCGTCGAGACGATCATCTCCTTGATGGCGAAGCAGGCCGATTCCATGCGGGACCACTTCGCACAGAAGTAGCCCCGGCCCGCGGGCCGGGGAAATCCCGGCCCGCGTGACGGTTTGTATTCGCCCATCTCTCCGAACTAAGGAAATACCTTGACGCAGCAGTTGCCGCACGAAGTGAATTCCTCGTCCGACGTCTCCGCCCGGAGCATCGAGATAGCCTGGCCGGATCTGGGGATCACCGTCACCGCGGAACTCGACGACCGCAACCCGGAACTGGTCGACGTCCTGTGGAAGTCGCTGCCCTACCAGAGCCTGCAGGGGCACGCGCTGGTGGCGGGCGAGCACCTCTACCACATGGCTCCGATCCACGAGCTGCTGTACACCCACCCCGCGCACCGGATCGCCGACCGGCGCGAGGCGCCGAACGGGACGGTGTTCCTGTCCGGACTGCAGCATCTGGGCATCAAGTACGGCGAGTTGACCGAACCCATGCCTGCGGCGCCCATCGGCCGGATCCGGGAAGAGGACCTGCCGGCTCTGAACGAGGCCGGCCGGGCCGTATGGGACTCGGTCTACTCGACCAAGAAGCCGGTCCACGTCGAGGTCCGCAAGGCCGGTTCGGCGGGCGGCCACCACATCCCCCGCCTGACCGCCACCAACGCCGACGCGGACCGGCTCCTGCACGACGTGCACGCCGAGACCGAGCGGATCTGGCTGACCGAACCGGTCGAGCTCGCCGACATGCACCAGTCGCGGATCCCGTCCGGGGCCGGCAGCTTCGAGACGGTCCTGCCCACGCTGCTGTTCGTCAACGGCGAGACCCGCCCCCTCGGGTACGCCTCCTACGGCGGCCTCATCCGCGGCGCCGTCCAGGACATGCCGATCGAATCCCTGCACCACATGGCGCGCCTCCTCGTCGGCGTCCCCGCCGAGTTCCTGGGCTACTGCGGCCTGGAGAAGCTGTGGCACTTCACCCAGCGCTTCCTGGCCTGCCTCGACCAGCTCGACCGCGAGGACTTCCTCGCCGTGGCCGGCCAGATGGCCCTCTACATCAACACCCTCGGCGGCTGGAACCTGCACCTGTTCCCCTGGGACGCCGGCGACCACCTGCGCCAGCAGCCCGCCACCGCGGAAGCCGGTCGGCAGGCATGAGCGGGCTGCCCGACCGGCTGCCCGACCACACGGAGGTCCTCGTCATCGGCGGAGGTGTCATCGGCACCTCGATCGCGTGCCATCTCGCCGAAGCCGGCGTCGGCACCGTCCTGCTGGAACGTGGCGAGCTCGGATCCGGATCGTCCGGAACCACCGCGGGCGTCGTACGCACCTACTTCCCCGGCAACACGCTGATCAGCAGCCTGGCCACCCGCAGCATGGAGGCGTACCACTCCTTCGCCGAGCGGACCGGAACCGACCTCGGCCTGGAGCGCATCGGCCTGCTGGTGCTGTTCACCGAGGAACAGCAGGTGGAGGAGTACCGGCGCACCGAAGCCGCCCAGCGGGCCGCGGGAGTGGACGTCGAGCTCGTGACCGCCGCCGAGGCGGCCCGGCTCAACCCGCTGGTCGACGAGGGGACCATCCTGGCGGCGGCCTGGGTTCCGGAGGCCTACGCCTGCGACCCCGCCGCCATCGTGCGCGGCTACGCCGACGCCGCCCGGAAGGCCGGCGCCGTGCTGCACACGCAGACACCCGTCACCGGCATCGACCCCGACGGGCGGGTCCACACGCCCGCGGGCACCATCCGCGCCGACACCGTCGTCTGCGCGGCCGGCCCCTGGGCGGGCGAGGTCGCTGCCATGGCCGACGTACGCCTTCCCGCGGCCACGTACCCCATCGAGATGCTGCTCACCGACACGCCCGCCGGTGCCGCGCAGACCACGCTGCCGATGACCATGCACCCGTCCAGCCTGCGGATCCGTAGCTGGGGAGACCGCATCCTCGTCGGGATGGGCCGCCCCGGCGCGGACGAATCGAGGGAGGACTGGCTGCGGCGGGTGTCGCACCACCTCGGCTCCACCTTCCCGGAGCTCGCCGACAACCACCTCGATCACGGGTGGAGCGGGAACCTCGACATCAGCCCGGACGGGATGGCGTTCATCGGCCGCGATCCCTCACGCCCCTTCCTCTACGCGGCGGGGTTCTCCGGCCAGGGCCTGTGCCAGGCACCCGCCGCCGGCGAGATCATCCGCGACCTCGTACTCGGCAAGCAGCCCTGGACCGACACGGCGGGCCTCACCACCGCTCGCCTTCCCGGCGCCTCGGCCGAGTCCGCGTAGCCAAGAAAGGAAACTCTCATGATTGTCCTGGGGTGCAACGGCTTCACGCGCATCTCCGAGTTCTTCTCCGAGAACCTCGGCGCGGTCGGCATCAACAAGCACTACCTCATGGGCCACGATGCGGGTGCGTCGCTGCTGGTGGACGGCGAGCTGGTCGCCGCCGTGGAGGAGGAGCGGCTCAACCGGGAGAAGAAGACCACCGACTTCCCGTTCAACTCGGTGCAGTGGTGCCTCGAACAGGCCGGTCTCGAGTTCTCGGACATCGACCTGCTGGCCATTCCCTGGAACTGGTCCGCCGAGCTCCAGGAACAGCTGCTGGCGGACATCGCGCGGGCCCCGATGGAGCCCGCGTCGCGGGAGTACCTCGTCCACAGCATGGGCCGGCTGTTCGACGAGATCGTCGGCCCCGAGGCCATCCTCGCCGACTTCGCCGCGCGCACGGGCTTCACCCCGGACCCGGCCAAGGTGGTGTTCGTACCCCACCACCTCGCGCACGCCATGACCGGCTACTACCTGGCCGGGATGAAGGACTCCGCGTTCCTCGTCAGCGACGGCCGGGCGGAGCGGTTCTCAACGCTGATGGGCGAGATCCGCGACGGCCGGATCCGGGTCTTCGAGGAGACCGCGATCGGCTCGGAGTACTCGATCGGCATCCTGTTCAGCGCGATCACCCGGTTCCTGGGCTTCGTGCCGAACAACGACGAGTACAAGGTGATGGGCCTGGCCGGATACGCCGAGCCCCCGGCGTCGAACCCGTTCCTGGAGCGGTTGGTCCGGCTGGAGGAGGACGGGCGCTACACCTTCACCCGGCCCCTGGAGACCGACAACCCGCTCAGCCTCGATCCGGTCTTCGAGGAGTACTTCGGCCCGCGCGAGGAGACCCTGGAGTACCAGGCCCGGGTCGCCGCCGCGGCGCAGGAGATGCTGAACGTCGTCACCCGCCACCAGATCCGCGCGCTGGAGGGCAAGTCGGATCTGGACCACCTGCTGTTCGAGGGCGGCGTGGCGCTCAACTGCCTCAACAACACCCCGCTGTTCGAGGGGTCGCGGTTCGAGGACATGGAAGTGAGCTTCGGCGCGAGCGACACGGGCATCACCATCGGCGCCGCGGCGCACGCCTGGATCAACCACGCGGACGGTGCCGGCAGGGACAAGCCCGCGCCGCGCGTCACCCCGTACCTCGGACCGGAGTACGACGAGACCGCGATCGAGCAGGCCCTGCGCGAGTTCGAGGGCCGGGTGGAGTGGCGGAAGCTGGGCGGCGACGAGGAGGTCGTCGACCAGGTGGCGAAGCTGCTCACCGAGAAGGTCGTCATCGGCTGGTTCGAGGGACGGCTGGAGCACGGCCCCCGAGCACTGGGTCACCGCAGCATCCTTGCGAACCCGAGCTTCCCGGACATCAAGGACATCATCAACACCAAGGTCAAGCACCGCGAGCCGTTCCGCCCGTTCGCGCCGCTCGTGCTCGAATCGGAGGCCCCGAAGGTCTTCGAGATGGGCCGCAAGACGCGTTCGCCGTACATGACCTTCGTGTTCCCGATCAAGGCGGAGTTCCGCGACGTGCTCCCGGGCGCGACGCACGTGGACGGCACCTCCAGGGTGCAGACGCTCACCGATGAGGACACCCCGCGGCTGGCGGCCCTGCTGCGCCGGTTCACGGCGCTGACCGACGTTCCCTGCCTGATCAACACCTCGTTCAACGTGGCGGGCGAGCCGATCGTGTGCACGCCGGCCGACGCGCTGAACTGCTTCCTCGGCACGGAGATCGATTACGTGGTGCTCGGCGACTACCTCGTCAGGAAGGCCGCCCCGGCCGCGTGACGTTCCACACCCGTCGCACAGCAGACCACCCGGCTCTTCGAGCCGGGTGGTCTGCTGTCGGTACGTGGGCGCGGCGACCGCGTCCTCGCGGGCCGTCCGGTTCGCTCGCTGTCAGGCGCGGCGAACCGGACCGACCGGTGGAACCGGTTCTCAGTAGTCGATGCGGTCGGTCTTGGCGACCCACGCGTCGAACGGCGCCGTACGGTTCGGCAGGTCCAGCTGCGCGACCGACATCGGCCAGGCCGACGTGGCCTGCTTCTCGAAGAGGTCGTAGAACTTGCGGTCGTCGAAGCCGGCCACCGCGGCGTCGTCCCGGTCGGCGGAGAAGACGATCCGGTCCACTCTCGCCCACAGCGCGGAGGAGAGGCACATCGGACACGGCTCGCAGGAGGTGACGAGGACGCAGCCCTCGAGCGAGAAGGTGTTCAGCTCCTTGCAGGCAGCGCGCAGGGCGGTCACCTCGGCGTGCGCCGTCGGGTCCAGGTTCGCGGTGACCTGGTTGTTGCCGATCGCGACGATCTTGCCGTCCTTGGCGACCAGGGCGCCGAACGGGCCGCCGCCGTTGGCCACGCTGTTCGTGGCCAGTTCGATCGCCTTGTCCATCCAGGCGCGCTCGAGCTCGTCGATGCTCGCCTCTTGGATGTGCGCGGTCATGGTGACTCCTTTGGGAAACGGTGGGGATTCCCCCGGCTGCACGGCCCTTGCGGGACATCGCACGGGCTGTGGATCCGGGAACCAGTGGGGGCCCGCGGGCGCCGCCCCGAGATCAGTGCTCTCGGTGGCAGCCGCGGGAGGTCGTCGGGGCTAGGTACCGACTATGTGCTCCGGCGCGACCGGGGTGTGGGCGCTGGTGGCCGCGTAGGGGGCCGACCGTCGAGTGCCGCGGTGACAGGAGGGCCCGGATCGGGCCGGACGAGCCCAACGCGCCGACCGCACAACGTCTCAGTCACGGCTGTTCCTTTGATCGGCGAACTGTCACTAACCTCGAGGTCCTGGCTGGAAATCCGGCATCACGCAAACGCTTGTGGTAGGTGGTGGCGTTGCGGATACGGCAGGCGCAATCCCCCGCTTCATTGCGACTTGTGAGGAGTACACAGCCAACGGAGCAGAGTCAGCTAGGGGTCGAAAACATGAAAACTCCGCAGGCTGAGACCCGCTGTTCGTAGGGTCCTACAAGGCATGGTTCGCCAGGGATGTCACCCCTGGTTAATACTCCAGCCGTAATTCCGTGACCTGGCCGACAGGTCGGAACGGGGGCGAATGCACCCGCAGTGATCACTCCATGGCGTGAATCGAGCGGGGGCAAAGGCATGCGGGCACCCGCGACGGGCCGAAACCCACCCGTCGGAGGGCGGCGCTTCCGGATGCGCCGGGCCCGATTTCGTAACGCAGAGTAAGGGGGCCGGGGGTCACACTCCGGCCATCGGCGGCGCGGCCGGGCGCCCCTGAGCCGCTACGGCTTTCAGTCAAAACCTCGAGCGCGTTACGCGGTGCACGCCGCCGCACACTCAGCGCGGTGGGCACGTCACTCACAGGGCACCGCCCGGGCCGCATCCCCGAGGTGGCCGCGCCGGCCGAAGGCCCGGGCGACCTCGGGGGTCCCTCAGATCGCGGAGCGGCTCAGGAGCTGCCCCATGGCGGCGAGCACGGAGGGCTCGACCCGGTAGAACACCCACGTTCCCCTGCGCTCGGAGGACAGCAGTCCGGCCTCCTTGAGCTTCTTCAGGTGGTGGGAGACGGTCGGCTGCGAGACGCCCACGTCCGAGATGTCGCACACGCACGCCTCGCCGCCCTCGTGCGAGGCGACCAGGGAGAAGAGGCGGAGCCGGACCGGATCGCCGAGCGCCTTGAACATCACGGCACTGCGCTCGGCCTCCTCGGCCGTCAGTGGGCGTTCGGTCACGGGCGGGCAGCACGGCGCCACGGCGGCTTCGGGCTCCAGCAGCGGCAGCACGGTCTTCACAGCGAACATGGCTCCATCATCCGAGAAGATTCGACGAATGTCTATGTTGACGGATGTCGATTCAGGGTCCACTCTGATGGCACACCACATCGACATTCATCGAATCAACGGGGAGCCTGCCGTGACCGCACCCATCGAGACCCTGCCCGTCGTCGTCATCGGGGCCGGACCCGCCGGACTCGCGGCCGCGGCCCACCTCGTCGACCGCGGCCTGGAACCGCTGGTCCTGGAGGCGGGCCCGGCCGCAGGCTCCGCCGTCCGCGAGTGGGCCCACGTACGGCTCTTCTCCACCTGGGGCGAGGTCGTCGACCCGGCGGCCGAGAAGCTCCTCGCCCCCACCGGCTGGGTCAAGCCCGACGCCGCCGCCTACCCCTCGGGCGGCGACTGGGCCGAGCGCTACCTCCAGCCCCTGGCCGACGTCCTGGGCGGGCGGGTCCGCTACGGGGCGACCGTCACCGGCGTCTCGCGCACCGGCCGCGACCGCATCGTCGACGCCGACCGCGACGCCCAGCCCTTCGTGATCCACTACACCGCCGCCGACGGCAGCGAGGCCCGCGTCCTCGCCCGCGCCGTCATCGACGCCTCCGGCACCTGGTCCACCCCGAGCCCGGCGGGCGGCAGCGGCCTCCCCGCCCTCGGCGAGAAGAACGCGGCCGACCGCATCACCTACCGCATCCCGGACCTCAAGAACCCGGCCGTCCGCGCCCGTTACGCCGGCAAGCGCACCGCCGTCATCGGCTCCGGGGCCTCCGCCTTCACCGCCCTCGCCCACCTGGCCGAGCTCGCGAGGGAGGAATCCGGCACCCATGCCGTCTGGATCCTCCGCCGGGGCATCTCCGGCTCCACCTTCGGCGGCGGCGCCGCGGACCAGCTCCCCGCGCGCGGCGCCCTCGGCCTCGCCGCCAAGGCCGCCGTGGACGACGGCCACGCGGACGCCGTCACCGGCTTCCGCACCGACGCCGTCGAGCGCGACACCGACGGCCGCCTGGTCCTCGTCGGCGAGGACGGCCGGCGCCTCGACCCGGTCGACGAGGTCATCGTCCTCACCGGCCTCCGCCCCGACCTCACCTTCCTCGACGAGCTCCGCCTCGGCCTCGACGAGCGCCTCCAGGCCCCCACTGCCCTGGCCCCGCTGATCGACCCCAACCAGCACTCCTGCGGCACCGTTTACCCGCACGGCGTCGGCGAGCTCTCCCACCCGGAGAGGGACGCCTACCTCGTCGGCATGAAGTCCTACGGCCGCGCCCCGACCTTCCTCGCCATGACCGGCTACGAGCAGGTCCGCTCCATCGCCGCCCACCTCGCAGGCGACCGGGAAGCCGCCGAACGCGTCGAACTCACCCTCCCCGAAACCGGAGTCTGCGGCGGCGCCGGCCTCTTCGACGAGCCCGCGGCCGCCTCCGCCGGGGAATCCGGCGGCGGCTGCTGCGCCACCCCGGCCACCCTCACCATCGGAACCCCGGCCACCGTCTCCGGCGGCTGCTGACCCCGGCGACCGCCTCGCCGAACGCGGCGCCCGGCGCGACAACCGCCGCCTAAGCCCCCGGACTCGGCGGGGCGGGCCCCCACCCCTCGGCCGTACCCGCTACGCGGCCTGGGCAGCCCGTACGTCCATCACGGCCCGGGCCGGCTGCCACTCGCCGGCCGGCCCCGCGATCTCCGCGGGACGGGGCCCGGTCGCCCGATAACGAGCCGCGGAGCCCCGCCCTGATCCGCTACCCTGTCCCTGGGCTGCCCCAGTGGCCGCCCGGCGCCTTCGTAGCTCAGGGGATAGAGCACGGCTCTCCTAAAGCCGGTGTCGCAGGTTCGAATCCTGCCGAGGGCACAATTCGAGGGGACCCCCGGCCGTACCAGGCCGGGGGTCCCCTTCGTATGTCCGGGGCGGTGCCGGTCAGCCGGGCAGCGTGGGGTCATCTCCGCGACGCGGAGGCGCAGTTGCCTCCCGGGTCGTGGGTGTGGGCGTGCGGAGCGTGACGCGGGCCTCGGCTCCGGCCGGGTCCCGGTTGCGGAAGGTGAGGGTGGCGCCCAGGGTGCGGGCCTGGCCCGCGGCGATGGTCAGCCCCAGGCCGTGGCCCTTGTTCATGCCCTCCGTACGGAACCGCTGCGGGCCGCAGGTCAGCAGGTACGGCGGGTAGCCGGGGCCCGCGTCGGTGACCGTCAGGGTCGGGCCGTTCACCGTGACGGTGACCGGGGCCGCGCCGTGCTTGTGGGCGTTCGCGATCAGGTTGCCCAGGATGCGGTCCAGACGGCGCCGGTCCGTCTCCACCCGCGGGGAGGTGACCACCGTCAGGGTCGTGTCGGTGCCGGAGGCGCGGATCGTGCGCGCCGCGAGTTCGGCGAGGTCGTACGAGTCCAGCTCCACGCGCTCGCTGCGCGTGTCCAGGCGGGATATCTCGAGGAGGTCCTCGGTCAGCGCGCGCATCGCCTGCACCCGGTCCCGGACGAGCTCGGCCGGGCGGCCCGGAGGCAGGAGTTCGGCGGCGGCGTTCAGGCCGGTCAGCGGGGTGCGGAGCTCGTGGGCCACGTCCGCCGTGAAGCGCTGTTCCGCTTCGAGCTTGCTCTGGAGGGAGGAGGCCATGGTGTCCAGGGCCCGGGAGACGGCGGCCACCTCGTCGCGGGAGCGCGCGGAGTCGTCGACGCGCGCGTCGAGGTCGCCCGCGCTGATCCGGCGGGCCACCTGCGCCGTCTGGTGCAGCCGCCGGGTGATCCGGGTGACGCCGAACGCGCCGATGAGGAGGGTGCCGCCGATGGCCAGCCCCGAGGAGCCGAGGATGGCCCGGTCCAGTTCGGCGATGGTGCGCTCGCTGCTGGTGAAGTCCACGGAGACGGCGATCGCGGTGTCGTTGTCGGCGGGCGCCGCCGCCCACATCGCGGCCCGGCCGCGGTGTTCGCCGACCGCCGTGCCGCGCTTGCCGCTCACGGCCAGTGCGCGCAGGTCGGCGGGCAGGCCCACGGGGTCGATGCCCTCGCCGCGCGCCATGCGCCCGCCCGTCTCGTACTCCTTGGTGATCCGGTCCAGCTTGCCCAGGGCCTTCTCGCGGGCCGTGGAGACGGTCTGGTGGGTCATGGCGCCGTGCACGAGACCGCCGAGGAGCGCGGCGAGGCCGCAGCACATGAGCGTGATGAAGACCGCGGCCTTCCAGGTGAGGGTCGAGGTCCAGGCGGGCAGGCGTGGGCGCGGGGTCATCGGCTGGGCTCCGACAGGTTGCGGATGATCTGCGGCGTGATCGTTCCCGGTCGGTTCACGGTAATACGCGCGCCCGGGCGGGCGGTGGGCGGGCCGGGAGGCTGCCGGAAACGCTGCCCGGGGCGCTGCCGGGCGCTGCCGGCAACACGCGGCTGCCCGCTCAGGCCACGAGGTCCGCGTAGAAGATCACGTTGTTGGTGCGGTGGCCGTCCTTGATCTCGCCGCCGCAGGTCAGCAGGCGCAGCTCGGGGCGGCCGGTGTCGCCGTAGACCTTGTCGGTGGGGAAGTCCTTCTTGTTCACGTCCTCGATCTCGCGGATCTTGAACTTGGCCGTCTTCCCGTCCTCGCGCGGCACCTCGACGAGGTCGCCGAGCTTGATCTTCTCGACGTCCTTCATCAGGGCCGGGCCGTGCCGGGTGTCGAAGTGCGCGACGAGCACGGAGACGCCCGCCTCCCCCGGGGTGACGCCCTCGGTCCACCAGCCGGGGTTGTCGGCGTCCGTGTCGGCGTTCGGCACGCCGAGCTCGCCGGTGGCGGCGTCCACCTTCAGGTCGACCATCCTCTTCGCGTCCACGCCGGCCGCGTCGATCTTCATTCCGGTCGGCTTGGACCTGGGGAGGGCGGGGGCCGGTGCGCCGTCAGGCGCGGATACGGGGGCGGCGGTGCTGCCGACCTTGGGGTGGGGCGCCGGCTTCGCTCCGGCGCCGCCGCAGGCGGCGAGGCCACCGGAGACCGCTACGGCGAGGGCGGCCGCCGCGACGACACGGGTCCGGCGGGTGGGGGTGCGTGCCGGGCTGGGGGTGCGTGCCGGGCTGGGCCTGCGGGGCGGGCTGGGGGTGCGGGTCATGGCGTACTCCGGGCGGGCGCGGGACCCCGGTCCGCCGGGCGGAGCCGGGGGCGGCCAGGTCTGGGGTTGACGACACGACCGACGCTACGAGAGCCATGTGTGGGTATTCCGTCGGCAATGTAACGGTTGCCCGGATAGTCCCCGGCGAAGGCGTCAAGACCCCGCCGGGACCAAAGCCCCTGGTCAGAGACGTACGAAAGCCCCCCCGGCCACACAACCGGAAGGGCTCCGCCACCTCGAATCGAATCAGCTCAGGCCGCTGCTGCGCTCACCGATGCGGTCGCCCTGCGGAGTGCCGGCCCGCTTGAGCGCGGCCTTCGTGTGCGGTCCGCCCTTCACCTTGCTCCGCACCGGACCGTCGAAGCCGTGGCCCTGCATGCGCGGCGGCACCCGGTCCTGCGCCTGCGCCTTCGCGATGGCTGCCCGGACATCCTGCTTCTGCTCTTTGGTCATCCCGTCGTCAACTCCCTCGGGAAGCACAGCACCCAATCGGACTATTGGGATCGTATGCAGATATGCGGACGAACGCACCCGGACCGACGTTAAAGAATTCCGACGGTCCTCACGGGCGCGGCGGAGCCGGCCGCTTCGGCGCCCCCAGCGCCTCGTGGACCAGCTCCTCCGGGCACGGCGTCCCCCGCGGCAGCTGGTACTTCGCCGCCACCTGGTACTCCCCCGGCGCCGGGGCCAGCAGCTCCGTCCACACGTCCCCGGCCGCGTCCGGAGCGGCCTTGAAGAGGCAGCCGGCCGTGTTCGCGTACTCCTTCGGGAGCGGGCTCCCGTCCGCGCTCCCCGCCCCCGTCTTGCTCCGGGCCCGCGACTCGGAGGTCTCCTCCGGCGGCGGCACCGGCTTGCCCGCCCTGTCCACCAGCCCCAGCCACGGCGAGTGCGGGATCCGCACCAGTACCCGGCCGGCTTCCTTCACGTCGATGACCAGCCGGTCCGCGCTCGCCCGCACCACGGTCGCCGGCCCGGCGACCAGGTCGGTCGGCTCGTGGACCTTGAAGAGCTGCCAGTTCGCGTCGCCCCACACCTGCTGGAGGTACGGGAGGCCCTCGCGCACCAGCTTCGCCTCGGCTTCCCCGCCCGAGTCGGGTTTGTCGGCGGGCAGCACCACGTAGTGCACGGCCCAGCGCTCCAGCCAGGCCCGGTAGCTGTCGGCGTTCAGGGTGTCGTCGTAGAAGAGCGGGTTCCGCTCCAGGTCGGCCTGCCGGTTCCAGCCGCGCGCGAGATTCACGTACGCGGGGAAGGCGGAGGACTCCCGGTGGCTGCTGGCCGGGACCACCTCGACCCGGCCGCGCCCGGCGCCCGCTTTCTGGAGCCGGTCGACGAGCGGGGCCAGCTCCCGGTTCCAGGCGGCCACCGGGGTGGTGCGGACGATGTCGGTGATGCTGTTCGTGGTGATCCAGACGTTCAGCCCGACGAAGGCCAGCACCAGCGCGTACCAGCGCCGCGTGCGCGGGGCCGCGTACGGGAGGGCGGCGAGCAGCACGGCCCCGCCGAACAGCATCACCAAACGGGTCACGTTGGAGCCGACCTGGGAGTCGATTGCCCAGGTCAGGAACACCCCGAGGGCGTAGACCCCCGAGGAGATCCGGACGGTCTTCCACCGCTTCGGTACGAGGAACAGGATCGCGAGGGCGAACACGAACGGCAGCCACGCCGAGCCGAACTTCATCGGCTGTGTCCCCGAGAAGGGGAACAGCCACGCCGACAGCCCGACCACGACCACCGGGGCCAGCCCCAGCGCGAACGCCCCCGGGCGCCGCCCGCTCAGGAACAGGGCGGCCGCGATCACCCCGAGGAACAGCCCCGCGACCGGACTTGCCGCCGTCGCGAGCCCGGCCAGCGGAGCGGCCACCGCGGCCTTGGCCCAGCGCCGCTCCGCCCACTTGCGGGGCCAGCAGAAGACGGCGGCGACCGCGCCGAGCGCGAACATCACGCCGAGCCCGAAGGTGACGCGGCCCGACAGGGCGTTGCACAGCAGCCCGTAGACCCCGGCCAGGGCGGGCCACAGCGGCTGGCGCACGGCCCCCCGGCAGCGGGTCAGGATCAGCGCGAGCAGGCCGGCCGAGACGGTGCCGGCGATCATCATCGTGGTCCGGACGCCGAGCACGTGCATGAGGTACGGCGAGACCACGCTGTACGAGACGGGGTGCATGCCCCCGTACCAGGCGAGGTTGTACGCGGAATCGGGGTGCCGGCCCACGAACTCGGCCCAGGCGTCCTGCGCGGCCAGATCGCCGCCGCTGTTGGCGAAGCTGAAGAACCAGACGACGTGCAGCAGCCCCGCCAGCACGGTGGCCACCACCACCGGATGCCGCCGGAGCCGGTCGAGTACGGGCAGCCGGGCGATGTCGCCGGACGGCGGCGCGACGACCACCTCGGGCTCACGCCCGAGCTCACGCTCGTGGCCGAGCTCACGCTCACGCCGGTCCTGCCGCTCAGCGGTGGTCACAGCCGTACTCCCCACACATGAATCCACACCCGCGCACGCGCACGTGCGCACGCCCCCGTCCGGTAGACGCGATCCGGCGCCCCGAGGTTGCCCGGGACGCCGGATCCACGCTCCCACCGACGGTCAGCCGACGCGCGTCAGCTTGCTGCCGATGCCCGGCGCGACGAGGTCGTTCCGCAGCGCCACCGGCACCTTCACCTGACTGGCGCCCTCGCCCACGGTCAGCACGCCGATCTCGGTGCCGGCCTTCGCGGTCTGCGGGAGCACGCCGCCCCCGTCCGCGAGCTTCACCTCGACGGTGAGCGACGCCCAGCCGACCGCCTGCACGTCGGCCGTGGCCACGACCGGGGTGCGGGTGCCGAGCCCGTCGTCCACGTAGCCGACAACCTCGCCCTTCTTCACGACGGGCGCGCCTTCGAGGGCCTTCTGCGTGGCGAGCATCAGCTGCTTGCTGGCCGCGATGACGGTGTCGATGATCGGCGACTTGTGCTGGCCGAGGACGGCTCCGACGATCAGCTGGTTGGTGTTGCCGATCTTCTTCTGGGCGGCGAAGAGGAGGTTTCCGCCGGCCTTCGTCGTCGTACCGGTCTTGATCCCGAGGGAGTCGTTGAACGGGACGAGGCGGTTCCAGTTGGTCCAGGTCTTGCCGGACGGGTCGACCCAGCTGGGCTTCTTGGTGATGTCGACCAGGGCCTCGATCTCGACGATCTTCAGCCCGAGCTTCACCTGGTCCTCGGCGGTGCTGACCGTGGTCGCGTCCAGGCCCGAGGGGTCGGTGTAGGTGGTGTTGGTCATGCCGAGTTCCTTGGCGGTGTCGTTCATCTTCTTGACGAACGCCTCCTGGGAACCGGAGTCCCAGCGCGCGAGCAGCCGCGCGATGTTGTTGGCCGACGGGATCATGAGGGCGGCGATCGCGTCGTACTCGGAGATCTTGTCGCCCTCCTTGACCGTGTTGAGGGTGGACTCGTTGTCCGACTTGTCCTTCTGGCCCTCGGTCTCGGCGGTCTTGTCGATGTCGATCATCGCGCCCTTCTCCCCCTTCTTGAAGGGGTGGTCGCGCAGGATGATGTACGCCGTCATCGACTTGGTGACGCTGGCGATCGGCACGGGCTTCTGCTCGCCGAACTGGCCGAGCGTGCCGAGGCCGGCGGCGGCCATGTAGGCCTGGCCCTCGCTGGGCCACGGCAGGTTCGGCTTCGAACCGCCGAAGGTGTACGAGGAGTTCGCCGTCATCACGAGCTTCGGCTGGGGCAGCGGGCGCACCAGCTGGACGACGGCGAGGATGACCGCCAGCAGTACGACGATGGGCGCGTAGATCTTGAACCGCCGGACGGCGGTGCGCATCGGGCTCGGCGGCGGGGGCGGATTGTTCGTGAGGTCCGCGAGCAGGTCGAGCGGCGGCTTGGGCGGCAGCGGCTGCTGCATGGTCCGCTCACCACGGTCCGCCGCGGGCGCCGGTACGGGGGCCTTCGCGGCGGGCTTGGGTGCGCTCGGCGCGGGCTTCGGCTGCGCCGGCGCCGGCGCCGGCGCCTGCCCCTGCCCCTGCTGCTGTCCGGGGGCGTCGGTGCGGAGCGGTACGAACGTACTGTTCTTCGGCGCGGCGGGCGCCACACCGGAACCGGGCTTCACGGCACGGAAGACGGCGGTGCGCTCACTGTCGACCGGCTCGTCGGCGGGGGGCTTCGGGACGGCCGGCGCGGGCGAAGCGGAACCGGGCTTCACGGCACGGAACACAGCCGTGCGCTCACTGTCCACCGGCTCGTCGGCGACGGGCTTCGCAGCATCGGCCGCGCCATCGCCCGCAGGCGAAACGGAACCGGGCTTCACAGCGCGGAACACCGCCGTGCGCTCACTGTCGGCCGACTCGTCGGCGGCCGGCTTCGGGGCGGCGGGGGCGGGGGCGGGGGCGGAACCCGGCTTCACCGCCCGGAACACGGCGGTGCGCTCACTGTCGACCGGCTCGTCGGCAGCGGCCTTCGCAGCACCGGCCGCGCCATCGCCCGCAGGCGAAACGGAACCCGGCTTCACGGCACGGAACACAGCCGTGCGCTCACTGTCGACCGGCTCGTCGGCGGCAGGCTCGGGAACGGCCGGGGCGGCTTCATCGGCAGAAGCGGAAGCAGGCTTCCCGACCCGGAACACGGCCGTGCGCTCGCTGTCGACCGGCTCGTCGAAGGCGGGCTTCGCCGGAGCGGGGGCCGCGTCCGACGCGGGCTTGCCCGCCTCCACGGCGGAAGCGGAATCCGACTTCCGGGCAGCGGGGGCCGTCGCGACGGCCGGGCTCGAAGCGGGCTCGGCGCTTCCCACAGACGCGGCATCCGCATCCGGATCCACCCGTCCGGAGGACCCGGCGTCGGCCGAGGCGACCCAGGCCGCCACCGCCTCCCTCAGCGGATCCCGCCCAGCGGCCGGAGCAGGGACACCGGCACCGGCGCCGGCGTCAGGCTCGGCCTCGGTCACGGCGTCGGGCACGGCTTCCGTCACGACGGCGGGCGCGGCCACCGCGTCGGACGCCCGCTCGGACACGGCGTCGGGCGCAACCTCGGACGCGCGCTCGGACACAGCGCCGGACACACGCTCGGACGCCGTGTCGGACGCAGCCTCGGACGCCGTGTCGGACGCACGCTCGGACGCGGCATCGGGCACGACCTCGGACGGAGCCTCCGTCACAGCGTCAGACACGACCTCGGGCTCGACCTCAGGCACAACCTCGGGCTCGGCCTCGGGCTCGGGCGTGGTGGCGGGCTCAGCATCAGCCCCGGCCTCGACCTCCGCCGCAGCCGCACGCTCGGACGCGCCCTCGGGTACGGCCTCCGTCACGGCGTCAGGTGCAACCCCGGCCTCGGCCTCGGAGGCGCCCTCCGTCACGGCCTCGGCGTCAGCGCCGGCCTCGACCTCCGCCGCAGCCGCATCCGCATCGGCATCCGCATCGGCACGCTCAGACGCCGCCTCACCCGCCGCAGGCACATCCGCACGCTCGGACGCCGCCTCACCCCGGGTTTCCGCGGAAACTCCTGACCCACCCTCAGGCTCCCTCGGCCGAAGCACCGAAAGCCTCGGGTCGCGGCCCTCGGAGGACTCCACCGCCCCCGGCGTTCCTTCATCTACCGACTTGTCGGGGGACTCGCCCGCCACCGTTCCTCCTCCATCGACGCCACGACCGGTTGTCCGAATGTCTAACAGTGTCCCGTCTCGGGGGCATCGCCCCCGTGCTAGACGAGAACGACATAGCTGCGGGTTCCCCCACAAAGCAGGCAGGCGCTCTCGACAGATGAATGTGAGAGGCGTCACCCTGTCACTCATCCACGCGGGGAGGCATGGATGGGCAGGAGCCGCAGAACAATTCCGGAGGAGCTTCTGCTGCTCGCCTTGGACCCGACCACGGGCACCACGGCGCAGCCGCAGTCGCTCGACCTCGGCCTGGCCGGGGCACAGCTAGTGGAGCTGGCTCTGGCAGGACGGATAGCCCCTGACGGGGATCGTATCGCCGTGGTGATGCCACGGCCGACAGGAGATCCGACTCTGGACTCCGCACTGGAACTGCTGCGCAGGCGCGGCAGCCCGGTACGGGCCGTCCACTGGATCGGTGGACCCCGGCTGGGGCTCCGCCAGATTTACCTGGCGCACCTGGAGCGCTGCGGCATGGTTCATGCCGTCGCGGGACAGATGTGCGGGGTGTTGCCGACCGTTCGCTACCAGGCGACCGACACGGCGATCAGCCGGGAGATCCGTGCCCGGCTGGACACGGCGATCCGCACCGGTGTACCACCGGACCCGCGGACCGCGGCGCTCGCCGCACTGGCCCACGCGGTCGGACTCGGCAAGCACCTGTACCCCGGCAACGAGGGGCGGTCGTCCAGGTCCCGGCTGCGGGACCTGATCCGGCACGACCCGATGGGCGGACTGGTGGCGCACGCCGTCATGGACGTCCAGAACGGTGTGGCGGCACAGCCGCGCCGCGACCGCGCACCGGCCCAGCCGCCCGCCCGGGCCACGGCGAGCAGCGTTCCGCTGCAGCCGCGCCGGACGGGTGCGATGGCCCGCGCGGCCGCGCACTGATCGAAGCTCCACCCGTTCGAGAGTCACCAGCGCGCGGGGTGGCGGGTCCGGTTCACCGGTCCCGCCACCCCGCGCGTCTGCTTTTCCCCCGTTTTCCCCGCCGGTCGCCGCCCTTCCCTGCCGTTCCCCAGCGGCGCCGCACTCTTCGGTGGCAGTCTGCTCAACACCAGACACGCAGAGAGACAGCTGGAGAGACAGCTGCTGCACGACAGAAGAAGGCGGAGGTGCCGTTCACGTGGCGTCCAATGTCAATCCCACCGTCCGACGCCGCCGACTGGGCATGGAGTTGCGCAAGCTCCGTGAGGACAAGGGCATGACGGCCGAGCAGGTCGCCGAGCGCCTTCTCGTCTCCCAGTCCAAGATCAGCCGGCTGGAGAACGGCCGCCGTTCCATCAGCCAGCGCGACGTCCGCGACCTGTGCGACGTGTACGAGGTCGAGGACCGCCGGCTCGTCGACTCCCTCATGCAGATGGCGAAGGACTCCCGCCAGCAGGGCTGGTGGCACGCCTTCGGCGACATCCCGTACAGCGTCTACATCGGCCTGGAGACGGACGCCGCCAGCCTGCGCACGTACGAGCCCCAGATGGTCCCGGGCCTGCTCCAGACCCCGGAGTACGCCCAGGCCCTCATCCGCGGTGCGCTGCCCGAGACGGCCCCGCTCGACGTGGAGAAGCGCGTCCAGGTCCGGATGCACCGCCAGAAGCGGCTCTCCGAGACGGACAACAACAACCCGGACGTGGGACCGCTGCGGCTGTGGGCCGTCATCGACGAGGCGGCGCTGCGCCGCCACGTGGGGGACGCGCAGCTGATGATCCAGCAGCTCCAGTACTTGATAGAGCAGTCCGAGCAGCCGTACATCACGGTGCAGGTGATGCCCTTCTCGATGGGCGCGCACCCGGGCATGAACGGCCAGTACGCCATTCTGGAATTCCCGGACGCCTCGGACTCGACCGTGGTCTACATCGAGGGCGTCACGAGCGATTTGTACCTGGAGAAGGCCAACGACGTTCAGAAGTACAGCGTGATGTACGAGCACCTGCGCGCCCAGGCCCTCAACGCCGAGCAGACGCGGCAGTTCATCGGCGAGATCATCGAGCACTATGCGGGCAAGGGGAAGTAAAGAGCCGGAAAGGGGCCGGAAAGGGGCAGGTCGCGAGGAGGGCCCGTACGGTACACCGTCACTCCCCGGCCACAGAAGGCCTGAATGGAATATGCCACTCGGTCGGGTGAACGACCCCTTCACCCGCCGGAAGGTGCGGGTAGCGTCGATCACGTCGGCCGGAAAGCACGAATTTCGGCCGACGCCCCACTGGCACTACTCGCTGAACCGGAGAGAAACATGGCTATTCGTCAGGGCGCCACGGAAAACTGGACCAAGTCCTCCTACTCCGGCGGAAACGGCGCCTGCGTCGAGGTCAAGTCCCCCGTCATGGAGGCCATCGCGGTCCGTGACTCGAAGGTGCAGGACGGCCCGTCCCTCACCTTCGCGCCCGGCTCCTGGACCTCGTTCGTCGCCGATGTCACCGAGGGCCGGATGGGGCGCCTCGCCTGAACGTCACGGCATGCGTCCCAACCGCCTCATCGGTACGACCACCAGCACCATCCGCAGCACCAGCACCACTCGCGCCACCAGCACCACCGACTGGAGCCCTCTCGACCGGCACGCCGTCCTGGCCGAGGGGGCTCGGCCATGTCCGCGTACCTGCGGCGCTCAGCGCAGCTGGTCGACGTACCGGTCGGTACCCGGCACCGTCGGGATGAACGGCGCCACCAGCTCCACCCGCCCCAGCCCCGCTTCCGCGACCTCCGTGTCCAGCCCCTGGAAGCGGTCCCAGCAGGTCCGCGGATCGGCTTCGAGGAACCACAGCAGCGTGAGGCGGGTGTCGACCCCCTCCACCTGTTTGACGTAGGTCATCCGGTCGCCGGGCAGCGGCGTCGGCCGGAAGACCGTCACCATCGCGGCCGGCGAGCCGTGCAGCCGCTTCGGCAGGGCGCGCGAGCGCAGCCACTCCAGCAGCTCGGCCCGCTGCTCGGGTCCGTCGGCGTCGACGACCTGGACGACGAGCCCGGCGTACGGGTGGTCGAGGGCGTGGAAGTCGCGGGGGCCGGCGGCGCCGTCGCGGTAGACGGTGGCCTGGTGGTCCTGGAAGGACGTGAAGACGTGCGTCCGGTCCTGGTAGACCCGGCCGTCCCGGTTGAGGCGCTTGTTGATGCCGACGGTCCACTTCATGTGCTCGTCGTAGCGGCCCTCGGTGACCCAGTACGTCGAGATGTAGCAGCCCGCCGTGACCGGCTGGGCGACCGCCGACTTCTCCGGATAGCGCAGCTCCTGGAGTTCGCGGGTGGCCACCCAGCGGCGGCCGGCGTACATCCAGGGCATGGCCATGGCGCCGGCGTAGTAGTGGTCGTCCTCGTACCAGCGGTTGTACGCGAACTCGTGGCCCGGGTGCGGTTCCACCATGGTGATCAGCGCGTGGCCGGGGCGGACGCCGTACGGGCCCACGGCTGCGAGCTCGGCGTAGTCCCCGACGCGGGTGTCGGCGGTCTGGTGTTCCCGTTGGTTCTCTGTCGTCATGGGACCGGTCTAGCTGATGTGGCGTCAGATCGGGAGGGGTCGGGCGCGGTCGGACGGGCGTCAGGGTCCGCCCGTCCGGCCGTTCGGCGGCGTCCGGCGGCCGGCCGGCTCACCATCCGATATATACATGCTGCATACAGGCTTCTCTGGTTACGATGCGCGCACCCGACTCCCGAGGAGCCACCGTGCCTGCTGCCGCAGCCGCTTCCGCCGTCGCACCGCCCTCGTTCGCCACCCGCGCCACCTCCGTGGAAGGTTCCCCCGTACGCGAGATACTCGCGCTCACCGAACGCCCCGGCGTGATCTCCTTCGCCGGGGGCCTCCCCGCACCCGAACTCTTCGACGCCGAGGGCCTGCGGGCCGCCTACGACACCGCCTTCGCGGACTCGGCACGGCGCGCGCTCCAGTACTCCACCACCGAAGGCGCCCCGGAACTCCGCGAGGCCGTCGCCGCCCGGGCCACCGCGCGCGGGCTCGCCACCGGCGCGGACGACGTACTCGTCACCTCGGGCTCCCAGCAGGCCCTCACCCTCGTCGCCGGCACCCTGATCGAGCCCGGGGACGTGGTGCTGGTCGAGAACCCCACCTATCTGGCGGCGCTGCAGTGCTTCGGACTGGCGGGGGCGCGGGTGGTGCCCGTGCCCTGCGACACGGAGGGCATCATCCCGGAGGCGCTCGCGGACCTCGTCGTGCGGGAGCGCCCGAAGCTGCTCTACACCATCCCCACCTTCCAGAACCCGACCGGCCGCACCCTGCCGGCCGCCCGCCGCGCGGCGGTGGCCGAGATCGCCGCGCGCCTCGGGCTGTGGCTGGTGGAGGACGATCCGTACGGCGACCTGCGCTACGAGGGCGCCGACATCCCCTGGCTGGCCGCGCACCCGGGCGCGGAGGACCGTACGGCGCTGCTCGGCAGCTTCTCGAAGGTCATGGCGCCGGGCCTGCGGCTGGGCTGGCTCCGGGCTCCGGCGGCGCTGCGCCGGGCCGCGGTGGTCGCGAAGCAGGCGGCGGACCTCCACACGTCCACGGTGGACCAGCTGGCCGCCGCCCACTACCTCGCCGCGGTGGACCTGGACGCCCACATAGCCACGGTCCGCACGTCGTACCGCGAGCGCCGCGACGCCCTGCAGACGGCCCTGAGCCGGACGTTCCCGGCGGACTGCGACTGGAACCTGCCCGCGGGCGGCATGTTCGTCTGGGCCCGCCTCCCCGAGGACCACGACGCGACGGCCCTCCTCAGGACGGCCGTGGCCCACGGCGTCGCCTTCGTCCCCGGAGCCCCCTTCTACACGGGCACCCCGGACCCCCGCACGCTGCGCCTGTCGTTCACGACGCACACCCCGCCCGAAATCGCCGAGGGCGTCACCCGCCTGGGCACGGCGCTGGCGGAGTACGGGGCAAAGGACCTCAGTGCTGAAGCGCGACCTTGAGGAGCACGATGAGCAGCCCGAGGAGGAGGTTGATCGCACCGGCGACAGCCATCAGCCCCCGTGAGGCGCCGGCGCGGCTTGCGGCCACGGTGGCCCAGCCGACCTGTCCGACCAGAGCGACCGCGAGCGCCAGCCATGCCATTTCCTGAGGCCCCAGTCCGAGGAGCGGGCTGATGCCCGCGGCCAGGGCCGGTGGCACGGCCGCCTCGATGATCGGGCGCTCCTCCCTGGATGTACGGCGGATCACGCTCCAGCTCAGGTGGTGCACCATGCGGGCCCCGAAGAGGCGGGAGAAGACGTGGGCGGCCCAGAACACCACACCGGTGGCCAGCAGCAGCGCGACGAGATGCAGCCGCGGAAACGTGCCGAGGGTTCCGGCACCGACCACCACGGAGGCGGCGAGCAGTGAGCCGTAGACGGCGCCGGTGTAGTCCCCTCGGACCTCCGGGGCCCTCTCCTCTGGGGCGTCCGAGGGTGCTATGACTCGGCCCCGGACTTCGTGATGGGCCGCTTGAGTTCGATCTCCATCTCGATCTCCCCGTCGCCCACTTCGACCTCGATCTCGGTGCGGAGCTCGTCGGGGACCCGCAGGCTCATCGTCCCGGGGCCGAGTTCCGGTTCTGCGTTGCCGCCGTGCCTCGCCTCCGCGAGGGCCGAGAGCTGATCGGCGGCCTCAAGGCGTGAAAAGGAACGCTTCTGCTCAAACTTGAGGTCCTTCACGGATGTCTCCATTCCGCTGGGAACGGCGGGTCAGGCTCATTGTGACGCCGCGCAGCAGGTCGGGCATCCCGGGCGCGGCCGGGCCGAGGTGGTGCGCCCGCCGTCACGCGGCACGCCCCCCGCCGGACCGGTCCGCCGGCGGGTCCGCCGCCGGGTCCGGCTGCGGCCGGTTGAGGGCCAGTGCGAGGACGTCACGCCACTGCATGGGCGGACTGACCTGCGGGGCCCCCGGGCGAAGCCGCGGCACCAGTACGCGCAGGGCGCCCGGGCGGATGGAGCAGGTGACGGGTGCGGGCATGGTCAGGGCCTCTCCGTCCACGCCGACCGGGATGCTCTCAGCATCCGCTCCGATGACGACCTGGCGGGAGGTCAGTACGTGGAGGCCCGCCGCCCTCGAACCCCGCAGCGCGACGTCGGCCGCCTGGGCCGCGTTGTTGACCCGGATCCCGACGACACCCAGCACTCCGCGGTCGAGCCGGGACCTGCGGGTGCCCACGGCCGTCGGATCGGGGGACGCATAGGGATTGTTGCTGACCAGCAGCGCCTGCTGGGACTCCAGACGCGTCTCGTCACTCACCACGTCCAGGGGGCGGCCGGCGTACCCGAGCAGCAGGTCGGGCAGTGCGGCCAGTGCCGTGTCCGCCTTGGCGTCCCGGTATTCGGGGCGCTGCACGATCTCCGCGTAGACGCCGAACGAGGCCGTGTTGACGAAGGTGTGGCCGCCCACGACGCCCAGGTCGATCCGGAGTTCCTCCCCGTCGCTCAGCGCGTCCAGGCACCGGGACGGGTCGTCGCGGTCCAGGCCGAGGTCCATGGCGAGGTGGTTCCTGGTGCCCGCGGAGATCACCAGGAACGGCAGGTCGTGCTCGGCGGCCACCTCGGCCACCAGGGCCTGGGTGCCGTCGCCGCCCGCCACCCCGAGCAGGTCCGCGCCGTCGGCCACCGCCTGGCGGGCGATGGCGGCGACGTCCGTCTTGACCGCCGTATCGAGCAGTACGACCCGGGCGCCCAGCGCCTCGGCTTTCTCGACCAGGCCGAACCGGCCGACCTTCCCACCGCCCGACTTCGGGTTCATGATCAGCACCGGATGCCGGGGGAGGGAGCCCGCGACCGCCTTCATGCCCGCGGGTTTGCGCACCGCGCGCAGCGCCGCCCGCGCGCACCACACGGCGGCTGCCCACAGCACGATCGCGGCGATCGCCGTGGGCCACAGGTCCGCCCGGGCGTAGATGACCAGGATGGCCACCGGCGCGGCCACCACCAGCAGGGTCCCGATCAGCCGGACCGTCCCGCGATGGGACACCACCCACCAGGTGCCCATGGCGGTGAGCGCCGCGCCGGCCACCCCGACCACGAGGATGAGCAGCCCGCCGACACCGCCGGCGGCCAGCAACGCCACCACCGCACCCAGCGCGCAGACCAACGCCAGCAGGGCCGACAGCCGGGCGCCGCGCGGAGGTCCGTCGGCGGGCTTCGAAAGCGGCATGGTCCTCACGTCCTCGTCAGGCGGCGGGCGCCGCGGTCCGGCGGGAAACGAACTTGCCCGACTCCCACAGGAGCAGCAGTGCGACGGGGGCCAGCAGGGCCCACCCGAACTGGGCGAGGGTGAGCTCGGTGGTGTCGAGCATGCGTTGGAAGGCGTCCATCTGCGTCACCATGACCGCCAGGACGAACTCGGACAGGGCCGCCAGGTTCATCGGTCTGCTGTCGAACGTGCTGGTGGTCAGCGCGCTGGCGCGCTCGCTGCGGCATTCGTAGGCCGCCACGATCAGGCAGAGGGCGAAGGCGGTGAAGGCGATCGAGTTGCCGGTCTTCAGGCTGCCGTAGTGCCGCTCGCCCAGGGTGATCAGCAGGAGCAGGGCGATGGTGACGGCCAGCCCGCTCAGTCCGACGGTGAGCATGACGGACCTGGTCAGCAGCGATTCGCCGCGGGGGCGCGGGGTCCGCCGCATCAAGCCGGGGCTCGCCAGGTCGAAGCCCAGGGCGAAGCCGAAGGGCGCGTTGACGACGAAGTGGATCCACAGCACCTGCGCCGGGGTGAAGGGTTCACCGGCGGCGATGTTGAAGATCGTCGCGCCGAGGAAGGTCAGGACGAAGGTGACCAGGAGCATCAGGACGAAGCGGATGTACTTGGTGAGGTTGTCGTAGAGCTTCCGCCCCTCCTCGACCGCGTACACGATGGTGGCGAAGTTGTCGTCGGAGAGGATCATCCGGCCGGCGTTCTTGGCCACGTCGGTGCCGCTGCCCATGGCGATGCCGATGTCGGCGGCCTTGATGGCGGGCGCGTCGTTGACCCCGTCTCCGGTCATCGCGACGACCTCGCCCTTCTTCTTGAGCGTGTCGGCGAGCAGGACCTTGTGCTCGGGCGCGACCCGGCCGACCACCCCGATGTCGTCGATCCGGGCCAGTCGTTCGTGCTCCGGCATGGCGGCGAACTCCGCCCCGAGGATCGCCCCGCCCGGGATCCCGAGCTGCCGGGCGATGGCCTCACCGGTGGTGACGTCGTCGCCGGTCACCATGCGGACCCGGATGTTGGCGGCCTGGGCGTCGGCAACGGCGTCCCTGGACTCCGCCCGGGGCGGGTCCACCATGCCGACCAGACTGGTCATCCGCAGGCCGGTGACGAGCGCGAGCAGGTCTCCGTCCGGGTCGAACCGAGCCGGGTCCAGGTCGCGCTCGGCCGCCGCCATCACGCGGCGGCCCTCACCGCCCATCCGTTCGGACTGGGCCGCGGCGCGGCCCTGCAGGTCGTCGTCCCAGGGGACGGTCCGGCCTTCGGCGAGCGCGGTGGCGGCACGGGAGGTCACGGCCGGCGCCGCCCCCTTGACGAAGCAGCGCACCACCGGCCGGCCCGCCCCGTCGACGGCCGCGTTGAAGGTGGCCATCAGCTTGTACTCGGGGTCGAACGGCAGCGTGGCGAGCCGGGGGTAGCGCTCCCGGGTGGCGTCGATGTCCAGACCGGCCTTGTGCCCGAGGACGAGCAGCGCCCCCTCGGTCGGGTCGCCGACCACCGTGCCGTCCACCAGCTTGGCGTCGCTGGCCACGAGGAACGGAAGGATGGCGTCCTCGATGTCGGCGGAGGACCCGGCGGCGTGGTGGATCCGCCCCTCCAGGCCGTAGCCGCTGCCGGAGACGGTGTAGCGGTCGGTGGGGCTGAGCACCTCGACGACGGTCATCTGGTTCATCGTCAGGGTGCCGGTCTTGTCGGAGTTGATGGCCGAGGTGAAACCGAGGGTCTCCACGGACGGCAGTTCCTTGACGATGGCGTTGCGTCTGGCGAGGTTGAGACTGCCGACCGAGAGGATGACCTGCGTGACGGTGGGCAGCGCCTCCGGAATGGCGGCGATGGCCAGCGAGACGGCGCTGACGAACAGCGCGTCCCAGGCCTGGCCGCGGCTGCGTCCGAGGGCGAACATCACCACCATGGTCAGGCCGGCCGCCGCCGCGATCCACAGCGTCAGCCTGTTCAGTTCCCGGGTGAGCGGCGTCTGCTCCTTCTCCGTCGCCGAGAGCATCCCGGAGATCTTGCCCAGTTCCGTCCCGGCGCCCGTCCCGGTCACGATCAGGACGCCGCTGCCGTGGGTGACCGGGGTGTTCATGAACGCCATGGTCGACTGTTCGCCCGGGCCGAGCTGCTCGCCCGTCAGGGTTCCCGCGTCCTTCACCGCCGGCACGCTCTCGCCGGTCAGCGCCGACTCGTCGATCTGCAGCGCGCTGGCGCGGACGATGCGCCCGTCCGCCGGGACGGTGTCTCCGGCGGTGATGAGCACGACGTCCCCGACCACCAACTGCTCGGCCGGAACCTCCGCCTCGATCCCGTCCCGCCGGACCCGGGCCGTGGTCTTCATCATCGACCGCAGCGCGTTCATCGCGCTCTCGGCCTTGCCCTCCTGCCGCAGGCCGACGACCGCGTTGAACAGCGTCAGGACGATCAGCAGGATCGCCGTGCCCCACTCCTTGATCGCCAGCGCGACCGCGGCCGAGGCGACCAGGATGATCTGCATGTAGCTGCGGTACTGGTCGAGGAAGCGGAGCCAGCCCGGCCTCGTCTTCTCCTCGGGCAGCGCGTTCGGCCCGTTCGCGGCCAGCAGGTCCGCCGCCCGGGCCGCGGAGAGCCCGGCCTCCGGGTCCACGCCGAGCCGTGCCGCGACCTCCTGCGGCGGTGTCGCGTACCAGGGCCGCATGGCCGCAGCCGCTCCCGGCGGGTCAGTCTGTGCCGCCATGCCCGCACCTCCGATGCGCTGCGTTCCTCGACTCGGGTGCGGTTCGGACGGTCCGGTGCTCAGACACCGCGCTCGGCCTCGCGTCCGGCCGCGTACGGGTCGCGGGCGGCGCCCTCGGGGGCCTCCCGCTCCAGCCGCCGCTTGGCGGCCCGCAGCTCTTTGCGGGCCTTCTTCCCGACGGCCGGGTAGCGGGGGTCGATCTCCGTCAGCGTGTGCGCGAGCACCGCGGCGGCGCTGATGCGCGCGAACCACTTGCGGTCGGCCGGCACGACGTACCACGGCGCCCACGGGGTGCTCGTGGCCGAGATCATCTCGGAGAAGGCGCGCTGGTAGTCGTCCCACCGCGCGCGCTCGCGGACGTCCGCCCCGGAGAACTTCCAGTTCTTCTCCGGCAGGTCGATGCGTTTCAGGAAGCGGGTGCGCTGCTCCTCGTTGGAGAGGTTCAGGAAGATCTTCACCACTTTGAACCCGTTGTCGCAGAGGTAGCGCTCCCAGTCGTTGATCTCCCGGTAGCGGCGCTCCCAGACGTCCGGCCCCTTCGCCTCCTCGGGCAGCCTCTGCCGGTCGAGGTTCTCGGGATGCACCCGCACCACGAGGACCTCCTCGTAGTGCGACCGGTTGAAGATCGCGATCTCCCCGCGGGCCGGCAGGCGCTGCGCATAGCGCCACAGGTAGTCGTGGTCGAGTTCCTCGGCGGAGGGGACCTTGAAGCTGCTGACGTGGACGCCCTGTGGGTTGACCCCGCTCATGACGTGGCGGATGGTCCCGTCCTTGCCGCCCGCGTCGATCGCCTGGAGGCAGAGGAGCACGCCGTACGCGTCCTGGGCTGCCAGCTTCGCCTGGTACTCGGCGAGCAGGGCGACCCCGGTGCGCAGCAGCTCGGTGCCCTTGCGCTTCTTCATCCGGGCCTTGTACCGGGGGTCGAAGTCCCTTTCGAGGTCCACCCGGGAGCCCGGCTTCACGCGCAGCGGAGCGATGAACTTCGCGATCCGCCTGGCCTGCTTGTCCGCCATCGCCGGCACCGCTTCCTCTCGGTCCACGACGGGTTCGGGTCACCCGCCCGGCCACGTCCGCCGCGAGGGTCGCCGCGACCTGGTCCGGTCCGGTCGGACGCCCGGCGCGGCCGCTCTCGCGTCGACCCGAACCCTGTGTCCGATTCATGTGGGTACGTGCCACTCTCCGGTCGGTCGCCGGGCCCGTCAAACCGGGCGCCACCGTCCGGGCGCCACCGTCCGGGTTCCGCCGTCAGGGCGCCGCCCTCCGGGTGCAGCCGCCCGCTCACCCCCGGTCGGTCGGCCGCTCGTCCGGCCCGCGACCCGCGTCCCAGGCCCGGTAGGCGGCCACGGCACTGGGCAGCGTGGGGAAGATCCGGTCCCGGCCCACGGACCCGGTGAGCCCGTAGGCGTCCAGTTCGTCGCGCAGGTCCTGCTTGACCCGGGCCAGCGCGAAGACGATGTCGCGTCCGGCCAGCTCCGCCCGGAGTGCCTCCACCGAGTCCAGCGCGGTGATGTCGACCTCCACATTGGCCTCCGCATTGAGGACGAACCAGCGTACGGGGCCGGTCTCCTCGGCGACCGCGGCCAGCGCCCGCCGCCGGAAGTTCTCCGCGTTGGCGAAGAACAGCGGAGAGTCGTAGCGGTAGACGACCAGCCCGGGAACAGTACGGGCCTGCGGATAGTCGTCGATGTCGTGCATGCCGGGAACACCGGGCACCAGGCCCTGGACGGCGTCGTGCGGGCGCGCCACCCGGCTCAGCAGCTCCGCCACCGACAGACCCACGGCCACCAGCACCCCGTACAGGATGTCCAGGGCCAGCACCCCGGCCAGGCAGCCGATCGCCAGCAGGAACTCCCGGAGCCGGAATCCCTTCAGCCGTCGCAACCCGGCCAGGTCGATCATCCTGATCGCGGCGAAGACGACGAGCGCGCCGAGCACCGCCGACGGCGTGTACTTCAGCAGCGGACTCAGGAACAGCAGTACGGCGAGCACGGCGACGCCGGCCGCCAGCGCGTAGGCCTGGGTGCTCCCGCCGGCCGACTGGGCGAGCGCGGTGCGGCTGGCGCTGCTGCTCACCGGGAACCCGTGCAGGAACCCGGCGCCGACGTTGGCCCCGCCCAGGGCGAGCAGCTCCTGGTTGGCGTCCAGCTGCTCGCCCTTGTCGCGGGACTCGAAGGCCCGCGCGGTGAGGATCACATCGGTATAGCCGACGAGCAGCACCCCGAGTGCGGGGAGCAGCAGGACGCGCAGCTCGCTCAGGTCGGGTGGGGAGAAGCCGGGCAGTCCGGCCGGGATCTCACCGATCACGGCGATGCCGTGGTCCTGCAGACCGAACATCGCGACCACCGCCGTGCTGACGGCCACGGCCAGCAGCGGACCGGGGAACCTGGGAAGGAACCGGTCGAGGACGAAGAGGAAGAGCAGCGACGCCGCGCCGAGGACGACGGTGGCGGGGACCGCCTCCGAGAGGTGGCGCACGAAGTACGCCAGCTGCGGACCAAAACCCTCGCCCTCGACCGGCACCCCGGTGAGCTTGGAGAGCTGGTCCACCATCATGATCAGCGCCACCCCCGCCAGATAGCCGATCAGGACCGGCCGGGAGAGCATGTCGGCGACGAATCCCAGCCGGGCCAGCCATGCCAGCGCGAACAGCAGGCCGACCACCACGGCAAGGGTGGCGGCGAGCACCGCGTACCGGTCGGGGTCCCCCGCGGCCAGCGGCCCGACCACGGTGGCGGTCATCAGCGCCGTCGTCGACTCGGGCCCGACCGACAGCAGTCGGGACGAACCGAGGACGGCGTACACCGCCAGCGCCGGGAGGATCGCCCAAAGCCCCGCGACCGGTGGCAGACCCGCGACGCTCGCGTAGGCCATGACCTGCGGTACGAGGTACGCCGCGACGGTGGCGCCGGCCAGCAGGTCACCGCGCAGCCAGGCGCGCCGGTAGCCCGCCAGGACCGTGAGCCCGGGGAGCCGGGGGAGGGCGGATCGCCATCCGCTGCTGCGTGGGACAGGTTGCGGCATGGCTCTCCTTCCTTCCGCCCGGCTCATGATGCGACAGCGGCGGGCGGCACCGGGGGAAGTCGACCCCGGCGCGGCCGCGGCGGACCGTCCCGGCCCTCCGGGTACTTCCGACGGCCGAATCCGGAACACCCCACCGCGCGGCATCGCGCAGCCCGGGAGCACTGTGGGAGCACAGTGGGAGCACGGGAAGAGCGCACTGGGAGGCTCCGTGCACGGCGGCATGCGCAATGAGTGGGCCGGGCAGTGGGCGGCACAGGCCCGCGCCGCCGGAGGGGGCCTGCTCGGAAACCTGCTCGCCGACCTCGCCGACGACGTGCGGCGCGTGTCCAGGGCCGTGCAGCTGCGCCTGCCGGTCGAGGCCGCGGCGGCCGCATTGCGGGTCCCGCCCGCGGCACTGCCGCAGACGCTGGAACGGCTCGCCACTGCCGGACTGCTGACGTACCGGCTGACCGGGGCCGATGCGGAGCCGGTGCACGCCGCCATCACCCTGCACACGCCGACTGTGGCGGCGGGCGGCTGACGGCGGCGGCGGCGGCGGCAGTGCCGAACGTGGCGGACCGCTGACGGCAGCGGCCGGCCGCACGTCGGCTGAGATCCCCAGGGTCCCCGGTGCACGCGGAGGGGTACTCTGCAATCACGGCATTTGCGTCCATCTGCGTCCGGGGCGGTCACCTTCCAGGCCCGGCGCCGCTGTGTGGAGGAGCCGATGGAGGACCGCGACGCCCTGCGCACCGCGCCGCAGGAATCAGCCGCGCTGCGCGAGGCCGAGCAGCGCCTTCACCGCCGGTTCGACGCCACCACAGGGCCCGATGCCGTGGAGAGCGCCGTGGCGGAAGCCCGGGCCCGTTTCGACGGCAGCAAGATCCGCACCTTCGTCCCGATCCTCGTCGAACGCCGGGCCGCCGACACCCTCAAACGGCTGGGCACCTCATGGCAGGGCGCGGACCACCTCGGGGCCGCACTCCCCGCGGGCCGGCCGCCGTCTCCCGCACTGGCCGGCCGGGCGGCCGAAGCCGGGCCGGACGCGGTCGAGCGAGTGGCAGCACCTTCCGACCCGACAGGCGGTCGGCCTTCCCAAGGGCGGTACGGAGCCATACCCTGACGCACCGTCAGAGACTTGGTCCCGCCGCGGGAGGCGCGCCACGCTGCAAGGGAAGACCGTCATCGTCTCCGACGTCGGCGCCGAACCTCGCGAAGTCCGCCGCCGAGATCGGCCCCGACGGGATCCACACCGCTCCGCCTGTCCGCCCGCCTGTCCGCCTGCCCGCACGGCGGGAAAGCCCTGGTCACGAGTCGCCTGCGAGCCGTAGGGTCACGGACGACTTGTGACCGGGAACGACCGCGGGGGACTGCACATGCACGGACGAGTACGACGCGGATCTCTCGCCGCACTGGCCATCGGGCTGGGGCTGCTGACCGCGGGGTGCGGAGCCCTGTCCGGCACGGACGCCGAGGGCGCCTCCGCAGGCACCTCGGGCTCACCCTCGGCCTCGGCCTCGCCCGCCCCGAAGCCGCTCGACGCCGCGGCGCTCCTCGCCACGACCTGGCCCGCCGAGGCCCACCAGCTCAAGGCCTCGGCGGCCGAGGTGGGCCGACCGGCTGCGGTCACGTCGCTGTCGGATCCGGAGTGCGGGCAGTTCCTGGCCCTCAAGGACGGGGCGTCCGCGCCGGTGGTGGTCACGCAGGGCATCACCTTCAAGCGCGACACCTCGCGCGGCGGCATGATCATCGCTGCCTACGGAAGCCTCGCCGAAGCCCGTGACGCGTTCGCCCGGCTCCGCGAGACCCGCGGGGTCTGCCCGTTCTTCTCCGACGCGGGTTCCCCGAACGCCCCCGTGGTGACCCTCGTGGACCGGCCCGCCCCGGCCGAGGGCGACGAGGCCCTGGCCTTCGCGCTGGCCGTGGACGTTCCCGGACAGCGGGACACGCAGACGGAGGAGCACGTCGTCGCCCGGGTCGGCGCGGTGATCATCGACTTCCGGAAGATGTCGTCCGGCGACAAGGACTACCGCGAGGTCCCCACCTTCTTCATGTCCGGCCAGGTGACGAAGCTGGTGCAGGCGCAACGCTGACGCGGACGCGGACGCGGGCGCGGGGGCAGGGACTGGGGCCGGGGCGGGGACCAGGGGCTCGGGTGGCGGGGTCCTCCCCGCACCCCTTCACAACCCCGCCCCTCCCCCGTACCCTGACGCACCGTCAGATCCGTATCGGGTCAGGATCGGTTCGGCTCACCCCCGCCACCCCAGGAGGCGCGTCATGCTGCTGCAAGGGAAGACCGTCATCGTCTCCGGCGTCGGGGCCGGGCTCGGCCATCAGGTCGCCGCCACCGTGGTGCGGGACGGGGGGAACGCCGTGCTCGGGGCGCGGACCGAGGCCAACCTCGCGAAGTCCGCCGCCGAGATCGACCCCGCCGGGATCCACACCGCCTACCGGACCACCGACATCTCCGACGAGGCGCAGTGCGAGGCCCTGGTCGCGCTCGCGCAGGAGCGGTTCGGCGGGGTCGACGCCGTCGTGCACGTCGCCGCCTGGGACTCGTACTTCGGCGGGATCGAGGACGCCGACTTCGGGACCTGGCAGCAGATCATCGACGTGAACCTGCTGGGGACCCTGCGGATGACCCGCGCCTGTCTGCCCGCGTTCAAGCAGGGCGGCGGCGGTTCCGTGGTCATCATCGGGACGCAGTCCGCCGTCGCCGCGCCCAACGAGGTGCAGCAGGCCGCCTACGCCGCCTCCAAGGGCGGTCTGACCTCCGCCATGTACTCCATGGCCCGCGAGCTCGGCCCGCACCGGATCCGCGTCAACACCGTGCTGCCCGGCTGGATGTGGGGGCCGCCCGTGCAGGCCTTCGTCACCTTCACCGCCCACACCGAGGGCGTGCCCGAGTCCGAGGTCCACGCCCGGCTGACCGAGCGCATGGCGCTGCCCGACCTCGCCACCGACGGGGACGTCGCCGACGCCGCCGCGTTCCTGGCCTCCGACCGCGCACGGGCGATAACCGGCCAGTCGCTGCTGGTCAACGCCGGTGAGCTGATGCGATGACGCCCTCCACCCGCGCCCGAGCGGATCGTATGCTCACCGCATGACCACTCCGAGTGACGCTCCGACCGAAAACGCGATGCGCCGCGCGCTCCGGCGGGCACGCGACGGCGTCGCGCTCGACGCGACCGAGGCGGCCGTACTGCTCCAGGCGCGCGGCGAGGACCTGCGGGACCTCGCCGGCTCCGCCGCCCGCGTGCGGGACGCCGGGCTGGCCGCCGCCGGGCGGCCAGGTGTCATCACGTACTCCCGCAAGGTCTTCATCCCGCTGACCCGCCTGTGTCGCGACAAGTGCCACTACTGCACCTTCGTGACCGTGCCGGGCAAGCTCCGCAAGAGCGGCCACGGGATGTACCTGTCCCCCGACGAGGTCCTCGACATCGCGCGCCAAGGCGCTGCGATGGGCTGCAAGGAAGCGCTCTTCACCCTCGGCGACCGCCCCGAGGACCGCTGGCCCGAGGCCCGCGAGTGGCTCGACGCGCACGGGTACGACGACACGCTCGCCTACGTGCGCGCCATGGCGATCCGGGTGCTGGAGGAGACGGGCCTCCTCCCCCACCTCAACCCCGGGGTCATGTCGTGGTCGGAGTTGCAGCGGCTGAAGCCCGTCGCCCCGTCCATGGGCATGATGCTGGAGACCACCGCCACCCGCCTGTGGTCCGAGCCCGGCGGCCCCCACCACGGCTCCCCCGACAAGGATCCGGCGGTCCGGCTGCGGGTGCTGGAGGACGCGGGGCGGTCGAACGTCCCCTTCACCACCGGCGTGCTGATCGGGATCGGCGAATCCTACGAGGAGCGCGCGGACGCCTTCTTCGAGCTGCGGCGGATCCAGCGCAGCTACCACGGCATCCAGGAGGTCATCGTCCAGAACTTCCGCGCCAAGCCGGACACCGCCATGCGCGGCATGCCGGACGCGGAGCTGGAGGAGCTGGCCGCCGCCATCGCCGTCGCCCGGCACATCCTGGGCCCGAGCGCCCGCATTCAGGCCCCGCCGAACCTGGTGGACGCCGAGTACGCCCTGCTGATCGGGGCCGGGATCGACGACTGGGGCGGGGTGTCCCCGTTGACCCCGGACCACGTGAACCCCGAGCGCCCCTGGCCGCACATCAAGGAGCTGGCCGAGCGCACCGCCGCCGCCGGCTTCGAGCTGCGCGAACGCCTCACCATCTACCCGGAGTTCCTGCAGCGCGGCGAGCCCTGGCTGGACCCCCGGCTGCTGCCGCACGTGCGCGCGCTGGCCGACGCGGAGAGCGGGCTGGCCGATGAGGGCGCGACGGTGGAGGGGCGCCCGTGGCAGGAGCCCGACGAGGGCTTCGCCGCGTACGGGCGCACCGATCTGCACGCCACCATCGACACCGAGGGCCGTACCGGCGACCGCCGCGACGACTTCGACGAGGTATACGGCGACTGGGAGGCGCTGCGGGAGATGGCCGCGCCCGGGATGCTGCCCGAGCGCATCGACACGGACGTACGGGGCGCGCTCGCGCAGGCCGCCGACGATCCGACGAAGCTCACCGACGGGCAGGCCCTCGCGCTGCTCCACGCGGACGGGCCTGCCCTGGACGCGCTGTGCCGGATCGCCGACGACCTGCGCAAGTCGGTCGTGGGCGACGAGGTCACGTACATCGTCACGCGGAACATCAACTTCACCAACGTCTGCTACACCGGCTGCCGCTTCTGCGCCTTCGCGCAGCGCCGTACGGACGCGGACGCGTACACGCTCTCCCTGGACCAGGTCGCCGACCGCGCCGCCCAGGCCTGGGACGTGGGCGCGGTCGAGGTGTGCATGCAGGGCGGCATCCACCCGGACCTGCCCGGGACGGCGTACTTCGACATCGCGCGCGCGGTGAAGCAGCGGGTCCCCGGCATGCACGTGCACGCCTTCTCGCCGATGGAGGTCGTCAACGGGGCCACGCGCACGGGGATGTCCGTACGGGACTGGCTGACGGCGGCCAAGGAGGCCGGGCTGGACTCCATCCCGGGCACGGCGGCGGAGATCCTGGACGACGAGGTCCGCTGGGTGCTCACCAAGGGGAAGCTGCCGACGGCGGACTGGATCGATGTCGTCACGACCGCGCACGAGCTGGGGATCCGCTCCTCGTCGACCATGATGTACGGGCACGTGGACCAGCCGCGGCACTGGCTCGGCCACTTCCGCACGCTCGCCCGGATCCAGGAACGGACGGGCGGCTTCACGGAGTTCGTGACCCTCCCCTTCATCCACACCAATGCGCCGGTGTACCTCGCGGGGATCTCGCGGCCGGGCCCGACGGTGCGCGACAACCGGGCGGTGACGGCGATGGCCCGGATCCTGCTCCACCCGCACATCCCCAACATCCAGACGAGCTGGGTGAAACTGGGTGCGGAGGGCGCGGCCGAGATGCTGCGGTCCGGGGCGAACGACCTGGGCGGGACCCTCATGGAGGAAACCATCTCCCGTATGGCGGGGTCGAGTTACGGATCGTACAAGTCGGTCCAGGACCTGATCGCGGTCGCGGAGGCGGCGGGACGGCCCGCGAAGGCCCGTACGACGCTGTACGGGGAGGTGCCGCAGGAGCGACAGGACGCGGCGCGCGCGTCGGACGGGCACCTGCCGGAACTGCTGCCCGTACTGGACTGAGACGGGGGCGGGCCCGGGGAGTGGTAACCCCCGGGCCCGCCCCCTGTCCGTTCGGACGGCTGCCCGGCTACGGCACCGGGATAAAGCGACCGCCCTGACCCGCGTACACGGCGTCCGCGACCGAGCGCTCGCCGGCGTCGCCGGCCCTGTCCGTGGTGCCGCTCTGCCGGGTGAATGCCGTCATCAGGGTCGTCGGCGTCTCCGTCGAAAGGACGGGCGTCAGCAGGGTCGAGGAGCCGCCGCCGTCGAGGTTGAGGGCGTCGATCACGTTGAGCTCGCCGAGGGACGCGGTGATCTCCCCGTAAAAGGCGCCGTCGAAGTAGTACGTGTCACGGGGGCCCGTGATCGTGGCGAGCACGGTACGTCCGAACTGGTCGGTTCCGATGACGGTGCGCGCGGACCTGCAGATGTCACCCGCCGCCGCCGTTGTCTTCTTGACCCCGTCCGGCCCGTAGATACGTGAGCACGAGTCGTACTCGATGGTGATTCCGTTCGGGTCGTTCTCCTTGGCCTTGAACCGGTTGTCGCCGTTGAAGATGAGCTGCTCGCCGCCGGCGAGGATGTCCACGGACTCGTCCAGGGTGATCTTCCGGTCGAGTCCGGGGACCGCGAGGTCCATGAGCTCCTGGTCCACCTTCAGCGTGGCATGCTTGGCGCCCTGGTCGGTCAGCCACGCCGTCTCGGCGGCGCCGATCGCCTGGAGAATGCGGTGGCCCTTCGGTACGGTACGTCCGCCGCGCGGCCCGCCCTCGGTGATCAGGCCGTTGGCGTCCAGTACGACCTCGTAACCCAGTTGGTTGTCCGAGGCGACGTACGGGTTGAGGTTCGGCGTCGGCGTCGGCCTCGTGTAGCTGTCGGTGAAGAGCACGAACTCCGTCGAGTCCGCGTAGGCCGTGTGCTTGTCGCCGCCGCCGTCGGTGTACGACACCGGGGTGTCGCCCGCTTCGCGCGGGCATCCCATGGCAATCCCAGGGTTCCGGTTGATGTCGTCGAGGTCGTACTTGGTCGTGGCGTCCTTGTCGCTCGACACCGACATCACGGTCTTCAGTTTGGTGATGTACGGGATGCCGTACTGAAGGACGGCGCTGTACCGGTCCCTGTCCTCGCTGCAGCTCGCGCCCAGCAGCACGCCGTCACGGGCGGAGGCGCCGAAGCCCTGGATGCCCTCCCCCCCATCGGGCAGGAAGTATCCGCCGTTGGTCCCGGCGATCGGGACAGGGTCCATGAAGTCCAGCTGGGACCGGACGGTCTCCGCGACGCCCGCCGCGGTGCCGTACGTGCTCTCCAGGCGCAACGGGTGCTTGGCCGGGTCCAACCGCAGGATGTTCAGCTCGCGGGGCTGGGTGCGCGCGTCGGACTTCTTGGTCTCCTTGTAGCGGAAGTGCTCGACACCCGGGCTGACGACCCGACTGTCGGACTGCGCGGTCCACCCGGTGAGTGCGGGGACGAGCAGCGGTTCCTCGGCGGCGCTCGACGAGCCGGGTACGGCGATCAGCAGCGACGCGCTGAGGCTGACGACGACGGCGGTGACCAGGAAGCGCGGGCGGTGGGTGGATGTGGTCATCAGGAGCAGTCCGGCTTCGTCGAGAGCTTGTGGGAGAGGAAGGCCGTGGGCAGGGTCGTCGTGTCCCCGCTGAGCACGGCGAACGCGCGGTACTGGGTCGTCTCCCCGGGCTGGGTCCAGGTGCCCGTCTGCGACTCGCCCTTGTAGAAGCAGGCGCGCTGGTTCGTGCGGTTGCGCGTGGAGAGCGCGGGGCCGCCGAGCTCGGTTCCGTACGCGTTGGCGGCATCGGCCGGCGCGTACGCCTTCATCGCGCCGCGGCCGTTGCGCTCCTTGAAGACACAGACCTTGTCGTCCGGGCAGCGTTCGAAGCCCGTGAAGCAGAGGGCCTTGGAGGGCACGAGCTTGTGGGAGCTGACCTTGCCCTGGAGGGTGGTGCTCGTCCGGGAGAGGTTGCCATACCAGCCGGGCTTGACGGACTGCACGGTCGAGCCGTACTGGGCGTCCGCGTACAGGCACGCCCAGTACTCGGTGTTGTTGAAGACCGAGACGGTCTTGTCGTCCCAGCCGGTGTAGCTCAGGGTGCCGTGCGTCGGGTCAGTCGACGGCTGGTCCTTGAGGGGCTGGTCGGCCGCGGCCGCACTGGCGCTCGCGCCGTTCTCGGCGCTGTAGAGACACAGCTTTCCGGCGGCGCAGTCGTCGTAGGACGCCGCGCTCGCCGGGAGGGCGAACAGGACTGAGCAGAGGATTGCCAGGGCTCCGGTGATCAAGGAGCCGCGCAAGAGATTGATCTTCACATCTCAGACCTTGGCATGGCTTGATCAGAGCGCCAATTTTCTTTTCCGCGTCAGCCGACGAGCAGGTCCTTCTTGAGCTGCTTCAGCTCGTGGGCGTCGATGCCCAGGCCGTCCTTCAGGTAGCGGTCGAAGGAGCCGTACTTCGCCTTGACCTCGTCGTAGCCGGAGTTCAGGTACTCGGGGCGCACGTCGAGCATCGGCTTGTAGACGGCGGCGTGCGAGGCCGGCAGGTGGGAGAGGATCGCGTCGTTGGCGGCCTTGCGGTAGTCGTTGCTGGCCAGGTAGTCGGCCATGACGGTCTCGCTCGGTACGCCGAGGGCGGTCAGCAGCGCGGCGTTCGCCCAGCCGGTGCGGTCCTTGCCGGCGGTGCAGTGGAAGAGGACGGAGCGGGCGTCGTCGTCCTGGATGCCCTCGAAGACCTGGGTGTAGGCCTTCTTGCCGCCCTCCCCGCCGACCATCGCCCTTTCGGCGTCGATCATGGCCTTGACGGCCTCGTCGGGGGTCTTGGGCAGGGCCTGGAAGGAGCCGGAGCCCGCGAAGACGTCGGCGACGACGTAGGTGGCGCCGGCCGGGACCTTGTCGACGTCCTTGGTGCGCTCGTCCTGCATGCGCAGGTCGAAGACGGTCTTGACGCGCAGGCGCTGGAGCTTGGCCAGGTCGTTCGCGGTCAGCTTGTCGAGGGCGTCGGAGCGGTAGACCTCGCCCATCTTGACCCACTGGCCGGTGGTGGTGCGGTAGCCGCCCGCGTCGCGGAAGTTGACGGCCCCTTCCAGCTTGACCTGGCGGTCGGCGAGGCGCAGGCCCTCGCCGCGCGCGGGGTCGAAGTCGAACCACTGGCGGTCGGCGGCGGGCAGCCCGGTGACCACGACCTCGCCCTGGGCGCCGCCCTTGGCGACGACCTTGCCGTTCGCCTTGATCTCGACGCGGTGGGTGCCCTTGGCGTTCCACTTCAGGGTGAAGGAGCCGTCGGCGCCGGCGGTGACGCCGGCCTCGGTGAAGGGGATCGAGGACCGGCTGTTGTTGTTGTGGTGGCCGGACCAGGGGAGGTCCCATCCGGTGGCGGAGGCGGCGGGGACCGCGACCAGGGAGGCGGTGAGAGCGGAGGCGACGACGGTCGCGGCGAGCAGTGCCTTCTTCATGGCACCGACAGTGGGCGGCGGCGGGAAACGTCCGATGAACGAGGTGTGGCCGGGACCGGCCGACTCCAAGGCGAGTGGCAAAACGTGCCATCAGCCAGGTCGCGGCCGGAAATGTTCGTTTTCCGGCCGTTCTCCGCTCGCTTCCGGGCCGCGTGACACCCTCGTTCCGGAATCGATCGAACGTGTCCACTACAGTGCGGGTTCGCATGCGCGGCGGGGAGGCACGGATGCCGGGGGTGGATGAAGTGATCGGTACAAGCGACACGATGGACGACAAGGACGGCCCGGGCCACGACCCGGGCCCCCACACCGGAGCCCCCGCGAACGCCGCGCCCGCCGCGCCCGCCGCGCCCGGCGCGACGCCGACGCCCCCACACCCCGCCGCGGCCACGCCCGCGGGCACCCCGCTCCCGGGCGCAGGCCTGGCGGCAGCGGGCCCGCACCCCGCCACGGCCCGAGCCACATCCCCGACCGGCGTGCCGACCCCGCCCCCTGCCGGCATGGGCCTGGCGGCAGCAGGCCTCGGCCCGGCCACAACCCCGGCCGCCCACGCGCCGCACACCGGGGACACCGCGACCGGCACGGGCCTCGCGGCAGCGGGCCCACACCCCGCAGGGGGCCGGGGAGCAACCCCGCCCGGGGGAACACCTCTCGACACGGGCCACCCGCCCACCGGGAGCCTCCCCGCCGGCACGGGCCTCGCCGCAGCGGGCCTCGGCCCCGCCCCGGCCCACGGCGCCCACCTCACCGGAGCAACCCCGCCCGGCGGCACCCCACTCGGCGTACCCACGCCGCACACCGGGAGCCTCCCCGGCGGCACCGGCCTCCCCGCAGCGAGCCCGCACGCCGCAGGCGGCCCGGGAGCAACCCCGCCCGGCGGCACCCCCACCGGCACAGGCCCCGGAGGCGGCCCGGCAGCAACCCCGCCCGGCGGCACCCCCACCGGCGCGGGCCTCCCCGCAGGCGGCCCCGCGGGGGATGGCGGGCGTACCGGCAGGCGCGGCGGCGGCGCTCGGGTGGTCACCGGGCTGTGGGGGCGGGTCGAGCAGCAGGACTTCCGCAGCCGGGTCCGCGGCGCGCTCCTCGGCTCCGCCATCGGCGACGCCCTCGGCGCGCCCCTCGCCGGCCTCACCCTCGACGCCCTCCGCGAGGCGCACGGCCCGCACGGCCTCACCGAGCCCGCCCCCGCGCACGGCCGCCGCGGCACCGTCACCGCCGCCACCCAGCTCACCCTCTTCACCGTGGACGGCCTCATACGGGCCCACGTGCGCCGCGACACCGGCGCCTGGCACCCGCCCACCGACGTGCACCGCGCCTACCGCCGCTGGGCCGCCACCCAGAGCGACTGGGGCCCCGACGAGCGCCGCAAGGACAACGGCTGGCTCGCACAGCAGGAGTGGCTCTACGCCCGCCGCGGCCCGGACCGCGCCTGCCTCACCGGCTTCGCCGACGAGGCCCTCGGCACCCTCGACCACCCGAAGAACCCCACCGCCTGCGGCGCGGCCGCCGCCACCCGCTCGGCCCCCTTCGGCCTCCTCGTCGGCTGGGAGCCCGCCCTGGTGCTCCAACTCGCCGTCGAGTGCGCCGCGCAGAGCCACGGCCACCCCAACGCGTACCTCTCCGCCGGGGCCTTCGCCGTCATCGTGCACGGCCTCACCCGCGGCGACTCCCTCGACTCCGCCGTCCAGCGCGCCCTCGGCCTGCTCGGGGCCCGCCCCGGGCACCAGCCCGTCACCGACGCCCTCCAGCGCGCCCTGTCCGCCGTCACCGCCGCCCCGCCCGGCCCCGAGACCGTCGAGGCCCTGGCCCCCACCCCCGGCGCCGAGGACGTGCTCGCCACCGCCCTCTACTGCGCCCTCGTCGCCGAGGACATCGCGCACGGCCTGCGCCTCGCCGTCAACCACGGCGGCGACTCCCCCGCCACCGGCGCCCTGTGCGGGGCCCTGCTCGGCGCCCTGCACGGCGAGACCGCCCTCCCGGCGGCCTGGCTCGCCGAGCTCGAAGGCCGCGCCACCCTCCTCGAACTCGCCGACGACTTCGCCCTGGAGATGACCCAGGGCCCGACCCTCCACGGCCCCGCCGCCGCCGGCCCCGGCTGGCTGGCCCGGTACCCGGCACACCCGGCACACCCCGCACCCACCATCTGACGACCCCTCAACATTCGCCGCCCCAGCCCCTACCGTTGTCGTTCCCACGTCTCGGAGGTGCCAGCACCCATGCGGATCGCCACGACCGTATTCCTCACCGACCGCACCGTCTCGCCCGTCCGTCTCGCCCGCGCCCTCGAAGAGCGCGGGTTCTCCGGCCTGTACCTCCCGGAGCACACCCACATCCCGGTCAGCCGCGTCAGCGCCGCCCCCATGGGCGGCGAGCTCCCCGAGATGTACGGGCGCACGCTCGACCCCTTCGTCGCCCTCGGCCAGGCCTCCGCCGTGACCGAACGGCTGCACCTCGGCACCGGCATCACCCTCGTCGCCCAGCACGACCCCATCGACCTCGCGAAACAGGTCGCCACCCTCGACCACCTCTGCGGCGGCCGCTTCACCCTGGGCATCGGCTACGGCTGGAACGTCGAAGAGGCCGCCGACCACGGCGTCGAGTGGCGCACCCGCCGCGAACTGGTCCGTGACCGCATGGCGTTGATGCGCGCCCTCTGGGCCCCCGAGCCCACCGCCCACCTCGGCGAGTACTCCTCCGTCCAGGCGAGCTCCGCGTACCCCAAGCCCGTCCGGACCCCCCGCGAACTCGCCCCCGGCACCCCCCTCCACGGCCCCCGCACTCTGATCGGCGGCGCGGCCGGCCCGAAACTGTTCGCCGCCATCGCCGACCACTCCGACGGCTGGCTCCCCATCGGCGGCCGCGGGCTCACGGAGTCCCTGCCGGTCCTGCGCCAGGTCTGGGAAACCGCGGGCCGCGACCCGAAGTCCCTCCAGGTCGTCCCGTACGCGGTCCAGCCGAACCCCGGCAAGCTGAGCCACTACGCCGACCTGGGCATCGAGGAGGTCGTCCTCCAACTCCCCTCGGCCGAGGAACCGGAGATCCTGCGCACCCTGGACGACTTCGCGCAGTACCTGTAACCCTCGGGCGACCACGGTGACCGGCTTCGTCGGCAGCGAAATCCGTTCGCCGGCGGGGCCCCACCCTGCCCATCATGACGCCATGACGAACCTCGGGACGGACGGCGCCGGCGCCTTGGACCAGAGCATCAACGGGTGGGCCGGGCTCCCGGCAGGCATCCGCACCCAGGTCGACGGATACGTCCTGCAGGACAGCTACATGTCGGCGGTCCGGCTCGTGTGGGAGGCAGGCCGGGCGCAGGGCGTGGGCCTGTACGAGGCGCAGGTGATCGTTTCCCAGCGGTACGAGCACCTCGGCGACCGCGTCGCCCGTACGCCCGACTCACCGCTCGACCTGGCCTCACTCGCCGCCCTGGCCCACGGCATTCGTGCCCGCGTGGTCGCGATCGAGGCCGTCTGGGACGGAGACACCGTCCACGACTGGTTCGTGAGCCTGCTGGCCATCACGGACGATCCCGCCGGGGAGAAGCCGCTGGCCACGATCTACTGGGGCACGGCCGTACGCGCCCTGGACGGCGCCGACGCGGGCCCGCTCCACCCGTCGGCGGCCGCTGCCACCCGCGCGGGCTCGGCCTTGGCCGCCCACCTCGGCGTCCCGTTCCACTTCGCCAGCCCCGACAACCCGGACGACGAGGCGCCCCGCTGGCGCGCCTGCAAGCAGGGTCAGCCCAGGATTCGGCGCACAGGCTGACCGGTAAGGCGGGCGATGGTCTCGAAGTCGGCGTCCTGATGGAGGACCGTCAGCTTGTGATGCTGCGCGATCACCGCGACGAGCAGGTCGACCGGGCTTGCGCACTGGTGACAGCCCTCGTCTGCCAGCCGCTGCTGAAGAGCCGAGGTTTCCTCCCAGACGGAGTCTCGTGCCACGAAGTAGGGGAAGGTTTCCCGGAGCAGGCCGTCTGCCTCGTAGTAGGCCGGGCGGCCGCCCACTGCGCGCAGAAACTCCTGACGCACGGGTTCGCACAGCCCTACGACCCCGGAAGTGACCACTTCGTCCCACACAGGACTGACCTGCCCCCGGTAGAACCTGATCAGTGCGCTCGTGTCGATGAGGAAGCTCTCGCTCACGCGACCGATCGTCCCCCTGGCTCGTTCTCCGCCTCGGTGTCGTCGCCCCCGATCGCGGAGAAGTCGATCTCACCGTCTGACACCATCTGTCGCATGCGTGCCACTGCCGCCGCTCTGCGCCGCCGGTCGGCGATCTCCCGCAGGGCGGCATTCACGGTGTCCCGCTTCGTCGTAGTGCCGAGGTGACGGGCAGCTTCCGCCAAGGCCTCGTCGTCCAGGTCGATCACGGTTCGGGACATGACGACCTCCAGGATGCGCGTATATATGATTCCCAAAGAAGATATCACCGACGGGCCAGCTCCGCCCAGACCGTCTTGCCGATCACCCGGTCCGTGACACCCCAGTCGACGGCTAGGGCCTCGACGATGCGCAGGCCGTAGCCGGACTCCGCCTGGTAGGCGTGCGGGCGCACCGCCGGCCGGCGGTCGCCGCGGGGGTCGGAGACCTCCACGCGGAGCACCTCCTCCAGCAGGGTCATCCGCAGCTCGAAGCCCCGGCCGGGGACGCGGCCGTGCGTGACGGCGTTGGAGGTCAGCTCGGCGATGAGGAGGCCCGCGTCGGCGGAGAGCGCGGTGGACTCCGGGATGCCCCAGTCGTGCAGCTCGACGAGCGCGAGCCGGCGGGCGAGACGGGCCCCGCGCGGGGTGCAGCTGAAACGCTGAGTGAACGTGCATACGAGGGCCCGGGTGGGGCCGGAGGGTGCGGTCATGGAATGAACGTCCCGTGTGACCACGGGAGTTCCCAGCAACCCGACTACTACTTTTGAAGAGTAGTAGTCCACTCTCTGGACAGTGGCAGTCACCGTGCGTGAACCTGGTTGCGGGGAGGTGACCGCTGTGACGAGTGTCGACGAGAGCGGCGACGCCGAGGTGGAGCCCGATGCCGACCTGCGGAACTTCGGCGAGACGGTCAAGGCCTTCCGCAAACGCGCCGGCCTGACGCAGGAACAACTCCACCCGCTGGTCCGCTACTCGGTCCAGTACGTGGCCTCGGTGGAACAGGGCCGCCGCCACCCGTCCACGAGGTTCGTGGACCGGGCGGAGGAGGCACTGGACGCCTTCGGCGTCATCCGCATCGCGGCGAGCCGGCTGGAGCGGAAGCGGGGGCTGGCCAGGTGGTTCCGGCGGTGGGCGGAGCTGGAGGAGCAGGCCGTCGCACTGAATACGTACGAGTGCAGGTCGGTTCCGGGCTTGCTGCAGACGGAGGCGTACGCGCGGGCCCAGATCAGGGACGTGCCGCCCCTGCCGACTCCGGACGAGGTCGAGGCCCGCATCGCGTTCCGACTGGCCCGGCAGGCACTGCTCCTGAAGACCCCGTACGTCGCCTTCAGCTTCATCATCGAGCAGTCGGTGATCGAACGGCAGACGGGCGGGGCGGAGGTGACGCGCGAGCTGATCGACCACCTGCTGGAGGTGGGGAGGCTGCCGAATGTGGACCTGCAGATCATGCCGACGGTTAGCCCGGAGCACGCGGGGGTCGATGGATCCTTCCAACTCCTGGAAACGGAGGAGAACGAGTGGATGGGCTATGCCGAGGGCCAGCAGTCGGGCCAGGTCATCTCTGACCCGAAAGACGTCAGCCTCCTCCACCAGCGGTATGCCAAACTTCGCATCCAGGCCCTCAACCCTGCGGACAGCACGGGCCTGTTGATGCGAATGCGAGGATCCCTGTGACCAGCACCCAGCTCCAGTGGTTCAAGAGCAGCTACAGCGGCAGCCAGGGCGACAGCTGCGTCGAAGTCGCCCTCTCCTGGCACAAGTCCACATACAGCAGCAGCCAGGGCGACGACTGCGTCGAGGTCGCCGCCTGTACGGAAGCCATCCACATCCGGGACTCCAAGGTGACGGCAGGCCCCGAGCTGGCCGTCACCCCTGCGGCCTGGAACGACTTCCTCGGCGGGGTCACGCGCGCCCGGCGGTAGGAGGCAGCTGCTCACCACGGCATCAGGGATGTCTTGGGGGTTTCCCGTCAGTCTCATCGTCCTTCCGTGTCGTGACGGCCTGTCAAGGGCGCTCCTCCTTCGTCGTCGCGTCGCTTCGCGATGGCCTTCGGCCACCCTTGACAGACCGCCCCGCCACGGAAAAACGAAGACTGCCGGGAAACCCCCAAAAGAACGGGCCGGGGGAGAGAGGAGTAGGGGCGGCCCTGTCAGGGATGTTCGGCCCTGCTCCGGTAGGGGGCGCGCCCGGCCTCGGGCTCTCCAGGGCCGCCATCGGGGCCGGGCAGTCGGCCGGCCATCGCCAAACAGCGACCACAAGCACCCCAGCCGCCGACAGGCGCGTCAAATCGCTACGCGCTCCTCGAAGACGGCGTCTGCGACGGTCTTGGGCTGGTCATAAGCCGCCACGGATCGCTACACAGCTGACGTCGCCTGGCGTCGATCAGACCGGCATGGGCTGGGGGTCGGCAAGGGCTTCAGGACATCGGAGCGTCCAGCTGCGGCTGCAACCGGACCTCGGTCACGCTCACGTCCTCGGGAGCGCCGAACGCCACGACCATCACGCCGTTGCCGATGTCCGTCACCTCCAGCGCCAAGTGCTCGGCCCCCACGCGCAGGTCGATCCTCACTACGGGCTCGCCATTGAAGTCCGGCACGCGGTGGATCCGCGCCGCCGGGTAGTTCAGGCCCGTAAGCCGGTTCCGCATCTCCTCGTACGTGGCCGTTTCCGTCCCCGAGAACGCATTACTGATGCGCAGTTGGTGCCTCTGGGCGGCGCACTCCTCTGCCGAATCCAGCGGCACCGGGTCGACCAGAACGGGCATCGTGGAGTCAGGGGCCGATGCCACGCCATCGACACCGTCAAAGACGACCGGGGCACAGCTCTGCGAGATGAGGTCCGCCATCTCGAGGAACCGCGCCTCCGCGTCAACGGTGCTGACCACGGAGATCTGATCGGCGGCGGCGCTCTGCGCGCCGAATCCGGCCAGGACGACGACGCTGCCGAGGGTGGCCGCCAGCAAGGACTTCGGGAGGAGGTTTGATCGCATGCCCATACGATGCGGGCCGCTGACAACCGCCCACATGAGTACCCTTACTTAATCCACCAGCGCATCAGCTCACCTGTGACCCGTCAGACCCGCGGCAGGTCCATCCGCGAACGTACGTGCGCCTTCCCCCGTCGGCACGAAGCCAACTTCTACGTGCACGGCAAGCGCAAGTGACCTGGCTGCGCGGCTTGTGGCGATCTGTCGCTGTCGATGACCAGCCCCAGACGGCCGACGGACGCCGTCGTGGAGGAGCGCGTAGCGATCTGTCGCGCCTGTCGGGGGCTGGGGTGCTTGTGGTCGCTGTTTGGTGAGGGCCGGCCGCCTGCCCGGTTCGGGGAGCGGCCCTGGCAGGGCCCGGGGCGTGATTCCTCACCTGGGCGGGGCCGGACATCGCTGATGGGCCCGTCCTTGGAATCTCTGTCCCGGCCCGTTCTTTTGGGGGTTTCCCGTCAGTCTTCGTTTTTCCGTGGCGGGGCGGTCTGTCAAGGGTGGCCGAAGGCCATCGCGAAGCGACGCGACGACGAAGGAGGAGCGCCCTTGACAGGCCGTCACGACACGGAAGGACGATGAGACTGACGGGAAACCCCCAAGCCCCCTCTAATTCCGGTCAACGCGGACCCCGCCATCCCGGATCCCGCCGCGCCCGTCCTACGCTCCCCTCATGATCAGTTCACGTACCCACATCCGCGTCGCCCGCCCCTCCCTCGACCTCGAAGCCGCCGAGCGGTTCTACGTCGACGGGCTCGGGCTCGGAGTCCTGTGGCGCAGCACCAAGAGCGTCCCCGGGGAGCACGATCTCCTCATGGTCGGCCCCGTCGACGGCGGCTGGCACTTCGAGCTGACGCGGGACGCAGAGAACCCGATCACCCCCGCCCCCACCGTCGACGACCTCTTCGTCGTCTACCTCGGCGAAGCCCCCGACGAGGCCCTCGTCGCCCGGCTCGTCGAGCACGGCGGGACCCGGGTGGCCTCGCACAACCCGTACTGGGACGAGTGGGGTGTCACCATCGCCGACCCCGACGGCTACCGACTCGTGCTCTGCTCCCGCACCTGGGGCTAGGCCGTCTCGTTTGGATCAAGATGCCGTGAGTAGTCGCTAGGTTCTCGGATGGCACTCTGGGGAGATGCGCCCTTGGAACACCTCCACTCAGAAGGACCTCAGACGGCTGCTCAATGAGTGGGATCCGATCGGTATCGCCGACGATGTCCAGGACGAGTACGACTGCATGATCGGCCCCTTGTTCCGCAGCCTCCATGGTGGCGCCGACCAGGCGGTGATCGGCGAGTTTCTGCGGCAGGAGCTGGAGGTTCACTTCGGACTTCCTTCGAGTCGGCCGCCCGAGGCGATGGCCGCCCGCTTCATCTATTGGTGGGCAGCGGCTGATCCGGCCGACGACGCGGACAGCCGGTAGCCGTTCCTCTCGGGGTCACCTGCGCGTTGGCCTGTTCACGGACAGCACGCCGGGGACGATCAACGTGCTCGTCCAGGTCTCGCCCGACGGCCGGAACTGGTCCGACGCGGTGACGACGGAAGCGCGCTGGAACGGTGAGGGGCACGTCTTCTCGGCCGAGGTCGCGCAGAGCGGTCCGGGCTACTTCCGGGCCCGGTTCGTCGCCCCGGAGGGCTTCCAGGCGGCCACGACGGCCGCCGTCCACGTCACCGGCTGACGCTCCCCGCCGGCCCGTCCGCCCAGAACTGCGCCAGGGCCGCCTCCTTGTACGGCGCCGGGCTCACGCTCAGGTCTCCGGCGAAGGGGCGGTCCAGGGCCACCACCAGCAGCAGGCTGAAGCCGATCAGCGCGGCCACCGCCGACACGAACAGCAGCTGCATCTTCAGGCTGCGCAGCCCGAACAGGAAGGTGAGCGGGAGGATCACCAACGCGCCCCCGTACACGAGCACTTGCAGCAGGATCGGCAGCGAGGTCTCGGCCATGGAGACGCGCGCCCGGCGCTGCGCGGCGACGTCGTTGAGGCGGGTGACCGCCTCGGCGTAGAAGGTCTCGGCGCGGGGGCCGCTCGGTTCGTACGCCTGGAGGGCCGCGTAGAGGGCGCGCGTCTGGGCCGAAGTGGCCTCGTAACTCGGCCGGCCCTCCCGCATCAGCGGCCACTGCACCTCGACGACGGCGTGCGCGTACGCGCCGACCGCCTCGTTGATCCGGGCGCGGTCGGCCGGGGGGAAGGTGTCGGCGCTGCGCACGACCAGTGCCAGGTCCGTGGCCTCGGTGGCGACGATGTTCTGGGTGTTCTCCAACTGCGTCCAGAGCGTGACGACGACGAACGCGAGGATGATGCCGTAGATCGCGCCGAACATGCCGAGCGCGACGCCGACCATCTCGTTGTGGTCGCCGCCCGCGAGGTGGGGGAAGCGGCGGCGGGCGGCGATGCTGCCGATCACGGCGAGGCCGGTGATGCCGCCGACGAGGAGCACGGCGATGACGAGCGTACTGAGGTTGTTGAGCAGCCAGAGGATCATGCACTGCTCAACGAGCGCGTGCCCCGTTCGGCCCTGCCTCCAACCCCGCCTCGTGGGCGTCGATCAGCTCGTCCCAGTGCTCCCGGGTCCACTCGCAGGCCGCGTCCAACGGGCCCAGCAGGCCCCGGCCGAGCGGGGTGAGGGCGTACTCGACGCGGCGCTCGGGGCCCTCGTACTCCGTCCGGACGACGAAGCCGTCGCGCTCCAGGGCGCGCAGGGACTGCGTCAGGGACTTGGAGGTGATGCCGCGCAGCGGGACCTTGAGCTCCGAGAACCGGCGGGGGCCGCCCTCCAGGCAGCGCAGGATCAGCGAGGCCCACTTGTCGCCGATCCGGAACGGGGTCAGCGGCGACGGGCAGACGGGGTCGAACATCTCCGGGTCCAGCGGCTCCGGGGACGGTGCGGTCTGCGTCTGCGGCTCGCTCATGATCCACACGGTAAGCCGGTATCCGATCGGTAACCAGCCCCCCTCCTACGCTCGCGGCCATGAACATCACGAGCGGAAGCAGCAGCAGCACCGACAACGTCAACAGCATCATCGTCTTCGGGGCCCGCGGCCGCGTGGGCCGGGCCGTCGTCGCCGAGGCGCGGGCGCGGGGGCACCGGGTGACCGAGGTGGGCCGCGCCGAGGGGGACGTGACCTCGGCGGCGGACGTGGCGCGGCTGGCGGCCGGGCACGATGCGGCGGTGGTCGCGGTGTACGACCCGCAGGCGGCGCCCGGCGCGTACTTCCCCGCGGTGGCCCGGGCCCTGGCGGCGGGGCTCCCGCGGGCCGGGGTGGGGCGGCTGGTCGGGGTCGGACTGGCCTCCGTACTGCCCACGGAGTCGGGGGCGGCGCTGATGGACACGCCGGGGTATCCGCAGGAGTGGCGGGAGTTCTACGTCGGCCACGGCGCCGGGACCGACGCGCTGCGGGAGGCCGCCCCGGAGGCCCTGGACTGGGTGGTGCTGTCCCCGGCGGGGGACTTCGACCCCGACGGCGCCCCGGCCGGCGGTCACGCCTTCGCCCCGGCGGACGCCGCGAGCCGGATCACGCACGCCGACTTCGCGCGGGCCGTCGTGGACGAGGCCACGGCCCCGACCCTGCACGCGGCGCACACCGGGGTGGGCCCGGCATGACCGCCCCCGTGACCGACAGCACGAACCCCTGGGTCGCCGAGCACATCCGGCGCTTCGAGGAAACCGCGGGGCGACCGCGGCCGGGGTTCTCGGACCTGCTGCTGACCACCCGGGGCCGCCGCTCGGGCCTGCTGCGCCGGACGGCGCTGGCCTTCGTCCGTGACGGGAACACCTATGTCCTGACGGCGTCGAACGCGGGCGCCGACCGCCACCCAGCCTGGTACCTGAACCTGGCCGCCGACCCGGCGGTGACCCTCCAGGTCGGCGCCGAGACCTTCCCGGCTACCGCCCGCCGGGCCACCCCGGCCGAGGCGGAGCGGCTGTGGCCGGTGGTGGTGGCCGCGATGCCCTCGTACGCCGGGTACCGGGAGGCGACGGCCCGGGAGATCCCGCTGGTGCTGGTCACCCGCACCGGCTGAGACGACGCGAGGGCGGGGCAGCTCAGCGGACGCTCGGGGCCTTCGGCAGTCCGGCGTGCAGCGCGGAGCCGGCGCCCGCGAGGGAGCTGTCGGTGGCCTTGGTGGCGGATCCGGCGGCCTGGGTGGTGATGCCGACGGCGGTCTTCGTGTCCTGGACGGCCTGCCCGGGGTGGTCGACGATCTCGCCGACGCGTTCGGTGAGCGGGACCCCCTGGGGCATGCCCCCATCGGCGTGGGCGGCGATCGGGGTGAGTGCGAGGGCGGCGCCACCGGACAGGACCAGGGCGGCAAGGGTGCGCTTCATGGCATTCATGCCCTCCCCAACGACCCCACGCCGTTACGGGTCACCGGTCGCCCCCAGCCGATCCGCGAACCGGGTCAATCCCGCCTTGCCCAACCTGGCCACGACATCGTCGAACGTCAACGGCGGATTCCGCTTGCCCGCCGCCATCCTGGCCGTTGTGTCGGCGACCTCCTGCGGCCATTGCGCGTGCAGCTCGCAGAGGTACGTGTCCGGGTCCAGCACCCGGACACCCAGCCTCGCCATCTCGGCAGCCGGGAAATCGGCGAGGTTCCAGGTGATCAGCGCGACTGCCCTGCGGCCCATGCCGCCGCTGCGTGGTACCGATCATCCGGGTCCGCGCCGGGCATCTGGTCGACCATGTGCGCATAGTCGGACTCCGCGACCTCGCAGTCTCCGAAGTACTCACGGATGGCCCGCGTGATGGCCCCCGCCGACTCCGCGGACCGCCGCCCCTCACGGACGATGACTCGTTCCCACTCGGCCAGCAGACGTTCCGACCACACCACCTCGTGAACGGAATCCTCCGTCAAGGCCAGCATGAGATCCATGACGGAGAACGGGAACAGCACGTTCGTGTCCACGAAGACGCGCACAGCAAACCCCCCTCGCTCAGGCCGCTCAGTACGGAAGCCCGGCGTCTTCCACGGCCTCGGCGATACGTCGGCGGCCTTCTCGGCGGCGGGCTCGCCGTTCCTGGAACGCGAGGACGTCGGCGAGCCGCACGATGCGGTGCCGACTGCCCGGCAGATAGCTCGACGGGATGTCCCCCGAGTCCAGCAAGCGAGCCACGAAGGGCCGGGACAGGCCGAGCAGCTCGGCGGTCTCGGCAGGGGTCAGTTCGGTCTCCGCGGCGAGCACCGTGACCGTGTGACCGATCGCCAGCTCGCCCGCCGAGGCCGCGAGGATCCGGACCAACTCCTGGGGCAGCACGCTCTCACTTCCGTCGGCGGCCCGCAGTATGACCTCGACCTCGCCCGGGACCATTCGACCCGCCTTCGCGAGAGCGTCCTGGATCTCCGGGCTCGACTCAACGGTGGTCGCCTTCGCGAGCACGCTCGTACGCGCCATCTCAACCTCCTCGACCATCTGAAATAACTGTAACGGCTGCGGCCGCGGTACGCGAGAACGCCCGCGGCCCCGGATCGAGGGGATCGATCCGGGGCCGCGGGGATGACTCACGGGATGACTCGGCAGAAGGGGCCGGGAAGGCCGTGGCTCAGTCCTCGACCACCAGGGCCGGGGTGGACTTCGTCAGGACCTCGCCGCGGAAGAAGGCGGGGCTGCGGCGCTGGGTGACGAACATGATGACCAGGCCGAGGGCCAGCAGGCCGACGCCGATGACGAAGACGCTGCCGACGCCGAAGACAGCGGAGCCGGAGCCGTAGGCCGGGTCGTAGGTGTCGTAGAGGGTCTTGAAGAAGACCGCGGAGAGCAGCAGGCCGCCGAGGACCGGGAAGACGCCCTTGAAGAACAGGTCGCGGGCGGATCGGGCCAGGTCCTTGCGGAAGTACCAGGCGCAGGCGAAGGCCGTCAGCGAGTAGTAGAAGCAGATCATCAGACCGAGCGCGAAGATCGTGTCCGTGAGGACGTTCTCGCTGACCAGGGTCATGACCGTGTAGAACACGCCGGTCGCGACGCCCGCCATGACGGTGGCGCGGCCCGGGGTCTTGAACTTCGGGTGGACCTTGGCGTAGGAGGGCGGCAGCGCCTCGTACGTCGACATGGCGAGGACCGTGCGGGCCACCGGGATGAAGGTGGTCTGCAGGGACGCGGCGGCGGAGGCGAGCACGGCGACGAAGAGCAGGACGCCGAGCATCGGGCCCATCACCGGGCCGGCGAGGGCCGCGAAGACGTTGTCGGAGGTCTCCTCGTTGGCGAGGCCGAGGCCCTCGCCGCCCGAGCCGACGGCCATCTGGGCGGCGACGCCGGTGGCCAGGTAGGAGCCGACCAGGACGACCATCGCGATGAGCGAGGCACGGCCCGGGGTCTTGGCGGAGCCGGTGGTCTCCTCGTTGGTGGCCAGGCACGCGTCCCAGCCCCAGTACATGAAGATCGAGAGGGAGAGACCGGCGGTGAAGGCCGCCATGGACTCGACCGCGAAGGGGTTCATCCAGGACCAGGAGAAGTCCAGGCCGGTGTCGAAGGTGCCCGCGGAGGCCTTCTGGAAGGCCATCGCGACGAAGATGGCCAGGACCACGAGCTGCAGGCCGACCAGCGCGTACTGGACGCCCTTGGTGGCGGTCATGCCGCGGTAGCTGATGGCGGTCGCCACGGCGATCAGGGTGAGGCAGGTGGCGATGTGGACGAGCTTGTTGTCGTCCAGGGCGGCGATCGACGGATTGTTCGTGATCTCGCCGGCCAGCAGCCAGAAGTAGGAGGTGGCGACGCCGGCCAGGTTGGAGAGCACGATGATCGTGGCGATCACCAGGCCCCAGCCGCACATCCAGCCGAGCCGCGGGCCGAAGGCCTTGACGGTCCAGGTGAAGGAGGTGCCGCAGTCCGGCATGGCCTTGTTGAGCTCGCGGTACGCGAAGGCCACGAGGAGCATCGGGAGGAAGCCGGCGAGGAAGATGGCGGGCATCTGCATGCCGACCTCGCCCGCGGTGGAGCCGAGGGTGGAGGTGAGGCAGTAGACGGGAGCGACGGTGGAGATGCCGATGACGGCACTGCCCACCAGGCCGACGGAACCCTTGCCGAGTCCCTTGCCGCGAACGTCGCCCTCGCCCTGGGGCGCGCCGCTTACCGTGTCTCCGGCCTGGGGCCGAACGTCCAGCTGAGTCATGAGTCAGGACGTTAGATGGTGCGCTTTCCACATCTGGAGGTCACAAGTCCGGATCTCCTGCGGCCCAAACCCCTTTGAATCTTGAGATCAATAGACTTAACGAGCATCTAATACAAGGTTCACCCAACCATCCATCCACGGATCGACAGGCTCCGGAGATCGCGTTCCGGTATGCGGAAACCGCAGCACTGTCCCATTTGGGCGGTTTCAAACTTGCCCGTGTGACCGCGGTCACGTCGAGGCGGGCTCGGTCAGGCGGTTTGCCACACCCGGACAGGGCCCACCCGGGACCGGGGCGGCATCCGCAAGACTGTCCCCATGCCCACGGCCGATGAGCTCCTCAGCGCGGAAACCGCTCGCACCCTGGCCCGGCTGCTCGCCCGGGCGGGCGGCCGCCGGTCCGCGCCGGCCCTGCGCGCCCGCGCCGACGCCCTCGACGGGCTGACGTACAGCGGACGCGTCGGCGCCGTCCGCGACGCCGTGCTCACCGATCTCCCCGAGGACTGGCCCGGCTTCGAGGCCGTCGTACGCACCGCCCTCGCCGACCCCGCCTTCGAGGGCTGGATGACCTTCCCCGTCAACGAGGCGGTCGCCGTCCGCGGGCTGGCGGTGTTCGAGCCCGGGCTGGCGCTGCTCCACGACCTCACCTCCCGGCTGACCGCCGAATCCGCCGTACGGCCCTTCCTGCGCGCCGACCCTGACCGCGCCCTGGCCGTCGTACAGAAGTGGACGGACGACCCGGACCCGCACGTACGCCGCCTCGCCAGTGAGGGCACGCGGCCGCGGCTGCCGTGGGCCCCGCAGCTGCCCGCCTTCGTCGCCGACCCGCGCCCCGCCCTGCCCGTACTGGACGCCCTCTACCGCGACGAGTCCGAGTACGTCCGCCGCTCCGTCTCCAACCACCTCAACGACATCAGCCGGGACCACCCCGCCCTCGCCGTCGAGACGGCGGCCCGCTGGCTGGCCGAGCCCGCCGGTACGACGGACCGCGTCGTGCGCCACGGACTGCGCACCCTGATCAAGGCCGGCCGGCCCGAGGCGCTGACCCTGCTCGGGCACGCCCCGGACGTGCCGGTCACGGTGCGCGGGCCGGTGGTGACCACCCCGCGGGTCGCCGTGGGGGAGTACCTCGTCTTCGACTACGCGGTCACGAACACCGGCGTGCTCCCGGCCGAGCTGGTGATCGACTACGTCGTGCACCACACGAAGGCGAACGGCACCCGCACCCCCAAGGTGTTCAAACTCGTCACCCGCGCCCTGGCCCCCGGCGAAACCCTCACGGGCACCAAGCGGCACTCCTTCAAGCCGATCACCACCCGCCGCTACCACTCCGGCGAGCACCTGGTGCAGCTTCAGATCAACGGCCGCGTCCGCGGCGAGGCCGTTTTCTCGCTGGACGCGCCGTGATCACGGGTGGCAGGCTCCTCCCATGACCTACGGAATCGAGTCCCACCCCGCCCGATGAGCGTCCGCGACGAGCGCGAGCCGCTCGACGCCCGGACGACCTCCCTGTACGACTACGCGCTCTTCCGGCACGGCATCGAGCCGGAGGGCCCGGTCCCGCGCCGTGGCTATCCCCTGCCCGACGGGGCCCCGCCGGAACGCGGCCGCAAGGGCCTGACCTGGGAAGAGGAGCAGGTCGAAACCATCGCCGCGCTCACCCCCCTGCTGGCCGACCCCGACCCCGTACGGGCCGCCGAGGCCGTCCACCGGCGGGTTTCCGAGCTGGCGGTGTCCCTGCCCAACGTCCTCGCACACACAGCGCGGCTCACTCCGGCCGACGAAGGCGCCGCCCGGCGGACCGCCCGCCGACTGACCCGGACCGGTACCGACGCGGCGGCCGTCGGTGTCGGAATCGCCCTGCTGATCCGTCTCGGTGAACCCGAGGACGTGCCCTGCCTCCAGGCCCTCGGCACGCTGCGCGGTCTCGGATCCGCGGCTACCGCCGCACTCGACCCGCTCGACCGGCAGGCGGCCGCCCTGCTCGTCCTCCGTAGCCGGGACCGGTCCGAATTGCTGGCCCCGCTCGTCGGCGTGATCGCCACCGGCGACCCGGAGGCCGTCCGGGCCGCACTGCTCGCGGTGCCCGGCGAACCACGGGCCCTGCTCTTCGCCCGGCGCATCGCCGAGGCCGCCGACCTGCACGGGCTGCTGCGCGCCCGGCCCGTGGACCCCGAACTGCTGGCCCTGACGGGCCGCCTGCTGCACCGAATGTCCCGTGATGTGGGGCACCGGGCCGAGATCCTCGACTATCTGCCCGCCACCAACGTGTACGCGTACTTCGTCGGGTACGCCGACCGGCTGCCCCCGACTCCTGAGCTCCACGAGCTGCTCCTCGCAGTCGCTCTCGACCTGCACAGCGGGCCCGCCGCACTGCTGAACTGGCGGACCCACCGGCGGGAGGCACTGCTCGGCGGCCTGGAGCGGCTGCTGGCCGGGCCCGCGTGGGCCCAAGGACCCGACGCACCGTCCGGGGGCGAGGGCACCGCTCCGGCAGCGGAGCGGCGCCGCGCGGACTGGATCCGGCGTACCGGGCACAAACCGTTCGCCGGTACGGCGGCGCCGGGCTCGCACCCGCGCTGGGAGGTGGTCGTGGTCCACGACGCCGTGGACTCGAACTCCGTCGAGACCCGGTTCCTGGTCGACGGCCGCCCGCTGCTGCCCGCGCTGTTCGCGAACGGACCGGGCGGCTCCCCCGAGTCCCTGCTCGACAGCGGCGACCTGCGCGCCGGGGAGCAGCCGCGGGAGGTGCGGCTCGCCGAGGCGGGGTGCACCGAGGGCTGCTGCGGCGCGCTCTACGTCACCATCCGCCGGGACGGCGCCGAGGTGGTGTGGGGCGACTGGCGCGGGGCGACCGGGGCGACCCCGCCCGAGTACCGCTTCGACGCGGCCGCATACGACGCGGAGCTCGAACGGGCCGAGCGGGACCACTCCTGGTGCTGGACCGCCCGCACCACCGCACGGCTGATCTCCGCGGGCCTGCGGGAGCGGCCCGAGCTGCTCGGCCGCTGGGACCTGCGGCGTAGCTGGGTCTCCACCGACTGGCGGGACCCGGACACCACGGTCCTGCAACTCGCCTTCACGCCGCCCGGCACCACCGAATCGCTGTACTTCGAGTGGCACCTGCCGGACGACGGCCGCCCCGCGGCGGAGCAGGCGGCCGCGGCGCTGGCCCGCATCGAGGCCGGCGACCCGAAGGAGTTCACCCGGCTCAGCGGCGGCAGCCGCGAGCTGGCCGAGTCCCTGGGCTACAGCTGGCCCCCGTAGCCGAAACGACCGCGGCCCGGCCGGGGGGAACTCCCCCGGCCGGGCCGCACCATGTGGCCCGCCTCAGCCCGTCCAGACGATCGACTGCATCTCGCTGTACGCGTGCAGCGCGTACGAGCCCACGTCGCGCCCCACCCCGCTGCGCTTGAAGCCGCCGAACGGGGCCTCCATGTTCCGCCCGATGGTGTTCACGCCGACCCCGCCCGCCCGCAGCCGCCGGGCCACGCGGAACGCGCGCGCCGAGTCCCCGGACCACACGTAGCTCAGCAGGCCGAAGTCGCTGTCGTTGGCCAGTCGGATCGCCTCCTCCTCGTCCCCGTCGAAGGGGACGACCACGACGACCGGGCCGAAGATCTCCTCGCGGACCACCCTCATGTCGTTCGTACAGTCGACGAGGAGGGTCGGGGCCACGTAGAAGCCGCGGCCGTCCCCCACCACCGGGCGCTCGCCGCCGTACGCGATCCGCGCGCCCTCCTTCTTCCCCAGCTCGATGTACGACTCCACGCGGTCGCGGTGCGCCGCCGAGATCACCGGGCCCACGACCGTGCCCTGCACCGTCGGGTCGCCGACCTTCATGAAGGCCAGGTAGCCGGTCAGCTTCTCGATCAGCTGGTCGTAGACCGACCGGTGGACGATCACCCGGGTCGGGGCGGTGCAGATCTGGCCGGAGTAGAAGGAGAAGGTCGTGCCGATGCCCATCATCGCCGCGTCCAGGTCCGCGTCCTCGAAGACGATCGCCGCGCCCTTGCCGCCCAGCTCCATCAGCTGCCGCTTCATGGTGCGGCCGCAGACCTCGGCGATGCGCTGCCCGACGCCCGTGGAGCCGGTGAAGGACACCATGTCCACGTACGGGGAGTCCACGGCGGCCTCGCCGACCTCCACCGACTGCCCGTTCACCACGTTCACCACGCCCGCCGGAACCCCGGCCTCCGCAAGCGCCTCGGCCATCTTGAACACCGACAGCGGGTCCTGCGGGGCCGGCTTGACGACCACCGTGTTGCCCATGGCCAAGGCCGGGGCCACCTTGCCCGCCGGGTTCGCCCACGGGTTGTTGTAGGAGGTGATGCAGGTGACCACGCCGACCGGCTGGCGGACCTCCAGCGCGCCCAGGATGCTCGCCTTCCCCATCGGGCCGGCCTCCGTGACCTGCGGCGGCAGGCCCCGCTCGACCGGCTCCAGGGCACCCTTCGCGTACCGCCGGAAGCGGGTGACGCCGACGCCGACCTGCATGCCGCGCGCGATCCCGGTCGGGGCGCCCGTCTCGGCCTGGGCGAGGGCCGCCCACGGCTCGAACTCCCGCTGCATGATGTCCGCGGCCCGGTCGAGGATCGCCGCCCGCGCCTCGGGCTTCGTACGGGACCAGCTCTCGAAGGCCTCGGCGGCGGCGCGGGCCGCCTCCTCGACCTGCGCGCGGGAGGCCTCGGGCGCGAGCCCGACCACCGACTCGTCCGCCGGGTTGACCACCTCGTAGTGGCCGCCGTCGGGCTCGACCCACTCGCCGCCGATGAAGAGTTTGTTCACCGCGTGCTTCTGCGCATCCGTCACTTGGTGCTCACCGTCCTCGTGTCCCGGCCCGACCGGAGCACGATGCCCGGCACGGCCCCCGTCACCTCGTCGTCGCGGATGGTCTCCACGCCGTTGACCCGGACCGAGACGATGCCGATGGCCCGGGAGTCCAGCCGCGGGCTGTCCCCGGGCAGGTCGTGGACGAGGGTCGCCGGGCCGGCCTCGATGCGCTCGGGGTCGAAGAGGACCAGGTCCGCGTGGTAGCCCTCGGTGATCCGGCCGCGCTCGCGCAGCCCGAACAGCTGGGCCGGGTCGTCGGTGAGCATCCGTACCGCCTGCTCCACCGGCACCAGCTTGCGGCCGCGCAGGCAGTCCCCGAGGAAGCGCGTCGTGTAGGGGGCGCCGCACATGCGGTCCAGGTGCGCGCCGGCGTCGGAGCCGCCGAGCATGACGTCCTCGTGCTGCCAGGTCTCGGCGCGCAGCGCCCAGGTCGCCGGGTCGTTGTCGGTCGGCATGGGCCACAGGACCGTGCGCAGCTCGTCGTTGGCGCAGATCTCCACCAGGCACTGGAAGGCGTCCTGGCCGCGCTCGGCGGCGATGTCGTTGACGACCCGGCCCGACAGGCCCTCGTTCTCCTTGCTGTACGTGTCGCCGATGACGTAGCGCCCGAAGTTGGCGAGGCGGCGGAAGACCCCGGCCTCCTTGCTGTCGGCGCGGCGCAGCATCTCGGCCCGTACGTCCGCGTCGCGCAGCTTCGCGATCCGCTCGGGTACGGGCAGGGCGAGGACCTCTCCCCAGCCGGGGATGAGGTTGAGGGCGCAGAAGGTGCCGAGGGACATGTTCATGGGGGTGAGGATCGGCATCGTCAGCGCGACGATCCGGCCGCCGGCCTTGCGGGCGCGCTCGCTGGGAATCAGCTGGCGCGGGACCCGCTCGGGGACGGAGGCGTCGATGGTGAGGACGTTCCAGTTCAGGGGGCGTCCGGCGGCCGCGCTCATCTCCACGAAGAGGTCGATCTCCTCGTCCGAGAACTGGTCGAGGCAGCCCGCGACGATCGCTTCGAGCTGGGTGCCCTCGTGCTCGGAGACGGCCTTCGACAGGGCGAGGAGCTCTTCCGGCTTGGCGTGCCGGGAGGCGACGGGGGCGCCGGCGCCGTCGGAGTGGGTGGAGGACTGGGTGGTGGACAGGCCCCAGGCGCCGGCGTTCATGGCGTCGTGGAGGAGGTCCAGCATCTGCTGCATCTGCTCGGGGGTGGGCTGCCCTCCGACGGCGTCCTCGCCCATGACGTGGCGGCGCAGGGCGCAGTGGCCGACCATGAAGCCGGCGTTGACGGCGATCCGGCCGTCGAGCGCGTCGAGGTACTCGCCGAAGGTGGACCAGGTCCAGTCGACGCCCTCCTCCAGGGCCTTGAGGGCCATGCCCTCGACCTTGCTCATCATGCGGCGCGTGTAGTCGGCGTCCTCGGGGCGGTCCGGGTGGAGCGGGGCGAGGGTGAAGCCGCAGTTGCCGCCGGCGACGGTGGTGACGCCGTGGTTCATGGAGGGGGTGGCGTACGGGTCCCAGAAGAGCTGGGCGTCGTAGTGCGTGTGGGGGTCGATGAACCCGGGCGTGAGGATCAGCCCCGTGGCGTCCTCGCTGGTGGTCGCGGACTCGGTGACCGAGCCGGGGTCGCCGATGGCGACGATGCGGCCGTCACGTATCCCTACGTCTGCGACGCGGGCGGGGGCGCCGGTGCCGTCCACGACGGTGGCGCCCTTGATCAGGTGGTCGAGCATGACGTCCCTTCTCCGTTGCGTTGCCTTGCGTGCGGCGCCGTTGCCGGGGCTCCACCGACCCCTCGGGCGGGGCGCCGCTGCCGGGTTTGCCCCTGGGCCGGGGTCGGCCTGTTGGGGCGGTGCCCCGCCGGAGTGTCTCCTCGTCCTCGCGCACTGAGCACCGCTGCGAGACGTGAGGGTGGTTGCGCGCTCGTCCTGCGGGGACACTCCGCCGTGTCCCCACCCCAACGCGCGCTCCCGGCCCACGGGGCGGGGGGTCTGGGCCGTCTGGCCGGTCCGCGGGGGCACTCCGGGGCGTCCCCGCAGGACGAGCGCGCAACCACCCTTGGCTTCCAAAGGTGCCTCGGTGCGCGAGGACGAGGAGACGTCCCGGAGGGACCCCGCGGACCAACCCGAACGGTCAAGACCCCGCCCGGCGGCACCCCCCAGCCCCTCCGGCGATTGAGGAGCGGGGTGTGGGGCGGAGCCCCACGAGCCGGGCCGCACCCGGAGGACGGAGCACCCGCGCCCCGGCCGGTGGCCGCCCGGCCGGGGCGCGTGCGGGGCGGCGGTCCGGGAAGACGCCGCCCCGGTACAGGGGCCCACCCCGGCCGAGCCGAGTGCTAGACGGCCTGGCGGAAGCGGGTCGTGCGGTGGACCGGGTCCGTGTCGATGTGCGGGATCACGTGCTCGCCGATCAGCTTGATCGTGGTCATCGTGTCCTCGTAACCGACTCCGGTCGGCAGACCGAAGGACAGCTGGTCCGCCCCGGCCTGCTCCCAGCGCTTGCACTGGGCGCGGACCTCGGACGGGTCACCGCAGATCAGCAGCTCCTCGGCGATCAGGAGCTCGATGATCTCCGCGTTGTACTCCGGCAGGGTCTCGGGCCACTGCGGGATCGCCTCGGGCCGCGGGAAGGTGTCGTGGTAGCGGAAGACCAGCGACTGGAAGCGGTTCATGTTGGCGTTGACGGCGATTTCGACGGCCTTGTCGTGCGTCTCGGCGCAGATCGCGGTCGAGGTGACCATGACGTTGTCGTTGACGAAGGCGCCGATGGCCTTCGCCTCCTGGATGGCCGTCTTGTACTGGTCGAGGACCCACTCCATGTCGGAGACCTTCTGCACGCTGAAGCCCAGCACGCCGAGGCCCTTCTTCGCCGCCATGGCGTAGGAGGAGGGGGAGCCGGCCGCGTACCACATGGCCGGGTGCGCCTTCCCGTACGGCTTGGGGAAGATCTTCCGCGGCGGGAGCGACCAGTGCTTGCCCTGGAACCCCTCGTATTCCTCCTGGAGGAACATCTTGGGGAACTCGGCGATGGTCTCCTCCCATATCTCCTTGGTGCCGTTCATGTCCTCGATGCCCGGGAGGAAGCCGAGGATCTCGTGGCTGCCCGCGCCGCGGCCGGTGCCGAATTCGAAGCGGCCCTTGGAGAGGTGGTCGAGCATGGTGACCTTTTCGGCCACCTTGACCGGGTGGTTGACCGGGGCGAGCGGGTTGAAGATGCCGGAGCCGAGGTGGATGCGCTCGGTGGCGGCCGCGAGGTAGCCGAGGAACACCTCGTTCGCCGACAGGTGCGAGTACTCCTCCAGGAAGTGGTGCTCGGAGGCCCAGGCGTACTTGAAGCCGGACTTGTCGGCCTGGATGACGTACTCGGTCTCCTCCAACAGCGCCTTGTGCTCGGCCTGGGGGTCGACCTTGGACCGCGCCTCAGGCACGTATCCCTGCACGAAGAGCCCGAATTCCAAGGGGGTTCACCGTCCTTTGATTTCTGACGTTGCGTCAGATTTGATGTCTCGACTGTTCCATCGGGAAGGCGGGAGCGTCAATACCTGACGCTCCATCAGATATGGTTAGAGGATGCTGACCCCCGCCATCCAGCCGCCGTCGATGACGAACGGCTGGCCGGTGATGTACGAGGAGTCGTCGGCGGTCAGGAAGAGCGCCAGCTTGGCGATCTCCTCCGGCTGCCCCACCCGGCCCATCGGCACGACCCGCTTGTACAGCTCGGCCATCGCGTCCTTGGCCTCGTCGGTCATGTTGTCCGGGTCCAGCAGCCCGGGGTTGGCCATCGGGGTGTCCACGGCGCCCGGGCACATCGCGTTGACCCGGATCCCCTTGGCCGCCAGCTCCAGCGCGGCCACCCGGGTGAGGCCGAGGATGGCCGCCTTGGTCGCCGCGTAGGTGCCGACGTACGCCATGCCCGTCAGGCCGGTGTAGGAGGAGGTGTTGACGATCGTGCCGCCGCCGGCCGCCTCGATCTCCGGGGCCACCGACTTGATGCCGAGGAAGGCGCCGACCTGGTTGACCTGCACCACCTGCTGGAACTCCTCCAGCGGGGTCGAGGTCAGCTCGTTGAAGCGCAGGATGCCCGCGTTGTTGACGAGGCCGTTGACCGGGCCGAAGGCCTCCTTCGCCGCGGCGATCGCGGCCGCCCAGTCCTCCTCGCGGCTCACGTCCATCCGTACGTACCGGGCCCGGTCCTCGCCGATGTCCTTGGCCACGGCCGCGCCCTGCTCGTCCAGCACGTCGCCGAGCAGCACCTTGGCGCCCTCGGCGGCGAACAGGCGGGCCTCCTGCTCGCCCTGGCCGCGCGCCGCGCCGGTGATGATCACGACGCGCCCGTCCAGCTTGCCCATGGTGACGACTCCTAGTCGTTGAGGTGCGGCGCGACGTCGGCGCCGAAAGCGGTGATCTGGTCGACGAGTTCGGCGCGGTCGCGGCTGCGGAAGCGGACCTGGATCTGGTCCACGCCGAGGGTCTTGTACTCCCGCAGGGACTCGGCGAGCGCCTCCGCCTTGCCGGTCAGGGTGCGGCGGCCGGTGTCCCAGCCGGGCTCGCCGACGTACAGGGCCTCGCTGATCGCCCCGAACTCCATGGGGCCGGCGATCCCGGCCTGCGCGCGGAGCTCCTTGATACGGGCGATCTGCGCGGGCAGCTTGTCGCGCGGGTCGCCCTGCGGGAGCCAGCCGTCGCCGCGCAGGGCCGCGCGGCGCACGGCCGGTCCGGACGAGCCGCCGACCCAGACGGGGATCCGCTCCTGGGCGGGCCGGGGCAGCTGGCCGAGGTCCTTGAAGGAGAACCGCTCGCCCTCGAACTCGGGGTACTCCTCGGGGCCCAGCGCGGCCCGCAGCGCGTCCAGGGTCTCGTCGAGGACGGCGCCGCGGCGGGCGAAGTCCACGCCGAGCACCTCGAACTCCTCCTGGACGTGCCCGGCCCCGACCCCGAGGATCAGCCGGCCGCCGGAGAGGTGGTCGAGGGTGGCGTACTGCTTGGCACTGAGCAGCGGGTGGCGCAGGCCGAGGATCGCGACGTGGCTGAGGAGCCGGACGCGTTCGGTGACTCCGGCGAGGAAGGACAGGGTGGCCACCGGGTCGTACCAGATGGTGCTCATGGGGCCGGCGAGCCGGCGCGGGATGGCCACGTGGTCGCAGGTGGCCAGGTACCCGAAGCCGGCGCCGTCGGCGGCGCGGGCCACCTCGGCGAGATCGGCGGCGCCGGCCGTGGCCTCCCAGGGCTCGGCGTAGATGGTGCTCTGCGACTGGATCGGGAGCTGCATCCCGTAGACCAGCCGACCTTCCGGAAATACGCGCGCCATGCCGGGCCCGCCTCGCCTTCGTCTGCCGATTCGTCATATCGGTGCCGGGCCATCGTCGTAGCTGACGGTCCGTCAGGCAAGGGGGTGGACCGAACCCGGCGGGGACCCGCCGCCCGCGTCGCGACCCTGGCGTGATCCAACTCCCGCCCCTAGGGTGCGCGGATGGATCTGATGCTCACACTGGTCAGCGGGATCGCCTGGACGATCGTGTACGTGGAGGCCATCCGCGTCGGCCTGCGCGACCGCACGTACGCGATGCCCGTCGCCGCGCTCTCACTGAACTTCGCCTGGGAGTCGATCTACGCGGTCCGCGAGTTCACGGTCGGGATCTCCGCGCAGGGCGTGGTGAACGTGGTGTGGGCGGTGGCCGACGTGGTGATCGTCTGTACCTACCTGCGGTTCGGGAGGGCCGAACTGCCGCGGTTCGTGACCCGCCCGATGTTCGCCGGCTGGGCGGTGCTGGTGTTCGGCACCGGCTTCGCCGTACAGGGCCTGTTCCTCGCCCACTTCGGGGCGCACGACGCCACGCGCTACTCGGCGTTCCTCCAGAACCTGCTGATGTCCGGCCTGTTCATCGGCCTCTTCGCGGCCCGGCAGGGCCCGCGCGGACAGTCCCTGACCATCGCCGTCGCCAAATGGCTGGGCACCCTGGCCCCGACCCTGCTCTTCGGGGTGATCGAGGACGCGCCGTTCATCCTGGGCCTCGGGATCCTGTGCAGCGTCTTCGACCTGGTGTACATCGGACTGCTGCTCCAGGCCCGCCGCCGGGCGGTGTTGGTGCGGGGGAACGCCGGGCCCGATGACGTTCGCCTTGCCGAAGCGGCCCCATGACCGACCCGGCTTGACGGAGCCCGCCGGGCTCAGAAGCCCTCGGGGCCCATCGCGATGATCGGCTTCGCCGCGGGGTCGAGGGTCTCCAGGACCTTCTTCATGGCCTCCTTCGGGATGCCGACGCAGCCCTGCGAGGGGCCGTCGTGGTCCACGTGGAGCCAGATGTTGCCGCCCTTGCGCTCGCCCTCCGGCTTGGTGGCGTCCAGCGGAGAGGTGCCCGGCTTGCGGTTGAAGTCGATCGCGACGACGTAGTCGAAGGAGCCCGCCAGGGACTCCCCGTTCACCCCGCGGCCCGTCGCCACGAACGCGCCGTCCTTGTCGTACGGCAGCTTCGTGCCCGGCGGCTTCGGCAGCAGGCCGCCCGCGTCGGTCAGCGCGAAGACGCCCTGCGGGGAGGTCAGGTCGCCGTACGTGCGCTCCGTGGACCAGCCCTTGGCGCCGTTGCGCGCAGGCCAGCTCTCGGCCCGTACCCAGTCGGCGCCGGCCGCGGGCCGCGTGTACAAGGTGGCGGTGGACTCCGAGGAGTCCTTGGCCTTGCCCGTGACCAGGACGAGCTGGCGGGACTCGGCAGGGATCTTGGCCTTGGTCTGCTCGCTGATGCCGGTCAGGCCCTGGAGGGCGTCCCGGTGGGCGTCGCGCGCCGCGCGGTCCTCGCCCGGCGGGCGGGAGTCCGTCCGCGCCTGCGGCGGGGCCTGCGACTTGTCCGGGTCGGCGACGGCGTACACCCAGCCGGCCCCGAACGTCAGCAGGCCGAAGGCAGCCGCCAGCGCCACACGGCGCGTGGGGCGAGGCGTGCGGGAGCGGGCGCGGCGGTGCTTGCTCATTGAACCGACCGTACATCAGCCGATCTTCGATCCCGGTGTACCCGGGACGGTGCCCCGCCCGTCCGGCTGCGGGAAGCGGACCCGGACCGTCAGCCCGCCCCCCGGCTCCGCATTGGCCTCGGCGGCGAGCGATGCCCCGTGCGCCCGCGCGATGGCCGCGACGATCGAGAGCCCCAATCCTGCGCCCTCACCTGCGGTGTGCTGCCGTTCGGCCCGCCGTCGGAACGGCTCCAGGAGCCTCGGCACGTCCGCCGGATCGATCACCGGGCCGGTGTTGGACACCACCAGTTCCCCGTCTGCGGAGGTCGCGACGGTGATCCGGCCGCCCGCGCGGTTGTGACGTACTGCATTGGTCAACAGGTTCCGGACGAGGTGCCCGAGGAGGGCCCGGTCCCCCGTCACCGTCAGCGGCGCGAGGGTCCGTACGACGGTCGGCGCCTGCGGCGGGCCGGCCGCCGGGTCCGCCTCCGTCACCTCCTCCGTCACCTCCTCCGCCAGCTCCTCCGCCCGCTCCGCCGTCAGCGCCGCCAGGTCCACCGGCCCCGTCGATCCGGGCTCCAGGCCCTCCTGGGACACGGCGAGCAGCAGCAGGGACTCGACGAGCTGCTCGCCGGCATCCGCGACACCGATCAGCCGCTCCCGGATCCGGGCCACCTTCTGCGGCGACGGCTCCCCCGCCAGCCCGATCTCGACCGCGGCCCGCTGCACGGCCAGCGGGGTGCGCAGCTCGTGCGCCGCGTTCGCCGCGAACCGCCGCTGGGCGCAGACCAGATCCTCCATCCGCCCGAGCATCGCGTCGAAGGTGTCGGCCAGCTCCTTGAGCTCGCCGGGCGGAGCGTCGAGGGAGATCCGCTGGTCCAGGTTCTCTCCGGACAGCCGGCGCGCGGTCTCGGTGATCACGCCGACGGGGCGCAGCACCCGGCCGGCCATCCACCAGGCGAGCCAGATCGACAGCACGGCGAAGACGGCCAGCGCGAGGAGCGAGTACACCAGCATCCGGTGCTGGGTGGCCGTGGTGACGGCGTCGGAGAGGTCGCGGGTGTAGGCGTAGCTCTTGAGCTGCTCCTCGGTGGGCGCCTCGCCCGGGGGCAGCCGCTGCGCCGGTACGTAATCGCGGGCCGGCTCGGCCCACCAGCCCGGGGTGATGCCGGAGGCCGGCACGGCGAAGCCCGGGCTGACCGTGCGGACGGCCCCGTTGACGCTCGCGTAGAGGCCCTGGCCGACGAGGACGTAGACCAGTGCCACCAGGCCGCCGCCCGCGAGGAGCAGCAGCGAACCGTAGAGGGCGGTGAGGCGGCCGCGTTCGGTGCGCGGGAGCACCCGGAACCCCCGGGGCGGCTTCACGGGGCGGCGATCCGGTAGCCCGCGCCCGGCACGGTCTCGATCAGTGGCGGCTCGCCCAGCTTGGCGCGGAGCTTGCTGAGGGTGACGCGGACGGCGTTGGTGGAGTAGCTGGTGTCCTGCTCCCACACCTGCTCGATCAGGTCGTCGCTGCTGACCACGGCCCCCTCGGCGCGCAGCAGTGCCTCCAGCACGGCGAACTCCTTGCGGGACAGCGAGAGCCGGTGTCCGTCGCGGGTGGCGGTGCGGCGGGCCGTGTCGACGGCGGTTCCGGCGCGCTCCAGCACGGGCGGCAGGGCGGGGCGGGTGCGCCGGCCGAGGGCCAGGACACGGGCGAGGAGCTCGTCGTAGGCGAAGGGCTTGGTGAGGTAGTCGTCGGCGCCGAGACCGAGGCCCTCGACCCGGTCGCGCACGGTCCCGGAGGCCGTCAGCATCAGGACGCGGGTCGGCAGCCGCTCGCGCACCACCTGCCGGCAGACCTCGTCGCCGTGCAGGCCGGGCAGGTCGCGGTCGAGGACGAGGACGTCGTACGCGTCCAGCCGCAGGCGGCGCAGCGCCTCCAGGCCGTCGCCCGCCTCGTCGACGGCCAGGGCGTCGCGACGCAGCCCCTCGGCGATCATCTCCCGGAGGAATTCCTCGTCCTCCACCACCAGTACGCGCATGCGTCCTCTCTACCCGAGATCGACATTTCGCCGTTGTAAGGAAGGTGCGAGAGGGAAGCGAAACCCCCTTTCACCGCAGGCTCGGCACCATGAAGCGATCTCTGATCATGTCCACGGCCGCGGTCGTCACCGGGCTGACCCTGTTCGCCACCGCCTGCACGGAGGACGGCTCCTCGAAGGCGGACGGGAAGAAGGAGTCGGGCAAGGAGTCGAGCGGGGGAACCGATGCCGACAACGCCCTGAAGATGCGCCAGTGCCTGCGCGAGCACGGCATCGACGCCCCCGACCCGGAGCCCGGCCAGGACCCGCGCGGGATGACGCTGGGCGCCGGCGCCGACCCCCAGAAGATGCAGGAGGCCATGAAGGCCTGCGGGATGGACACCGGCCCGGGGAAGGAGCCGACGCAGGAGGAGAAGGACAAGGAACTGAAGTGGATCCGCTGCATGCGCGACAACGGCATCCAGCTGAAGGACCCCGAGTACAACGGGGGCGCGCGCAGCGGCATCGAGATACCCAAGGGCCAGGAGAAGGCCTTCCAGGACGCCGTGAAGAAGTGCGAAGCGGCCCGATGAGCCGCCGCTCCACGTGGGTGCTGGGCGCGCTGGCCGCCGCCCTGGCCGTATCGGGCGGCGGGTACGCCGTCATCGCGCAGCCGCAGCGGGACGACGCCGCGCGGGAACGCCGCGCGGACGGGCTGCCGCCGGCGACGGCCCCGGTCCAGCGCGGCGACCTCAGCTCGGGCCTCCAGGTGGAGGGCACCCTCGGCTTCGCGCAGGAGCGCAAGCTGAACGCGAGCGGGCCGGGCGTGCTGACGTGGATCGCGGGCGAGGGCTCGGCGGTCGAGCGGGACGGGAAGCTCTACGAGGTCAACGGGCGGGCGGTGCGGCTGATGTACGGGGCCGTGCCCATGTACCGGCCGCTGAAGGCCGGGGACAAGGGCGAGGACGTCAAGCAGCTCAAGCGCAACCTCCAGGCGCTGGGCTACGGAACCGGGCTCGACCCGCAGGACGGCACCTTCACGGCGGGTACGGCGACGGCGGTCAAGCGGTGGCAGAAGGCGCACAAGACCGCGGAGACGGGCGAGGTCGCCAAGGAGGACATCGCCTTCGCCTCCGGGCCCCAGCGGGTACGCAAGAACGACGCGGCGGTCGGTGACGAGCCCGGGCCGGGCAAGGCGGTGCTCACGGTGACCGGCACCGAGCGGATCGTCCGCTTCCAGCTGGAGACGGCGAAGGCGGCCGCGGCGAAGACCGGCGAGCCGGTCACCGTACGGCTGCCGGGAGGGACCACCGCCACCGGGAAGATCGACTCGGTGGGCGGCGCCGCCGACGCGGGCGACGGGAACGAGGGCAACGGCGGGGGCGGAGCGGGCGGTGGAGCCGGCGGGGACGGGAAGGCCAAGGTCGAGGTGTCCGTCGCCTTCGACAAGCCCGCCGAGGTCAACGCCCCGGACCAGTCCCCGGTGAGCGTCGGCCTGACCGGCGAGACCCGCAAGGGCGTGCTCTCCGTACCGGTCAACGCCCTGCTCGCGCTCGCGGGCGGGGGCTTCGGCGTCCAGGTGGTGGAGGACGGCCGGGCCCGTGACGTGAAGGTCGAACTGGGCATGTTCGGAAGCGGCCGGGTCGAGGTGACCGGCGACGCCCTCAAGGAGGGCATGCGGGTCGGGATACCGAAGCTGTGACGGACACCGGGACGGCGCCCGCGGTCGTCGAACTGACCGGGGTCGCCAAGGAGTACGCGGGCGGGGTCACCGCCCTGCGCGGGGTCGACCTGACCGTCCGCAGCGGCGAACTGCTCGCCATCGTCGGCCCGTCGGGCTCGGGCAAGTCCACCCTGCTGCACATCGTCGGCACGCTGGACCGGCCCACGGCCGGCGGCGTCCGGATCGCCGGCCACGACATCGCGACCCTGTCGGACCGCGCGCTCTCGGCGCTGCGCTCCCGGCACGTCGGCTTCGTCTTCCAGTCCTTCCACCTGGTGCCGGGCATCAGCGCCCGGGCGAACGTGGCCGAGGGCCTGCTGTACTCCGGCCTCTCGCGCGCCGAGCGCGGCCGCCGGGCGGCCCGCGCCCTGGAACGCGTAGGCCTCGGGGACCGGATGGACCACCGGCCGCACGAACTGTCCGGCGGGCAGAAGCAGCGCGTGGCCATCGCCCGGGCGGTGGCGGGCGAGCCGGACCTGCTGCTGGCCGACGAGCCGACGGGCGCGCTGGACACGGCCTCCGGGGAATCGGTGATGGAGCTGCTGCACGAGCTGAACGCGGGCGGGGACGGGGCCACCATCGCCGTGATCACCCACGACAACGAGATCGCGGCGAGCCTGCCGCGGCAGGTGAGGATCCGGGACGGGGAGATCGTGGCGGACGTACGGAACACGGCGGAGGTGCGGTCATGAGCGGTACGCGCACCCGCACCCGCACCCGGAAGCTGACCCCGCCGAGGCTGTCCCCCCGGGACGTCCTGCACGTCGGGTCGGCGGGCCTGCGCTCGCGCCCGATGCGGGTGTTCCTGTCCGCGCTCGGCATCGCCATCGGCATCGCGACGATGATCGCGGTGGTCGGGATCTCCTCCTCCAGCCAGGCCAAGCTGCTGCGCGAACTCGACGCGCTCGGCACCAACATGCTGGTCGCGACGCCCGGCCAGGGCATGTTCACCGGGCAGGACACCAAGCTGCCCAAGGACTCCCCCGGCATGATCTCCCGCATCGAGGGCGTCGAGTCGGTCGGCACCACCGGTGACGTCCCCGAGTCCGTCCGCCGGTCGGAGAACATCCCGAAGGAGGAGACCGGCGGGATCGTGCTGAAGGCCGCCAAGGACGATCTGCTGGGCACCCTGCGCGCGAGGACGGGCAGCGGCACCTGGCTCAACGAGGCCACCGGGCGCTACCCCTCCGTGGTCCTCGGCAACGTGTCCGCGCGCCGCCTCGGCATCACGGAGCCGGGCCGGCAGGTGTTCATCGGCGGCCGGTACTTCACGGTGATCGGCATCCTGGAGCCGATCCCGCTGGCTCCGGAGATAGAGCGGTCCGCGCTGATCGGATGGGACGCGGCACAGCGGCTGCTGGGCTTCGACGGGCACCCGACGGCGGTCTACGAGCGCTCGGCGGACGACCGGGTCGCGGAGGTCAGGAAGCTGATCGCCCCGACGGCCAACCCGCAGACCCCGAGCGCGATCTCGGTCACCGACCCCTCGGCCGCCCTCCAGGCGAAGGCGGCCACCGAGGGTGCCTTCAGCACGCTGCTGCTGGGCCTGGGCGGGATCGCCCTGCTGGTGGGCGGGGTCGGGGTCGCCAACACCATGATCATCTCGGTGCTGGAGCGGCGGCACGAGATCGGCCTTCGCCGCTCTCTGGGCGGCACCAAGGGCCAGATCCGGATCCAGTTCGTCACGGAGTCCCTGCTGCTGTCCGGACTCGGCGGCCTGGCGGGCATCGCCCTGGGCGGCGCGGCCACCGCGGTCTACGCGCGGGCCGGCGACCTCCCCTGGGTGGTCCCCCTGTGGGCGGTGACCGGCGGCTTCGCGGCCACCCTGGCCATCGGCACGCTGGCCGGCCTCTATCCGGCGGTGCGCGCGGCCCGGATGTCTCCGACACTGGCGCTGGCGGCGGCGTAGGGGGTGGGCGCGAGGGACGAACCGGCTGCCCCGCGCCCACCCACCGGCGTACGCTTCTCCGATGCGAACTCCACGTCACGCGGCACGCGTTGTCATCCTCTCCCCCCAGGGGTCGGTGTTCCTCTTCCGCGAGGACAACGTGGAGGTGGGCATCCACTGGCTGCCGCCGGGCGGCGGCATCGACCCGGGCGAGAGCCCCGAGGACTGCGTACGGCGCGAGTTGCGCGAGGAGACCGGGTGGACCGACCTGGAGCCCGAGCGCCTGCTGTGCACCTGGGAGCACGACTTCACGCACCAGGGGATCCCGGTGCGCCAGCACGAGCACGTCTACCTCGCCAGGGGCCCGCACCGCGAACCGGTCCTGGAATACCCGGGCATCCACTGGCAGTGGCTCTCCCCGGAACGCCTGGCCACCCTCGGCGAACCGCTGTGGCCCCCGCGCCTCCCGGACCTGCTGGCCGCCGGCGCCCCGACGGATCCGGTCCACCTGGGCCTGCTCGCCTGAGCCGGCACCTCAGCGGCCCGTCGCCTCAGCGGCCCGTCGCCTTGGCGTACAGCGAGGCGGCGTACTCCCCGAGGACGGTGCTGGTCGACACGTCGTCTGTGTCGCCGCCCGTGAGGACGCCGACTATCTTCCCGTCGCCGGCGATCCACGCGCTGCCGCTGGTGCCGCCGGGGAAGTCGGCGCAGTCGAAGCGCTGTTCGGTCGCGCTCAGCCGGACCGCGACCGCCGTGCAGGTACGCGGAACCTTGCGGTCGGCGGGATACCCGGTGACGGTCACCTCCTCGGCCGTGCGCCCGCTCGTATCGAGGGCGGCCGCGCCGGTCACGTCCTCGATGTTGCGCCCCTTGCCGTCGGGGGCGAGGCGGGCGAAGGCGAGGTCGTAGGCGTCGTCCGTGCCCTCGGCCCAGCGCTCGTCCTCGAAGACCTGCTCGATCCTCCACGTGCCGTACGGGGCGAACCCGTTGGCGTAGGCGGGCACGAAGACGGCCCCGTCCTCACCGCCCGCGTGGACCCCGGCGAGCAGACAGTGCCCGGCGGTGACGACGAGGTTCTTCCCCGGACTGCTCACGACGGTCGCGGTGCAGAAGTGGTCCCCGTCCAGCCCGCCCGTGAACAGGGCCCCGGTGAAGGCTGCCGGGCCGCCCGGCTTGGGGGTCACCGGTGCGGGCAGGGGCGCGGTGAGCTGGGGCTTGGGCGAAGCTTGCGAACGCGACGAGGCCGTCGGCGAGGCAGTCGGCGCAGCCTTCGCCCGCACGGCCGGAGCCCCCTCGGGCGGCGCCAGCTTGGCCACCGCAGCGGACGCCCCCAGCGCCGCGACGGCGCACAGCACCACCGTCACCACGTTCCGCCTGTCCACCGGCATGATGATCCTCCCGCTTTGCCCCGGCGAAGCATGCCTCGGGGGCGGGCGCGGGTGCAAGGCCGGCGGCGCGGGCCGGCGGCGGCCCGGACCTCAGTCGGCCTCGCCGCGCGGCACGACCCAGCGCATCGGCTGTCCGGTGACCTTGGCGATCATGTCGTAGTCGCCGTCGTAGTGGAGGACGGTGGCGCCGTGCCGTTCGGCTGTCGCCGCAATGATGAGGTCAGGGAGGGACACGGCCTTCCAGTTCCCCACCTCGATGAGCTTCCGCTGCACCTCCAACGCCCGGTCCCAGGTCTCGTCGGGGGTGGGGAGCCAGTCGAAGGCCGCCATTCCCTTGCGGACCCGGTCCGCGTCGGACTTGGACCGGGCGCTGTACATCACCTCCAGCTCCACAGCTCCGCACACCGCCAGCACTCCCGCCACGTGGAGCGGGAACACAACCTTGTGCACGGCCGGCTTGGGGTAGCGCGCCAGCGCGGACTTGTCGATGAGGAAGCGCTCGGTCATGCCGCCCTGTCCTGCATGTGCTCCGTCGCGACCTCAGGCTCGACGGCCGCCGGGGCGGATTCCTCAACCGGGCCGGTCAGATCAGGCAGCCCGCCCTCGGCGATCCAGTTCAGGAATTCCTCCCGATCGCGGCGCTTGACCACGTCCTCAAGGGCCGCGTTCACGGTAGCCACCTTCGTCTTCGTACCGAAGATCTTGGCGGCCTCAGCCAGCAGGGCGTCGTCGACGTCGATCACGGTTCTGGCCATGGCGACCCTCCTCAGCGAGGGGCCACCCGGCCCCTGTCCACTTAAACGATATCAAGATCGACGTCAAGGGATATCGTTTCCGCAGGCTCGATCCTCCGTACGAAACGAAGCCCCGGCCGCCCGTCCACCTCCATCTCGGCCACGGCAACGAACCCCGTACGGGCCAGCACGGCGCGCGAGCCGGCGTTGTCGACGGTCGTCACGGCCCACAGCTCGCCGAGCCCGTACTCCGCGGCGGCCAGCTCGCACACCTCCCGCACGGCCGCCGTGGCCAGCCCCTTCCCCGCGGCCTTCTCGGCGATGCGGTAGCCGAGCTCGGCCGAGCCGTCCGCGACGTCGATCAGGTTGGCCCGCCCCACCACCGCACCGTCGTCACCCACCAGCAGGTGGAAGAGGCACGTCCCCTCGGCCTGCTCGGCCAGCAGATCGCGGTGCCGCTCGGCGAAGTGCGCGAAGTAGTGGTCACCTCGGTCCGGGACCGAGGCCGCGAAGTAGGCGCGGTTCTCCCGCTCGAACTCAAGGAGAGCCGGGGCGTGGTCGGCGCGAAGCCGTTCGAGTCGAGGCATGCGCCGACATTAAGTGGCCGGCTCCGAGAATCCTCCGTCGCGCCGGCAGCTTGATCAACCCTGGAAGGGTTTCCGGACAACCGTACGGAAACCTCTTGCCTAATGGTCAAGAAGTGTTGACCATTAGGCGCATGCCCACCGATGATCTTCCCGAGACCTTCCACGTCACCACTGACGAGCAGCTGCGCGCCGTCTCCAACCTCACGCGTCACCGGATCATGGCCGTGCTCCGCTTCGAACCGGCGACGATCACACAGATCGCCGCACGGGTGGGACTGGCGAAGGGCAGTTCCAGCTATCACGTGCGGCTGCTGGAGCGGGCCGGCCTGGTGAAGGTGGTTCGGACGCGGAAGGTGCGGGGGGTCAACGAGCGGTACTACGCGATGGCCGCGCGGTCGATCGTGCTGCCGGATCCGGGCGAGGGAGGGCCGGACATGCTGATGAGGCATGCGGTGGCGGACCTGGAGGCGGCGCCGGCGGACGGCGAGCGGCACGTGGGGATGGCGCATCTGCGGCTCACCGACGAGCAGTTCGCGGAGCTGGGGGCGCGGCTGGAGGCATTGGCCCACGAGTACCGGAAATTGTCCGATCCGTCGCTGCCGGACGCGTCGCTCGTCTTCGCACTGTTCCACCCGGCACGCCGCGACCAGTCCGAAGGGGACGCCAAGTGACCTCAGAGATGAAGAAGTTGCCGTCCGGGTTCGGACGGCTGTGGACCGCGCAGACGGTGTCCTCGCTCGGTGACGGGGTGACGCATGCCGCACTGCCGCTGATCGCGTTGACGCTGACCCGGGATCCGATGGCGCTCGCCGTCGTCACCGCCGCCGGCACACTGCCGTGGCTGCTCTTCGGGGTGCTCGGCGGTGCGCTGGTGGACCGCTGGGACCGCCGGCGCACGATGTGGGTCGCGGACGCGGGACGCGCGGCGCTGCTCGCGATACCGGTGGCAGCGGCCGCGCTCGACGTGCTGAGCATTCCGCTGCTCGCGGCCGTCGCCTTCCTGCTCGGCCTCGGCGGACTCTTCTTCGACACGGCCGCCACGGCCTATCTGCCGGATCTGCTCGGCCGCGACCCCGCGCTCCTGGAGCGCGCCAACTCCCGCCTGCGCGGCGCCCAGACCGCCGCGTCCGGCTTCGCCGGGCCGCCCGCGGGCAGTGCGCTGCTCGCGCTCGGGCGGGCGGTTCCGCTGCTCGCCGACGCGGTGTCGTTCGCAGTCTCCGCACTGCTCGTACGGTCGCTGCCCGCCGTGCCCCGGCCCGCACCGCAGGCCCGCGAGTCGCTGCTGCGGCAGGCGCGGGCAGGGGCCTCGTACGTCTTCCGGGACCGGCTGCTGCTCGGGCTCGCACTCCGTCCGGCGGTCGGAAACATCGCCTTCATCGCCGTGGAGACCGTGCTCGCCCTCTTCGCGCACGACCGCCTCGGCATCGACACCTTCGGCTTCGGCCTGCTCCTCACGGCGGAAGCCACCGGCGGCCTGCTCGGCGCGGGCATCGCTTCCTTCCTCGGCCGACGACTCGGCACCGGCACCGCGCTGACCTGCACGGCCGCGGTCGAGGGACTGGCCATCCTGGGGCTTGCCACCGCCCAGAATCCGTACGTGGCCGGTCTCGCGCTCGCCGTCTGCGGGGCGGGCATGGGCGCCACGATGGTGCTCGCCCCCTCCCTCCGGCAGGCGATCGTCCCGGCCCACCTGATGGGCCGGGTCGCCTCCACTTCCCGCATGCTCGCCATGTGCGCCGCCCCGTTCGGCGCCTTCCTCGGCGGCTGGCTGGCCACCACGTACGACATACGCACCCCGCTCTACGCCGCCGCCGGCCTCCTCCTCACCATGACCGCCGTCACGGCGACCATGACCAGCAACCGCCGGGTCGAGGCAGCACTGCGTGGCGCTGCCCCGACCGGCGGTCCAGGACACCCGGAATCCAAGGATCCCGTTCAGCAGGGTGCACCCGAATCGTTGTGACACCTTCGCGGAAAGTGTCACGAAAGCTTCGGGGCGGGGGTCGACCGGCGGGTCGTCATCAGTGCCGGCGCCACAAGCGCGACCCCCTCATCCGCTGCCGGGCCGCCGCGCCCAGGGAGATCCCCCACACCAGGAACAGCCCGTACCAGAACAGCCCCCATGCGGCCTGCGGGTGGGCGTCCCCGGCGGCGAAGGACGGGGCCGAGACCACGCGGCCCGCGGCCAGCAGGTACTGCATCGCGAAGTAGGTGAAGCCCCAGAGGGTCATGCCGATCGCGGCGATCCCCGCCGGGATCGCGATCAGGCCCGCCGGGATGCGGCGGCCCCAAGGGCGGACCAGGGCAAGGGCGAGCACCGCCCCGAGGGCCGCCACCCCGCCCATCACCCAGTAGCCGATCGCGGCCTCCAGGTTGCCGTGCGGGGCCGTGGCGAAGTCGCCGGGGAACATCGCCGCGACGCCGGCGCCCCACCAGAAGTGCGGGGCCGCGTACCCCAGGGCCGCCGCCGCGGCGGTATAGGCGGCCCATACGGTCCGGCGGGCGGGGCGTGCGTTCGCGGTCAGGGTCGTCATCGGATGCTCCAGCGGGCTCGGGTGCGAGTGGCGGTCCCGGTGTCCCCCGCCTTGCGTCCAAGCCTCGCCGCCCGGGCCCCGCCCCCGAATCCGGCGGCCGCACGATCCGGCACTCCCCCGTCCGGGGGAGCCCGCTCCACCTCAGGTGCCGAACCGGCCCACGTCGTACGGCTGCTCACGTGCGGACGCACCGCACGTGAGCAGCGGGGCCGGCCACTGCCTCAGGCGCCCGGACCCGCCCACAGCCCGTCCGGCGTCAGCCCGAGCAGATCGATGGCGTTGCCGCGCACGATGCGGTCCACCACGTCCGGGGCCAGGTGCCCCATCTGTGCCTCGCCGACCTCGCGGGACTTCGGCCAAGTGGAGTCCGAGTGGGGGTAGTCGGTCTCGTAGAGGACGTTGGCGACGCCGATGGAGTCGAGGTTCTTGAGCCCGAAGGCGTCGTCGAAGAAGCAGCCGAAGACGTGCTCGGCGAAGAGCTCCGCCGGCGGCCGCAGGACCTTGTCCGCGACGCCGCCCCAGCCGCGGTTCTCCTCCCAGACCACGTTCGCGCGTTCCAGGATGTACGGGATCCAGCCGATCTGACCCTCGGCGTACATGATCTTCAGGTTCGGGAAGCGTTCGAACTTGCCGCTCATCAGCCAGTCGACCATCGAGAAGCAGCAGTTGGCGAAGGTGATGGTGGAGCCGACCGCCGGCGGGGCGTCCGCGGAGGTCGACGGCATCCGCGAGGAGGAGCCGATGTGCATGGCGATGACCGTGCCGGTCTCGTTGCACGCCTCCAGGAAGGGGTCCCACTCGTCGGTGTGGATGGACGGGAGGCCCAGGTGCGGGGGTATCTCGGAGAAGGCGACGGCGCGCACGCCGCGGGCGGCGTTGCGGCGGACCTCGGCGGCGGCGAGGCGCGCGTCCCACAGGGGGATCAGGGTGAGGGGGATCAAGCGGCCCCGGGCATCGGGCCCGCACCACTCCTCCACCATCCAGTCGTTGTACGCCCGCACGCCGAGCAGCCCCAGCTCGCGGTCCTTGGCCTCGGTGAAGGTCTGGCCGCAGAAGCGCGGGAAGGTGGGGAAGCAGAGCGCCGACTGGACGTGGTTGACGTCCATGTCCGCGAGACGGTCGGGAACCGAAAAGGACCCCGGGCGCATCTGCTCGTAGGTGATGACTTCCAGTTTGATCTCGTCCCGGTCGTATCCGACGGCCGTGTCGAGGCGGGTGAGCGGCCGGTGCAGGTCCTCGTACACCCACCAGTCGCCGATCGGGCCGTCGTCGCCCTTGGCTCCCATGACGGGGGCGAACTTGCCGCCGAGGAAGGTCATTTCCTTCAGGGGGGCGCGGACGACGCGGGGGCCGATGTCCTTGTACTTGGACGGGAGCCGGTCCCGCCAGACGTGGGGGGGCTCCACCGTGTGGTCGTCCACCGAGATGATCTTCGGGAAGGTCTCCATGGCTCATACGGTAGCGCTGATCTGACGAACCGTCAGCTAGTTGGGAGCCGATGGCTCCGGGACGGGCTGACGTGTACGCGCAACACAGGGCAGACTGACCCTTACACCGACGGAAGGCAGGGGGACGACAGATGGACGGAGTACCGGCCATCCCGCACCCACGGCAGCACCCCGAGGCCCTTGCGGCTGCCGCCGCACCCGAACCGGGACCCGGACCCGGGACCACCGCACTCCCGGCCCAAGGGCCCGCCCCTCGCTCCGCCGCCGCATGCCCGGCAGGCACGGAAACCGGGGCCGCACCCACCGGTTCCGACGGGGTCGGGTGTGTGTCGGGGCGCTCCCCGCAGGACGCCGAACTGGGCCGCCCTCGGCCCTCCGACCCCTGGAAACGTTCGGCGTCCGAGGAGACGCCCCGGCGCGCGCCCGGCCCCGGCGGAACCGGCCCCACCGCGCGCGCCCCCGGGGCCCCCGCCGCAGGTGCCGGCACCGGCACCGCACCCAAGGCCGACCCGAGCGCCGCAGGCACCGGCACCGGCACCGGCACCGGACCGGAAACCGAAACCGCCACGAGCGCCGCAGGCGGGGCGCGGTTCGCCGTGCTCGGGCCCATCCGGGCCTGGCGTGGGTCCGAGAACCTGCCCTCCGGCACTCCCCAGCAGCGCGCCCTGCTCGCCGCGCTGCTGCTGCGCGGCGGCCGCACCGCCACCGCGCCCGAGCTCATCGACGCCATCTGGGGCGAGGACCCGCCGCAGCAGGCCCTCGCCACCATACGGACGTACGCCTCCCGGCTGCGCAAGGTCCTCGACCCCGGGCTGCTCGTCTCCGAGTCCGGCGGGTACGCCATCCGCCTGCGCTCCGCCGCCACCCTCGACCTCGGCGTGGCCCGCAGCCTCGCCGACGACGCCGAGGCGGCCCGCGAAGCCGGCGACCGCGCCCTCGCCCGTACGCTGCTGGCCCGGGCACTCGACCTGTGGGACGGCGAACCCCTCGCCGGAGTCCCCGGCCCGCATGCGGAGACCGAGCGGATCCGGCTCGCCGAATGGCGCCTCCAGCTGCTGGAGACCCGGCTCGACCTCGACCTGGAGGTCGGCCACCACGCCGAGGCCGTCTCCGAGTTGACCGCCCTCACGGCCGCCCACCCGCTGCGCGAACGCCTCCGCGAGCTGCTGATGCTCGCCCTCTACCGCAGCGGCCGGCAGGCCGAGGCCCTCGCCGTGTACGCCGACACCCGCCGCCTCCTCGCCGACGAGCTCGGCGTCGACCCGCGCCCCGAACTGGCCGCCCTCCAGCAGCGCATCCTGAACGCCGACGCCGACCTGGCGCGCGCCGAGGACCCGGCGCCGGCCGCCGCCCCGGCCCTCGTACGGCCCGCCCAACTGCCCGCGACCGTCGCCGACTTCACGGGCCGCGCCGGCTTCGTCGAGGAGCTCGGCGCCGTCCTGGCCGACGGCGCGCGCGGCCAGGTCATGGCCGTCTCCGCGCTCGCCGGCATCGGCGGCGTCGGCAAGACCACCCTCGCCGTGCACGTCGCGCACGCCGCCCGCCGGCACTTCCCCGACGGACAGCTCTACGTCGACCTCCAGGGCACCGAACCGCGCCCCGCCGAGCCCGTAGCCGTCCTCGGCTCCTTCCTGCGCGCCCTCGGCACCCCCGACACCGCCATCCCCGACTCCGCCGCCGAGCGGTCCGCGCTCTACCGTTCCGCCCTCGACGGCCGCCGGATCCTGGTGCTGCTCGACAACGCCCGCGACGCCGCCCAGGTTCGGCCGCTGCTGCCCGGCACCGCCGGCTGCGCCACCCTCGTCACGAGCCGGGTCCGCATGGCGGGCCTCGCCGGGGCCCATCTCGTCGACCTCGACGTGATGAGCCCCGAGGAGGCCCTCCAGCTGTTCACCCGGATCGTCGGCGAGGAACGCGTGCGCGCCGAACGCCAGGCCGCCCTCGACGTGGTCGGCGCCTGCGGCTTCCTGCCGCTCGCCATCCGCATCGCCGCCTCCCGCCTCGCCGCCCGCCGCACCTGGACCGTCTCCGTCCTCGCCGCGAAACTCGCCGACGAACGCCGCCGCCTCGACGAGCTCCAGGCGGGCGACCTCGCCGTCAAAGCCACCTTCGAGCTCGGCTACGGCCAGCTGGAGCCGGCCCAGCAGCGTGCCTTCCGCCTCCTCGGCCTGGCCGACGGCCCCGATATCTCCCTCGCCGCCGCGGCCGCCGCGCTCGACCTCCCCGAGCACGACACCGAGGACCTCCTGGAGGCCCTGGTCGACTGCTCCCTCCTCGAATCCGCCGCTCCCGGCCGCTACCGCTTCCACGACCTCGTACGGCTCTACGCGCGTGCGTGTGCGGAACGCGACGAGCAGCCCCCCAGCGGGCGCGAGGCAACCCTGGACCGGCTGCTGGACTTCTACCTGGCCACCGCCTCCCGGGTCTACGCCCTGGAACGCCCCGGCGACCGGCTCCCCGCCCACCTCTCCGACACCCACTACCCCGGGCTGGACTTCGCCGACTCGCGCGCGGCCCTGGACTGGCTGTACTCCGAGGCCGACCCGCTGCTGGCGTGCGTACGGCAGGCCTCCGTACGGGGCGGCGAGACACCGGTGCTGCGCCGGGCCGTGGACCTGCTGTGGGCGGCGAAGGACCTGGCCGAGTCCGGGGCCAACTCCAAGCAGTACGAGTCGGCCGCCCTCGCCCTGCGCGACGCCGCCCAGGCCGCGAAGGACCCGTACGCCGAGGGCCGGGCCCGCACCACCCTCACCAACGTCCACCTCGTCGCGGGCCGTTTCGCCGAGGCCGACGACGAGGCCCGCCAGGCCACGGCCCTGGCCCGGGAGGCCGGAGACCCGCTGCCCAGCTGCTGGGCGCCCAACGACCGCGGGATCATCGCCCTCTACGAGGGTCGCTACAGCGACGGCGAGCGCTACCTGCTGGAGGCCATCGCGAACTTCCGCGCCGACGCCAACTACGTCGGCGAGGCCAGCGCCCTGTGCAACCTCTCCCGGATCCACGTGGAGCTCGGCCGGCTCACCAGCGCCATCGACCTCGCCCAGCAGGGCATCGCCATCTACGACCGGATGGGCCTCACCCTGCGCCTGGCCAACGGCCGCTACGCGCTGGGCATCGCCCTCACCCAGGCCGGGCTGACCACGGAGGCCCTGGCCCAACTGACCGACGCCCTGGCCCTGTTCCACGACAACCGCCAGCCCCTGTGGGAGGGCATCACCCACTTCAGGCTGGCGGAGGTACACCTGTCGGCCGGGCGGGCCACGCTGGCGGCGGCGCACGCCGAACAGGCCGTCGCGCTGCGCGTGATGGGTGGCGAGTGGCGCCGGGCGTGCGTCCTGATGGTCCTCGGGCGGGCACTGCGGCGGCTGGGGCAGCGGGACCGGGCGCGGGTCTGCTGGCGGGACGCGGAGGCGGTCTTCGCGCAGCTTGGCTCGTCCGAACTGGCCGAGGTGCGTGCGCTCTTGGCGGCCGAGATCGCGGCATGAGCCGCCTTGGGTCGCCCCGAACCGCCCTGACCTGCGCGATCACACGGTGAACGAGACGTTCATCGTTCGTTTATCGCCTCGGGTCATCGTAAGTGCATCGACTCGTCGCGTCGGGGGACACACGGGTCGGCAGGACAACCCGTTCGGCGATCCGCGGGGGAATCGCCGAACGGGTCCGACCCACCATCAGGAGTGCGCGATGACGACGAACGAGAACATCCTGCCGGGCGACGGCGACATCAAGCCGTTCGACAACCACGCCACGGGCATCGAGATCAAGCCGCTCGACAACCACGCCACGGGCGAACCGCTCACCGTGACACCGGACGCTGCCGCTGCGGCGGCCGCGGCCGCGGCGGACGAGGAGATCGTGACGCTCGACAACCACGCGACCGGCACCCTGCCCTAGTAGCGGCAGCGGTACCGGCGGCACCGAACCACGGGGGACCCACGGGGGGTACGGGGGTACTGGGGGCCCGACGGGGGGGTACGGGGGTACGGGGGACGGGGGCTGCGATGGCCCGGAGGGGGAGCCATCGCAGCCGCCGTATTTTTGCGTCCGCGTCCGGAGGCAGCGGTCAGCCGCGCTGGAGCAGTCGCTCCACTCCGCGCGCGGCCTCCAGCAGGGCCGGTGCGAGCCGCTCCAGTTCCTCCCGCGTGGTCACGGACGTGGCGCCGGCCAGGCCGAGCCCGCCCACCGGGCGGCCCTCGCGGTCGAAGACGGGCGTACCGAGGCAGCGCACGGCCGGCTCGTGCCCGCCGTCGTCCACCGCGTAGCCCCGGGCCCGTACGTCGTCCAGCTCGGCGGTGAGCCGCTCCCGCTCGGCGGCTCCGACGAGGGCCTCGGCCCGCTGCGGCGGCAGGTGCGCGAGCACGGCCCTGCCGATGGCGGTGGAACGCACCGCCATCCGCACGCCGGTGCGCGAGCCCGTCCGGAAGGGCAGACCGCTCTCCATCGTGCGGATGCAGGTGAGCGCGTCGCCGTCGAGCAGAGCGAGGTGCACGGCCTGGCCGGTGCTCCTCCGGAGGAACTCCAGCAGCTCCACGATGCCCTCGGTGCGGTCGGTGGCCACCTGCGCGGACAGCGAGCGCAGCCGCAGGCCGATGCCGTAGCCGCCGCTGCCGTCGGTGACGGCGTAACCCTGCTCGACCAGCGAGGAGAGGATCCGGTAGGCACTGGACTTGGCGACCCCGGAGCCGGCCGCCAACTCGGCGAGCCGGTGCGGCCCGCCGGGGGCGCCGACGACCTCCAGGATCCGCAGGGTCTTCTCCAGCGCGCTGCCGGTGTCTGTCGCTCCCACCACTCGGTTCCCCACGATCGGCACAGTGTCCAGTTCACCGTACGTCACGAGATGCCCGTTTTGAGAAAGGCCGAAAGTCCCGGGATCCCCGCCAAGGGCCCCGCGATCATTACGCTGGGGACGATGTTCTCCTCCCACGGGCCGAGCGTCCGCGAACTCGCCGCGCAGGCCCTCACCTCGGTCGAGCGGGGCTACGACCTGCTCGCGCCGAAGTTCGACCACACGCCGTTCCGCACCCCGGACCGGATGCTCGACGCCGTGGAGGAGACCCTCGCCCAGCGGGAGGGTTCCTTCGGGGCCGGGCTGGACGTCTGCTGCGGTACGGGCGCCGCGATCGGCATGCTGCGGCGGCTGTGCCGGGAGCGGGTCACCGGCGTGGACCTCAGCGCGGGCATGCTGGCCGAGGCCGAGCGGACCCACGGGGCCGAGGGCCGGGCCGTGGCCGGCGACCGGGACGGCGCCGCGCGCGTGGACTTCGTACGGGCCGACGCGCGGGAGCTGCCGGACGCGCTCGGGGACTTCTACGACCTGGCCGTCAGCTTCGGCGCCTTCGGGCACTTCCTGCCGGCGGAGCGGCCCGCCCTCTTCTCCGGGGTGCACCGCGCGCTGCGCCCCGGCGGGCTCTTCGCCTTCCCGATCGGCGCGCCGATCCCGCCGAGCTCACCGCTGTGGTGGGCGGTGGCGGGCTTCGACGCGGCGATGCGGGTGCGCAACGCGGTGTGGCGGCCGCCCTTCGTGATGTACTACCGGACCTTCCCGCTGAGCGGGGTCCGGGAGGACCTGCGGGCGGCCGGCTTCACGGTGGAGACGGTGCCGCTGGAGCAGTTCGGGCGGCAGGACGGCGGGGCGCCGCGCTGGCGACTCGTCCTGGCCCGCCGCCCGCTCGCGCCCTAACGCTCGCGGAGCTCGCGCTTGAGGACCTTGCCGCTCGCGTTGCGCGGCAGCTCGCCGACGAACTCCACCGTGCGCGGCACCTTGTAGTTGGCCATCTCCCGCCTCGACCAGGCGATCAGGTCGTCGGCGGTGAGGGTGGAGCCGGGGCGCCGCACGGCGTACGCCTTGCCGACCTCGCCGAGGCGCGGGTCGGGGACGCCGACGACGGCGACGTCCGCGATGTCCGGGTGGAGGCCGATGAGCTGTTCTATCTCGGCGGGGTAGGCGTTGAAGCCGCCGACGATGAACATGTCCTTGATCCGGTCGGTGATGCGCAGGTTGCCGTCCGCGTCCTTGAAGCCGACGTCGCCGGTGTGCAGCCAGCCCTGTGGGTCGATCGTCTTCGCGGTCTCCTCGGGGTCCTCGAAGTAGCCCTGCATGACGTTGTACCCGCGGACGAGGATCTCGCCGACCCGGCCGACCGGCTGCGGGTTCCCGTCGGAGTCCGCGATCGTCACCTCGGTGTCGGGGATGGCCCGCCCCGAGGTCTCGGCGATGACCTGCGCCGGGTCCCCCTGCCTGCACATGGTGACGATGCCGCCGGCCTCGGAGAGGCCGTAGGCGGTCAGCACGGTGGCGATGCGCAGTTCGCTGCGGAGCCGTTCGACGAGCCGGAGCGGGACCACGGCCGCGCCGGTGACGACCAGGCGCAGCGCGGAGAGGTCGTGGTGGTCGCGCTGCGGGTGGTCGAGGAGCGACTGGTGGAGGGTGGGCGGCCCGGGGAGTACGGAGATCCGCTCGGCGGCGACATTGGCGAGGACGGTGTCCACGTTGAAGACGGGCTGCGGGACCATCGTGGCGCCGCGCATCAGGCAGGCGATGATCCCCGCCTTGTAGCCGAAGGTGTGGAAGAAGGGGTTCACGATCAGGTAGCGGTCGCCCTCGCGCAGTCCGGCGAGCTCGCTCCACACCTCGTAGCAGCGCAGGGTCTGGGCGTGGGTGATGACGGCGCCCTTGGGGCTGCCGGTGGTGCCCGAGGTGAAGATGATGTCGGAGGGCGCGTCGGGCCGGATCGCTTCCGCGCGCTCGCGGACGGCCTCGGGCGTCACCGGGTCCCCGCCGGCGAGGAAGTCCTTCCAGGTGCGGAAGGACTCGGGGGCGTCCTCGGCGAGGACCACGACCTGCTCCAGGTGCGGCAGCCCGGGCAGCGGACCGTCGCCGGGGCCCTCGGCGGCGGCGCGGCGCAGCGAGGCGACGTAGGAGGTGCCGAGGAAGGTGCCGGTGACGAACAGCAGCTTCGCGCGGCTGCTCCGCAGTACGTACGCCGCTTCCGCGCCCTTGAAACGGGTGTTGAGCGGGACGAGCACCGCGCCGGCCGAGACGGCGCCGAGCGCGGAGACGATCCACTCCAGGGTGTTGGGGGCCCAGACGGCGACCCGGTCGCCGGGCTCGACCCCGGCGGCCATGCAGGCGGCCGCGGCGCGTTCGACGCGCTCGCCGAGCTGGGCGTAGTCGATCCTGACGCGGCCGTCGACGACGGCCTCGCGGTCCGCGTAGCGTACGGCTGCCGCCCGGACGAGCCCGGCGATGCTGCCCCAGCGCAGGTCTGCGCGTACGCCTTCGCGTACGTCCTCGCGCCGGCCCTCGATCGCGCCCTGCCGCCCGTCGTCGCGCCCGTCGTCGCCCATGCGTGTCACCCTCCCGCGAACCCAGTAGCTGACTATCCGTCAGATTAGCTGTAGCCTTCGCCGCTGTCAGTACTGGTGCACCCCTCACCCCGGAGGTGGCGATGGCGGCAACGCTCAAGGACGCTACGGCGATAGTCGGCATCGGGCAGACCGCCTTTGCCAAACAACTGCCGCAAACCGAGAAGGAACTGGCCTGCCGGGCCATCCTCGCGGCCCTCGACGACGCGGGCATCGACCCCTCCGAGGTCGACGCCTTCTCCTCCTTCACCATGGAGGAGACCGACGAGGTCGAGGTCGCCAAGTCCATCGGCGCCGGCGACGTCACCTTCTTCTCCAAGATCGGCTACGGCGGCGGCGGCTCCTGCGCCACCGTCGGCCACCTCGCCGCCGCCGTCGCCACCGGCCAGGCCACCGTCGGCGTCGCCTGGCGCTCCCGCAAACGCGGCTCGGGCCCCCGGCCCTGGAAGAACACCGCCGTCCAGCTGCCCACCCCCGGCCAGTGGACCCGCCCCTTCGGGCTGCTGCGCCCCGCCGACGAGATCGGCATGCTGGCCCGCCGCTACATGCACGAGTACGGGGCCACCCGCGAGCACCTCTTCAACGTGGCGATGGCCTGCCGCAACCGGGCCAACGAGAACCCGGCCGCGATGATGTACGAGCGCCCGCTGACCCGCGAGATGTACATGACCGCCCGCATGATCAGCGAGCCGCTCTGCCTCTTCGACAACTGCCTGGAGACCGACGGCGCCCTCGCCTGCGTGATCGTCTCCGCCGAGCGGGCCCGGGACTGCCGGCAGAAGCCCGTCTACGTGCACTCCGCCGCCCAGGGCCTGCCCTCGCAGCACCACGGCATGGTCAACTACTGGAACGAGGACCCGCTGACCGGCCCCGCCTGGACGGCCGCCCGACACCTGTGGAAGCAGGCCGACTTCGGCCCTCAGGACGTGGACGTCGCCCAGATCTACGACGCCTTCACCCCGCTGATCCCCCTCTCCCTGGAGGGCTACGGCTTCTGCGGGCGCGGCGAGGGCGCCGCCTTCACCGAGGGCGGGGCCCTGGAGATCGGCGGCCGGCTGCCCATCAACACCGGGGGCGGCGGCCTCTCGGAGGCCTACGTACACGGCTTCAACCTGATCAACGAGGGCGTCAAGCAGCTGCGCGGCGTCTCCACCGCCCAGGTGCCCGACGCCGCGACCTGCCTGGTGACGGCGGGCGAGGGTGTCCCCACGTCCGCGATCCTGCTGAGGAGCTGAGCCGGCCATGACCACATCCGTACCCGCACCCGCCGCCCCCACGCCCGCGGACGGCCTGCTCCTGCCCGTCCCCGACGAGGACGGCGCACCCTTCTGGGAGTACACCGCCAAGGGCGAACTCCGCGTCCAGGCCTGCACCGCATGCGGAGAGCTCCGCTTCCCGCCCCGCCCCTGCTGCCCGCACTGCCGGTCCTTCGACAGCGAGTGGCGCCTGATGAGCGGCCGGGGCCGGATCTGGTCCTACGTACGGCCGCACCCGCCGCTGCTGCCCGCGTACGCGGCGCAGGCCCCGTACAACGTGATCCTCGTGGAGCTCGCCGAAGCCCCGCGCATCCGGCTCGCCGGGAACCTGGTGACCTCCGCCGACGCCCCGCTCGACTCGGTGGACCCGGCCAGGCTGCGCATCGGCGCGCGGGTCCAGGTGGCCTTCACGGCGATCGGCGGGGTGGCCGTGCCGCGCTGGATCCTGGAGAAGGCATGACGCTGCGGGTGGAGCGCGACAAGGCCACCGGGGTCGCGGTCGTCACCCTGGACCGGGAACGCAGGCACAATGCCATCGACCTGGAGACGGCCGCCGAACTGACGGAGGTGTGGCGGGAGTTCCGCTTCGCCGAGGACGTACGGGCGGTGGTGCTGACGGGCGCCGGTACGGCCGCCTTCTGCACGGGCGTCGATCGCGGTGTCGAGGTGCCGCAGCCCGCATCCCCGTACTCGATCGACGACCCGCTGGTCGCGATCGGCCCGAAGGCGGGCGACCTGTGGAAGCCGGTGGTCGCCGCCGTCAACGGCATGGCTTGCGGCGGGGCCTTCTACCTGCTGGGCGAGTCGGAGTTCCTCATCGCGTCCTCGTCGGCGACGTTCTTCGACCCGCACACCACGTACGGGATGGTCAGCGCCTACGAGGCCGTCTACATGGCGCAGCGCATGCCCTTCGGCGAGGCCGCCCGGATGTCCCTGATGGGCACGGCCGAACGGCTCTCGGCGGCGCGGGCGTACGAGATCGGGCTCGTCTCGGAGCTGACCGAGCCCGGGGAGCTCCTCCCGGCGGCGCTGCGGGCGGCGGAAACCCTGGCCGGCTTCCCGACGGAGGCCGTGCAGGGCACCGTACGGGCCCTGTGGTCGGCGAAGCAGTCCGCGCTCCAGCAGGCCCTCTCCCACGCCCCGGCGCTCATCTCGCTGGGAAACCTGACGCCGGAACGGCAGGCGGAGCTGTTCGGATCCCGGCGACCGGGCACGGAGTTCAGGCTGCGCTGACCGGGCGCGGCCGCCGTAAGCGGGACTTCACGCGATGAAGTCGGTCACGAGCTTGACGAAGGTGTCCGCCTGCTCGAAGAGCATGACGTGGCCCGCGTCGATCTCGGCGTACGAGCTGTCGGCGATGGCGGCGTGCAGGGCGCGGCTGTGCTCGACCGGGACCGTGATGTCCTGGGTGCCTCCGATCACGAGGGTGGGTGCCTCGATCAGGGGCAGCAGGTGGCGGATGTCCACCCGCAGGTCGTAGGCGATGTGGCGCAGCGTGCCGGGGGTGGGCGGCATGTTGGGGATGAGGGCCTCGAACTGCTCGCGGCCGATGGAGTTGAGGAAGCCGCGGCTGAAGCCGGTCATCGCCACCGCACGGCCGAAGGAGGCGGGGTCGGAGGTGCCGAGGTCCTGCCAGAGGGTGAAGAGGCTGCGCAGGTACTCGTCGCTGTCGGTGTGCGCCCAGCCGGCGACCAGGACCAGCCGCCGCACCAGGTCGGGGCGCACGGCCGCGACGGTGGCGGCGACGGTGGAGCCCATGGAGAAGCCCAGCAGGTCGACCGGCCCGTCCGCCGCCTCCTCGATGACGGCGATGACCTGGGCGGCCAGCCCTTCGGAGCTCAGCGGAGCACCGTCGTCGACGGTCGCCTCGGTGCCGGAGAGGTCGGGGGTGATCACCGTGCGGTGGGGGGTGAACCGGGGCGCGGTCTGGCCCCAGTTGAGGGCGGCGCCTGCCGAACCGGTGCCGTGGACCAGGACCAGGGCGGGGCCGGAGCCGGAGCCGCTCTTCTCGTAGTGGACGTGCGCGCCGTTGACGGTGACGGTGGCGGTGGTCATGGGGGGGCTCGCTCCCTGAATCTCGTGGTGACCGGGGCGTTCGTGCTCCGGCCGGACCCACGGTGCCGCCGCCCGGAGGGGGCCGGGAGAGCCCTCCTTACCCTGGGATCGGCAGTCCCTGGTTCGGCCCCGGACCGTCCTGCAGGATGACCACATGAAGATCGACCGTGAGGCCCTCTCCGATTTCCTGCGCCGTTCCCGCGACCGGGTACGGCCCCAGGACGCCGGACTGCCCGTCGGACCCCGGCGGCGCACGCCGGGCCTGCGGCGCGAGGAGGTCGCCCAACTCGCGGGCATGTCGGCCGACTACTACATCCGCCTCGAACAGGCCCGCGGCCCGCAGCCCTCGCCGGAGATGCTCGCCGCCCTGGCCCGCGCCCTGCGGCTGTCCGACGACGAACGCGACCACCTCCACCTGCTCGCCGGCCGCCGCCCGCCCGCCGCGCGTGCCGCCGGCGACCACGTCGGGCCGGGACTCCTCCACCTGCTGGACCAGCTGCCGGACACACCGGTCCAGGTGCTCGGCGACCTCGGTGACGTCCTCGCCCAGAACGCGATGGCCGAGTCCCTGCTGGGCGGCGTGTGCTCGGTGTCCGAGCACGGCCGCAACGTGGTCTGGCGCTGGTTCGCCGACCCGGCGCAGCGCACCGCCTACCCGGCGGAGGAGCACGACCACTACAGCCGGCTGCACGTGGCGGACCTGCGGGCGGCCGTGGGCCGACGGGCCGGCGACCCGGCCGCGGCTCGCCTGGTGGAGCGGCTGCGGGGGACCGGCGAGGAGTTCGCCGCACTGTGGGAGCTGCACGAGGTATCCGTGCGCCGGGCGTCGCGGATGCGCGTGCTGCACCCGCTGATCGGCCCCGTCGAGCTGGACTGCCAGGTGCTGCTCGCCCCGGAGGGGGACCAGCGCGTGGTCCTGTACACCCCGCCCGTCGGCACTGACACCGCCGAACGCCTCGCGCTCCTGAAGGTGGTCGGCACGGGCCAGTTCACCGCGCCGTCCGTCTGACGAAGCGGCCCCCGGACATGGCGGCGGCCCCGGCCCCCGGGAGGGGGCGGGGCCGGCCGGCCGGGCTGGCGGGGTGGGGATCAGGCAGCGTCGACGACGCCCGAGGCTGCGACCTCGATCTTGCCGCGGGTGGAGCCCGAGGGGGTGCCGAGCTTCTCGATCTTGTCCACGATCTCCTGGCCCTCGACGACCTCGCCGAAGACGACGTGCTTGCCGTCGAGCCACGGGGTGACGACGGTGGTGATGAAGAACTGCGAGCCGTTGGTGTTGCGGCCGGCGTTCGCCATCGACAGGAGGTACGGGCGGTCGTGCTTCAGCGTGAAGTTCTCGTCGGCGAACTTCTCGCCGAAGATGCTCTTGCCGCCGGTGCCGTTCTGGTTGGTGAAGTCGCCACCCTGCAGCATGAACTGCGGGATGACGCGGTGGAACGGCGAGCCCGCGTAGCCGAAGCCGTGCTGGCCGGTGGCCAGCTCGCGGAAGTTCTGCGCGGTCTTCGGGACGACCTCGTCGAAGAGGGTGAAGACGATGCGGCCGGCGGGCTGGCCGTCGATCTTGATGTCGAAGTAAACGTTGCTCATGGGGTCCATCCTGTCACTCCCGGTGCGGAACGCTACCCGGCGGGGCCGGAAGCCGACCCCTACAGGGCCGGCAACCGGTCAGGCGGAGGTACGGGTACCCGTCCCCTTCGCCGCGTCCAGGGCGTACACGCAGCGGTCCTTGCTGCACGCGTAGACCACGCCCGCCTCGGCCACCGGAGCACCCATGATCTCGCCGCCCGTGGCCAGCTTCCAGCGCAGCTGGCCGCCCGCCGCGTCCAGCGTGTACAGGCAGTGGTCGGCCGAGCCGAAGTGCACCCGGCCGTCAGCGACCGCCGGCATGCCGGTGATCTCGCCGCCCGCCGCGAACCGCCACTTCGGGGTGCCGGTGACCGCGTCGAGCGTGTACAGCGCGCTGCCCGCGCCCAGGTGGATGTTGCCGGCCTCGACCACCACCGGATCGGCCGACGAGCGCGCCTCCGTCGCGATGCGCCAGCGGTCGTGGCCGCTGGCCGCGTCGAGGGCGTACACCGTGCCCAGGTAGTCGACCATGTAGACCCCACCGCCCGTGACCGCCGCGCCCGGCGCGAAGGCCGGGGGCGCCAGGAAGACCGCGGGGGCCTCGAAGTGCCAGCGGACCCGGCCCGAGGCCCGGTCGACGGAGAGCACGCGGGTGCCGGCCGCCACGTAGACGTTGCCGTCGGGGGCGGGCGTGACCCGCACCGGAACGTTGCCGCAGGAGCCCGCGTCACCGACCGGGTACGACCAGGACTCGCGGCCGCTGCGGGCGTCCAGGGCGCGCAGCCGGGCGTCCTGCCACACGTACACGGTGCCGTCGTGCAGGACGGGCGCCGCTTCCGGGGTCTCGAAGTCGGTCTGCGCGCCGCTCAGCTGCCACAGCTGCCGGCCGTTCGAGGCCTCCCAGCCCTGTACGCCGCCACCGCGCGTGGCGGTGACGACCGTGCCCCGCTCGGCGCGCACGGCGTACGCCCAGGACTCGGTGGACAGCCGCCACCGCTCCGAGCCGTCGGTGGCGTCGAGCGCGTAGAGGGAGGGGCCGTCGGAGGCATGGAGGCGGCCGTCGGCGACGGCCATGGCCCAGGCCACGTCCCGCGTCTTGAACTGGCGGCGGCCGCTCGCCACGTCCAGGGCGTGCACCTCGAAGGAGGTGACGTAGAGCAGGTCGCCGGCCACGGTCGGGGTGCCCCACACCTCGTTCGACATGCGGAAGCGCCACGGCCGCCAGCGGCCGCTGTCCGGGCCCGCACCGGGGGTCGGCACCGAAGCGGGCGAAGCACCCGAAGAAGGCGAGGGCGCGACCGCCACCGAGCCGCCCGGCGGGCGGATCCAGCCGGTCGCCGAGTCCGCGGCGGAGGCGTGCGCGGCGGGGGCCGCGGCGGTCGCCCGCGGGCCGGGCCCGATCGGCACCGGGGAGCCGCCGAGGCGGACGGGCTCGCCCGAGGGCACCGGGTTCATCGGCGGGCGGTCCGGGCGCCGCGGCACGGCCTGGCCGGTACGCGGATCCACCCACGAGTCGGCGCCGCCGCGCGGGTGGCGGTGCGTGGCGGACTCGGAAGCCGAGCCGTGGCCGGCGCCGGGGCCCTGGCCGCGGCCGGAGCCGCCGCCCTGGCCGTGGCCGCCGGCGGGCCCGTGGCCTCGGCCGGGCATCGGAACGGTCGTGTTCGGAGGCGTACGGTGCCCCGCCCGCCGGGCCTCGATCATCGCGACCGCCCGCCCGGGCAGCCACGCCGAGGCGGTGCCGCTCTCGTCGTCGCCCTCGAAGAGGTGCGGGGCGAGCTGCGCCTGCAGGTCGGCCGGGGTCGGCCGCAGCGTGGCGTCCATCTGCATGCAGGACTCGATGAGCGGCCGCAGCTCCTCCGGGAGCCCCTCCAGGTTGGGGCCCTCGCGCAGCAGCATGAACACCGTCTCCACCGGGTTCGCCCCGTGGTACGGCGGGTGTCCGGTCGCGGCGAAGACCAGCGTCGAGCCGAGCGAGAAGACGTCGCTGGCGCCCTTGACGCTGCGCGAGTCCTTCGCCTGCTCCGGCGACATGTACGCGGGGGTGCCGACGGCGACGTTCGTCATGGTCAGGCGGGTGTTGGAGACCCCGCTCGCGATGCCGAAGTCGATCACGCGCGGGCCGTCCTCGACGACGAGCACGTTGGACGGCTTCAGGTCGCGGTGGACCAGGCCCGCCCCGTGGATGGACTGCAGCGCCTCGGCGATACCGGCCGCGAGCCACCGTACGGCCTGGGCGGGCATCGGCCCGCACTCGTTGACGATCTCCTCCAGGGAGGGCGCCGGCACGTAGGCGGTGGCCAGCCACGGCACGGCGGCGCGCGGGTCGGCGTCGACCACGGCCGCGGTGTAGAAGCCGGACACGGCGCGGGCCGCCTCCACCTCGCGGGTGAACCGCACGCGGAACAGCTGGTCCTCGGCGAGCTCGGTGCGCACCGTCTTGATCGCGACCCGCCGTCCGGACGCGGACCGCGCGAGATAGACCAGCCCCATGCCGCCGGCGCCGAGCCGTCCGAGCACCTCGAAGGGGCCGATCCGTCTCGGGTCGTGCTGCGTCAGCTGCTCCACCACTCGCCTCCACACCTCCCCGTACGGACCCTCGCTCCGGGCCCGCTTCCACCGGTACGCGACGCCGGTACGGGGCCGTGCCCCGTGCAGCGTCTCACTCCGGGCGCCGCCCGGGTCGCGCAACCCCGATTCTGTCAGGCCCGCGCCGGGTCCGGCCCCGGCACGGCGGTCCGGGAGGGGGTGGGATAGCCCACTCGGTGCCGACGCGACGCCGACTCGGCGCCGATCGGCGCCGGCTCGCCGCCCTCGCGCCGCCGGCTCGCTACGAGCCGAGCCGCGTCCGGGGTTCCGAGAGGAGCCCGAAGACCGCCCCCTGGTTGTCGGCGACGACGGCGATGCGCCCGTACGGGGTGTCGAAGGGGTCGGCGGTGACCCGGCCGCCGAGCCGCTGGACCATCGCGACGGACTGGTCACAGTCCGGGACGGCAAAGTACGCGAGGAAGTGCGCGGGCATGATCTCCGGGAACGCGTCGGTGATCAGGCTGCGGCCGAGGACCGCGGTGTCGCTGCCCGGCGCGCTGCCGGGAGGGGACCAGACCCGGTACTCGACGCCGGACTCATCGTCGTTCTGGTCCTCCGGGACATAGCCGAAGACCTTGGCGTAGAAGACGTCGACCGCGTCCCGGGCCCGCGTGTAGACCTCGCTCCAGCAGTACGTGTACGGCTCGTTCTGCGCGTCGAAGCCGTGGTGGGTGCCGGGCTGCCAGAGGCCGAAGACGGCCCCGCCGGGGTCGGCGGCCATCGCGGCGGTCCCGTAAGGGCCCACCGGCATCGGATCCATCACCATCTGGCCGCCGGCGGCGCGGATGCGCTGGGCGCAGGCGTAGGCGTCGGTGGTGTAGAGGTAGATCCCCCAGACGGTGGGCATCCGGCCGTCGGGCTTGGGGGCGAGGGCGGCGACGTTGCGGCCGCGGCTGTAGGCCTGGGTGTAGTGGCCGTACTCGGCTCCCGCGCTGCCGCCGAAGGTCCACCCGAAGAGCTCACCGTAGAAGCGCTTGCCCGCCTCGACGTCCGGAAGCGAGGCGTCCACCCAGCAGGGTGCGCCTTCCGCGAATGCGGCCATGAGCCCGGTTCCTTCCGTTGTGCGGGGGTGTGTACCGTCCCACCTCTCCCACCTGTCCCACTTCTCACGGCCATGATCTGCCCGAAAACTTGTCCACAGCCTGTTGATAAGACTATTCGGGGGAAACACTGAGCAACCGGGCGACCCGCCGGAAGGGAGTGGAGGGCGGTGGAGGGCGGTGGCAGTGGCGGGGCAGGGGGGTCCGTACTCCCGGCCGGAACCTGTCGCCACAGCCTCTCAAGTCCGCTTCCGTCCAGGCCAGGCACCCCGTAACCCCATTTGCAGGCGGCCGAATAGCGCGCCGATCACCCCTCGGTAAGCTGACGGCATGACAGGACAAGTACGCACCGTCGACGGGCGTGTCGCCGGCCGGCGCGGCCAAGCGACGCGGCAGAAGCTGCTCGACTGCCTCAGCGAGATGCTCAGCTCCTCGCCGTACCGCGACGTCAAGGTGATCGACGTCGCCCGCAAGGCCGGTACCTCCCCCGCGACCTTCTACCAGTACTTCCCGGACGTCGAAGGCGCCGTCCTGGAGATCGCCGAACAAATGGCGACCGAGGGGGCCCAGTTGACCTCGCTCGTCGAGGGCCGCACCTGGGTCGGCAAGTCCGGGTGGGCGGCCGCCGAGGAGCTCGTCGAGGGCTTCCTCGACTTCTGGCGGCGCAACGACGCGATCCTGCGGGTCGTCGACCTCGGCGCGGCCGAGGGCGACAAGCGCTTCTACAAGATCCGCATGAAGATCCTCAACTCCGTCACCAACTCCCTGACGGAGTCGATGAAGGAGCTCCAGGCCAAGGGCAAGGTCGACAAGGAGGTCAGCCCGGCCGCGATGGCCGGTTCACTGGTCGCGATGCTGGCCGCGGTCGCCTCGCACCAGAAGGGCTTCCAGACCTGGGGCGTCAAGCAGGCCGAACTCAAGCCGAACCTGGCACTGCTGGTCCACCTCGGCATCACCGGCAAGAAGCCGACCAAGTGACGGCGGACCCTCCCGGAGGGTCCGCCGCCCCGGCCGGCTTCGGTGTCGGCAGTACGGGCCGTACTGGCCTGGGCCGTATGGGCCGTATGGGCCGTATGGGCCGTACCGTTCGCGCTGTGGCCGCGTCACCCGCCCGGGCCGTGCCGCCACCCGCCTGAGATCAGCGACGCTCCAGGCGGAACAGCCGGATCTCGCGCTCGATGCGCGCCTGGTACGTCGCGTACGGCGGCCAGAACTTCAGCACCGCCTGCCAGGCCGCCGCGCGCTCCTCCCCCTCCAGCAGACGGGCCCGCACGGCGATGTCCTGGCCCCGCCAACTCACGTCCGCGTCCGGGTGCTTGAGCAGGTTGCCGGTCCACGCCGGGTGCCCGGGCCGGCCGAAGTTGGACCCGATCAGCACCCAGCTGACCCCGTCGGACTCCGGCATGCAGGCGAGCGGGGTGGTGCGGGGTTCGCCGGTCTTGGCGCCCTTCGCGGTGAGGATCACGCCCGGCAGCATCTGCGCGCTGAGCATGACCTTGCCGCGGGTGAGCCTGTGCACGGCCTTGTCCATCGCGGGGATGAAGTGCGGTGCGATCTTGGCGAACAGCATGGTCGAGGAGACCTTCTGCATCAGCTTGACGCCGGGAGCCATACCCATCAGACGGCCACCTTCCGTGGCAGGGGGGTGAAGAGGTCCGCACGGTCCGCGGCGTGGCCGCGCAGCCGGTGGACGGGGCCGAACAGCAGCTCGTCGGCGGCCGCCCGCTTGAAGTAGAGGTGCGCGTCGTGCTCCCAGGTGAAGCCGATGCCGCCGTGCAACTGGATGGCCTCCCCGGCGGTGACCCGCAGTGTCTCCAGCGCCTGGGCGAGGGCGAGGCCGCCCTGTTCCGGGTCCCAGGCGGCGTAGTAGGCCGCCGAACGGGCCGCCTGCACCCGTACGTAGAGGTCGGCGAGCCGGTGCTTGACCGCCTGGAAGGACCCGACGGCCCGACCGAACTGCTCGCGCTGCTGTACATAGTCCACGGTGCGGGCAAGCGCCTGCGCGGCCGCGCCGACCGCCTCGGCGGCGAGCACGGCGGCGGCGGTGCGGCCGGTGGCGGCGAGGGCTTCGAGGACGCGCGACCCTTCTGCCGCGCCTTCCGCCTCTCCTATCCCTTCGCCCCCCTCTGCTCCCAGCAACTCCGCCGGAACATCCCTCAGTTGGATCCGCGCCTGCGGGCGGGTCTCGTCCAGGGTGGTCTGCCGCGACCGTACGAGGCCGGGCGCGTCCTCCCGTACGAGGAAGAGCAGCGTGCGGCTGCGGGCGAACCCGCCGGTGTGCGCGGCGACCAGCAGCAGGCCGGCGCTGTGCCCGTCGAGGACCTGCGCCACCTCCCCGTACAGCCGCCAGCCGGAGCCCTCCGCGTCGGCGCGCGCCTGGACGCCTCCCGCGCGGCCGCCGCCGGACCACGGCCCGGCGGTGTTGTCGCCGGTCAGCCCGAGCGCGGTGGCCAGGGCCGGACCGGGGACGGCGAGGGCCGCGGTGAGCCCGCCGGCCGCCAGTGGCGGGAGCAGCGCGGAGCGCTGGGCGGGGGTACCGAGGGCGGTGATCAGCGGCACGCAGAGCGCGGCGGTGGCCAGCAGCGGTGAGGGCAGCAGGGCCCGCCCGGTCTCCTCGCAGGCCAGGGCCAGGTCGGCGGGGGTGCAGCCGACGCCGCCGTACTCCTCGGCGACGGCGATGCCGGGCAGCCCGAGCTGCTGGGCGAGCTGCTGCCACAGCTCGCGGTCGTACCCTGCGGCGGTGCGGACGGCGGCCTTGACCTCGTCGGGGCCGCAGCGTTTGCCCAGGATCTCGCGCAGGGTACGACGTATCTCGTCCTGCTCCGCGGTGAAGGCGGCATCCATCGTCGGGCTCCTCCCGGGGGCACCACCCAGCGGTAGCTGGGGGAGTATCTGACGGGCCGTCATGTTAGGGCGGGCGGCGGCAGATGCACAGGGGGCAGGGAAGGCGGGATGAACGAACGGTTCGACGGACGGCTCGACGGGCGGCTCGACGGACGAACCGACGGACGAGCCGACAGATCGACCCATCGACCGACCCAGGGGCTCTAGAAACTGACACTACGTCAGATGTACCTTCCCCCCATGCCTGGACTCACACCTGGACCCGAATCCCGACCCCGCCGCAGGGTCGCGGTGGTCGGCGTCGCCCTCTCGGACTGCGGCCGGGTGGACGGCCCCACCCCGTACGCCCTGCACGCCCAGGCCGCCCGCCGCGCCCTGGCCGACTCGGGGCTCGACCGCTCCGTCATCGACGGCTTCGCCTCGGCCGGCCTCGGCACGCTCGCCCCGGTGGAGGTGGCCGAGTACCTGGGCCTGCGCCCCACCTGGGTCGACTCCACCTCGGTGGGCGGCTCGACCTGGGAGGTCATGGCGGCCCACGCGGCGGACGCGATCGCCGCCGGGCACGCCAACGCCGTGCTGCTGGTCTACGGATCCACGGCCCGCGCGGACATCAAGGCGAAGCGGCGCACCTCCAACCTGTCCTTCGGCGCGCGCGGACCGCTGCAGTTCGAGGTCCCGTACGGACACACGCTGATCTCCAAGTACGCCATGGCCGCCCGCCGCCACATGCACGAGTACGGAACCACGCTGGAGCAGCTCGCCTCGGTGGCCGTCCAGGCCCGGGCGAACGCGGCCACGAACCCGGACGCGATGTTCCGCGAGCCGCTGACGGTCGACGAGGTCCTGTCCTCCGACATGATCGCGGACCCCTTCACGAAGCTGAACTGCTGCATCCGCTCGGACGGTGGTTGCGCGGTGCTGCTGGCGGCCGAGGACTACGTCCCCGACACGGCAAAGGCCCCGGTGTGGATCCTGGGATCCGGCACCTCCGTCTCCCACACCACCATGTCGGAGTGGGAGGACTTCACGGTCTCCCCGGCGGCGGTCTCCGGCCGCATCGCCTTCGAGCGGGCCGGCCTGACCCCGGCGGACGTGGACCTCGCGGAGATCTACGACGCCTTCACGTACATGACCCTGGTGACCCTGGAGGACCTGGGTTTCTGCGCGAAGGGCGAGGGCGGCGCCTTCGTGGAGAAGGGCCGGCTGCTGCGGGACGGAGAACTCCCGGTCAACACGGACGGCGGCGGCCTCTCGGCCTGCCACCCGGGCATGCGGGGCCTGTTCCTGCTGGTCGAGGCGGTCCGCCAACTCCGCGGCGAGGCAGGCCCGGGCCAGGTGACGAAACGCGGCGGCCACCTCCCGGAGGTAGCGGTGGCCTCGGGCACGGGCGGCTGGTTCTGCTCCTCGGGAACGGTGGTGCTGGGTCGGAACTGACCCGCGCCGGGCACGGACCCGGCCCCGCGGCGGGCCCGGGCCTGGCGGAGCCCCGGCCGGCATGGCTCCGGCCCACCGCGGGCCGGTCCGTACCGGAGCTCGTCCACCGGATGCGGTGGGCGCCGGATGGGATGACGATTGGCATGTACGGCCCCTGGTGTCCACGGGGCGCCTTCGGGGCCGATGAAGGGCTCCCGTCCGGCGTAGTTCCCGTGCAGCCCGTCCGTACCGCTTGCCACCTGCCACCCGCCGTGACGCCCAGAACGCGCCCGACCGGCCGTGATCGGTCGTGTCCCGCGCACGGGCCCCCGGTGGTGCGGCGCTCTCTCCCGTGTCCGAGGCGAATCCGGCCCCGACGGCGCGAGGGCGCGCTGAGCGTAGGAGGAGCCATGACGCATCTGGCCCGGATACCCCTGGAGGGCGGCGGCTCCATCCTGGTCGAGGCTCCGGCGGGGGCGGAGGGCCCGGTGAAGGCCGGTCGCATCAGCGATGCCATTCACGAACTGCCGGGAAATCTGCGGGAGGCGATGGGCTCGGTCGCCGAGGCGTCGCGCGCCGTACTCGACGAGTTGCGCCAGGCGGGCCCCGACGGGATCTCCGTCGAGTTCGGTGTCGACCTCGCCGTCGAGGCCGGGGTCGTCATCACCAGGAGCAGCGCCAACTGCCACTTGCGGGTCACCATGACCTGGGAGAGGGACGATCCGCGCGGCGCGGGCGGTCGTACGGGCGTCGGCGGTGCGGGCGCAGCCAAGCGATCGGACTGACCCGATGGACGTCACCGGTACCACCGGCACGGGCCCGACCGGCGAGGGGACGCCCTCGGGACTCCTCCCCGCCATGGCCCAGATCGTCGACTCCGACGAGCAGGTGGCCGGGGCGGGTTTCCTGGTCGCCGAGAACATACTGATCACCTGCGCGCACGTCGTACACGCGGCCGGCAGCGGGCCCGGTGAGAACGTGCGGGTGAACTTCCCCCACGTGGACGGCGCGCCCCGGGCCGAGGGGCTCGTCCTGGACGAGCCGTGGCGGGCCCCCGAGGACGCGGACGTGGCCGTCGTACGCCTCAGCGGTACCCCGCCGGGCGTGTGGGGGCTGCCCCTGGGCTCCGCCTCGGGCTGCCGGGGTCACCAGGTGTGTTCGTTCGGCTTCCCCGCCCAGGCCGCGGCGGGCGGCCACTTCGGCTTCGGTGTGGCGGGCGATCTACTGCCGGCCACCGAGAGCAGGGGCGCACACCTCCAGCTGACCGCCGCCAACGACCTGACCACCGGCTTCAGCGGCGCGCCGGTCATGGACGAGGTGACCGGGCTGGTCATCGGCATGCTCACCGAGATCACCGCCCCCGACGACCACGAGCGGGGCCTGGGCATCGCCTACGTCACCCCCACGGACGTACTCCGGGAGGTGTGGCCCGATCTGGCCGAGCGGGACGTGTGCCCGTACCGGGGACTGGAACCGTTCACCTCGGAAGAGGCCCGGTGGTTCGAGGGCCGCAAGGACGCGGCACGACAGGTCCTGGCGAACCTGGCCGACCAGCGGGTCACCCTGCTGCTGGGGCCCTCCGGCTCCGGCAAGTCGTCCTTGGTCCAGGCGGGTGTCCTGCCCGCGCTGGCGGCGGGCGAGCTGCCCGGCAGTGACCGGTGGCTGCCCGTGACCGCCCGGCCGAGGCAGGATCTGCTGGACGAACTCGAACGCGGCGGACTGCCCGGGGCCGTCCGGGAGGGGATCTCCTCGGCGGTCGGCCGCAAACTCGCGGCCGAACCCGGCTGTGAGCGCGTCGTCCTGATCATCGACCAGTTCGAGGAGCTCTTCACCCAGCCGTCCACCGGCGATCAGCTGCGACGCCGCCTGACCGCGACGGAGCAGATCACCGCCGCGGTCACCTCGCACACCAGGCTCAGCGTGATCCTGATCATGCGCGACGACTTCTACCCCCAGCAGGCCGCGCTGGCACCCAAGCTGCTGGAAGCGGCCATGCCCGGACTCCTCAACATCCCGGGCACCCTGAGCCGGCACGACCTGCACGACATCGTCATCCTGCCCGCCCAGAACGCGGGCGCCCACTTCGAGCTCGGGCTCCCGGAGCAGATCATCAATGACGTGCTGGCCACCACCCCCGAGGGGGCCACCACCGCCAGCGCGCCGGTCACCGTGCTGCCGCTGCTGGAACTGACCCTCAGCCAGCTCTGGCAGCGGCGCCACGACGGGTACCTCACCCACGACGCCTACCGGCGCATCGGCGGCGTCACCGGCAGCCTGACCACGTGGTGCGACACCGCCCTCGACCAGCTGCCCCCCGACCACCGGCCCATCGCCCAGCGCGTCCTGACCTCCCTGGTGCACTCGGCCGACCCCGGCCGCAACATCCCCGCCATCCGCAAGCAGGTGCCCCTGCACGAACTGCGCGAACTGGCGGCCGACGTCGGCGGGGAGCACAGCGCCAAGGACATCGACGAGGTCCTCGCGGCCCTCACCCGCCATCGCATCATCACCACCCACTCACCCGGCGTCTCCCTCCTCCGCGACGCCCCGCCCGCGCTGCCGGTGGCCGAACTGATCCACGACGCGCTGATCCGCGACTGGCCGACCCTGCGCGAATGGGTGGGCCAGGACCACCGCTTCCAGGAATGGCTGGACCACACCCGCGCCCGGCGCGCCCGCTTCACCGAAGAGCACCACCCCGGAGACCTGCTCGGGGGAACCACCCTCGCGGAAGGCCTGGAGTGGTCCGGGCAGCGCCGCCTGCCGGGCGAAATCGCCGCCTTCCTCACCGCCAGCCAGGAACACCAGCAGACCGCCATCCGCCGCAGCCGGCGCCTGAACAGGGTCCTGGCGTCCCTGCTCGCCCTCGCGCTCGTCGTCGGAGGGCTGGCGTTCTGGCAGTGGCGGGCAGTCGAAACCGAGCAGCGGGAAGCCCTCTCCCGCCAACTCGCCGGACAGTCCCGCACGCTCATCGAGGCCAGCCCCGACCTCGCCTCGCTCCTGGCCATCCGGGCCTTCCGCACCAGTGGCACATCCGAGGCCGAAGAGGGCTTGCGGAACGCCGCGGCCCTCCCGCTGCAGCGGCGCTTGGAAGGCCATACCGCCGAGTTGCGCTCGGTGGCGTTCAGCCCCGACGGAACCACCCTCCTCACCAGCAGCGCCGACGGCACCGCGCTGCTCTGGGACGTAGGAACCGGCAAGACGGTCGCCCCCCTGATCGACCCCCACGGCGCGGTGGGATCCGCCGTGTTCAGCCCCGACGGAACCACCCTCGCCACCGGCAGCGAGGACGGCATGGCGCAACTGTGGAACGCGGAAACCGGCAAGCTCCTCGACGACCCGATGGAACACGCCTCCTGGGTGAACCAGGTGGCGTTCAGCCCCGACGGAGCCACCCTCGCCACCGCCTGCGCCGACGGCACCGCGCAGCTGTGGAACGTAGGAACGGGCACGCGCCGTGGCGACCCGATGAAGCACGGCAGCCCGGTGTGGGCGCTGGCGATCAGCCCCGACGGACGCACCCTCGCCACCGGCGGCGAAGACGGCACCGCGCTGCTGTGGGACATGGAAACCGGCAAGACCCTCGGCAAGCCGATGGAACACGCCGGAACGGTGTACTCGGCGGCGTTCAGCCCCGACGGAACCACCCTCGCCACCGGCAGCGTCGACAACAACGTGGTGCTGTGGGACGTGGAAACCGGTAAGACCCGTGACATCTTGACGGGCCACAGCGATGCGGCGTACTCGGTGGCGTTCAGCCCCGACGGACGCACCCTCGCCTCCGGCAGCGCCGACAACGACGCGCATCTCTGGAACGTGGAAACCGGCGCGCTCATGAGTATCCTGACCGGCCACACCGACACCGTGCGTGCGGTGGCGTTCAGCCCCGACGGACGCACCCTCGCCACCGGCAGCACCGACACCACCGTGCGGCTGTGGGACGTGGAAACCGGCAATGCCCTGGTCGCCGATTCCGGGGCCGTGAATTCGGTGGCGTTCAGCCCCGACGGAGCCACCCTCGTCACCGGCAGCCACGACGGCACGACACAACTCTGGGACGTGAGAGGGGGCAAGGCCCGCGATCCTGTGAGGGATCACGAAGACGCGGTGGCCGCGGTGGCGTTCAGCCCCGACGGAACCACCCTGGTCACCGGCAGTAGCGACACCACCGCGCACCTCAGGGACGTGAGAACCGGTAAGACCGTCGTCCCCCTGACCGATCACGAGGACTGGGTGGTCTCCGTGGCGTTCAGCCCCGACGGAGCCCTCCTCGCCACCGGCAGCCGCGACGCCACTGCGCAGCTGTGGGACGCGAAAACGGGCGAGACGCTCAACCGCTCCTTGGAACACGTCGACACCGTGGGCGCGGTGGCGTTCAGCCCGGACGGAGCCACCCTCGCCACCGGCAGCCACGACAACACCGCGCGACTGTGGGACGTGCAGACCGGCGCACAGATCGACACCCTGGGGGGCCACGCCGGGCCGGTGAATTCGGTGGCGTTCAGCCCGGACGGAGCCACTCTCGCCACGGGCAGCGACGACCTCACCGTGTGGCTGTGGGACGTGGCATCCGGCGAGAGTCGCACCACCCTTCCCGGCCACATCGGCTCGGTGACCTCACTGGCGTTCAGCCCCGACGGACACACCCTCGCCACCAGCAGCGCCGACTACACCGTCCGGCTGTGGGACGTGGAGACGGGAAAGGCCCTCGCCACCCTGGCCCAGACCGCCGTGCCGCGGTCGGTGGCGTTCAGCCCCGACGCGACCACCCTTGCCATCGGCAGCGACGACGGCACCGTTCGGCTGCACGACCTCGACCTGCACGAGGACGCCGAGGACGCGATCGAGACCATCTGCCGGGCCGTCAACCGTGACCTCAACCGTGAGGAAGAGGCGGCGTACCTATCGCGACCGGTCGGCCCCTTGTGCCCCGCCTCCTGAACCCGGCGCCGCCCGGGGCTAGGCTCGCGCCATGACCAGCGAGACCGCCCGCGACGACGAGTTCCGCGAGACCCTGCACTCCCTGCGCGTGTGGGACTCCCCCCTCCCCGCCTTCGACGCCGGGGCCGCGCCCGGCGAGCCGCTGCCGTTGTTCCGGGAGTGGTTCGTGGCGGCCGCGAAGGCGGGGCAGGCCGAGCCGCACGCCATGAGTCTGGCGACCGTGGACGCGGAGGGGCGGCCCGACGTACGGACGCTGCTGCTGCACGACGCGGATGCGCGGGGCTGGGTCTTCGCCTCGCACGCCACCAGCGCCAAGGGGCGGCAACTGGCCGGGCGTCCGGAGGCCGCGCTCGGGTTCTACTGGCCGGCCGTGGCGCGGCAGGTGCGGGTCCGGGGTCGGGTGACGGCGTGCGGGCCCGAGGAGAGCCGGGCCGACCTGGCGGTCCGCTCGCGCGGGGCGCTCGCGGCGGCGCTCACGGGGCGGCAGAGCGAGGTGCTCGGGTCCGTGGAGGAGCTCGCACGGGTGGCGCAGGAGGCGTGGGAGCGGGCCGGGGCCGAGCCGGACGCGCCGGCTCCCACGTGGACGCGGTACGTACTGGACCCCGCCGAGGTGGAGTTCTTCCAGGGGGATGCCGCGCGCCGGCACGTCCGACTGCGGTACCGGCGTACGGCCGACGGCTCCTGGGTGCGTGAACTCCTCTGGCCTTAGGGTGCGTTGATGGAGATGAGTTCTGTGATCATTGCGGTGGCCGGCGTCGCCGGGACCCTGGGGGGCGCGATCCTCACCCAGCGCGGCTCCGAACGCGTGAAGCGTCGGGAGATAGAGCTCGTCCGCGGCCATGAGGAGATCCGCGAGCAGCTCGCGCTGCGGCGCACCTGTTATGTGGAACTCAACAGGGATGCACGGCAGTTCACCACCGCGCTCAACCGGCACCTGCACGTCATGCGGGAGCGCGGCGTGGACGACGCCGATCGCGTCGCGCTCGACGAGGCGCGGAACGCGCACCGTGACCGGTACTCGGAAGCGCAGATGGTCGCGCCCGACGAGGTCCTCGCGCGGGCGAGTGCCGCCAACGGGGCCCTGACTCAGGTGTACGGCCAGGTCAAGCGCCTCGAACGCGGTGAGCCCGGGCCGGGCGAGACGATGGAGAGCGCCGCTCGGGCCCAGTACCAGGTGTGGGACTTCCTCCGGGCCATGCGGCACGCCATGCGTGAGGATCTCGGCGTGGAGTGAGGCCCGGGGCACCGGCACAACGGGCCTCCGGTGCGCCGGGCCGCCGCCTGTGCGCCTATGCGCGCCCCGGCTCAGCTCGCCGCCGGCCGGAAGACCGCCACCGCCACGCCCTCCGCCGCCTCGCGGAAGGTCACGGCGAGGGCCATGCCGATGCTCAGGTCCGCCGCCTCGCAGTCCACCACCTCGGTCATCATCCGCGGGCCCTCCGCCAGGTCGACCACCGCCGCCGTGTACGGGACGCGGGTGCCGAAGGGCGGGAGGTCGTTTCGGTGGATCACCGACCAGGTGTAGAGGGTCGCGCTGCCGCTCGCCGCCTCCCACGAGACGCGGTCCTCGCCGGCCCAGCAGAAGGGGCAGAACTCGCGCGGGTAGTGGTGCGCCCGCCCGCAGTCGGCGCAGCGGCGCAGCAGGAGGCGGCCTTCCGCCGCCGCGTCCCAGTAGGGGCGGGTGAACTCGTCCGCCTCGGGGAGGTCGTACCGCACGGTGTTCAAAGGAAGAGTCCGATCGCCGCGTCGAGGGACCACGCCTGCCAGGACATGGCGAAGAGGGCGACGAGCGAGATCAGCGCCATCATCGCGTTCTGCCCCTGCTCGGCCCAGTCGTGGATCATCAGCACGAGGTAGAGCAGGTTGAGGAGCAGGCCGCCGACCAGTGCGATCGGGGTCAGGAGGCCGAGTACCAGGCCCAGCCCGAGGGCGAGTTCGGCGTAGACGACGATGTACGCCATCAGCTTCGGGCGCGGCGCGACGACCGTGTCGAAGCCGCCCTTCACGAAGGGCCAGCGGTGCTTGCCCGCGACGTCGGCGGCCCAGGCGATGCCCGTGCCGCGCTCGAACCAGCCCTTCTTGTCCTTGTGCCGCCAGCTCTCCAGCCACCACAGGCCGAGGCCTATGCGCAGTACGGCGAGCCATTCGGCCCCGCTGAGCCAGATGGTCTGCATCCCACCCTCACCCACCCAATCGATCTGACGGTACGTCAGTTCAGCGGATCGGGAGCGATCACGCAAGGGCTGGGCCGGGGTTGGGCGTTCCGACATCGCGGACCCAGACGGGAAAGGGGTCCGTCTCCGGCTCGTTCTCCGGCTCGTTGTCCAGCGAGCCCCGGACCTCGCCCTCGTCCAGCTCCGCCCACGCGATGACGCCGGGATCCCCGTCGGCGAGGAAACCCTCCACGACGGGCCCGAGGTCGGCGACGGGTACGTACCCACCGCCGAACGGCAGCTCGTCCGCGGGCAGCGAGGCGGTCGAGCAGCGCAGGTGGCCCGACTGCCGGTCGTGCCAGACGTAGAAGGTCGCCGGCCCCGCGAAACCCCGGTCGAGGACGCGGCGCCGGATGGCTTCGGCCGTCCGCTCGAAGGCGCCGACCACGCCGGAGACCGGCAGCGTCCGCAGGTCCTCGCCCTCCGCGCCGCCCAGCCGCCAGGTGTTGGTCTCCACCTCGGTCCGCCGGTCGGCCGGATCCAGCACGAGGGGGTCGTCCGCGATCTCCGCGATCCATGTCAGCAGCACCACAGAAGTATGCGGGCACCCGGCCCATCGCGGGCCGTGATCGATCCGCAATCGATTCCCTCCTTGTCCGAGACCCATCAACGCTGCGTGGCGATACGCTCACACCTCATGCCCGGACTCCCCACACCCCCCGACATGACCACCCAGCCCCGCCCCGTGTACGTCATCGGGGGCGGCCCCGGCGGCCTCGCCGCGGCCGCCGCGCTGCGCGCCCGCGGGGTGCGCGCCGTGGTCGTCGAGAAGTCCGGCGAGGTCGGCGCCTCGTGGCGCCGCCACTACGACCGGCTCCACCTGCACACCACGCGCCGGCTCTCCGCCCTCCCCGGCCTGGCCATGCCGCGCCGTTTCGGGCGCTGGGTCTCGCGCGACGACGTGGTGCGGTACCTGGAGAAGTACGCCGAGTTCCACGAGCTGGAGATCGTCACCGGCGTCGAGGTGACCCGCGTCGAGCGCGCCGCGGACGGCGACGGCTTCACCCTGCACGCCACCGGTGGCCGCGTGCTGGCGGCCGCGGCCGTGGTCGTCGCCACCGGCTACAACCACACGCCCGCGCTCCCCGACCTCCCGGGCAGGGACGCGTACACCGGCGAGTTGCTGCACGCCGCCGACTACCGCAACGCCGGGCCGTACGCGGGCCGGGACGTGCTGGTCGTCGGCGTCGGCAACACCGGCGCCGAGATAGCCGTCGACCTCGTCGAGGGCGGGGCCGCGCGGGTGCGGCTCGCCGTGCGCACCGCCCCGCACATCGTGCGCCGCTCCACCGCCGGCTGGCCGGCCCAGCGCACGGGGATCCTCGTACGCCGGCTGCCGGTGGGGCTCGTGGACCGGCTGGGCCGGCTCGTCGCGAAGGCCTCCGTCCCCGACCTGTCGGCGTACGGACTTCCGCGCCCCGAGACCGGCCTGTACAGCAGGGTCAAGGAGGGCGCGATCCCGGTCCAGGACGTGGGCCTGATCGACGCCGTCCGCGGCGGCCGGGTCGAGCCGGTGGCCGCGCTCGACTCCTTCGACGGCGCCGAGGTGGTCCTCGCGGACGGTACGCGGATCAGCCCGGACTCGGTGATCGCGGCCACCGGGTACCGGCGCGCCCTGGAGGGGCTGGTCGGGCACATGGACGGCGTACTCGACGAGCGCGGGCGGCCTCGTACGCACGGGGCCCGCAGCCCGGAAGAGGTCCCCGGCCTGTACTTCACCGGCTTCTCCAACCCCATTAGCGGGATGTTCCGGGAGATGGCCCGGGACGCCGAGCGGATAGCGAAGGCGGTGGCGGCGGCCGAGTCTGCCGCCGGGGCCGCGTAGCGCTGCCGCGGCGACCTGGCCTGAAAGGCGCTCTGGACCGCCCGCGAGGGGTTCTGGCACGTTCGTGGTCGGTTCGTCACACCACCTCCACCACCTTTCCTGCGCATCCCTGTTCCTGACGGCACGTCAGTTCAGTAATCTGACTACGCGTCAGCTATTTGACGTTCCATCGATGTTCATCGAGCAGGAGCGGGCGGAACGATGCTTGGATCTACTCACGGCACCCTCACCACCGACTTCCGCGCACGTGTCGAGGCCTGCGGGGAGTCCCCCAGGACGGCCGTCCACTCGACGGCCGCACCGTCCGCCGAGGACACGGTCGCGGTGGACGTCAGCGGACGGCCGCTGCACGCCGACGTGCCCGACCTGGACCGGTTCTTCCGGCCCGAGTCCGTGGCCGTCGTCGGCGCCTCCGACGCCGAGGGCAGACCGAACACCGGCATCACCCGCCAGCTCATCGCCTGGGCGGAGCGCGTGGGCGCCCGGATCCATCCGGTGCACCCCACCCGCCCCACCGTCTTCGGGCTGCCCTGCCACGCCTCCGTGGCCGACCTGCCCGAACAGGTGGACCTCGCCGTCCTCCTCGTCGGCGACCCGCTCCCCGTCATCGAGGAACTGGCCGAGACCAAGGTCAAGTTCGCCGTGGCCTTCGCCTCCGGCTTCGCCGAGACCGGCGACGCCGGAGCGGCCGCCCAGGCCCGCCTCGGCGCCGCCGTCCAGCGCTCGGGCCTGCGCCTCCTCGGCCCCAACACCAACCTCAACGCCTTCGAGGAGTTCCGCGACGACCTCGACGGCCCGGCGATCGCCCTGATCACCCAGTCCGGCCACCAGGGACGCCCGGTCTACACCCTCCAGGAGCTCGGCATCCGCCTCTCCCACTGGGCGCCCACCGGCAACGAGGCCGACCTCGAAACCTCCGACTTCATCTCCTACTTCGCCGAGCAGCCCGAGGTCGGCGCCATCGCCTGCTACGTCGAAGGCCTCAAGGACGGCCGCTCCTTCCTCCTCGCCGCCGACCGGGCCGCGCGCAACGGGGTCCCGGTCGTCGCCGTCAAGGTCGGCCGCACCGAGACCGGCGCCCGCATGGCCGCCTCCCACACCGGGAAGCTGACCGGCGCCGACACCGTCGTGGACGCCGCCATGCGCCAGTTCGGCGTGATCCGGGTGGACGGGCTGGACGAGCTCCAGGACACGGCCGCCCTCCTCGCCCGGGCCCGCAAGCCGAAGGCCGACGGGGTCGTCGTCTACTCCATCTCCGGCGGCACGGGAGCCCACTTCTCCGACCTCGCCACGGAGGCGGGCCTGTCCCTCCCCACCCTCTCCCAGCCCAAGCAGGACGAACTCCACCAGTGGATCCCGGAGTACCTGAACGTCGCCAACCCCGTCGACAACGGCGGCCACCCGGTCGGCGACTGGCGCGGCCGCAAGATCATCGACGCCATCCTGGCCGACCCGTCCGTCGGCGTCCTGATCTGCCCGATCACCGGCCCCTTCCCCCCGATGAGCGACAAGCTCGCCCAGGACCTGGTCGACGCCGCCGAGGCCACGGACAAGCTCATCTGCGTGATCTGGGGCTCCCCGGTCGGCACGGAGGACGCCTACCGCAAGGTCCTGCTGGGCTCCTCCCGCGTGGCCACCTTCCGCACCTTCGGCAACTGCATCACCGCCGTACGCGCCTACCTCGGCCACCACCGCTTCACCGCCGGCTACCGCTCCCCCTTCGAGGACGCACCCCGCACCCCGTCCCCCTCGTACCGCAAGGCCCAGGCCCTGATGCGCCCGGGCCAGCAGCTCAGCGAGCACGCGGCGAAGCAGCTGCTGCGGGCGTACGGGATACGGGTCCCCCGCGAGCAGCTCGTGACGAGCGCGGCGGCGGCGGTCCGGGCGGCGGGCCTGGTCGGCTACCCGGTGGTGATGAAGGCCTCGGGGCCGCAGCTCGCCCACAAGACGGAACTGGGCCTGGTCAAGATCGGCCTGACCTCGGCCAGCCAGATCCGCGACGCGTACCGGGAACTCACTGACATCGCCCGCTACGAGAACGTGCCGCTGGACGGCATCCTCGTCTGCCAGATGGTGGAACGGGGCGTGGAGATGGTCGTCGGCGTCACCCAGGACGACCTCTTCGGCCCCACGGTGACGGTCGGCCTGGGCGGGGTCCTGGTGGAGGTCCTGCACGACGCGGCGGTCCGCGTACCGCCGTTCGGCGAGGACCAGGCGAGGGCGATGCTCGGCGAACTCCGCGGCCATGCCCTTCTGGAGGGCGTCCGGGGAGCGCCTCCGGCGGACGTGGACGCGCTGGTGGAGGTCATCCTGCGCATCCAGCGGATGGCCCTCGAACTGGGCGACGAACTCTCCGAACTGGACATCAACCCCCTGATGGTCCTCCCGAGGGGCCAGGGGGCGGTGGCCCTGGACGCCTTGGCCATCTGCCGCTGACCACGCGGGGCGGGGGTGGGGGGCCGCTGCGCGGGGCCGCTCCCCCACCCCGCCCCTTCCCGGCCGCGCTGCATGTGCGGCTCCGCCGCGTGGGTGGGGTCCGGGGCGGAGCCCCGGGGAACGGAGGAAGGGCGGGGCGGGGAGAGGCTCCGCGCAGCGGCACCCGCCCACGCAGCGGCACCCGCACCCAACGGCCACCCCGGCCACCAGACACCAGCCGCCAGCCGCCCGGCACCCGGCACCCAGCACCCGGCACCCGGCACCCGGCACCCGGCACCAACTCCCACCCACCCCCAAAACGGAGCTCCGCCCATGACAGACGCCCCGGAAACGATCCTGCACCGCACAGACGCCAGCGTCTCCTGGATCACCCTCAACCGCCCCGACGCGATGAACGCCCTCACCTGGGACCAGCGCGACCGCATCATCGCCCTCCTCGCAGACGCCTCCGCCGACCCCGCCGTCCGCGCCGTCGTCATCACCGCCACCGGCAAGGGCTTCTGCGCGGGCGCCGACCTCCGCGGAGGACCCGCGACCACCACCGGCGACCGCGTCGCCGGCGACGTGGCCCGCATGATCCGCCTCGGCGCGCAGCGCCTGATCACCGCGGTCCTCGACTGCGAGAAGCCCGTCATCGCCGCCGTCAACGGCACGGCCGCCGGCATCGGCGCCCACCTCGCCCTCGCCTGCGACCTCGTCATCGCCGCGGAGCCGGCCCGGTTCATCGAGGTGTTCGTCCGCCGCGGCCTGGTCCCCGACGGCGGCGGCGCGTACCTGCTGCCCCGGCTCGTCGGCCCGCAGAAGGCCAAGGAGCTGATGTTCTTCGGCGACGCCGTCCCGGCCGCGGAGGCCGAGCGGCTCGGGCTGGTCAACAAGGTGGTCCCCGCAGAGGAGTTGGAGACCACCGCCCGCGCATGGGCCGAGCGCCTCGCCCAGGGCCCGACCCGCGCCATCGCGATGACCAAGCAGCTGGTCAATGCCTCCCTGGACGGCGACCGGGCGACCGCGCTCGCCGCCGAGGCCACCGCTCAGGAGATCAACATGACCACCGCCGACGCGAACGAGGGCGTGGCCTCCTTCGTGGAGCGCCGCACGCCCAAGTACCTGGGCCGGTAGCCCCCGTCAGGCCCGCTACTGCCGCGGCTCCGGCTTCAGCAGCGCGAACACCGCGCCCCCCGGGTCCGAGCCCCATGCGATGCGGCCGACGTCCGGGACGTCCGCCGCCGGCATGAGCACGCTGCCGCCGTTGCCCTCGATCGCCACGACGGCGGCGTCCACGTCGGCCGCGTGGAAGTACGGCACCCAGCGCGGCAGCATGCTCGACGCACCGCCCGCGCCCTCGCCCTGCGGCGCGATCCCCCCGAAGGAGGTCTCCTGCTTGTCGCCGTCGGCGGTGCTCAGCACCCGGTACGTCACCCCGGTCGCTTCCATCTCCTCGTGCCGCCACCCGAAGAGCCCGTGGTAGAAGGCGAGGGCCGCGACCGGGTCCGGTACGTGCAACTCCGCCCACACCAGGGTGTTCGGGGCGGAGGTCAGCTCCAGCCCGGCGGTCTTCCCGGGCTGCCAGCACGCGAACTGCGCGCCCTGCGGGTCGGTGAACTGTCCCATCGCACCCTCGCCCATGACGTCCATGGGCTCCAGGCGCACCTCCCCGCCGCCTTCCCTGACGGCCCGGGCGGCGGCCTGGACGTCGGGGGTCTTGAAGTAGAGCGTCCACCCGGAAGACGCCCCCTCCTCCGTCAGCGGTCCGATCGCGGCCACGGTCTTCTCGCCGACCTGGAAGAACCCGTACCCGCCCGCCTCGGGCCCGGCGGACACGAACTCCCAGCCGAAGACGGCTCCGTAGAACGCGGCGGCGGCGTCGATGTCGGGGCTTCCGAGGTCGAGCCAGTTGGGTGATCCGGTACGGAAATCGGTGCCGAGCATGGGGTCCTCCCGGGGTACGGCGGCGGGTTCACGGTGGCTGCAACGATGCCGAGCCTCCTCCCGGGAAGGGTGTTGCGGACACCGGCGGACGGGGGGTTTCACCCGTCTGGGGGAAGGGCTCGGGGCGGCGCCCGGGCCGCGCGGAGCCGGACGGCTCCCGAGGACCGCCCGCCCCCTCCTCACCCCTTCCAATCTGACGATGCGTCAGGTTCAATCGTCGGTGTGATGGGACATGCAGGGATGGCGGCCACCGTCGTCCGATACCTCAGGTCAGCCGGCTCCCCCACCTCCACCGCGGCGGGAGCGGAGTCCGTGGACGTTCTGCCGCGCCCCGATCTGCGGGCCGTCGGGGAGGACGAACGCGCGCCCGTGAGTCCCGCGGAGTTCCGGGCCGTACTCGGGAACTTCGCCAGCGGGGTCACCGTCATCACCGCGCCGCCCGGCGAGGGCGAGGACGGGCCGGCCGGCTTCGCGTGCCAGTCGTTCGCCTCGCTGTCCCTCGACCCGCCGCTGGTCACCTTCATGGTGGCCCGTACGTCGACCACCTGGCCGCGGATCGCCCGCGCCGGGGTGTTCTGCGTCAACATCCTCGGGGCCGAACAGGGCGAGCTCTGCCGCTCCTTCGCGGTCAGCGGCGCCGACAAGTTCGCCGGGGTGAGCCACAGCCCCGCCCCCGCCACCGGGTCGCCGCAGCTCGACGACGTGCCCGCATGGATCGACTGCCGGATCCACGCCGTCCACACGGGCGGGGACCACCTCATCGTCGTCGGCCGGGTCGAAGCCATGGGCGCGGCCGGCGAGGACGGCCCGCTCCTCTTCCACAAGGGCCGCTTCGGACGCTTCAGCTCCTGACCCGGCGCCCCGGCAGGAGGAAGGGACCCCGCCGATGGCGGGGTCCCTTCCGGCTCTGCCGGGTTCTCCCGGGGGAGCCCCGGCCGCGCTCCCGTCTCAGAAGGTGAGCACCCCGCGGGCCACCCGCCCGTGGTGGGCGTCGTCCACGGCCTTGGCGAAGTCCTCGACCGGGTAGACCTCCGTGACCAGCTCGTCCAGCAGCAGCTTGCCCTGCCGGTAGAGCTCGGCGTAGAGCGCGATGTCCCGCTGCGGCCGCGAGGACCCGTACCGGCAGCCCATGATCGTCTTGTCGAGGTACATCGAGGCGACGTGGAAGGACGCCTCCTCCGTGAAGCCGGGCACGCCGAGCAGGATCGCCTGCCCGTGCCGGTCGAGGAGGTCGATGGCCTGGCGGATCAGCTTGACGTTGCCCACGCACTCGAAGGCGTGGTCGGCCCCGGTGGGGAGGATCTCCTTGACCGCCGCCGAGGTGTCGGGGACGTCTGACGCGTCGATGAAGTGCGTGGCCCCGAACAGCCGGGCCACCGCCTCCTTCGCCGGGTTCGCGTCGACCGCCACGATGGTGGTGGCGCCCGCGATCCGGGCCCCCTGGATCACGTTGAGCCCGATCCCGCCGGTGCCGATGACGACCACCGACTCGCCCCGGTCGACCTTGGCCCGGTTCAGCACCGCGCCCACGCCCGTCAGGACCCCGCAGCCGATCAGCGCCGCCGAGGTCAGCGGGATGTCCGCCGCGATCTTCACCGCCTGCACGGCCTTGACGATCGTGCGCTCCGCGAAGGCCGAGTTCGAGGCGAACTGGAACAGCGGCTTCCCACCCCGCGAGAAGGGCTGCCCTGGCATCCCTATCGCCTTGCGGCACATCGTGGGCCGCCCCCGGTCGCAGTCCGCGCACGCCCCGCAGTTGGCCAGCGTGGACAGGGCCACGTGGTCTCCGGGCACCACGTGCGTGACGCCGGAGCCGACCGCCTCGACCACCCCCGCGCCCTCGTGGCCGAGGACGACCGGCGGCGGGAAGGGAATCGTCCCGTCGATCACCGAAAGGTCGCTGTGGCACAGCCCGGCCGCCGCTATCGCGACCAGTACCTCCCCCGGCCCCGGGTCCCGGATCTCCAGGTCGTCGACCACCTGGGCCTGCTTGCCGTCGAAAACGACGCCTCTCACCGCGACTCCTTAGGCAGGCCGAGCACGCGCTCGGCGATGATGTTCCGCTGGATCTCGTCCGAGCCGCCGTAGATGGTGTCGGCGCGGGTGAACAGGAACAGCCGCTGCTCCTCGTCGAGTCCGAGCTCGTACGGGAGCCCGGGCGCCCAGGCCGTGGCCGTCGGCCCGGCCGAAGCCGCCGCGCCGCGGACCTCGACCGCGAGCTCGCCGAGCCGCTTGTGCCAGCCGCCCCACAGCAGCTTGGCCACACTGGGGGCCCCGGCGTCGGCGGCGTCACTCGTGGAGCCCGTGGAGCCCAGGGTGCGCAGGGCGTTCCAGCGCATGGTGCGCAGCTCGGCCCACTGGCGCACCAGGCGTTCCCGTACGACCGGGTCGTCCCCGCCCGATGCCCCGCCCGAGCCCGCGTACGAGGCCGCGTACGAGGCCGCGCCCGAGGCCGCGTACGAGGCCAGTACGCGTTCCAGTTCCGCCGCGAAGCCGATCTGCTGGACCAGTGTCGAGACCCCCCGCTCCAGGGCGAGCAGGCCCATGGCCACGGTCCAGCCCTCGCCCTCCGCGCCGACGGCCTCCGCCGCGACCGCCCCGTCGAAGAAGACCTCGTTGAACTCGCTGGTCCCCGACATCTGGCGGATCGGCCGGACCTCGACCCGCCCCGGCTGGTCCATCCGTACGAGGAGGAAGGTCAGCCCGCGGTGGCGCCGCGAGCCGGGCTCGGTGCGGGCCAGTACGAAGCACCAGTCGGCGTCCTGGGCGAGCGAGGTCCAGATCTTCTGGCCGGTGACCCGGTACAGCCCGTCGGCCGGGTCCCGGACCGCCGCCGTACGGATCGAGGCGAGATCGGAGCCGGCGCCGGGCTCGCTGTAGCCCTGACACCAGAGCTCCTCGCCCCGCGCGATACCCGGGAGGAAGCGGTCCCGCTGCTCCTGGGACCCGTAGGCGATCAGCGTCGGCGCGAGGAGGTTCTCCCCGATGTGGCCGACCCGGCCGGGTGCGCGCAGCGCCGCGTACTCCTCGGCCCACACCACCTGCCCGGTGAGGGAGAGCCGCCGGTTCCCGTACCCGTCGGCCTCCCAGCCCTGCCCGATCCAGCCGCCCCGGCCCAGCTCGCGCTCCCACGCGCGCCGGACGTCGACGCCCTCGTGCTCGCTGCCCGGTCCGCCGAGGCCGACCGCCTGCGCGTACGGGCCCACGAGGTGCTCCGCCAGCCACGCCCGGGCGCGCCCGCGCAGCTCCTCGTCCTCGGCCCCGAAGCTGAAGTCCACGTCACCCCTTACGCGTTGGGGCGGTCCTTGGCGGCCGCCGCCTTGGCCATGGCCTCCAGCTGCGCGAGCATCGGCATGGGGTCCTTGCCGACGGTCCCGGGCAGGAAGTCGGCGATCTTCTCCGGGGTCCAGGAGCCCTCGGCGTATCCGGCGCGCAGTTCGCGCGGCTGCGCCCAGACGGCGATCTTGGGGCCGGCGATCGTGTAGACCTGCCCGGTGATGTCCTCGGCCCTGGCGCGGTCGCTGAGCAGGTAGGTGACCAGGGCGGCGACGTCCTCGGGCTCGCCGATCTCCTTGAGTTCCATGGGGACGTTGGCCGACATCCGGGTCCGGGCGACGGGTGCGACGGCGTTGGCCGTGACCCCGTACTTGGCCAGCCCGAGGGCGGCGGAGCGGACGAGGGAGATGATCCCGCCCTTGGCGGCGCTGTAGTTGGCCTGGGCGACGGAGCCCTGGTGGTTGCCGCTGGTGAAGCCGATGAGCGTGCCGGTGCCCTGCTTGCGCATCACGGCGGAGGCGGCTCGGAAGACGGTGAACGTGCCCTTGAGGTGGGTGGCGACGACGGGGTCCCACTCCTCTTCGGACATGTTGAACAGCATCCGCTCGCGCAGGATGCCCGCGACGCACACGACCCCGTCGATGCGCCCGTACTGCGCGAGCGCCGTGTCGACGATGCGCTGGCCGCCCGCCATGGTGGAGATGTCGTCGGCGACGGCGACGGCCTCTCCGCCGGCGGCGAGGATCTCCTTCACCACGCCGTCGGCGATCTCGCTCGTCGGCTCGCCGCCCTCGATGCCCACCCCGTAGTCGTTGACGACGACCTTGGCGCCCTCGGCGGCCGCGGCGAGTGCCACGGCCCGCCCGATGCCCCGGCCGGCGCCGGTGACGGCGACGACCTTGCCTGCCAAGAAGTTCCCCACGTCCGGCCCCTTCCCGCGATTTCTGACGGACCGTTAGATTCTAGGGGCACCGTGATGCCGGAGCACAAGCCCTCGTGGCCTTCTCTACACAAGGAGCCGTCGACGCCCATGACCCTGCCCGCCGAGTTCCACGACATCGCCAAGCGCGTCAACAACTGGGGCCGCTGGGGCGCCGATGACGAGATCGGCGCCCTCAACCTCATCACCGACGAGGTCGTCCGGGCCGCCGCGGCGGAGATCCGCAGCGGCCGCCGGATACCGCTCGCCCTCCCCCTCAAGGAGGACGGGGTCCAGGTCGGCATGATCCCCGGCCGGATCAACCCGCTGCACACGATGGTGCAGATCAACCAGGAGCTCTTCGGGCCGGGGACGGTGGCGTGCAGCGACGACGCCGTGACCATGGGCCTCCAGGCGGGCACCCACTGGGACGCCCTCACGCACGTCTCGCACTCGGGCCGGATCTACAACGGCCGCCCGGCCGGCTCGATCACCGCGCACGGGCGCGCCGAGTTCAGCGGCATCGACAAGGCCGGGCACATCGTCTCGCGCGGCGTCCTCCTCGACGTGGCCCGCGCGAAGGGCCAAGACCGCCTCCCGGGCGGCCACGCCGTCACCCCCGAGGACCTCGCCGAGGCCGAGGAGTTCGGCGGGGTCACCGTCCGCGCGGGGGACATCGTCCTGGTGCGCACCGGCCAGATCCAGGTCTACCTGGCGGGCGACAAGCACGGCTACGGCTTCCCGTCCCCCGGGCTGTCCGTCCGTACGCCGGAGTGGTTCCACGCCCGGGACGTCGCTGCCGTCGCCAACGACACCCTCACCTTCGAGATCTTCCCGCCGGAGATCGAGAACCTCTGGCTGCCGGTGCACGCCCTGGACCTGGTGGAGATGGGCATGCACCAGGGTCAGAACTGGAACCTCGAAAAGTTGTCCACAGCCTGTGCAGAAGAAAACCGGTACGCCTTCTTCCTCTCCGCGATGCCGGAACCGTTCGTCGGCGCGGTGGGCACCCCGGTCGCCCCGGTGGCCATCCTCTGAGCCGGGCGGGGGCGGGCGAAGCGGGACGCGTCGGGAGCGACGAGCGCGGCGACCGGAGCACCCCCGGGCCCCCGGGGACCCCGGCCGCTCGATTGTCACTCCTCGGTGGAACCATGAGGTGTTCATGACGCGTCACCGTTCGCGCGTCATATCCCCCGGTCCCAACCACCGCCCCCCAGGAGGAGCGATGGCAAACCCATACCAGGTTCCGCAGTACCCACCCCCGCCCCCGCCCCAGCCCCCGGCACCCCGCCGGAGCAACACCGCCGCCACCCTCGTGATCATCTTCCTGGTCATCGCCGGCCTCTACGGCGCCTCCAGGATGCTCCTCGAGGACGGCAAGAAGGACGACGGCAAGCCCTCGACGTCGGCCTCCAGCCCGGCCACCCCCTCCGCCAAGGCCTCCGACCCCGGCAACCCGGAGTCCTCCTCCGACACCTCCAGCACCTGGAAGGTCGGCGACTGCGGCGGCCCGGACCCGGACAACCAGCCCGACGGCTACCGGCCGCAGAAGTGCACCGCCACCGGCGCCACCTTCAAGGCGATCGACATCAAGGACGCCAGCCTCTTCCCCGGGTCGATCCAGTGCCCGGCCGGCACCGACCTGATGATCGAGGTCAGCATCTCCTACGGCGGCGGCAAGAGCAGCGGCATCCCCACCAACACCGTGTGTGGCCGCAACCTCTCCAACGACCACCCCGGTGACGCGGGCGCCGGCGGCGGACAGCTGGTGAAGGGCGACTGCGTGACCGACCAGGCCCAGGAAGTCCCCTGCGCCGGCGCCGCAAAGGGCACCTACAAGGTGCTCGGCCTCGTCAAGACGAAGAACGAGTGCCCGGCGGGAACCAAGGAGCCGATGGAGCTCACCATCGCCGTCGGCCGCCCGTACGACGTGATCTGCGGCGGCTAGATCACGGCGTGGCACCCTCCGTATACCGGATCACCCCGTACGACCCCGCCGAACCACCGGCGGCGGAGCGGCACGGCGGCACGGCCATCCCGTACGCCTCCGGGGAACGGGTGGCAGCCGCCTGCGCCGAGGCGGTGACCGGCTTCGCCCGGGAGGCCGGAGCCGACCACCTGCTGGTCGGCAGTCCGATGCTGGAGGGCTTCTTCTCCCATGCCGAGAGCAGGGGGTGGAGAGGGCGCGGCTTGACCGGGCTCTTTCCACCCGACCTGTCCGGCTACCACGACGGGGCGCGCGTTCCGCTCGCCACCGGACTGGGACTGCTGCGGGCCATGGTGCTGCGCGCGGGCGCCTGGTGCCGACTGCACACCAAGGACGGCTTCTTCCTCCACGTCGGACAGCGCGACGACATCTACGTCGGCGGCGCCCGCCCCTACCCGGAGGCCGCCGCACGGGCCCGCGCGCTCGGGCTGACCGTCGTACCGGTCGAGCGGTCCCCCTACGACCCGGCCCTCGACGAGCCCGACGAACTCCCCGCCGCCGACGACGCCTTCTGGAGCCGGCTCCACTCACTCGTCGCCGAGCGGGGCGGGGTCCTGCTGGAGGAGCGGTACGTGGCCAACGCCCACCGCTGGCACCGCCTCACGGACTCCGCCGGGATCGCCGCGGTACGCACGGGTCTGGCCCCGCGGGCCGTACTCGCCGTCTGGCCGGACCTCACCGAGGACATCGACTCCGTCCGCGCCACCCTGCGGTCGGCCGAGCACCTCGTCCTGCTCGTCCAGCAGGAGGCCGACGGGACCATCCGCCCGGGGCGCGTCGCCGAGCCCTGGATGGGCCGCACCGACACCGCCTTCCCGGCCATCACCCACGGCCCGGGGTGGCGTGCCGCACTGGTCCCGCTGCGCTCGGCCGAGCACCCCCCGCTGCTCGCCGGCGTACTGCCGGACGCCGACGGCGTCGTACGGGCCCGCCGGCGCACGAACCGCACCCCGGCGGACGAACGCCAGGCCCTGCTGCGGTCGCTGCGGGTCGGGGACGTGGTCACGGGCGTGGTGGCGAGCGGCTTGGACGACGTCGGGGTGCACGTGCACCTCGACCACCCGCAGGGCTGGGGGCTCGGCTTCCTAAGGGTCCCCGAGATGTCCTGGGAGCGTTTCGATTCGGTGGACGCGGTCGCCCCGATCGGCCGGGAGATCCGCGCTCGGGTCCTCCACGTCGACTTCGGCTGGGAGCGCGTGAGCCTGTCCCTCAAGGCGATGAGCCCGGACCCCTGGCGTGCGTTCATGGAAGCCCACGGGGTGGGCGACACCTTGCGGGGCACCGTCACCCACTCGGTCCCCTTCGGGCTGTTCGTCCGACTGGCACCGGGCGTCGAGGGCCTGATCCACCTCCCCGCCCCGGCGGACGCCGGCGAGGCCGGTCCCGTGGCCCGGGTCGGGGACGACATCCCCGTCACCCTGCTCGCGGTGGACATGGAACGCCGACGCATCAGCCTCTCGCCCGGCCGCCTCTCGGCCGGCCTCCGCTCACCCGGCCCCCGCTCGCCCGTCCCCGGACCGGCTGACGACGCGTAAGGCGCCCCACATCCCGCCACGGGGGGCGCACCCGCGCCGCGCGCCCCCGACCCCGGGATCCGGGGCCGCCCAGGCCAGGGAGCCGCCGCCCGGAACGAACCCCGCGCGCCGGGTCGCGTACGGGAGGGGCTGACGGGACCGGACAGGACTCACGGGCACTCAAGGTGCGTGCCCCACACCACTGGTGGCCCTCTTGGACCCCCGTCTACCACATCCGCCCCTGCTGACCCCCTGATCGCCCGGTCTCCTGCCCGGACCAGCGGGCAGGAGACCACCCAGCCCGTTGCGCCCCTACACCGGTTCCAACACCACTGCGGGCAGGCTGCCGTTCACGATCGGCTCCCTCGGCAGCGAGAGCCCGAAGAACCCCTCGACGACTCCCAGCGCGATACGGTGCACCTCCCGACGCTCAAGGTCATCGCCCGGCAGACCGGCGGCGGTCAGCAGCTCCTGCAACCGCCCGGCCGTCGCGGGATCGCCGTCGACCCCGTCGTAACCCCACGAGCCGTCCAGGTGCAGATTGCATCCACTCAGCAGCCGACCGTCGCGCACATAGGCGAAGTACGGCGGCACCGGCTTGCCGTTCTCCTCCTCGTACTCCAGGAGGCAGACGTCCGCACCGCCGACCGAGACCGGTTCCAGCTCCCCGAACTCGCCCTGCCAGCAGCCGTAGGCGACCGCGTACGTCCAGTCCCCGGCACGCCCGAGTCGCAGGCCTAGGCACTCGTACTGATCGCCGTCGGGGTCGTCGAGGAGCTCCTGCAGGGAATCACCGGTGTGCTCCCCGACCGGCACGACCGTGCACGTCGTGTCCAGCACGGCCGAAGCCAGCCGACCCGTGAGCTCCTCCGGAGCGAGCCCGCGGGCCAGCACCACGCGATATCCGCCGTAGGTAATGGATTGGCGCTCAGCGAGCCACTGCGTTCCGTCCGTCATGGCACCCATCCTGACCGGCCCCACTGACAACGCACGGACGAGCCGGGTCAGTCCCAGGCGTTGAAGAGCATTGCGCCCAGGTTCGCCGGCTCCCAGTGCTCGATCTGCCCCAGCTCCGAGGGCGACAGCACGGAGGTGTCCCAGTCACCGAGCGGCGACAGCAGCTCCGCCGCACTCAACACCACGAACCCGGCACCACCGAGCGCCTCGACGCCCCACGCCGGGGGCTCCAGGAACTCGTCGGTGTACCAGTACCGCCGCACGGTGACGAAGGCGACCAGCGGCTGGTGGGCGTGGAACAGCATGACGTGCTGCGTCCCGTCCCCACCGACAACCGTGGCACTGTGAAAATTGTCCGGGTACGAGCGCACGGCGAAGTCCCCGACCCGCCCGTTCGCGGCGAGGGCGGCGGCGTACCAAGCGGCATGGCACACCCGAGCCTCGATCTCGACGAGCGGCGCCTCACTCACGTGCGAGAACCCCGTGGCACCCTTCTCAAGCCGGAATCCACCCCGTACCACCTCCACAACACCCCCGTCCTGACCCGTCACGCGTCCCCCACCGACCTGTCGTCCGACGCCTCGGTGCACCACTTCAGGATCCGTCCTTTGAGGACGTCGATGGAGTAATCGATCTCCGTTCGATCAGTACCGTCAGGCCCGAGGAACACCGCCTTGAACGGCCAAGGCCCCTCCAGATGACCCACGTACTCCTCGGTGTCGTCGGTCAGCACGGCCGTGCGCCCGCCGTCCAGGCTGACGACCCAGTACGCGCCCCCACCCTCCGCCTCGTGAAACACCTGCACCCGCGCCGAGTCGACCCCCGCCGCCAGCAGCGCCCGTATGACGCCGTACCGATGGGCAACATCACGGGCCTCCGACGCCTCCGACGCTTCCGGCCCCTCCGCCCACACCACCCGGCCCGCACCGGCCGGCACGAGCGACGGCCGACCAAAGGCCGACTCGGGGCGGTCAGGCCCCCACCCCCGACCGCTCACGCGTCCGCCGCGCCCGTCTCACCCAGGATCTCCAGGTAGTGCGCGTTGTACATGACGCCCAGAACATTGCCGAAGGGATCGACCACCGAAGCGGTGACGAACCCCGGCCCACGCTCGACCGGCCCCTCGTACTCCTCAGCCCCCATGGCCAGCAGCTTCTCGAAAACGGCCTGCACGTCGTCCACGTGCCAGTACACGACGGCCCCGCCCGGACCGGCCTCCTTGCCACCACCGGGCGCGTACCGACGGTCGATCAGCCCGAGCTCGTGCTGGTAGTCCCCCAGCCGGAACTCGGCATACCCGGGCCGCTCGAAGTAGGGCTCCGCGCCCAACAGTTCGGCGTACCAGCGCTTGGCCGCGTCCAGATCCTCAGCCCAGAAGCTGACGGTGGTGAGCCCTCGCAACATGCCTGTCCACTCCTTCTCCGCCACCGAACGCATCCCGTCCGCACACCCTCACGTCCAAACCCGACTGTAGCCAGCAAGTAGGCCAGAATCCGGCCTACTTACTCCGTGTCGACGAAGACCAGACGGACCCCACCTCCTTGCTCACGCAACGGCCCCTACCCACCCCTCCACACCACCACCGAACGGGACCAACGGCGCATCCACCTGGCTCACCCAAGCTCTACCCTGAACAGATCGCACCCTTCCACACGTGCGGTCCCTGCTCGCCGACACCGAAGGGCCCGGCCGCCCGTGATCATGAGATTCACCGTCCGCCCCGACCAGGGGGAAGCCAACGGGTTCGACCTCGGCGACATCCTCGTCTCCGGCCCGCTGGGCGAGGCGAGCTCCGTCGGGCACGTGCCCGACCAGGGGATGATGCTGTACCTCTCCGTACCCGAGCTTCTCGAATCCCTCACCGGGCTGCTGACCAGGCGGTCCAGCAGCGCGTCGTTCAGCGGTATCGACTCTTCGTTCGGGCTCGGTTTCCGGATGAAGAGGAAGACGATCACCGTGGCGGGCCGTTCCGGACCCGTGGCACAGGTCAGTCGGGCCGAGCTCGCCGAGGCGGTTCTTTCGGCGGCGGAGGAGCTGGCCGGCCTGCACATCGCGCCGACGCCGGCGAGGGCATTGACGGCCGCTCAGGATCCCGCCCGGGGCCACTATCTGGATGTCCTGCAGCGATTTCGACTGGTCGCGGCCCAGGTCACGGGGTCCTCGGCAGCCTGAACCGGTGACGCTCCCCGGTGCCGCCGACCGACGGAAGTACTGCGGGTGGCGGCGGCGCGCATGCACGCCCCGAGCGCGGCACGGCGGCCGCCACCCCGCGACCCGCACTCGTCAAGGCAGGCCCTTGGCGTCCCCTCGCGTCGAATCGCTCCACACCAGGGTGATCAAGATGTGACAGATCGTCAATATCTCGTTAGAGGTACACGTGTGGTTCCCGGTTGGAAGGGTGAATTTTCGACGGGCCGCCGGAAGCCCCGCCCGAAGGCGCCTTCTCCGCGCAGTCGACCTCGCACCAGATCCGCTTGCCCGCACCCTCACGCTGCCAGCCCCACCGGTCCGCCAGGCCGTCCACCAGTTCCAGGCCGCGGCCGTTGGTCTCGTCGCCGGCCGCCTGCCGCCGGGCCGGGCCGCGATCGCTCGCGTCCGCGACCTCGACCCGTACTCCCGGTCCCCCGAACAGCATCCGCAGCACGGCCGGACAGCCCGTGTGCACGACCGCGTTCGTGACCAGCTCGGAGATCAGCAGGATCAGCGTCTCGGCGAGCGGTTCGTCATCCCCTATGCCCGACCCCGCCAGCCGCGACCGCGCCCACCGGCGAGCCCGGCCGACCTCGGCGGGATCCGGTCCTACCTCCAGCTGAACCTGAAGCACCTGCACCGCTCACACCATCCGAACCGGCGGACACTTCGCCTCGCGACAGGATGGGATCACCCAGCGTGATCCCCTTGCGCAGCAGCATGGTTGACATACAGTCACCACAACAAGCGCTTCGGGCATATTCCCGCGCGATGGAGTGGGCGTGGTGCATACTGTGCGGCGCCTCCGCCGCTCAACCGCTCGCATCGTGGGAGCGTATCGGAGCGGCCCCGCGCCTCCGGGCCGCAAGGGGGCAGCCGAAGGACACAAACCGATATCAACTCTCTGTAATCGGACATGCGTCCCCCGCCGTCCCGCCCGTGCCTCCTGTGACAGCGCGCTACGACGGCGAGGAGGCCAGCAGCTCCTCCGCCAACAGCTCCTCCGCATCCGCCGCCGTCCGCCACTGCTCCGCCCGCACCCACGCCCGCTTCAGGTGCAGGTGCACGTCCGCCTCCCACGTGAAGCCCATCCCGCCGTGCACCTGCAGGCAGTCCCGCGCGTTGCGCACCGCCGCCTCGTCCGCGAGGAGTTTCGCGGCCGCGATCTCCCCGTCGCCCGAGGTCACCGCCGCCGCATAGACCGCCGTACGGGCCACCTCCGCCCGCACCAGCATCTGCGCGCACAGGTGCTTCACCGCCTGGAACGCCCCGATCGGCTGCCCGAACTGTTCGCGCTCCCCCGCGTACCGCACCGCCAGCTCCACCGTCCGCAGCGCACTGCCGACCTGGAGCGCCGCCGTGAGGAGCGCCCCCTCCGCGCGATACGCCGAGCAGTCCGCGTACGACGACACGCGCTGCAGCGGTGTCAGCGGGTCCGCCGAGCGGACAGGGGTGCCGCTCAACAGCGCGGCAGCGCCCAGTACCGCATCCGCCTCCCCCAGGTACGGGACCAGCCCCGACCCCAGGTCGCAGGCCGTGACCACCGCCTCCCCCTCCGCCGCCCCCGGAACCGACCCGGCCGCCAGGTGCGTCGCCACCAGCGGCCCCGGCAGCAGCACCCGCCCGGCCTCCTCGAAGACCAGCACCGCCTCCGCGAGCCCCAGGCCGACACCCCCGGCCGGTTCCGGTAGCCGCAGCGCGAAGAAGCCCGCCTCGCCCAGCTCCCGCCACAGCCCCCGGTCGACGCACACACCCGTGTCGAGCGACGCCCTCAGCGCCTCGCGCCCGTACCGGCCCTCCAGGAGCTCCCGTACGCCCGCCCGCAGGTCGCGCTGGTCCTCGGTCGGCTGGAAGTCCATGCCCTCACCGGCCCTTCGGGAGGCCGAGGATCCGCTCGGCAACGATGTTCTGCTGGATCTGCGAGGTGCCGGCCGCGATCGTGTAGGAGAGGGAGGAGAGCCGGTCCAGGGTCCACTCCTCCTCCAGGGAGAGCGACAAGGGGCCCAGCACCTCCGCCGCCACCTCGTACAGCTCCTGCCGCGCGTGCGAGTACGCCAGCTTGAAGACCGAGCCGCCGACGCCGGGGACCCCGCCGGCCGTCCTCTGCGCCTCGCTGACGTTCCACTGCGTGAGCCGCCACAGCGCGCCGAACTCCCCGTACAGCCGCCCCAGCCTGCGCCGCAGTACCGGGTCGTCCCAGCGCCCGTTCGCCTTGGCCGTGCGGGCCAGCTCGCCCAACGTACGGCGGCAGGCCACGACCTCCCCGACGAAGGCGGTGCCCCGCTCGAAGGACAGCGTCACCATGGTGACCCGCCAGCCGTCGTTCTCCGCCCCGACGCGGTTCGCGACGGGGACCCGTACCTCGTCGAGGAACACCTCCGCGAACTCCGTCGACCCGGCGAGCGTGCGCAGCGGCCGCACCGTCACCCCCGGCGCGTCCATCGGCATGGCCAGCCAGGAGATCCCCCGGTGCTTCGGCGCCCCCGGATCGGTGCGCACCAGCAGCTCGCACCAGTCGGCGACCTCCGCGTGCGAGGTCCAGATCTTCGACCCCGTGATCACGTACTCGTCGCCGTCACGAACCGCCCGCGTGCGCAGCGAGGCGAGGTCGGAGCCCGCGTCCGGCTCGCTGAACCCCTGGCACCACACCTCGTCGCCGCGCAGTACGGGCGGCAGCCAGCACGCCCGCTGCTCCGCCGTGCCCTCGGCCGCGATGGTGGGGCCGGCGTGCAGCAGCCCGACGAAGTTCGCGCCGACGTACGGGGCTCCCGCGCGCTCGGTCTCCTCCAGGAAGATCAGGTGCTGCGTCGGGGTGGCCCCGCGCCCGCCGGCGTCGGTCGGCCAGTGCAGTCCCGCGTACCCGGCCTCGTACAGCCTGCGCTGCCAGCCGAGGTCGTACGCGCGCCGGCCGGGCCAGTCGTCGGGGGACGGCTTGGCGGGCAGCTCGGGCAGCACCTTGCCGAGCCATTCGCGCAGCCGCGCCCGGAAGTCCTGCTCCTCCTCCGTGTACGTCAGGTCCATCAGCGGTTCCTGCCCCGGTCCCGGCCCCGGTCCCGGTCCTTGTCGAGGTCGAGGCCGAGCATGCGGATGGCGTTGCCGCGCATCAGCTTGTAGATCGTCTCGTCGTCCAGGCCCTTCACGTGGTCGAGGGCGACCTCCTTGGTGTGCGGGAAGGTCGAGTCCACGTGCGGGTAGTCGGTCTCGAAGGTCGCGTTGTCGCGCCCGACGACGTCGAGCGAGGCGATGCCGTGCTTGTCGCGGAAGAAGCAGCAGAACATCTGCCGGTAGTAGTACGTGGACGGCGGCTCGGGGATCAGGTCCTTGACCCCGCCCCAGGCGCGGTGCTCCTGCCAGACGTCGTCCGCGCGCTCCAGGGCGTACGGGATCCAGCCCATCTGCCCTTCGCTGTAGGCCAGCTTCAGCGTCGGGAACTTCACCAGCACCCCGCTGAAGAGGAAGTCCATCATCGAGGCCATCGCGTTGTTGAAGCTGAGCGAGGCCTGCACGGCGGGCGGCGCGTCGGGGGAGGCGGCGGGCATCTGGGAGCTGGACCCGATGTGCATGTTGACCACCGTGCCGGTCTCCTGGCAGACGGCGAAGAAGGGGTCCCAGTAGCCGGAGTGGATCGACGGCAGACCCAGGTAGGTCGGGATCTCGGAGAAGGTCACCGCGCGCACGCCGCGGGCGGCGTTGCGCCGGATCTCGGCGACCGCGAGGTCGATGTCCCAGAGCGGGATGATGCACAGCGGGATCAGCCGGCCGCCGCTGTCACCGCACCACTCCTCGACCATCCAGTCGTTGTAGGCGCGCACGCAGGCGAGCGCGACCTCCTTGTCGTGGGCCTCGGCGAAGGTCTGTCCGCAGAAGCGCGGGAAGGTCGGGAAGCAGAGGGACGCCTCGACGTGGTTGAGGTCCATGTCGGCGAGGCGGGCCTTGGGGTCCCAGCAGCCGCGCCGCATCTCCTCCCGGGTGATGCCCTCCAGGGTCATGTCGTCGCGGTCGAAGCCGACGGCGGCGATGTTGCGCTTGTACGGGAACTTCAGGTCCTCGTAGATCCACCAGTCGGTCGGCGGGCCGTCGGGGTCCATGGTGATCACGTACTTGCCGCCGGTGTACTCCAGCTCGCCGATCCCGGCGGTGAGCGCCTTGGGTCCGCGGTCGCGGTACTTGGCCGGCAGCCAGACGTCGAAGAGGTGGGCGGGCTCGATCACGTGGTCGTCGACGCTGATGATCCGCGGCAGTTCCAGTCCCATGGACGTCTCCCCAATCCCGTACACACATCAATCTGATGGATCGTCAGAAACAAGCTAGCCCCGCCACCCCTGGACCGACAAGCGTCAGCGCTCTACGCTCTGCGCTTGATCTGACTATCCGTCAGCTATGGGGAGGTCTGGGATGACGGACGCGGCCACCAACACCGGGGACACCGGGGACAACGGGGGCGCCGGAGATAACCCGGACGCACTGGACGGAACGGCCACCGCGACGGAACTGGCCCGCTCCACCACCCTCTGGGAGCTGATCACCCGCCGAGCCGCCCTGACCCCGGACACCACGGTCCTGATCGAGGCCGCCGAGGGGGGCGAGGGGGGTGAGGACGCCGGTGGCGGCGAGGACACCGCCACCGCCACCGACCACGCCCTCACCCGCACCCTCACCTTCGGCGAGCTCCGCGACCGCTCCGAGCGCGTCGCCGCCGGCCTCCACGACATGGGCGTCCGCCCCGGCACCGTCGTCGCCTGGCAGCTCCCCACCCGCATCGAGACGGTGCTCCTGTCCATCGCCCTCGCCCGCCTCGGCGCCGTCCAGACCCCCGTCATCCCCTTCTACCGGGAGCGGGAGGTCGGCTTCGCGCTGCGCGAGTCCAAAGCCGAGTTCTTCGCCGTCCCCGGCACCTGGCGGGGCTACGACCACACCGCCATGGCCGCCCGGCTCGGCGCCCGGGGCGTCTTCGAGGCGTACGAGACCCTCCCCGACGGCGACCCGTCCGTACTCCCCCCGCCACCCGCCTCCGGCACGGACGTCCGCTGGATCTACTGGACCTCCGGCACCACCTCCGACCCCAAGGGCGTCCTGCACACCGACCGCTCCCTGATCGCCGGCGGCTCCTGCCTGGCGCACGCCCTGCACCTGACCCCGTCCGACGTCGGCTCGATGGCCTTCCCCTTCGCGCACATCGCCGGCCCGGACTACACGGTGATGCTCCTGCTGTACGGCTTCCCGGCCGTCCTCTTCGAGAAGTTCGCGATGCCCGACGCCCTGGACGGCTACCGCCGCCACGGGGTCACGGTCGCCGGCGGCTCCACGGCCTTCTACTCCATGTTCCTCACGGAACAACGCAAGGCCCCGACCGTTCCCCTCATCCCCACCCTCCGCCTCCTCGCGGGCGGCGGCGCCCCCAAGCCCCCGGAGATCTACCACGCCGTCGTACGCGAGCTGGGCTGCCAGCTCACCCACGGCTACGGCATGACCGAGGTCCCCATGATCACGATGGGCGCCCCGGACGACACCCCCGAAAACCTCGCCACCACCGAGGGCCGCCCCCCGGAGGGCATGTCCATCCGCATCACCTCCCCGGACGGCACCCCACTCCCCCCGAACACGGACGGGGAGGTGCGCCTGCGCGGCGAAGCGGTCTGCCAGGGCTACCTAAACCGCGACCAGTCCACCGAGGTCTTCGACCAGGACGGTTACCTGATCACGGGCGACCTCGGACACCTCACGGAAGCCGGCTACCTGGTCCTCACGGGCCGCAGCAAGGACGTCATCATCCGCAAGGGCGAGAACATCTCGGCAAAGGAGATCGAAGACCTCCTCCACCAACTCCCGGCCGTCGCCGACGTAGCCGTCATCGGCCTCCCGGACCCCACCCGCGGCGAACGCGTCTGCGCGGTCGTCGAACAACCTCCGGGCGCAGCCCCCCTGACCCTCCACCAGCTCACGTCATACCTCCGCGCCCAGGGCCTGTCGACGCACAAGCTCCCGGAACAACTGGAACTCCTGGACTCCCTGCCCCGCAACGAAGCCCTGCGCAAGGTCCTGAAGTACAAGCTGCGGGAGCGGTACGCGTGATGGGGCGGGGGCGCACGGCGGGGTCGGGGGTGTGGCGGGACCTTCACCGGGCGGAATCAGAGAAGGCTTGGGGGTTTCCCGTCAGTCTCATCGTCCTTCCGCGTCGTGACGGCCTGTCAAGGGCGCTCCTCCTTCGTCGTCGCGTCGCTGCGCGATGGCCTTCGGCCACCCTTGACAGACCGCCCCGCCCCGGAAAAACGAAGACTGCCGGGAAACCCCCAAAAGAACGGGCCGGGAGGAGAAAGGAAAAGGGCGGGGCGGTCAGGGACGTCCGACCCTGCTCCGGTAGGGGGCGGGCGCGAGCCCGGGCCTGTCCAGGGCCTTCATCAGGACTGGTCAGGCGGCCAGCCATCGCCAAACAGCGACCACAAGCACCCCAGCCCCCGACAGGCGCGGCAAATCGCTACGCGCTCCTCGATGACGGCGTCTGCGACCCGTCTTGGGCTGGACATAGGCCGCCACGGATCGCTACACAGCTGACGTCGTCTGGCGTCGATCAGCCCGGCATGGGCTGGGCATAAGCCGCCTTGAACGGCCGGTTGAGACTCGACGTGCGCGTCTGCGGCCAAGCCAGGAGGAGGAAGCACCGGCTGGGGGTCGGCAAGGGCCTCAGAGCATCGGAGCGTCCAGCTGCGGCTGCAACCGGACCTCGGTCACGCTCACGTCCTCGGGAGCGCCGAACGCCACGACCATCACGCCGTTGCCGATGTCCGTCACCTCCAGCGCCAAGTGCTCGGCCCCCACGCGCAGGTCGATCCTCACTACGGGCTCGCCATTGAAGTCCGGCACGCGGTGGATCCGCGCCGCCGGGTAGTTCAGGCTCGTCAGCCGGTTCCGCATCTCCTCGTACGTGGCCGCTTCCGTCCCCGAGAACGCATTACTGATGCGCACTTGGTGCCTCTGGGCAGCGCACTCCTCTGCCGAATCCAGCGGCACCGGGTCGACCAGGACGGGCATGGTGGAGTCAGGGGTCGGCTCCACTGCTGCGGTGTCGAACACAGAGGCCGTTGCCACGCCATCGACACCGTCAAAGACGTCCGGGGCACAGCTCTGCGAGATGAGGTCCGCCATCTCGAGGAACCGCGCCTCCGCGTCGTCGCTCGCCGCGACGGTACTGACCACGGAGATCTGATCGGCGGCGGCGCTCTGCGCGCCGAATCCGGCCAGGACGACGACGCTGCCGAGGGTGGCCGCCAGCAAGGACTTCGGGAGGAGGCTTGATCGCATGTCCATACGATGCAGGCCGCTGACAACCGCCCACATGAGTACCCGTACTTAATCCACCAGCGCATCAGCTCACCGTGAAGACCAGCCACAGACAAGTCGCGGACGCCAACAGGCCGGCAGCGCGTAGCGATCCGTGGCGGCTTATGTCCAGCCCAAGACCGTCGCAGACGCCGTCATGGAGGAGCGCGTAGCGATGTGTGGCGCCTGTCGGGGGCTGGGGTATTTGTGGTCGCTGTTTGGCGAGGGCCGGCCGCCTGCCCGGTTCAGAGCCGGGGCTGACGGGCCCGGGCTGGGGCCTGCCCCCTACCGGAGCAGGGCCGGACATCCCGACCACCCCGCCCCTGTCCTTTCTCCCCCGGCCCGTTCTTTTGGGGGGTTCCCGGCAGTCTTCGTTTTTCCGTGGCGGGACGGTCTGTCAAGGGCGGCCGAAGGCCGTCGCGCAGCGACGCGAACGCAGTGAGCGCCCTTGACAGGCCGTCACGACACGGAAGGACGATGAGACTGACGGGAACCCCCCAAGCCTTCTCTGATTCCGCCCGGTGAAGGTCCCGCCAACCCCCGACCCCGCCCCGCAGGACGCCCCGGCCGCTCCCCACCCCCGAGGGGGCGGGTGGGCAAACACCGGCCAGGGGCGGGGGGGCTTGGGGGGTGGAGGCCCCGCACGCGCGTGGACCCGTACACGACCCACCCGCGCGGCACCCGCCCCCTCCCCCTCCCCCTACAGCCGGCTCAGCGACGCTGCCGCGAACAGCACGTCGCGGATTGCTTCGCGGTCGCCGTGTTGGCCTACCGCCGCTTCTTCCGGGGAGATGTGGCCGGCGGCCAGCTGGCAGAACTCCATGCCGTCCAGCGCGATCTCCGCCACCGTGTGGTCCGCCGACGGCTTCGCGCCCGGTGAGTCCAGGGCGATGTCCCAGCCGCCTCCGCCCGCGCCCTCGATCTCCAGGTGCAGGGTCCGGCCCGGGGCGCCCGCCGCGACCAGGCCGCGGGCCGGGGCCGCCAGGCCCGCGCGGCGGCGGTGGGCCAGGGCTCCGGGGAGCAGGCGTGCCGCCAGGTCGATCATGCGGTGGAGGTGAGGGCCGGACGGGGGCTCGTACGGGTAGTCCACCGCCTCCGCGATGTCCCACGCGTGCACCCAGCACTCGAAGGCCCGCTCCAGGAACGCGTCCCCGAGGGGGAGGGTGAAAGCCCCGTAGTCGACCGACAGTTCCGCCACGCCCCGGCCCGCGAAGGACACCGTGCGCACCAGGGTGTGCCCCTGGTCCCGCCACGGTTCGCGGACCTGCCGCGTGGTCGGGTACGCCGACGCGGTCCAGAAGTGCTCCGTGCGGGCGGCCGGGTCGCCGGTCGGTGCGTCGGGGCCGAGCGGATCGTCCAGGCCGAGGGCTCCGGCGATCAGCCCGTCGTCCGTGAGCAGGTGTCCGATCACCCCCGCCACCGTGGTCCGCCGCGTGCGCCGGCGTTCCTCCTCGAACCACTTGAGCCGCACCGGGGTGTGCCATTCCGAGTCCCCGAAGTCCTGGAGCAGCGCGTCGAGCCGCGCGGTCTCCGTGTCGTACGGGCTCGCCCACACCGGCACCGGGATGCGGGCCGGCCGTTTGCCCAGGCAGTCCTCCAGCACCCGCGAGCGCAGCAGCGGCGTGAGGTCGAGGTTCTCCTCCGGGTGCAGCAGCCCGACCGCGTCGCGCAGCCGCAGCGCCTCGTCCGCGCAGGGCGCGCACTCGGTGAGGTGGTCCTCGACGGCCTGCGTCTCCTCGGCGGAGCACGCGGCCAGCGCCCAGGCGCCGAGCAGGGACTTGAGTACGGCGTGCGAGGGCGGCGTAGCCGTTTGCGGCCGCTCCTGTGCCTGCGGCAGGGGGTCGGGGGCGTGCCGTGGGTCGAGGTCGTCGGCGGCGCCGCGGGGTCCCGGTATCCGCGGTCCGCCGCCGGGGCGCTCGTGTCCGTCGTATCCGTCGTCGGGAGATTCGGCGGGGCCGTTCATCGGGTCGTTCCGTATTCGCTCGGGCCGTATCCGGGCGGGCGGGCCGTGTCCTCCTGCGGGAGGGCGTTGGCGGTCGAGAGGAGCTGGAGGCCGAGGCGCAGCCGGCGGCGTGCCTCGTCCTCGCTGATCTGGAGGTCGGCGGCGGCCTGGCGGTAGTCGCGCCGCTTGAAGTACGCGAGTTCGAGCGCGGCGCGCAGCGGTGCGGGCATGGAGGTCACGATGTAGTCCGCGCGGGCGGCGGCGTTGGCACTGCGCACCTTCTGCTCCAGCTCCTCGCGCGAGCCCCGGCCCAGCTCGGCCTGGCGCAGTCTGGCCACCGCCTGCCCCTGCGTGATTCTGGCGACCCAGGAACGCATGGAGCCCTGCTTGGGGTCGTAGGCGTCCGGGTTCTCCCAGATGTAGCCGAACACCTCGCGGGTGATCCGGTCCGCCGCCTTCTCGTCGCCCAGGACCCGGTGCGCCAGACTGTGCACGAGCGAGGCGAAGCGGTCGTACAGCTCCCCGAGCGCGGCGGCCTCGCCGCGTGCGAGGCGCTGCTGCATGCGGCGGTCCCAGCGCGGTGGTACGTCCTTCGGCATAAGTGCCCCCAGCCGTGGCCTGGCCGTGTGTCGACCTGTCGAATGTAGTGGGCACCGAGCGCTCCGCGCCCGTTTTGGGAGAACCTCGCCCTGGAAGGATGCCCTCCGTGATAGAGCCGTGGCCGGGTGTGAACGGTGGTGCGGGCGGCGGTACATGGGTACAGACGTACGCGCCCCACCGCGCTCCCCGTGCGCGGGTTCGACGCCGCCACCTCCTTGACCGCTTCGCTTAACGCGCAGGCCACATAGGCCTTACGCTCCTGTCCTGTCTTGATCTGAACCCACCGCACACGTGAAGGCGGAACGCCGAATATGGACAGCGCAGAATACGAGCGCAAGATCGCCGCCCGATTCACCACCTTCGACCAGGACGGGTCCGGCTATATCGACCGGGAGGACTTCAGCGCTGCCGCGAAGGCCGTCCTGGCCGAATTCGGCACCACCGCCCGGTCCGACAAGGGCCAGGCCGTCTTCGCGGGCGCCGAGGCGTTCTGGCAGGGGATGGCCGGCATCGCGGACGTCGACGGGGACCAGCGGGTGTCCCGCGAGGAGTTCATCACCGGGGCGGCGAAGCGGCTGCGGGACAGCCCGCAGCGGTTCGCGGAGATCGCGCGGCCGTTCCTGCGGGCGGTGATCGCGGTGGCGGACGCGGACGACGCGGGTGCGACCACGACGGCGGCGGCGCGGGTGCTTCGCGTGCTCGGCACGGCGCCGGAGCTGGCCACGCAGGTGGCGACCGCGCTGGACGGGGACGGCGACGGGCGCATCACGGAGGACGAGATCCTGGTGGCCTTCGCGGGCTACTGCGGGGTGGAGGCCCCTGACGCCTGACGGCCGGCCGGGCCGGGTCCCTTGCGGGGCCGTGGATGTGGCCGCTGCTGCCGCCTGCCCCGGTGCGGCTCAAAGATCCGGGGCTCCGCCCCGTACCCTCTCCCCCAGCTACCGCTGGGAGGTGCCCCCACCAGACTCCGTCCGGGGGGACCCCCACTCCTCAAACGCCGGAGGGGCTGGATTTTGGCCGATCCAGCCTCGCCGGCGTTTGAGGCGCGGGGGCTGGGGCGGAGCCCCGGTGGGCGGCCCGCGCGGGCCGGCAGGGCACCCCACGGACCCCGCACCCGGCACGCCGCCCGGGTCAGGGCTACGCGAAGACCACCGTGCGGGAGCCGTTCAGCAGGACTCGGTGTTCGCTGTGCCACTTCACCGCGCGGGCCAGCGCCTGGCATTCCACGTCGCGGCCGACCGCGACCAGCTGGTCCGGGGTCACCTCGTGGCCCACCCGCTCGACCTCCTGCTCGATGATCGGCCCCTCGTCGAGGTCGGCCGTCACGTAGTGCGCGGTCGCGCCGATCAGCTTCACGCCCCGGGCGTGCGCCTGGTGGTACGGCTTCGCGCCCTTGAAGCTCGGCAGGAACGAGTGGTGGATGTTGATGATCCGCCCGCTCAGCTCCTTGCACAGGGTGTCGGACAGCACCTGCATGTACCGCGCCAGCACCACCAGCTGGACGTTCTCGGAGCGCACGAGTTCCAGCAGCTCCGCCTCCGCCGCCGCCTTCGTGTCCTTCGTCACCGGGATGTGCACGAACGGCACGTCGTACGAGCCCACCAGCTCGGCGAAGTCGGTGTGGTTGGAGACCACGGCCGCGATCTCGATCGGCAGGGCCCCGATCGACGTGCGGAACAGCAGGTCGTTCAGGCAGTGGCCGAACTTCGACACCATCAGGATGATCCGCATGCGCTCGTCGGCGCGGTGGATCTCCCAGTCCATCTTGAACGAGTCGCCGATCGCGGCGAAGCTCGCGCGCAGCTTGTCGACCGTCACCGCGGGCTCGGCCTCGAAGTGCACCCGCATGAAGAAGAGCCCGGTCTCCCGGTCTCCGAACTGCTGGCTGTCCACGATGTTGCAGCCGGTCATGAACAGGTAGCTCGACACGGCGTGCACGATGCCCTGCTTGTCGGGACAGGACACGGTCAGAACGTACTGGGGCAGGGGCAGCGGCGAGGGCTGGGCCTGGGTGTCGGTGTGCGAGTCGCTCATGACCGCACAGCCTTTCACACGGCGCGGGTGAGGATCTTCAGTGTCTCGATGGACGTCGGCCGCACGTCCGGGTCGTCCCCGTCCGCCGTGGCCAGTCGTACGTGGGCCTCGCGCGCCGCGCGCACGGCCTCGGGCCAGGCGTGGTGTTCCAGGTAGGCGGAGACGGGGGCGTCGGGGCCGACCTGGTGCATGATCCGGAGCACGCGCAGCACGGCGAGGTCGACGAGGGCCGCCTCCTGCGAGTCGCGGAAGATCGTGCCGACGTACTTCTCGGCGGACCAGCTGTCGAGCCAGGTGTCCTCGACGAGCCGGTACACGGCGTCGGTGACGTCCCCGTACCCTTCGCCGCCGGCCAGCCAGGTGTCCTCGTGGAAGGCCGGATCGGAAAGCATGTGCAGCGCCGAGCGCACGTTGCAGCGCCAGCGCCACCAGGGCATGTCGTTGAGGGGCATGCCGCCCATGGTGGAGGAGCGGCTGCCCCGGCGGGAAGAGTTCTTCGGACCTTGGGCGAATGTCACGCTTTCGATCGTACGTTCCCGTTGAGTGCGATCTTGAAGCGCCCGCACTGGACGGCACCCCCTGTAATTCACCTCGGCGTCACCCGATGTTGTGTCCATCTCACTCGTGAGTTACCTCCGGGCGGAATGGTGCATGGACATGACCATCTCGCGACGCGCCGTTTCCCTCTCCCGCACCTTCGTGGCCACGGCGATGGGTGCGTGTCTCGTCGCCGGGTGCGGAGCGCTCCCAGGAGACTCGGGGGGCCCCGGGGACACGATCACCGTCATGACCTTCGCCCCGGAGGAGACCAAGGCGACCAACATGCCGGGAATGACCGGCATGGCCAAGGCCTACGAGCGCTGGGTCAACTCCAAGGGCGGCATCAACGGCCGCAAGCTCCGCGTGCTGACCTGCAACGAGCAGAACACGGCCAACGGCGCCGCCGACTGCGCCCGCAAGGCGATCAAGGAGAAGGTCGTCGCCGTCGTCGGCTCCTACAGCCAGCACGGACGCGCCTTCATGGCCCCGCTGGAGGTGGAGGGCATCCCCTTCATCGGCGGGTACGGAGTCTCCTCCGAGGAGTTCCAGTCCACCTTCTCCTACCCCGTCAACGGCGGCCAGCCCGTCCTCATCGCCGGCGCCGGCCACCAGCTGGGCCGCGCCTGCGAGAAGGTCGCCCTCGTCCGCCCCGACACCCTCGTCGGCGACACCCTCCCGGTGCTGCTCAACGCCGGGCTGCGGGCCAACCAGATGTCCGACGCCTCCGACATCCGGGCCGCGGAGGACTCCGCCGACTTCACCCCGCAGGCCCGCGAGGCCCTCTCCCACACCCTCGGAGGCGGCGGGGCCAAGGACAAGAACAACGGCTGCGTGACCGCGGTCCTCGGCGAGCGCACCGAGACCTTCTTCGACGCCTTCCGCCGCACGGAGCCCCAGCGCAAGAAGCCGCAGATCGCCTCGGTCCTGGGCAGCGTCAGCCAGTCCCTGGTCGACCGCACCGGCGGCAAGGAGAGCCCCTTCGAGGGCGCGTACATCACCAGCTGGTACCCGGTGGCCACCGATCCCCTCTGGGAGCCGATGCGGAAGGTGATCTCCGACTTCGCCTTCGGCGACGACACCGTCGACGCCGACGACAGCGGGGTGCAGACCACCTGGATCGCGTACACCGTGCTCAACGAGGTCATCAAGGGCTTCAAGAAGGACGACGCCATCAGCTCCCGCAAGGTCGCCCGAGCACTGAACCAGGCGCAGGCGGTCAAGACCGGCGGCCTCACCCCGGACCTCAGCTGGCGCTACCAGGACATGCGCGCCGTCACCGGCTTCCCCCGGATCGTCAACGGCCAGGTCACCTTCCAGATCGTGCAGACCGGCCGCCTCGTGGCGCAGCCGGGCATGCAGTCCCTGGACATGACCTCGACCCTGGAACAGACCCCCCGCGGGGCCTAGTACGTCCTCGGGCTCACAGCTGCGACTTGTCGCGCTTCGTGAGCCCGTACTTGGCCGCGATCTTGTTCCACAGGGTCGCGGCCTGTTCCTTGGCCTTCGTCGCTTCGCCGCTCGACTTGTTGCCGGCGGCGGCGTTGGAGGAGTTCTTGGCCTTGCCGTCCTTGCACTTGTCGTCGTCCGCCTCGTCCGCCCACGCCGCGTAGCTGTTGTCGGCGTCCGCGGAGGACCGCCAGGCCTTGGTGAGGGCTGCGGTCAGGCGGGCGTGGTCCGGGAGCTGGTCCACCTTCAGCTCCTGGAGGCGGGTGATCAGCCCCTCGCGCTGGCGGGCCGCGTCGCGCAGGTCGGAGGCGGCCTGGTCGAGATTCTTGCAGCCCTTGATGTCCTCCACGGCCTTGATCACCGAGGCGCGGCTGTCGTTGCTGTCCGCGAGGAGCTTGTCCAGCTGGACGGCCTGCGGGCGGCCCGGGTCCACGGGGGCCTCACCGGGCGCGGCTGAGCCTCCGGCCGCGGCGGTGGCGGCCGGGGCCACCGCGCCGGGGTCGTTGTTCTGCGGCTTGCCGTTGCCGAGCAGCGAGCCGACGCCGAGACCGACCACCACCAGGCCGATGACCACGGCGGCGATGATCCCGGGCGACACCTTGCGGCCCGCCTCCGGCGGGGGCGGCGGCGGGGCGTACTGCTGCGGCTGCTGGTACTGGTGCTGCTGCATGTGCGGCGGTACGGGGCCCTGCGCGTGCGGCGGATAGGGGCGCTGCGGCGGCCGGCGGAGCACCGGCTCCTGGATCGGCGGCAGCATCTGCGTGTGCCCGGCCTCCTCGGCGCGGAACAGCCCGTCGAACCCGTCGCCGGGGGCGGCCGGCACCGGCGGGATGAACTGCGTCGCGGCCTCTTCGTGCGGCGCGGGGGCCGCCGGCACGGGCGCGATGAACTGCGTCGCCGCCTCTTCGTGCGCGGGAGCGGCCGGCACCGGCGGTATGTACTGGGTGACGGCCTCCGGCAGCGGCGGATAGCCGTAGCCGTGCGGATCGCCCGGCCCCTCGTACCCGGGACCCACCACGTGCCCGGGAACGGGCCCGGCCTGCGCCTCGGGATAGGCCTGCGGATAGCCGTACGCGGGCCCTCCGGGCTCCTGCGCCGGGTACGCCGGATATCCGGACGCCGGGTCCGGACCCCACGGGGCACCCGGCTGGGGGGCGCCCCCTTGTCCGTGTCCGTTCTGCGTCACCGGGACTCCCTCTCCGACTTGCCCGAACCTGCGCAACCGTCGGCCCACGCTACCCGGTACCCCCACACCCCCGGCAGCCCCATCCGGCCACGCATCCCCGCGGAGCCGGCCGGAGGAGGCCGCGTCATCCGGCACGGTCGAAGCCGGAGGCCGTCCGGCCCATTCCCCGTGCGGGTCCCCGGCCGGCCGGGCAGGCATCGCCCGTACACGTCCAACAAGGAGGCCGGCGTTGCCGCGAGCGAACGAAACACCCCTGCGAACGAGAAGCCGGTGGCGCCGGCTGCGATGGGCGCCCTTGCCGGCGGTGGTGGCCGTACTGGCCTGCGTACTGCCGGCGACGGCCACCACCGGAACGGTGTGGACGACCCTGGCTCCGCTGCCCGCGGCCCGGGACTTCCTGGGGGCGGCGACCGCTCCCTGTCCACCGGGCCAGACCGGCACCTGCGTCTACGCCATGGGCGGCCGTGACGCCCTCGGCAACGCCACGACCCCCGGCACGGTCTCGGGCAGGGCGGAGTCGTACAACCGGCTCACCAATGCCTGGTCGACCGTCCGCCAGATGCCCACACCCCGGTGGGGCTTCGGGACGGCGAGCGCGCCCTGCCCGCCGGGCCAGACCGGCACCTGCGTGTACACCATCGGCGGGTTCACGGCCTTCGTCCTCACGGGTCCGGACACGCCCGTCGCCACGGTGGAGTCGTACAACCCCGTCACCAACGCCTGGAGCACGGTCACCGCGCTCCCCGCGCCGCGGGGATCGCTCGCGGCGGCAGCCGCGCCCTGCCCGCCCGGCCAGACCGGCACCTGCGTGTACGCCGTGGGCGGCATCGACGGCACCGGCACCGCGCTGGGCCAGGTCCACTCGTACAACCCCGCCACCAACGCCTGGAGCCAGCCGACTGCGCTGCCCACTCCCCGGCACGGCCTCGCGGCAGCGACCGCGACGTGCCCGCCGGGCCAGACCGGCACCTGCGTGTACGCCATGGGCGGCGCCGACGGCACCAGCTCCGTCCAGTCGAGCGTCCGCTCCTACAACCCGGCCACCAACGCGTGGAGCCCGGTGGAACCGCTGCCCACCGGCCGGTACCTGCTCGCGGCGGCGTCCGCGCCGTGCCCGCCGGGCCAGACCGGCACCTGCGTGTACACGGTCGGGGGTCGTGGCGGCCCCGGCTTCAACGCCCTGGGCACCGTGGAGTCGTACAACGCCGCCTCCAACGCCTGGACGACGCTGCCCGCGCTTCCGACGGCGCGGTCGCACCTGGCGGCCGCGGTCATGCAGTGTCCGCCCGGCCAGGGCGCCATGTGCGTCTACGCCACGGGCGGCAGCAGCTCGCCCACCGGCCTCCAGAGCGCGGTCGACGCCCTCGACCCGCCCCTTGACGGCCCCGCCGGGGATGCCGCGGGCCCGTGAGCACAGCCCGCGGCGGCTGCCCTCAGTACACGTGCCCCACATGTGCGAGCGCCTGCTTGAGCAGCACCCCGTGCCCGCCCGGCATCTCGCCCTGCAAGGCCGCGGAGGCGGCCTCCTGCGGGCTGAACCAGACCAGGTTCAGCGCGTCCTGCCGGGGCCGGCAGTCACCGGCCACCGGCACGATGTAGGCCAGCGACACCGCGTGCTGGCGCGGGTCGTGGTACTGGGTGACCCCCGCCGTGGGGAAGTACTCGGCGACGGTGAAGGGCTGGAGGGAAGCGGGCACGCGGGGCAGGGCCACCGGGCCGAGGTCCTTCTCCAGGTTGCGCAGCAGCGCGTCGCGCACCCGCTCGTGGTGCAGGACGCGGCCGGACACCAGGGTCCGGCTGACCGTTCCGTCCGGCCCCATGCGCAGCAGCAGCCCGATGTCGGTGACTTCGCCGCTGTCATCCACGCGTACGGGTACGGCCTCGACGTACAGGATCGGCATCCGGGCCCGGGCCGTTTCCAGCTCGTCCGAGCTCAGCCAACCGGACGCCGTTTCGGTCATGTCAGACATTGCTTGATCATACTTTCCAAGGGGCGCCGCCCACAGGATCCACACCGCCCGGATACGGATGGTCCGTACATCCGGTCCCTGGGCGGATGAACGCCACCTCGGCCCCGCCACCCGCCGGCCCACGTCGGGGCGTCCCCGCAGGCGCGGACGGGGCCGGGTGTGCGTCGGGGCGTCCCCGCAGGGCGCGGCGCCCCGCCCAGTCCCCGCCGGCCCGGACGGGGCCGGGTGTGCGGTGGGGCGTCCCCGCAGGGCGTCGAACACACCCACCCTCGGCCCACCGACCCCCCGACACGTTCGACGCCCGAGGAGACGCCCCGGCGCGCGCCCGGCCACGGCCGGGCCGGCCCACGCGCACCCGGCCCCGCCCGGCCCAGCCCCACCCCGCCCGGCCCGCCCGGCCTAGGCAACCCGCGCCGACGAGTCCAGCCGCGCCGTGAATTCCCGTACCGCGGCCTCCTCCCGGTACGGCTCCAGCCGCACCCGGAAGTCCTCCAGGTACTCCGCGCCCCGGTTCGAGCGGAGCCCCGCCAGCAGGTCCGCCGCCTGGGCGGCCGTCTGGCAGGCGGCCTCCACCTCCCGCTGCTGCACCCGCGCCGACGCCAGCAGCAGCAACCCGATCGCCCGCCTCCGCGCCTTCGCCGCCGGCAGGCCCCGCAGCGCCTCCTCGGCCCGCTTGGCCGCCGCGTCCCCCTGGCCCAGGTCCCGGTGGCAGTGCGCCAGCTCGTCCGCGAGGTAGGCCTGGTCGAAGTGGCCGATCCACACCGGGTCGTCGCCCGACTCCGGCTCGGCCCGCTCCAGCGCCGTCACCGCCCGCGAGGACAGCACCGCCGTCGCACGCGAGTCCCCCAGCAGCGCGTGCCCGCGCGCCTCGGCGGCGTAGAACATGGCCTCCACCCGCGGGGTGACCTGCCCCCGCGTGCCCTCCTGGGCGGCCCGCGCCAGCTGCGCGATCTCCCTCGGGTTGCCCAGCTCGGCGGCGAGGTGGCTCATGGACGCCGCGAGCACGTAGCCCCCGTACGCGCGGTCTCCGGCCGCCTGGGCGAGCCGTAGCGCCTGGATGTAGTAGCGCTGCGCGAGCCCCGGCTGGCCCGTGTCCACCGCCATGTAGCCGGCGAGCTCGGTCAGCCGGGCCACCGCCGCGAACAGGGCCCGCCCCACCGGCTCCCGGTAGGACCCGCCGATCAGCCCGGACACCACGGAGTTGAGGTAGTGCACCACCACCGGCCGCACGTGCCCGCTGCCGAAGCGGTGGTCGAGTTCCTTGAGGGCCTCGGTGGTCGCGCGCACGGCCTCGACGTCGGACATCCCGACGCGCGAGCCGCCGCTGCGGGCCACTTGCGTATCGGCGCCGGTGATCAGCCAGTCGCGGCTCGGCTCGACCAGCGCGGACGAGGCCACGCTCGATCCGGCGAGGAAATCGCGGCGGCCGACGTCGCTGCGCCACAGCTCGCAGACCTGCTCGATGGCGCCGATGACGGTCGGGGAGAACTGCAGGCCGACGCCCGAGGCGAGGTTCTTGCCGTTGGCCATGCCGATCTCGTCGATGGTGACGGTGCGGCCGAGTTTGCGCCCGAGCGCCTCCGCGATGATCCCGGGGGCCCGGCCGCGCGGCTGCTGGCCGCGCAGCCAGCGGGCCACGGAGGTCTTGTCGTAGCGGAGGTCGAGGCCGTGCTCGGCCCCGCACATGTTGACGCGCCGGGCGAGCCCGGCGTTGGAGCACCCGGCTTCCTGGATGAGCGCCTGCAGCCGTTCGTTCGGCTGGCGGGCGACGAGAGGCCTGGCTGCCATGAAAACCCCCTGATGCCGCGGGTGATCGTTGGAATGATCACTTCCCGCCTGATGTGCGGAGAATCTTCCGCTCTGCGTCGTGTCGCTACCCAACTCCGGCGCCCCGGGCTCCTACGCGCCCCCACGCGTGCTTCGGTGCGCCCCGTATGCAGGATCGATGCTCCGCCCACCGGCCGGTTTACGCCCGTAACCCCGGGTGACCCGGGTAGTTGTGATGGGCGTGGAAGAGACCATCGGAGTCACGGAGACCGCACCCATCCCCAAGCAGCGCGGCGAGCAGCTGCTGGACCATGCCGTGCGGTACGCGGAAGAACGGCACTGGGATGTGTTCGCCGGCACCTGGCTGGAGCCCGGGGACGGCCGGGAGCTCTGCTCCTGCGGGGCGGCGGACTGCCCGGCTCCCGGCGCGCACCCGACGGTGAAGGACTGGGCGGCGCAGGCCACGGGGAGCGCCGTGCAGGTCCGGCGGATCTGGGCGAAGCACCCGGAGGCCTCGATCCTGATGCCGACGGGCCGCACCTTCGACGCGCTGGACGTGCCGGAATCGGCCGGGTTCCTGGCGCTGGCGCGGCTGGAGCGGATGCAGCGCACCATCGGGCCGGTCACCCTGACCCCCGACCACCGGATGCTGTTCTTCGTACTGCCGGGAGCCGGGGCGAAGGTCGCCGACCTGGTGCGCAAGTCGGGCTGGTCGCCGTCCGGGCTGGACCTGGTGGCACGGGGCGAGGGCGAGTACGTGGCCGCGCCGCCCACCCGCTTCGGCGGCCGGGGCTCGGTCCAGTGGGCGCGGCGGCCCACGCCGGCGAACCGGTGGCTGCCGGACACGGAGGAGCTGATCGACGCGCTGGCGTACGCCTGCGGCAGCGAGGCGGCGGCGGAACGCAAGCGCCGCCAGGGGTGACGGTTGCCTGTACTGCGCGTTTGCCCCGGGAACTCATGACATAAGTAACTGCTCACGCCTCTCCCCCTCCTCCTATGGTGAGGACAGAACGACCAGTACGACCAGTACGACCAAACGGGGACGTGGAGAGAGGCAGGCGCACATGCCGGACCAGGCAGATGCGACGGGCGGGACGTACGGGACGGATGGCGCGCGATCCGCGCCGTCCGCCGTGCGGGTGGAAGGTCTGTGGAAGCGGTTCGGGGACCAGGTCGCCGTCTCCGGCGTCGACTTGGAGCTGCCCGCGGGCAAGTTCATCGGTCTCGTCGGCCCCAATGGCGCCGGCAAGACGACGACGCTGTCGATGGTGACGGGGCTGCTGCGCCCGGACATGGGGCGGGTCTTCGTCGCCGGCCGCGACGTGTGGGCGGACCCGGTCGAGGTGAAGTCGCGGATCGGCGTCCTGCCGGAGGGGCTGCGGCTCTTCGAGCGGCTGTCGGGGCGCGAACTGCTCGGTTACATGGGCCGCTTGCGCGGGCTGCCGGGCGAGGAGACCGACAAGCGGGCGACGCAGCTGCTGGAGGTGCTCGACCTCGCCGGTTCGCAGCACAAGCTGGTCGTGGACTACTCGACGGGCATGCGGAAGAAGATCGGGCTGGCGGCCGCGCTGCTGCACAACCCCGAAGTGCTCTTCCTGGACGAACCGTTCGAGGGTGTCGACCCGGTGTCCGCGCAGACCATCCGCGGGGTGCTGGAACGTTACACCGCCTCCGGCGCCACCGTCGTCTTCTCCTCCCACGTGATGGAGCTCGTCGAGTCGCTGTGCGACTGGGTGGCGGTGATGGCCGCCGGACGCATCCGCGCCGCGGGCCCGCTGGCCGACGTACGGGGCTCCGCGCCCTCCCTCCAGGCCGCCTTCCTCGAACTGGTCGGCGCGCACGGGCGCGACGCGGCCGGGGACTCGCTGGAGTGGCTCGGCGGCGGCTCCGGGGCGGGCGCGCGATGAGCGCCGACGCCGCACGCGTCACTGCTGCCTCTGCCGGCTCTCCTTCCGCTCCTTCCGCTCCTCCCGCGGCTTCGGCCACTTCGACCGCTTCCGCCGCTCCGGTTCCGCTGACCCGGATCTTCGTCCGGCTCAAGCTGTCGCTGCTGCGCAACGGGCTGAAGGGCAACTCGAAGCGCAAGGCCGCCTGGTTCGGCACCCTGGCCTTCACCCTCGTCGTCGGCTTCTTCCTCACGCTCGGCCTCGCCCTGCTGCGCGGCCACGCCCACGCGGGCACCGTCGTCGTCCTGCTCGCCGCGATCCTCGCGCTCTGCTGGGCCTTCATGCCGCTGTTCTTCCCGACCGGCGACGAGACCCTCGACCCGAGCCGGCTGGTCATGCTGCCGCTGCGCCCGCGTCCCCTCGTACGGGCCCTGCTCGCCTCCTCGCTCGTCGGCATCGGGCCGCTGTTCACGCTGTGCCTGGCCGTCGGCTCGGTGGTGGCGGTCGCGCAGGGCGGCGCGGGCATCGCCGCCGCGGTGGTGGCGGTCCCCCTCCTGATCCTCGGCTGCGTGGCCCTGGCCCGCGCGGTGGCCACGGCGAACGTACGGCTGCTGACCAGCCGCAAGGGGCGTGATCTCGCGCTGCTGAGCGGGCTGCTGATCGCGGTGGGTGCGCAGACGGCGAACTTCGCCAGTCAGCGGCTGTTCGAGGCGGGCGGTCTCAGCCGGCTGGAGCCGGTCGAGGAGGTCGTGCGGTGGCTGCCTCCCGCGACGGCCGTCGGCATGGTGGACTCCGCGAGCGAGGGCTCCTACGGCCTCGCGGCGGCCCAACTGGCCCTGACGCTGGCGGCGCTGGCCGGGCTGCTCTGGTTCTGGGAGCGCAGCCTGACCAAGCTGATGGTCACCCCGGACGGCTCGACCATCGCGGCCGCCAAGCCGGAGAAGGACCGCGGCACGGGCGGCGGCATCTGGTCGCTCCTGCCGGGCGGGCGCACCGGCGCGACCGTGCAGCGCAGCCTGCGCTACGCCGTGCGCGACCCGAAGACGAAGTCCGCCTGGGTGACCGCGCTGGCGATCGGCCTGATCGTCCCGGTCTTCAACGCCCTCCAGGGCACCGGCTCCGTCTACCTCGCCTGCTTCGGCGCGGGCATGCTGGGCATGCAGATGTACAACCAGTTCGGGCAGGACACCTCCGCCTTCTGGATGGTCGCGCAGACCATCTCGACCCGGCGTGACGCGTACGTGGAACTGCGCGCCCGGGCCGGCGCGCTGGCCCTGGTCACCGTCCCGTACACGATCCTCGTCACGGTGGTCACGGCCGCCCTGGTCGGCGACTGGACCGGCTTCCCGGCCGCCCTGGGGCTGGCGCTGGCCCTGCTGGGCTCGATGCTGTGCACCGGCGCGCTGGCCTCGGCGCACTTCCCGTACTCGATCCCGACGGACGGCGCCTTCAAGAACGTCGCGCCGGGGCAAGGGGGGCTCGCCTGGGGCGGGATCTTCGCCGGGATGCTCGGCTCGGCGCTGGTCTGCGCCCCGGTGATCGCCACGACGATCTGGTTCAGCGTGACGGACCAGCAGTCCGTCGGCTGGCTCCTGCTCCCGGCGGGAGCGGCCTGGGGCGCCCTGGCCGCCTGGGTGGGCCTGCGGCTGGCGGCGCCGACGGTGGTGCGGAAGCTGCCGGAGATCCTGCTGGCGGTCAGCAAGGGCTGAGTTGCCGCCCGCTCGCGCGGGACGGCGTGAAGGGCCGGTCTTCGCTCCCTCGGGAGTGGAGACCGGCCCTTCGTCGTAATCGGGGTGTGGGGGGCGGATCAGACCGTCGGCAGCGCGGCGGTGAAGGCGGCCGGGACGGAGACCACGTCGTCGAAGCTGCGCTTGCCGGCGCCGAACTCGTCGGCCTTCATGGCCCGCTTCTTGCCGGACACGACCTCCCAGACGGTGTTGCTGTCCTGCGAGAGCAGCATCGTGCCGTCGGCCGGCGCCGCCTTGGTCTTCGCCGAGGCGAGCCAGGTGCCCGGGACGGACTCCAGGGGGCGCTTGTCGTAGCCGAGGCCGGTGAAGTCGGCGTAGGCGAGCGAGACGGCCTTGCCGCCGGCCATCACGAACACGCTCGGGTCCGCGCCCGAGGCGTCCTTCACGACGCTGCCGTTCGGCAGCTGCCGTGCGGCGGCCCCGGCCAGCCACTCGCCCGGGACGCCCATCAGCGCCCGCTGGTTGTAGCCGTTCGCCGTCCACTCGGCGGCCGAGATGTGCAGTGCCGAGCCGTTGACCATCACGTAGCGCGACGCGTCCTGCCCGGTCTGGTTCATCACGACGATGCCGTCGGTCACGGTGCGCTGCACCGCGCTCTGCAGCCAGGAGGTCGGGACGCCCATGTCGCGGCGGACGTTGTAGCCGCCCTCCGTCCAGTCCGCGCCGCCGATCTTCAGGGCGGCGCCGTCGATCACCACGTAGCGGCTGGTGCCGCCGGCCTCGTCGTGGACCACGGTGCCGGCCGGCGGGGCGACGGGCAGGTTGCGGAAGGCCGAGTCCTCGATCAGCACGATCTTGCCGAGGTCGTAGTGGTCGGGGCCGACGTCGGAGGCCGCCACGGGGAGGCCCGCTCCCTCGATCATCACCTTCACCGCGGCGCCGTTCGGCGACTTGACGAGGGTGCCGGAGGCCAGCGAGGCGGGGTTCGGGTAGGTCGGGGCGGCCGGGTACGGGTCGGCGTGGTCGGCGCCCAGGTTGTACTTCGGGCCGCAGTACGGCCAGGCCCGCTCGCCCTGTACCGCGAGGACCTTCTCGGCTATCCGGATCTGCTGCTCTTTGGTGGCCCGGTCGGCGCGGGAGGCGTAGGCGAGTCCGCCGAAGCCGGACCAGGTCTGCTGGGAGAACTGGAGGCCGCCGAAGTGGGTGCCGGTCGCGTCGATCGCCTGCCAGTTGTTGGTCGATTCGCAGGAGGCGACCTTGTCCCAGGTGGCGACGGACGCGGCCGAGGCGGGGGTGCCGGTCACGAGCGGAGCGGCGACGGCCAGCAGGGCGGTGGCGGTGACGGCGAGTACGGACTTCTTGCGGGCGGCGGAGCTCATGGGTGGGTTCCTCGGGGTGTCTGCGGGGCGGCGGGGCGGCGGCTGCGGGGCGGCCTGGTCGGCGCGATGGCCGCTGCGGCGGGGCTGAGCAGGCCCGAGCCGCCCGGCCGGTGAGGCCGGGCGGCTCGGGGGGCGGTGCTCGGGTGACGCGTCAGGCGACGGGCCGGGAGGGTCAGACGGCGTTCGGCAGGGACGCCGTGAAGGCCACCGGGACGGAGACCACGTCGTCGAAGCTGCGCTTGCCGACGCCGAACTCGTCGGCCGTCATCGCCCGCTTCTTGCCGGACACGACCTCCCAGACGGTGTTGCTGTCCTGCGAGAGCAGCATCGTGCCGTCGGCCGGCGCCGCCTTGGTCTTCGCCGAGGTCAGCCAGGCGGTCGGGACGCCCTCCAGCGGACGCTTGTCGTAGCCGAGGCCGGTGAAGTCCGCGTAGGTCAGGCTGACGGCCTTACCGCCGGCCATCACGAAGACGGAGGCGTCACCGCCGGAAGCGTCCTTGATGACGGTGCCGTTGGGGATCTGCTTGGCCACGGACGAGGCCAGCCACGTTCCGGGGACGCCCAGCAGCATCCGCTGGTCGTACCCCTGGGCCGTCCACTCGGCGCCGGAGATGTGCAGCGCCGCGCCGTTGACCATCAGGTAGCGGGCCGGGTCCTGCTCGTTCTGGTTCATCACGACGAAGCCGTTGCCCGGGGCCTTGGCCGTGGCCGCCTTCAGCCACTCGCCGGGGACGCCCAGCAGCATCCGCTCGTTGTACTTGTCGGCCGTCCACTCCGCGGCGGAGATGTGCAGCGCCGCACCGTCGACCATCACGTAGCGGGACGGGTCCTTGCCGGTCTGGTCCATCACCACGAGACCGGAGGCCACGTTGCGCTGCTTGGCCTCGTTCAGCCAGGCGGACGGGACGCCCATGTCACGGCGGACGTTGTAGCCGCCCTCCGTCCAGTCCGCGGCGCCGATCTTGAGCGCGGCGCCGTCGATCACGACGTAGCGGTCGAGGCCGCCGGCCTGGTCGTGGACCACGGTGCCGGCCGGCGGGGCGCTCGCCAGGGACCGGAAGGCCGAGTCGTCGACCGTGACGATCTTGCTCAGGTCGTACTTGCCCGGGGTGACGTCGGAGGCGGCGACCGGGACGCCGGCACCCTCGATCATCACCTTGACGGCGGGACCGCTCGGCGACTTCACCAGCGTGCCGGCGGGCAGCGAAGCGGGGCTCGGGTAGGAGGGGGCGTTGCTTCCGGCGGGCGAGATGTAGCCGCTGATCCGCTGGCTGCCCCACGGGATCTGGCCGACGTGCCAGCTGCGGGTGCTGTTGGTGCTGACGATGCCGGCGCCGCCGCCCTGGTTGCCGCCGGTGAAGGTGACGGTGGTGCCGTCGAAGCCGGTGACGAGGGCCACGTGGTCGTCGGTGTAGCTGCCGCCGTAGTTGAAGACCACGGCGTCGCCGACGTGCGGGGTCTGGGAGAGGGTGCCGTACTTGTCGCCGTAGGTGTAGAAGGACAGCGCCGCGTCGGTCAGGGTGCCCAGGTTCTTGACTCCGTTGCGGGCCCAGACCCAGCCGGCGAAGTCGGCGCACCAGGCGTGCGCCGTCCGGCCGCCCACACAGCTGGTGTTCTGGTTGGGTCCGCCGACGTAACCGCCGTGGGCGCAGGCTCCGTTGCCGTTCTCGGCGCGGGCCGTCGCCGCGATGCTGTCGCCGAGGGACGCGGCGTGGGCCGGGGCGGCGGTGACCATGGTGAAGGCGGTCGCGGCCAGGGCCGAGCTGGAGGCGATGCGGATGGCGATGGTCTTGAATCGGGACATGGCGAAGCTCCTGTGGGCGTTTCGGGAAGTCTGGTGAGTGCTGCGGACTACCGCAGGTGGGCCTGTATGCAGGCCGGAAGAGGTCGAGCGCGCCGTGGCGGCGGAGGACGGCTGCCCTGCAGGAGCAGCTGTCAGGCCGGCGGACGGGGGCCCTGGGTGGTGCGTGACGTTCGGGGTGGGGCGTGAAGTGCGGGGTGGTGCGGTGAAGTTCGTGGTGGTGCGGTGTCGGCGGGGCCTTGGCGGCGGCCTTGGCGACGGCCTTGGCGGGGCCGGGCCGGGCCGGCTACTCCCAGGCGGTGGTGAACTTGCCGGCCGGGGCGGTCTCCCATGCGGTGGTGGCGGTGACGCGGGTCTCGTCGGCGGTGACCTGACCCGCCATGGCGGGGGTGAGGGCGGCGAGGGTGAGGGCGGTGACCGCGGCGGCCTTGGAGAGACGGTTGCGCAGCATGGGAGTGGTCCTTTACGTGAGCTATGGCGATCGGGTCGTCCGGTCTCGCGTCCCGCGGTGACGCTTCGGCCGGTGTTGCCTGCTGGGTTTTCGTGTTGCTCCCTGCCGGCGATCACTAGCTTCGTCGCAGCTCAAGCGGGTTGGAAGGGCTTTCAGGTGGACGGAAACGGCCCTGTCCCAATCCGTCCAGCGAGGCCGGAAGAGGACCGCAGGAGCTGCTCGTAGTACGGCGCGACGAGCGGGGCCCCGACCCGGGTGACCGTCCAGCCGCTCAGGGCCGGCAGCTCCTCGACCGCACGCCGGCAGAGGGCCTCCGCGGCCCGCTCGGCCGCCTCCAGGCCCTCCGCGAGGACGTACACGCCCGCGACCGGGTCGGGCAGCGCGTGCGCGTGCGCCGACACGTGGTCCACCTGGCCGTTTGCGTCCGTTTCCGTGAGTTCCGCGAGTGCGAGCAGCGACTCCGCCGTGTTCGAGGGCAGTTGCCCGCCACCGGCGGGGGCCCTGAGGCCGACGTGGATGAGGTACATGGGCTCAACTCTGGCGTCTGACAGTCCCGGATCGGAGTAATCATTCAGGACACTTCGGGCCTTGGCCGGAAGCGTCCACATGCTGGTCCCACCCACTCCCACGTGGGATGATGCAATCGACCTTGATCAACGAGGCTCACACCGGGGGGAACCGCTGTGCTAGCCACTCTTGGCCTGGACTCGACCGCGGAAGCGGTCTACCGAGCCATGCTCGCCAACCCGCGCGATGGGGCGAAGGCCCTTGCCGCGCGCCTGGGCACGCCAGAAGCCGACGTCAGGCGCAGCCTCGACACGCTCAGCGAACTGGCCCTGATCCGCCCGTCCTACGAGCAGGCCGGGGAACTGCGCCCGGTCTCACCCGAGGTCGGCATGGAAATCCTCATGGCCCGCCAGCAGGCCGAACTGGCGGCCCAGCAGCTGCGCATCGAGGCCTCCCGCGCGGCCGCCGCGCAGCTCATCGCCGAGTTCGCGGACCTGACCCCGGGCACGACCAGCCCGGGTGTCGAGCAGCTGCTGGGCCTCGACGAGATCCGGACCAGGATCACCGGCCTGGCCCACGGGCTCCAGACGGAGCTGATGACCTTCGCCCCGGGCGGGGGCCACCAGCCGCACACCCTGGAGGCCTCGAAACCCAACGACTTGGCGCTGCTGAGCCGGGGCGTGCGGATGCGGTCCCTCTTCCAGGACAGCGTGCGCAACAGCCAGAGCACGGTGGCCTACGCGACGTGGCTGTCCGAACTCGGCGGCGAGGTACGGACCGCCCCGGACCTGCCGACCCGCATGATGGTCTTCGACCGGACCACGGCGGTCATCCCGGTCAGCAGCGACGACAGCGCCGCGGGCGCGGTCATCCTCACCGGCAACGGCACGCTCACGGCGCTGTGCGCGCTCTTCGAGAACGTCTGGACCGGCGCGCAGCCCCTCGGGGCCGTACAGGAGCGCGACGACAGCGCGCTCACCCCGCAGGAGACCACGGTGATCCGGCTGCTGGCCCAGGGCCTGACGGACGAGGCGATCGCCAAGCGCCTCGCGGTCTCCCCTCGTACGGCCCGCCGCCTGGCCAACGGCCTGATGGAACGTCTGGGTGCTGCCAGCCGCTTCGAGTTCGGCGTCCGCGCGGTACAGCACGGCTGGCTTCCGCACTCGTCGTAGCCCCGGCCACGGGGCCTGCCCTGCCGCGCCGGGCATGCCGCGGGGCCGCCGCGGTGAAGGCCCGCCGGCGTGGGCCGCCGCTGCGCGAGCCACGTGCGGGCGGCCGCGAACCGGGCGGCCGGTGCACCTCGGCCGTCAGGGTGCGTCGGCTCTGATTCCCTCCAGGAAGGGCTCCAAGGCCGCGCGCCAGGCGGCCGGTTGGTCGTAGTGGAGGTAGTGGCCCGCGTCCGGGATCTCGGCGTAGCGGCCGGCCGGGAGGACGCGGACCATTTCCTGGGCTTCCGCGCGGCCCAGCTCGCCGTCGAGGCCGCGGACCACCAGGGTCGGGCAGCGGACCTGTGCCAGCTCCTCCCAGTGGGCGTCGTGGACCCAGGTCTCGCGGGCCGTCAGCATCTGGCGGCGGGAGAAGAGGGGCCACCAGCCGTCGTGGGCCTCGTGCATGACCTCGGCGAAGAAGGCGCCGCGGCCCGGGTCGGGGCGTTCCACGCGGGGGTCGTCCTCGCCGAACCAGCGGCGGGCCGCATCCTGCGTGGGGAAGGGCAGCGGCCAGCGGGTGAACCACTCCTCCCACTCGCGCTGGGAGGCTTCGCCGAGGGCCGAGGCGCGCATGTCGCAGATGACCAGGGCTTCGACCAGGTCCGGGCGGCGGGCGGCGAGCTGCCAGGCCGTGAGGGCGCCCATGGAGTGGCCGATCAGGGTCACGGGGGCGAGGCCGAGCTGCTCGACGGCGGCCTCGGCGTCGGCCACGAAGGCCTCGCGCGTGTACGTGTGGGGGCCGGTGGGCGGGCGGTCGCTCTGGCCGTGGCCGCGCTGGTCCAGGGCCACCACGCGGCGGTGTTCGCCGAGCCAGCGGGCGGTGGAGGCCCAGTGGAAGGCGCGGCCCATCAGACCGTGGAGTAACAGCACCCCGGGGCGGGGGTCCGACTCGGCGGCAGGACGGGAGCCCGGGTCGGCGGCCGGGTCGCGGAACTCCCAGGCCGCCAGGCGCACGCCGTCGGGCCCTGTCACATCGATGCGCTGTACCACCGCAGATGCACCCCCTTCGCTCCCGGCCAGACTATCGAACCCGTATTCGAAAACGGCCTTCTCGCCGACAACACCGCTCTTTCGAGTGACCTTGCTCAAGGATTGGCCGCCGCTGCCGATGGAGATCCTTTCAACAGGGAGGCGGGCCGATCGGGGAAGACGGTCCGAAGGGGAAGACCTTGAGAGCTCGGGGCTCCAGGTCGCCAGGGGAGGATCGGTCCCGGCGCCGCAAGGCGTCGGGACCGTCCACACACCACAGCACAACACCACCACACCATGCCAAAGGCGCCGGCGTCAGCGCATCGACATCAGTACATCGACATCGAGATTGACATCGACATGCTTCGGCATCGACGTGCTTCGGCATCAGCGCCCCGGCATCAGCCCTCCCGCGTCCGGCTCGCGCGTCAGCGCTTCGCCACGAACACGTGCGAGGCGATCTCCGCCTCCAGCTCGGCGGCCTCGCCGCCACTGCCGACCAGGACACCGCCCGGGGACTCCGTCACGCTGACCACCGAGCCGGGCTGCACGCCCGCCCGCCGCAGCGTGTACATCAGCTGGGCGTCCGTCTGGATCGGCTCCCCGATCCGGCGCACGACCACGGTCTTGCCCTCCGTGCCCGGGTCGAGCTCGGACAGGCTGACCATGCCGTCCTCCAGGAACGGGTCCGCCTCGGCCTTCTCGCCCAGCTCCTCCAGCCCCGGGATCGGATTCCCGTACGGCGACTCGGTCGGGTGACGCAGCAGCTCCAGCACCCGCCGCTCCACCGCCTCGCTCATCACGTGCTCCCAACGGCAGGCCTCGGCGTGCACCTGCTCCCACTCCAGGCCGATGACGTCGACGAGCAGACACTCGGCGAGCCGGTGCTTGCGCATCACGCGCGTGGCGAGCTTGCGGCCCTCGTCGGTCAGCTCCAGGTGCCGGTCGCTGGCCACCGCGACCAGCCCGTCGCGCTCCATGCGGGCCACGGTCTGACTGACCGTGGGGCCGCTCTGGTCCAGCCGCTCGGCGATCCGGGCGCGCATGGGGACCACACCTTCCTCTTCAAGCTCAAGGATGGTGCGGAGATACATCTCCGTGGTGTCGATCAGTCCGGACATTCGTGCCCCTCGGATTGCGTGCGCTGGCCCTGCCCCCAATTCTGACGCATCCGGCCGACAACCGTCCCGTATCGCGCGTCAAGGCCCGTCCCGGACATGTCCGCGACATGTGGTGGCCCCGGGATTGACGCCCGTATTGACACGCCCTTGGTCCAGACCGCACGGTGAGCGGCGAACGAACACGGACGACCACCCCCACCTCTGGAAGGGCCATCGGCGTATGAGCGAGAGCAAGCTGGCCGGTCAGTTCTTCAACGCCGCCATCGGCCTGCTGGAGCGGGTGCGGGACGAGGAGGGCGCGCACATCGCCGAGGCCGGCTCCCTTGTCGCCGCCGCCGTCGCCGCCGGGAACCGGCTCTTCGCCTTCGGCGCCGGGCACTCCTCGCTGCCCGCCCAGGACGTGGTCTACCGGGCCGGCGGCCTGGCCCTGATGAACTTCCTCGCCGTCCCGGGCACGGCGGGCATCGATGTCATGCCCGCCACGCTCGGCAGCGCGCTGGAGCGGGTCGACGGGCTCGCGGGCGCCGTCCTGGACAGCAGCCCCGCCTCCGACGGCGACGTCCTCGTCATCATCTCGCTCTCCGGGCGCAACGCCCTGCCCGTCGAGATGGCCATGAACGCCCGCGCCATCGGCCTCAAGGTCATCGGGGTGACCTCGGTGGCGTACGCCTCCGAGACCAAGTCGCGGCACGTCTCCGGCACCTTCCTGAAGGACCACTGCGACGTGGTCCTCGACAGCAAGATCGCGGTCGGCGACGCCGAACTGAGCCTCGACGGCATCGACGCCCCCTTCGCCCCCGCCTCCACCGTCGTCACCAGCGCGATCATGCAGGCCGTCATGGCCGCGGCGGCCGGCGAGCTGGTCGCCCGGGGCGTGGAGCCGCCGCTGCTGCGCTCGGGCAACGTGGACGGCGGCCACGAGTGGAACGGCCGCGTGATGCAGGAGTACGGGGACCGGATCTTCTTCCGGCATTAGCCGCCGGTAGCCTCCGGCCGTCGGCAGGGGGGTACGGCCCGAGCCCGGACCCTCGCCTGCGGCCCGGCATCCCGGGGCTCCGCCCCAGACCCCGCGCCTCAAACGCCGGCGAGGCTGGATGTGCCGCGCCTCAAGGCCGCGCCTCAGACGCCGGCGGGGCTGGAATTCGTCCCCGCCGCCAGGTCGAGGTCCGCCGCGACCCTGGCCGCCACCTCCTCCGCGTACGAAGCGTCCGCGCGCTCGAACGCCGGCCGCGAAGGCCCCCGCAGGAAGGTCAGCGCCCCCAGGGTCCGCCCCCGGCTGCGCAGCACCGTGCACAGGCCGTGCGCCGCGCCCTCCGGCCACTGGCGGGCCCGCGCCCACTCCGCGTCCGCCTCCCCGCGCGGGGCGCTGGCGCGGACCGAGCCGATCCGGTCCAGCGCCTGCAGCGCCGGGTGACCGGCCTCGTACCGTACGGGGATCGATCCGGGCCCCGGCAGCTCGGGCGGCGAGGCGGCCGACCGTACGAGCCTGCGCCGCTCCAGGCCGGCCGAGGGGTCCAGTACGTCCAGCAGCGCGTGCTCGGCGAAGCCCGCGAGGGCGAAGTCCAGGCGTACGGCGGCAGCCTCCGCCGGGTCCTCGCACTCGGCGGCGGCCCGGCCCGCGCGGTGCAGCTGGTGGGAACGGAAGCGCAGCTGCGCGGTGTCCAGCTGCGCCTGCCGGGCCTCGGTGACGTCCTGGAACAGCCAGCCGACCCCCAGCGGCACCGGCTCCTCCGCGAGCGGCGAGGCCAGCCGCAGGAACCCGCACCGCCAGCACCGCCGCCGCACCCCCTCGGGGGTGCGCACCGACACCCACAGCTCCACGGGCGCGGGCGGCGCCCCCTCGGCGAGCACGTGCTGGAGGGCGCCCTCCAGCTCCTCCACGCCCTGCGTCAGCAGCTCCCCGAGGGGCCGCCCGAGCAGCACGGTGCGGCCGGTCCCGAAGGCGCGGGCGGCGTGTGCGTTGACCACGGCGGGCCGCAGGTCGACGTCGACGAGGACGACGCCCCAGGAGGCGTCCTCCATCAGGGCCTCGCTGAGCGCGATGGACCGCTCCAGGTCGATCTGCGCGTGCACCTCGCTGAAGGCGCAGTACACCCCGGCGGGTTTCCCGTCCGCGCCCGGCACCCCGGCGGACTGGGTCCGTACGAGGACGCGCCCGCCGTCCTTGGTCAGCAGGGCGAACTCGTGCACCTGCCGCCCCGGCGCGTGCTGGGCGGACATGAGTCTGTCCTGCACGTCCTGGGCGTCGGCGGGCCGTACCGCCCACCCCTCGAACCCCTTGCGCCCCACGGCCTCGGCCGCCGACCAGCCCAGGATCCGCTCTGCCTCGCGGTTCCAGTGGGTGATCACGCCGTCGGAGTCGAACGCGCACAAGGCGGCGTCCATCCCGTCCAGCAGCGCTGCGAGCAGATCGTCGGCGGTCTCGTTACGTCCGGAAGCACTCACCTGGCACCCCCTGCAGGTGTTCGCGTGTGCGGCACGTCAGATCATTGAACGCGAACGTGACGCAGCCCACACCCCGTTCCCCCGAATACCCCGGAATGATCTGGTTCGACCTGGGCGTCCGGGACCACCCGCGGAATCAGGCGGCGGAGGTCAGTGGTCCGACTCCACGTTCGAGTGAAGTGGCTGGGAATCCGATCGATCGGCGAACCGGCGGTCATAGGTTCGGCGGCACACGAGAAGGGAGGCCGCTCGTTCCCTCCTGGAGCGGCCAGCCCCAGTCATCATGATCCACGGATCAGAACAGGTGCCTCGATGACTACGTTCTCCACAGGTGAGACGACCCACCAGGCTGTGCTTCCTCAGCAGCCTGCTCTGGAATCCGCGAGCGCAGACACCCCCGGGAACAGGGACGAAACGGCTCACGGACTCCCGGCCATCGGGCCGGGCACCGGTGCGGAACATGGGCGAGGGGAGACCGGCGCGGCCCGCACCGGGACGCGTCGGCGACACGCCCGACCCGCCGCTTCGGCAGCGGCGACGGCAGAGAACAGGAGCGGTGACGCTCCCCGCCTGGCAGCAGGCCGGGTGTTCGTACTGGCCAAGGGGGGTGAGCCACTCATGCCCTGTCATCCTGCCCGCGCCCGCGAGTTACTCGACAATGGCCGTGCCGTCGTGGCACGGCGTGCACCTTTCACCATCCGGCTCAAACACCGGACTCGCGCCGGCTCCACCGTCGAGGGCGTACAACTGCGCCTCGATCCCGGCTCCAAGGCAACCGGCATCGCCATCACGGATGAACTGCACCGAATCGGCCCGAAGGGGGAAACCGCCGTCGCCCGCAGGGGGCTGATCACGATCGAGCTCCGACACCGCGGACAGCAGATCCACGCCGGCATGATGCGACGCGCCGGCTACCGCCGCCGAAGGCGTTCGGCGAACCTCCGGTATCGGGCACGTCGACACGACAACCGATCCCGGCCGGACGGCTGGCTTCCCCCGTCCTTGCGTCATCGCATCGACTCCACCATGTCCCTCGTCGTGCGGCTGAGCCGATACGCACCGGTGGCCGAGATCCACGTGGAACAGGTCGCGTTCGACACGACCGCATTCGCGGGAGTCGCTTCCTCCGGCACACAGGGAACCCTGGAGTCGACGCATGCCGGATCCGAGATCCGCGAGTTCCTTTTGGCCAAATGGAACAGATCTTGTGTGTACTGCGATGCCACTGGGGTGCCCCTCAACATCGAACACGTCCGCCCACGAAGCCGTGGAGGATCTGACCGAGTGACGAACCTTGTTCTCTCCTGCGTTCCCTGCAATCAGGCGAAAGGGACGACACGCATCGAAGAGTTCCTCTCCGACCGGCCCGATCGCCTGGAAAGCGTGATCACCCAGCTGAGGAGCCCACTCCAGGACGTGGCTGCCATGAACGCCACCAGGCTCCAGCTCGTGGAGGTCCTCGCAACACACGGTGTGCCAGTGCGTGCGTGGTCGGGCGGCCGCACCTGCTGGAACCGGTTCGCGATGGGGTTGCCGAAGAGCCACACGCTCGACGCCCTGTCCACCGGGGTCATCGACCACGAACGAGGGGACACCATCGTCCGTGTACCCGCGCAGATCCTCGTGGTGGCGTCGACAGGGCGTGGTTCGTACGCCAGGACCACCCCTGACCGCTTCGGGTTCCCCCGCCTGCAACGCCCCCGCGGCAAGGTCCACCACGGGTACTCGACCGGGGACCTGGTAGCGGCCGTCGTCCCCAGGGGAAAGTGGGTCGGCAACTGGGTGGGACGCATCGCGGTCCGAACCAGTGGCCAGCATCGCATCACCACACTGACCAGCCGCTTTGACGTCTCTCACCGGAATCTGCGGCTCCTCCAGAGAGCCGATGGATACGCCTACGGATTCGCCGAAGAAATTCGATTGAACGAACAGCGGGGGGCTGCTTACAGTGGTCGCACACTGAAAGGAGGTGATCCCGGAAATGTATGAAATCCGGACGCGTGAGGTGGCTGCGGGCTAAGCGCCCGTCGTCGCACGCACCCAGTGCGGTGCCCGGCGGATCGCCAGGCGCCAATCCACAGCAGTCACCCGACCCGCGGGCTCGCCGGTACGTCCGGCCGGCCTCTCCCACTGCAGGGGAGAGACCCGAGCCCGCGGGTCGTCTGTTTTTGCCGGGCTACCCGTCTACGGGCAGAGCCGCTCGACGCGCCACTTTTCCGCGTCCAGGACGTACCGCAGGCGGTCGTGGAGGCGGTTCTCGTGGCCCTGCCAGAACTCCACCTCGTTCGGGACCACCCGGATGCCGCCCCACTGCGGCGGGACCGGGACCTGCTCGCCCTCCGGGTAGCGGGCGGCGAGCTCCGCGTAGCGGCGGTCCAGTTCCGCGCGGGAGGCGATGACGCTGGACTGCTCGCTCGCCCAGGCGCCCAGCTGGGAGCCGTGCGGGCGGGAGCGGAAGTACGCCGCCGTCTCGTCGCGGCCGATACGGACCGCCGTGCCGGTGACGACCACCTGGCGGGCGATCGGGTGCCAGGGGAAGAGCAGAGCGACGTGCGGGTTCTCGGCGATCTCGCGGCCCTTGCGGGAGTCGTAGTTCGTGAAGAAGACGAAGCCCCGGTCGTCGAACTGCTTCAGCAGCACCGTGCGGGAGCTGGGGCGGCCGGCGGCCGTCGCCGTGGAGACGACCATGGCGTTCGGTTCGAAGACGTGGGCGTCCGCGGCCTGCTGGAACCACCGGGCGAACTGCCTCATCGGGTTCTCGGCGAGGCTCTCCTCCTCGACGATCTCCGAGCGGTACTGCTTGCGCATGATGGCGGGATCAAGGTCCTGGTCGGTCACGCGGGCCATCCTGCCGCAGGAACACCGTCACCGGTGTGCCGTATGTCACGCTTCCGCACTGCATCGTGAACGGACAAAATCTTGGGGCCGGTCCGACGGTCCCACACGGGTGACCATCGGCCGCGCCGGGCATCAACGGGGATGACCGCGACGGACCGCGAATCACGCCGGGAGCCGCGCGTGTTCGCACTATCTGAGGAGCCGCCTGATGTCCGACTTCGTACCCGGGCTCGAAGGGGTCATCGCGTTCGAAACGGAGATCGCCGAACCGGACAAGGAAGGCGGTGCGCTGCGCTACCGCGGGGTCGACATCGAGGACCTCGTCGGCCACGTGTCGTTCGGGAACGTCTGGGGCCTGCTGGTCGACGGAGCGTTCAACCCCGGACTGCCGGCCGCCGAGCCCTTCCCCATTCCGGTCCACTCCGGTGACATCCGTGTCGACGTGCAGTCCGCGCTCGCCATGCTCGCCCCCGTGTGGGGTCTGAAACCGCTGCTGGACATCGACGAGCGCACCGCGCGGGACGACCTCGCGCGCGCCGCCGTCATGGCCCTGTCGTACGTCGCCCAGTCCGCGCGCGGGCAGGGCCTGCCGATGGTGCCGCAGAAGGAGATCGACAAGGCCGAGTCCGTCGTCGAGCGGTTCATGATCCGCTGGCGGGGCGAGCCCGACCCGCGTCACGTCAAGGCCGTCGACGCGTACTGGACCTCGGCCGCCGAGCACGGCATGAACGCCTCGACGTTCACGGCCCGGGTGATCGCCTCGACCGGTGCCGACGTGGCCGCGGCGCTGTCGGGCGCGGTCGGCGCCATGTCCGGGCCGCTGCACGGCGGGGCGCCGTCGCGGGTGCTCGGCATGATCGAGGAGATCGAGCGCTCCGGCGACGCCGTGGCGTACGTGAAGAAGGCCCTGGACAAGGGCGAGCGGCTGATGGGCTTCGGGCACCGCGTCTACCGCGCCGAGGACCCGCGCGCCCGCGTGCTGCGGCGTACGGCGAAGGAGCTGGACGCGCCGCGCTACGAGGTCGCCGCCGCGCTGGAGAAGGCCGCGCTGGAGGAGCTGCACGCACGCCGCCCCGACCGGGTGCTCGCCACCAACGTGGAGTTCTGGGCCGCGATCATGCTGGACTTCGCGGAGGTCCCGGCGCACATGTTCACGTCGATGTTCACGTGTGCCCGCACCGCCGGCTGGTCGGCGCACATCCTGGAGCAGAAGCGCACGGGCCGCCTGGTCCGCCCGTCGGCCCGCTACACCGGGCCGAGCCGGCGCGACCCGCGGGAGATCGCGGGGTACGCGGACATGGCCGAGACCGCCTAGTCCCTGGTCCTGGGTTTCCGAGCTGCTGTCGGGCGCCGCACCCCGCGCGGGGTGCGGCGCCCGCGTGCGTCTTGGGGCAGAGGGGTCAGGCCAGCGTGGCGTCGATGATGCGGGACCACTGGGCCACCACGCGGGCCCGGCGGGCGGTGTCGTCGGTGAGGACGTTGGCCAGGCCCAGGCCGCGGGCCATGTCGAGGAGGCCCTGGACGGTCTCCCGTACCCCGGGCACGGACTCGTCGGCGCCGAGGAGCTCGACGGCGATGCGGTGGGTCTCGCGGCCGACGCGGGCCTCCAGCTCGGTGACGCGGGGGCGCAGCTGCTCCTCGTTGGAGGCGGCGACCCACAGCTGGAGGGCGGCCCGGAAGAGGGTGCCGGTGTAGAGGTCCACGATGGCCTCGACGGCTGCGGGGCGGGCGGCCGGGCCTGCCTGGAAGAGCTCGCGCAGGGCGGTGGAGCGTTCCTCGGCGACGTACTCGACGGCGGCGGTGAACAGGTCCTCGCGGGTGGGGAAGTGGTGCTGGGCGGCGCCGCGGGAGACTCCGGCGCGCTCGGCGACGACGGAGACGGTGGAACCGGCCCAGCCGTGTTCCGCGAGGCAGGAGACGGCCGCCTCCAGGAGGTGGCGGCGGGTGACGCGGCTGCGGGCCTGCTTGGGGGCGTGCTTGGGAGCGTGCTTGGGGGCCTGCCGGAGTTCGGTGTCGGTCACAGGGTCCACGACGGGTTCCGGCGTTCGAAGCGGGCGGTGATGCCTTCGCGGGCCTCGTCGGAGGCGAAGAGTCCGGCCGACAGCTCGGTCAGGCGGGCGCCGTCGCGGGCGACGGCCTCGCGTACGGAGGCGGCGGTCAGCGACTTGGTGGCGGCCAGGCCTTGCGGGGAGGCCTTGCGCAGGCCGGCGAGGACGGGTGCGAGGGCCTTGTCGACGTCGTCGGCGTGCAGGGTGAGCAGGCCGATCCTGGTCGCCTCGGCAGCGTCGAAGGCTTCCGCGGTGAGGAAGTAGCGGGCTGCGGCGCGGGGGTCCAGGCGCGGGAGCAGCGGGATGGAGATCACGGCGGGGGCGAGGCCGAGGTGGGTCTCGGTGAAGGCGTACGTGGACTGCGGCCCGGCGGCCGCGATGTCGCACACGCCGAGCAGGCCGAGGCCGCCGGCGCGGACGTGGCCGGTGACGCGGGCGACGACCGGCTTGGGGAGTTCGGCGATCTCGCGGAGCAGGGCGAGGAAGTCGGCGGGGTCGCAGGGCGACTTGAGGTCGGCGCCGGCGCAGAAGGTGGTGCCGGTGTGGGTGAGGACGACGGCCCGGACCGCGGGGTCGGCTGCCGCGGTGGCGAGGGCGGCGCGGAGTTCCCGTACGAGGTCGGCGGAGAGCGCGTTGCGGTTGGCCGGGGAGTCGAGGGTGAGGGTGGTGACGCCGGTCGCTCGCGCGGCGTGGACGGGTGGCATGTCTCCTCCGGAGGGGTTGGCGGGTGGTGCGGGTCCCGTGCCGGGTCCCGTGCCGGGGGCTCGGCGGTGTCCCCTGGCGGGGTGCCGCGGGGGCCGGTGCCGGGGTGGGGTGTCGTCCGGGACTCATGATTTATGGCGCCCTGGCCGGATCAGACTGTACGAGCAGCTGCCGCGCCACAAATCACGTTTTACGTCCCGGACAACACCCCACCCCGTCCCCGGCCCGGCATCTCCCGGTCCTGGCCGGGCACGTTCCAGCCTCGCCGGCGTTTGAGGCGCGGGTCCGGGCAGAGCCCGTCGGTCAGTACGACTTGGGGAGGCCCAGGGTTTGGTGGGAGACGAAGTTGAGGATCATCTCGCGGCTGACCGGGGCGATCCGGGACACGCGGGCCGCGGTGATCAGGGAGGCCAGGCCGTACTCGCGGGTGAGGCCGTTGCCGCCGAGGGTGTGGACGGCCTGGTCGACGGCCTTCACGCAGGCTTCGCCGGCGGCGTACTTGGCCATGTTGGCCGCTTCGCCCGCCCCCATGTCGTCCCCCGCGTCGTACAGGGCGGCGGCCTTCTGCATCATCAGGCGGGCCAGTTCCAGCTCGATGTGCGCCGTGGCGAGGGGGTGGGCCACGGCCTGGTGGGCGCCGATGGGGTCCTTCCACACCTGGCGGGTCTTGGCGTAGTCGATGGCCTTGGTGAGGGCGTAGCGGCCCATGCCGATGGCGAAGGCGGCGGTCATGATGCGTTCGGGGTTGAGTCCGGCGAAGAGCTGGAGGAGGCCCGCGTCCTCGTCGCCGACGAGGGCTGAGGGCGGCAGGCGTACGTCTTCGAGGGTGAGTTCGAACTGCTTTTCCGCTGCCTGGAGTTCCATGTCGATGACCGAGCGGGAGAAGCCGGGGGTGTCGCGGGGGACGATGAAGAGGCAGGGCTTGAGGGCCGGTGCGGCCCCGCTGGATGACACAGTTTCGGTGCGGCCGACGATCAGGGTGGCGTCGGCGATGTCCACGCCGGAGATGAAGACCTTGCGGCCGGTGAGGAGCCAGTCGTCGCCGTCGCGGCGGGCCGTGGTGGTGATGCGGTGGGAGTTGGACCCGGCGTCGGGTTCGGTGATGCCGAAGGCCATGGTGCGGCTGCCGTCGGCGAGGCCGGGGAGCCACTCCTGCTTCTGGGCCTCGGTGCCGAAGCGGGAGATGACGGTGCCGCAGATCGCGGGCGAGACGACCATCATGAGGAGCGGGCAGCCGGCGGCCCCGAGTTCTTCGAGGACGATGGAGAGTTCGGCGATGCCTCCGCCTCCGCCGCCGTACTCCTCGGGGAGGTTGACGCCGAGGTAGCCGAGCTTGGCGGCGTCGGACCACAGTTCGTCGGGGTGGCCGCCTTCGCGGGCGACGCGGGCGAGGTACTCGCGGCCGTAGCGGCGGCCGAGGGCGGCGACCGCCGTGCGCAGGGCCTTGTGTTCTTCGGATTCGATGGTGTGGCTCATGGGTGCGGTTCCTCCTGGACTACGGCGAGCAGGGCGCCGAACTCGACCTGTTGGCCGGTGGCGGCGTGGAGCGCGGTGAGCGTGCCGGAGGCCGGAGCGAGGATGCGGTGCTCCATCTTCATGGCCTCCAGCCAGAGCAGGGGCTGCCCGGCGGTGACGGCTTGGCCGGGGGCGAGGCCCTCGGCGACGCGGACGACGGTGCCGGGCATGGGGGCGAGCAGGGAGCCCGGTTCGGTGCGGTCCTGGGGATCGGCGAACCGGGGGACGGGGGTGAGGGTGTGGGCGCCGGTGAGGGTCGAGTCGACGTAGACCTCGGGCTTGTTCGAATTTTGTTTCACGTGGAACAGGCGCCGGATTCCCTCGACTTCGAGCGTGACGAGGGTGGGGGTCACGGACAGGACCCGGACTCCGGGGTGGGCCGGCGGGTGGTACGTGACCTCGTGCTCGATGCCCGCGGCGGTATAGCGGCGGGTCCCCGGCTGTGAGCGGACGTTGCGCCAGCCGCCCAGGCGCGTGGCGAGGGAGGCTCCCGGAGCGGGGGCCGCTTCGGCGAGGGCGGCGGCGAGGGCGGCCAGGGTGGCGTCGGGGGCGTTCTCCGTGAGGGCGGCGAGGTGCCGTTCGTAGAAGCCGGTGTCGAGCCGTCCGGCGGTGAACTCAGGGTGGCGCAGGGAGCGTACGAGGAGCTCGCGGTTGGTGGTGAGCCCGTGGATCCGGGCCCGGGACAGGGCGTGGGCGAGCACCCGGACGGCCTCGGCGCGGGTGGGCGCGTGGGCGATGACCTTGGCGAGCATGGGGTCGTAGTGGATGCCGATGTCGTCCCCGGCCGTGAAGCCGGTGTCGACGCGGACCGCGCCGGGGACGTCGAGGGTGTGCAGGGTTCCGGTCTGGGGGCGCCAGTCCTGGGCGGGGTCCTCGGCGTAGAGCCGGGCCTCCACGGCGTGGCCGGTGGGTGCCGGGGGTGTCAGCGGCAGGGCGGCGCCCTCGGCGATGCGCAGCTGGAGGGCGACGAGGTCGAGGCCGTACACGGCTTCGGTGACGGGGTGTTCCACCTGGAGGCGGGTGTTCATCTCCAGGAAGTACGGGCGGCCGTCGGCGGTGACGAGGAATTCGACGGTGCCGGCGCCCTGGTAGGAGACGGCGCGGGTGGCGGCGACGGCGGCTTGGTGGAGGCTCTCGCGCAGTCCTTCCGGCAGGCCGGGCGCGGGGGCTTCCTCGATGACCTTCTGGTGGCGCCGCTGGAGGGAGCAGTCGCGGGTGCCGAGCGGCCAGACGGTGCCGTGGGCGTCGGCGATGACCTGCACCTCGACGTGACGGCCGCGCTCGACGTACGGCTCGGCGAAGACCTCGCCGTCGCCGAAGGCGGAGCGGGCCTCGGCGGCCGCCGCGTCCAGTTCGGCCTTGAGCACGTCGAGGTCCCGTACGACGCGCATCCCGCGCCCGCCGCCGCCCGCCGCGGCCTTGAGGAGGAGCGGCAGGTCGGCGTGGGTGGCGGTGGCCGGGTCGACGGGGTCGAGGAGCGGTACCCCGGCGGCGCGCATCAGTTCCTTGGCCCGGGTCTTGGAGGCCATGGCTTCGATGGCGCCCGGGGGCGGGCCGATCCAGGTCAGGCCCGCGGCCTGGACCTCGCGCGCGAAGTCGGCGTTCTCGGAGAGGAACCCGTAGCCGGGGTGGACGGCGTCGGCGCCGGCGGCGAGGGCGGCCTTGATGATCAGGTCGCCGCGCAGGTAGGTCTCGGCGGGGGCCGCGCCGGGCAGGCGTACGGCCGAGTCGGCGGTGCGCACGTGGAGGGCGCCGGCGTCCGGGTCGGAGTGGACGGCGACGGTGTCCAGGCCGAGGGCGCGGGCCGTGCGGAAGATCCGTACGGCGATCTCGCCGCGGTTGGCCACGAGGAGGGAGGTGACGGGCTGAGTCATGTGCGGGCTCACATCCGGAAGACGCCGAAGCCGCCGCGGGCGCCCTCGACGGGGGCGTTGTGTACGGCGGACAGGCACAGGCCGAGGACGGTACGGGTGTCGCGCGGGTCGATGACCCCGTCGTCGTACAACCGCCCGGACAGGAACATCGGGAGGGACTCGGACTCGATCTGCGCCTCCACGAACGCACGCATCCCGGCGTCCGCCTCCTCGTCGTACGGCTGTCCCTTCGCGGCGGCGGACTGCCGGGACACGATCGAGAGGACGCCTGCGAGCTGGGCCGGGCCCATGACGGCGGATTTGGCACTGGGCCAGGCGAAGAGGAACCGGGGCTCGTAGGCGCGGCCGCACATCCCGTAGTGGCCGGCGCCGTAGGAGGCGCCGATGATGACGGAGAGGTGCGGGACGCGGGAGTTGGAGACCGCGTTGATCATCATCGAGCCGTGCTTGATGATGCCGCCCTGCTCGTACTCCTTGCCGACCATGTAGCCGGTGGTGTTGTGGAGGAAGAGGAGGGGGATGTCGCGCTGGTTGGCGAGCTGGATGAACTGTGCGGCCTTCTGCGACTCGGCGCTGAAGAGCACGCCCTGGGCGTTGGCGAGGATCCCGACGGGGTAGCCGTGGAGGGTGGCCCAGCCGGTGACGAGGCTCGTGCCGTAGAGGGGCTTGAACTCGTCGAAGTCGGAGGCGTCGACGATCCGGGCGATCACCTCGCGGGGGTCGAAGGGCGTCTTCAGGTCGGGCGGGACGATCCCGAGGAGCTCCTCGGGGTCGTACGTCGGCTCTTCGGCCGGGGCGGGCTCGGGGTGGGCCCTGCGGTGGTTCAGGCGGGCCACGATCCGGCGGGCCTGACGGATGGCGTCGTGCTCATCGAGGGCGTAGTGGTCGGCGAGGCCCGAGGTGCGGGCGTGCACGTCGGCTCCGCCGAGGGACTCGTCGTCGCTCTCCTCGCCGGTGGCCATCTTGACCAGCGGAGGACCGCCGAGGAACACCTTCGAGCGGTCCTTGATCATCACGGTGTGGTCGGACATGCCGGGGACGTACGCGCCTCCGGCGGTGGAATTGCCGAAGACCACCGCGATGGTGGGGATGCCGGCGGCCGAGAGCCGGGTCAGGTCGCGGAAGATCGCCCCGCCCGGGATGAAGATCTCCTTCTGGGAGGGGAGATCGGCGCCGCCGGACTCGACGAGGCTGATGACGGGGAGCCGGTTCTGCAGGGCGATCTCGTTGGCCCGCAGCGCCTTCTTCAGGGTCCAGGGGTTGCTGGCTCCGCCGCGCACGGTGGGGTCGTTGGCGGTGACCAGGCACGCGACGCCCTCGACGGTGCCGATGCCGGTGACCATGGAGGCGCCGACCGGGTAGTCGCTGCCCCAGGCTGCGAGCGGGGACAGCTCCAGGAACGGGGTGTCCGGGTCGAGGAGCAACTCGATGCGCTCGCGTGCCAGGAGCTTGCCGCGGTCCTTGTGTCGGGCGGTGTACTTCTCGCCGCCGCCGGCGAGCGCCTTCGCGTGCTCGGCGTCGAGCGCGGCCAGCCGTTCGAGGGCGGCGGTACGGGCCTGCGCGTGCTCGGGGGCGTGGGGGTCGACGGTGGTGCCGAGGCGGGTCATGAGCCGGTCCCCTCCGGGGTGGGGGTGGGGGTGGGTGCGGGCAGCAGGTGGGTGGGGATGTCCAGGTGGCGGGCGCGGAGCCATTCGCCGAGAGCCTTGGCCTGGGGGTCGAAGCGGTGGCCGGAGGCGACGCCGTCGCCGAGGATGTGGGGGATGTGGAAGTTGAGGGCGCGGAGGTTCGGGAGGGCGTGGCGTTGCACTGCGTGCGGGCGGGTCTCGGGGAGCAGGTCCTTGAGGGCCTCGACCGTGAGGGTGTGCTCGAGCCAGAGCCAGGCGGCTTCGGAGTCCGCCCACACCCCGATGTTGGCGTCGCCGCCCTTGTCGCCGCTGCGGGCCCCGGCCACTGCCCCTAGGGGGGCGCGGGTGGTGGGCCCTGCGGGGCTCTCCCCCACCCCGCCCTTCCCCCGTTCCCCGGGCTCTGCCCGGACCCGGTCCTCAAACGCCGGACGGGCTGAAGAGCCGGGGCTCCGCCCCGGACCCCGCTCCTCAAACGCCGGAGAGGCTGGGTGTTCCCGCTCGGCGGGGCTGGATTGCGCAGCAATCCCAGCCTCGCCGGCGTTTGAGGCGCGGGGGTTCGGGGGCGGAGCCCCCGCAGCGGCGCCGCACACGCCGGGGTCCGGGGCGGAGCCCCGGGAGCGGCGGCCGGGGTCGCAAGCCCCGGTTTCGGGAAGGGGCGGGGTGGGGGAAGCGCCCCGTGCAGCGGGAAGCGGGACACGGGTGCCGTCCGGGAGGATCGCCGCGTGGGGGACCGAGTCGGCCGGGACGAGGGCGGACGTGAAGACTCCGTACGGCTGGGCCGGGCCCGGTGGGGCGGTGACGTGGAAGCCCGGGTAGCTGCCCAGGGCCAGTTCGACCGCCGCCGAGGTCAGCGCGCGGCCGACCCGGTCTGGTGATGGGTCGCGGACGACCAGGCGCAGGAGCGCGCTCGCGGTCTCCTCCGTCGGGGCGTCCTCGTGGTCCGTCCGGGCCAGGGTCCAGGACGCGTCGGCCACCCCCTCCAGCGCCTCGGACAGCTGCGTGCGGACCAGGGCCGCCTTCGCTTCGATGTCGAGGCCGGTCAGGACGAAGACCACCTCGTTGCGCCAGCCGCCGATCCGGGTGACGCCCACCTTGAGGGAGGGCGGCGGGGCTTCGCCGAGCACGCCCGAGATACGGACCCGGTCCGGTCCGTCCCCGGTGAGCCGGACGGTGTCCAGGCGGGCCGTGACGTCGGGGCCGAGGTAGCGCGCGCCCTGGGTTTCGTAGAGGAGTTGGGCGGTGACGGTGCCGGCCGAGACGACTCCGCCCGTGCCCGGGTGCTTGGTGATCACCGAGGAGCCGTCCTCGGCGATCTCCGCCAGCGGGAAACCGGGCCTGCGGACGTCGTGGGCGGTGAAGAAGGCGTAATTGCCGCCGGTGGCCTGGGTTCCGCACTCCAGGACGTGGCCCGCGACCACCGCCCCGGCCAGCCGGTCGTAGTCGTCCGGGGCCCAGTCGAACCACCAGGCGGCCGGACCGCTGACCAGCGCCGCGTCGGTGACCCGGCCGGTGACGACCACGTCCGCGCCCGCCCGCAGGCAGGCCGTGATCCCGGCGCCCCCGAGGTAGGCGTTGGCGGTCAGCGCGCCCTCGGAGTAGGCGGACAGGGCCGTCAGGTCGTCGCCCTCGACGTGGGCGACGGTGACGGGGATCCCGACCTTGGCGGCCAGGGCCCGTACGGCGTCGGCGAGTCCGGCCGGGTTGAGTCCGCCCGCGTTCGTGACGATCCGGACGCCGCGCTCGTGCGCGAGGCCGAGGCCTTCCTCCAGCTGGCGCAGGAAGGTCTTGGCGTAGCCGTGGTCCTGGTTCTTCAGCCGGTCGCGGCCGAGGATCAGCATGGTCAGCTCGGCCAGGTAGTCGCCGGTCAGCACGTCGAGCGGGCCGCCGGTCAGCATCTCGCGCAGGGCGTCGAAGCGGTCCCCGTAGAAGCCGGAGGCGTTGCCGATCCGCAGCGGCGGCCGCGGCGGCGGCGGCTGCAGCGCGGTCATCGGGAGGCTCCCGGCTCGCGTCCGGCCCCCGCCGGCCCCGCGAAGGCCTGGGCGATGTCCAGCCAGCGGTCCGCGTCGGGGCCGGTCGCGGTCAGGGCGAGGTCCGCGCGGTGGGCCCGCTGGGTCACCAGCAGGCAGAAGTCGAGCGCCGGGCCCGTGACCCGCTGTGGGGCGTCCGCGGGCCCGTACGTCCACGTCCCGGAGCCGTCGGGTGCCGTGAGCTCCACCCGGAACTCCCCGGCGGGCGCGGGCAGTCCGCGTACGGCGTGGGCGTAGTCGCGGGCCCGTACGCCGATCCGCGCGACGTGCCGCAGTCGCGCGGTCGGCGTGCGGCGCACGCCGAGGGCGTCGGCCACGTCCTGGCCGTGCGCCCAGGTCTCCATCAGCCGGGCGCTCGCCATCGAGGCGGCCTTCATCGGCGGCCCGTACCAGGGGAAGCGGGTGTCGGGCGAGGCGGCGGCGAGCGCCTCGTCGAGGGCGGTACGGGTGCTCCGCCAGCGCGCCGACAGCTCGCCGGGCGGTAGCTTCGCGCCCTCCTCCGCACCCTCGTCCACGAAGGAGTCGGGTGCCGCGAGGGCCTCTTCGACCATGCGGCCGAAGGCGGGGGCGTCGGTGAGGGAGAGCAGTGCGGCCCGGTCGGTCCAGTGCAGGTGGGCGATCTGGTGGGCGATGGTCCAGCCGGGCGCGGGCGTGGGCCGGGCCCAGTCGGCAGGGGTCAGCTCCCCCACGAGGGCGTCGAGTTCACGGCCCTCCTCGCGCAGATCGGCGTAGACGGCGACGGCAGCGGCGGCAGTAGTAGCAGCGGCAGCAACAGCGGCGTCAGCGGACGGAAGATCGGGCACGGTGGCGCTCCCCTCTCGGCGTGAGGGGAAGACTGGCAGCCTTCACCAAAACAATCAAGCACGCTTGCATGTTTTGCTTCGAAGCGAATGCGTTCCCGCCAGCCGGCCCAACTTCCGGCGCGGAGCCCTGCGTTGCACGGCGGCCCGACGTCCGCAGGTCCCGCGGCGCACGGCGCACCGGGCATGCGGGGGGCGATTCAGGCCGCAATCCGGAAACTCGCGATACGTCACCGGATGTCCCGTCGATACTGGGCGTTCCGCTCCGGGCCCGGGCGAACGCACCACGTTCATGCCACTTGGCGAAGAGGGACGTCTTCGGTGCGGGTCAGCATGGCGTCGGTGAGCGCGTTCCGCCTGTACTTGGTGACAAAAACCAAGTGAACGTGCGGGTTGCAGACAACATGGCGACCGGTTCTGGCATCGGGATGAGGGTTCCAGCGCGGTGACATAAACCAATGCTAGGTTCTCGATTGCGAGTCAAGACACCCTGGTCAAGCGGCAGTTCGGGCATCGCGCCCGGCTTTCGCTATCTCCTGTCGGGGTTCGCACGGCGGATGATCAAGCACACGCGGCCCGCACGATGTGGAATCTTCTCCACGCGTGGTGGCGGATGATGCCGAAGGAAGAGCGGACGCTCGGACACGCGGACGCCGCCATTCGCCAGGCCCGCGAGGACATCGACTTTCTCGCCGTCCTGCCCGCGCAGGCCGCGCAGGCGGTACTCAAGACGTACTTCCAGGCGTGGAAGAACTGCTGGGAGGGCCGCGCCGACGCCCCGAACTTCAAGGGCCGGTTCCGCACGGTGATGTCCGTGGACATCCCACAGGGCCGCGACCTGAACATCACCCGCGTGCACCGCCGCTGGGGCATGGTCAACATTCCCAAGGTGGGCCGGGTCCGCTTCCGGTGGACCAAAGACCTACCGGTCGGCAAGAACGCAGGCGCGGAGAACCGGATCACCGGGGCCCGGCTGATCAAGGACGCGCTCGGCTGGCACATCGCCTTCCGCGTCCAGACCGTTGAAGACAAGCCCGAGCCCCACCAGGGACCGGACATCGGCATCGACGTGGGCGTCACCGTGCCCATCGCCCTCTCGGACGGCAAAACGTACGAGCACGGCGAATGGCTGACCGATCGAGAGAAGGCCAAGCTCCTACACCTGGAGCAGCGCGCCGCGCAGCGTAAGCACCACCGCAAGCCCGGCGAGCGCACCAGCCGCCGGCTGCACCGCACCTACGACCAGATCGCAGGACTCCGCGCGAAAGCCAAGCGCCGAGCACTCGACTGGCAGCACCAGACGACCACCGCCATCGCCCGCACCTACGGCACCATCGTGGTCGAAGCACTCACCATCACGAACATGGTCAAATCCGCCAAGGGAACCATCACGGAGCCGGGGAAGAACGTCGCCCAGAAATCCGGGCTCAACCGCTCCATCCACGGGGAGGCATGGGGCCGCACCATCACCATGCTGACGTACAAGACCGCCCAGCACGGCGGCACCCTGCACAAGGTCCCCGCCCCCGGCACCTCCCGGCACTGCTCCGTCTGCGGCCGCACCACGCCCGGCAACCGGGAGAGTCAGACCGTGTTCGTGTGCAAGAACCCGGACTGCGGATGGTCGGGCGACGCCGACCACAACGCAGCCCTGAATGTCTTGCACCTGTACCGGATGGGCCTCGCGCTCATCCCGGCTGCCGGAAGGGCAGTCGTCAGGCGCGCCGAGCGCGTCAAACCCGCTACCGCAAGGTAAGCAGGAATCTCCCGACTTCAGCCGGGAGAGCACTTCAAGGAGACGCGAACCTGCCGCGCGCGACGCTCGCCTTCACCTCGCCCGAGGCGACCCCGTCCTACCTGGACCTGCCGCTCGGCTGAGCGGACGTACGCCCGCCCGGCCGGCTCCCCCGTTGCCGGCCGGACGGGCGTACTGATTCAGGGACGACTACAGGGCCCCTTTCGGTTTCAGGGACGGCGCTCCAAGTCCATCGTCCAGTTGAGGAGCCAGTTCTCGCCCCCGTCGACCGAGAAGTACTGCTCCCAGCGCGGGGTCTCGGTGCGGGTGCCGCTCCACACGAACCGCACCCGGACGTCCTTCCCGTCGTGCGTGTCCTCGCCCTCGAAGACGCCCCGGCCGCCGTGGAAGCGTCCGACGACGGGCGGGAACAGGACGCCCGTCCGGCGGCTCGCCCAGTACAGCGACCACTCCTCGCGCTCCCGGTCGAACAGCCGCAGGGTGAGGCCGCCGAAGCCCTTCGTCGGGAAGTCGATCTCGTCGAAGCTGGCCCCGCCGTCGAAGTGCCGCGAGATGTGGGAGACGGCCGGGAACTCCTCCCACTCGCTGTCCGGGTCGAGGAAGTCGGTGCGCCAGCGGTTGGTCACGTTCCAGCTGCCGACCGCGAAATCGAAATCGTTCATGCGAGGACCGTAGGAGGACTTCACTGACACCATGTGTCAGTGAAGTCCAGCCGCCTGCTCTCGATCCTGCTGCTGCTCCAGACCCGCGGGCGGATGACCGCCGCCGAGCTCGCGCGGGAGCTGGAGGTGTCCGTCCGTACCGTCTACCGCGACGCGGAGGCGCTGGCCGCCGCGGGGATCCCGCTCTACGGGGACGCCGGGCACAGCGGCGGCTACCAGCTGCTCGCCGGGTACCGCACCCGGCTCACCGGGCTCAGTTCGGGCGAGGCGGAGGCCCTGTTCCTGACCGGAATGCCCGGCCCCGCGGCCGAACTGGGCCTCGGGCGGGCCCTGTCGGCGGCCCAGCTCAAGCTCCGCGCGGCTCTGCCGCCCGAACTGCGCGCCCAGGCCGACCGGATGCGGCTGCGCTTCCACCTGGACGCACCGGGCTGGTACGCGGAGCACGAGGAGACCCCGTACCTCGCGCAGGTGGCCGACTCGGTGTGGCGGGGCCGGGTGGTCGAGGTGCGCTACCGGCGCTGGAAGGAACCGCGGGAGGTGGACCGCCGCCTCGCGCCCTACGGGCTGGTCCTCAAGGCGGGCCGCTGGTACCTGGTGGCGGGCCCGGCCGACGCGGCCGACGCGGCGGGCCCGGCCAATGCAGCGGACACGGCGGGCCCGGCCGACACGGCGGGCCCGACGGCCGCGGCCGGCCAGGCGGCCGCGGCGGGGCCGGCCGGGCCCCGTACCTACCGCGTGGACCAGATCCTGCGGGTCGCCGAGACCGAGGAGGTGGCGGAGCTGCCGGAGGGCTTCGACCTGGCGGACCACTGGCGCCGTGCCCAGGCCGACTTCCACGAACGGCTCCACCCGGAGGAGGCCGTCGTACGCCTTTCCGCGCGCGCGGCCGACCGGCTGGCGGGCGCCCAGGCCCGGGCGCTGGCCGCCACCGGCGAGCCGGACCCCGAACTGCCGGGCTGGACCCGGGCGGTGCTCCCGATCGAGTCGCCGTCGCACGCGGAGGCCCAGTTCCTGGCCCTGGCGGCCGACGCCGAGGTCCTGGGGCCTCCCGCGCTGCGGGCCCGCATCAAGGCCTCCCTCGCGGCGACGGCGGCCCGGTACGCCTGAACCGCTTCGGCTCCGAGGCCGGCCGGGTCGGCCAGGTCCGCCGGTCCGGCCGGACCGGCCGCGCCGGCCGCGCCGTCAGTCGATGCCCTGGGCGAAGCGGAAGAAGCGGTGCGGGTCGTACGCGCGCTTGACCGAGCGGAGCCGGGAGTAGTTCTGGCCGTAGTAGGCCTGGCGCCAGTTCGTCAGGGCCGGGTCCATGTAGTTCTGGTACGACCGGTGCGTCGAGTACGGGTCCAGCGTGGTGAAGCCGTTGTCCACCCAGGCCTGGCCGCGGTCCTTCTCGTCCTGGCCGAGGTCCGGGCGGGTGAGGCCCACCGAGTAGCCGGCGTTGAAGAGCGCGTCGCGGTGGACGAAGGCGGTGGCGGTCGGGGCGACGTCGTTGATCTTCCCGGCGTAGGCGAAAAGGCCCATGAAGCGGAACTGGCCGGGGCGGATATCGTCCGCGAAGGCTCCCAGGGCCGCCTCGGCCGCGGTGCGGGTCCATGCCCGGGAGAAGAACAGGTTGCGACCGGTCGAGTAGTTGTCGCGGGGCAGCTGGGCGTCGGGCGAGTAGCCGATCCGGTGGCACTCGGTGACGGTCTTGGTGCCGCAGCCGAAGACGTTCATCATCGCCTGCTGATACGGGAGTTCCGCGACCTGCCGGGTGGCGCTGGGCCGGCCGACGGCGGCCACGAGCCGGTCGAGGGCACGGTCGCAGGCGGCCTGCGGACCGGCGTAGGCGCCGGTGAGGACGACGTACGGCTCGGTGCCCGCGGGCGCGTCGGTGGACAGCAGGAACATCAGCTCCGAGGAGAGCTCCCGCGGCGCGGTGGCGATCCAGTCCTGCCAGGCCAGGATCACCTGGACGGCGTCCGCCCAGGTGAAGGTGAGGTTGTAGGTGGTGAGGGACGGGATCTGGACCGGCCGCACCTCGAAGTCCGTGACGACGCCGAAGTTGCCGCCGCCGCCACCGCGCAGGGCCCAGTACAGATCGGGGTGCTCGTCCTGCGAGGCGCGCACGGTACGGCCGTTGGCCAGGACGACCCGGGCCGAGACCAGCCGGTCGGAGCCCATGCCGAACTTGCGGGACGCGAAGCCGAGTCCGCCTCCCTGGAGCCAGCCGCCCACCGCGACGGTGGGGCAGGTACCGGACGCCACCTGGATGCCGTGGGGCGAGAGCGCGTCGAGGACGTCCACGCCCTGGCTGCCGGGGCCCAGGTGGACGGTGTCTCCTGGGCGGACGGCGTTGAGCCGGGAGACGTCGATGACCAGACCCGGGGTGGTCGAGTAGCCCGCCTGGCTGTGCCCGCCGCTGCGCACCGCGGGGGCGAGGGCGTGGTCCTGGGCGAAGCGTACGCACGCGGCCACGTCGGCCTCGCTGGTGCAGTAGGCGATGGCCTGCGGGTGGATCGCGTCGAACTGGGCCAGCTGGAGCTGCTTGGCGGTGGCGTACGTCGGGTCGGAGGGCAGGACGAGCCGGCCGGACAGTCCGCTCTGCAGGGACTTCCAGGGGGCGGCGCCGGCGGCCCGTGCGGGCGTGCGCCCACCGCTGCCGGCGGTCAGTGCGGCGGCGGCACCGATGCCGGCCCCGGCGCGGATGAGCGAACGCCTGCTGAGCACCTGGACCACACTCCGTTCCGTCCCGCGTGCGGGACAAGGGCGTCCTGGCGTGCAGGACGAGGACGTTGAGTCCTTGCAGCTTCGGCGACGGCACCGGATCACGGTCCGGGTCGGGCGCTAGTCCGTCACCATCCGGGTGCCGCCCCCGGCGCCCTCGGGTGAGCTGACGGAATCGGGGCGGGGCCGGCGGTCCGGCGCGGGGCGCTGCCTACGGTGGCGCTCCGGATCAATGAGCAGGGGTGATCGTCCGAAATGGGCACGTTGCGGTGGCTGACCGCCGGGGAGTCGCACGGACCGGCGCTGGTGGCGACTCTGGAGGGGCTTCCCGCCGGCGTGCCCGTCACGACCGGGCTCGTGGGCGGGCACTTGGCCCGCCGGCGGCTCGGCCACGGCCGCGGCGCCCGGATGAAGTTCGAGCAGGACCGGGTGACCCTGCTCGCCGGGGTGCGGCACGGCCTTTCGTTGGGTTCGCCGGTCGCCGTCATGGTGGGCAACAGCGAGTGGCCGAAGTGGGAGAAGGTCATGTCGGCCGATCCCGTGGATCCCGCCGAGCCGGCCGGGACGGGGCGGGGCGCACCGCTGACCCGGCCCCGGCCCGGCCACGCCGATCTCGCCGGGATGCAGAAGTACGGCTTCGACGAGGCCCGGCCGGTCCTGGAGCGTGCCAGCGCCCGGGAGACCGCCGCGCGGGTCGCGCTCGGCGCCGTCGCCCGGTCCTTCCTGGCCGAGGTCGCCGGGATCGAGATCGTTTCGCACGTGGTGGAGCTGGGCGGGGCGAGAGCCCCGCGCGGGCTGTACCCGGTCCCCGGTGATGTGGAGGAGCTCGATGCCGACCCGGTGCGCTGTCTGGACGCGGATGCTTCCGAGGCGATGGCGGCCGAGATCGACCGGGCGCACAAGGACGGCGACACCCTCGGTGGCGTGGTGGAGGTGCTGGCGTACGGGGTCCCCGTGGGACTCGGATCGCACGTCCACTGGGACCGTCGGCTCGACGCGCGTCTGGCCGCTGCGCTGATGGGGATCCAGGCCATCAAGGGCGTGGAGGTCGGCGACGGCTTCGAGCTGGCCCGGGTGCCCGGGTCGCGGGCGCACGACGAGATGGCCCGCACGCCGGAGGGGATCAAGCGGACCTCCGGGCGTGCCGGCGGCACCGAGGGCGGGCTGAGCACGGGCGAGCTGTTGCGCGTACGGGCCGCCATGAAGCCGATCGCCACGGTGCCGAAGGCGCTCGCCACCGTGGACGTGGCGACCGGTGAGGCGGCTGCCGCGCACCACCAGCGGTCCGACGTGTGTGCCGTGCCGGCCGCCGGGATCGTGGCCGAGGCGATGGTGGCGCTGGTGCTGGCCGACGCGGTCGTGGAGAAGTTCGGCGGGGATTCGGTCCCGGAGACCCGGCGCAACCTCCGGTCGTACCTGGACCACTTGCGCATCCGGTGAGGGGCGGTCGTACGTGGCTGCCTTCGGCCGTGGGTTCGGCGGGAAGCTGACGTACTCCCCCCTGCGGAGTTGATCTTTCCGTGCGCTCTGGCAATGGTGGGTTACACCAGCGCGGGCCCGTGCCGCCGTCCGTCACCGGTACGGCCCGGACATCGCCGTATACATCCGGAGGTATTTCCATGTCTGAGCCGCTTCGTGTCGCGGTCATCATCGCCAGTGTCCGCGAGGGGCGCTTCGGCCCGATCATCGCGAACTGGTTCTCCGAGTTCGCCCGTCAGCGGGAGGGCCTGAACATCGACGTGATCGACCTGATCGAGCACGACCTGCCCCACCAGCTGTCGCAGACGCCCTCGGACGAGGTCAAGGCCGTGCTCGCCGGTGTCTCCCCGCGACTGGCCGCCGCCGACGCGTTCGTCGTGGTCACCCCGGAGTACAACCACTCCTTCCCGGCCTCGCTGAAGACCCTGATCGACTGGCACACCACCGAGTGGCACGCGAAGCCGGTCGGCTTCGTCGGTTACGGCGGTCTCGCGGGCGGCATGCGCGCCGTCGAGCAGCTGCGCCAGGTCTTCGCCGAGTGCCACACGGTCACCGTCCGCGACACCGTCGGCTTCCACGGTCCGTGGGGGCAGTTCGACGAGCAGGGCACCCTGATCGACCCCACCCAGGCGGAGGCCGCGGCCAAGACCCTCCTCGACTCCCTGGAGTGGTGGGGCACCGCGCTGAAGGCCAAGAAGGCCCTCGCCCCGTACGGCGGCTGACCGCCGGCCCACCCCCTTCCGTCCCCGGCCCACCCTCCTGGGGTGCACCGCAGCCCAGGAGCAGCAATGAGTCATCGCACGGACTTTCCTCCGGTCACCGACCGTTCCCCCTCCCGGGCCCCGGCCGCTCCGCGCGGCGCGACCGGTCCCGCCCTGCCGGCGGGGCCGTCGGTCGCGCCCGTGGTCGCGGCCATCTCGTTGTTGGGGATGCTGGTGGTGGGTCAGCTGTACGTGGCGATTCCGCTGCTGCCGGACATCGGGCGGGCCTGGGGGGTGGACCAGGCGTCGGCGACGTGGGCGACCTCCGCGTACGCGGTGACGTACGCGATCGTCTCGCTGTTCAGCGGGGCGCTGGCCCGGCGGTTCGGCACCCGGGCCGTGCTGGTGGCCGGGGTCGGCGCGCTGGCCGTGGTCACCGCCTGCGTGCCGCTGGCCGATTCCTTTGGGGCGGGGCTGGCGTTGCGCGCGGGGCAGGGCCTGTTCGCCGGTGTGTACGTACCGCTGGTGTACGCGTACCTGAACGCGCACGTGCCGGCGTCGAAGCTGCCGACCGCGCTCACGATCGTGTCCGCCTGCATGGCGGGCACGATCGTCGCCGGTCAAGTGGAATCGCAGCTGCTGGCCGCCGTCGTCGGCTGGCGGGGCACCTTCTGGGTGACCGCGCCGCTGCTGGTGGTGGGGGCCTGGATCCTGCGCCGGGTGCTCGATCCGGTGGACCCGGAGGCGGGTGCGGACGCCGCTTCCCGGGCGGGTGCCGGCCGCAGGAGGCTGTGGGCGGGCCTGCTGCCGCTGTACGTCGTCGGCTTCACCTGCTCCAGCACCATGACCGCCGTGTACACGAGTGTGCAGCTCTACGGTCCGGCCGAACTGGTCGGTGACGGGCAGGCTATGCTGACGCTGCGCGCCACGGCGATCCCCGCACTGGTGCTGGGCGTGCTCGTGGCTCCGCTGCTCGGCCGGATCCCGGCGCGGCCGCGCGGGGCCGGGGCCTTCGCGGTGGCGGCGGCGGGGATCTGCGGCGCCGGGCTGTTCGGCGGCACGGCCACGGGGCTGGCCGCGGCGCTGTTCCTGTTCATGCTGGGCGTGGCCGCGATCGGGCCCGCGGTGGTGCAGGAGATCGGTACGGCGGCGGGCACGGCCCACGGGGTCATGGCGACGGCGCTGTACGGCTTCACCCTCAACATCGGCGGCGGGGTGGGCGCGCAGATCCCCCTGGCGTTCGGCGGGGTCAGGGGCGTGGGCCTGTTCATGTCGGCGCTGCTCGGTGGCTGTGTGCTGCTGCTGGTGGTGACCGGCCGAGGCCGTCGCCGGGCCGCCCGCGGCTGACCGAGGACGGTCCGCGGCGGACGTGCGGACGGCATGCGGCGGACGTGCGGAAGCGGCCGACCTGACGTACTCCCGCCCGGAGTTGCCGGGCACCCGTACGCACCTGACGTACTGCGGTCACCGGCCTCGGCGGGGCGCGGCGCCCGGAACAGGATCGTTCCAAGGCCCCGGCACACGCAGACCGGATACGAGCGGGGGCGGTCGAAAGGGAGTTTCCGCACGCCATGACGAACATCGCTGTCATCTACTACTCGTCCACCGGCTCCACCCACAAGCTCGCCGAGGCCGCCGCCGCCGCGGCCGAGAAGGAGGGCGCCGAGGTGCGCCTGCTGCGCGTCGCGGAGATCGCGCCGAACGGTGAGTCCGCGAGCCGCGACGGCGCCGCCGGCCACCAGGACGCCACCAAGGACATCCCCGTGGTGACGCTCGCGGACCTGGAGTGGGCGGACGGCATCCTGCTGGGCACGCCGGTGCACTTCGGTCTCGCCGCCCCGCAGCTGATGCACTTCATCAACTCCACGTCGAAGCTGTCGATCGAGGGCAAGCTGCTGAACAAGGCGGTCTCCGCCTTCGCTTCCGGCTCGGCGGCCCACGGCGGCCAGGTCTCCGCGATCCTCGCCCTGCACAACGCGATCACCCACTGGGGATCGGTCATCGTCTCCACCGGTTCGACCGACCCGGTGCTGTACAAGCCGAAGAACGGCAACCCGTACGGGGCTTCGGCCGTCGTCGGCGGCAACCCGGGCCAGGTCCCGGAGGAGAACCTGGAGGCCGCCGCCTTCCAGGCGCGGCGTACGCTCCAGGTCGCGTCCGTGATCAAGACGCTGGACGCCTGATGCTCGACGACGTGCTGGTGTCGGCGTACCTGGCGCGGATCGGGGCCTCGCGCCCCGCGCGCACGGACCTGGCGACGCTGGCCGAACTGACGGAACGGCACGTGCTGTCGGTCCCGTTCGAGAACCTCGACTACCACCTGGGCCAGGAGATCCACCTGGACGAGCGGGTCGTCGACAAGATCGTCCACCAGGGTCGGGGCGGCGGCTGCTACGAGGTGAACCCGGCCTTCGGGATGCTGCTGACGGCCCTCGGCTACCAGGTGGAGATCCTCGCGGCGCGGGTGCACCGCCCGGGCGGACTGGGAGCCCCGCTGGGGCATCTGGTGCTGCGCGTGACCCTGGACGGGGCGGCGTACCTGGTCGACGTGGGGTTCCGGCGCAACGCGCGGCGCCCGCTGCTGCTGGGGGCCGAGTCCGTGCAGTTCGACCCGCACGGCGCGTTCGCCTTCAGGCCGGAGCAGCAGGGCGAGTTCGACCTGCTGCTGGACGGCGAACCGCTGTACCGGGTCGACGGCCGGGCGCGCGAGCTGGGCGACTTCCGGCCCTCGCTGTGGTGGTTCCGCACCTGCCCCGACTCGCCGTTCATGCAGGACGTGTTCTGCTCGCTGCCGACGGTCGAGGGCCGGGTCACGCTGAAGGGCCGCACGCTGACGCAGCGCGTCCACGGCGAGTTCCGCGAGGAGCATCTCGCCGATGACGTGGAGGTGTTCGAGGCCTACCACAAGCACTTCGGGCTGGCGCTGGAGCGGCTGCCGGACGAGCCGGTGCGTCCCGAAGGGTCGCGCGGCGTCGCCGTCGAGTAAATCCCCCCACTGGACCCCTCCTTCCCACTCCCAGGAGAGATCATGACCACGGCTGTCGTAGAACCGGCCGAACTTCCCAACGCCTTCCTCCGCGCTTTCAACGCCCGCGACCTGGAGGCGATCGACCGCCTCTTCGAGCCGGGCGCGGTGCGCGTGCTCACCCCCGGGAACGTCGTCACCGGGGACGGCCGGCGCGCGGCGACGAGCAGTTTCATGGCCCTCGGAATTCCGATGAAACTCTCGGTGCGCCACTGCTACGAGTACGGCGATCTGGCACTCCTGTTGTGTGACTATCTGATCAAGGGTGTCTCGCCGGACGGAACTCCCGTACACCACGAGGGCACGGCGACGGACGTGGTGCGCCGGGGCGCGGACGGCTCATGGCGCTATGCGATCGACAACCCTCCGGGAATTGACCGCGAGACCGTCAATCCCTGATTCCCACGAAGAGAGACGGAATATCCGATGACCAACGTCGCGATTGTCTATTACTCCGCCACCGGCAACATCCACAAGCTCGCGGTGGCCGCCGCGGAAGCCGCGGAGAAGGCGGGCGCGCAGGTCCGTCTGCGCCGCGTCGCCGAGATCCAGGAGAGCACCCTCGCGCCCAACTACACCGCGTGGACGGAGGCGTACGAGGAGCACACCAGCGGCAGCAGCCGTGAGGTGGAGATCGCCACGATCGACGACCTGGACTGGGCCGACGCCGTCATCTGGGGCACCCCGGGCCGTTACGGCGCGATGGCCGGTCCGCTCAAGCACTTCATCGACCAGACCTTCGAACTGCACGCCCGCGCAGGCCTGAAGAACAAGGCCATGTCCTCGTTCACCTCGACGGGCACCCAGCACGGCGGCCAGGAGTCGACCATCCTGTCGCTGTCGAACGTCTTCTACCACTGGGGCGCGATCATCGTGCCGCCGGGCGTCACCGACCCGATCCTGCTCGCGCCGAGCAACGGGAACCCGTACGGCGTGAGTGCCACGTCCGGCCTGCAGGCCGTGCCCGGCCAGCTCGCGCAGAACGTGACCGAGGACAACCTCGCGGCCGTCGGCTACCAGACCGTACGCACCATGGAGATCGCCGCGGCGATCAAGCAGGGGCTCGGGAAGTAGCCCGGACACCGGGACACATCTCACGCCACACGCCACACCCCTTCCCGCCGGCCGGGAAGCAGGAGAAGCCCGTAGCGGAATTATCCGCTACGGGCTTTTCCCCGTGCACCCCGTCCCTTTTCGCCACGATCGGTGACCTGATTTCATCGATCTGACACAGTCAATCGTCTGCTATTGGGCCTGCGGAACTCCGATGCGAACTTGAACTCATGCTCCGGATACCGAAGAACAAGACGCCGCTCTATCTCGGCCTCGTCGCCGAGGAGGCTGCCGCCCAGTTCGGCGCCAACACCATCACGCTCGACCGCACCATGGACGCCCTCCCCGAGGTCGGCCAGGTCCTGACGGTCGCCACGTTCGCCGACCTGATAGCCGAGATGGCGAATCGTCTCTGGGCCACCGGTGTCCGGCCCAGCGACCACGTCGTCATCCACAAAACCAACAACTTCGACATCACCCTGCTCGCCTGCGCCGCGTCCCGCATCGGTGCCGTCCCGGTGATGCTCTCCGCGCACCTCGACGGGGAGACCATCACCGCGCTGCTGCAGCGGCTGCCCTCCCCCACCCTCCTGACGGACGCGGCCAAGCTGACCGGTTCGCTGGCTTCCTCGCCGCTCTCCGAGCTCACCGCCCGGGTCATCTCCGTCACCGAGCCGGTCGAGGGCGCCATCACCCTCGCCGACCTGGCCGGCGCGCCCGAGCGCACGCCCGTGACGCTGCACCCCGACTCGCACGCGATCATGACGCACACCTCGGGCACCACCGGTATCCCGAAGCTCGTGGTGCACTCGGCCCGCTCCATCGGATCGCGCTACCGCTGGCAGGACAAGGTCGTCAGCATGCTGCGCCGGCGCGAGCCGATCCTGATGCACGTCTCGTACGTGCACTCGCGCATGTACCCCGGCATCGCCGCGATGATGCTGCGCAACAAGCCGATGGTGTTCCTGGACGACGCCGAGCCCGGCAAGGTCGCCGACGCGATGGTCAAGTACCGTCCCGGCGTCTTCGAGACGCACCCGAACTCGTTCCTGGAATGCGAATCGATCCTGGACGACCCCCGCAAGCCGTTCAAGACCGTCCGCTTCTACAACAGCACCTTCGACGCCATCCACCCCGGCACGATGGACAAGTTCCTGCGCGCCTCGGAGCGTACGAACCCGGTCTTCCTCCAGGTCTACGGCCAGAGCGAGTGCGGCCCGCTGGTGGCCCGCCCGTACACCCGCAAGACCGTCATGAAGGCCGACGGCCGCTGCCAGGGCTACCCGACCCCGGGCATCACCAAGTACCGCCTGGTCGCCCGCAACGGCAAGAAGCCCTCCCGCGAGAACCCCGGCTACATCGACGTGGCGACCGCGGGCCGCGCCCTGACCTACTACGGCGAGGGCGAGCGCTTCGACAAGCAGGTCGACGGCGAGTGGTGGCGCGGCGGCGACGTCGGCTACCGCACGAAGTGGGGCTGCCTGCACCTGCTCGACCGCGAGGTCGACCAGATCCCGACCATCCACTCGACGCTCGAGGTCGAGGACACGGTCCTGCACCGGCTCCCGGAGCTCACCGAACTCGTCATCGTCCCGGGCCCCGCCCAGGAGCCGGTGCCGGTCGTCTGCACCAAGGACGACGCGCCGCTGGACCTCGCCCGCTGGAGCCGCGCCATCGCCGACCAGTCGGACATGGCCGACCCCATCCAGATGAAGCTGGGCGAGCTGCCGCGCACCGCCACCGCCAAGATCAAGCGCCTGGAGCTGGCCCGCCGGCTGGCCGACCAGGTGACGCACGGCCTGGCCTCCTGACACCCGGCCCGCCGCGCCACACAGACCCCCTGAAGCGAAACCCCCGCACCACCCGAACGCCCAACCCCCGACCCCGACACGGGAGCCGTACTGCCATGTCCACCAACACGGAAGGCCGGCGCAAGCGCCTCGGCCTCACCCTGGCCCTGCTGGCCTTCGCCCAGCTGATCATCTCCATCGACTACAACATCGTCTACGTGGCCCTGCCCGACATCGGCAGTGGCCTCGGCTTCTCCGCCCAGACCCTCCAGTGGGTCGTCAGCGCCTACGCCGTCGCCTTCGGCGGGTTCCTGCTCCTCGGCGGCCGCGCCTGCGACCTCTTCGGCCCGCGCCGGATGTTCGTCCTCGGACTCGCCCTCTACGCCGGTTCCTCCCTGCTCGGCGGCCTCGCCGGCTCCCCCGAGGTGCTGATCGCCGCCCGCGCCATCCAGGGCATCGGCGGCGCCTTCCTCTTCCCGGCCACCCTCACCCTGGTCTCGACGAGCTTCGCGGAGGGCAAGGAGCGCAACCGCGCCTTCGCCGTCTGGGGCACCGCGGGCGGTAGCGGCATGATCGTCGGCTCGCTGCTCGGCGGCGTGCTCACCGAGTCCTTCGGCTGGGAGTCCGTCTTCTACGTCAACGTGCCGCTCGCCGGCATCGCGATGTTCCTCGCCTTCCCGCTGATCAAGCCCGACACCACCGGCAAGAGCGGCCGCAGCTTCGACCTGCTGGGCGCGCTGACGTCCACCGTCGGAATCACCGCGATCGTCTTCGCCCTGGTCCAGGGCCCGGAGTCCGGCTGGACCGCCCCGGTCGTCCTCGGCGCGCTCGCCCTCGGCGTCGTCCTGCTCGTCGCGTTCTTCGTCATCGAGAAGAACTCCGCCGACCCGCTGCTGCCGCTGTCCCTCTTCGGCAACCGCAACCTCACCACCGCCGTCGGCGTGACCTTCTTCTACATGGCCAGCTTCGGCACCCTGCTGTACTTCCTCACGGTCTACTTCCAAGGCGTCCACGGCTACAGCCCGCTGGAGACCGGTCTCGCCTTCCTCGTCCCGATGGTCGCCATCGCCATCGGCGCCCAGACCGCCGGCGGCCTCGCCACCAAGCACGGCATCCGCGCCATCATGATCGCCGCGATGGTCATCGGTGTCATCGGCACCGCCATCCTCGGCTTCACCATGGCGACCGACGCCTCGTACTGGATCCTCGTCCCCGGCATGATCGTCATGGGCCTGGGCCAGGGCGCCGGCTACACCCTGATGTTCGGTGCCGCCGCGATCGGCGTCGCCCCCGAGGACCAGGGCATCGCCTCCGGTGTCGCCTCCACCACCCAGCAGATCGGCGGCGCCGTCGGCCTCGCCGTCCTCGTCGCCATCGCCAACTCCGGCCTGGAGGGCCAGACCGGTGAGGCCCTGAGCGCCGCCACCACCGACGGTCTGCGCACGGCGGTCTTCATCGCCGCCGTCGGCATCGCGATCGTCGCACTGATCGCCCTGGGCCTGAAGAAGCCCGAGCAGCAGGCGCAGGCGGCGCCGGCCGCCGAGCGTCAGCCGGAGACCGCCGGAGTCTGATCCGGCACCCCCGGTACCCCGGCGCCCCGCGCCACACGAACGGCGAGAGCCCCCACCCGAGAGGGTGGGGGCTCTCGCCGTTGCGCCGTACGGCCGCGTATTACGCGTCGGCGAGCAAGGCCTCGGCGGAGTCGGGGAGTTCGCTGCCCAGCAGGGAGCGCAGCCGGGGGTACGCCGCCGCGTCGCCGGCCAGGATCCCGCCGAGCAGGCACTCGCCCTCGGAGTCGAGGACGAGCTTGGCGTACACGTCGCCGCCCGCGGATTCCCGTACGAAGGACAGCGCGCCCGGGGTCTGCGCGTGGGCGTCGCCGAAGGAGGCGACGTCCACACCCATCAGCTTGAGCTTCGTGGACATGTCGGCGCCGGGGAAGCGGGTCGGACCGTCGCCGAGCAGCTGCCCCGCGACCGCCTCGGCCATCCGGTAGCCGGGGGCGACCAGGCCGTAGCAGCGTCCCTCGACGGCCGCGCACTCGCCGATGGCCCAGATGTGCGGGTCCTCCGTACGGCAGTGGTCGTCGACGAGGAAGCCGCCGCGCTCACCGCGCGGCAGACCGGCCGGGCCGGCCAGGGAGTCCTGGGGGCGTACGCCGGCGGAGAAGACGACCAGGCCGGTCTCGATCGACGTACCGTCCGCGAAGACCAGGCGGGCCACGTTCCCGTCGGGGCCCGCCTCGATGTGGCTGGTCCGGGCGCCGAGGTGGGTGGTGACGCCGAGCCGGCCCACGAGCCGGTCGAGCACCCGGCCGCCGCCCTCGTCGACCTGGACGGGCATCAGCCGCGGTGCCATCTCCACGACGTGCGGGGTCAGCCCCAGCAGCCGCAGGCCGTTGGCGGCCTCCAGCCCGAGGAGGCCGCCGCCGATCACCACCCCGGTGGTGGTGCGGGCGGCGGCCTCACGGATGGCGTCGAGGTCGTCGAGGGTGCGGTAGACGCAGGCCCCGGGCAGGTCGCGGCCGGGCACCGGCGGGACGAAGGGGACCGATCCGGTGGCGAGCACGAGGGCGTCGTAGGCGAGGTGGCCGCCGTCCGCCAGGGTGACGGTGCGGGCTTCGCGGTCAACGCCGACGGCCCTGGTGGAGAGCCGGAGCTCCACCAGGGCGTCGTCGAACAGGGCCGGCCGTACGAGGCTCAGCTCGGCCGGGGTCGTGCCGTCGAGGGCGGAGCTGAGCTTCACCCGGTCGTAGGCGGGGTGTCTCTCCTCCCCGAGGACCACCACCCGCCAGGTTCCGTCCCGGTCGCGGGAGCGGAGCTCCTCCACGAGGCGGTGGCCGGTCATACCGTGCCCGATGACGACGAGGGTGCGGGTGGTCATGCGGTGTCCTTTACTGGAAGAGGGCCACCGCGCCGGTTCAACTGCCGGTCGCGGCAGCCTTGGTGGAGGCCAGGGCGGTGCAGATCGACTCCACCTGGCGGGTGCAGCCACCGCAGCCGGTGGTGGCGCGGGTGGCGGCGGCGAGGTCGGCGACCTCGCGGGCCCCGGCGTGCCATGCGTCGGTGAGGTCCTGGTGGGTGACGTTGTTGCACAGGCACACGACCGTCTCGGGGCAGAGCTCCGCGGAGCCCTTGCGCGCGACGCGCGGAGCCCGGCCCAGGAGCAGGCTCAGCCGGTCGCGCGGGACGGGCAGGTCGTGCACGTACAGCTCGGTCGTGGTGGCGATGGCCCGGTCGAAGCCGAGGAGGACCCCCGCTGCGATGCGCTCGCCGGTGAGTTCCAGGCGGGCGTAGCGGCCGTTCGCCGGGTCGTCGAGGGTGATCGTCTCGTCGGCGGGGGCGCTGCCGGGCATGCCCAGGACGACGAGGCCTGGGCCCGCGATGCGGGGGCGCAGCACGCGGCGGGCGGCGGCCACGCCGCGGGCGCCGGTGGTCAGGTGGCGGGCGAGCGCCTCGGCCTGGGCCCAGCCGGAGGCCAGGGAGCCGCCCCGGTTGCCGCGGTGCTCGGCGCAGTCGCCGATGGCGTGGATCAGCGGATCGTCGGTGCGCAGGCGGTCGTCGACGACGATGCCGGTGCGCACGCTCAGCCCGGCGGCGCGGGCCAGCCCGGTCTCGGGCAGCACGCCGGTGCACAGCAGCAGGGTGCCGGCGGGCAGGGTGCGGCCGTCGGCCAGGGTCAGGGTGCCCGGCGTGCCCGGCGTGCCGGGGGTGCCGGGGGTGCCGGGGGTGCCGGGGGTGCCGGGGGTGCCGGGGGTGCCGGGGGTGCCGGGGGTGCCGGGGGTGCCGGGGGTGCCGGGGGTGTACGAGGCCGCGGGCGTGCCGGTGACGACCTCGACCCCGGCCGCGGCGAGCCGGCCGGCGACGATGGCGCCGGCGGCCTTGTCCAGGAGGTGGTCTACGGGCCAGGGGCCGGGGTGGACGAGGGTGACCGGCCGGCCGTGGAGGGCCAGCGCGAAGGCCGCTTCGACACCCAGGGACCCGGCGCCGAGGATAGTCACGGGGGTGCGGGCGGCCACGGCGGTGAGCCGGGCGCAGTCGGCGAGGGTGCGCAGGACGGCGACACCGGCGGCGAGGGCGCCATCGGAGACGCCGGCGGAGGCGCCGCCGGAGACATCGGCTGGGGTGCCGCCGGAGGCCCCGTCCGGGGCACCGCCGGAGGCCCCGGCTGGGATGCCGTCGGAAGCGCCGGCTGGGGCGCCGTCGGGAGTGCGCAGGCCGGGCAGGGCGGGCAGCAGCGGGGTGGCTCCGGTGGCCAGGACCAGCCGGGCGTACGGGAAGGCGCGGCCGTCGGCGGTGTGCACCAGGCGGCGGGCGCGGTCGATGCGGACGGCGCACGCCCCGGTGTGGATCGTGGTGTCGCCGGGCGGCGGCGGGAGCTCCATGGCCTCCGGCGGGAGGCTGCCGTCGAGGGCGGAAGTGAGCAGTGCCCGGTGGTAGGCGGGTACATCCTCGGCGCCGAGCACGGTGACGGGACCGTCGCAGCCGAAGTGGCGCAGCCGGTCCAGGAGTTGGTGGGCGGCCGGTCCGTTGCCGACGACGAGGAGGGGGGCGGCGGCGGGCGGAGTCTCAGTCATGGGCGGGCGTCCTGGAGGAGTGCGGCGGACGGGGCTTCGGCCGGCCCGGACGCGACCGGCACGGACGGCGCGGGCAGCACGAGCACGGGGGCCGTGGCCGGCGCGGGCACCGCGGGCACGCGCGGTACGGGCGGCGCGGCCGACACGGGCGCGGGCACGGGCACGGGCCGCGCGGGCAGGGGCCTGGGCGGCTCGGTCTCGGTGTCCTCGTCGGCTTCGTTCCCGCCGGCCTCCGGGGACTCCGGTTCGGCGGGTTCGATGCGGACCGCGCACACCTTGAACTCGGGCATCCGGCTCCGCGGGTCGAGGGCGTCATTGGTGAGCAGGTTGGCCCGCCCGGCGCCCGGGAAGTGGAACGGCAGGAACACGGTGTCGGTGCGCAGGGTCGGGTCGAGCCGCACCCGGGCGAGGGTGGAGCCGCGTGCCGAACTGACCCGGGCGTGGCCGCCGTCGGTGAGGCCGGCCCGGGCGGCGGTGTCGGGGTGGACCTCGACGTGCGCCTCGGGGGCGGCGGCGATCAGCTGGGGCACCCGGCGGGTCTGCGCCCCGGACTGGTACTGGGCGAGGACCCGGCCGGTGGTGGCGTACAGCGGATGCCCGGAGTGCACCTCCTCGGCGGGCGGGCGGTGTTCCACGTCGGCGAAGCGGGCGCGGCCGTCGGGGTGGGCGAAGCGGTCGAGGAACAACCGGGGGGTGCCGGGGTGGTCCCCGGCCGCGTCGGAGGCCTGCGGGCAGGGCCAGTGCAGAGCCTCCCCCGCGTCGAGGCGTTCGTAGCTGATCCCGGAGTAGTCGGCGGGGCCGCCCCGCGAGGCGCGGCGCAACTCCTCGAACACGGCGCGGGGTTCGGTCGGGTAGCGCTCGGGGAGGTCGCCCAGCCGGGTGGCGAGGCCCTGCAGGACGGCGAGGTCGGAGCGGGCCCCGGGGGGCGGGGAGAGCAGCCGGCGCCGGCGCAGCACGCGGCCTTCGAGGTTGGTGAGGGTGCCCTCCTCCTCGGCCCACTGGGTGACGGGGAGCACCACGTCGGCCATGCGGGCGGTCTCGGAGGGCACGAAGTCGGCGACGACGAGCAGGTCCAGGCTCTCCAAACGCTTGCCGATGTGGGCGGCGCGCGGGGCGGAGACCACGGGGTTCGCGCCGAAGACGAGCAGGGCGCGCGGGCCGCCCTCGGTGCCGAGGGCGTCGAGGAGTTCGTAGGCGCTGCGGCCCGGGCCGGGCAGGGTGTCCGGATCGACGCCCCAGACGTCCGCGACGTGCGCGCGGGCCGCCGGATCGGTGATCATCCGGTAGCCGGGCAGCTGGTCGGCCTTCTGGCCGTGCTCGCGGCCGCCCTGGCCGTTGCCCTGGCCGGTGAGGCAGCCGTAGCCGCTGCCCTCGCGGCCGGGCAGGCCCAGGGCGAGGGCCAGGTTGATGAAGGCGGCGACGGTGTCGGTGCCCTTGCTGTGCTGCTCGGCGCCCCGGCCCGTGAGGACGTACGCGCGGTCGGCGGCGGCGAGCATCCGGACGGCCTCGCGCTGGTCGCTGACGGGGACGCCGGTGACCTTCTCGACGCGCTCGGGCCACCAGGAGGCGGCGCGCTTCCACGCGGCGTCGAAGCCCGTGGTGCGCCGGTCGACGTAGTCCCGGTCGGCGTGGCCGTCGACGACGAGGATGTGGAACAGGCCGAGGGCGAGGGCCAGATCGGTGCCGGGGCGCGGCTGGAGGTGGAGGGCGGCGCGCTCGGCGGTGGGGGTGCGGCGCGGGTCGATGACGATGAGCCGGGCGGCGGTGAGGTGCCGCATCAGCGGGGGCATCGTCTCGGCGGGGTTGGCCCCGGCGAGCAGGACGGTGTCGGCGGATCCGAGGTCGGTGACGGGGAACGGCAGTCCGCGGTCCAGTCCGAAGGCGGCGTTTCCGGCGGCGGCCGCGGAGGACATGCAGAAGCGGCCGTTGTAGTCGATCTGGCTGGTGCCGAGGGCGAGGCGGGCGAACTTGCCGAGCAGGTAGGCCTTTTCGTTGGTCAGTCCGCCTCCGCCGAAGACTCCCACGGCGTCGGGGCCGTGCTCGGCGCGCAGCCGGGCCAGGGAGGCCGCCACCGTGTCCAGGGCGGTGTCCCAGTCGGTGGGGCGCAGGGTGCCGGACGCGTCGCGGACCAGGGGGGTGCGGATCCGGTCGGGGGTGGTCAGCAGGGCGGGGGCGGTCCAGCCCTTCTGGCACAGGCCGCCGCCGTTCACGGGGAAGTCCGGGTCGGGCCGGACGGAGGCCCCGTCGGCCCGGCCTTCGGGGTCGCCGGCGGTGAGCAGCGTGCCGCATTGCAGGGCGCAGTACGGGCAGTGGGTCCGTACCTGCCCGGCGTCGGCCGGTACCGGCCCGGCGCCGGCCGGCGCGTGCGGGGCGCCGGCCGGCGGCGTCGGGTCAGGCATGGATTCTCTCCGTCGAGCGGTGGTCGTCGGCAACTGCAGTGGCGGGTACGGCGATCGGGGCGGCAGCGCGCTCGCGGCGCAGGTACACGGCCCAGGTGACGGCCCCGCAGAGCGCGTAGTAGCCGATGAAGGACAGGAAGGCGGGGGTGCCGCTGCCCGCGCCGCCGCCGTAGGCGCTGCGGAAGGCGAGGTTGATGGCGACTCCGCCGAGGGCGCCGACCGCACCGGAGATGCCGATGGCGGCGCCGGAGAGGCGGCGGGCGGCGGCGAAGGCCCGGGTGGCGTCGTGGCCGGCCACGATGCGGGTCTCGGCCTGGTGGGTGAAGGCGGCGGGGATCAGCTTGTAGGTGGAGCCGTTGCCGATGCCGCTGAGCACGAACAGGACGGTGAAGCCGCCGATGAACACCGGCAGCGAGCGCTGTTCCGCGGCGAGGAGCAGGACCCCGGTGCCGGCCGCCATGCCGGCGAAGGTGAGGAGGGTGATCAGGGCGCCGCCGAACCGGTCGGCGAGCCAGCCGCCCAGCGGGCGGGCGAAGGAGCCGAGCAGCGGACCGAGGAAGGTGTACGAGGCCGCTTCCAGCGGGGTGGCGCCGAACTGGGTCTGCAGGACCAGGCCGAAGGCGAACCCGTAGCCGATGAAGGAGCCGAAGGTGCCGATGTAGAGGAGGGAGATCAGCCAGGTGTCGCGCTGGGCGAGCGCCTCGCGCTGGGCGCCCGGGTCGGTCCGTACGGCGGCGATGTTGTCCATCTTCACGGCGCACAGCACGGAGACGAGCGCGATGAGCGGGAGGTAGAAGGCCGCGATGTACGCCGGGTGGGTGTCACCGACGGTGGAGATGACGAGCAGGCCGAGCAGCTGGACGGCGGCGACGCCGAGGTTGCCGCCGCCGGCGTTCAGGCCCAGGGCCCAGCCCTGGTGGCGCCGGGGGAAGAAGCTGGTGATGTTGGTCATCGAGGAGGCGAAATTGCCTCCGCCGACCCCGCCGAGGGCGCTGATCACCAGGAACACCCACAGGGGGGTGCCGGGGCGCTGGATGAAGACAACGGTGAGCACGGTCGGCACCAGCAGGATCGCCGAGGCGAAGACGGTCCAGTTGCGGCCGCCGAACCGGGTGACGGCGTAGCTGTACGAGGGTCGCAGGAGGGCGCCGACCAGGGTGGGGGTGACGACGAGGAGGAACTTCTCGTCCGGCGCGAATCCCAGGCCGATCTCGGGCGTCATGAAGAGCACCAGGACCGACCACATGCTCCAGATGGAGAAGCCGATGTGTTCGGAGGCCACGGACAGGTAGAGGTTGCGGCGGGCGATGCGCTTGCCGCCGCGCTCCCAGTACTGCTCGTCCTCGGCGTCCCAGTCCTCGATCCAGCGGCCCTTGGCGGATCTCGCGGCATTCATCGGTTCCTCCTTGTGTGGGATCCCGGTCAGGAATTCGAAGGGGTCTCAAGTGCTGTGGCCGGAAAGGTTTGCCGGGTCGCGGTGTCCGGTGCATGGGGTCTCCCCAGGCCCGCAGGGCCGGGGGGAAGCATCGCAAGGCGGAGGGCCACGGCTCGTACTGGACGTACTTCCGTGGTCCGACAACGCGGCGAGGTGCCGTGCCTGGGGGCACCTCCCAGCGGTAGCTGGGGGAGCGCCGCGACCCGGTGGACCTTTCCGGTCACAGCACTTGGTCGGCGTCGGCCAGCGCGCGGTCGACGAGTGCGCCCGCGCCCCCGCTGTACAGGGCCGGGTCGCAGAGCCGCGCGACGGCGGCGGCGGAGAGTCCGTGCGCGGTGCGGGGCATCGCTGTGAGCACGGCGCTCAGGGGCCGCCCGCTTTCGGCGGCGATCGCCGATGCCTCGGTCAGGAGCTGCTTCGCGGCGGCCTTGCCCAGGCTCGGGGCGAGGCGTGCGGCGATCCGTTCGGAGACGACCTGGCCTCCGGTGAGGTCGAGGTTCTCGCGCATCCGGGCGGCCCGGACCTCCAGGCCCCCGGCGAGTTCCACGGCCGTGTGGGTGGCGCCTCCGGTCAGGCGCAGGCACTCGCGCAGCAGCTGCCACTCGGCGTGCCAGACGCCTGCGGACCGCTCGTCCTCCGTGACCAGGCACTGCGTCAGACCGGCGGCGATCACCGGGACTTGGAGGGCCGCCGCGCGGATCAGCGTGGCGAGCACCGGGTTGCGTTTGTGCGGCATGGCGGAGGAGCTGCCGCGCCCGGCGGCGGCGGGCTCGGCGACCTCGCCCACCTCGGTCCGGGTCAGCGACTGCACGTCGACCGCGATCTTGCCGAGGGCTCCGGCGGTGAAGGCCAGTGCGGCGGCGAGGTCGGCGAGCGGGGTGCGCAGCGCGTGCCAGGGCAGTACGGGGCGGGCGAGCCCGGTCTCGGCGGCGAAGGCGTCGACGAGCCGGTCGAGGTAGGGGGATCCGGCGTCGGCCGCCACGTCGGGGCGGTCGATGTCGGCGTACTCCAGGTAGCCGGCGAGGGTGCCCGCGGCCCCGCCGAGCGAGACCGGCAGGCCCTCGTCCAGGACCCGGGCGAGGCGTGCGTCGGCGTCGAGGACGAGCCGGTGCCAGCCGGCTGCCTTGAGCCCGAAGGTGGTGGGCACGGCGTGCAGGGCCAGGGTGCGCCCGGCCATCAGGGTGTCGCGGTGGGTGGCCGCGAGGCCCGCCAGGGCCTGCGCGGTCCGGGCCAGATCGGCCCGGACCAGGCGCAGGGCCCTGGCGGCCACCAGCATGGCGCCGGTGTCGAAGATGTCCTGGCTGGTGGAGCCCCGGTGGACGTAGTCCGCCGCTTCGGGGTTCCGCTCGCGGACCACCGCCGTGAGCGCCTGGACCAGGCCGACGACCGGGTTGGCGGTCTCCCGGGCGGCGAGCGCGAGCCCGCGCAGGTCGAAGTTCTCGGCCCGGGCGGCGGCGGTGATGGTGTCCGCGGCGGTCTTCGGCAGGGTGCCGAGGCCCGCCTGGGCCCTGGCCAGGGCGGCCTCGGCGTCGAGCATGGCCTGGAGCCACGCCCGGTCGCCGACGGCCGCCTCGGCCGGGGTACCGGCCCGCACGGGGGAGAGCAGGCCGGAGTCGGTGAGGAGGTCCTCCTCGGTCATACGATCACGCCGGGCAGGACGCCCTCCGCCGTGTCGTCGGTCACGGCGTGGATACCGGCCGGCGCGTGCGCGACGGGCGGCAGGGCCAGGATGGCGCGGGCGATGGCGTCGGAGTCCCCGAGCGTCACCGAGTCCACGCCGGGCCGGATGCCGGCGGCGGTCACCCAGTGCACGGACTCGGTGGGCACCCCGTAGGCGAAGCGGCGCGGGTGGGCGGTGCCGCGGGCGTCGATGAGCCGGTAGGGGCGCTCGGTGACGGCGAGGCCGCCGGTCTGGTAGCCGCCCTGGCCGCCGGTGATGACGTACGGCTTGGCCTGGTCGGTGTCCAGCAGGTGCTGGAGCAGCGGGTCGGCGGTGCGCCGCAGGTCGGGCTCGGGCAGCCGGGCCTCGATGAGGACCTGTGCCTTGATCGTGGTGCCCGGTACGGTCGACGACTCGGCCAGGTAGGTCTGGGAGTTGGTGTCGATCCTGACCTGGGTGCCGGGTCCGGTGAGGGTGAGGATGCCCGCCTCGATCAGGGCGACCATCTCCTCGATGCGGGTGGCCGGCGGGCCGATGGAGAGGAAGCCGTTGAGCGGGGTGTACCAGCCTTCGAGGTCGTCGCGGTGCGAGTCCCCGTCGAGGCCGCCGTGGTCGACGGCGAGGCGGACCTCGTTGCGCAGGTCGCGCAGGACGTCGAGGGCGGACTTGACCGGGCCGCTGACGTTGCCCTGGCGGGCGGCGGTGACGTCGGCGAGGAGGTACTCCACCAGCCACTTCTGGAAGGCGTCGCGGTCGGCGAACTGCGTGTCGCCGTACGGGAGGGAGAGCTTCTCCCAGCTCCAGTGCTGGTCCTCGGAGATGCCGTACTCGGCGAGGAGGCCGGTGCGGGCCTCGTCCTCCTCCAGGCCCAGGTAGGACTCGACGAAGGCCTCGCGCTCCTGCGGCCGGCCGGCCGCGGCGAGCAGGGCGCCGTAGTAGACGCTCTCCACCTCGCGCGAGATGTAGGGCCACAGGTCGGCGTTGAAGGTGACCGTGCCGCCTTCCTCGGCGCGCCGGCGCAGGCCCTGGACGTAGTCCGGGGTCAGCAGCTTGGGGAAGTAACGGCCGTACGCGCCCTTCTCGTTGTCGCCGCGGGCGTGGTACGGGATGCCGCGCCGGGAGAAGGCGTACAGCCGGGGCTCCTGCCCGGACGGCTGGTAGGCGAGCCTGCCGTTCTCGTCGCGGACGAAGACGCCGCCGCGGCCGTGGCTGAACAGCGACATGTAGTCGAAGAAGTTCAGGCCCAGGCCGCGCAGCAGCACCGACTGGCCGGGCTTGATCTGCGCGAGGTCGGCGTCGGCCGGGTTGCCCGGCGTCAGGTACGTCAGGTAGTGGATGCGCGCCAGGGAGGCGGTGCGGGCCTCGCGCGGGGTCAGGCGTGCCGGGACGTGCCCCTGCGCCAGGATGATGGCGTCGAGGTTGTTCAGGCGGGTGCCGTCCTCCAGCCGGACGCCCTGCGGACCGCCGGGGATGCCCTGGGTGTCGGCGAGGGCGACGGCGCGGGAGCCGTGGACGTGCACGGTGACGTGCTTGGGGGCGCCGACGATGACGCGCTGGAAGCACTCGCCGAGGTAGCTGCCGTAGAAGGCGCGGGTCGGGTAGGTGTCCGGTCCCATGGCGGCGGCCTCGGCGAGGGTGCCGTCGTCGTAGCCGCCGAACTGACCGAGCACGGAGAGGGACTTGGCCCACTCGTAGAGGGTCGGGCCCGGCTCGATGGGGCCGTCTATCCGGCAGCTCTCGTCCGTGTAGACGGTGATCTGGCAGGCGACGGTGTTCATCAGCAGGTGGCGGGACTGGCCGGGGCGCCAGACCTTGCCGGCGCCGGGCGCGGACGGGTCCACGACGTGGATGGCGACCGAGTCGTGCGAGGGCCGTTCGCGCTCGTTGGCGGCGAGGCGCTCGACGACGGACAGGCCGCGGGGACCGGCCCCGACGACGCAGATCTCGATGGTGGAGTTGCTCATGCCGTCTCTCCCATGTCAGCGGCAACCAGGCGGGCGAGCTCCAGACGCTTGATCTTGGTCGTGGAGGTTTGCGGAACGTCTTCGAGGCGCCACTGGACCGGGTCCGCCAGCTTGGGCAGGCCGATGACCGCGGACTTCCACGCGATCAGGTCGAGGGGCTTGTCGTCGCGGGTGCACACCACGGGGACGGGGACGCCGTCGGCGCCGGGGATGATGATGACCTCGATCAGCTCGTGGAGGCGGGTGAAGAGCTTGTCCTCGATCTCCAGCGTGGAACCGATGCCCGGGATCTCGTCGACCTCGCGGTCGAGCAGGTGCAGGCAGCCCCACTTGGTGCGGTAGCCCAGGTCGCCCATGCGCCACCAGCCGTCGTGGACCTGCTTCTCCCAGCGCTCGTGCTCGTCGAGGTAGGTGATGATGCGGCCGTCGGACTTGATCTCGATGAAGCCGGGGTTCGTCTTGGAGACGGGGTTCCCGTCGCGGCTGACGACGCGGACGCCGGTCATGCCGGGGAACGGCGATCCGACGCAGCGGCCGTCGAAGTCCGCGCCGCCCTTGCGGGTGTAGGTGCGGGCCGCGATGGGGCCGACCTCGCTCTGGCCGTAGGCCTGGGCGAAGAGCGGGTTGCTGCGCTTCGTGGCGTTGAGCAGGATGCTGACCGTGCGCGGGTGGATCGCGTCGAAGGTCGAGCTGAAGTACTTGACGTTGGCGAGGGGGCCGCGCGGGTCGTCGGCCAGCGCCTCCCAGCGCAGGAAGGTGTTGGGGTGGGCCTCGATGAAGCCGGGCGGGACCTGGGCGAAGATGTCGCCGACGGCCTCCGGGTCGTCTTCCTTGAGGACGATCAGGGTGTGGCCCTGGAGGATCGAGATCGGCATGGCCGTGAACATCCGGGAGTGCACGAACGACACGTGCACGGCGACGGGTTCGCGCTTGCCGACGGCCGAGAACACGGTGGCCTGGGGGCGGTAGCGGGCCTCGAAGGTGTGGCCGGTGTGCACGGCGAGCTTCGGGACGCCGGTGGTGCCCGAGGTGTGGGTGATCAGGGTCGGGTGGTCCGGCGGCATCGGAATGGCCGGGACGCGGGTGGCGCCCGCGAGGCCGGCCAGCTCGACGGCCCCGTCGTAGGAGCCCGTGGTCAGCAGCACCTCGGCGGTGATGTCGAAGATCTCGGCCGGCAGGTGGTGGTCCAGCTTGTCCTGGTCGGTGATCAGGAAGGGCTGGTCGATCCGGCGGACGAGCACCGCCACCGTCTCGCCGTCCAGCTTCGGGGAGAGCAGGGCCGGGATCGCGCCGATGCGGGCGATCGCGCAGGCCAGCAGGGAGATGTCGAAGCCGTCGGACTTGTGGACGACGACGTGGTGGTTCGGGCGTACCCCGGCCGCCCACAGACGGGAGGCGAAGTCGTCGACCAGGTCGGCGAGTTCGGTGAAGGTGGCGCGGCGCCCGAGCTGCGGGGCGATGTCCAGGTCGTGGTCCAGGACCACGAGGCCGGCGGGGGTGCGGGCGGCCGCTCGGTCGAAGAGCGTACCCAGCCGGATGCCCTTGTTTCCTATGCGCTGGAGAAGCATGGCCTCGTTCTCTCAGGAGTGTCTACGGTGGCGTACGGGGAGTGGTGGGCCGACGGCCGCGAACGGCCGACGCCGGACCACCTGGGCGGCGCCGGCCTGCCGGGACGGCGCGGGGAGGCGCGGGGAAGCGCGGAAAGACGCGGGGAAAGGGCTCAGCGGCCTTCGACGACGTCGCGGATCCGGGCGAGGGTGGCGTCGAGGTCCTGCTCGAGCTTCTCGGTCCAGTCGGTGATGAACTGCTTGCGCTCGACCTCGTCCAGATCGGCGACGATCTTGTGGATGCCGGCGGTCGCCTTGCCCATCCGGAAGTGGTGCACGAGGACGGAGCCCTCGCCCTGCTCGGCCGGCTCGATGTCGAAGCCCCAGATGGACTCCTGGTCCTCCTGGGCGTGCGTCAGCATCATCCAGCGGAAGGTGCGGCCCGGCTCGGCCGCCGTGACGCGGGCCTCGGTGTACCAGGTGCCGCGGATCAGCGGGGCCCAGCCGACGACGTCCTCGGCGCGCAGGTTCTCGCCGCGGAAGACCGCGCCGACGCTGGAGGGCTCACCGGAGATCCACTCGCCGCCCATGCACTCCGGGCTCCACTCGGCGCTCCGGGTCAGGTCGCTGACGACGTCGTAGATCTCCTGCGCGGTGGCCGCGACGGGAATGCCCGCGCGGATCTCGAAAAGCGGGACGGAATCGATGATGGAGTTCGTCATGACCAAAACGCTATCGGCCGGGAATTCGACGACCAACGGACTTCCGCAGGGTCCGTCAGGTTCTACGCGGAAGCAATTCGGGCCGAATTCGGGCACGTCGAGGCGGCACCGCGGAAATGATTCCGCGGCGCCGCCCGGATTTCACTGAACCGGAAATGGACGCCAAGGGCGCCAAGGGCGCACCGGCATTTATGCGGAATTCCCGATTCAGCTCCCGCCGGTTCCGGGGCCCGCCCGAAGTACGAGCTTTCCCGTCACCTTGCCCTCGTCCAGCAGGCGGTGCGCCTCCGCCGCCGCCGACAGCGGCAGCACCTCGGTGGCGCGCGGCCGGAGCAGTCCGGCCGCCGTCAGCTTGTTGACGTGGGCGGCCGCGGCGGCCAGCCGGCCGGCGGTTGCGTGCGAGATGGCGAACCCGCGCACCGAACAGTCCTTGAGGTAGAGCGGCCCCACCGGGAGCACCGGACGGGTGCGCAGCCCCGCGAGCAGCACGATGCGGCCGCGGCTCGCCAGCAGGTCCACCGCCGTCTCCAGGTCGTTGCGGCCCGAGGTGTCGATGTGGATGTCGACCCCGTCCGGGCTGAGCTCCCGGATCCGGCCCGGTACGTCGGGGTCGGCGTAGTCGATGACCTCGGCCGCGCCCAGGCCCCGTACGTAGGCGAAGTCGCGCGGCGAGGACGTCGCGATCACCCTGGCTCCCGCGTGCGCGGCCATCGTGACCAGCGCGCTGCCCACGTTGCCCGCGGCGCCGGCCACCAGCACGGTGTCCCCGGCGGTGATCCCGCCCTGGTCGAAGAGCGCGAGGTACGCGGTGACGGCCGGGTGCGCGAGGGCGACCGCGTCCTCGGGGTCCACCCCGGCGGGCAGCGGGTAGAGCCGGTCGGCGGGGACCACGGCCTGTTCGGCGGCGGCGCCCTGGCGGCCGTCGTGGCCGAGGCTGTTGCACCAGACCCGGTCGCCGGGCGCGAAGCGGTGCCGGACGGCACTGCCCGTGGCCAGCACCGTACCGACGAGGTCCCTGCCGATCACGAAGGGGAAGTCGAGCGGAGTGCTCCAGGCGCCCGAGCGGACGAAGGTGTCGACGTGGTTGACGGAGACGACGTCGACCGCGACGAGGACGTCGGTCGGACCCGGCTGCGGAGCGGGGAGCTCACCGAAACGGATGACCTCCGCGGGTCCCAACTGTTCGATATAGGCGGCATGCATGGGTCGGATTCTGATCGGGGCGGCCGCTGCGGGAAACCTCCTCCCACTCGTTTGTCAGGTATAGCGGAACGGATAGCGCTCTCCCCGTGGCCACTTGACGGAGTGCCCGGCGGACCGTGGTCGCTCCCGCGAATTCAGCCGAGTATCCGTATTCCGCCACCCCTCCATTCTGCCCATTTGCACCCGCCGCTGCCCATGACCAGGAGTTCCCGTGGTTACAGCCCCGCTTGCCGTCAGAACAGAGTCCGCCCTCCAGCAGCCCGACTGGGCCGATTTCCCGGAACTGCCCAAGGTGAAGGAGGAGCTTTCCCGCCGTCCGGCTCTGGTCAACGCCGGAGACGTCCGCCGGCTGCGTTCCCACCTCGCCCGGGTCGCGGCGGGCGAGGCGTTCGTCGTCCAGGCGGGCGACTGCGCCGAGGACCCGTCGGAATGCGACGCCGGCTACATCGCCCGCAAGTCCGCTCTCCTCGACCTGCTCGCCGGCACCCTGAAGATGATCACCCACAAGCCGGTGGTCCGGATCGGACGCCTCGCCGGGCAGTTCGGCAAGCCCCGCTCGCGCCCGACGGAGATCGTCGACGGGATCGAACTGCCCGTCTTCCGCGGGCACATGGTCAACGGCCCCGAGGCGAGCCTGGCCGAGCGCATCCCCGACCCGCACCGACTGCTGTCCGGCTACAAGGCCGCCGCGGAGGCCATGGCCCACCTCGGCTGGACCGACCCGGCCCGCCGCTCCGGCATCTGCCCGCCGGTGTGGACCAGCCACGAGGCCCTGCTCCTCGACTACGAACTGCCCATGATGCGCTGGGACGAGGAGGGCAGCCCGCTGCTGACCTCGACCCACTTCCCCTGGATCGGCGAGCGCACCCGCCAGATCGACGGCGCCCACGTGGACATGCTCGCGGGCGTCGTCAACCCCGTGGCCTGCAAGGTCGGCCCGTCGATGGACCCGGAGGAGCTCGTCGAGCTGTGCCGGCGCCTCGACCCGTGGCGCGAACCCGGCCGCCTGACCCTCATCGCCCGCATGGGCGCCGACCTCGTCGCCGAACGGCTGCCCGCGCTCGTGGACGCCGTCGTCCAGGCCGGCCACCCGGTGATCTGGCTGACCGACCCGATGCACGGCAACACCGTTTCCTCCCCCGGCGGTCTCAAGACCCGGCTCGTCGACACCGTCGTCGAAGAGGTACGGGGCTTCCAGGAGGTCGTGGTCCGCCGCGGCGGCGTCGCGGGCGGCCTGCACCTGGAGACCACCCCGGACGAGGTCACCGAGTGCACGACCGACGCGGCCCGCATCCACGCGGTCGGCGAGAACTACACGAGTTTCTGCGATCCGCGCCTCAATCCTCACCAGGCCTACGCCGTGGTGTCGACGTGGCGGACCTGAACGAGCAGGGAGTTGGGACATGGACAACAAGGTCGCCCTCGTCACGGGAGCCGCAGGTGGCATCGGTCTGGCCGTAGCCCGCCGGCTCGCCGAGGAGGGCGCGGCAGTGGCCGCCGTCGACCGCGACGCCGTCCGACTGCAGGAGGCGGTGGAGAAGCTCACCGCCGACGGGCTGAACGCCCACGCGTACCCGGCCGACGTCACCGTCACCGCACAGGTGGAGGCCGTCGTCGACGACGTCGAGCGCGAACTCGGCCCGCTGGACATGCTCGTCAACACGGCGGGCATCCTGCGCACGGGCGAGGTGAAGGACTTCAGCGACGAGGACTGGCTCCAGACCTTCGAGGTCAACGTCAGCGGCGTCTTCCGGCTGTCCCGCACCGCCGTCAACCGGATGATTCCGCGCAGCCGCGGAGCCATCGTCACCGTCGCGTCGAACGCCGCCGGCACCCCGCGTGCCTCGATGGCCGCCTACGGGGCCTCGAAGGCCGCCGCGACGATGCTCACCAAGTCACTCGGCCTGGAAGTCGCCAAGCACAACATCCGCTGCAACGTCGTCGCCCCCGGGTCCACCGACACGGCGATGCTCGCCTCCATGTGGGAGGACGAGCAGGGCCCCGCCAAGACCATCGCGGGCAGCCCCGAATCCTTCAAGATCGGCATCCCGCTGGGCAAGCTCGCCCGCACCGAGGACGTCGCCGAGGCCGTGCTGTTCCTGCTGTCCGACCGCGCGGCCCACATCACCCTGCACGTCCTCACCGTGGACGGCGGCGCCACGCTCGGCGTGTGACGTCCCGTGCCACGCCGCCCCTTCGAGGAACGAGAATCCGAGAGGAACATTCATGGCCGGCATACCGACCATCGAGCCCTATCCCCTCCCCACCTCGGGAGAACTCCCCCCGTCCGTACCGCAGTGGTCGTTCGACGCGGACCGGGCCGTCCTGCTCGTCCACGACATGCAGCGGTACTTCCTCGCGCCGTTCCCCGAGGGGCTCCGCGAGGAGCTGACCGGCAACGCCGTACTGCTGCGCGAGCACTTCAAGGCGGCCGGCGCCCCCGTCGCCTACACCGCCCAGCCCGGCGGCATGACGCCGGAGCAGCGCGGCCTGCTGGCCGACATCTGGGGCCCGGGGATGCGTACGACCCCCGAGGACCGGGAGGTGGTCCCCGCCCTCGCCCCCGTTGACGGGGACTGGGTCTGCACCAAGTGGCGCTACAGCGCCTTCTTCAACACCGACCTGCTGGAGCGGATGCGCGCCGCGGGCCGCGACCAGCTGGTCATCTGCGGCGTGTACGCCCACGTCGGCGTCCTGACCACGGCCATCGAGTCGTTCAGCCACGACATCCAGACCTTCCTCGTCGCGGACGCGATCGGCGACTTCAGCGAGCAGGACCACCGGCTGGCCGTCGAGTACGCGGCCAAGCGCTGCGCGGTCGTCACCACCGCGAAGGAGATCGCCGGATGAGTTCGCCGCTGCTGGCCCGCGTCCTCGGCCCCAACCCGCCCCCGTTCGCCCTCCTCTACCGCCCGGAGGCCTCCGGTCCCGGCATCCTCGACGTCATCGTCGGCGAGACCGCCACCGCGGCGACCCTGGCGGAGCTGCGCGCCCCCGGCGCCACCGCCACGCCTTCCGCGCCCGGCAGCGGCGCCCGCCACGAGGTGCTCGCGCTCGTCCCGTACCGGCAGATCGCCGAGCGGGGCTTCGCCGCGCCCGAGGAGGACACCCCGCTGGTCGCGATGACCGTCACCGACCAGGAGCGCGTCTCGCTGGTCGAGGCGCTGTCGCGGATCCCCGACCTGCCGATCGAGCTGGACGGCGGAGCGTTCGACATCTCCGACGAGGAGTACGCCGACACCGTGCGCCGGGTGATCTCGGAGGAGATCGGCGAGGGCAAGGGCGCCAACTTCGTCATCAAGCGCTCCTGGAACACCGCCATCCGCTCGTACTCCACCGACCACGCGCTGACCCTCTTCCGGCGGCTGCTGGAGCGGGAGTCGGGCGCGTACTGGACCTTCGTCGTGCACACCGGCGAGCGCACGCTCGTGGGCGCCAGCCCCGAGCGGCACGTCAGCCTGCGCGACGGCACCGCGGTCATGAACCCGATCAGCGGCACCTACCGCTATCCGGCGGCCGGGCCCTCGCTTCCCGAGGTCATGGACTTCCTCGCCGACACCAAGGAGGTCGACGAGCTGTACATGGTGGTGGACGAGGAACTGAAGATGATGGCCCGGATCTGCGAGGGCGGCGCCCGGGTGGACGGTCCGTACCTCAAGGAGATGGCCCGCCTCGCCCACACCGAGTACTTCATCGAGGGCCGCAGCGGGCACTCCCCGGAGGAGATCCTGCGCGAGACGCTGTTCGCGCCGACCGTCACCGGCAGCCCCCTGGAGAGCGCGGCCACGGTCATCGCCAAGTACGAGCCCCAGGGCCGCGGTTACTACAGCGGAGTGCTGGCGCTGATCGGGCGCGACGAGCGGGGCGGCCACGCGCTGGACTCGTCCATCCTGATCCGCACGGCCGACATCGGCGCCGCCGGCGAGGTCCGGATCGGCGTCGGGGCCACCCTCGTACGGCACTCCGACCCCTGGTCGGAGGTGGCCGAGACCAAGGCGAAGGCGGCCGGGGTGCTCTCGGCGCTGGAATCGGGGGGCGGCCGGACCCGGTTCGCGTCCCACCCCGAGGTCCGGGCGGCCCTGGAGGGGCGCAACCGGACGATCGCCGACTACTGGCTCAAGGAGGAGCAGGACCGCCTGGCCGTGGATCCGGCACTGGCCGGACGGCGCGTGCTGGTGGTGGACGCGGAGGACACCTTCACCGCGATGATCGCCCGCCAACTGGTCTCCCTCGGGCTGGACGTGACGGTCCGCCGGTTCGACCAGGCGTACTCCTTCGACGGGTACGACCTGATCGTGATGGGCCCCGGCCCCGGCGATCCCCGCGACAGCGCCCATCCCAAGATCGACCACCTGCGCACGGCCGTACGGACCCTGCTGGACGAGCGCAGACCGTTCCTGGCGGTCTGCCTGAGCCACCAGGTGCTCTCCACCACCCTCGGCTTCGAGCTGGTGCGCCGCGACGAACCGAACCAGGGCGTGCAGAGGGAGATCGACTTCTTCGGCCGGCCGGAACGGGTGGGCTTCTACAACACCTTCGCCGCCCGCTCCTCGGTGGACTCGGCCATCATCCCCGGCATCGGCCTCGTGGACATCAGCCGCGACCCGCGCAGCGGCGAGGTGCACGCGCTGCGCGGCCCGCACTTCGCCTCGATGCAGTTCCACGCGGAGTCGGTGCTGACGCTCGGCGGCCCCCGCATCACCGGGGACCTCCTCGCCTCGCTGACGGCGCGGATGCTCGCCGCCTGACGCCGGCGGCCGCGGGGCGGTCCGCACCTTCCACAGCCCCGTCCCGGGACGGCCGGCCCGGACCGCCCCGCGCCCCGCATTACCTGACAAGGTCCCGCGGCCGCCGTTGTCGGTATTTCCCCGGGACGGAACCATAAGTTTCACGCTGTTGAGGAGCCGAACGAAATGATCACGACGGGAATTCACGGTGTTCGGAATGCTGTTTCGGTGGGCGTGCTGGGCACGGGCTCTTACGTACCGTCTCACGTCGTCTCCAACGACGAAGTCGGCGCTCCGGCCGGAGTCGATCACGAATGGATCTTCGGCAAGACCGGCATACGCAATCGCCGTTGGGCGAAGCCCGATGAGGCGACGTCTGATCTCGCGGTGATCGCGGGGCGCGCGGCGCTGGAGAGCGCAGGCATCCGCGCCGCGCAGTTGTCCCTGATCGTGGTGGCGACGTCCACCCCCGACCAACCGCAGCCGCCGACCGCGTCGGTGGTCGCCGCCGAGCTCGGCGCGGACCACGGCACCGCCGCCTTCGACGTCAACGGCGTGTGCACGGGCTTCCTGTTCGCCCTGACCACGGCGCAGAGCATGCTGGCGGCCACCGCCGCCGGGGGCTACGCCCTGGTCATCGGAGCCGACGTCTACTCCCGCATCCTCAACCCCGAGGACCGGCGCACCACGATCCTGTTCGGTGACGGCGCGGGCGCGGTCGTCATCGGCCCTTCGACCGGGGAGGACCGCGGCGTCCTCGCCAACCGCCTCGCCAGTCACGCCTCCGACCGGCACCTCATCGAGGTCCCCGGCGGCGGGAGCCGTATTCCGGCCACCGCCGAAACCCTCGCCGAGGGACTTCAGTACTTCACCATGAACGGCCGCGGCGTACGGGATTTCGTGACCGCTCACGTTCCGCCCGCCATCCGTGAATTCCTCGCGGAGCACGACCTCACCCCGGCGGACCTCGCGCATTTCGTTCCGCACCAGGCCAACGGCCGGATGCTGGAATCCCTCTCCGCGGAATTGGGAGTGGACGCGGACCGTACGTGGACGACGTACGAGGAATTCGGCAACACCGGGGCGGCCTCCGTGCCGATCACCCTCGACCGCGCGGCACGCTCCGGCCGGCTGAACGCCGGCGACCTGGTCCTGCTCGCCGGCTTCGGCGGCGGCATGGCCCTCGGCCTGTCACTCATCCGCTGGTAGGCCCCGCTCCCCCTCTCCCCCTGGACCCAGGGACGACACCCCTCAAGGAGATCCCATGCTGGACGCAACCGTGATCGACGACGCCACGGTCGACGCCTACCTGACCCGGATCGGCGCGAGCCGTCCCGCTCGGCCGGACGCCGCCGGGCTGCGGCACCTGACCGAGCGCGCCGTGCTGTCCGTGCCGTTCGAGAACCTCGACTACCACCTCGAGGGCCGCGAGATCCACATGGACAAGCGGTCCGTGGACAAGATCGCCCGCGAGCACCGCGGCGGCGGCTGCTACGAGGTCAACCCCGCCCTCGGCTTCGTCCTGGAGGCCCTCGGCTACGACGTGGAGATCCTGCCGGGCCGCGTGCACCGCCCGGAGGGCCTCGGTCCCTTCCTCGGCCACCTCGCGCTGAAGGTGACCATCGGCGAGGAGATCTACCTCGTCGACACCGGCTTCGGCCGCAACAGCCGCTTCCCGCTGGACTTCACCAGCCGCGAGGTGCAGAGCGACCCGCACGGCGAGTTCCAGCTCAAGGACGTCGAGGGCCAGGCCGGCACCGTGGACCTCTGGCTGGGCGGCCGGCCGCTCTACCAGGTCGTCGAGACCCCGGTCCGCATCGAGGACTACGGGCCGTCGCTGTGGTGGTACCGCACCGCCCCCGACTCCTCCTTCCTGCAGGCCCTGTTCTGCTCGATCCGCACCGAGAACGGCCTGGTGACCCTGAAGGGCCGTCACCTGAACGTCGTGGACGGCGAGCAGCGCTCCAAGACCGTCCTGGCCGATGACGCGGACGTCATCGCCGCCTACAAGACCCACTTCGGCATCAGCCTCGACCGGCTGCCCGCCGAGCCGGAGAACTCCACCACCACCGGCGTCCGTACCGACTGAGAGAGTCCCAGAGGCCATGGCTGACCTGATCACCGGCGAGATCCGGACCACGAGAGAGAGCGAGGCGGCCTCCGCCGCCCGGCCGTCCGACCTGGACGTGCTGGTCGTCGGGGCGGGCCCCACGGGCCTGCTGACCGCCGTCGAGCTGCTGCGGCGCGGCATCCGGGTCCGGGTGATCGACCGCGCCACCGAACCCATGCTGACCCCCAAGGCGCTGTCCGTCTGGCCCCGCGCCCTCGACATCCTCGAGGACACCGGGCTGGGCGAGGTCGTCGGCGAGGAGTCCGTACGGATCAACACGCTGAGCTACTTCTCCGAGCGGCGCCCGCTGGCCTCCTTCGGGTTCTCGGACGACCTGGCGTGCCGCACCCTTCCGCAGCACGTCACCGAGCGGCTGCTGACCGAGCGGCTGCTCGAGCTCGGCGGGAAGATCGAGCGCGGTGTCCGGCTGCTGGCGCTGGACGGGGTGGACTACTCCGGCCGGATCGAGTCCACCGACGGCGTGACGGCCGTACTGGAGACGCCCGAGGGCCTGGAGCGGGTGCGGGTGCCGTTCGTCGTCGGCGCCGACGGCGCGGGCAGTGCGGTCCGCGGCCAGCTCGGCATCGGCTTCGAGGGTTCCACGTACGAGATGGCCTTCGCCCTGGTCGATGCCCGCATCGAGGGGTACCTGCCGCCGGACGAGTGCCACTTCTACCAGTCGGCGAACGGCGCGCTGGTGATCGTGCCCATCCCGGGCGGGATCTTCCGGTTCCTGTCGGTGATGCCGCAGGGCAACGGCGAGGTCGACGCCACGATGATGCAGTCGATCATCGACGAGCGCGGACCGCGCGGGGTGCGGATCGAGGAAGCGGTCTGGAAGGCGGTGTTCCGGGTACATGCCCGGCGCGCGAGCGAGTTCCAGCGCGGCCGGGTCTTCCTGGCCGGCGACGCCGCCCACGTCCACAGCCCGGCCGGCGGCCAGGGCATGAACAACGGCCTCCAGGACGCGCACAACCTCGCCTGGAAGCTCGCCGCGGTGATCCGGGGCGAGTCCCCCTCCTCGCTGCTCGCCTCCTACGGCACCGAGCGGTCGGAGGTCACCCGGCAGATCGTGCGCGACACCGACCTGCAGACCAGGGCGTGGGTGGCGAAGGCCAAGGCGACGGTGGCGGCCCGCGACGCGGCGTTCCGGCTGCTGGACCGGACCGGGATCGTCTCGGAGTTCTACGCCCCGGTCATGGCCGGCCGCCGGCTGTCGTACCCGGCGACCCGCGACAGTCAGCAGCCCTCGGGCTGGACCGGCTGCCGCGTCCGGCGGGCCCTGCCCGGCGCGCTGGAGGTCGGCGCGGTTTTCCCGCGGCGCCTGGCACTCGCGTACGGCATCTCGGGGACCACTGCGGACCCGCACGGCTGGCACCTCGCGGTCGTGTCCGACGGCAACCGGGAGTGGGAGGAGGAGCTCGGGCACGTGGTGGCGAAGTGGCCGCTGCTGCGCCGGGTGACCCTGCGCCGCCGGGACGCCGCCGCTCAGGCGGGGTGCCGGGCGGCGGGTTATTACCTGATCCGGCCGGACGGACACATCGCGGCGCACGGGCATGCGCGGGACCTGAGCCGACTGGAAGCGGAATTGCGCCTTTCCCTTTCCTGACCGGCAATTGATCGAATTCCAGCCACACAATTCCAGCCAATGCCACCGAGCGAAATCAATGTGCCCCCGCGTCCACGACCCCGTTCCCTCATTACGGTCGCCTTAGGTAACTGCGCGGGAACCGTACGGGAACGCCCCTTGCGAATCTCTGTTTGTCGAAAGCGGCACGGAACTTGAACAAACACAAGGGGAACGAAATGCGCGGCAAGCTCGCTGGTCTGGTCGGTATCTTCGCGGTTGCTCTCGCCCTCGGTCTGGGTGTCTCGGTCGAGCAGGGCAACCAGGCCGACGGGACCGGCACGGGGCGCGTCGTCCTGGCCGAGGTCAAGGGCCCGAACTCTCCGACCCCCGCCCCCTCCCCTTCCCCGGCCCCGTAGCCCGTCTGCCACACATGACAGTGGTGCCCCGTCCGGCTTCGGACGGGGCACCACTGTTTTCGTTCCCGCATCTTCGTGCGCGGCGCAGGTGTCACCGGCGGGCGCCGGGCGGCACTCCCATGGCCTTGAAGAGCGTGTCGGCCCGCTCCCGGTACTCGGCCGCGGCCGGCCTGCCGAGCTGCTCGGCGGCAGTTGCCATCCCGTCCAGGGCGTGGGCCATCTCCACCCGGTACCCCGCGCCCTCGGCGTACGAGAACGCCCGCTCGTGCAGGCGCAAGGCCTCCTCGTGCCGTCCACTGCGGCTGTACTTGAGCGCCAGAACGTTGTCCACGCGGGAGCGGCGCTGTGGCGAGGTCGTCGGGGTGATCAGTTCCAGTGCCGTGTCCTCGTGTTCCTGCGCGCGCCGAGTGTCACCGAGCCGATCGCACACGTCCGAGGAGACCGCGAAGACCAGGACAAGAGCCCAAGCCGGGCAGGCGCTTCCCAAGGAGAGCGCCTGAGAGAGACTGGATCGCGCCTCCTCCAACTCGCCTTTGCCGCACTGCGCCAGAGCCAGATTCGTCCATGCGGTGGCCTCCAACTCCAAGGAGGGGGAGGACCGGCAGATCTCGATCACCTGTCGAGCGGCATCGGCCGCCTCGTCGTGGCGGCCGAGCGCCAAGCACACCGTGCTGACGTTGTTCCAGTCCTCCGTCAGCTGCTGTGGCATCTTGGCGCTGCCCCGCCGGAGACCCCGCAGGGCCTGCATCGTGTGGTCGTACGCGTTGGACAGGTTCCCCAGCCCGTAGTGGAGGAGGCCGAGCAGCCCCAGGCTGACCGCCTCGTCTCCCGCGTCGCCGGACTTCCTTGACCAGTCGAGCGCCTCCTCCCCCGCCTCCACGGCCTCGGTGAAGCGGCCGAGCTTCCAGCGGGCGACCCCCAGGTTGTTGAGGGTCCGGGAGATGAGCTGGGAGTCGCCCATGCGCCGTGACGCCGTCAGACCGGCCCGGGACACCGCTTCGAACTCGGCGAACCGACCACGGAGATTGAGATGGAAGGCAGCGTTCCTGGCCAGGACGAACACCTGTTGGGGCGATCCCTCGTCTGCGACCTGCACCAGCAGGGTCTGGATGCCCGAGACCTCCCTGTCGAACCACTCCAGGGTCCGGTCCTCGTGTCGCATCGACGGCAGCGCACAATCGGACCCCGGCCCCGAGCCCGCGAGATTCATCTTGCGTCGGGTGGGGAACAGGAGCTCGCACGCGGCCTCGGTCGCCTCCGCGTAGTACCCGAGCAGCCGTCCGGCGGCCTCGCGGCCGGCCTCGCCCCGCTTTCCGTCCCCCAGCGACAGCGCATACGTCCGCACCAGGTCGTGGAAGGCGTACAGCCCCGGCTCGTTCTGTACGAGCAGGTGCATGTCGAGGAGGTCCTCCAGCATGTCCTCCGCGTCACGGACCCCGGTCTCCAGCAGTGCGGCCGCCGAGTAGACGTCGATCACCGCGCCCGGGTGCAGCCCCAGCAGGACGAAAGCCGTACGCAGTTCCTCCGCCATCGCCCGGTAGGACAGGCTCAGGGTCGCCGCCACACTGCGCTCGCCCGCGCTGAGCTCGTCGAGCCGGCGCGTCTCGTCCTCCAGCCGTTCGACCAGGTAACGGACGGTCCACCGGGGACGGTTGCGCAGGCGGGCCACCGCCAGGCGCAGGGCCAGCGGCAAGTGGCCGCAGAGCTGCGCGAGTTCGGTCGACGCCTCGGGCTCCCGGCAGGCGCGGTCGTCACCCAGCACCTCGGTGAGCATCGCGCGGCTCTCCTCGGGGGACATCACGCCGAGCGAGATCCACTGGGCCCCGTCGAGGTCGAGCAGCCGGGCCCGGCCGGTGACCAGCACCAGGGACTCCGACGAGGGCGGCAGCAGGGGCAGCACCTGCCCGGCGTCGAAGGCGTTGTCGAGCAGGAGCAGCAGGCGCCGGCCCGTCAGGGTGGCCCGCCACAGGCCGATCCGGCCCTGCTCGTCGTCCGGGATGCTGTCGGCGGGCACGCCGAGGACGCGCAGCAGCCCGCTGATGGTGGCGCCGGGACCCACCGGCTCCTCGCCCGGCGTGAATCCGCGCAGGTCGATGTAGAGCCGGCCGTCCGGGTACTGCTCCGCCAGCTGGTGCGCCACGCGCACCGCCAGCGAGGTCTTGCCCGCGCCGCCCATGCCGTCGATCGCGACGACACTGGGCCCCTCCCCCGCCTCGTGACCACAGGCCTCCAGCACTTCGGCCAGCTCGCGTTCGCGCCCCGTGAAGTCGGGCAGGTTCGGCGGAAGGGTGCAGGGCGCGCCGCGCGAGTCGGCCCCCCAGGGCGGCCGACCGGCCCCCTCGGCGTCCGCATCCGCATCCGCTTCCGCGGCCTCGGGCCCGGGCCCGGCCGCCGGCCGGGCGAGCATCACCGGCGCGGCCGCGGCCTCCGGGCCGGTCAGTTCCGGGGAGGCGCGCAGGATGTTCTCGTACATCTTGGTCAGCTGCGGGCTCGGGTCGATGCCGAGTTCCTCGACGAGCAGCTCGCGGACCTGCGCGTACTCGGCCAGGGCATCGGCCTGCCGACCCGAGCGGTACAGCGCCAGCATCAGCTGTCCGCGCAGCGTCTCGCGCAGCGGGTGCTGTGCGATGAGGGTCCGCAGGTCGCCGACGACCTCCCCGGCCTCCCCCAGCGCCAGGCGCAGTTCGCAGAGCTGCTCGGCAGCGCCCAGCCGACGCTCCTCCAGCACCGCGGCCGCCGCCTGCACCACCGAGCCGCCGGCCCCGGACAGCACCGGACCGCGCCACACGGCCAGGGCGGCGCGCAGGCTCTCGGCCGCTTCCCGGGCGCGCCCCCCGGCGGCGGCCTGCCGGGCTTCCTGCGTATGCGCCAGGAATTCGTGCAGGTCAAGCTGACTGCCGGTCACCGCCGAGCGGTATCCGGGACCGTCCGTGATGATCGCTTTTCCGCCATCCGGTATCCGGCGGCGAAGGTCCGCAACGGCCTTGCGTACCTGATGTGAAGCGGTTACCGGCGGTTCTTCGTCCCATACCGCCTCGACAAGACGGGCAACAGGGACAACATTCCCCGGTTCGAGCAAGAGCGTGGCAAGAACCCGCTCATGGATTTGTCCACCAAGGCGAATTTTCGCCTCTCCCGACCAGCCTTCCAGCGGTCCCAGGACGTTGAACCGAATATGGCTCTGCGACTGATTTGACATACCCCTCCACCCCCGGTCCCTCGCATTATCCCTGGTAGAGACCAATATTCCCAGATCCTTTGGAAGCTATCAGCCCTCCGGTAGCGGATCGGGAACGAGGCGGGAACGCCAACTCCGAGAGTGACTCCCTGACTCGGACACGGGGAGCAGAGATGAAAACTTTCGGACTCGGCGGCGGACACAGGACCGTTCGCCGTTCGGCACAACACGCCGGTACTCGGCCGGCCGCCGCACACAGCGCCTACCAGACGCCGCCCGCCACACCCCCCACGGCACAACCGGCACGACCGACCTCCCCGCCGGCCGCGGGCTCGGCCACCACCATGGCGGAGCAGCGGGTCCGGATGCGGGAGGCCCTGCTCGCGGAGCTGGGCCCGGCGCTCTTCGCGTCGCTGCGCCGCAGCGACCAGCGCACCCGCGGCGAGCAGTACCTGCGCGGCCTGCTGTACGCCGAGGGGCGCAAGTCCATCCGCAATCTGGCGGGAGTCGTCGGCGGCGCGGGCACCGAGCAGTCACTGCACCACTTCATCACCGAGTCCACCTGGGACTGGGACCCGATGCGCGCGGCCCTGGCCCGCCACGTGGAGCGCATGGTCCGGCCCAAGGCCTGGGTCGTCCAGTCCATGCCGATCCAGAAGGCCGGCGAGCGGTCGGTGGGCATCGACCGGCGCTTCGTCCCCGAGCTCGGGTACTCCGTCCACGGTCAGCACTCGTTCGGGCTGTGGATGGCCTCGGAGGCGATGAGCGCCCCCGTGAACTGGACCCTGTCCCTCTCCTCCTCCTGGCTCCAGGACGAGGAGAAGCGCCGCCTGGCCAACATTCCGGACTGGGTGGAGGAGCGGTCGCCGGGCGAGTGCGCCGCCGGGGTGGCCCTGGACGCGCTCGAGTGGAACGTCGAGCGCCGCCCGGTGGTCATGCCCTCCCGGGACTTCGTCAGCAGCGCCGTGCTGAGCCGCTTCCACGCCGCCGGCGTTCCCGTCATCGCCCGGCTGCGGCCCATGGACCAGCTGCGGGTGGGCGACACCGCCATGCCCGGTTACGGAGCCGGCCCCATCCCGGTCTCCGACATGCTCCAGCACATCCGCGCACTGCGCCGGCCCGTCGAGTGGCTCGACGGCGCCGGTGGCGTGCCGGTCGTCCGCAGCAGCCTCGTCGCGGGCATCCGCGTCGAGGTGCCGCAGGCCCGCCGGTCGGCCTCCGGACCGCAGCAGTGGCTGCTGATGGGCGAGTGGACCAACCCTGCGGGCCCGCCGAGCGAGTTCTGGCTCACGGATCTCACCACCACCTCGCTCGACGGGCTGATGCGGATGGCCAAGCTCTCCCACCGGGTCGCCTTCGACATCGCCTCCACGGGTGAGCAGGCCGGACTGCGCGACTTCGCCGGCCGCTCCTTCCAGGGCTGGCACCGTCACCTCACTCTCGCTTCGGCCGCCCACACCGTCGCGACCGGCGCCGACCACGCCGCATCCCGCACTCGGGCGGCGGGTTCGCCCGGCAGTCCGTCCGCGGGCCGGCCGCAGCAGCGGCAGCGCTGAGACGTGTCGTGCGAGGGTGCCGGTACGCCGCGCAGAGGGGAGTGTTCGGCGCCCTCTCCATCGCTGCCGCGCCCCTTCTCACGCGGCGGCCCCGACGGCGTGCGGCGCCTTGCCGGCAGCCGGCGCGGGAGCCGGTACGCGCATGGCGACCAGCCCGACGGCGGTGAAGTAGAGGCCCCAGCCCAACCAGCCCCAGCCGGCCCAGCCGACGGAGGCGGTGATGAGCGGGGGTCCGACGACGGTGGCGACGGCGAACCCGAGGTTGAAGGCGGCGAGGTAGGCCGGCTTGCGGCCCTCGGGGATGTGCAGGAGCGCGGCGCCGGTGGTGCCGGCGATGACGTACAGCTCCGCGAGGGTGAACAGCAGGGCGGCCGCGACCACCAGGGCCAGGTCCGCGGTCGCGCCGCCGAACGCCGTCAGCGGTACGACGACCGCGGCCAGTGCGGCCAGGATCCCGCCGCGCCGCATCATCCTGCGGGCGGTCCCGAACTCCTCGGAGCCCTTGCTGACGCGGACCTGCAGGACGACGACGAGGGCGGTGTTGAGGACCTGGACGAGGGTGACCGTCCAGGCGGGGGCCTGGGTCTCCTGCACCACCCAGAGCGGGACGCCGAGTCCGAGGACGAGCGCCGACATGGTCAGGGCCCCGTACAGGGCGGTAATCCGCAGGAAGGCCCGGTCGCGCAGGACGCTGGTGCGCGAGATCCCGCCCTGCGCGGGGTGCCCGCTGTCGCCGAAGGTGCGGCAGGCCACGGCGCACCCGATGAACAGGACGGCGGAGAGCACCATCACCGCCCGGTAGGCCCAGGCCTCGCCGATCGCGATGGCCGCCCCGGAGGGCAGCGCGCCCGCGGCCATGCCCGCGTTGCGCAGCGATCGGAGCCGGGCGAGGGCCCCGACCGCCTCCTCGTTGCCGGCCCGGGCGATCAGTCCCGACTCGATGAGCGGGCTGATGCCCCGGCTCAGCAGCCCGGCCACGGCCGAGGCGAGCAGCGCGGCGACGAACGTGGTGGACGCGGCCAGCGCCAGGAAGGCTCCGGCCCGCACCAGGTAGAGGACGGTCAGCATCGTGCGGGTGCCGAAGCGCTCGGCGGCCCGCGCGATGGGCATGGCGCCGAGCAGCGAGGTGATGCCGGCGACACCGAGGACCAGCCCGATCTGGGCATTGGGCAGGTGGACGGCCTTGTCGAAGAAGAGGACGGACAGGGAGAGGTACATGCCGAGCCCGACCGCGTCGGCGAGCCCGGTGGCGTAGAAGCGTTTCTTCATGAGCGATCCCAACGTCATGGGTGAGAGGGATTGCGCCGGCCGGGCGACTCAGGCGGCGGCCTGCACGGTGGTCTGCGCCACGGCCTGCACCACGGCCTGCACGGCGGCCGACGACGCGTCGGCTTCGACCAGTTCGATGCCGAGGGCCCGCTCGATCCGGTGGGCCCCTTCCCGGGCCAGGTCCGGCGTCGGCGCGCCGAGCATGAAGGTCGCCAGGTGCAGGGTCCGGTTGCGGCTCACCTCCCGACCCGGCCCGAACCGCGGTGCGACGTAGACCAGCTCGGGGAAGGCCGCCAGCAGCTCCTGCGTCGGGGTCTGCGCGGCCACCCGCCATGCGCCCTCCGGGATCGGCACCATCCGCAGCAGCGCCGCCCGGCTGAACTCCGGCTCGGCGTCCGGGGCGAGCCCCAGCGCGCTGCGGCCGATCTGGGCGGCGTAGTCGTAGCCCGCGGCGACCTCGAACAGGACCGGCATCGGCCCGCCCGCCCGGGCGTTGACCTCGATCACGCGCGGCCCCTGCGGGGTCAGCGCGATCTCCGTGTGCACGGCCCCGGTGGTCAGCCCGATCGCGGCGATCGCCCGGTCCGCGCAGTCGACGGCGGCCGCCTGGGTGGCGGCGTCGAGCCGCGACGGCAGCGACGCGCCCTCCTCGGCGTAGCCGTGGCGCAGCGCCATCCGGTCGGAGACGGCCAGGTGGTGGCGTTCCCCGGCGGCGAGCAGCGATTCCACACTGCAGTACGCCGCCCAGCCGGTGTCCCCGTCGGTCTCCAGCTCCAGCCGCTCCTCCAGCAGGAAGACGTCCTCGCTCTGCAGGAACGCCGACACCGTGGCCCGGCCCTCGCGGTAGGCCGCGAGCAGCTCCTCGTCCGTACGGACCAGCCGCACGCTCTGACTGCCCGCGCCGAGCGAGGGCTTGAGGACGGCGGGGAGGCCGATCCGCCGGGCCGCCCCGGCCAGGTCCTCCTCCCCGCGCACCTCCGCGAACCGCGGTGAGGGCACCCCGTGTTCGGCGAAGACCCGCCGCTGCCGGGACTTGGACTGGGCGACGGCCACCGCCTCCGGGGAGTTCCCCGGCAGCCCCAGGCGCTCGGCGAGTTCGGCCTGCGGGCGCAGCAGCAGCTCCGAGTACGTGACGACGCCCGACAGCGCGTGCCGCGCGTGCAGGGCGAGGCCGGCGGTGACGGCCCCGTCGAGGTCGGCCGCGGTCAGGAACTCCCCGTCCAGTCCGCGCGCGGCCCAGTCGGCGCGCACCGGCTCCGGGTCGCCCCAGGCCGAGATGTGGACGACGGAGACCGCCGGGCTGAGGCGGGAGAGGGAGTCGAGCGCCTTGGCGGGCGCGTGGCCGCCGATACCGGAGATCAGCAGCAGGTGCGGCGGCTGGTCGGTGGCCTCGGCGGACGGGCGGGCGGTGCGGGAGGTCATGGCGCGTCCTTTCTGATGGCGGGCGTCTGGTGGCGGGCGTCTGGTGGCGGGCGTCTGGTGGCGGGCTTCTGGTGAGGGCTTCCGGTCGCGGGGCGAGGCGGTGTCAGCAGAGGAGGAGGGCCGGCGGCTCGCCCGCGGGCGGCCTCGGCGCCCGCACGGCCCCGGCGGCGGTGACGAGCACCGGGGGCGCCAGGGGCGCCGGGGACGGCGGGGACGGCGGAAGCCGGCGAGGGGGGCGGAACGAGAGCAGTTCGGCGACCAGGTCGTCCATCCGCTCGTGCAGCCCCTCCAGCGGCGCCCCCGGCGTGAAGTCCCCTCCGGTGGAGGCGATGTGGGTGGGGACGGCCCAGCCACCGAGCGCCCGGACCACCGACCGCATCTGGTCGCAGGCCGTCCCCGCGCCGCGCGGACCGCCGCCCGCGGCGATCAGCCCCACGGGCCGGTCGGCCAGCGCCTTGCCGGTGAGGTGGTCCAGGGCGTTCTTGAGCAGCCCGCTGTACGAGCCGTGGTAGACCGGTGTCGCCATGACGGCGCCGCTCGACCCGGCGATCCGTGCCCGGAGCCGGGCCGTCTGGCTGCCCGGCGGCGGGTCCTCGTAGTCGTCGATCCGGTGCTGCTGGGTGAACTCGACGCTCAGATCGATGAGTTCGTAGGCCGTCCCGGCCGCCCTGATCCGGGTGGCGGCCAGCTCCAGGACCCGGCGCGAGACCGAGTCCCGGTCGGCGCTGCCGAGGATGCCGAGGATCACCGGACGTCCCCCGCGGATCCGGGCGGCGGCCCGATCACCAGGCGCACCTCGCGCTCGGCACGGGCGACCAGCCGCTCGACCTCGGCGTGCGAATCGTGCGCGAAGACGTGCGTGCTGGCGCCGGTTCCCGAGAACTGCTGCGAGGGGACCACGTCCCCGGGCCGGTAGGGAACGGAGCGGAGGTACGCGTCCTGCGCCACCGCCGAGTCGTCGAAGTCCAGCAGTACGCCGCCGTCCGTGAAGTGCACCGTCCAGCCCGCGTGCGCGGCCACCGGCTCGCGGCGGCCGGTCCTCGGGTCCAGGCCCACGTCGCTGAGGATCTTGGCGTGGGCGAGGTCGATGCCGGTGGTGGCCAGGAACGCCCCGCCGGTGCCCGCGCCACCCGGACGTCCGGCCACCTCGCAGAAGGTGAACGCCCCGGACCCGTCCACGAACGCCTCCAGGTGCAGTACCCCGGTGCGGACGTGCCAGGCGTCGATGACCTGGCCCAGCAGTTCACGGGCGGCCGCGCGGACGGCGGGGTCGGCGACCGTGATGGAGGACAGCGGTTCCCGGCGCGAGACGCAGAGGGTGTCGGTCTCGTAGCGGGACGCGTCCCAGATCACGTCGCCGTCGTGGACGACCGCGTCGATGTGGCACATGTCCCCGTCGACGAAGCCCTCGCACAGGTGCGTGCCGGGGCTGAACTCCTCGCGCACCCACCGCTCGACCTGCGCGGCGTCCGTGAGTACCGACACCCCGTGGGAGCCGGATCCGTCGCGCGGCTTGACCACGACCTTGCCGTGCCGGTCGAAGAGGTCGGTGACGTCCTCGGGGGTGTGGACGAGATGCCCTTCGGCGGTACGGATCCCGGCCCGGCGGGCGATGCGCTTCATCACCGCCTTGTCCACGAACCTGCGGGCCGCGGCCGGGTCGCTGCCGGCCGTCCCGAACAGGGTGCGCAGTTCGGCGGCCGGTTCCAGCAGCCGCTCGGAGACGGTCGCGACCCGGTCCACCGGGTGCAGGGCGTTCACCGCGCCCGCGAGGACCCGTACGGAACCCCGGTCGAACACGTCGGTCCGCGCGACGAAATCGCCCGCGCCGGCGGTGGTGCCGCCGACGGCCGAGCTCAGGACGCTGACCCGGAAGCGGTCCGGGTCCAGCAGCGGCGTGCCGTCGTCGCGGGTCCACACCCTGGGGCCGATCCGGTCCAGCACCAGGACGTGCGTGCGGTCGGCCCGTTCGGTCTTCCACACCAGCGAGCGCTCGATCCTGGCGGCCGCCCGCTCGGCGTGGACGGTGCCGGGCCCCGCCACGGTGTACTCCAGGCGCACGACCGGTCCGGCGTGGATGCGCGCACGGTCGAGCGGGGTCCGGACGCGCGCCAACTCGGGTACGTCGTACAGCTCTTCGGCCCCGGTCGCGGCCACGATGCGGAAGCGGCCGGGCTCCGAGAGGACGCGGCGCTGGATGGCGACCCGTCCGGCGTCGGGCAGGGCCGCGCCCACGGGCCGGCCCAGGGCGCCCTCGGTGAGCGCCGTCGCCAGGCTCCGCCGGTGGGCGGCGTCGTAGAGGTCGAGGACCTGCCGGTCGAAGCCGGGCAGTACCAGGGGCCGCGCGGCCCCCGCCCCGAACACGACCCGGGCGCCCCCCTCGACCCCGGCGGCCCGCACGGCCGCTTCGGCGGCCCCGCGCAGCCGCGCGGGCACCGGCCCGGCAACCAGCCGCCGCTCGCTCCCGCCCTCGTCGAGGGCCTGATCGCCGGTCTCGTCGATCACGGCGAGCGCCTCCACCCGCCCACCACCGACAACGACCAGCACCGTGTGCACGGGATCACTGACAAAGCCCCCCTCCTCAAGCAACTCCCCACCACACGCCGCGTCTTCACCCCCAGCCACACGAATCCCAACCACGCCGACGGGGGCGGGCTCCCCGGCACCGGAGGCCCCGGCCCTGGCAGCACCGGCCCCGGCCCCACTGATCCCGGCCGCGCCCGCAGGGGCAGACTCCCCGGCCCCAGCCCCACCGGTCCGGGCCGCACCGGGCTTGGCCACACGGGACCCGGCCCCAGCCCGCGCCGCACCAGTCCTGGTCGTGCCGATCCCGGCCGCACCGGTCCCGGCGGCCCCGGCGAGGGAAGGCCCCTCAGCCCCGGCCCCGGCCCCGGCCCCGGCAGCAACGGCGGCCCCGGCCAGCGCGCGCAGTTCCCGGGCCTCGCGCTCGTACGCGCCCGCCCAGGACAGCACTCCGGCCACCGGGTGGCGTTCGTGCGCCGCCAGGAACTCCGCACGGACCTCGTCGAAGGTGAGCTCGTCACGCCGCAGCACGGTCAGGCGCGCGGTCACCGCCCCGGCCGCCGTCACGATCCGCTCGACCGGGTCCTCCCCGCTCAGCAGCAGCACCACGTGCTCGCCGCCCGCGCGCTCCGGCTCCGCGCCACCGCCCTCGTGCGCCACCGCCTCGACGCACAGCGACTCCCGTACCAAAACAGCCGCCTCCGCGGCGACCCGGACGGCCGTCGCGGCGTCGGCGCCGCGGACCATCAGGTAGCCGTACCGGTCGTGGTTGGTGGCCAGCGCCCGCACCCGGTCCCCCGGGCCGACGCTCACCGCGCAGTCGATCACCCCGGCGGGCAGCTCCGCGAGGGCCGGCAACGTTCCGCGCACGATCCCCGCGGCCGGGCTCCACAGCGCCTGCAGGGCCACGGTGGCCACCGGCGGCGCCGCGTCCTCGACCGGCCTGCCGGTGGCGATGGCGACCAGGTCCCGGGTGATGGACCGGCCCAGTGCCAGCGACATCTGCCGGGTCACCACGTACCCGGCGATCCGGCCGTTCACCTCGATCAGCTCCGGGCCGGTCGGCGTGATCAGCAGCTCCACGTGGAGCGCGCTCGCGCGCACCCCCAGCGCCTCGACCGCGTCCAGGACGAACCGCCGGGCCGCGCCCATGCCCTCGAAACGGGCCGGGAAGTGCCCGCCCAGCTCGGCCGTCGTCCCGGGCGCCGCCGCGAGGCGTTCGGCGAAGCCGAGCAGGACCGTACGCCCGTCCTGGACCAGCAGCTCGGCGCTGACGTGGCGCCCGACGGCGTACTCCTCGACGAGCGCGGCCGGCCCGTCGCCGACCGGCCCCTCGCCGGCCCGCCCGTCCGGGGCTCCGGCCCGCCCGTCCCGGACCTCCAGCAGCCCGGCCAGCGCGCCGGCCGCCTGCTCCCGGGTCCAGGCCACGGTGACCCCCACCGAGTGGCGGCCGACCGTCGGCTTGACCACGCACGGCAGCCCGATCTCGTCGACCGCGGCCAGGCCCTCCTCCTCGGTGACCACCCGGCGCCAGCGCAGGCTGCCGATACCGGCCTTCCCGAGCCGTTCCCGTACGGCCGACTTGTCGCCGAGCAGCCGCGCCGTCTCCGGCGACTCGTAGGTCAGGCCCAGGTCGCGCGCGAACAGCGCCGCGCGGTGGTGCAGGTTGTCGTCGCGGCAGATCACTCCGTCGACGGGGGCGGGGCCGAGCAGACCGCGCAGCCGGGCGGTCAGGTCCTGGCAGTCCGCCAGGTCCGGTACCTCCACCACCCGCGCGGCACGTCCGATGAGCTCGAAGGCGGGATCGACACGGTGAGCGTCGAGGCTCGCCGTGACGAAGCTGACTTCGATTCCGTCGTCGGCCATCTCGGCGACGACGTCAAAACCTCTTACGTACGACGTCCCCAGCAGAACAACATGCATGTGCTCAGCCCCTTGAGTCCTCTTCTTCCCTCGCAGCATCAAGGGGAATGCAATACAGGGGCAAGCGCCCACGGAATACCGCCGGGCACTCCATCACCTCTTCCCGCTCCGTTCCCGTCCGGTTCCCGCCCCATTCCCTCACCAACACCACCCAGACCCACGCTGACCTGCGCAAACATGTCAAGCAAAAGAATCCGAATACATCAACTCCGGCGACTTCCCATACTGTCCGACAACGCGTTGCCAGCCCTCCGCCTCCCCCTTAATCTGCGGATCAGAAATCTGGACTGACATCCCGGCCGCGACCCTCCCAGGTACCTGAAGAAAAGGACTGAGACAGCGTGCGCACCATCTCCATCCCGAAATCCGGTACCGGACATTCGGCCCCGATCACCCACGTGGCCTTCAGTCCGGACGGTTCCCGCCTCGCCACCTCCTCCTACGACGGAACGGTGATCGTCTGGAACACGGGTGACCCCGCGCGTCCCACCGAGACGGCGACCCTCCGGCACCGCCGGCTCGTCAACTCCTCGGCCTGGAACCCGGCCGACCCGACCCTCCTCGCGACGGCCTCGGCCGACAAGACGGTCGGCATCTGGCGCGTCCCCCTGGAAGGCCCGGCCACCCTGGTCAACGTCCTGGCCCGGCACACCGACGACATCAACTCGGTCGCCTGGCTGCCCGACGGCGAGCGCCTGATCTGCGTCTCCGAGGACGGCCGCGCCACCCTCTGGTCCGTCCTCGACGGCACGTTCCTCACCGAGGTCGGCTCGCACGAGGCGCACTGCATGATGGTCTCCGTCAGCGCCGAAGGCCTCGCCGCCACCGTCGGCGAGGACGGCCTGGTCGCCGTCAGCGACCCCGCGTCCGGATCCTTCGTCCCGCGCAAGCGCCACTACGACTCCTCCATCGAGGGCTGCGCCTGGTCCCGGGCCGGCGACCTCCTCGCCGTGGCCCGAGACGACGGCTCGGTCGACCTGCTGAGCCGCGAGCTGGACCTCGTACTGACCGTCGAGGTGTCCACGTCCGCCGCCCGTGCCGTCGACTGGGCCGAGGACGACTCCGCCTTCGTCGTCGGCGCGTACGACGGCTCGCTGCACTGGTTCGCCCGGTCCGGCGAGCGGCTGCACACCGTCGCGGACCTCCGCGTGTGGCCGCGCTCCGTCTCCGCCGCGCAGGGCCTGGTCGCCGCCGGCTCCTTCCGCAACGCCCCGCACCTGTACGACATGGCGAGCGCCGGGGAACTGTCCGGCCCCGACCGCGCCACCCACGGCCCCAACGCCCTGGCCGCCCGCGGCGACGAGCTCCTCATCGGCGGCGACTGCGGAACCGTCTTCGCCGTGCGCATCGAGGACGGAACACAGTCACGGGCCACCGCGATCGCGCTGACCGACGGCCCGATCCTGTCCCTCACCACCGACGGCGACACGATCTACGCCGGCACCTACTCCGGCCAGGTCATCCGCTACGACGGCACCACCCGCGCGTACAGCGAGCGCCTCGGCGCGCCGATCCCCTCCCTCACGCTCGACGGGGGCCGCCTCGTCGCCGGTACCTACAACGGCGAGTTCCTCGTCCTGGACCCGGCCACGCTCGCCCTCGAAGAGCGCATCGAGGCCCACGGCGGATCGGTGAAGTCCCTGGCCCGGCTGCCGGAGGGCGGTTTCCTCTCCGCCGCCACCGACCGCACCATCGAGGCGGGCTCCCTGCGGGAGCGCACCCGGCTGTGGGAGCACGGCAACCTGGTCAACGCGGTCGCCGGCCTCCACGGCCCGCACGGCTCCGCCGTCGCCAGCGCCTCCCGCGACCACACCGTCAAGGTCGGCCTGGTCACCCGTACCGCGGACGGGGGCTGGCGCACCGGAGCGCTGCAGACCCTGCTGGGCTCCGACGAGTCCGTCAAGTGCGTGGCCCTGCTGGGCGACACCCGACGGCCGACCGTCCTCGCCGGCTCGTACGACTTCAACCTCTACTCCTGGCAGGTCGACTGGGCGGACTCGGCGGGCACCCTCGCCTCCGGCCGCGTCCTCGCCGACTTCACGCAGGGCCTGTCCTGCATGCTCCACCTCGCCGACGGCCGCGTCGCCGTCGCCGGCTGGGACGGCCGGATCGTCATCGTCGGCGCCGACGCCGAAGGCACCGCCCGCGTCGAGCACTCCCTCCACATCGACGACATCGCGCTGAGCGCGGAGGACCGGAAGCAGGTGGCCGCATGACGCCCCCGCCCCCGCCCCAGGACGCGCCCCAGGACCCGCAGGCCGTCCCGGCGACGGTCCGGGCCCGCGTACCCGTCACCCTCGCGCGCGTGGGCGACCGCAGCGCCGGCCTCATCACCTTCCACCACCTGCCCGACCCCGGCGAGCACTTCGCGATCGTCGTCCCGGCCGCCGCCGCACCCCAGGACGCCGAGGCGCCGCTGGTGCGGCTGCACAGCGAATGCCTGACCGGCGACGTGCTCGGCTCGGCCCGCTGCGACTGCGGCCCCCAGCTCGACGAGGCCCTGCACCACATCGCCCGCCACGGCGGCGCCGTCCTGTACCTGCGCCAGGAAGGACGCGGCATCGGCCTCTACAACAAGCTCGACACCTACGTCCTCCAGTCGCAGGACCACGACACCTTCACCGCGAACCGCATGATCGGCCGCGGCGACGACGAACGCGACTACGCGGCCGCCGCCGCGATGCTCCACGCCCTCGGCCTGACCCGGATCCGCCTGCTCACGAACAACCCGGACAAGGTACGGGAGTTGCGCGCGCACGGCATCGAGATCACCCGGGTCGTCCCCACCGGCGTGTACGTCACCGCGGAGAACGCCCGCTACCTGTCCGCCAAGGCCGAGCTCGGCGGACACACCCTCGCCCTGCTCCAGGAGGCCGCGGCATGACCCTCGCACTCGAAGACCTGGCCGGCTCCCCGCACTTCAAGGAACACGGCGCCCTCGCCGACCCGGCCCGGCTCCACCCCGCCCGGCTGCCCGGCACCACCACCACGAGCACCTCTACCAGCGCCGAGCGGCTCGCCCGCGCCGTGGAGGACCCCGGCCTCCCGCTCTCCGAGCGCCTCGCCGCCGGCGCGGTCCTCGGCCTCGTCGGCGACCCCCGCATCCCCTGCCCCACCTCGGGAGCGGGCCCGGCCACGTCCCACGTGCCCGGCGGCACCATCCGCATCGGCCTGCCGGCGAACGAGACCGGCTACGTCACCGCCGCCTGGGCGCACGTGGGCGTCGAGGAGTCCTGGATCCTGAAGGAGTGCCCCGAGCACACCGTGGACCTGGCCGACTTCTGGATCGCCACCTACCCGGTGACCAACGGCGAGTACCGCGCCTTCCTGGCCGACACCGGCCCGGAGGAGCGCCCCACCACCTGGTACCTGGGCGCCTACCCCTGGGACCGCGCCAACCACCCCGTCGCCGGCATCCGCCCCGAGCACGCCGACGCCTACGCCGCCTGGCTCACGCAGCGCACCGGACACCCCTGGCGCCTGCCGACCGAGGCGGAGTGGGAGCACGCCGCCAAGGGCCCCGCCGGCCTGCCCTACCCCTGGGCGGGCGGCTTCGACCCGGAGGCGGCCAACACCCGCGAGTCCGGCGTGCACACCACCACCCCCGTCGGCGCCTTCCCGGCCGGCCGCTCCCCGTACGGCGCCCACGACATGGGCGGCAACGTCGAGGAGTTCACCGCCGACGACTACGCCCCCTACCCGGACGGCCCCTACGTCGCCGACCACCTGGTGGAAACGATGGGCACCTACCGGATCGCCCGCGGCGGATCCTTCTCCCGCTTCGGCGACCTGACCCGCACCCGCCGCCGCCACGGCGCCTTCCCCGGACCGCTGTACCCCGTCGGCTTCCGGCTGGCCACCAGCGAGCGCCCCGCATGACGGCCGCCCTGCTCACCGGGGAGGCGCCCACGGCCGCCCCCGGCTTCCCCGACATCAGCCGGGCCCTGACCGACCGGGCCCCCGCCCTGGCCGACCTCCACAGGGCCTTCGCACCCCTCGAAGCCGCGGCGCACCGACTGCTGCCCGCGCTCGCCTCGATACGCCACGGCATCGGGGACACCCCTCTGGTACCGGTCCCCAGCCGGGCCGGACGGGGCCGCGTATGGCTCAAGACGGAGGCCGCCAACACCTCCGGCTCCGTCAAGTCCCGTACCGCGTACGCCCTGTTGTGCGCGGCGGTCGCCTCGGCCGGCACCCCCGACGTACGCCTGACCGAGTACTCGGGCGGCAGCCTCGCCGTCGCCCTCGCCGATCTGTGCGGACAACTGGGCCTGGACCTCCACCTGGTGGTCCCCCACGGGGCCTCCGAGCGACTGCTGACCTCCCTGCGCCGCCAGGGCTGCCGGGTCACCGTGAGCCGTGCGGGCGCCGGCTTCCTCGGCGCGATGGACGAAGCCGTCCGCGTCGCCGAGCGCGAGGACCGGCGGCTGCTGCTCCAGCACTGCGCGGCCGAGAGCGCCGCCCTGCACCGCGAGCACACGGGCGCGGAGATCATCGCCCAGCTGTCCGGCTACGGCGTCGAACCTGTGGCCCTGGCCGCGGGCGTCGGCACCGGCGGCAGCCTGGCCGGCACCGCGATGGCCGTCGCCGGCGCCTGGCCGGACTGCCGCGCCCTCGCCGTCTTCCCGGCGGAAGCCGAGTACGGCGACGAACGCGCCCCCGACGCCGCCCGCCGGATGAACGGCACGGGCGGCCTCGGCCACGGCCTGCGCCAACCCCTGCTCTCCGCCTTCCCGGAGGGCTTCTTCAGCTACACCACCGTCGCCTATCCAGAGGCTCTGCAGGCCATGCGCCACCTGCGCCGGGAGCACGGGATCTCCGTCTCCGGCAGCGGCGCGGGCGCCTGGCTCAGCGCCTCGGCGGAAGTCGACCAAGGCCCGTCAGGGCGCAACGCAGTCGCGGTCGTCGCAGGCCGCGGCACAATCGAGGAGTGGGAGCATGCCGCAGGACGGCAACGCTGAGAAGCGTGACATTCAGAAGGGTGACCGGCGCGAACCCGTGCCCGGCCGGCGCGCCACGGACGCCGTAGCGGCGGAGCACGGCTACGGCGAGTACCGCGAGATCGTCCGCGGCTCGTTCAAGCGGTGGTACAGGGAGAACCGCGACAGCTGGTCGGTCAACAACACCAACGACCGCGTCACGCACTTCACGATCGCGGCCGCCCCCACCGACAAGCCCGAGCCGGGCTCCGGACCGGCCCGGGTCCTGGACATCGGCTGCGGTCGCGGCCTGCAGACCGCCTCCCTCGCCGAATGGCTGGAGGCCGAGGTCACCGGCCTCGACCTGCTCGACGTGTGGGACACCCCCGAGGTCCAGCACGGCTCGACGCGCTTCCACCAGGGCGACTTCCTCGCCTTCCAGGCCGAGGGCCTCGACCTGCTCGTCGACAACGGCTGCCTGCACCACCAGCGCCGCGAGGACTGGGGCACCTGGGTGGAGCACGGCCGCAAGATGCTACGGCCGGGCGGCGTGTGGGTGGTGAGCGTCTTCCTCAGCCCCGACGGGGAGATCACCCCGCACCCGCTCGCGGACGGGCGCCTGAACTGGTGGCTCACCGAGGAGCTCGTCACCGAGCTCTACGAGGCGGGCGGCTTCCGCTCCACCGGCCGCCTGGAGATCGACCGCCACTTCGTGTACGAGGGCCACCGGCTCAAGTACCTGACCCTGTCCTTCGCCGCGGTCTGAGCGGCGCGGGAGGAGAGAGGAGAGCCCGGCGATGCTCAAGGAGATCGCACTCGGCACCAGCGGCGACGACGAGCACGTCCGCGCCGCCCTGCGCGACGGATTCTTCCTGGTCCGCAACACGGTGCCGGACGCCCTGCTCGACGAGGCCTACGGAATGCTCGGCACGTTCTTCGAACTGCCCGCGGAGGCCAAGGCCGGCTGCCGGGTGCCCGGCTCCAACGGGCAGTCCGGGTACCTCCCGCCACTGATCGAACACGGCGAGAAGGGCCGCGCCCCCGACTGGAAGGAGCTGTTCCACTGGGGCGCCCCACTTCCCGCCGCCCACCCGCTGCGCGAGCGCTACCCGGCGCGCTACCCGCAGCCCCGCTTCCCCGACGACCTGGTCCCCGGGATCGGCGCCGTCCTCGGCGAACTCCACGCCGGGATGGCCCGGTTCCAGCTCGACGTCGTCCGCCGGATCGCCGGGGCGCTCGGCGCCGCCCCCGGCTACTTCGACGAGATGCTGGAGGACGGCCCCGTCGTCAACCGGGCCACCTGGTACCCGCCCATGGATCAGGCCCCGTCCGACGACCACGTGTGGATGGTGGAACACCAGGACTTCGACCTGATCACCGCCCTGCCCCGGGCCACCGCCGCCGGACTCGAAGTGCTGATCGACGGCGCCTGGACCCCGGTCGAGGTGCCCGAGGGCTACGCCGTGCTCAACGTCGGCATGGTCCTGGACCGGCTCACCGGCGGCCTCGCCCGGGCCGCCGTCCACCGGGTCGTCGCCGCACCGGGCCGGCACGGCGGCCGGCTGTCCATCGTGCAGTTCTGCCACCCCACCCCGTGGACGGTCCTCTCCCCGCTCCGCGGCCGCGGACCGGAGCGCTACCCGACGCTGACCGCGCAGGACCTGTTCCAGCGCACGATGTACCGCATCAACCGGCTGGACTCCCAGCAGACCCCGGCGGCCCGGCCATGAGCGGCATCCGGTCCCTCCCCACGTTTCCGGACCGCGACGAGCCCCGGCGCGACTCCCTCCTGCGGCACATCCGCGAGGACCTCGACACGGTCGTCGCCCGCGACCCCTCCCGCCCGCGCCGGCGCGACGCCCTGCTGCACGCTCCCTGGTACGGGCTGATCCTCCACCGGGTGGCGCACCGCCTCCACGTACGCGGGTACCGGCTGGCCCCCGGCCTGCTCACGCTCGCCGGCCGGCTGCTCTCCGGCATGGAGATCCACCCCGGCGCCCGGATCGGCCGCAGGCTCTTCATCGACCACGGCTTCGGAGTGGTCATCGGCGAAACCGCCCGCGTCGGCGACGACGTGACCCTGTACCACGGCGTGACCCTCGGCTCGCGCGGCTGGTCCCACACGGGCGGGCCCCGCGCACGCCGTCACCCCGTCATCGGCGACGACGTCCACATCGGCGTCGGCGCCTCCGTCCTCGGCCCCGTCACCATCGCCGCCGGCACCCGGATCCGCGCCCACTCCCTCGTCCTCGAAGACCTCCCGACCCCGACCCCCGTCAGGGCTCCGCTCCGGGCACTCACCCGACCGTCACGCGGGTTCCGCGCACACACCCCAAGGAAGCAGGACACCCCATGACCCCCACCACGCTCCGCCGCCACACCCTCGACCTCGCCCGGGACCTCGACAGCGGCAGCTGGGTCCCCACCGACCTGGAACGCAGCATCGCCAACCGGCTGCTGACCGCTTCCAACCCCGTCGGCTGCATCACCGAGAACGCCGTACGGGACGCCACGTGGGAGGGCTCCGAGCCGCTGTCCCGGGTCAACGACGGCCGCCTCTCGGTCCTGCTCGCCGAGATCACGTACAGCCTGGCGGAGACGGAACGCGACGCCGCCGGCCTCGCCTCGGCCCTGTCCCTGCTCTCGGCGGTCAACCGCCGCGCCTAGCCGCTCCGTTCGGACCGGCCGGGTGTGGGTGCCGGCCCGGCCGGGTCCGGGCGCGCGCCGGGGCGTCTCCTCGGGCGTCGAACGGTTCGAGGGGTCGGTGGGCCGAGCCATGGTTGCGTTCGACGCCCTGCGGGGACGCCCCGCCACACACCCGGCCCCGTCCGGCCCGGCGGGCACCGACCTGATCCGCCGAAAACGGCCTAGCGCTCCGCGCGCAGCCAGCCCGCGACCTCGGTCGCCCAGTACGTCAGGATCATGTCGGCGCCGGCCCGCTTGATGCCCAGCAGCGTCTCCATGACGGCCCGGTCGCGGTCGATCCAGCCCTTCTCCGCGGCCGCCTCGACCATCGCGTACTCGCCGCTGATCTGGTACGCCGCCACCGGCACGTCCACGGCCTGCGCGACCTGGTGCAGGATGTCGAGGTAGGGCCCGGCCGGCTTGACCATCACCATGTCGGCGCCCTCCTCCAGGTCCAGCGCCAGCTCCCGCAGCGACTCCCGGGCGTTCGCCGGATCCTGCTGGTACGTCTTGCGATCACCCTGCAGGCTCGACGCCACGGCCTCCCGGAACGGCCCGTAGAAGGCGGACGAGTACTTGGCCGTGTACGCGAGGATGGACACGTCCTCGTGCCCGGTCTCGTCCAGCGCGTCCCGGACGACCCCGACCTGACCGTCCATCATCCCGCTGGGCCCGACCACGTGCACACCGGCATCGGCCTGCACCTGGGCCATCTCCGCGTACCGCTCCAGCGTCGCGTCGTTGTCCACCCGACCCTGCTCGTCGAGCACCCCACAGTGCCCGTGATCCGTGTACTCGTCGAGACAAAGATCGGACATGATCACCAGATCATCCCCGACCTCTGCCTTCACATCACGGATCGCGACCTGCAGGATCCCGTCCGGCTCGGTGCCCGCCGTACCCAGCGCGTCCTTGTTCTCGTCGGCCGGCACGCCGAAGAGCATGATCCCCGAGACCCCCGCCTCGACCGCCTCCACGGCGGCCTTCCGCAGCGTGTCCCGCGTGTGCTGCACGACGCCCGGCATCGCCGAGATCGCCAGGGGCTCACTGATGCCCTCCCGTACGAAGGCCGGGAGGATCAGGTCGGAGGGGTGCAGCCGGTACTCCGCGACCATCCGCCGCATCGCCGGGGTGGTGCGCAGCCGGCGGGGCCGCGAGCCGGGGAAGGATCCGTACGCGCTCATCTTCAGTCGCCTCTTCGAGCTTCGACAGCAGTCGGAACAAGCCTAGAGCCCTCCCGCCCGCCCGCCGACGGCGAACTCGCACCACACCACCTTCCCCGGCACCCGCACCCCGACCCCCCACCGGTCCGCGACCGCCGCCACCAGCAGCAACCCCCGCCCGCCCTCGGCCCCCGCTCCTCGACCCGCGGCCGCCCGCCCCCGCTGTCGTGCACTTCGACCCGGACGACCCCCTCGAAGCGCAGCATCCGCAGCCGGTACCCCCGGCCGGGCGGCACCCCGTGCAACAGGGCATTGGTCGCCAGCTCGCTCACGCAGAGCAACACGTCGTCCCGACGGCATGTGACACCCCACGCGTGAAGTGCGACGGCCGCGAACTCCCTGGCAGAGGCGACAGTTTGGCGGCTGCGGGGGTAGAACCGCTCGCGCAGCAAAGCAGGTTGGATTTCCACATTCACGGGACGATCGTCGCGCTGCGTCACTAGCGTGGAGGAGACCGGCAACCCGTACTCCTTCATGAGTACGGGTCATAACGGGTATCTCACGTGCGCACGCGGGGAGTTCACAGGCATGCCACCACGCAAGAGGCCACGGCCCAACGAGACCGCGATGAAGATGGTCGGCGCCCTGGTCGCCGCCGCCCGCATCGCCAAAGGACTGACCCAGCGCACCTTCGCCGAAGCGCTGCACGTGGACATCGAGACCATCGCCTCGATCGAACAGGGCAGGCGGGTCCTGATGCCCAACCTCGCCGAGCAGATGGACCGCGTCCTCGGCCTGCCCGGCCTCTTGGCGGTCGCCGCGCACAAGCTGCCGGAGGTCGACATGATCCCGGCCTGGGCGGAGGAGTACATGGAGCGCGAGGCGGAGGCGCTCGCGCTGTCCTGGTACGACACGCTCACCGTGCCGGGCCTGCTCCAGACCGAGAGCTACGCCCGCGCCGTCCTCGGCTGCCGCATCCCCTTCGTCGGCACCGAGAAGATAGAGCTCCAGACCGCCCACCGCATCCAACGCCAGAAGATCCTCACCCGCCCGGTCCCCCCAACGCTCAGCTTCATCGTGTGGGAGCCCGCCCTGCGCGACCGGATCGGCGGCGACGAGGTGTACCAGGAGCAACTGCGCCACCTGCGCGCCTGCGCCGACTTTCCGACCATCTCCCTCCAGGTACTGCCCCTCGGCGTCACCGCTCACGCGGGCCTCGACGGCCCCTTCACCCTCTTGGAAACACCGGAATTCCAGCACCTCGCCTACTCGGAAACCCAGCGCGGCAGCTTCCTCGTCAGGGACCCGAACGAGGTCAGCATCCTCTCCCAGAAGTATGCGATGCTGCGGTCACAGGCCCTCAACTTCGCGGAAACGCGGGACCTGTTGGACCGGCTGCTAGGAGAGTCATGAGCACCGTACTGAAGTGGTTCAAGTCCAGCTACAGCGGCAGCGAGGGCGGCCAGTGCCTCGAAGCCGCGATCACCTGGCAGAAGTCCTCCTACAGCGGCAGCGAGGGCGGCGCCTGCGTCGAGATGGCCACCTGCCCCGCCGCCCAGGTCCACGTCCGGGACTCCAAGGTCACCGACGGCCCGCAGCTCACCCTCGCTCCCGCCGCCTGGACCAGCCTCACCTCCTGGGTCAGCGCCTAGCGCTACGGCAGGTCCAGCAGCGCCCAGAACACCACCGCGTTCAGCAGCACCACCGCCGGAGCGGCGATCGCGATCCCGACGCGACGGGGAGCGTTGACCGTCTTCCACGGCAGGGCCCAACACCACAGCAGCAGCCCCAGCACGCCCAACAGCCCCGCCATGAACACCGGCCAGGCGATCTCGAAGCTCGCGTCGAAGGCGTCAGCGGTCTGCCCGCCGCAGGAGTCGCACGCCATCGGCGAGAGCCCCGCGTACAGCAGCGACAGGAACGCCAGCGGGAGCGTCAGCAGGGTGGAGGCCAGCGGGGCGATGAACGCCCGGCGGTCCCGGTCGATGTCGAGGTCGAGATCGAGGTCGGTCATGAGGACACTCAACCTCGCCGACCCGGCCCCAGGGATCCGCACAGCTACTCAGATCCCGCCTGGGTAGCGCCGCGCCTCCGCCCCGCCACGGATTCCGCCGGGGCGGGATACGGGGAAGGGGCCCGGGTGCGCTGTGCACCCGGGCCCCTTCTCCGTGTCCTGTAACGGGCGGAGCCCGCCTAACCGGCTCACGTCGTACGACGCCGCCGCGCCCCCGGCCGCCGCTCGCTCGGCCGGAACACCGTCTCGCCGGCCTGCTTGGCCGCCTCGCGGCGCGCCGCACCGTACTCGGCCAGCGCCTCCGCCAGCTTGCCCACGCTCGGCTCCGGCGACAGCACGTCCACCCGCAGCCCGTGCTCCTCCGCGGTCTTGGCCGTCGCCGGCCCGATACACGCGATCACGGTCACGTTGTGCGGCTTCCCGGCGATACCCACCAGGTTCCGGACCGTCGAGCTGGACGTGAAGAGAACGGCATCAAAGCCACCCCCCTTGATCGCCTCCCGCGTATCCGCCGGCGGCGGCGACGCGCGCACCGTCCGGTAGGCGGTCACGTCGTCGACCTCCCACCCGAGCTCGATCAGCCCGGCGACCAGCGTTTCGGTCGCGATGTCGGCCCGCGGCAGGAAGACGCGGTCGATCGGGTCGAAGACCGGGTCGTACGGCGGCCAGTCCTCCAGCAGCCCGGCCGCGGACTGCTCCCCGCTCGGCACCAGGTCCGGCTTCACACCGAACTCCACCAGCGCCGCAGCGGTCTGCTCACCCACCGCGGCGACCTTGATCCCCGCGAAGGCGCGCGCGTCGAGCCCGTACTCCTCGAACTTCTCCCGCACCGCCTTGACCGCGTTCACCGAGGTGAAGGCGATCCACTCGTACCGCCCCGTCACCAGGCCCTTCACGGCCCGCTCCATCTGCTGCGGGGTGCGCGGCGGCTCCACGGCGATGGTCGGCACCTCGTGCGGCACCGCGCCGTACGAACGCAACTGGTCGGAGAGCGAGGCGGCCTGCTCCTTGGTGCGCGGTACGAGGACCCGCCAGCCGAACAGCGGCTTCGACTCGAACCAGGCCAGCTCCTCGCGCCGCGAGGCGGCGTCGTGCTCACCGACCACGGCTATGACGGGCCGGGCGCCCTCGGGCGAGGGGAGCACCTTGCCCTGCTTGAACACCTGGGCGATGGTCCCCAGGGTCGCGCTCCACGTCCGCTGGCGCGTCGTCGTACCGGCCACGGTCACGGTCAACGGGGTGTCGGGCTTGCGCCCGGCGCTCACCAGCTCCGCGGCGGCGGCCGAGACGGTCTCCAGCGTCGCGGAGACCACCAGGATCCCGTCGCTCGCGCCGACCTCGCTCCAGGAGCGCGCCGAGGCCTTGCGCGCGTCCACGAACCGGACGTCCGCGCCCTGCTTGCCGCTCAGCGGCACACCCGCGTACGCGGGCACGCCCACCGCGGTCGCGACGCCCGGCACCACCTCGAAGGGGATGCCCTCGGTGGCGCAGACGAGCATCTCCTCGGCCGCGTTCCCGTCGAGCCCGGGGTCGCCGGTGACGGCACGTACGACCCGCCTGCCGGAGCGCGCGGCCTCCATGACAAGATTGGCGGCATCGCGGATCACCGGGACCCCGGCGGCCGCTGACGCTTCGTCAGCGATCGTCAGCTGCGGCGTGTCGACACCCGTGCGCGCGTGCGTCCGTACGACGTCGAGCACCTCGGGCTCCGCGATCAGTACGTCCGCTGCCGCGAGCGCCTCCACGGCGCGCAGCGTCAGCAGACCCGGGTCGCCTGGGCCGGCACCGAGGAAGGTGACGTGCCCGTGGGCGGCGACGCCCGCGAAAGCGGAGGTGTTCAGACTTGTGGGGCTCACGATCGCTCCCCCATCAGACCGGCCGCGCCCTTGGCCAGCATCTCGTCCGCGAGTTCGCGGCCGAGCGCCATGGCCTCGTCGTACGACTGGGGCACGGGACCGGTGGTGGACAGCTGCACCAGCGTCGAGCCGTCGAGGGTTCCGACGACGCCGCGCAGGCGCATTTCATTGACAGTCTGTCCGTCGGCCAAAAGGTCGGCGAACGCACCCACGGGTGCGCTGCAGCCGGCCTCCAGGGCGGCGAGCAGGGAACGCTCCGCGGTCACGGCGGCCCGGGTGTGCGGGTCGTCGAGCTCGCCGAGCGCGGCGATGAGGTCCGTATCGGACGCGAGGCACTCCACGGCCAGGGCTCCCTGGCCGGGGGCGGGCAGGAAGCTGTCGACGGACAGCAGGTCGGTCGCTTCGTCACCGCGCCCGATCCGGTTCATGCCGGCGGCGGCGAGCACGACGGCGTCGAGCTCCCCGTCCCGCACGAACCCGATCCGCGTGTCCACGTTGCCGCGGATCGGTACGGTCTCGATCCGCTTGCCGAGCGACAGCGCCAGGTGGTTGAGCTGCGCCGTCCGGCGCGGCGACCCGGTACCGATCCGGGCGCCGTCGGGCAGCTGCTCGAAGGTCAGGCCGTCACGTGCGACGAGCGCGTCCCGGGGGTCCTCGCGGCGCGGCATGGCCGCGATCACGAGGTCGTCGGGCTGCGCGGTCGGCAGGTCCTTCAGCGAGTGCACGGCGAAGTCGACCTCACCGCGCAGCAGCGCGTCGCGCAGGGCGGTGACGAACACGCCGGTCCCGCCGATCTGGGCGAGGTGCTCGCGCGACACGTCACCGTAGGTCGTGATCTCCACGAGCTCGACGGGCCGGCCGGTGATCGCCCGGACCGCGTCTGCGACGTGCCCCGACTGGGACATGGCCAGCTTGCTCCGCCGCGTACCGAGCCGCAGCGGCTGGTCGGGACGTGTGTTCATGATGCCCGTCCTGGGTCGTCGTCGTTCTTCGGATCGGCCGCGTCCGCCCGGCTGACGGATGCCACCGTCTGAGGGTCGAGGTCGAAGAGTTCGCGCAGCGCCTCGGCGTACCCGGCGCCGCCGGGCTCGCTCGCGAGCTGCTTGACGCGCACGGTCGGCGCGTGGAGGAGCTTGTCGACGACGCGGCGCACGGTCTGGGTGACCTCGGCCCGCTGCCGCTCGTCGAGATCGGGCACCCGCCCGTCCAGCCGCGCCACCTCCATGGCCACGACTTCGGCCGCCATGGCGCGCAGGGCGACGACGGTGGGCGTGATGTGCGCGGCCCGCTGCGCCGCCCCGAAGGCGGCGACTTCCTCGGCCACTATCGCGCGCACGGCGTCGACGTCGGCGGCCATGGGCGCGTCCGCGCTGGCCTCCGCCAGGCTCTCGATGTCCACCAGCCGCACGCCGGGAATCCGGTGCACGGCGGCGTCGATGTCCCGGGGCATGGCAAGGTCCAGCAACGCGAGCCGCACGGGCATCCCGTCACTCTGACTCCGAGCGCTCTTGCGCGGCTGCCGCTGCGCGGCGGCCTCACCCTGATCGGCCCAGGTCCCGTGCAACTCAAGGGAGTTGGCATCAACCCCGGTCAACGCCGAGCGCCCATCGGGCCCCACCGGACACCCATCGGCCTCCACAGGAGCCGCCATGGTCCGCGCGGCCCCGGCATCGGGAATCCGCCCCCCGGCCTCCGCGGCAGCGGCAAGCCTGGCAACCACATCGGCCAATTCCAGCCCCGCCGGCGTTTGAGGCGCGGGGTCCGGGGCGGAGCCCCGTTCGGTAAGCCGCACCGAACCTGCGGCATCGGCCACATCCAGCCCCGCACGGGACACGGCGGCCAGCACGTCATCGGCGCTCAGCACCAGCCCAGTGGCCCCGGTGCAGGACACCACCACGTCGACTCGTGTCAGCTCATCCGCGACGGCCGCCATCGCAACGGCGGAAGCCTTAACCCCGGTGCCCGAGGCAACCAGAATCTCCGCCAACCGCTCGGCCCGCTCCGCGGTCCGGTTCGCCACCACGACCTCGGCGACGCCAACCCGCGCCAGCGTCGCCGCGGCCAGCGAGGACATCGACCCGGCACCGATCACCAGCGCCCGCTTGCCCGCGGCCCACTCCCCCACCGGCATCCGCACGGCGAGCTGTTCCAGCCCGAAGGTGACGAGCGACTGCCCGGCCCGGTCGATCCCGGTCTCCGAGTGCGCCCGCTTGCCGACCCGCAGCGCCTGCTGGAACAGGTCGTTGATCAGCCGCCCGGCGGTGTGCAGTTCCTGCCCCAGCGCCAGCGCGTCCTTGATCTGCCCGAGGATCTGCCCCTCGCCGACCACCATCGAGTCCAGCCCGCACGCCACCGAAAACAGATGGTGAACAGCCCGGTCCTCGTAGTGCACGTACAGGTACGGGGTGAGCTCCTCCAGCGCGACACCGCTGTGCTGCGCCAACAAGGTCGACAGCTCGGCGACGCCGGCGTGGAACTTGTCCACGTCCGCGTACAGCTCGATCCGGTTGCACGTGGCGAGCACCGCCGCCTCCGCCGCCGGCTCAGCAGCCAGCGTGTCGTGCAGCAGCTTCACCTTGGCGTCGGCAGACAGCGAGGCGCGCTCCAGCACGCTCACGGGCGCACTGCGGTGGCTCAGCCCTACGACGAGCAGACTCATGCCGGCATCACCGCCGGCACGTCGCCCTCGGGGTTGCCCTTGCGCGCCTCGGCGGCCGCACGCCCGGCCGGCGGAACCACGGCCGCGGCGGGGGCGGCGCCGCCCACGGAGGAGCCGCCGGAGGCAGCGGCGGCCGCCGCTTCCTCCCCGGCCTTGCGCTGCTCGTGGAACGCCAGGATCTGGAGCTCGATGGACAGGTCGACCTTGCGCACGTCCACGCCCTCCGGCACGGACAGCACGGTGGGCGCGAAGTTCAAAATAGAGGTGACACCGGCCGCGATCAGCCGCTCGCTGACCTGCTGGGCCGCACCCGCCGGCGTCGCGATGACACCGATCGAGACGCCGTTCTCCTCGATGATCCGCTCCAGATCATCGGTGTGCTGCACGGGCATCCCGGCGACCGGCTTACCGGCCATCGCGGGGTCGGCGTCGATCAGCGCGGCCACGCGGAAGCCACGGGAGGCGAAGCCGCCGTAGTTGGCGAGCGCGGCACCGAGGTTACCGATGCCGACGATGACGACCGGCCAGTCCTGCGTGAGGCCGAGCTCGCGGGAGATCTGGTAGACGAGGTACTCGACGTCGTAGCCGACGCCGCGGGTGCCGTAGGAACCCAGGTAGGAGAAGTCCTTGCGCAGCTTCGCGGAGTTGACTCCGGCGGCGGCCGCGAGCTCTTCGGAGGACACCGTGGGCACCGATCGCTCGGAGAGCGCGGTGAGGGCACGCAAGTACAGCGGAAGCCGGGCGACAGTGGCCTCGGGAATACCTCGGCTGCGGGTCGCCGGTCGGTGAGTTCGGCCAGTTGCCACGATGCTCCTGCGGGATGAGCGGGGCTGCAGGCGGCCACTTGTCCCAGGACCGCCCCGTCGACAGCAGGCTATGCCTTTGTGAACGCGTGCACAAAGATTGTGTCCATTTTGTCCGACCAAAGTGACCGGGGTCACGCAACCGCGACTCATATGAGCGGAGCCAACGGGACGCCGAACCCGTTCAAATCCCAAAGGGGGCAAAACCGTACACACTCCTCACGGATACGCCCCCAGATCCCACAAAACGCCCACGATGGTAACCGGGAAGGGGCTCAGCCCTCCAATGCCCGCCGCAGCCGGTCCGGGTTCACCCGCCAGAAGGTGTGCTGCTCGCCGTCCACCAACACCACCGGAATCTGCTCCCAGTGCAGCCGGTAGAGCTCCTCGTCCTGCGAGATGTCCTTCTTCTCCCACTGCGCACCCGTCTCGGCGCACACCTTCGCGACGACCTCCTCGGCCTCGTCGCACAGATGACATCCCGGCTTCCCGATGAGCGTCACCATCCGCTCGCCGGGACGCTTCTTCTCTTTACGTCGCAACAAAGGGCTCATGCCTCCATTCTCCGGGGCGGCGTCCCGAACTGTTAACGCCTCCGTTTCCCATCGGTTCGGGAACTCCCGAACACAGTGGCTATGCTCGCCACATGGCCGCTCTCGGATGGCTCACACCCCGTAGACGCTCCGCGACCGCGCGGAGCGTACTGGCAGGCGAGGCCTCGGCCGAGGCCGCCCGCAAGACCGCCCTGGCCGAATCCCCGCACCTCACCGACGCAGATCTCGACCTCGACACCGACCTCGACGTACTCGAGGAAGAAGAGGAAGAGGCGGAGTTCCCCGTCGCCGGCGACGACCTCGCCGCCGCCTTCTTCGACCTCGACAACACCGTCATGCAGGGCGCCGCGATCTTCCACTTCGGCCGCGGCCTCTACAAGCGCGAGTTCTTCCGCCGCCGCGAACTCGCCCGTTTCGCCTGGCAACAGGCCTGGTTCCGGCTCGCCGGGGTCGAGGACCCCGAGCACATGCAGGACGCCCGCGACAGCGCCCTGTCCATCGTCAAGGGCCACAAGGTCTCCGAGCTGATGTCCATCGGCGAGGAGATCTACGACGAGTACATGGCGACGCGGATCTGGCCGGGCACCCGCGCCCTCGCCCAGGCCCACCTCGACGCCGGCCAGAAGGTGTGGCTGGTCACCGCGGCCCCCGTGGAGACGGCCACGATCATCGCCCGCCGCCTCGGCCTGACCGGCGCCCTGGGCACCGTCGCGGAGTCCGTCGACGGCATCTACACCGGCCGCCTGGTCGGGGAGCCGCTGCACGGCCCCGCCAAGGCGGAGGCGGTCCGCGCGCTGGCCTCCGCCGAGGGCCTGGACCTCACGCGCTGCGCCGCGTACAGCGATTCGCACAACGACATCCCGATGCTGTCGCTGGTCGGACATCCGTACGCGATCAATCCCGACACAAAACTGCGCAAGCATGCCCGGACCAACGACTGGCGCCTGCGCGACTATCGGACCGGCCGCAAGGCCGTGAAGGTCGGCGTCCCGGCAGCCGCCGGAGTCGGCGCGATCGCGGGTGGCGCGGCCGCCGCGATCGCCCTGCACCGCCGCCGCAAGTAGCCCGGGCGCCCCTCCCCTTACCGATTTGCCGGCACCGACCGGCCACCACCAGCACCGGAGCCGTCCCGCACCCCGCGGGGCGGCTTCCCGCGCGTTTCGCGCCGCCCGCCCCAGGGCATTCCCCCAGCCCTACCCCCGTGTCCGGCAGGCCACTCCGGCCTGCCCGACTCGGTCGCGGGCCCCCCTGGAACCGTCCATTCCGCGTATGCAAGTGATCAAGAATCGATCACCAACTGCACCTGAATATGCCCTCGACACGCAACAGAAGTGTCGGAAGCGGTGATTTGAGCAACTGGGTGTAGCGCTGCCTGTACGAAGCGTTATTCTCCTCAAACGCATGCCACCGGCCATCTGTCGCCACGACGGGTGAACGGTCCCGCACTGCACGTGATGGAAGCTCTGCCTCTGGGAGTCCCGTGTACCCACCTGTCGGGGTTGACGCCTCGGGCCTGGCTCAGCTGCGCGCAACGGTCCTCGACCACCTGCGCGGCTTCGTCCCCACCGCGTACGCCGTCCCCGCCTTCGCCGCCGCGGTCCCTGCCGGCTTCGGCCCGGCCGGTCCTTGCTACGCCCTGACCGACGGCGGAGCAACGGTGGGCAGACGCGGCCGCGCGGCCGGGGGGTCGAACGGCACCGCCGGCACGAGCACCCAGGCCACCCCCACCCCCCGCCGCCCCACGGCGGACAGCGACCAGGCCCGCATGATGGACCTGGTCGAACGAGCCCAGGCGGGCGAGGCCGAAGCCTTCGGCCGCCTGTACGACCAGTACAGCGACACGGTGTACCGCTACATCTACTACCGGGTCGGCGGCAAGGCGACCGCGGAGGATCTCACCAGCGAGACCTTCCTGCGCGCGCTGCGCCGCATCTCCACCTTCACCTGGCAGGGCCGCGACTTCGGTGCGTGGCTCGTGACGATCGCGCGCAACCTGGTGGCCGACCACTTCAAGTCCAGCCGCTTCCGGCTGGAGGTCACCACCGGCGAGATGCTCGACGCGAACGAGGTCGAGCGCAGTCCCGAGGACTCCGTCCTGGAGTCCCTCTCCAACGCGGCCCTGCTGGAGGCCGTACGGAAACTCAATCCGCAGCAGCAGGAGTGCGTGACACTGCGCTTCCTGCAGGGCCTCTCGGTCGCCGAGACGGCCCGGGTGATGGGGAAGAACGAGGGCGCCATCAAGACGCTCCAGTACCGGGCGGTCCGCACCCTGGCCCGCCTCCTCCCGGACGACGCCCGCTGAATCCTTACTGACAACACATTCGGTGACCCCTCGATGACGCTGTGGTCCGATCATCCTTCGTCCGTAACCCAAGTGCCGCGACGCTCGTTGTGCGGAATGCAGGCTCCCTGTGGACACGCTTTGCCCGAAGCCGCTCACCCGAAAGTGTGGATGTGCTCAAGGAAGGCAACCTTCCGGACACCTTGGGGAGTCGATCGTCATGACGAGAGGAGGTGCCGCCAGTGATCGCGAACGTTACTCCGCACCGGCGGGCGAACGCCTTCGCCCAGGCCCTGGAGGAGCGGACCCCGTCCGACCTTTCGGAACCGGACCCGGCGGCCGAGCAGTCCGAGGCACCTGCCGAACCTGCCGACCACGACCGGTTGTTGGCCCTGGCGAGCGTGCTCGGCGAACGAATGCCGCGCCCGGTGCTGGACCCCGAGGTCAAAGTGGTGCAACGAGCCCAGCTCGTTGCCGCCATGGAGGCCATGGTGCTGGAGGAGAGGGCCGGAGGCGGTGCCGCCGACCCTCAAGTGCCCGAACAGCGGACCGGCCGCGGCGCCCACCGGGCGACCTCGCTCCGGAAATTGCGGCCCCGCTCCCGCTGGTCCAAGGGCATCGCAGCGGGTGGCCTCACCGTGGGTGTGGCCGCAGGGGCCTTCAGCGGAGTGGCCGCTGCCAGTTCCGACGCCCTGCCCGGTGACCACCTCTACCCCGTGAAGCGGGGCATGGAGGACCTGAAGCTGGGGATGACCGAAGACGAGACGGACCGGGGCGAGCTCTATCTCGACCAGGCCTCGAACCGTCTGTCGGAAGCCCGCAGGCTGATGGAGCGAGGCCGGACGGGCGTACTGGACCACGAGTCCCTGGGCGAGATCCGCCGGGCCCTCGCGGGCATGAAGCACGACGCCGAGGAGGGCCACCGGCTCCTCCAGGCCGCCCACGACCGGGACGGCTCGCTCGCCCCGATCCAGGCGCTGTCGTCCTTCTCCCGCTCCCACCGCGACGCGTGGGGCAGGCTCCGGGACAAGCTCCCGGCGCAGCTGGGCGACGTGGGCGGGGAGGTGGAGTCGGTCTTCCAGGCCATAGACGAAGACGTGGCGCCGTTCCAGGGCCTGCTCCCCAAGCCCCCGGAACAGACGCGCGGGACCGGCCCGTCCGGTTCCTCCGCCAAGCCGGGCACCCCCGGCGGCGCGCAGCAGTCCGCCCCGGCGTCGGGCAAGCCCTCGGGCAGCCCCGCGCCGTCCCCGTCGGGCAGCACCACACCCCCGCCGGGCGGCCTCCTGGGCGGTACGGGCAACCTGCTGAACCCGCCCGCGGGCCAGTCCACCCCACCCGCCTCGGGCACCCCGTCCGAGACGAAGCCGGACATCACCCTCCCACCCCTCCTCCCGGGCCTCCTCCCGGGCCTGGGAATCAGCGGGGAGGACGCGGAGTAGGAACAAGGCGAAGGGGCCGCGCACGCGCGGCCCCTTCGCCACATCCAGCCATACCCAGCCTCGCCAGGGGGCCCCTCCCAGCGGTAGCTGGGGGAGTTTGAGGCGCGGGGTCCGGGGCAGAGCCCCGGCACTCAACGGTCAGAAGAACACGGACCGCCGCTGCACCAGCAGCTTGTACAACGTGTGCTGAATCTGCTCCCGCACCTGATCCGTCAGGTTGAACATCAGCATCGGATCCTCGGCGGCCTCCGCCGCATACCCGGCCGTCGGGATAGGTTCCCCGAACTGGATCGTCCACTTCGTCGGCAACGGCACCGCCCCCAGCGGCCCCAGCAACGGGAACGTCGGCGTGATCGGGAAGTACGGGATCCCCAGCAGCCGCGCCAGCGTCTTCGCGTTGCCGATCATCGGGTAGATCTCCTCCGCCCCCACGATCGAGCACGGCACGATCGGCGTCCCCGCCCGCAGCGCCGTCGAGACGAACCCGCCGCGCCCGAAGCGCTGCAGCTTGTACCGGTCGCCGAACGGCTTCCCTATCCCCTTGAAGCCCTCCGGCATGACCCCGACGAGCTCCCCGGCCTCCAGCAGCCGTTGCGCGTCCTCCGCGCACGCCAGGGTGTGCCCGGCCTTCCGTGCCAGCTCGTTGACCACCGGCAGCATGAACACCAGGTCCGCCGCCAGCAGCCGCAGGTGCCGCTGAGCCGGGTGGTGGTCGTGGACCGCCACCTGCATCATCAGCCCGTCGAGCGGCAACGTCCCCGAGTGGTTCGCCACGATGAGCGCGCCACCCTCCTTCGGGATGTTCTCGATGCCCTTGACCTCGACCCGGAAGTACTTGTCGTACAGCGGCCGGATCAGGGACATCAGGACCTGGTCCGTCAGTTCCTTGTCGTAGCCGAACTCGTCGACCTCGTAGTCCCCGGTGATCCGTCGCCGCAGGAACGCCAGTCCGCCGGCGATCCGCTTGTCCCAGCCCTCACCCGCCGGGGCCGGCGCGGGAGCCTGCGGCTCCACCACCTCAGGACCGTGCTCGGGTTCGGGCTCGGGCACCGCCCGGACCCGGCGTCCCGGCGCCCGCCGGCGCTGCCGGTCCTCGTCGAACGGAATGACCTTGGCGTCCGCCACTATCGCTTCGCTCCTTCAACCGCTTCCGCTTCGACGTCTGCATCCAGCATGGCCGCGACCCGGTCCACGACCCGCCCCACCCGCTCCGGCGGCAGCAGCCCGTTGCCCCGGCTGCGCGCGAAGTCCGCGAAGGTCTCGGTGGTCGTGTACATCGGTTCGAAGCCGAGCACCTCCCGCATCTGCGAGGTCTCCACGACCCTGCCGTGCGTGAGGAGCCTGATCTGCTCCGGCGAGAAGTCGGTGACCCCGACCGCCCGCAGCGCCTGCCCGACCCACGTCACCGCGGGCAGCAGCAACGGCAGCGTCGGCCGCCCCAGCCGCCGCGAGCACTGCGACAGCAGCAGTACGCCGTCGCCCGCGATGTTGAAGGTCCCGCTGTTCAGCGTCCCGCGCCGCGGCTCCTGCGCGGCCAGCCGCAACACGTCGAGCACGTCGTCCTCGTGGACGAACTGCAGCCGCGGGTCGTAGCCCAGCACGGTCGGCATCACGGGCATCGAGAAGTACTCGGCGAGCGCCGAGTCCGCGAAGGGCCCCAGGATGTTCGCGAACCGCAGGACGCACACCGCGACGTCCGGCCGTCTGCGCGCGAAGCCCCGTACGTATCCCTCGACCTCGGAGGCGTCCTTGGCGAAACCGCCCGGCGGCAGCGACTTCGGCTGCGTGGTCTCGGTGAAGACGGCCGGATCCCGCGAGGTGCCCCCGTACACGCTCGTACTGGACTTCACCACGAGCCGCCGCACCGTCGGGGACTTCTGGCAGGCCCCGAGGAGCTGCATCGTCCCGATGACGTTCGTTTCCTTGACGGCGCTGTGCCCGCCGCCGCTCCCCCCGCCGCCCCCGGTCACCGCCAGGTGCACCACGGTGTCCACGGCGTGCTCGGCCAGCACGCGGGCGATCGCGGACTGCCTGATGTCCGTACGGACGAACTCGGCCGATCCGAGCCGGTGCGGCGGCACCACCGCGTCCACGGCGATCACCCGCTCGACCTCCGGATCACGCTGGATCCGGCGCACGAAGCGGCCCCCCAGCTGCCGGGCAGCCCCGGTGACGAGCACGACCTTCCCCACGAGCTCAGCGCCTCCCTAGATCGGAACAACTGTCTCCGGCTACACCGCAGCCCCCCCACCAGGATGGTGGAGGGGCTGCGGAGAACACGTACAGCTGCCGTTTACTTCTTGTTACGGCGCTGGACGCGGGTGCGCTTGAGCAGCTTGCGGTGCTTCTTCTTAGCCATCCGCTTGCGCCGCTTCTTGATAACAGAGCCCACGACTACCCTCGCTCACTTCTCTTCATTCGGTGCGGGGCGTCGGGGCCCACACGACCTACGTCGGCCTAGCCTACCGTCCCGAGCTCCGAGCTTGTAATCCGAGGGCTTCCGAGGGTCAGTCTCAGGCCGACTCCACCCCCACATAGGACTCTCGGAGGTACTCGTGGACCGCGTTTTCGGGGACCCGGAAGGACCGGCCCACCCGGATTGCGGGCAGATGACCGTTGTGCACCAGGCGGTACACGGTCATCTTCGACACTCGCATCACCGAGGCGACCTCCGCCACGGTCAGGAACTGAACCTCACTGAGAGGCCTCTCGCCAGCAGCCATGACACACCTTGACCTTCCGCGCATGACGGGCACCGGCTTCCCCTCCGGTTACTCCTCGTCGTCGCACGCTCACTCCCCAGAGTAGGGGCGTGTGATACGAGTGGGGAAGAGGAGCTACGTCCACTCCTGCCGACCCGACAGACTCGCCCGATTGAGCACATAGCGAGTAAGCGGCAGGTAGTAGTCCGCACGCACCGCGTCATCAAGCGGAACGGCCACCGAGACCCGCCCCTCGGCCTCCCCCACGAACAGCGCGGGATCATCCGTGTCCGCCAGCCCGATCGCTTCCACACCGAGCTGACCTGCGCCGCAGACCCACCCGTGATCGCCGACCACCAGCTCCGGCAGCGGCCCGCCGGCCTCCGCCAGGGCCCCCAGCGCGATCCGAACCGGCAGCGGCGAATGACTGTGCGCGCCGGTCGCACTCCCCGGCGACCGCACGCCGGGTTCCCGCACCAGTGCGACCCCCCGTACGTAATCGAGGCTGTACGTGCGTACGCCGAACCGGGTCGCCACGTCGACACTCGCCCCCTGCGCGGGGGTGAGGACAACACATCCCGCCGCCGACATCGCCTTGGCCAAGGAGGCGTAGAAGCCCAGGAGCCTGTGCGGGTGACCCGTCCCGAACAGCACGGGCGCCCCGTCCCCGGCCACCGCCCGCAGCCGTCCCGCGAAGGCGTCCAGCGCGGCCATCGTCAGCTCCGGGTCGATCACGTCCGGCCCGCTGACGTGCGCCGGATCCGCCGACACCCCGCACTTGTCCGACATCAGCCTCAGCAGATCGCCCTCGCCCCAGCCCCACTCCGGATCCAGCCCCAGCAGCACCCGCGGATCCCGCGCCGCGAACAGCCGGTAGCTGCGCAGGCTCTCCTCCCGAGAGGTGGCAACGGGCCCGGCCAACCGGGCGGCCAGCAGATGCGCACGCAGGGCGCCGGTGCTCAACACCCTCCGATGCTCCCTCAACGCACCTGGTGGATCATCAATTCCAAGAAACAGCCCCACACTTGGCGTAACCCCTCGCACAATCAAGCCTCGCCGGGGCGCAATCCCCCGCCGGGCACATCCAGCCGCGCCGGGCTCAATCCAGCCTCGCCGGCGTTTGAGGCGCGGGGTCTGGGGCGGAGCCCCAGTTCCTTCCAGCCCGTCCGGCGATTGAGGACCGGGTCCGGGCAGAGCCCGGGGAACGGAGGAAGGGCGGGTAGGGGACAGGCCCCCGCAGGGCTCAGACCAGCATCCCCCGCAACGGAAAAACGGCCCGCCGCGTCGCCAGCACGGCCTGATCCGTCCGGTCCGCGGGGTCGTACCCCCCGTCCCACTCCCGCCAGGACACCGACCCCCGCCCGTCCGTCATCCGCGCCGGCGCCACCTGCCGCGTCCGCGCGTACACGAGCTCCCGCCAAGACGCCGGCACCGCCGACTCCGGATCCACCGGCCGGTGCGCTGCGATCCCCACCAGGTGCGTCCACGACCGCGGTACGACGTCCACCACCGCGTACCCGCCACCCCCCAGCGCCAGCCACCGCCCCTCCGCGTACTCGTGCGCCAGGTCGTGACACGCCTCCTGCACGGCCCGCTGGGCGTCCAGCGAGACCGCCAGGTGCGCCAGCGGATCCTCGAAGTGCGTGTCCGCCCCGTGCTGGGTCACCAGCACCTGCGGCCGGAAGTCCGCCAGCAGCTCCGGCACGACCGAGTGGAAGGCCCGCAGCCACCCCTCGTCTCCGGTCCCGGCGGGCAGCGCGACGTTCACCGCGCTCCCCTCCGCCTCGGGACCGCCCGTCTCCTCCGGCCATCCGGTCTGCGGGAACAGCGTCCGGGGATGCTCGTGCACGGAGATCGTCAGCACCCGCGGATCGTCCCAGAACGCCGCCTGCACCCCGTCCCCGTGGTGCACGTCCACATCCACGTACGCGACCCGCTCCGCCCCCAGCTCCAGGAGCCGCGCGATGGCCAGCGACGCGTCGTTGTACACGCAGAAGCCCGCCGCCCCGCCCGGCATCGCGTGGTGCAGCCCGCCGGCGAAGTTCACGGCGTGCTCGGCCTCCCCGCGCCAGATCGCCTCCGCGCCCGCCACGGACTGCCCGGCGATCAGCGCGGACGCCTCGTGCATCCCGTGGAAGGCCGGATCGTCCATGGTCCCCAGCCCGTACGACCCGTCCGCGATCCCGGGGTCGGCGGACACCTCGCGCACCGCGGCGACGTAGTCCTCGCGGTGGACGAGCCGCAGCGTCGAGTCCCCGGCCGCGCGGGCCGCCCGTACCTCCATGGCCCGGTCCAGCCCGAAGGCGCGCACCAGCCCCATGGTCAGCGCCAGGCGCACCGGATCCATCGGATGGCTGGGCCCGAAGTCATACTTCGTTACCGCCTCGTCCCACATCAACAACCCGCGGCCGCTCATGCCCGACACCGTATCGGGCCTCCTTCGGCCCGAACGAGCGGGCATGGAACAGCGTGATCAGCACGAGAACCATCGGCACGAGCATCGCGCCCCGATAGCTCCAGGCGTCCCCGATCCCTCCCACGAGCGGCGACCCGATCAGGAACCCCACGTAGTTGAAGATGTTCAGCCGCGCGATGGCCGTATCGGATGCCGCCCCGGGAAACAGCCTCCCGGCCGCAGCAAAGGTCTGCGGCACGATCACGCACAGCCCGATCCCCAGCAGCGTGAAGCCGAGCATCCCCACCCAAGCCCCCGGCGCGGCCGCGACCACGGCGAACCCACCCGCGGCCACCACCGTCCCGCACCGCACCACGGCGACGGCCCCGAACCTCCGCACCCCGAGATCTCCCACGGTGCGCCCGATGAGCGTGGTCACCATGTAGACGTTGTAGGGGACGGTGGCCAGCTGCTCCGAACTCCCGAGCACGTCCTGCAGGTACTTGGCGCTCCAGTTGGCGACGGTCGAGTCCCCGATGTAGGCGCACGCCATCACCAGACACAGCGGCAGCAGCAGCTTGAACCCCCCGGGCCCCAGCCCCTTCTCGGCAACGACACCGTCGTCCTTCTGGTCGACGTAGAACCGACTCCCCACCAGCACCAACGGAAGCAACACGAGCAAGGCCGGCAGATAGCTCTCGAACAACCCCAGGTGCGCGCTCGTCGCCACCCAGGCGGCCGAGGCCCCCAGGATCCCGCCCAGGCTGTACGCGGCATGGAAGCCAAGCATGATGCTGCGCCCGTACGCCCGCTGGAGGCTCACCCCGAGCATGTTCATCGAGGCGTCCAGCGCCCCCACCGACAGCCCGAACGCCCCCAGCGCCAAGGCCACGTGCCACATCCTGCTGCCGGCCCCGACCCCCAGCAGGGAGAGCAGCACCACCGGCTGCGCCCACCGCAGCACCACACTGGGCGCGACCCGCTTCACGAGGTGCTCGGTGCCGACGCTCGCCGCGCCCGCCAGGATCGGCACGGCGGCGAGGAAGGCGGGCAGCAGGGCGTCGGATATCCCGTACCGGTCCTGGATGGCCGGAATCCTGGTCACGAGCAGCGCGAAGGCGACACCCTGCGCGAAGAAGCTGAACCCCAGCGCCCCGCGCCCACGTCGCAGCCGCACATCTGCCATTGCCGTCATGGCGGCACAGCGTAGGGCCCGCGGCTACCCGTGGGTAGAGAGATCACATACCCAGTCCGGCTTCCAGTTCGAGCAGCCCGGTGAGCTGCTTCATGTCCCCGAAGTGCCTGGTGGCGCCGGGCAGCTGGTCGGCGGGGAGCATCGCGGTGAACGCGAACACGTCCATCCCCGCGGCCACGGCGGCCTGGATCCCGAGCGGGCTGTCCTCGACGACGACACACCGCGCGGGCTCCACGCCCATGGACCGGGCCGCGTGCAGGAACAGATCGGGCGCCGGCTTGCCCTTCCCCACGTCCTGCGAACTGAAGATCCACTCCTCCTCGAACCACCCGTCGAGCCCGGCCGACCGATGCCCGACCCGGATCCGCTCGTGACTCGCGGAAGAGGCCAGGCAGTACCCGACCCCACTGGCGGTCAGCGCCCCGAGCACCTCCTCCACCCCGGGCACGGGCCTCAGCTCCCGCTCGAAGCCGGCGAACGTCCGCGCGTTCAGCTGCGCCTCGAAGTCGTCCGGCAACCGCTCCCCGGTCCGCTCCATGACGAGGTCGTGCACCCGGTGCACGGCGGCCCCCATGTAGTCGCGGAGCGACTCCTCGTACGAGGTCGGGTGCCCGAGCTCGGTGAGGTACTCGGCGAGGATGCTGTTGGCGAGCGGCTCGCTGTCCACCAGCACGCCGTCGTTGTCGAAGATGACGAGGTCGTAGCCCATACCCCAACCCTACGAGCGCATGTACGCCAGACCCCCTCGACGCCACCGATGAGAGGATCAGCAGACTCATGCGGCCGAGGCCCGACCCCGTTCACCTTTCCTGATGGCCTCCCGCGATCATCCACCTCAGGGCCGCCGAGTCCTGGGCTGCGCCCGTGACCGAACACTGTCCGGAACGCAGAAAAGCCCCGCACCGAGCCCGTAAAGGGCTGGTGCGGGGCTTCCCGCAATGATTGTTCGGCGGCGTCCTACTCTCCCACAGGGTCCCCCCTGCAGTACCATCGGCGCTGAAAGGCTTAGCTTCCGGGTTCGGAATGTAACCGGGCGTTTCCCTAACGCTATGACCACCGAAACACTATGAAATTTGAACGCTGGCATTGACACAGCTGTTCGTTATTTCAGAACTAACACAGTGGACGCGAGCAACTGAGGACAAGCCCTCGGCCTATTAGTACCAGTCAGCTTCACCCGTTACCGGGCTTCCACATCTGGCCTATCAACCCAGTCGTCTACTGGGAGCCTTACCCTCTCAAGGAGGTGGGAATACTCATCTTGAAGCAGGCTTCCCGCTTAGATGCTTTCAGCGGTTATCCCTCCCGAACGTAGCCAACCAGCCATGCCCTTGGCAGGACAACTGGCACACCAGAGGTTCGTCCGTCCCGGTCCTCTCGTACTAGGGACAGCCCTTCTCAATATTCCTACGCGCACAGCGGATAGGGACCGAACTGTCTCACGACGTTCTAAACCCAGCTCGCGTACCGCTTTAATGGGCGAACAGCCCAACCCTTGGGACCGACTCCAGCCCCAGGATGCGACGAGCCGACATCGAGGTGCCAAACCATCCCGTCGATATGGACTCTTGGGGAAGATCAGCCTGTTATCCCCGGGGTACCTTTTATCCGTTGAGCGACGGCGCTTCCACAAGCCACCGCCGGATCACTAGTCCCGACTTTCGTCCCTGCTCGACCCGTCGGTCTCACAGTCAAGCTCCCTTGTGCACTTACACTCAACACCTGATTGCCAACCAGGCTGAGGGAACCTTTGGGCGCCTCCGTTACTCTTTGGGAGGCAACCGCCCCAGTTAAACTACCCATCAGACACTGTCCCTGATCCGGATCACGGACCGAGGTTAGACATCCAGCACGACCAGAGTGGTATTTCAACGGCGACTCCACAACCACTGGCGTGGCTGCTTCAAAGTCTCCCACCTATCCTACACAAGCCGAACCGAACACCAATATCAAACTATAGTAAAGGTCCCGGGGTCTTTCCGTCCTGCTGCGCGAAACGAGCATCTTTACTCGTAGTGCAATTTCACCGGGCCTATGGTTGAGACAGTCGAGAAGTCGTTACGCCATTCGTGCAGGTCGGAACTTACCCGACAAGGAATTTCGCTACCTTAGGATGGTTATAGTTACCACCGCCGTTTACTGGCGCTTAAGTTCTCAGCTTCGCAACCCCGAAAGGTCACTAACCGGTCCCCTTAACGTTCCAGCACCGGGCAGGCGTCAGTCCGTATACATCGCCTTACGGCTTCGCACGGACCTGTGTTTTTAGTAAACAGTCGCTTCTCGCTGGTCTCTGCGGCCACCCCCAGCTCACGGAGTAAATCCGATCACCAGTGATGGCCCCCCTTCTCCCGAAGTTACGGGGGCATTTTGCCGAGTTCCTTAACCATAGTTCACCCGAACGCCTCGGTATTCTCTACCTGACCACCTGAGTCGGTTTAGGGTACGGGCCGCCATGAAACTCGCTAGAGGCTTTTCTCGACAGCATAGGATCATCCACTTCACCACAATCGGCTCGGCATCAGGTCTCAGCCTTAATGAGGGACGGATTTGCCTACCCCTCGGCCTACACCCTTACCCCGGGACTACCACCGCCCGGGCTGGACTACCTTCCTGCGTCACCCCATCGCTTACCTACTACCACCTTGGATCGGCGGCTCCACCACTTTCCTTTCCCCGAAGGGTCCGGAACGGCTTCACGGCCTTAGCATTAGAG